>NZ_MDVN01000001.1 GCF_002741945.1 Gaetbulibacter sp. 4G1
CTAATCAATCGGCTCTAACAATAACTAATGATGGATGTACTGCTGATGATGTACTGAACTTAACAGTAACACCTAAGCCTGCTGATGATGTCACTAATGCAACCATCTGTTCTGGAGAAACCTATGTATGGGCGGCTAACGGATTAAGTTATACAACTAATCAATCGGCTCTAACAATAACTAATGATGGATGTACTGCTGATGATGTACTGAACTTAACAGTAACACCTAAGCCTGCTGATGATGTCACTAATGCAACCATCTGTTCTGGGGAAACCTACGTATGGGCGGCTAACGGATTAAGTTATACAACTAATCAATCGGCTCTAACAATAACTAATGATGGATGTACTGCTGATGATGTACTGAACTTAACAGTAACGGCTATGCCTGTATGGTACTTAGATGCTGATGGTGACAATTATGCAGAGTCAACAATAACCCAATGTGCATCACCAGGGGTTGGATATACAACTACTGTATTGCCTATAACGGATTGTGATGATACTAATTTCAATATCAATCCAGGAGTTACTGAAATACCAGGTAATGGTATTGATGATGATTGTAATGCTGCAACACCAGATGGTGCTTTAGATATTGAAGATGATTTTAATCTTAATAACCTACTTATAACACCGAATCCTTTTAGTAGCACTCTTAATATTAAGCTACCACTTAGTTATAATAACGATGAGTTTAATATCAAAATATTTGATTTAAATGGAAGACTTGTTTTTAGTAAACAATACTCAAGTATTAACGGAACAATAAATGTTACGAACTTAAACAGGCTAGAACAAGCGCCATACTTATTAAAAGTTATTAATAAAGAAACTGGAAGAAGTGTAGTTAAAAGACTAATAAAGTATTAATCAAACACATATTCAATATAACTGTAAAAGGGTTGATTCGTTAAAATCAACCCTTTTTTATGTCTATGCCTATCAATAACATATCATCTATAAAAAAAATAATAAAAATATTATAATAACAAAATATTTAAAACACTGATAATCAATATTTTAAATATTTTGTTGTGCATTTCATCGATTAATTTTGCATTTCATGGAGTTATAGTGTATGTTTGGGCTTTAAAATAATTAGTCCCAAGCTAAAATTTAACCTCTTATGAAAAAAATTACTTTTTTATTAAGGTCTAGTATACTTATATTAGGTATACTACTCTCAACTAATGGCTTCTCTCAAGTCACGATTAATTCTGAAGATTTTGAATCTGGCACAACTTTTCCTGTTCTTTTTACTGGTCCACCAGCAACGCAATGGAATGACGGAGGTGGAGATTGTGCCATTAACACAGGATCTTTTCTATCAGGCAATAATACCTTAAGAATAAGAGACAATAGTGGCTCCTCATTCTCAGACACTAACAATATAGACTTAACACCCTATACTTCTGTAGACATTACCTTCGATTTTGTTTCAGAAGCATACTCGGGCTACGACTTTTTTTTAGAATTCTCTGGAGATGGTGGTAGTACATGGCATGCCACTCCAATTTTACACTATATTGAAGGAGTGAATTTTACAGACGCTATAACATATACAAATCAAACTGTAAGTATAACCGATGGTGTTACATATACATTCACAACTACTTCTAGGTTTAGATTTAGAGCAGATGCAAACTCTAATGCTGAGCGTGTACACCTTGATGAAATTTTAATTGAAGGCAACTTACCTGCTTCGCCAGAAATAAACATTCAAGGTGCAGGAAACAATATTGTACATGATGCTCCACTAACAAATACACCATCTGTAACTAACGATACCGACTTTGGAAGTCACGATATAACTGTAGGTTCTAACGTAAATGTTTTCACTATTCAAAATACAGGTTCCGCACCACTTAACTTAACTGGCGGGAGCCCATATGTTGTAATTACTGGTGACACTGGAGATTTTACATTATCATTAGGTCCAGCAATACCAACAACACCTGTAGCAGCTTCTGGAAGTACTACGTTTACAATAACTTTTAATCCAACAGTAACAGGTTTACGAACTGCACAAGTATCTATTGCTAATGATGATTCAGATGAAGCACCTTATGCTTTTAATATACAAGGTACAGGTACAACTACAACTCAAGAAATAGATATTACAGGAAATAGTAATAGTATACCGCATGATGCTCCATTAACTAATATTCCATCAGTTACAAATGATACTGATTTTGGGAATGTTAACATAACAGGGAGTACAAATGCCAATACATTTACCATTAACAACTTAGGTACAGTTAATAGCTTAAATTTAACCGGAGGACCTTTAGTAAGTATTGGAGGTACTGATGCTGCAGACTTTACAGTAACCACTGCCCCATCTACTCCTATTACTGCAAGTAGCAATACTACTTTTATAATAACTTTTGACCCTACAACAGTAGGAACAAAAAACGCAACGGTAACTATAGCTAATAACGACCCAACTGGAGGAGAAAACCCATACACTTTTAATATTCGAGGTACTGGCGTTCTTGTTCAAGCTCCTGGTGGAGTCGATACAAATTTAGAGCTATGGCTAAAAGGTAATGCTGGTTTAAGTTATACATCAGGTCAGCTTGTTACTACATGGCAAGATCAAACTAGTAATGGCTATGATGCAACAGCTCCTGTAGTTGGTGTAGAACCTACTTATCGAGATGATCCTGCTTATAACATTAACTTTAACCCAATTGTAGACTTCAATAACGATTCATCAGCATTTAGTTTAGATGGAGATTTTTCTTTTGATGATACCACAACAGAATTTTTACAAGGTACTGGCGGATACTATTCTCAAGATGTATTTGTCGTATTACTACCAAATGTAACTGTAAATAATTCATTTGGAAGTATGGATGTTTTTTGTGGGGATGAAGATTTAGCTACAAATGAAACTGATGCAACAGGTATTGGCTTAGGTGCTTATTCTGTTCGTTTTTCTGGTGAAATTATATCATATGCGCATGGTACCACTAGTGGAGGTTTAGGTTATGGTGTTGCAGAAACCGGCACTGGAAACACTTATAGCAATGCAGGTATTATTAATGTTAGAAATAATAGTGGTGCTACCCAACAAGAATTGTATTATAATGCAACTGACATTGAAACTGTACAAAATGATGTACCTGACTTTGCAAATGTTAACAATTCAAGGTATTGGATTGGACGTAGTGAAGGTTGGGAAGCAACTACAGATGCTAGAATAGCAGAAGTTATTACTTATTCGTCTCGTAAAAGTGATGTAGATGCTACTGATGCACGAAATAGAATTCAATCGTACTTGGCCATTAAATATGGTATCACTTTAGCTCCAGATGCTACAGCGGGAACAAACTTTGAAGCTACAACTCAAGATTATGTAGATAGTGATGGAACTGTAATTTGGGATGAGTCTGCTAATGCAGGATACAACCATGATATAGCAGGTATTGGTCGTGATGATAAATCAGAATTAAATCAAAAACAATCTAGTAGCATTAATAATGCTGCTGATGGAACTGGACCTACTGAGGGTATATTAACCATAGGTTTATCAGATATTTATAATACAAATAATTTAAATCCGAGCACATTTGCAAACGATAAAGAGTTTTTAGTATGGGGAAATAATGGTGCTTCCATTGATACAGGCTCAGCTGCAACCACTACTTTTACAGTTAGTGTTGATATGAGTATTGGAATTGGAGATGTCTCGTTAACTACTCCAGTTTCTTTTCAAGCAATAAATCGTACTTGGAAAGTTGTAGAGAACGGAGGAGATATACCGTCTGTAAAAGTAAAAATACCTCAAAGTGCAATTAGATATATTACCCCTCCAGGAAGTTACTTAATGTTTATTTCTGATACACCAACTTTCGACCCAACGTCAGACTATAGAGTTATGTATTCAGATGGTTCTGGTAATCTATTAACTGATTACAATTTTAACGCTACTAAATATGTGACTTTTGGTTATGCTGAACAAGTTATTAGAGAACGCTCTGTTCATTTTGAAGGATATAACCCTATGACTATGCGAGGTGACTATATAGATGTTGAAGATCACTTAGATTTAAACACTAGTACATTTACTATTTCTGCATGGATTAAACGTGATACAGGAACGATAAATGCTTCAATAGTTTCAAAAAGAGATGCAGCCAATACTGAAGGCTACGATTTTAGAATTAATGGCTCAGGAGAATTGGAATTCAATCTTAATGGTGGTCTTCCAGAAATTACATCTTCAGTTGCTATACCTGAAAATGAATGGCATCAAGTTGCTGTAATTTATGATAATGGTACAGCAACCTTATACATTGATGGCGTACCAGACACTACTACAATTGCAACATCATTAGCAGCTCCAGTACCTACATCACGAAAATTCTTAATTGCTGCAGCTGATGGTTATGATCCAGATACAACTGATTATTTTATAGGAAACATTGATGAAGTAAGAGTATGGGATATTGCGCTTTCTGTAGATCAGTTGCGTTATATAATGAACCAAGAAATTATAGATGCTGCAATAGTACCAACACCAACATTAATTGAAGGTGATATAATTCCAACCACAATTACAAATAATGAAATTGCTCCTATAGGCTTGGGTGATTTAGCAGGTTATTACCCTATGTCTGTATATACGTATACAAACACAAACGATATGTCTGGAAATAATCATCAAGGTGCTTTAAGAAATTTAGATACTGTTGACTGGCAAACTGCTCCTCTACCTTACGAATCTCAAGCAGCGGGTTCTTGGGATGCTGATGCAACTTGGTTAAATAATACAGTACAAACACTACCTAATGCCTTTTCTGTTATTGATGGCTCAATACCTATTGACTGGAACATTGTTGAAATTAACAACGATGTCTATTTAGGAGCAACACCAACTGGTGTTAGAACAAGAGATTGCTCAATACAAGCCCTAATAATAAATAGCGGCGATTTACAAGTTAATGGAAATACCGCATCAAATGATGGTATTGGTTTAACCGTAACCCATTATTTAAAAATTGATGGAACTCTTGATTTAGAAGGCGAGTCTCAATTAATTCAAACTACTGATAGTGATTTTGATACAACAAGTACTGGTACTTTAGAAAGAGACCAACAAGGTAATTCAAATACTTATATATATAATTATTGGTCTTCTCCTGTGTCAACTACTAGTAATGCAGATTATACAACCAATGACGTATTTACCAATGTTAGCTTTTTAACATCTGGTTATAATGGAAATACATCTCCTGCTAATGCTGACTATTGGATTTGGAAATATGCAAATAACGCTGCCAATCAATACTCGCAATGGGAACACGTAAGAAGCAGTGGTTCTATTTCGGCTGGTGAAGGATTCACAATGAAAGGTCCAGGTACAGTTACCCCAGATCAAAATTACATATTATCTGGTCAACCAAATAATGGAGATATATCTTTAACATTAAGTGACGACAATGAATATTTAGTAGGTAACCCTTACCCTTCTGCTATAGATGCTGATGCATTTCTTAGAGATCATATTAGTGTAAATAATGGTGGTAATCATCCAAATACAACAGAAAATGTTATTAACGGAACACTCTATTTCTGGGATCATTTTTCAAATAATACGCATGCTTTAGCTGAATATGAAGGAGGTTATGCCACTTATACATTAATGGGAGGTGCAGTAGCCATTTCTAATGATGCATTGATTAATGCTTCTGGACAAACAGGAACCTTAACACCTCAACAATATATTCCTGTTGGGCAAGGATTTTTTGTGTCTGCCATATTAGATACCGATTTAAATAATGATGGTAGTAGTCCAGATCCTAATGATCCAGGCATTGTTTTACCTATTAATGGGGGTACAATTACCTTCAAAAATAGTCATCGAGTATTCCAAAAAGAAAATGTAAGCTCATCTCAATTCTTGAAATCTAACGTAAAAGGAAAATCTTCTACTGCAAGCACTGCGAAAAAGAAAGTAGATTCAAGACAAAAGATTAGATTAATGTTTGATTCTCCAGATGGATATCATCGTCAGCTACTTGTTGGAGCAGATACTAAAGCTTCAAACAATTTTGATATAGGTTACGATGCTCCCCTTGCAGAAACAAATAAAGAAGATATGTATTGGCAGTTTAATGATAATTTAAAACTTATCATTCAAGCAGTAAATAATTTTGGTGAAGACCAAATACTTCCTTTAGGTGTTAAAATTAATAAAGAAGGATTTGCAACCATAAAAATTGATGCCTTAGAAAATATAGGCTCAAATACAAATATTTATCTACACGATAAGGAGTTAGATATTTATCATGATTTAAAACAGAGTAATTACGAAGTTTATTTATCAACAACTGGCGAATATTCTGATCGTTTTGTAATTACATTCTCTGACGCATCAAAAAATTCTTTAGGAACTGATGATATAGAAGATACAAATTTAGAAGTGTATTTTTCAAACGAAAAAGAAAGCTTCATTATACATAATCCAGATTTAAAATTTGTAGAAACTGTGAGCGTATACAACTTACTAGGACAATCTATTTATGAGTTTAGTACTAAATCTCACGAAAACCATATAACGCATAAAACAAAAAGTATTGCAGCCGGAGTTTATATTGTAAAAATGAAAACAGACAATGCTATACTTTCTAAAAAAATATTAATAAAATAGTTGAAGTGTAGACCCCAAATCTAGTTTTTACTTAACTATGCTTTGTTTGAGTCCTGAATTAACTTTCGGGACTCTTTTTTTATTTAAAAAAGTCATTTAAACGACTTTTTTTGCTTTTTATCGATGTTTTTAAAAATAATTTCTTACATTTGTTTTAACAAGCTATTGATAGTTAAAGATTTAGCCCCAAACTAAATTAACCAACTTATGAGAAATTACACCAACCAACAATGGTATGCGATATTGTTATTCAGTATATGTATATCTTATTTTTCGCAGTCGCAAACTGTAATAGATTCAGAAAACTTTGAAACCGGATGGGGAATTTGGAATGATGGAGGTTCTGATTGTGATCGAACTAACAGCGGAACACCTAATGGTACTTACTCGATAAACATACAAGATAACTCTGGTACATCTTCATCAATGACTACTAATGATATTGATATAACCTCATACGGTTCTATAGAAATATCTTTTGACTACGAAACTGACAGTATGGAAAACAATGAAGATTTTTGGGTGAGATACTCTTCAGATGGAGGGAGTAATTGGTCTACTATATCTACATATGTAAGTGGTACTGATTTCAATAATGGAACATCATATACAACTACTGCTACTATAAACTCAGGAGCTTTTACTTTTTCTAGTAATTCACAATTTAGAGTGCAATGTGACGCAAGTAGTGATGGTGATGATGTATATATTGACAATATATCAATAACTGGTTATCTGCCACAACCAGAGATTAATATTCTTGGAAATACAATAGTAACTATATTAGATGGAAACACAACCCCTTCTTTAACTGACAAAACCGACTTTGGGTATATCGATTATAACTCGGGGTCTACTATAAAAACATATACAATTCAAAACATTGGAAGCTCAAATTTATCTATAGGAGCAATCTCAATAACTGGAGCAAATGCAGGTGATTTTAGTGTTTCAACAGCACCAAGTTCTCTAATAAGCCCTGGAAATAATACCACAATATCAATTACATTTAATCCAAGTTCTATTGGTTTAAAAACAGCAACACTGTCTATTGTTAATAATGACACTGATGAAAACCCATACGATTTTGCCATTCAAGGCACTGGAGTTCAAACATTTTTTGACAGTGACAATGACGGCGTTTTGGATAATATTGATATTGATGATGATAATGATGGAATTCTTGACACAGATGAAGAGAACAATTGTAGTAGTTCAAATGGACATGTAGTAAACTACAAATTTCTTAATGAAACTTTCGGAACTGGAACTGGAAGAGCTACTATTAATACTAATAACTATGCAGCAACAACCACTTACTGCTATGAAGATGGTATTGCTGGCACTAATACTACGGAATGCCCAAGTCAATCAACCTGGATACTTGATGATGGAGAATATACAGTTGTATCAAAAATAACAGGAACTATAGCTAGCGACCCAGAAAATATTCATGGTGACTTAGCTTGGTACAATGGAGAGGATCACACAACTGGTGATATAAATGGGAGAATGGCTGTATTTAATGCAAGTTTTACTCCAGGAGTATTTTATGAAACAACTATAACTGGTGTATTATCTAATTTGCCAATAACTTATAGTTTTTGGGCATTAAATATTATGACTCAATCTAATTTTACAGGTTCAATTTTACCAGATATTACTGTTGAATTTTTGGATTTATCAAACAATACCCTTGCAACCTATAATACGGGTGAGTTTGGTAGATGTTCAGGAGGCATAACAGATAACAGTTGTGTTCAAGGCGAATGGCAGCAATTTACAACCAGTGTAAACCTAGGAAACGTAAATGCTTTTACAGTTCGCTTCATAAATAATGCTCCTGGTGGAGGAGGGAATGATTTAGCATTAGATGATATTGTTATTTCACAAACATTATGTGATACAGATAATGATGGCATTGCAGATCTTTACGATTTAGATTCAGATAATGATGGTATTCCAGATGTAGTTGAAGCTGGATTAGGTAATTATAGTGATGGAAATGCAACTTTAACAGCCTGTGCAAGTTGGGTAGACACTAATACTAATGGAATGCACGATTTAAGTGAAGGTCATATCATTTTAAACTCTGATAATGATGGGACACCAAACTATTTAGATTTAGATTCTGATAATGACACTATTTTTGATGTAGACGAATCTGGAGCTACCAACTCAGGCGATGTTAATTACCAAAATGGGGACGGAGATATTACAGGAGACGGTGTTGGCGATGGCACCGATACAGATAACGTAAGAGAAACTGATATCGATTCTGATAATGTATTAGAACACTTTTCAGATGGTATTTTAGATATATACGATTTCTTTAATGGAGGCACAATGGCAACTGCTTACGGCAATAGCAATCAAGGTTCTACTGGAGCCGGTTGGGAATACTATGTTGCAGATACAGATAATGATGGGACTCCAGATTACATAGATATTACTTCTGATGGTTCTACTTTTGATATTTCACATACACTATATGCCAATTTAGATTCTGATAATGATGGCCTCATAGATGACACTAGCGACGCTGAAAGTGATGGTATTGTTGATTTATTTGATACTGATGATACAACTTTTGGATCACCAAGAGATTTAAACCGAAAATTACAGTTATTTTTTGATGGTAGAAATGATTATGCTGAAGAACCATCTATTATAAGTGCATGGTCAGAAATTTCATTAATGGCTTGGGTAAAAACCGACCCAACTGCAAATGGCTCTAGAGTTATAGTAGGAGAAAGTAATTTCTATCTTAGACTTCATGCAGATAATAGACTATTTATAGAAGCCAGTGGCACAAATCTAAATAGTAGTAATTCATTACCAACAAACCAATGGGTGCATGTGGCTTCAACATATAATAGTACTAGTGGTTTATTAAAACTTTACGTAAATGGCGAAGAAGTAGCAAGTACATCAAAATCTGGAAATTTAAGTACTTCATCCACTCCATTCACTATAGGTAAATCCCCAAATACATACCAAAATTATTTTAAAGGCTTTATAGATGAAGTACGTTTATTCAATAAAGGGCTATCAGAAAATGAGCTTCAAAAAATGGTGCATCAAGAAATAACAAATAATGCAGGAGTTATTAGAGGTGATATTATTCCAAAAGATATTAATGATTATGATTCTCTCACAGAGACATCAACTCCCTTAAATTGGATAAGTTTAGAGCGCTATTACAAAATGGATATTTATAAAGATGATATTATAGACGATTTATCTACTAATAGCATTGATATTGGCTCTGGATGTAAAATATTTAATACCAAAGTAATCGATGTACAAACAGCTCCACTACCTTTTGTTACTACAGTTTCCTGTTCTGGAGATTGGACTGATACGAACAATTGGATTCAAGGTGACATTTGGAATGTTACTGGCACTCATACTGAAGCAGCCATTGTACATATTCAAGGTAATATGGAAACTAACTCAAATCATTCCATGATTGGACTAATCCTAGACAATGGAAGTAAGTTAGAAGTAAATGGAGATTCAGGGCTGTTTAATTCATGGTATTTAAAATTAGATGGAGCTATCGATTTGCAAGGTGAATCTCAGCTAATACAAAAAGTAGAAAGCTCGTTAGATCTTACAAGTTCAGGAACGTTAGAGCGAGATCAACAAGGTACTAAAGATTTGTATACTTATAATTATTGGTCTTCGCCAGTAGGCGTTAGCAATACAACAAGTAATAATAATAGTTATACCCTTCCTGATGTATTAAGTGATGGTACAATAGCAAACACTCCACTACCAATTACATTTGTATCTGGGCACAATGGTACTCCAGGGGTTCCTGGAACTACGTCAATTGGAATAGCTGGTGCTTGGATTTGGAAGTATGCCAATAAATTAACTGATGATTATGCATCGTGGCAACATGTTAAGAACACTGGAACGTTATTCGCTGGAGAAGGTTACACCATGAAAGGCGTTGATAATAGCGCGACATCGTTTACCGAAGAACAAAATTATGTGTTCAATGGAAAACCACACAATGGAGATATAACGTTAACATTATCAGCAGGAAATGATTATTTAGTAGGCAACCCCTATGCATCTGCAATTGATGGTAATGAGTTTATCCTCGATAATATTAACGATGGAGCTGGTAGAGCAACAACAAATATCATTGATGGTACACTTTACTTCTGGGATCACTTTGCTGGCAATACTCATGTTTTAAGAGAGTATCAGGGTGGTTATGCAACTTATACTTTAATAGGTGGGATTAAAGCTGTTTCAACAGACGCAAGAATTAATGCATCTGGCCAAATAGGAACAAAAGTTCCGCAACAATATATCCCTGTTAGTCAAGGATTCTTTGTAACAGCTGATGCTGGTGGAACAGTTACTTTTAAAAACAGTCAACGGGCTTTTAAAACAGAAGCTTCAGACCCTTCATTATTTTTAAGAGGTAAAAAAGGAAAATCAAACACAGCCAAAACGGATACAGATGATAGACAGAAAATTAGATTGATGCTAGATTCGCCCAAAGGCTATCATCGTCAATTATTAGTTGGTATTGATCCTTATGCAACAAATGACATTGATAAAGGTTATGATGCTCCTTTAATTGAAAATAACGTTGAAGACTTATTTTGGATATTTAATGATAAAAACTTTGTTATTCAAGCGGTTAATAATTTTGATGATAACCAAATACTTCCTTTAGGAGTAAAAATTAATCAGGAAGGTTTAGCTACTATAAAAATTGATGAGTTAGAAAATATAGACAGTGATAAAGCTATTTATCTACACGATAAAGAATTGAATTTATATCATGATTTAAAAGAAAACAAATACGATGTTCATTTAGCAGCTGGCGAATACTTAAACCGTTTTGAATTAACGTTCTCTAAAGCATCAGAATCATTAAGTACAGATGAGGCAAACAAAAACCCAATTGAAGTTTATTTTTCTAATGATGAGATGAATGTTGTAATACACAACCCAAACTCTCAACTTATAGAATCTGTTGAAATGATTAACATTCTAGGGCAATCTCTATTCAAATTTAAAATAAAATCAAACGACGATTATTTAAAATATAAAGCTTCACAAATGAAAACTGGAGCTTATATTTTGAAGATAGAAACAGAATATGGAAAGCTTTCCAAAAAAGTATTAATAAATTGAGTTAGTCGATAAGTATAGTCTGGAATAAAAAAACCAAATCAACCATTTACTAGATTGTACTTTATTAAAGAGTCCTATAATATTTAGGACTCTTTTTTATTTTATATGATTAATTAATTCTTGAAGCGATAATTTAAATTGCTCGCCAGAATCCATGTTCTTTAAAGTAAAAGTATTTGACTTCATTTCTTCATCACCTACCAAAACCACAAACGGAATCTCACGCTTATTAGCATGATTCATTTGTTTTTTCATTTTAGCAGCATCAGGATACAATTCGGCATTAATACCTTGTAAACGCAATTGCTTAATAGCTTTTAAACTAAATAAAGCCTCATCATCTCCAAAGTTGATAAATAAAACTTTTATATTTTTGGTTACCGTTTCTGGGAATAAACCTAGCTCCTCTATAACCAAATAAATTCTATCTAAACCAAAACTTATACCAACTCCACTAACATTCTTCATCCCAAAAATGCCAGTTAAATCGTCATAACGACCGCCACCACCAATAGAACCCATTTTCACTTTTTCGGGAGCTGAAACTTCAAAAATAGCACCTGTATAATAGTTTAGTCCGCGTGCTAAAGTTACATCAAGCTGTAAAGCCGCTGTTTGCAAACCAAGTGCTTTTATCGCCTTATTAATGAATGCTAATTCTTCAATCCCTTTTTTACCTTCTTCAGAAGCATTAAGAATACTTTCTAAACTATGTATTTGAGATTCAAAAGAACCAGAAAGCGTAAACAGTGGTTGCAATTTAGAAATGCCCTCCTCAGAAATACCTTTGCCTAACATCTCTTCTTTTACCTTCTCTTCTCCTATTTTATCTAATTTATCAAGAGCGACCGTGAAATCAATTAACTTATCACTAGCACCAATAACCTCGGCAATTCCAGAAAGTATTTTTCTATTGTTAATCTTAATTGTAATACCTTCTAATTTAAGTGCTGAAAAAACAGCATCATAAAGCTGAATAAACTCCACTTCTTGCCAAAGGCTTTTACTTCCAACTACATCGGCATCACATTGAAAAAACTCTCTAAAACGACCTTTTTGCGGTCTATCTGCACGCCAAACGGGTTGAATTTGGTAACGCTTAAACGGAAATTCAATCTCGTTTTGGTGTTGTACAACATAACGTGCGAAAGGCACAGTTAAGTCGTAACGGAGTGCTTTTTCAGAAATTGATGATGTTAGTTTATTTGAGTCTTTTTCAGAATAAGCTTTCTCATTAGCTTTTGCTAAATAATCTCCAGAATTTAAAATTTTAAAAATCAACCGATCCCCTTCTTCACCATATTTCCCCATTAAAGTATCAGAGTTTTCAAAGCTTGGAGTTTCAATAGGCTGAAATCCATAAGTTTCAAAAGCCCCACGAATGGTATCAAAAATATAATTACGTTTTGCTACTTGCTCTGGATTAAAATCTCTGGTGCCTTTTGGAATACTTGGTTTTTGAGCCATATTTACTACCTACAAAAGCAGGTATCTCTTTAAAATTATTAAACACTTTTTCATGTGGATTCCGCATCAAATACGGAATGACAAAACAACGATTAAAACATTGTTTGAACAAAAATAATTAATGAAAACGTCATTACGAGCTTTTTTATAAAAAAAGCTTGTAATCTCTTAAATTCAAATTTAATTTATAAGCTTATCAAAATACCTATATAAATCGCCCTTTGTAATTACGGCACCTTGTTCAATCATTTTAAATTTGTCCAAGTTTTTATCCTCAGTATATTCCTTATCGGCTTGTAAAAATTCAACATTTTCATCCATTAAATTTTCACGTAACCAATCATAACCTTCTTGAGTTGTAATGTCTTTATCATTCTTAACATTAACAACAATAGCATGCATATTATCCACATCCAAGTGAAATAAGTACATATGTTGTGGTGAAAAATGCTCTAAGTATTCAGCTTTATTTAAAGCGCCTTCCCAAATTAAATCGCTAAAAACATCTAGCTCTGTTTCTGCAAGTTCTGGCTTGTTTACTTTTAGGTTTTCCCACTCATCAGCAGTAACAGATTGCGTAGCCAAAAAATTTATAAACTCTTGGTGTAACTCTTCAAATTGTTCTTTTGTAAGTCTTGAGTACTTCATTCTATTAATTATAAAATTAGTTTTCAATAAAAAAACCGTTTAGAAAGTATCTAAACGGTTTAGTCAATATTTATAATTTGAAATTATTTTGCTTGTGCAATAACTTCAAAATCTAAATCAACAGATACTTCTCTGTGTAAACGTACTACAGCAGTATATTTACCTAGTCTTTTTACCGTAGTTACAGTAATAAACTTTTTATCAATTGATTGTCCTTCTTTTTCTAAAGCAGTAGCAACATCGATGTTATTTACAGATCCAAATAATTTATCGCCTGTACCTACTTTAGCTGGTATTTTAATTTCTAAAGCTTTTAGTGCTTCAGCAATTTTATTAGCATCATCAACTATTTTCTTTTCTTTAAAAGCTCTTTGCTTTAAGTTTTCTGCCAATACTTTTTTAGCAGAAACTGTAGCTAAAATAGCTTGCTTTTGAGGAATTAAAAAATTTCTACCATAACCGTTCTTAACTGTTACAATATCGTCTTTAAATCCTAAATTCTCAACGTCTTGTTTTAATATAAGTTCCATTGTTATTGGTATTTTATTTTAATAAATCAGCTACGTAAGGCATCAATGCTAAGTGACGTGCTCTTTTTACAGCCACGGCTACCTTTCTTTGATACTTTAAAGATGTTCCTGTTAAACGTCTTGGTAAAATTTTACCTTGCTCGTTTATAAATCGCATTAAAAAATCTGGATCTTTATAATCAACATACTTGATTCCAGACTTTTGAAACATACAATATTTCTTAGTCTTGTTTGTATCGATATTAAGAGGAGTTAAATATCTAATTTCTCCGTCTTTTTTTCCTTTAGATTGTTGTTCTATTGATGACATAATTAAGCTTTTACTTTAAGTTTATCTCTTCTTCTCTCTGCCCAAGACACAGCGTGTTTATCTAATGCTACAGTTAAGTAACGCATAAAACGCTCGTCACGCTTAAACTCTACTTCTAAAGGGTTAATTACTTCTCCAGCAACTTGGTACTCAAATAAGTGGTAAAATCCACTTTTTTTGTTTTGTATTGGATAAGCTAACTTTTTTAGCCCCCAATCTTCTTTTGATACCATCTTAGCTCCGTTAGAAACAAGAAAATCTTCGTATTTCTTTACTGTTTCCTTTATCTGATCTTCAGATAAAACGGGATTTAAGATGAAAACAGTTTCGTAATGATTCATAAAAATCGTTTTTATTGTTAAAAATTGGGTGCAAAAATAAATAATTTCCTTATATTACACAACTATATTCTTCCTATTTTTTTGACAAAAAACATGGTTTTAAAATTGTTAAGATTTATTGTTTTTGAAATGTTAAAATTATGTTAAAATGAGCGTTTTAACGATGTTTTTTGGTTTTTAACCGAATTTTTTGTACTATTGTCGATATCTTAACCGAAATAATATAAAATGTTATGACTTTAAACTGTGTAGTAGTAGACGATTCAGCAATACAACGTCTCTCTATAGTTAAGTTAGTCGAGAATCACCCATCTCTTAACTTAATTGCAGAGTACAGTAGTGCTTTAGAAACTAAAAATGGTTTAAATACGCATCAAGTAGATTTAATTTTCCTTGACATTGAAATGCCAGTGTTAAATGGATTTGAACTTTTAGACGTATTAAACAACAAACCCCAAATTATTTTTGTAACCGGTAAAACCGAATATGCTTTTAAAGCTTTTAATTACGATGCAACCGATTACTTACACAAACCAATTACCAGAGAACGCTTTAACACATCTGTAGATAAAGCCTTAGAGCAACATAAGTTGACTTTAGATTTTAATGAAGAAGATGGTGAGCACATTTTTGTAAAAAGTAACCTTAAAAAGCGTAAAGTTTATATTAAGGACATTAAATGGATTGAAGCTCTTGGTGATTACGTAAAACTAGTTACAGAAGAAACTAGCTTAGTAGTATTATCTACTATGAAATCTTTTGAAAAAGAATTACCGGAAAATAAATTTTTAAGAATTCACAAATCTTATATTGTTAATCTTGATAAAATAGATAGGTTTAACAGTAAAAATGTTGAAGTTGGTGCTTACGAGATTCCTTTAAGTAGAAATAAGAAGACACAACTTGTTGACGCTTTAAATAATATTTAAAAGCTTAGTTAACAAACAATACTAAATTAAAAGTTATCGACATTTAAAATTACTTTAACCGACCGAAAATCTTTAATACTAAAGAAGCTGTTATTTATCTTAATAATGGCTTCTTTTGTTTTTAATAAACTTTGTTGCTTAGGTATTTTAACTAAAATATTTTTGTGAAACTGGTTTCTAATTCTGGCAATTGGTGGCGATTCTGGCCCTAAAACATTATCAGCAAAAATTTGCCTTAAAGATTTAGCTAACCAAATTGATGCTACATCTACCCTATTATAATCTTTATGCTTTAAAGTAATTTTAATTTGCTTATAAACTGGCGGATATTTATAATTATATCTGTCGTCCATTTGCTCATTAAACATTTCAATATAACTATTGGTAGAAACCTGCTGTAAAATATTATGATGCGGATTATAGGTTTGAATTAAAACCTTACCTCTTTCATCCGTTCTCCCTGCTCTACCCGATACCTGTAACATTAACTGAAAACTACGCTCGTGCGCTCTAAAATCTGGAAAATTCAACATATTATCAGCATTCATAATACCTACAAGCCTCACATTTCTAAAATCTAGCCCTTTGGTTAGCATTTGTGTGCCTACTAAAATATCTATTTGTTGTTGTTCTAATGCTGTAATTATCTTTTCATAACCATATTTACCTCGAGTTGTATCTAAATCCATTCTCGCCACTTTATAATCTGGAAAGAGTTGTTTCACTTCTTCTTCAATTTGCTCGGTTCCAAAACCCTTATTATCTATATCTTGGCTACCGCATGCCATGCAATCTTGTAACATCGCCATAACATAACCACAATAATGACAACGCAATTGATTACGGTATTGATGATAGGTTAAACTCACATCACAATTTGGACATTGAGGTGAATGTCCACAAGTTTTACATTCTACTATAGGTGAAAATCCACGGCGATTTTGAAACAATATAACTTGTTGTCCCGCTTTCAAAGTTTCAGATATTTCTTCAATCAATCGATCGCTAAAATGCCCTTTCATACGTTTCTTCTTTAGTTTTTCTTGAATATCCACCAACTCAATTTCTGGCATCATCACATCGTTGTAACGTTGCATTAATTCAACTAAACCGTACTTATTTTGTTTCGCATTAAAATAGCTTTCTAAACTTGGTGTGGCTGATCCTAATAACACCTTTGCGCTATGCATATTTCCTAATACAATAGCCGTATCTCGTGCATGATAACGTGGAGCTGGGTCAAATTGCTTAAACGACTGCTCGTGCTCTTCATCAACAACTATTAGTCCTAAATCGCTAAACGGTAAAAATATTGATGATCGCGCTCCTAAAACAATTTGAGCTTTCGCGGAATTTTTCAAAACGTTATTCCAAACCTCAACACGTTCGTGTGCAGAATATTTAGAATGAAAAATAGCCACTTGCTTGCCAAAATAGTTCTGTAAACGGGTTACTAGCTGTGTAGTTAATGCAATTTCTGGTAATAAATACAATACCTGTTTCCCATTGTTAATAGCATCTTCAATAAGTTTTACATAAACTTCAGTTTTTCCAGATGATGTAACTCCGTGAAGCAGTGTTACAGCATGTGTTTCAAAAGATGCTTTTATATCGCTTAAAGCGGATTTTTGATAACTATTAAGGTTTTTAGAATCCTCATTATCATCTCCAGAATATTGAACACGGTCCGTTTGAATATGATATTCTTCAAAAACACCTTTATCAATTAAGGTTTTTATTATAGATACTGAAGCATTGCTTTCTTCTGATAAATCTGAAACTTTTATAGGTTTCTTTGTTTTGGCAGAAATAGAAAATAGGGTTAAAACAACATCTCGCTGTTTAGGAGCTCGACTTAAATCATCTAATAATTTTTGTAATGCGGTTTCAGAAGAAAAATTAGCATGTAGTTTAACATAACGTACTAATTTAGGCTTATACTTTTCGTAAACTTCTTCTTCAACTGTAATGGCTTCTTTTTCAATCAACCTTTTAATTACTGGCAATGCATTTTTTTTATCTAAAATATTAGAAACATCGTGGATTTTTAACGATGATTGATGATGTAAAGCTTCATAAACCAAAAACTCATCATCTTTTAAAATAGATTCATCGATAGTTTGTTTGTTTTTTGTTATTACCGTTTCGCTTTCTAAAATAAAAGCACTTGGTAAAGCAGCACGCATCACATCACCTAATGTGCACATATAGTAACTTGCAATCCATTGCCACAATTGCAATTGCTTTTCATTTACAATTGGTGCGTCATCCAAAATTTGATGGATTTCTTTGGCTTCATAAACAGTTGGTGCTTCGTTATGAATTTTAGAAACAATTCCTGTATATATTTTTGATTTTCCAAAAGGCACAGAAACTCGCATTCCAACACTTAAAAACCCAGCTTCAGAAGCTGTTATACTATATGTAAATAGTTTTGGAAGCGGAATTGGAATAATAACATCAATAAAGTGTTGCATAAACTAACATCGTTTTCGTAGTTTATTCAAAGATGCATTTAATTCGTAACCTAACAATAAGATATTTGCATTAAGCCACAAATAAAATAATAAAATTAAAAGTGCACCAATAGATCCGTAAAGCTTATTATACTGTCCAAAATTCTCAATATAAATTCCAAACAAATAAGATGTTAAAATAATAAGTATGGTTGTAAATAATGCTCCTATTGAAAAGAATTTAGAATGTCTTCCTTCTTTTGTACCAAAATAGTACAGAGTAGCTGTTGCAATATATACCATGAAAACAAAAAATGCATATTTTGAGAACAATACCCACGCTATTCCTGAATCAGATTCGTCAATAAGCTTTCCACTAATACCTTCATATAAAGGTGTAATGACATAAATTTGAAAATAACCAAATACTCCTACCGTAATAATTAACAATAAAGCTAAAATAATGGCAACTCCTAAAGCGTACAACCACTGTTTAAAAACATTACGTGTTAATTGTTCGTGGTAAGAATGTTCAAATCCTGAAAACACAGCGTTTACACCGTTAGTCATTAATATTATAGATAAAATAAATACAGAAGAAAGCAAACTACCTTGACTAGTTGTACTTATATTGTTAAAAATATTATCATTAAAGAAATCGGATGTTTGAGGAGGTAAAAAAGAATCTAAAAAAGTTAAAAATTGTTCTTGGAAATTTCCAAAAGGCAATACTGGTATAATTATTATAACAAACAATAAAAAGGGGAAAATAGCTGTAAAAAAACTAAAAGCAATAGCACTTGCACGCGTCGTTAAAGCACCCTCGACGATTCCAACAATATACATTTCTAAAAGATCGTAAACAGAAAGTCCTTCAAATCCTGGTAATTTTATTTGCTTAAAAAAGCGAACCAATATATTAATTATTGGAATTTTATCAAGTTTATCTTCAATGGATTCGCTCACATTTATATAGTTTAGTCGTTTTTTAAGCCATTACCAAATGGGCAATCTCTAAATACCTAGACTAATTTACGGCTTTAAGGCTTAAATCCATATTGTGTACTGAGTGCGTTAAAGCACCGCATGAAATATAATTTACACCACACTCTGCATAATGCCTTACTGTAGTTTCGTTTATATTTCCAGATGATTCTGTTAGGCATGTATTGCCAATCATTTTTACGGCCTCTCGAGTATCCTCGTAATCAAAGTTATCTAGCATTATTCTGTAAATACCTTCATTCTTTAAAATTTCCTCTACCTCGGTTAAGTTTCTAGCTTCTACCATAATATCTAAATCCTTCCCAGTTTCATTAAGATATTCTTTTGTCATTTCTATAGCCTTAGTAATACCTCCAGCAAAATCTATATGATTATCTTTTAACATAATCATATCGTATAAAGCAAATCTATGATTTTCACCTCCACCTAACTTTACTGCCCATTTTTCCAAAACTCGAATACCTGGAGTCGTTTTACGTGTATCTAAAATTTTAGTATTTGTTCCTTCTAATAAATCTACAAAGGTTTTTGTTTTTGTTGCAATAGCACTCATACGTTGCATGGCATTTAAAACTGTGCGTTCAGCTTTTAAAATAGATTGAGAAGACCCTTCAACATACATAACAATATCACCGTAGGTAACTTTAGTACCATCTTCTATAAGTACATCTAACTTTAAATTTTTATCGACGTAAGCAAATACTTTTTTTGCAAAATTAACACCGCCTATAATACCTTTATCCTTTACTAAAAGCTTAGCTTTCCCCCTAGCGTTTTCAGGAATACATGCCAATGAGCTATGATCTCCATCACCTACATCTTCCCTTATAGCATTAGAAATTATATACTTTAACTCTGAATCAAATTGGTCTTGTGTAATCATGTTTTTAGAATAGTTTGTGCTAAAATAAGAAATTGATTTACTATTGTAAAGAAATATTTTAAAACTAATTATTCTATAAAAAGTATTTATTTGCTAGAGTAAACATTAATTTTGCTACATGACCATAAAACTACTCGCCATAGGTAAAACAGATAATAAAGAGCTTCAATCTTTAATTAATGAATACACCAAACGACTCGGATTTTATATTAAGTTTTCGTTAGATATTATTCCAGATATTAAAAACTCGAAAAGTTTAAGTGAAATTCAACAAAAACAAAAAGAAGGCGAGTTAATTCTTGGAAAAGTTAAAAGTACCGATGCTTTGATTTTATTAGATGAAAATGGAAAACAATTAGATTCTGTAGACTTTTCTAAATATTTACAAAAACATATGAATTCTGGTATTAAGCAATTGGTTTTTGTTATAGGTGGTCCTTATGGTTTTTCTGAAGAAGTTTATAAAAAAGCAAATGGAAAAATATCATTATCAAAAATGACATTTTCCCATCAAATGGTACGTCTATTTGTTGTTGAACAGCTTTATAGAGGCTTTACTATTTTAAGGAATGAGCCTTATCATCACCGTTAATCTTAGTAATCAATTTTAATTCCATCCTTGTTTTTAAATTTCCCTGTAATTAGCCAGCCACCAAAGTCTTCTGAAACTGCCATTAGTAATTCATTTTTTCCTTTCTTTAAATTAAGATAAATACCATCAAATAATCCAACAGTTCCTAAGTAGCGATAATCTCTAGAGCGCCATCTATTTGTACCTCTATAAATTGGGTTTCCATTTAAAACAGCTACAACTCTATCACTATAACCAAATTCAAAAAGCTTTAATTGGTCTTTATTTGAGTTAATAACAATTTTTGCGAATACAGTATTTCCTGGCTTACCATTTCTTAATAATTGAATTCTAGAAATGTTTGCTGCCGTTCCTTCTTCAACTTTTACTTTGCCTTGCCAATTTCTATTTTTTATCAACTCATTTAAACTACTTGGGCTATTTAATAGTTTTTCTTCAAACATATCTGAGATTTCCCATTGAGGAACGAGTCCTTCTATCGGTTCTCTTTCAACTGGATTAAAATTAACTAGAGTTGTTGCATTTTTATCAACTTTTATATCGGCTACATGCATTCCAGTAAACCTTCCTCCTCTTATTGTAACGCCCCCAACAATTGGTTTATGGGAAAGGTTCCAAGATAAATTAGCGGTATCGGCATAATCTAAAAACACTTGTGCTTTATCATTATTTACAACCACTTTTACATGCGTCCAATCATCATACTCGTAGTTATAAGGGAAAGAGTATTTGGGTCCAAAATTAAGTTGAAATGGTGTTACTCCGTTAACTCTAGGTGCAGCTTGATTAGCATCAGCTTTTCCTGATAGGTGTGGTCTTAAAAAAAACATTTCACTATTTGCCCCTACTGTTCTAAACTCAACACCAGGAAACGCTTGTTCTTCTTTTAAATAAACGTCAAACTCAATTGTTCCATTTAAAAATGCAACGTCTTTAAGAATAATAGACCCTCCTTGAATGTATACAGACTCTTTTCCTTTATATTTTTCAACAACAAAGGATTGTGCTCTAACATTCCAATGTACTGTATCTAAAGGAATTATATTTTGAGAAAAACTAGGTGCTGTAATAATTAATGTAAATAGTGTTATAATTTTTTTCATGACTAAAGATTTTCTATAAAATTGAAAATTAATACTCATATCTACTCAAACAAGTTCGTTCAAATCCATTCAATATTGTACAACATCAAAAAAAAAGCGATTTTTGTAATAATCTATGAATACACAAAAAGAACACGAATTAATTAACAAGTGCATTCTTCAAATTGAAGAAAAACTGGGCTGGGGAGAATCATCAAACTGGCATAGCGAAGTTTTTATAGAATTAAGCGAAACCATACAGAAACAAACCAAAATATTACTTAGCCCTACTACTTTAAAACGTGTTTGGGGAAAAGTAAATTATAATAGTTCGCCAAGTATTAGTACTCTAAATACTTTATCTCAGTTTATTGGATATTCTAATTGGAGGGATTATAAAAATAATCAACATAATAATGAGTCTAGTAATAAATCAATTAAAAAAACATTAGTTAATATGCCTATTGTTTTTTCGTTGGCTGCTTTTTTAGCCTTATTATTTATATCTCTTTTCTCTACCATTAGTTCTAATAAAAATGAACTCACAACAGAAGATATTTCAAAAATTAAATTTTCAAGCAGAACAATAACTAATAGTATGCCAAATTCTGTAGTTTTTGATTTTGATTTATCTAATATAAAATCTGATAGTATATTTATTCAGCAGTATTGGGATGAAACTAAAACTATAAAAGTAAACAACAAGCAAAAACAAGCTACAGGTATATACTACTTTCCTGGTTATTTTAGAGCAAAACTTGTTGTTGATGGTAATGTTATAAAAGAGCATGATTTGTTTATCAAATCTAATGGTTGGTCAGCTTCCATAGATTATGACCCAATTCCAAAATATTTGAACCCTAAGCAATTTGTTGATGATGGACTTAAGCTTGATGATGATGTTCTTTCAGAAATAAAATCATTAAAAACACCTATAGTTACTACCTATCATTTTATTAACGATTTAGGAAACATTTCTGGAGACAATTTTAGTTTAGAAACAAGTCTTAAAAATAATTTCAACGAAAAATGGGCAGTATGCCAAACTACTCGAATATATATAATAGGCACAAAAGGTGCTTTAATTATTCCATTTACTATCCCTGGTTGCATATCAAATATTAACGTTATGCTAAATGATGTTTATATGAATGGAAAGGAGCAAGATTTATCTTCATTTGGGCTTAATCTTTCTTCTTTTAAAAACATCAAGATTAGTGTTATAAAAAAACAATTGAAAGTGTTTATAGATGATAACGAAACGTTTTCAGCAAGATATAATAAAAGTATAGGAGAACTTGTTGGGCTTCGCTATAAATTTTTAGGCGCTGGCGAAGTAAAGCATATTAAACTTTTAAACGCTACAGGAGATACTGTTTTAAAAGATAATTTTCAATTATGAGGTTATATAAATTTATTCTAGTTCTAACTCTAATTTTTGCTTTTTAGTAAGTTTTGAAACTACAAGATTATAGGATATATCTAACCATTCAAATAATATATGATCAGAAATTGAACCATCCACAACGACACTACTCCAATGCTTTTTGCTGAAATAAGATGGTTCTTGTAAAGCACTATATTGAGCTCTTAATTCTTCGATAGTTTCCGGAACGCACTTTATACTAAAGCTATCAAACGTATCTATATTTGTAGCTGTAAACATTTTTCCCTTAACTTTAAATACTAAAACATCTTGAAGTTTAGGAAATGGTATGGATTCAGTAACACCTTTTTTAGACAAACAATATAACCTATAAGCTTCAATATCCATACTAATGCGGATTAAACACTTGTTTTCTTTTTTTAAGCTGAATTTCTAAATCTTTAATCGTTCGTTTTACTGCATCTTCGTAATTATCTTCATCAGAACTTGCAAATATTCTTGGACCAGGAACACTTAATTCTATTTTACATATTTTTCCTTTTTCTTTTGCATTGTGCTCTACTTGAAAATGAACCTCAGCCTTAATAATCCAATCATATTTTTTATGAAGTCTTTCTAATTTATCTGTTACATAAGCGCTCATTGTTTCACTCGTTCCTATATGAACATATTGAATATTTATTGTCATAATCTCTCTTTTAAATGTTTACTCAAAGTTACTATAGATTTCTTTTTTTAAAGATGATTTTTGTCATAATAAAATCATAAATATTATTACATTATTCAAAAATCACCTTATCAGTCTTTGAAAACCATTCTTTATAAAACTGCTGATGTATTTTTTCTATACTATTCCGTTTTACTTTTAATGATGGTGTAACTAAATTGTTATCTACAGTCCAATCTTCCTTCATAATAATTACTTTTTCAACCTTTTCATGTTTTTCTAAACTAGGGTTTATAGCAGCTACCGTTTCAATTAACCCTTTTGATAGATCTTCTTTGGGTTTTGCTCTACCAAGCTCTGATAATGTAATTAAAGCTATAGGCTGTGGGATTCCGGTACCAACAATGCATATTTGTTCAATATCTGTGTTTTTTGACAATAACATTTCAATATGCGAAGGAGAAATATATTTGCCTTTATCTGTTTTAAACTCATCCTTTGCACGCCCCGTAATAGTTAAATACCCATCATGATCGTACTCGCCTTTATCTCCCGTTTTAAAATAACCGTTATCAAAAACACTTGCTGTAATATCTGGTGCCTTAAAATAGCCTTTCATTAAACAATTATTTTTTATTAAAATTTCGCCTTCAGGAGTAAACTTGATTTGTACTCCTTCTAGAGCTTTACCAACAGTTCCTATTTTATCAGCTTCAGGTCTTGTAGCATGAGATATAATACAATCTTCGGTCATGCCATAAACTTGAAAAATAGTAACGTCAATTTTTTTAAACCAATGCATTAAACTAGCAGATAGCGGTGCTGCTCCAGAAACAATATATTCGGCGCATCTAAGCCCTAATTTTTGCTTTAACTTATTTTTAATAAATCGATTAACAAAAGGAATATTTAATAAAATATTTAACTTTTTCTGAGGAAGGTTTTCTAGAATTTTTTCTTGAAACTTAGCCCAAATCCTAGGTACTGCTAAAAACAAATGTGGTTGACATTTCTCAAGATCTGAAGCAAAAGTTTCTAAAGATTCTGGAAACGAAAACTCTGCCCCAATAACTATTCCGTGTGTTCCAATACCAACTCGTTCGGCTACATGTGCTAAGGGCAAATATGAAAACAATCGCGGTAAAGGAGATAACTTAATTACAGACTTAATAACACGCATACTTTCCATAATATTACCAACAGAATGCATTACTCCTTTTGGTGTACCAGTGGTTCCTGATGTGTAAATAATAGTATGTAAATCGTTAGTATCAATTTTTGGCATTACTTCCAAAGGTTTTTCAGATTTAATTATGTCTTCCCATAAGTCACCTTCATTTTCACCAAACAAACCAATACTAATTTTATGAATATCTGGAATTCCAGATTTTTGAGACTCAAAGTTGTCTAACTTTCCAATTATGATCGCTTTAGATTCACTATGTTCTAAAATCTGATTAATCGATGCCCCATTTAAAGTTGGATAAATAGGAATAGACACATAACCGGCCATCATGATGGCTAAATCTGAAAGTAACCAATGGGCACAATTTTTTGAAAGTAAAGCAATATGACTTCGTTCTGGTAAATTATAGCTTTTTAGTTTTGAAGCTATTTTACAAACGGTTTCTTTAGCTTCTCTAAATGTATAGGTAACAATCGTTCCGTTAACAGGTTGCTTCAAAAAAATACGGTTTGGGGTTTCTTTTTCCCAATGCATAAAAGCTTCGAGAGGTGAGTTAAATGTAGTCATGTTTGGTTTCAGTTAGATATTAAAGATATAAAAAAGCTTTAAATATTATTCTTTTAATTAGACATATATAGTATTATTTTTGATTAACTAAACATATCATTTCATGCAACTCGTATTCGCAACCAATAACCTTAATAAATTAAAAGAAGTACAAGCTTTAATCCCTTCACATATTAAACTTTTAAGTTTAAAAGATATTGGCTGTTTTGAAGATATTCCTGAAACCCAAAGTACTATAGAAGGTAATGCTACCCAAAAAGCAGAATATATAAAACAGCATTATGGTTTTGATTGTTTTGCTGATGATACGGGTCTAGAAGTAGACGCTTTAAATGGTGCACCTGGAGTATATTCTGCGCGTTACGCAGGAGAACAACGTAATGCAAATGATAATATGGATAAATTACTTGCAGAATTAAACCATAAAAATAACCGAAAGGCACAATTTAAAACAGTAATAGTTTTGCAACTTAACAACAAACAGCAAACATTTACTGGTATTTGCAAAGGAGAAATTACCTCAACTAAACATGGAGAAAAAGGGTTTGGTTACGACCCTATTTTTAAACCTAGAGGTTACAACCAAACTTTTGCTGAAATGAATTTAAGCCTAAAAAATAGTATTGGGCACCGTGGAAAAGCCGTGAATTTACTTGTGAATTTTTTAAATTCATAAAACTCGAGATTTTAACCACAAAAAGTTAAATTCTAGTTGGCTGTTAATTTTCTTTATGCTACTTTTAATTTATGACAGAGGAAGCCTTAGAAAAAGAAAATATTGCCATTACCAAAGCCTATAAAGAATTATTAAAGGTTAGCTATCGTACACTCTCAAAAGAAGACAAAAAATTAATACGCAGTGCTTTTGATGTTGCACTTGATGCACATAAAGATCAGCGTAGAAAATCTGGAGAAGCTTACATTTTTCATCCTTTAGCAGTCGCTAAAATTGTAGCTCAAGAAATTGGTTTGGATGCCACATCTATTGCAGCGGCATTACTACACGATGTTGTTGAAGACAGCGAAGACTACTCAATATCAGATATAGAAGGGCTATTTGGAGAAACTGTTGCAAAGATTGTAAACGGGCTTACAAAAATATCTTCGCTTAAAAAAGATATGGATATATCGCTTCAAGCTGAGAATTTTCGTAAAATGCTCCTTACATTAAATGATGATGTAAGAGTTATTATTATAAAAATTGCCGATAGACTTCATAATATGCAAACTATGGATTCTATGCGGGCAGATAAGCAAGTCAAAATAGCATCAGAAACCTTATACATATACGCGCCTTTAGCTCATAGAATTGGGTTATATAATATTAAAACTGAGCTTGAAGATTTAGGTTTAAAATATACTGAGCCAGAAGTTTATAATGATATTTTAAACAAAATAAAAGAAAGCAAAGAAGAGCAAGATAAATATATAGAAGCCTTTAGTCAAGTAATAAAAAATTCTTTAGATAAAGAATTAATGGATTACACTATTAAAGGACGACCAAAATCTATTTTTTCTATTCGCAGAAAAATGCAAAAACAAGGCGTTTCGTTTGATGAAGTTTACGACAAATTTGCCATTAGAATTATTTATAAAGGTGATGAAGAAAATGAAAAGTTTTTTGCTTGGAAAATATATTCAATTGTAACCGATCATTTTAGACCAAACCCTGTACGCCTTCGCGATTGGATTTCATCACCAAAAGGAACAGGTTACGAAGCATTGCATATAACTGTAATGGGACCTAAAGGCCGATGGGTAGAAGTACAAATACGTAGCGAGCGTATGAATGAAATTGCCGAAAAAGGCTATGCAGCTCACTATAAATACAAGCAAACTAACGAAAAAGAAGACAGTTTAGAAACTTGGATAAACAAACTCCAGGAAGCTTTAGAGAATCCTGATACTAATGCTGTTGATTTTGTTGAGCAATTCAAGTTAAACTTATATTCAAAAGAAATTTTTGTTTTTACACCAACAGGAGAATTAAAATCATTACCTAAAGGAGCTACTTCTCTAGATTTTGCTTTTAGTATCCATACTGAAGTTGGTATGAAAACTCGTGGCGCAAAAGTAAACGGTAAATTAGTGCCTTTAAGTCACGAATTACAAAGTGGTGATCAAGTAGATATTTTAACATCCGAAAGTGCAAAACCCAATGCCAATTGGTTAGATTATTCAACCACAGCAAGAGCCAGAAGCAAAATTAAATCGGCTTTAAAAGAAGACAAAAAACGTATTGGAGAAGAAGGCAAAGAAATATTGCGACGAAAATTAAAGCAACTTAAAATAACGCTTAACGAATCTTCAATAAATGAATTAGTTAACTATTTTAAATTAAAAACAAGTCTCGATTTATTTTATAGAGTGGGTATTGGTACTATAGATAATCCAATGCTTAAAGATTATGCTGCATCTAGAAGCAATGCTTTAATGAGTTTTATAAAAAATAAAATATCTAGAAAGCAAACCATAAAGAAAGAAGATTTAGAAAAAGAAGAAGTTACCGCTAAATATGATTCGCTTGTTTTTGGTAAAGAAGAAGAAAAACTAGACTATAAATTATCAAACTGCTGTAATCCTATTCCCGGTGATGATGTATTTGGGTTTTTAACAGTTAATGAAGGTATTAAGGTTCATAAAAAAAACTGCCCAAATGCGCTAAGCTTGCAATCTAATTACGCGTACCGAATTATGCCTGCTAAATGGGTGGATTCATCGCAGCAAGAATTTTTGGTAAAAATTGTTATTACTGGAATTGATCATATTGGTTTGGTAAACGACATAACAAATATTATTTCAGAAAATATGCATGTAAACATGAAAAGCATTAGTTTTGAAAGTGATGATGGGTTATTCTCTGGGAAAATTAATGTTGTTGTAAAGAATAATACCATTATAAAAAAGCTATTGGAAAAACTTAAAAAAATTAATGGCATAGATAAGGTTACTAGAGTGTAAAAAAAGTGTAAATTTGCGACGAAATTATGAATGCAAAAGCAGATACAAAAAATCAAGACATAGTTAAAAGCGTATTTACTAGCTTTTTAGAAAGCAACGGGCATAGAAAAACTCCAGAGCGATACGCTATACTACAAGAAATTTATAATAGCAACGAACACTTCGATATTGAGTCTTTATATCTTAATATGAAAAACAAGAAATATCGAGTTTCTCGTGCTACACTTTACAACACTATTGAATTACTTTTAGAATGTGGTTTAGTTAGAAAACATCAATTTGGACAAAACCAAGCGCATTACGAAAAATCATATTTCGATAGACAACACGATCATGTTATACTTACAGATACCGGTGAAGTTATTGAGTTTTGCGATCCGCGAATTCAATCCATAAAAAAAACCATCGAAGAAGTTTTTGATATCGAAATTAATAACCACTCACTTTATTTTTACGGAAATAGAAAATCAACTAAATAACTAATTTTTACAATGGCAGTAGATTTACTACTAGGATTACAATGGGGAGACGAAGGCAAAGGAAAAATTGTTGACGTACTAACATCCAACTACAATATTATTGCTCGTTTTCAAGGTGGTCCAAATGCAGGACATACCCTAGTTTTTAACGGAAGAAAACATGTTTTACATACCATTCCGTCTGGGATTTTTCATGACGATGCAACAAATTTAGTAGGAAATGGGGTAGTTATTGACCCTGTTATCTTTAAAAAAGAACTAGATAAATTAGAAGAACAAGATGTAGATTATAGAAAATCGCTTCTTATTTCTCGCAAAGCTCATATTATTTTACCTACCCATCGTTTGTTAGATGCTGCTAGTGAAGCCTCAAAAGGAAAAGCTAAAATTGGGTCTACACTTAAAGGTATCGGTCCAACTTATATGGATAAAACTGGTCGTAATGGTATTCGTGTTGGCGATTTAGAGTTAAGCGATTGGAAAACACGCTATAGAGCTTTAGCAAATAAGCATGAATCAATGATTTCTTTTTATAATGTTGATGTTCAATACGATTTAACCGAATTAGAAAAAGAGTTTTTTGAAGCTGTAAAAGTTTTAAAATCTTTAAAATTTATTGATTCTGAAGAATATATTTATCAAGCACAAAAATCTGGACAAACTATTTTAGCCGAAGGTGCTCAAGGCTCATTACTCGATATTGATTTTGGTACGTATCCTTTTGTAACTTCAAGTAACACTACAGCAGCTGGTGCTTGTACAGGTTTAGGTGTATCGCCTAATCAAATCGGTGATGTTTTCGGAATTTTTAAAGCCTATACAACCCGTGTGGGTTCTGGCCCATTCCCTACCGAATTGTTTGATGAAGATGGAGCAACTATGGCAAAAGTTGGTAACGAATTTGGTGCAACAACAGGAAGACCAAGACGTTGTGGCTGGTTAGATTTAATTGCCTTAAAATATGCATGTCAAGTAAACGGTGTAACACAATTAATGATGATGAAAGGCGACGTACTTTCTGGTTTTAAAACCTTAAAAGTATGTACGGCATATAAATATAAAGGAGAAGTTATAAAACATTTCCCTTACAATATCGAGCCAGAAAATGTAGAGCCTATTTACTCTGAATTTAGTGGTTGGAGCGAAGATTTAACTGAAATGTCTGAGGCTTCTCAATTACCAAAAGCATTAAATGAGTATATAGAGTTTTTAGAAAAAGAGCTGGAAATTCCAATTACCATTGTTTCTGTTGGTCCAGATAGAAAACAAACTATTTTTAGACAACAACTGGTTTCTTAAAAGCTTAAACAAATATTTTGAATAAATAAAAAGACTACTTTCTAAGTAGTCTTTTTATTTATATTTGATTTATGAAAAATATAATACAAATCTTCCTTCTAGTGTTCTCAATTTGCGTTTATTCTCAAAACAACTCTATAGATTCTTTAGAGCTTACAAATAAAACCAGAATTGAAGTCGATTTACTTAAAATAACCCAAACTCCGAAAAGTAGAAATTATCAAAATATAAAATCCTTAAATACTGTAGCAGATTATATAAAATCTGAATTAATCAAGGCTTGCGATTCCGTTATTTTCCAACCATACAAAGTAAACGGAGCCATTTATAAAAATGTTATCGGCTCCATTGGTATAGAGCACAAAAAGCGTATTATTATTGGGGCACATTATGATGTATGCGGCAATCAGCAAGGGGCAGATGATAATGCTAGTGGCGTTGTAGGATTACTTGAACTAGCACGCTTGCTTTCAAAAGAGCAATTAAAATACAGAATAGATTTTGTAGCCTACACCTTAGAAGAACCTCCATTTTTTAGAACCAAACAAATGGGAAGCTATGTTCATGCTAACTATTTACACACAAACAACATTCCTGTAAAAGGTATGATTTGTTTAGAAATGATTGGGTATTACAGTCAAAAAAAAGGATCTCAAAATTATCCAATACAAGAAATGGCTATAGAATATGGCACTATTGCCGATTTTATTACTGTAGTACAAAGTGAAAAAAGTGGTGCGTTTGGGAAGCAAATTGAACTACTAATGAAACAACAGCATGTAATTAAAACTAACTCTTTTAAAGGCTCTAGTTTGGTTGCAGGTGTAGATTACTCTGACCATTTAAACTATTGGAATTTTGACTTCCCTGCAGTAATGATTACAAATACCGCTTTTTATAGAAATAAAAATTATCACACTAAAGACGATACTATCGAAACTTTAGATATTGATAAAATGAGAGCTGTTATAAAGCAATTATATTTAACCATTAAAAATTTAAAATAATCACGCTTTAAAATCATAAAAAAAACACAACAGATAATTAAACATTATTATTATCGTTATTTTTGCTACAAACAAATATTTACTTTGAGACTATCTTATCTTTTTTATATCCTACTTTTTATTGTTTTAGGGCAACCCCAATTTAGTCAAGCTCAAAAAAAAATAAAAATTGAGTACTCAGGTTTTTTAAACTTTGATGAACTTAAATATCCTGGAGCAAAAATTTTAACCCGAGATGATTCAGAACAGGTACATATTATCCATGAAGATATTAATATGTGGTGCGATAGAGCCATCCATTATGGTAAAGAAGATTTTATTGAAGCTTATGGTAATGTAATTATAAAACAGGGAGATACCATAACTATGATGTCAAAATATGTTGAATATAGTGGTATAACACAATTAGCATTTGCCAGTGGCGATGTGGTTTTAGAAAACCCTGATTCAAAAATTTCGTCTGACACATTATATTTTGATCGTGTAAAACAACAAGCGTTTTATAGAAACGGTGGTAATGTAGAAATTGACTCTTCAGGAACTATTACCAGTAAAATTGGGCGCTATTACATGGATGCAAAAAAGTATAAGTTTGTAGAAGATGTAGTTTTAACTAATGATAGTACAGTAGTAAATTCCAATTACTTTGACTTTTATGATGAAACTGGTCATGCCTACCTCTTTGGCCCTTCAACCATAACTACACCCGAAAGCAAAACCTATTGTGAAAAGGGCTTTTACGATACCGAAACTAAAATAGGATATGCAGTAAAAAAAGCAAAAATAGATTATGAAAGCAGAACCATAGAAGGTGATAGCTTATATTTTGATAACAATACTAGTTTTGCATCTGCTACCAATAATATTACTGTAACTGACACAATAAACAAAAGCATTATAAAAGGGCATTATGCTGAAGTATACAAGCAAAAAGATTCTATGTTTATAACAAAACGTGCTTTAGCTATTACTGAACAACAAAAAGATTCTATTTATATACATGCCGATACTCTTATGGTTACAGGCAAGCCTGAAAAAAGAATAACTAGAGCCTTTAGAAATGCTCGCCTTTTTAAATCGGACATGAGTGCTAAAGCAGATTCTATACATTCGAATCAAGAAACTGGCTTAACAAAACTTATAAATATTTCGCGTTTTGATAATGATGATGCCTTTTCTGTAAAACGAAAACCTATCCTTTGGAATATTAAAAATCAAATGACTGGTGATACTATTCATTTAAAATCTAATCCTGAAAACGAAAAATTAGATTCGCTTATTGTATTTGACAATGCCTTTATTATTAGTAAAGACACTTTGGATGCAGGCTACAATCAAATAAATGGTAAAAAACTAGTGGGCTTATTTGATGATGATAATGAGTTATATCAAGTAGATATTTTAAAAAATGCACAATCTATTTACTATTTTAGAAATGACCTAAACGAACTTATTGGTATAGATAAATCAAAATCTGGAAGCATTAAAATTTCTATAGTAAATCGGGACATTGAGGAAGTAAGGAAAATTAATCAAATAGATGGCGATATTTACCCAGAATCTAAGTATCCAAAAAACGAAAAGCTTTTAAAAGGTTTTGATTGGAGAGAAGATGAGCGCCCTAATAGTGTTAAAGACTTATTCGCAGATGATCCTCCTCTAGTTTTGCCAGTTATAAAAGGTTTGGAAGATTATGTACCTCAAAAAGATTATGTAGATGAAGATGTACTGGAACGTATTAAAAAAGCAGAAAAAGAAGCTAAACCAACTTCAAAAGAAAAATCTAAAGCTTCAAGGAATTTGCCTAAACCAACTAAAAAGAAAATTATTCCACCCAAGCTAACGGAGGCAGATAAAAAGAAGTTAAATAATGCCAGTGGTGTCTCAAAAGAGCAACAATAAATGACATCCGATTTTTTTAAATATCAAGCACAAACCTCTCCTCATCCTTTAGCCATGGAAATTTCTCATGCTAATGGTTCATACATTTATGATATTAATAATAAAGCCTATCTGGATTTTGTAGCTGGGGTTTCTGCATGTACACTAGGGCATAACTACCCAAAAGTAGTTAATGCCATAAAATCTCAATTAGATAAGTATATGCATGTTATGGTTTATGGAGAATATATTCAAAAACCAGCAGTAGAGCTCACAAAACTATTGGCAGAACAACTCCCACAATCTTTAGAAAAAACCTATTTAACAAATTCTGGAACCGAAGCTATTGAAGGTGCATTAAAATTAGCAAAACGAGCTACAGGACGAATCGAAATTATAGCTGCAAATAAAGGGTATCATGGTAATACCATGGGGTCAATGAGTGTTATGGGCTATGAAGAACGTAAACAAGCCTTTCGTCCATTGCTGCCAGGGGTTAGGTTCATTGATTTTAATAAAGAAGCAGACTTAAAGCATATTACTACTAAAACCGCTTGTGTTATTTTAGAAACCATTCAAGGTGGTGCAGGTTTTATCGAACCAGAAAATGATTATTTAAAAAAAGTTAGAAGTCGTTGTAATGAAATTGGAGCCTTATTGATTTTAGATGAAATCCAACCTGGGATAGGTAGAACAGGCAAGCTTTTTGGTTTTCAGCATTATAATTGCATTCCAGATATTTTGGTTACAGGAAAAGGTTTAGGTGGAGGAATGCCAATTGGCGCATTTACAGCTTCTAGCAAGCTCATGGATTTACTAAGTAATAAACCCAAGTTGGGTCATATAACAACCTTTGGAGGGCATCCAGTTATTGCAGCTTCAGCTTTAGCAACTTTACAAGAGGTAATCCAAAGTAATTTAATGCAACAAGCTTTAGAAAAAGAGCAACTATTCCGAAAACTTTTAGTCCATCCCTTAATTCAAGAAATACGTGGTAAAGGATTAATGCTTGCCATAATTACACCTTCTGATGCTATTACAAATTCGCTAATTCTTAAATGTCAAGATGCTGGTTTAATACTTTTTTGGCTTCTTTTTGAGCCTAAAGCAGTAAGAATTACACCCCCTCTTACCATCTCAAATGAAGAAATTGCTAAAGGATGCTCTATTATTATTGATATTTTGAATACTATTCAGCAAGAAAATTAATTTTCAATCTGTTGAAAATCAAACAAAACCGTATTCAAAACCACATTTTTAGTACAACTGTTGATTACTTTGTTAAAAACATTTGGGATATAAGCCTTAAGAATTAGAATAGAGCCTTAAATTTATTAACGAAGAAACTTACAATGTGCTTATGGAGTTTAGTCATAATGACAACAACAATTTGCCTCTTACAAAGTTTGAATCGATGTTAAAAACTAATCATGTTTTATTCTTCGATTCAGAAGAATTTGAAAACATCATTCACCACTATCTTAATCAGGGTAAAATTGCTTTAGCAAAAAAAGCCATTAAATTAGGTTTAGATCAGCACCCAACTTCAATTAATTTAAAACTTTTTAAGGTAGAGATTTATGTTTTTGAAGATAAATTAGCTGATGCCGATGCTTTGCTAAATGAGCTTTACTCTTTAAGTCCTCTAAACGAAGAAATTTATATTCAGAAAGCAAATGTTTTATCAAAAAAAGATGAGCACTTAAAAGCTATTGAGGTTTTAAAAAAAGCACTAAAGCTTACAGATGATGTTGTAGATCTGTATTCCTTAATAGGAATGGAGTATCTGTTTTTAGATAGATTTGAAGATGCCAAAACATACTTCATGAAATGTTTAGAGCAAGATTTAGATGATTACTCTGCTCTATATAATGTTATTTATTGCTTTGAATTTCTTAACCAAAACGAGGATGCAATATCCTACTTAAATGTGTTTTTAGATAAAAACCCATATTGCGAAGTTGCATGGCATCAATTAGGAAAGCAATATGTAATTTTAAAAAAATATAAAAAAGCGTTAGCAGCTTATGATTTTGCTATTATTTCTGACGACACATTTGTTGGTGCGTATTTGGAGCGCGGAAAAGTTCTTGAAGAGTTAAAGCGCTACGAAGATGCAATTGAAAATTATAATATCTCTCTTCAATTAGATGAGCCAACCTCTTTTGCACTATTACGAGTTGGTAATTGTTACGAGAAATTAAAGAATGACGACTTAGCAGTTCAATATTACTACAGAACTGTGCATGAAGACCCTTTATTAGATAAAGGATGGATTGCTATTACTAAGTTTTATAATAAAAAAAGAAACTACCAAAAAGCGTTATATTATATTAATAAAGCTATTAATATTGATACAGAGAATGTAATGTATTGGAAGTTATATTCGCAAATCAATCAACGTTTAAAGCTATATGAAGAAGCAGAACGCGGATACAAAAAAACTTTAGAATTAGGCAATTACGAACTAAACACATGGTTATCTCGAGGAGATTTGCTAATTAAATTGGGTGAGCCCCAAGCTGCAATATATAATTTTGAACAAGCTATTGAGTTTTATCCAGAAAATGCTGAAATAGAATTCAGATTAGCCGGACTTTATTTTTCTTTAAATGAAAAAAGCAAAGGCACTTTTTATTTAAAAAATGGATTAAAGCATAACGAAGAATACAACTTTATAATTGAAGAACTTTTTCCTGAAGTTTCTAATAAAATCTTTGTAAAAAACTTACTAAAAACAAATCTATAAGTAAACGTTTCACTAAAATGCATACCTTTGGTTTAAGCAAAAATTAACAAAGTATGCAAAGACGTTTTATAGATTATCTAATTATTTCTTTAAAAGGAATTGCCATGGGTGCTGCCGATGCTGTTCCTGGGGTTTCTGGTGGTACTATTGCTTTTATTTCCGGTATTTACGAAGAATTAATTTCAACTATTAGTAATGTCAATCTTTCATTATTTAAAACACTTTTTTCTAAAGGCTTAAAAGCATTTTGGCAGCAAGCCAACGGAAACTTTTTAACAGCGCTTCTATTAGGTATTATTGTAAGTTTTGTATCATTTATGAGGCTTGCAAAATATTTACTAGAATACCACCCTATTTTAATCTGGTCGTTCTTTTTTGGTTTAATAGTGGCTAGTATTTATTTTGTTGGTAAGCAAATTACCAAGTGGAATATCGCCGTGATAATATCCTTAATTATTGGAGCATGCATTGCTTTTTATATTACTACACTTCCTGCTCTAGCAAATAATGACAATTCATGGTTCTTATTTTTAGCTGGAGCTATTGCTATTTGTGCTATGATACTTCCTGGTATTTCAGGTTCTTTCATTTTAATAATTCTTGGCGCTTATAAAACATTAAGTAATGCTTTACATGACTTCGATATAAAAAAAATAGCTGTTTTCTCAATAGGTGCTCTTGTTGGCTTACTTAGTTTTAGCCGTATTTTAAAATGGTTGTTTAAACATCATCATAATATAACATTAGCACTGCTTACTGGATTTATATTCGGGTCTTTAAATAAAGTTTGGCCTTGGAAAAAAACTTTAACATGGCATACAAACTCAAAGGGAATAAAAACACCTTTATTAGAAGAAAGTATTTCGCCTTTTTCTTTTGAGGGTGAAAACCAAATCACAGTTGCAATTATTTTAATGATTCTTGGTTTTTTAACTATTTTTATTCTTGAAAAACTAGGTTCGAAAAAACAATAATGCAAAGCACCAGAACTTTTACTGATAAATTATTTCTTATTCTAAAGGGATTAGGTATGGGTGCTGCAAATAAAGTACCCGGTGTTTCAGGAGGAGTAGTTGCTTTTGTTGCTGGTTTCTATGAAGAGTTTATTTATTCACTTCAAAAAGTAAATAGTAAAGCATTCAAATTGCTTATTAACGGGCGTTTTAAAAGCTTTTTTCAATACATAAATGGAAGGTTTTTAGGTTTACTTTTCTTAGGAATGATAGTTAGCTACTTTAGTGTTTCAAAAATTCTTGACTATTTAATAAAGCATTATGAATTATTTGTTTGGAGCGTTTTCTTTGGAATGATAATCGGTTCTATTTATTATATATATAAAGATTTTGAAGACTGGAATTATAAAACATACCTATCATTAGCCATAGGTATTATTGTAGGTTTAAGTATTAGCCTTTTAAATCCGGCCAAAGAAAATGATAATCTTTGGTTTGTGTTTTTTTGTGGTATAATTAGTGTTTCTGGCATGACACTTCCTGGTTTTTCTGGCTCGTTTATTCTTATTCTTTTAGGGAATTACGTATTACTTTTAGTTGATTCTGTTAACGCTTTATACGATTCATTTTTTGATATTCTAAAAGGCGACTTTAGTTTTATTGAAAACCCAGAGCGTATAAGAATGCTAAAAGTTCTTGGTGTCTTTACATTAGGGTCAGTAACAGGCCTAGTCACATTTTCACACCTATTAAGCTATATTTTAAAGCATTATAAGAGCATCACACTTTCTGCTATTATTGGCTTTATTGTTGGATCTTTAGGAGTAGTATGGCCTTGGAAAAAAACAATTTATCAAATAAACAACAATGGCAGTTTTATATTAGATTCAACCGGAGAAAAAATAATTGAAAATTACAAACGCTTTATGCCAGAGTTAAACTCAGAAACTTTATATGCCATAGCATTTATTATTTTGGGCATCGTTATAGTTTTAGCTTTAGAGTTTTATGGTAAAAAAACAAGAAAAATTAAATGAACAAATTAGGGCTTTTAGGAAAAAATATATCGTACTCATTTTCAAAAACATATTTTAAAAAAAAATTTGAAGATGAAAAAATTAATAATGTCACTTACCAAAATTTTGATATTGACTCTATTGATTCTTTTCCATCACTAATAAAAAACACTGCAGACTTAAAAGGATTAAATGTTACTATCCCATATAAAGAACAAGTTATTCCGTTTCTTGATAAGGTAAATAAAAAAGCAAAAGCTATTGGGGCTGTAAACACCATAAAAATTACAAAAAAAGGGAATCTAGTAGGTTACAATACCGATTGTTATGGTTTTAAAAAATCAATAAAACCCTTTTTAAAACCACATCATAAAAAAGCAATAATTCTTGGTACTGGCGGTGCAAGTAAAGCAATTGCTTTTAGTTTAAAGCAACTAAATATTGAATATAGCTATGTTTCAAGAACAGCTTCAGATAAAGTTCATTTTACTTACGAGACCCTATCAGAAGAAGCTATCAAAAAACATACAATTATAATAAACTGTACACCTTTGGGCACATTCCCGGACGTAAATGATTGCCCAAAAATTCCATATAAAGCCATAACTAATAAGCATGTTTTATTCGATTTAATATATAATCCTGAAGAAACCAAATTTCTTAATTTGGGTAAAATTAATGGTGCTACTATAATTAATGGATTAGATATGTTAAAGTTTCAAGCTGAAAAAGCATGGTCTATTTGGAATTTGTAGTAAAATAATTACTCAAAGCGTTAAAAGCAGCGCTTCCTCTTTGTAAATACTAGAGTTGTTATTATCTTTAAACTTTAAAGTATTAAACGAACCTAAACATTTTTTAAAATGTCTGAGATAGATAACCTGCAAAAAGCAGACGGAATAGAGGAAAATAAATCAATCATTAATAATGATGATACTACTGAAAATACATCATCAGAAATTAATGAAACTACACCTGTTGAGATTTCACAAATAAATAGTGATGAAACACCTGTTGAAGTAACTGAACCTGTAAATGAAGATAGCCCTGAGGAAAAAACTGAAGAAAGTGACGCTTCAGAAAAGGAGGATGTTATAAATGAAATTGAAGAATCAAATGCTGAAGATGCAGAAGATGAAGGTAATAAAGAACGCCATACTATTGAAGTAAAAGAATACGATAAAATGTCGTTAGAGTCTTTGGCAATTGAGTTAGAAAAATTATTAAAGAATGAAAAAATTCAGGCCATAAAGGCTCCTGTAAATGATATAAACAATGAATTTAAAACAAAATTCCAAGCTTTATTAGATGAGAAAAAAACAGAGTTCTTAAATGATGGTGGGAATGAAATAGATTTTTATTACTCCTCTCCTATTCAAAAACGATTTAAAACAGCGTATAAGGAATATAGAAATAAACTTAACGATCATTACAAAAGCTTAGAAAAAAACCTGAAACAAAATCTGGCAGATAAGCTTGAAATTATAGAAGAGCTAAAAGGCTTACTTAGTGTAGAAGAAAATATAAATACCACATATAAGCATTTTAAAGAATTACAAGAAAAGTGGAGAAATACTGGGCCAATACCTAGAGATAAATACAATAATGCTTGGAATTCTTACCATCATCATGTAGAAAGATTTTACGACTTTTTACACTTAAATAGAGATTTACGTGACTTAGACTTTAAACACAATTTAGATAAAAAATTAAAAATTATCGAGCGTGCTGAAGAATTAGCACAAGATGATAATATAATGCGCTCTTTTAGAGAATTGCAAGAGCTTCATAAAATGTGGAAAGAAGAACTTGGTCCTGTCGCAAGAGAACATAGAGAAGGTATTTGGGAAAGGTTTAAAGTAGCTACAAAAATAATCAATGATAAACGTCAAGTTTATTACAAAGAGATAGATAAGGTTTATGAAAAAAATCTTGAAAACAAACTTAAAATTATAGCTAGTATAGATGCTATCAATACTCAAGAAAATAGTTCCCATAGCTCTTGGCAAAAAAAAATAAAAGAAATTGAAGCATTACGTAATGACTTCTTTAATGCTGGAAAAGTGCCTATAAAAGTTAACGAAGCTACTTGGGCAAAATTTAAAGATTCTGTAAGAACATTTAACAAGAAAAAAAATGCGTTTTACAAAGGCTTAAAGAAAGAGCAATTTGAAAATCTTAAGAAAAAACTTGAACTCATAAAAATTGCTGAAGACAACAAAGACAGTGAAGATGTACAGGTTACTACGGCCTTAATGAAAAAAATTCAAAGTGATTGGAAAAAAATTGGCCATGTACCACGTAAAGACAGTGACAAAATATGGAAACAATTTAAAACCGCATGTAACTATTATTTTGACAGACTGCATTCTAAAAGAAACGCAGCAAACCATGAACAAGTTGATGCTTATAACAAAAAACAAGAGCTTTTAAGCTCCTTAAAAGAGTTAAGTTTATCAGGAGAGAAAGACAAAGATTTGTCAACCATTAAAGAGCAAATTGAAAAATGGAAAAACATTGGCAGAGTACCAAATGACAAGCGATATATTGAAGGTAAATTTAATAAGTCTTTAGATGGTTTATTTTCTAATTTAAAAATGGACAAGAATGAAGTTGAAATGATTAAATATGAAAACAAATTAGAAAATTTAAATAGAACTGATGATGACAATAGAAATTTAGATAATGAGCGTTCTTTTATTAGGAAAAAAATAGAAGAGGTAAAAAGTCAGATTAATCAATTAGAAAATAATTTACAATTTTTTACAAATGTAGATGATGATAATCCTCTAGTAAAAGAAGTTCATAATAATATTAAAACACACAAACAAGCTTTAACACTATGGAAAACAAAGCTTAGCAAAATAAAAGAGCTTTACTAAAAATAATATAAATCCAAAAAGCCAACTAAATAGTTGGCTTTTTTATTGCATTTTTTTAATAGTTTATTTAAGGTAATTGTTTAGCTTGCTCCCAAAACACATCCATTTCTGCAAGCGTCATATCTTTTAAGGGCTTATTTAAGCTTTTTGCTTTAGCTTCAAGATATTGAAATCGTTTTGAAAACTTTTTATTAGTACGTTCTAAAGCATTTTCGGGGTTTATGTTTAAAAACCGTGCATAGTTTACCATTGAAAACAAGACATCCCCAAACTCGCTTTCCATAGTATCTTTATTTCCTAAATCTACCTCAGTTCTAAATTCAGTTAATTCCTCTTCAACCTTTTCCCAAACCTGGTTTGGTTCTTCCCAATCAAAACCAACACCTGCAACTTTTTCTTGTATTCTGTTAGCTTTTACCAAAGCTGGCAAACTGTTAGGCACGCCTTCTAAAACGCTTGTTTTGCCTTCCTTTAATTTTAGGCTTTCCCAGTTTCGTTTAACATCGTCTTCGTTTTCAACTTTAACATCACTGTAAATATGAGGGTGTCTGCTTATCAATTTATCACAAATACTATTACATACATCAGCAATATCAAAATCTTTGGTTTCGCTACCAATTTTTGAGTAAAATACTATATGAAGCAAAACATCGCCCAGTTCCTTTTTAACTTCATCCAAATCATTATCTAAAATAGCATCACCAAGTTCATAGGTTTCTTCTATTGTTAGATGTCGTAAAGTTTCCATGGTTTGTTTTTTATCCCAAGGGCATTGCTCTCGCAACTCATCCATAATGGTTAATAATCTATCAAAAGCTTTAAGTTGATTTGCTCTGGAATTCATTTTTGAAATTTTTGTAAAAATACGATTTTTGATTTTCTGAATTTGAAATAATTCTTTCAGTAATTCATTTAGTTTTTTAGTTTAATATTACATATAAATTAATAGTAATTAACTTGCTTCAATAATAGAAACGATTTTATATACTTGACATTATTATCAATGTATGACAATGAAAATACTATAGATGAAAAAAATTCATGACCGTATTCAAAAATCCTCATTTATAACATTGTACTCTTTCATTAAACTTTTTCAACTTTGAACACTAAAAATTAGTGATTTATCCAATTAAATAAAAAACATAAAACATGAAAAACTCTAATATCAACATTATTATAATTGGAGTATTACTTCTTCAACTTTTTTCTTGCCAATATAATTCATCTACAGAATTTAAAAATACTCTAACTTTTTATGTTTCTTTTGATAACGGAACTACAGCAGATTTTGCATTGGGAGACTCTAATATATATACGGCTAATTCTACATATGTTAATTCAAAAAGACATTTGGAAGGAGTTCAGGTTGGTATGAATAACGCTGACCATCGAATTATCGAAGGAAAAGGTCAATTTGGTAGTGCATTTGAGTTTGGTAAAAAAAGTGATACAGTCATTTTTTATAAAAGTAAAGATAATATTGCCTACAATAAACAAAATTGGTCTGGTACTATTTCATTTTGGTTAAGTCTTGATCCTTCAACTGATCTTGATGGGTATACTGACCCAATACAAATCACAGATACAAATTACAATGATGCATCAATATGGGTAGATTTTACAGATGAAAACCCTCCAGATTTCAGATTGGGTGTTATTGGTGATAAAAAAGTTTGGACCTTGGATACACTAAATTCACCCTTCTTGGTAGAATTTGAAAAAAGACTTGTCAGCGTTAAAAAACCACCATTTTCAAAAAGAATATGGACTCATGTCCTTATAACTTATGATGGTTTGGGTACAGCAAACAGTTTAGCAAGTCTTTACTTAAATGGTAAAAAAACTGGAACAATAAGCGGAATAGATGATCCTTTTTCATGGGAGTTGGAGGAATCAAATATTTTCCTTGGATTGAACTTTACTGGCTTAATGGATGAATTATCAATTTTTAATAAATCTCTGACAGACGATGAAGTGATGGAACTTTATCAATTAAAAGGGGGTCTCAAATCAATTCTTTGATTCTTTAATTAATCGAAAAGTTCTCTGATATTTTATCACTAAAAAAATACGAAGAGTTTCTAAATAAAAACAATCTATTAAACTAAAAAATCCAGCTATAAAGCTGGATTTTTAAATATATAATCTTAAAAACTATGCGTTTTGCTTCTTAATTAAATTAAGCGCAGAGCCTTCGTTGTACCATGTAATTTGTGCATCATTGTATGTATGATTCAATTTAATAACATCTTTTGATCCATCTTCATGAACAGCTTCAAGTGTTAATTGTTTACCTGGTGCAAATTCGTTTAAATCTACAAAATTAAAAGTGTCATTCTCTTGAATTAAATCGTAATCGCTTTCATTTGCAAATGTTAACCCCAACATTCCTTGCTTTTTAAGGTTTGTTTCATGGATACGTGCAAACGATTTTACAATAACTGCGGCAACTCCTAAATGTCTTGGTTGCATTGCAGCGTGCTCTCTAGATGAACCTTCTCCATAGTTATGATCACCAACTACAATAGTTTTAATATCTGCTTTTTTGTATTCGCGCTGCACATCTGGAACGCCACCGTAATCGCCCGTTAATTGGTTTTTAACAAAGTTTGTTTTTTTATTAAAAGCATTAACTGCTCCTATTAAAGTATTATTCGCAATATTATCTAAATGTCCTCTAAAACGTAACCATGGTCCTGCCATAGAAATGTGATCAGTAGTACATTTTCCAAAGGCTTTAATTAGTAATTTAGCTCCTGTAATTGAATTGCCAATAGGTGTAAAAGGTGTTAATAATTGTAAACGTTCTGAGTCATCTTTTACAGAAACCTGTACGTGGCTTCCATCAGCTTCAGGCTCTAAATAACCGTTATCATCTACAGCAAAACCTTTTGGAGGTAACTCCCACCCTGTTGGTTCTTCGAACATAACTTCTTCACCACTTTCATTTATTAACTTATCTGTTAATGGGTTAAAGTCTAAACGCCCTGCAACTGCAATTGCAGCTGTTAATTCTGGAGACGCCACAAAAGCATGCGTATTAGGGTTTCCATCTGCGCGTTTTGCAAAGTTTCTATTAAAAGAATGTACTATACTATTTTTTGGTGCATTTTTAGGGTCGCTATATCTTGCCCATTGTCCGATACATGGACCACATGCATTTGTAAATATTTTAGCGTCTAAGTTTTCAAAAACTTCCAAAATACCATCGCGCTCTGCAGTATAACGTACTTGCTCTGAACCAGGATTAATTCCTAATTCTGCTTTCATTTTTAAGCCTTTATCCAAAGCTTGCTGCGCAATTGATGAAGCACGTGATAAGTCCTCATAAGAGGAGTTAGTACAAGATCCAATTAATCCCCACTCTACCTTAATTGGCCAATCATTAGTCTTAGCCTTTTCAGTCATATCTGAACCTACCTCTGTAGATAAATCTGGAGTAAAAGGTCCATTTAATAATGGCCCTAATTCTGATAAATTAATGTCAATAACCTGATCAAAATAGTTTTCTGGATTTTCATAAACTTCAACATCGGCAGTTAAATGTTCTTTAACTGCATTAGCTGCATCAGCAACATCTGCTCTATCTGTAGCGCGTAAATAACGCTCCATAGATTCATCATACCCAAAAGTAGATGTTGTTGCACCTATTTCAGCACCCATATTACATATAGTACCCTTACCTGTACAAGACATAGCTATTGCACCAGGTCCAAAATATTCTACAATAGCTCCTGTTCCTCCCTTTACAGTAAGAATCTCGGCTACTTTTAAGATAACATCTTTAGGGGCAGTCCAACCAGATAATTTTCCTGTTAATCTAACTCCTATTAATTTAGGAAATTTAAGTTCCCAAGCCATACCAGCCATAACATCTACAGCATCTGCTCCTCCAACACCTATAGCTACCATACCTAATCCACCTGCATTTACTGTATGTGAATCAGTGCCAATCATCATCCCTCCAGGAAATGCATAATTTTCTAAAACAACTTGATGAATAATTCCTGCACCTGGTTTCCAAAAACCTATGCCATATTTATTTGAAACAGATTCTAAGAAATTAAAAACTTCACTACTTACATTATTAGCGTGCTTTAAGTCAGCTGTTGCTCCTTCTTTAGCTTGAATTAAGTGATCACAATGTACCGTTGTTGGTACAGCAACCTTACTTTTTCCAGCTTGCATAAACTGTAATAAAGCCATTTGAGCAGTAGCATCTTGACAAGCAATTCTATCCGGTGCAAAATCCACATAATCCTTTCCTCTGGTAAAAGCTTTAGTAGGGTTTCCATCCCATAGATGAGAATACAATATCTTTTCAGATAGAGTTAATGGTTTACCTACAATCTCACGCGCTTTGTCAACACGTTCAGCCATTTTGGTGTAAACACCTTTTATCATATTGATGTCAAATGCCATATTTTATCTATTTAAATTTATTCTGTTTTTGAAAGTCTTGCAAAAATACGAATAATCGCATGTATTAAAAAAATCTAATCAAATCTATTATAATTTTAAATAATTCTCAATTATAACGAACTATTAACCATAAAATATAATGATTCAACAAAATAACTATATCAAAATTTACAAATTAACAAAAAAAGGATACTTCATAGTTAGTTTTCAATTCATCGAAAAAAGCAATATCAGTATAACAACCTTCTATTTATATTTTTAATAATCTTAAGTTTGTAACAAATAACAACTGCATGCTACTTATTTTTTTAAGTTGGATATACATTTTTATTACAACTAAAAACTTTGGAATTCTATTTACAAAAGTTTTAGGTATAAGAGACTGCCATCCTATTACTCTTCAAATTTTGGGGCTTTTATCTTATACTATTGTTACTAGTTTTTTTGCTTTCTTTTTCAGGATTAATGTGGAGTATTACGTATTCATTTTAGTACTAAACGTTATTCTTATTTATAGTAATAGAAATGATTTCAAAACACACTCTAACGCTTTAATATTGTTGTTTAAGAAGTTAAAAAAACATTATAAATTTCTTTACTTATTTCTATTTCTTATTGTACTAGCGCAAAGCAGCACTAAGCCTTATTTGATTGACAATGAGACTTATTACATTCAAACTATAAAATGGATTAACGAATTTGGGTATGTAAAAGGATTAGCAAATTTACATATGTTTCTGGGTCAAAATTCTTCATGGCATGTATTACAAGCTGGGTTTAATTTTCCTTTTTTATCCAATTTTTATAATGATTTAAATGGGTTTTTATTTACAATATTTGGGCTTTGGGCTATAGAAAAATTAAATAATTATAATAATCGTGAAAACATTCAAAGTTTTAATTTGGGATTAGTACTCTTATTTTCTCTTTTTTTATTGCAATTTGTTAATGCACCATCTCCAGATTTGATTATTTTTTTAATAACCCCTTATATCTTTTATCTGTTCATTAGTAACTATAAAAACACCACTATCAATGACTTTAAAATATTTTTAAGCTTAGTTCTTTTTTTATGCTTTGTTAAAGTGACGATGATAGTTTTATCAGTTTTAGTAGTCATACTTCTTATAAATAATTTCAAAACTTTAAAAGGAAAATTATTGCAATACTTGTTTTTAAGTATAATTATTCTGGGGTTGTTTATTGTTAAAAATGCTATAGTTTCTGGTTATATATTTTATCCTATAGTAGGAATAGATGTTCTAAGTTTTGATTGGAAAGTACCGAAAGAACTTTTAGAATTTTATAAGTTAGGGACTTATCTAGAAGGCATGAGTAATATTGATGTTTCTCAATTAGGCTTTTTAGAAAAAATAAAAATATGGCTCACTCTACCAAAATTAGATGGTCTTTTTAATAAAGTTTTTGTTCTACTATTAATTATTTTTCCCTGGTTTATTTATAAAAATAAAAATAAATCTAGCTTATTAATAATATATTTATTAGCTATTATTCAGCTTGTTATATTATGGTTTACTTCTCCTCAATACAGGTTCTTTTTTGTATTTGTTTCTTTTTTAGCTATCCAAGTATTTTCATCTATTATAAAAAATAAAAAGATTGGATTTTATCTAGTTATGTTATCAATCATTTTAAGTGCTATTCCTGTTTTGATAACTGTAAACTTGAATGCTTTTACAAATAATAATTTTGCAATGGAGCTAAATACTTTTAAAATAAAAAACATTATTGTTCCTGAGGAAAACACAAAAATTAAAACAGAATTCGCTAAATTCTATATTGATGGCTTTGAGTTTTATTCACCAAGCGAAGATGTGTTTTTTTGGGCTACTGGAAATGGCGAATTACCTTGTGTAAACAAAAAACAAATAGATTATATAAAGTATTATTATAATTATATTCCTCAATTACGAACTAACGATTTAAAAAATGGGTTTAAATCTGTTTTAATTGAAAAGTAATTTGATTAGCGTATTAGAAAAGACTCTTAATAACTTGATCTTCAGTAACACCTTCAGCTTCTGCTTTGTAGTTTTTAATAATACGGTGTCTTAAAATGCTATTAGCTACAGCTTGAACATTTTCTATATCTGGAGAAAACTTACCGTGTATAGCTGCATGAGTTTTGGCTGCTAAAATTAAGTTTTGAGAAGCTCTTGGTCCTGCCCCCCAATCTATATATGTTTTTACTAAATCGTTAGCAGCATCAGCATTTGGTCTTGTTTTACCAACCATAGCCACTGCATATTCAATAACATTATCGGCAACCGGCATACGACGGATAAGTTGTTGGAAGTCTATTATTTCTTGCGCAGAAAACAATGCATTTACTTTTGCTTGTTTATCTGTAGTTGTTGCCTTTACCACTTGTACTTCTTCTTCAAAAGATGGGTAATCTAAATTGATAGCAAACATAAAGCGGTCTAATTGTGCTTCTGGTAATGGATATGTACCTTCTTGCTCAATAGGATTTTGGGTAGCTAAAACAAAATACGGTAAGCTTAATTTATAATGATGTCCAGCTACAGTAACGGCACGTTCTTGCATAGCCTCTAATAAAGCTGCTTGCGTTTTTGGAGGTGTTCTGTTAATTTCGTCTGCTAAGATAATATTAGCAAAAATAGGCCCTTTTATAAATTTAAAATGCCTGTCCTCATCTAATATTTCACTACCAAGAATATCACTTGGCATTAAATCTGGAGTAAATTGAATACGCTTAAAATCAAGCCCTAAAGCTTGTGCAATGGTATTAACCATTAATGTTTTTGCTAAACCAGGAACACCAATAAGTAAAGAATGCCCACCAGAAAAAATGGAAATTAAAATTTGATTTACAACCTCATCTTGACCAACAATTATTTTGGCTATTTCTGTTTTTAAATCTTTATATCGCTTTACAAATTGTTCTACGGCAGCTACATCCGACATATATTTATTGTTTTAACCAGTTACTAGAAAAATCGCATTCTCTATGTTTTCCACTAATTTTAATATAAGTATCTATTATTTTTTCTTTTTGCCACTTTTCAATAGCTATTACTTTTTTCTCGTTTAAAGCTTGCTCCTTAATTTTTAAATAGTCTCGTGCATAATCAGCCTCGTGTTCCTCTATTCTGTCTGTAACAGTTAAAATTTTGAATTTAACATTTCTTGTTCTGTCTTCTTCTCTTAAAACTGGGCTAATATCATTATCCTTTAAATTTTGAATCTGTGCATATAATTCTGGATCCATTCTAGTCAATTCAAAATTATAGTCTTGAGTTTGTGGGTTAATTAATTGCCCACCATCAAATTTTGTTTCTTTTTCGTCACTAGATTCTCTTGCAGCTTCTGCAAAAGTAATATCGCCAGCTACAATACTCTTTCTAACTTTTTCAAGACGTTCCTTAGCTTCTTTAATAGCTGTATCAGATACTTGAGCAATCAACAAAACATGACTTACATCGTATAATTGTCCTCTTATTTTTTCAAGCTTAATAATATGAAATCCAAATTCAGTCTCAAAAGGATCTGAAACCTCTCCTTCCAATAATGAAAAAGCTACATCTCTAAATTCTTTTGCAAAACGGGGTTTATTCCTATCCAAAGTATAAATATACCCAGATTGTTTCATCCCTGGATCTTGCCCATATAATACCACCTTTGATCTGAAACTTGCTCCATTTTCTACTACATCAGCTTTAAAGCCTTTTAAGCGATCAATTATTTTTTGCTTCTCGGCTTCAGATACTATTGGCTCTACAACTATTTGTGCTACTTTAAGTTCAATACCAAAAGTTGGCCTTTTATCTTCAGGGATTTTATTAAAAAATATTCTAACTTCGTCTGGAGTTACATCAACCTCTTCTACAATTTTAGCTTGCATTCTAGCCGCTAATTGATTGCTTTTATTAATTTCGAACATTTCATCTCTAAAACTTTTTTCGTCATCTTTTTTATAAAATTCTAAAAGTTTATCCATAGAACCACCGGTTTGCTGTAAAAACTGCTGGATTTGGTAATCCACTTGTTGACGAATCTCAGCATCTGATACTTGAATACTATCTTGAATAGCATGATGTGCATAAAGTTTATCTTCTAATAATTTTCCAAATAAACTACATGGTTCAATATCTTTAGTATTTACTCCCTGAGCTTGTAATTGTAAATAAGCTTTATCTAAATCTGAATCTAAAATAATATAATCACCAACTACTGCAGCTACTCCATCTACTTTTTTAGCATTAAAAGAGCTTTTTATAGTATCAACTTTCTTAGTCGTTTCTTTAACTTCATCTTCAATAATTTCCTGAGCAGACATAACATTTACCACAAGTAAAGTTATACTTAAAACTAGTATATGTTTTAAATTATTTATAAATTTCAAATTGTTTGTTTTTAATAGCATCTTTTGTAATATCTTTTTCTAATTCTCTAATAAGCTCTAACTTCCTTTTATTAATAACTATTTGTCTTATTGTTGGTTTAACATATTCTAATGGTGCAGTTTCGTTACGTAACAAAACGTTATTAATTTGCATCAAATATACTCCTAATGAATCTTTGAGCTGTAAAAAATTAGATTTTTTTAACAGTTGTTTTTTATTTTCTGGATTTAAGACTGAAATTTTATCAATAACTTGATTAACTTTTATCCAAATTGAATCATTTAATGAAAAGGATTTAAATTGAATTGACATAGAATCCAGCTCTTTTTTATCTTTTAAATTAAAGCGTTTAAACTTTTCTTCAATAGATTTTAAGTTGATTATATTTTCATCTACATGAACATAACGAAACTTTATAAGCTCTTCGTTTAGTTTAAATGCTTCTTTATTTTTTTCATAATATACCTCAACTTCGTTATTTGTAACAGTAGTGTCTATATTTTTTCTAACCAAGCCTTCAATATAAGCTTTGGTATATAAATCGTTTTTATATTGATCAATAAGCTTATTAAATGTTTCTTGCTTTTCTTCACTTAAATTAAGCATAGCACCATCTACAAAAAGCTGCTGTGTTGCCCAACGATTAATAAAGTTTTGAACAACCAAAATACTATCTTCTTTTGTTGTAGTTTCTGTTGTTAAGTCTTTTATATCATCATAATACAAATAAGTTTCGTTTACCCTCGCGATAGGTATACCTTCTTCTGTCTTTTTAAAAAAAGTACATGACGTAGTTATTATAACTATTAATGTAAATATGATTTTATTAAACTTCAACGGCTAATTTTTAATTTGATTTTTCACCTTATTCAAGGCTTCTTGGTTAACAACTATTTTATATTTTTCTTTTAATTGTTCAACCCAATTTTTTTCTTTATAAGCTTGATAATCACTAATAATTAAACCTTTTGCTTCTTCAAAAGTTTTAATTATTTCAGGTAAAACCTCTTTTACTTTAACCACAATAAATGCATTATTATGTTTATAAATTTTAGAGATTCCTTTTTTAAATTCAAATTTATTAGGAAATGCTTGATGCGTTGCATCCATAATACCTGATGTAAAAACCACATGTACTTCGCCATTGTTGTTTACCAGTTTTTTAATATCTTCTAAACTCATGTCTTGTTGCAATAACTTTGCAACTCGTTTTAAAGTTTTTTGTTTGGTCGCTGATGCAACTATGGCATCAACACGTTCTGGTAATATGTATTTTTCTTTGTTTTTACTATAATAATTTTGGGTTTCTAAAGAATCTGCTTTTGCTGTGTTCCAAATTGTCGTTTCCATTAAATCAAACAATAACAAACCATCTCTATACTCGTTAACTATATTAGCGAACTCTTCATTTTCTTCTTCTAAATGATTTTCTTGATATTGGATTAGTCTTTTATTTAAAAACGTATTGTATTTTTCTGATACTATAGACTTAAACGTAGACTTAGGATTAACTCCTCGTTGTGTTTTTTGTAAATAAATACCAAATTCTTTAAAAGTAAATTGGAGGTTTTCTATTTTAATTAATGGTGAATCACTTTTAAAATCTTTAGGAAGCTTCCATGTTCCTTTTAAATAATCATCATTTAATAGCGAAACAAAATATGATAAAGCTGGCTGGTTATTGCTTACATTATATTTAGCTTTAAGTTTAGTTGTTAAAGCATCATCAATTAATTTAGAGCGTTCATCACGCTTTACCTTGGCTTCCAGCTCTGGCTTTATGTCTTGAAACGGAGGTATTAACTTTTTAGCATGTAGTTTAACAATATGCCACCCATATTTGGTTTTAAATGGCTGAGATACATCGCCGATATTCTCTAAACTAAAAGCAACATCTTCAAATTCTGGCGAACTTAATTGCCCACTTGAAAAAGCCGACAATAAACCTCCTTTAGAAGCCGAATTTTTGTCATCTGAAAATTGTTTAGCTAAGTCTTCAAAAGCATCACCTTGATTCAGTTTTTTATAAATATCTTGTATTCTATTTTCCGGTTTCTCTCCTAATGTATCATTTTCTTTAATATTAACCATAATATGAGCTACAGTACGTTCGCCTCTAGATTTACGTTTATCAAAGACCTTAACTATATGGTAGCCAAAACGCGTTCTAAAAGGCTGAGAAATTTCATCAACATTAGTGTTAAAAGCCTCGTTTTCGAACTTATAAACCATCCTAAATCCAGAAAAATACCCTAGTTCTTCACCAAAAACAGATTTGCCATTGTGTACTTCTTTTCTAATCGTTTCAAAACCTTCGCTTAAAGCTCTTTCTCTTAGCTTACTAATTGTATTAAATGCTACCAAAGTATCTTGTGGATTTGCATTTTCAGGTATTTTAATTAAAATATGGTTTGCTTTTATTTCATATGAGATTCTATCATAAGCTTCTTCAACCAATTCATCTGTAACTTTATTATCATAAATAAAGTTTTTGGCTAATTGCTTCCTATAGGTATTTAACTCTCTTAAATATGAAGGTTTTTTGTCAAGTTCTAAAGCTTTTGCTTCTTTTAATTTTAACTTATAAGTAGTGAAAAGTGATAAGTATTCATCTACATCTTTCTGGGATTCATCTTGTACTAAATCAAGGTTTTTATTATATACTCTTAAAAATTCTGAAACGTAAACTGGAGTTTTATCTACCGTAAAAAGGACTTCATTTGTTTTTGTTTGCGCATTAATGCATAGCATTATTACAGTAAATAATAAAGTAAAAAAATGTTTTAACTGCATGAAGAAAAAATTATTCAAAGTGGATACAAAAATACTAATATAAACCTATAATACAAGTTGCTTTAACAAACGTTTAAAAAGTAAAAATATTACTCATATTTATATAATATATCTTTACATTTAACCTCAGTTTTTATTTTAATAAATAATGCGTAAACTAAAACTTATTTGGGATTTTCGAGGTCCAGATGCTTTAAAAATTGCTGAACATCACGAAATTCATTTAAAAGACTTTATTCGCTTAGAAAAATTAGAGCTTAATATTACTGGTTTTGAATCAATTACAGACGCACACGCCATTGCCTTTATGGTTGTTCCAGAAGATATTATGAAACCCATTAGAGATGCTTTGAAACCACATCGTGGGCAAATTTATATGGAATAAAATGAATGCAAAGTACGATGATATAGGAGTAAATTATAATGCTACAAGAAAAGCAGATGATTATCTTGTTAAACGATTATTGGCTAATTTAAACCCTAAATCCAATGGACTATATTTAGATATTGGTTGTGGCACTGGTAATTACACTATTAAATTGCAAGAAAATGGGTTTAACTTTATTGGTGTTGATCCTTCAACAGAAATGCTTGAAAAAGCAAAGCTAAATAACCCAAACATCGATTGGAAGCTTGGACAAGCTGAATACTTAAACTTAAATTCTGAAAGCATTGATGGAATTATAGGTAGTTTAACCATTCATCATTGGAAAGATTTAGAAAAAGGGTTTAAAGAATTACATCGTGTATTAAAAAACGATAGTAATTTGGTGATTTTTACTTCTACACCAAAACAAATGATTGGATATTGGTTAAATCATTATTTTCCTAAAATGATGAAAGACTCTATGTTGCAGATGCCAACTCTAAAAGCCATCAAAAGAATTATAAAACAAACAGGTTTCCGTTCAATTAAAACAGAATTATACAATATTAAACCAGATTTAAAAGATTTGTTTCTATATAGTGGTAAGCATAATCCAATTTTATATTTAAGCCCAAAAGTAAGACATGGTATATCTTCTTTTTCTTCACTTGCTAACGCTAAAGAAGTAGAGACTGGCATAATTCAATTAAAAGGTGATATCGCTACTCGAAAAGTCAATGATATTATAAAATCTTATGAAAACGATTTAGGTGATTATCTTTTTATCATTGCAAAAAAATAAAAAACACCTCTGACATGTTTCGACACAAGCTCTAATAAATTTGCATTTAAGTTTAACAATTAAATCAATTTAAAAAATGAAGAATGCAGTAAACTGGTTTGAAATTCCAGTGAAAGATTACAACAGAGCAAAGCAATTTTATGCTACCGTTTTAGGAACTGAAATATCAGATTTCCCAATGCCAGAACAGAACATGAAATATGGCATTTTTAAACACGACGAAAAAGATCAAGGAATTGGCGGTGCTATTATTGAAGCAGAAGGACAAAACCCCACTACAGATGGTTCTACTATTTACTTAAATGGTGGAGAAGACTTAGGCTTACCTCTATCTAGAGTTGAAAGGTGTGGTGGCCAAATTTTAATGCCAAAAACTAATATTGAAGAAAATGGTTTTATTGCTCAATTTTTAGATACTGAAGGCAATAGAGTTGCTTTACATTCTATGATGTAATTTTTTAACTAAAATCCAAGATAGTGAATTGCAAGTCGGTTCACTATCTTTGTTAATATGTCTCAATTATCTAGACTTATATCTATACTTACACTGTTAAAATCGAAACGTCTTTTAACAGCCACAGAACTTGCTCAAAGGTTTGAAGTAAGTGTTAGAACTATATATCGTGATATAAGAAAATTAGAACAAGCTGGTATACCTGTTACTACAATTGAAGGTAGAGGTTATTCTTTAATGGATGGCTACACGGTTGCCCCTGTTCAGTTTACTGAAAAACAAGCTAACGCTTTAATTACAGCTCAACATTTGGTTAGTCAAACTAATGACTCATCTTTTGTAACCAATTTTGAAGAAGCTCTAACTAAAATTAAATCCGTATTTAGGACTTCTATTCAAGAAAAAAGCGAGTTATTGAATAGCAAAATTTTTGTTTTTGATTCTTATAATGAAAAGATATCTAGTAATGCTCTATCAGAAATACAATTAGCTATTACAAATTTTAATTATGTTGAAATTAATTACCGTAAAGCCAATGACCCAAATATTACTTTTAGAAAAATTGAACCTTATGCTTTATTTTCTACAAACAATAAATGGATTTTAATCTCGTGGTGCTATTTACGTAACACCTATCGTGCCTTTAGAATTGACAGGATTCATCATTTTAAAATATTAAACGAAACATTTCAAGATAGAAAATTTAATCTTCAAGAGTATTTTAAAACTTGCCCTTTTGATGATAAATAATAGTCTTTTTTAAAAAGAAGCATTTTGTTTTTTCATTACTTTTAAGGCATGGAAATTATTTCAACAAATATTGCAAAGCCAACAACAATTATTTGGAATGGGAAAGAAACAACAACTGGTATATATAAAACAGCTACCAATGCTCCTATTTATTTAGAAAAAGAAGCAGTTAGAGGAGATGAAATTTCAAATAGAAGTGTTCATGGTGGTGTTTATAAAGCCTGTTATTTATTTTCAGCCAATCAATATGCATATTGGAAAAGCTTATATCCTAATTTAAGTTGGGATTACGGTATGTTAGGTGAAAACTTAACAGTAAAGGATTTAGATGAAACAAAAATTCTTATCGGAAGTATTTATAAAATAGGTGAAGCCCTAGTGCAAATTACACAACCTAGAGAACCTTGTTTTAAATTTGGAATAAAACTAGGAACACAAAACGCTTTAAAACAGTTTATAGATAGTGGACTTCCTGGAACATATGTGCGTGTTTTAGAAGAAGGATTTGTAAAAAAAGGAGATTCATTTAAGTTAATAGAACAAGCAAAAAACAGTCTTACAATTGCTCAGTTTTTTAACCTACTTTTTTCAGAAGAAAAAAATCAAGACCACCTTAATATCGCTTTAAAAATTGAAGCCCTTCCTATTAAAAAAAGAAAAAAGTTAAACAGGTTCATTAAATAAATCTGATATACAAACTATAACTTATGCCCTCAAACAACGATTTGGATTTAATTAACAATCTTACATCTCAATTTTTTGATGTATTTACAAATAGCAATAATAGAACTCCAAATGTTTCTGCTCTTAAGGAAATGTTCATTCCAGAAGGTATTATTATTAGTAACACAAATGGAAATACAATAGTATATAGTATAGGTAGTTTTATAGCTCCAAGAATAGAAATGTTGACTAATGGCACACTCTTAAATTTCTCTGAATATGAAGTATCACACAAAACAGAAATTTATAATACTATAGCTCATCGGTTTTGTAATTATGAGAAATCAGGAGAATTAAATGGTAAGTATTTTAAAAGTAAAGGTATAAAAACGTTACAATTTATAAAAGTAGCTAACCATTGGAAACTCTCATCTGTTGCATGGTGTGACGAATCATAAAAGCTATACTATTTAAACTATCTTTGCCCTAAATTACTAATAGATGTCGTTTAAAGACTTACAACTTAATAAGCCTATTTTAAGAGCTATTGCCGATGCTGGTTATGATGCTCCAACCTTAGTACAAGAACGAACTATTCCTCTCGTTTTAGAAAAAAAAGATGTTATTACATCGGCTCAAACAGGAACAGGAAAAACGGCTGCTTTTGCTTTACCAATTTTACAACTGCTATTTGATAAGCAAGATGCTCCAAAAAAGGGTAAAAAAATTAAAGCTCTTATTGTAAGCCCTACAAGAGAGTTGGCCATTCAAATTAATGAAAACTTTAAAGTTTATGGCAAAAACACCAATTTACGGTCAACAGTAATTTTTGGTGGAACCTCCATAGAACCGCAAAAAGATGTTTTAAATAAAGGGGTCGATATTCTTATTGCAACACCTGGCAGGTTACTCGATTTACACAAGCAAGATTATATCAATTTAGATTATGTTGAAACGCTAGTACTAGATGAAGCCGACTTAATGCTAGATCTTGGTTTTATTGATGATGTTAAAAAAATTGAACGTTTGTGTCCTGATAGTAAACAAACATTACTATTCTCTGCCACTATGCCCTACAAGGTAGAACAGCTTGCTAATACTATTTTAAAATCTCCTGAACGTGTTGAAGTATCCCCAACCTCATCTGCTGCAAAAAATGTAAGTCAGGTATTATATTATGTGCCAAAACGCAATAAAATTGAATTGTGCTTACATTTATTACGAAACACTATTAAAGGCAATATTCTTATTTTTAGAAGAACAAAATTTGGAGTTGACAAATTAGAGCAAACTCTTATAAAAAATGGATATAAGGTTGAAACTATACATGGAGACAAAACCCAAAACTTAAGACAAGATGCTTTAAAAAAATTTAAAAACGGATATGTAAATATTTTAGTAGCTACAGATGTTGCTGCCCGTGGTATTGATATAAACGAATTAGACGCTGTTGTAAATTTTGATATGCCAAACGTACCAGAAACCTACGTTCATAGAATAGGAAGAACTGGTCGTGCTGGACAGACAGGCATATCTTACTCTTTATGCTCAGCTGATGAGAAAGCATATATTAAAACTATCCAGCAGCTAATAAATGTGCAAATTCCTATTGAAGAAAATCACCCTTATCCATTAGATCCAAAAGCAAAACCTATAATTCATAAGTCTAAGAAAAAGGGAAGTAAACACAAAAAAGGACGCAAAAGTGAGGCTTCTAAAAAGAAAAAGAAGCGTTGGTATTAAAAATAATAATAATAATAATATGACTGAAGCTGAAAAAATAATTAAAAGCCTTCAATTACAGCCACACCCGGAAGGTGGCTTTTTTAAAGAAACTTATAGAAGCCAAGGAACTATAAATGTAGATTCGCTTGGAGAAGGTTTTTCAGAAAAAAGAAATTATTCAACATGTATTTATTTTCTTTTAACTTCTGATAGTTTTTCAGCATTTCACAGAATTAAACAAGACGAAATTTGGCATTTTTACAAAGGTTCGCCAATAAAGCTTCATGTAATTTCTGAAGAAGGGATTTACAAAAAAATTATTATCGGAAATAATTTAGAGAAAGGAGAATTACCTCAATATGTAGTTAAAGCTAAACAATATTTTGCTGCCGAAGTAATTAATATTAATGATTTTACTTTAGTAGGTTGTACAGTAGCTCCTGGTTTCGATTTTAATGATTTTGAACTTCCGAAAAGAAACCAGCTAGTATCAAAGTTTCCTCAATACCAATCAGAAATTAACAGACTAACAAATCATTGATTAAATTAAACTTCGTATTGCTTATCAAAATGATTCTTAAGAACCGGAATTTGAATACATAGCATTAATCCGAAAAAGGCAATAGCATACATCAAGGTTTTAGATATAGTAAACCCAGATAAAACATTAGTAAATTTGCTAAAGTCTAAAGAACCTAACCAACTGCTTTGGTGTGTTTCCGTACCAAAAATTAAGTAAATACAAAGTCCAATAAAGCTTAAAGCAATTAAAACCCAAGTTTGTTTTGAGATTAAAGGCTTATAAGCAATAACTTTACTTTTATTTAATGCTTTTACTTGAGACATTATTTCTGAAGTAAAATGAATTGAAGGGCTTTCTAAAGAAGCCTTTTTAATAATTTTTTTTGTAAAATCATCAAGGTATTTATCTTCGTTCTCTTTCATAATGTTCAATTATTTCTGGTTCTAATCTGTGCTTTAATATAGTCGCTAATTTTTTTCGACTTCTAAATATTTTCACTTTTACATTATTGGCTTTAATACCAATAATTTTAGAAATCTCTTCTAAAGAACGTTCTTCAAAATAGTATAACGTTAGTAAAAAACTATCATCATTAGGTAACAAAGTTAAGCTATCTTTTATGGCTTGATTATGCTCTTCCTGTTCCATTTTGTCTAAAGCATTATCTATTGTTTTTATTTGATGCTCTGCAAACTCATCAATTGCAACATCATTAAAATGTTTTTTATTCTTCTTTAATCTATCTAAACATGTATTATATGCTACTCTATAAATCCATGTAGAAAATTTAGAATCACCTTTAAACTTATGCAACGATTTATATGTTTTAATAAAAGTATCTTGTGATACTTCTTCGGCTTCTTCCCTATTCTTTAACATTCTTAACGCTAAAGTAAACACCAAGTCTTTATAACGATCTACTAATACTGAAAATGCATTAGTGTCGCCATCAATAATTTGGTTGATATAATATTGATCGTTGTTGGTGGTCATTTTTAAGTAAGACGACTATGCTTTATTAAAGGTTACATATATCTAGAAAAATATTTTTTAAAAAAAAGTGTAACCAAAACTAAAAGCACATCGTCATAAGCTATGAACACATTAAAATTAATCAATTAAAAACGAAACATTATGCATGCATCAGAAGCAATTATCCCAATAAGTATGTTCTTAGCTATTTTCGGAATAGTTTATTTATACTTATCTACAAGAAACAAAGAAAGACTAGCTCTTATAGAAAAAGGAGCAGACGCTAGTATCTTTATGAAAGGAAGAAGCCACACCGCTCCAATTTGGAAGGTTTTAATCCTAAACTTAGCCTTACTATTAATGGGGATTGGTCTAGGAGTATTTATTTCTGCCTTACTAGTTATGATGGGTATGGATGACAATGTAGCTGAGCCTGGAACTATTTTCTTTATGGCTGGTGTTGGCTTATTTATAGGGTTTAATATGACTAAAAATTTAGATAAAGAATAAAAAAACAACATCAATCAAATTATTAAAGCGATTTTCTATTATGAGAATCGCTTTTTTATTCAATTAAAAAATCAAAATAAGTATTCGGGAAAGGTTCGTTTCGTAAAGTAAAATGCCACCATTCTTTTGGATAGTTTCTAAACCCATGTTTTAACATTACGATTTGTAACAGTTGCCTATTTTCTCTTTGCTTTTTGGTAATAGCATCAAAATTAACCCATGATTCTTGCCCAAAAAAGTCATATGCACTACCCATATCTATAGGTTTTCCTGTATTTCCATCAATTATAGTTAAATCTACGGTACTCCCTCTGCTGTGCCCTGATTTACTTGCAATATACCCCTCATTAAATAAGTTTCTTTTTTTTACATTAGGATAAAAAACAGATTTATTTATAGTATCATTTAAAACTTTTGCCCAACGTACAAAATGGTTTACTGCTTGTTGTGGTCTATACCCATCGTATACTTTTAAACATAAATTTAAATTCTGCAAATCTTCGTGTACCAATTTTAAAGCTTGTGCCGTTTGCTTTGTTAAAATAAGTTTATTGGAGTGATAACCATCTATGGTTTTTCCAACAAAATTATTTGATGTATTATACCTTAGCTCTACATCCAAATCTGGGATAACATCTTCTACATAAGTAAAACCTTCAGGTAATTGAGCAAAAGACAAAGAGCTAATCAGCAATAAAAAAAAGATTGAAAAAAATTTCATAAGTAAACGGTTATAAGCTAATTTATATAAAATAAATGTATTCCTTAAAATTGAAGCACAAAAAAACCGAGTTCCCTCAAACTCGGTTTCTTTTCAATTTGCTTTTTTTATTACGATGTAGATTTAGGGTCTCTATACCAACAACATAATGCAAATATTAATTAATTAATCCATTGAACTAAAAAGTATGTTATTTAGTACACACCAAATATATAATTAATAAAAATATACTAACGATAAAAAACATAATAAATCGATGAAATACATATAATTTTAACATTTATAGATAAAAACATGCATTTCATCGATAAAATACACTTTGTAAATAAAAAAAGCACCTTAAATTAAGGTGCCTTTTTACTAACTAACCAACCAAAAATATGAATTACATTTTTTAAGTTTAAAGTAACCACTCAATAAACCTTTTATTAGAATGTAATCATTTATTATTACACAATATCTGTGCCAAACTCAAATATGGTTAATTCAATTAACATAATTTTAATACACATATAAGGTTTATAAATTATTCTATGCGACTAGTATTTAAAATATAATTATAGGATATTTGTCATTCCAAAAATTCTAAAATAGATTATGAAAAAATTATCGCTATTTGTTTTACTTATATTAATAGTTTCTTGTGCAAAAGAGCAACCCGATTTAATTGTTAAAGCTAATATTAAAGGTTTAAAAAAAGGTACTGTTTATCTTAAAAAGGCAAAAGACACAGTTCTAATTACTATAGATTCTATAATGATTAATGGGAATCCTACATTTGAATTGCATAGCGATATAGAATCTCCAGAAGTGTTCTATTTATATTTAAATAAAAACACCAACCAAGACGATGCTATAGCATTTTTTGCAGATAAAGGTATTACAGAAATTAGTACTACATTAAAAAACTTTGTCTTTGATGCAAAGATTAAAGGCTCTAAACAACAAGAAACATGGGAAGAATATCAAACCATGATTTCAAAATTAAATAATAGAAACTTAGAATTGATAAAAGAACAATTTGAAGCTCAAAAAGATTCTGATACATCAAAACTTAGTTCAATTGAAAACGAGTACAATGGTTTATTAAAACGTAAATATTTATATGCTGTAAATTTTGCAATAAATAATAAAGATAGTGAAGTAGCTCCTTACCTTGCTTTAACTGAAGTTTATAACGCTCGAATTAATTTATTAGACACTATAAATAACTCTTTAACACCTAAGGTTAAAGCATCAAAATATGGAAAAAAATTACAAGTGTTTATTGACGAAATAAAAGAGGCTGATAAAAATAAATAAGCCAAATTATTAAAAAACAAAAAGCCTTTCAATATTGAAAGGCTTTTTGTTTTTAGAGCCGATGGAGGGACTCGAACCCACGACCTGCTGATTACAAATCAGCTGCTCTAGCCAGCTGAGCTACATCGGCGTTTTAACGGATGCAAATATAATAGCAAAAAAATAATATACAAGCAGTCCGTCAAAAAATTATCCTAGTTTATTAATTTTTTCTATTAGTGCTCGTCCTTTTTCTTCTAACTCTGCATTAATAGCCTTAAAATGAGTTTTAGGGTTTTCTACATCTCTAGCGTTTACTTTAGCTATTAAAGCGTCAAACGTTTCAATTGCTTCATCAATAATTGCTTCACTCTTTTTTGCGTCTTTATCTTCATTTGCGTTTTGCCAACTACAAACTACTCCAATAATATCTCCTAAAACATAGTTTATGTCTTTCTTTAGGTTTCTAACATTCGCCATAATTTCTAATTTAATTTAGGTGCAAAAATAAGTAAATAATTAAACATAAAGCTTTATTAACGTAGCATTATTAGAAGAAATTTAATGCTAAAAATTTACTCATGCTAAAAAAAGAGTATTTGCTTTTTATAGTATTACTAACCAGAATAACTCACAAAATTCCTTGGTGTTTCAAAAAGTGTAATTTCTAATTCCAATTCTGGTTTTAATTCAGGCTTAATTTTATCATAAATAACTACAACAATATTTTCTGCTGTGGGATTTAACTCCCTAAATTCAGGAACTTCTACATTTAAATTTTTATGATCGAAAGCGTCCTCAATCTTTTCTTTAATAATATCTTTTAAAGTTTTAATATCTATAACATAGCCTGTTTCTTTATCTATAGTACCTGTAACGCTTACTATAAGCTCATAATTATGACCATGAAAATTGGGGTTACTGCATTTACCAAAAATCAAGCTGTTTTTTTCATCAGTCCAATCTTTTCTATACAATCTATGAGCCGCATTAAAATGAGCCTTTCTACTAACTGTTACTTTCATTTGTAGCTAAGTTTATATGTTCGTAGAATTTATCAAAAATCACTTTAAACCATTCAGTGTAAAGCTCAGGATGTAATGAAATATCAACTTCAATATCCTCTAATGACATCCATTTCCAGTTTGAAACTTCATCTTCATTAATTATTGGTGATTCGTTATAATTACCCAATAAAACATGATCATATTCATGCTCGGTTAGGCCATTATCAAAAGGAGCTTTATAAATAAATGAAATAGATTCCTTAAGCTCTACATCAAATCCCATTTCTTCCTGTAAACGACGTCTACCTGCTTCAATATTAGTTTCTCCGTCCCTCTGATGGCTACAACACGTGTTGGTCCATAAACCAGGAGAGTGATACTTATCTAATGCTCGTTGTTGCAACATCAATTCACTATTATCATTAAATATAAAAACTGAAAATGCTCGATGTAATAAGGCCTTTTCATGAGCCTCCATTTTTGGCATTAAGCCAATTTTCTCATCTTTTTCGTTTACAAGAATTACTTGTTCTTCTTTCATAGTTTTACAAAAATACCAAGTAATTTTTTAAAAGACATTAATCTTATCATAAAAATAAAAAGAGGTGCATGGCTATTATTTTTTTTGGTACTATAAATAGTATATTTGCAACCCATTTATATAATATATGAGTTTTTTAAAAGAAATAGAACGTAGGCGTACCTTTGGAATTATATCGCACCCAGATGCTGGTAAAACAACACTAACAGAAAAACTACTATTATTTGGTGGTGCCATTCAAGAAGCTGGCGCCGTAAAAAGTAATAAAATTAAGAAAGGGGCTACGAGTGATTTTATGGAAATTGAGCGCCAACGTGGTATTTCTGTAGCTACTTCTGTTTTAGCATTTGAATATAATGGCATAAAAATTAATATTCTTGATACACCTGGGCACAAAGATTTTGCTGAAGATACGTTTAGAACGTTAACAGCTGTAGATAGTGTCATTGTGGTTATTGATGTTGCAAAAGGTGTTGAAGAGCAAACTGAAAAACTGGTAGAGGTTTGTCGTATGCGTAATATCCCTATGATTGTATTCATTAATAAAATGGATAGAGAAGGAAAAGATGCTTTTGATTTGCTAGATGAAGTTGAGCAGAAATTAGGATTAAAAGTAACTCCCTTAAGTTTTCCAATTGGTATGGGGTATGATTTTAAAGGTATATACAATATATGGGAGAAAAACGTAAACCTTTTTAGTGGTGATAGTAGAAAAGATATTGAAGAAACTATAGAGATTTCAAATTTAGCATCTCAAGAATTAGATACGTTAGTTGGTAGTGAAGCTGCAAATACTTTACGAGAAGAAATTGAACTTGTTGAAGGCATATATCCAGAATTTGATAAAGAAAAATACCTTAACGGAAATTTACAACCTGTATTTTTTGGTTCAGCTTTAAATAATTTTGGGGTTAGAGAGCTACTAGACTGTTTTGTAGAAATAGCTCCAACACCAAGGCCAAAACAAAGTGAGGAACGCTTGGTGCAACCTAACGAAAATAAATTTAGCGGTTTTGTTTTTAAAATTCATGCCAATATGGATCCAAATCACAGAAATCGATTAGCCTTTATAAAGATTGTTTCTGGCGAGTTTAAACGTAATGCACCGTATTTACATGTTAGAAACAATAAAAAAGTAAAATTTTCTAGTCCAAATGCATTTTTTGCTGAAAAAAAGGAGATTGTAGACATATCTTACCCTGGTGACATTGTTGGTTTACAGGATACGGGGAATTTTAAAATTGGAGACACTTTAACTGAAGGAGAAACATTAAACTACAAAGGTGTTCCAAGTTTTTCCCCAGAACACTTTAGATATATTAATAATGCCGATCCTTTAAAATCTAAACAGCTTTTTAAAGGCATAGATCAATTAATGGATGAAGGTGTAGCTCAATTATTCACTTTAGAACTCAATGGGAGAAAAGTAATTGGAACCGTTGGTGCCTTGCAATATGAAGTTATTCAATACAGACTGGAGCACGAATATGGTGCAAAATGTACTTACGAAAACTTAAATGTTTTTAAAGCTTGTTGGGTTGATCCAGAAGATGACAAGAATGATGAATATAAAGAATTTATTAGAGTTAAACAGCGTTTCCTTGCAAAGGATAAGCAAAATCAACTTGTTTTTTTAGCAGACTCTGCTTTCTCTTTACAGATGACTCAACAAAAATATCCTAGTATTAAATTTCATTTCACATCGGAATTTGAGTAACTTTTACTATGCATTTCGTCGATTATTTTAAAAAAAAACAGTATTTAATCGTATTTTTTATACATTTAAACGATTATTTTTAATTTTAAATTTTATAGATGCATACTTTTAAAACAGAATCATAACCCCAAATATGACCTACTTATGGAAACAAATCCAAACGTTTTCAGTAATTCCGATATTACTGTAACTTACAAACCCTGCGTATGCATTAATGCTGAGCGTTGTGCAAAAGGCCTTTCAAATGTTTTTAGAAACTCTGTTATTCCATGGATAGATTTGGACGGAGCTTCTACAAAAGTAATTATAAAGCAAATTAAAAAATGTCCTTCTGGTGCATTACAATTCCATGTAAATAAGGAAGTCGCTTAAAAAAGTAAAATTTTCTACATTTTTGAATAAATATATCAAAAACAAAAAAGCCTTAAATAAACTTTAAGACTTTTACTTTCTTTATGCTTGACCAGTTGGTCCGAAATTTAATGGAATTGGTGGTTGCTCATAATCTTTAATTTCACCATGAGCATTTTCAAATCTGGCTACATTATCTCCTAGTGCTTTTAACAGTCGTTTAGCATGCTGAGGCGTTAAAATAATTCTAGCTTTCACTTTATTTTTAGGTACACCTGGCATTATATTTACAAAGTCTACTACAAATTCAGATACTGAGTGATTAATAATTGCTAAATTAGAATATATTCCTTCAGCAACACTTTCATCTAGCTCAATATTAATTTGACCTTGTTTCTGCTTATCTTTTTCTTCTGCCATAATCTTATGTTTTTAAATATAAAAAGCCTCCAAGTTTATATACATGAAGGCTTTTATTTTTTAATGATTCCTGCCTTCGCAGGAATAAAAATTAATTATAATTTAATTCTTTTTTCACTTGCATCATCTCATCAAATTCTTCTTTAGAACCCACAATGATATCCGTATAGTTACGCATACCTGTACCTGCTGGAATTCTGTGTCCAACAATTACATTCTCTTTAAGTCCTTCTAAAGAATCTACTTTACCTGCCACAGCTGCTTCGTTAAGAACCTTAGTGGTCTCTTGGAAAGATGCCGCAGATATAAATGATTTAGTTTGAAGCGATGCTCTAGTAATACCTTGTAATATAGGTGTTGCTGTAGCTGGTTGTGCATCTCTTGCCACTACAAGATTTTTATCTTCTCGTCGCAAAATTGAATTTTCATCTCTTAACTCACGAGGTGAAATAATTTGACCCGCTTTTAAGTTTGCTGAATCTCCAGCATCTTCAATAACTTTCATTCCGAAAATCTCATCGTTTTCTTTAATGAAATCTGCTTTATGAGCTAATTGATCTTCTAAGAAGATAGTATCACCAGAATCAATAATTCTAACTTTACGCATCATTTGTCTAACTACAACCTCAAAGTGCTTATCGTTAATTTTTACACCTTGTAAACGATATACTTCTTGTACTTCGTTAACTAAGTATTGTTGTACAGCAGATGGTCCTTTAATATTTAAAATATCATTAGGTGTAATCGATCCATCAGATAAAGGCATACCAGCTTTTACATAATCGTTTTCTTGTACAAGAATTTGATTAGATAATTTCACTAAGTACTTCTTAATATCACCTGTTTTAGATTCTACAATAATCTCACGGTTACCTCTCTTAATTTTTCCAAAAGATACTACACCATCAATAGCACTAACTACAGCTGGATTAGATGGGTTACGTGCTTCGAATAACTCGGTTACACGAGGTAAACCTCCAGTAATATCACCTGCTTTTGCTGACTTACGAGGTATTTTAACTAATATTTTACCAATATTAATTTTCTCTCCATCATCAATCATTAAGTGTGCTCCAACTGGTAAATTGTATGAACGGATAGTTTCTCCTTTAGAGTCTTCAATATGAAGCGTCGGGATTAATTTCTTATTTCTTGATTCTGAAATAACCTTTTCTTGGAAACCAGTTTGTTCATCAATTTCAACTTGATAGGTAACTCCTTGTTCTATATTTTCATATTTCACTTTTCCAGCGAATTCTGAAATAATAACACCATTATAAGGGTCCCAAGAACAAACCACATCACCTTTACTTAGGGTTTGGCCATTTTTAACATAAATAGTAGACCCATAAGGAATATTATTTGTGCTTAAAACTATACCTGTTTTCTTATCTGTTAATTTAAGTTCAGAGGTACGAGAAATAACAATATCAACATCATTACCTTCATTGTCCTGTCCTTTTACAGTTTTTAAATCTTCAATTTCTGCAACTCCATCAAATTTAACAGCAAGTTTGTTATCTTCAGAAATGTTACCTGCAATACCACCTACGTGGAATGTACGTAATGTTAACTGCGTACCAGGTTCTCCAATAGACTGTGCAGCTACAACACCTACAGCTTCGCCACGTTGTACCATTTTACCAGTAGCTAAATTACGTCCGTAACATTTTGCGCAAATTCCTTTTAAAGCTTCACATGTTAATGCCGAACGCACTTCTATAGTTTCAATTGGTGATGCTTGAATAGTTTTAGCTATGTCATCTTCAATTAATTGTCCTGCAGATACTAATAATTCATCAGTTAAAGGATTATAAACATCGTTTAAAGAAACACGTCCTACAATTCTTTCTTCTAAAGTTTCTACAACTTCATCATTTTTCTTTAACGGTTCAACTTCAACACCTCTTAAAGTACCACAATCTTCAGTATTTATTATAACATCTTGAGATACATCTACTAAACGACGTGTTAAATACCCTGCATCGGCAGTTTTAAGAGCTGTATCTGCAAGTCCTTTACGCGCACCGTGAGTAGAAATAAAGTATTCTAAAATTGAAAGTCCTTCTTTAAAGTTAGAAAGAATTGGGTTTTCAATAATTTCTCCTCCACCTGCGTTAGATTTTTTAGGCTTAGCCATTAATCCACGCATACCTGTAAGCTGACGAATCTGTTCTTTAGATCCACGAGCTCCAGAGTCAAGCATCATAAACACTGAGTTGAACCCTTGTTGATCTTCACGAATACGCTTCATAGACAATTCAGTCAATTCAGCATTTGTAGAAGTCCAAATATCAATAACTTGGTTATAACGTTCATTATTAGTGATAAGTCCCATGTTATAGTTACCAGTAATTCCGTCAACTAAACCATTAGCTTTATCAATCATTCCTTGCTTTTCTGGTGGAATAATAATATCACCTAAACTAAATGATAATCCGCCTTGAAATGCAAACTTAAATCCTAATGTTCTAATAGCATCAAGGAAATCTGCAGTTTCTGGAACAGATGTTACTTTAAGAATATCTCCAATAATATCTCTTAACGATTTTTTGGTAAGTACTTGATTAATATAACCTGCAGCCTGTGGTACATGTTGATTAAATAATACTCTACCAACAGTAGTATCAACAATCATTTTATCAAGCTTACCGTCTTCGTTAAGATCAATAGTTCTTACTTTTATACCAGCATTCAAATCAACTCTTTTCTCGTTAAAAGCAATAACTACTTCTTCTGGAGAATAGAAAGTTAAACCTTCGCCCTTAATTGGCAATTCTGGTGTAGACTTACGTAATTTAGTCATATAATACAACCCAAGAACCATATCCTGAGATGGTACCGTTACTGGTGAACCATTAGCAGGGTTTAAGATATTATGTGATGCCAACATTAATAATTGACATTCTAAAATAGCTTCTGGTCCTAATGGTAGGTGCACCGCCATTTGATCTCCATCAAAATCGGCGTTAAATGCAGTACATACTAATGGATGTAATTGGATAGCCTTCCCTTCAATTAATTTTGGTTGAAAAGCTTGTATCCCCAATCTATGTAACGTAGGCGCACGGTTTAGTAATACTGGGTGTCCTTTAAGAACATTTTCCAAAATATCCCAAACCACTGGCTCTCTTTTATCTATAATTTTCTTTGCGGATTTAACTGTCTTAACAATACCTCTTTCAATTAACTTTCTAATTACAAAAGGTTTGTATAATTCAGCTGCCATGTTTTTTGGCAATCCACATTCAAATAATTTTAATTCTGGTCCAACAACAATTACAGAACGTGCAGAGTAATCAACACGTTTACCTAATAAGTTTTGACGGAAACGCCCTTGCTTACCTTTAAGTGAATCTGATAATGATTTTAATGGTCTGTTAGAATCTGTTTTTACTGCTGATGACTTACGTGTGTTATCAAATAATGAATCTACAGATTCTTGCAACATACGTTTCTCATTACGTAAAATTACTTCTGGTGCTTTTATCTCAACCAATCTTTTTAAACGGTTGTTACGGATAATTACACGACGGTATAAATCATTTAAATCAGACGTTGCAAAACGACCACCATCTAACGGCACTAACGGGCGTAATTCTGGCGGAATAATTGGCACAACTTTCATAATCATCCATTCTGGACGATTTTCTCTGTTGTTATTTGATTCACGTAAAGCTTCAACAACTTGCAAACGTTTTAAAGCTTCAGTTTTACGTTGTTTAGACGTTTCAGTATTTGCTTTATGACGTAATTCGTATGATAAAGATTCTAAATCAATTCTTGCTAATAATTCAATTAAGCACTCAGCCCCCATTTTAGCAATGAATTTCTCAGGATCAGTATCATCTAAATATTGATTTTCCTGAGGAAGTGCTTCAAGAATATTTAAATATTCCTCTTCAGTTAGGAAATCCATTTTTTGTAATGGTTCTCCTTCTTCATTTTTAGCACCACCTGGTTGAATAACTACGTAACGTTCGTAGTAAATAATCATATCTAATTTCTTAGATGGTAAACCAAGTAAATAACCAATTTTGTTTGGTAACGAACGGAAGTACCAAATATGAGCTACAGGAACAACTAAGTTTATGTGTCCTACTCTATCTCTACGTACTTTCTTTTCGGTAACCTCTACACCACAACGGTCACAAACAATACCTTTATAACGTATTCTTTTATATTTACCACAAGCACACTCATAATCCTTTACAGGACCAAAAATACGCTCACAGAACAAACCATCACGTTCTGGTTTGTGAGTTCGATAATTGATAGTTTCTGGCTTTAAAACTTCACCTCTAGATTCTGCTAAAATAGATTCTGGTGATGCTAAACCAATTGAGATTTTATTAAACCTCTTTACTGTATTCTTATCTTGTTTTCTTGCCATAATATATGGTTGAAATGAATTTATTAATTAACTACTCCTCTAATCTGATATCTAGACCTAAACCTTTCAATTCATGCATTAATACATTGAATGATTCTGGTAAGCCCGGATCTGGCATTGGTTCACCTTTTACAATACTTTCGTATGTTTTAGCTCTACCAATAACATCATCAGATTTTACAGTTAAGATTTCTCTTAAAGTACTTGAAGCTCCATACGCCTCAAGTGCCCATACTTCCATCTCACCAAAACGTTGCCCTCCAAATTGTGCTTTACCACCAAGAGGTTGTTGTGTAATTAATGAGTAAGGTCCAATAGAACGTGCGTGCATTTTATCATCAACCATATGCCCTAATTTCAACATATAGATGACACCCACAGTTGCTGGCTGGTCGAAACGTTGTCCTGTTCCACCATCGTATAAATATGTATGACCATATCTTGGAATTCCAGCTTCGTCTGTGAATCCATTAATTTGATCGATTGTAGCCCCATCAAAAATTGGTGTTGCATATTTACGATCTAATTTTTGACCTGCCCATCCTAAAACAGTTTCATAAATCTGACCAATGTTCATACGAGATGGTACACCAAGCGGATTCAATACAATGTCAACAGGAGTTCCATCTTCTAAGAATGGCATATCTTCTTGACGAACAATACGAGCAACAATACCTTTGTTACCGTGTCGTCCTGCCATTTTATCTCCTACCTTAAGTTTACGCTTTTTAGCAATATAAACTTTAGCTAATTTGATGATTCCTGCTGGTAACTCATCACCTACAGAAATAGTAAACTTCTCACGACGTAACGATCCTTGCAAATCGTTTTCTTTAATTTTATAGTTGTGAATTAAATCAGCAACTAATTGATTTGTATGAGTATCAGTAGTCCATTTTCCAGATACTAAATGCGCATAATCATCAACAGCATTTAACATTTTTAGAGTGAATTTTTTACCTTTTGGTAGTACTTCTTCTCCTAAATCATTAAAAATACCTTGAGCCGTTTTACCATTTACAATTGTAAAAAGCTTTTCAATTAAAGTGTCTTTCAATGCATCAAATTTAGCATCATAGATACCTTCTAATTGTAGAATATCATCTTTATCCTGAGCTCTTTTACGTTTATCTTTTACTGCTCTAGCAAATAACTTCTTTTCAATTACAACACCATTTAAAGATGGTGAAGCTTTTAAGGAAGCGTCTTTAACATCGCCTGCTTTATCTCCAAAGATAGCGCGTAGTAATTTTTCTTCTGGAGTTGGATCAGATTCTCCTTTTGGTGTAATTTTACCAATAAGAATATCGCCTGGTTTAACTTCGGCTCCAACACGAATCATTCCATGCTCATCTAAATCCTTAGTAGCTTCCTCTGAAACGTTAGGAATATCATTAGTCAACTCTTCGTTTCCTAATTTAGTATCTCTAACTTCTAAAGAGTATTCATCTATATGAATTGATGTGAAAATATCTTCACGAACCACTTTTTCAGAAATTACGATAGCATCCTCAAAGTTATACCCTTTCCAAGGCATAAAGGCTACTTTCATATTTCTACCTAAAGCTAATTCTCCTTTTTGAGTCGCATAACCTTCACATAAAACTTGTCCCTTAGTAACTTTATCACCTTTAACAACAATTGGTTTTAAGTTGATAGAAGTCCCTTGGTTTGTCTTTCTGAATTTTACTAATTGGTATGTTTTAATATCACTGTCAAAGCTTACTTTAGCTTCATCTTCAGTACGATCGTATTTAATTTTAATTTCATTAGCATCAACATATAGTACTTCTCCATTTCCTTCGGCATTAACTAATACTCTAGAGTCTGAAGCAACTTGACGTTCTAAACCTGTTCCTACTATTGGTGCTTGTGGCAATAATAATGGTACTGCTTGACGCATCATGTTAGATCCCATTAATGCTCTATTTGCATCATCATGTTCTAGGAATGGAATTAAAGATGCCGATATAGATGAAATTTGATTTGGTGCAACGTCTGTGTAGTTTACAGCAGTTGGCTCAATTACTGGGAAGTCTCCTTCCATTCTAGCAATTACCTTATCGTGTAAAATCTTTCCATTGTCATCAACTTCAACAGTTGCTTGGGCAATTAATTTCTCTTCTTCCTCTTCTGCACTTAAATACGTTGGTGCGTTTTTAATATCTACAACACCGTCAGTTACTTTTCTATATGGTGTTTCAATGAATCCCATAGAATTAACTTTAGCAAACACTGAAAGTGATGATATTAAACCAATGTTTGGTCCCTCTGGAGTTTCAATAGGACATAAACGTCCGTAGTGTGTATAGTGAACATCACGAACCTCGAATCCTGCTCTTTCTCTAGATAAGCCTCCAGGTCCTAATGCTGATAAACGACGTTTGTGTGTTATCTCTGCTAATGGATTTGTTTGATCCATAAATTGAGATAACTGATTTGTTCCAAAGAAAGAATTAATAACAGACGATAACGTCTTAGCGTTAATTAAATCAATTGGTGTAAATACCTCATTGTCACGAACGTTCATACGCTCACGAATAGTACGTGCCATACGTGCTAAACCAACTCCAAATTGAGATGATAATTGCTCTCCAACTGTACGTACACGACGGTTAGATAAGTGATCAATATCATCAATCTCTGCTTTAGAGTTAATAAGCTCGATTAAGTATTTTATAATAGTTATAATATCTTCTTTGGTAAGCACTTGCTTATCCATTCCGATATCTAACTGTAATTTTTTATTCATTCTATAACGTCCAACTTCACCTAAAGAATAACGTTGGTCAGAGAAGAATAATTTATCAATAATACCACGTGCTGTTTCCTCATCTGGCGGCTCAGCATTACGTAATTGTCTATAGATATGTTCAACTGCTTCTTTTTCAGAATTTGTTGGATCTTTTTGAAGTGTATTATGAATAATAGCATAATCACCTTGCTCAGAAGTTTCTTTATGTAAAAGAATTGTTTTTACTTCAACTTCAAGAATTTCTTCAATATTTTCTTTATCAAGAACTGTATCACGATCTAGCACAATTTCGTTACGCTCGATAGATACTACTTCTCCTGTATCTTCATCAACAAAATCTTCATGCCATGTATTAAGTACACGAGCAGCCAATTTTCGTCCTAGATACTTTTTTAATCCAGATTTAGAAACTTTTACTTCTTCAGCTAAATCAAAAATCTCTAAAATATCTTTATCGCGCTCAAAACCGATAGCTCTAAATAATGTTGTTACAGGTAACTTTTTCTTTCTATCAATGTAAGCATACATTACCTGATTGATATCTGTAGCAAATTCGATCCAAGAACCTTTAAATGGAATTACTCTTGCAGAATACAATTTTGTACCATTAGCATGGAAGGATTGACCAAAGAAAACTCCTGGTGAACGGTGTAATTGAGATACTACTACACGTTCTGCACCATTAATACAAAATGTACCTGAAGGCGTCATGTAAGGTATAGTTCCTAAGTACACATCTTGAACAATGGTTTCGAAATCTTCATGTTCAGGGTCTGTACAATATAACTTTAACCTTGCCTTTAGCGGAACGCTATAAGTAAGACCCCTTTCAATACACTCTTCAATAGCGTATCTTGGCGGATCTACAAAGTAATCTAAAAATTCTAAAACAAATTGATTACGTGAATCTGTGATTGGAAAGTTTTCCATAAAGGTGTTGTAAAGACCTTCATCACCTCTTTCTTCTGATTTAGTTTCTAATTGGAAAAAATCCTGAAAGGATTTTATCTGAATATCCAAAAAATCTGGATACTCTGTTCTATTTACAATAGACGAGAAATTTAATCTTTCAGCTTGTGTTGATAACATCAATGGACGGAATTATGATTAAAAAAATAGTGATAGTGCTTTTAAACACTGATTAAACAGCTTAAACAGTTTTACTTATTTATGTAGCTGTTTTGTAATTTTATTTGGTATATCATTATATACGCAAAATGGTTTAGGTCTTGAAGACTATGCTTCAGACCTAAACCTTTGTGTTTTTGAGTAGGTAAGCTTACTTAAGCTCAACCTCAGCTCCAGCCTCTTCTAAAGATGCTTTTAATGCTTCAGCTTCATCTTTAGTTACAGCTTCTTTGATAGCACTTGGTGCATCATCAACTAAACCTTTAGCTTCTTTTAATCCTAAACCAGTTAATTCTTTAACTAATTTTACAACTGCTAATTTAGAACCACCAGCTGCTTTTAAAATAACATCAAATTCAGTTTGAGCTTCTTCTTCTCCACCTCCAGCAGCAGGACCAGCAACAGCAACTGCAGCAGCAGCAGCAGGCTCGATACCATACTCATCTTTTAATATAGTTGCTAACTCATTTACTTCTTTTACTGATAAGTTAACTAATTGTTCTGCGAAATCTTTTAAATCTGCCATTTTTCTATCGTTTTAATAATTTTGTAATAATATGTTTGTAATAAAGTGCGTACTATTTAATACTATCCTTCTTTTTCAGATAGTGTTTTAATAATTCCAGCTAATTTCCCACCACTTGATTGAAGTGCTGAAATAACATTTTTAGCAGGCGATTGTAATAATGTAACAATCTCTCCTATCAATTCTTCTTTAGATTTGATATCTACTAACATGTCTAATTGCTCATCGCCAATATAAACTGCTTCCTCAATAAATGCTCCTTTTAATAAAGGTTTATCTGATTTTTTACGGAAGGTTTTTATTAACTTAGCTGGTACATTACCAGTTTCAGAATACATCACTGATGTATTTCCTTTTAAAACTGTTGGAAGTTCACCAAATTCTCTATCTGACGCTTCCATTGCTTTTTCAAGTAATGTATTTTTAACTACTGCTAATTTTACGTTGGCTTTAAAACAAGCACGACGTAAATTTGAAGTTGTAACTGCATTTAATCCTGAAATATCTGTTAAATAGATATTTGCATTATTAGCTAATTCTGCAGTTAAGTCCTCAATTACTTGTGATTTTTCTTCTCTTGTCATAATTTAAAGTTTTAACTTAATTAACCAATTTTTGGATCAACAGCTATACTTGGGCTCATTGTAGAAGACATAAATATGCTTTTTACATATGTACCTTTTGCAGTTGTTGGTTTTAGTTTCATTAATGTTGTTAATAATTCATTTGCATTACCTGCAATTTTATCAGCACTAAATGATGCTTTTCCTATAGCAGCGTGTACAATACCTGTTTTATCAACTTTAAAGTCAATTTTACCAGCTTTTACTTCTGTTACAGCTTTAGCAACATCCATAGTTACTGTACCTGTTTTTGGGTTTGGCATTAAACCACGAGGGCCTAAAACACGTCCTAAAGGACCTAATTTACCCATAACACTTGGCATAGTAATAATAACATCAACGTCTGTCCAACCGCTCTTGATTTTATCAAGATACTCATCTAAACCAACGTAATCTGCTCCAGCTTCTTTAGCTTCGGCTTCTTTATCTGGTGTTACTAATGCTAATACTTTTATATCCTTACCTGTTCCGTGTGGAAGTGAAACCACTCCTCTTACCATCTGATTTGCTTTACGAGGATCTACTCCTAAACGCACTGCTAAATCAATTGATGAGTCGAACTTAGTATTGGTAATTTCCTTTATTAATGCTGATGCTTCATCAACAGAATAAATTTTACCTTTTTCAATTTTTGCTAAAGCCTCTTTTTGCTTTTTTGTTAATCTTGCCATTTTCTAATGTCTTTTATAGATTAAGAAGGAAATTTTCCTGTTACGGTTATTCCCATCGATCTTGCTGTACCAGCAACCATTCTCATAGCAGACTCTGTAGTAAATGCATTTAAATCTACCATTTTGTCTTCTGCAATAGTTTTAACCTGATCCCAAGATACTTTAGCTACTTTTTTTCGGTTTGGCTCTCCAGAACCTTTCTTCACCTTAGCTGCTTCTAATAATTGTACAGCTGCTGGTGGAGTTTTGATTACAAAGTCAAATGATTTGTCTTTGTAAACAGATATAACCACTGGTAATACTTTACCTGGCTTATCTTGGGTTCTGGCATTGAATTGCTTACAGAACTCCATGATGTTAACACCTGCAGCTCCTAAAGCGGGTCCAACCGGTGGCGATGGATTCGCAGCACCTCCCCGAACTTGTAACTTAACTACTTTACCTAATTCTTTTGCCATTTTTAATAATTTAATTTTGATGTTATCTTTCTTTTGGAAGCGAAAGATTCATCTATCTTAATGTAACACTATTATACTTTTTCTACTTGCATATAACTTAATTCTAATGGTGTTTTTCTTCCGAAAATTTTAACCATAACTTCAAGTTTACGCTTTTCTTCATTTATTTTTTCTATCGTACCATCAAATCCATTAAAAGGACCATCAATAACTTTCACAGTTTCTCCTTTAGTAAAAGGTATAGCAACATTGGCATTTTCTTCTACTGCCAATTCATCAACTTTACCTAACATTCTGTTTACTTCAGATTGTCTTAATGGCACAGGGTCTCCTCCTTTTGTTTCTCCTAAAAACCCAATTACATTTGTAACAGATCTAATAATATGAGGAACTTCTCCTGTTAAGTTGGCTTGAACCATTATATATCCTGGAAAAAAAACTTTTTCCTTATGAATTTTTTTTCCGTTACGAATCTGGATAACTCTTTCTGTAGGTACTAGTACTTGGTCAACATAATCTTGTAAACCTAAACGAGCAATTTCATTTTCGATATAGGTTTTAATTTTGTTTTCCTGACCACTTACAGCCCTAACAACATACCATTTTTTTTCGCTTACTTCAGACATAAATTTGTTTTTAACCGTTAATCCAATCAAAGTAAAATGTTATGGCTTTGCTGAATACTGTATCTACTCCCCATATTGCAAGAGAGAATATAATTGAAAATACCGCAACTAGAACTGTTAAACTTTGTGCCTCAGCCCATGTAGGCCATGTTACATTGTTCTTTAGTTCTCCAAATGATTCCTTTATATAATTTACAATTCCAGCCATTTATTTTTATTCTTTATTTGCACGGGTTGAGAGACTCGAACTCCCGACACCTGGTTTTGGAGACCAGTGCTCTACCAACTGAGCTAAACCCGTAAATATAAGTCAAAAGGCATCACGTTAATACGTGATACCTTGACTCTATATTTATTAAACTTTTATTTAGTCTAAAATTTCAGTTACCTGACCTGCACCAACTGTTCTACCACCTTCACGGATAGCGAAACGTAATCCTACGTTCATTGCAATTGTGTTAATTAACTCAACAGTAATAGTTAAGTTATCTCCAGGCATTACCATTTCAACTCCATCAGGAAGCGCAATGTTTCCAGTTACATCAGTTGTACGAACGTAAAACTGAGGACGGTAGTTATTATGGAATGGAGTGTGACGTCCACCTTCTTCTTTTTTAAGGATATAAACCTCAGCTTTGAATTTAGCGTGAGGAGTTACAGAACCTGGTTTACAGATTACCATTCCTCTAGAGATTTGAGATTTCTCAATACCTCTTAATAAGATACCAGCATTATCTCCAGCTTCACCTCTATCTAATATTTGACGGAACATCTCGATACCAGTAATTGTAGAAGTTAATTTCTCAGCTCCCATACCAATAATCTCTACAGGATCTCCTGTGTTAGCAATACCAGTTTCAATACGACCAGTAGCAACAGTACCACGACCAGTAATAGAGAATACATCTTCAATTGGCATTAAGAAATCTTTATCAACTTCTCTTAATGGCTCTTCAATCCAAGTATCACAAGCTTCCATTAATTCCATTACTGTATCAACCCACTTTTGCTCACCGTTAAGCGCACCTAAAGCAGAACCAGCAATTACAGGTCCATTATCTCCATCGTACTCATAGAAAGATAATAAATCTCTGATTTCCATATCTACTAATTCTAGTAACTCTTCATCATCAACCATATCCACTTTATTCATGAATACAACGATACGAGGAATACCTACTTGACGACCTAATAAGATGTGCTCACGAGTTTGTGGCATAGGACCATCAGTGGCAGCTACTACTAAAATAGCACCATCCATTTGAGCAGCACCAGTAACCATGTTCTTTACGTAATCGGCGTGACCTGGACAGTCAACGTGAGCGTAATGACGATTTGCTGTTGCATATTCTACGTGAGATGTATTAATTGTTATACCTCTTTCTTTTTCTTCAGGAGCGTTATCGATTTGATCGAAATCTTTTGCTTCTGACAAACCTGCATCAGCTAATACTTTAGTAATAGCAGCAGTTAAAGTTGTTTTACCGTGATCTACGTGTCCAATTGTACCAATATTTAAGTGTGGTTTTGAACGATCGAAAGTTGCCTTTGCCATGTTTTTAAATAATTTTAATCTTAGTTATATAATAATATTAGTGTATTCTGTTTTTTTATACTCTATAATTAGAGCCAATGACGAGATTTGAACTCGTGACCTCTTCCTTACCAAGGAAACGCTCTACCCCTGAGCTACACCGGCGTAAAGTTTTTATTTCCTATTCTCTCAAATAACCTCTGTTAAAGGTTACATTAAATGAAAGAAGAGATTCCTGCCTTCGCAGGAATTTTAGAGCGAGAGACCGGGTTCGAACCGGCGACATTCAGCTTGGAAGGCTGACGCTCTACCAACTGAGCTACTCTCGCAATTTTAACAAGCTAAAAACTTGTTTGGATTCAAAATTTCAAATAAAAATCTTAAAAAAGTTGTGGGGAGAGCAGGATTCGAACCTGCGAAGACGTAGTCAGCAGATTTACAGTCTGCCCTCGTTGGCCGCTTGAGTATCTCCCCAATTAACTTATTTTTCAATCTTTTTAAGAACTTGAGCCGATGGAGGGACTCGAACCCACGACCTGCTGATTACAAATCAGCTGCTCTAGCCAGCTGAGCTACATCGGCTTTTTTACACTTTTTACGCATAAAAAAAGCCCGCTATTTCTAACGGACTGCAAATGTATAGATTTATTTTTTTATTCAAAACATTTTTTGAAAAATTTTATTATAAATGTGCTCTTAATTTTTCTTTTCTTTTTTTAAGTTGTCTTTCTAGTGATGATACAGCCATATCAGCACCTTCTTCAAAGCTTTTGCATTGTTTTTTTACTACAAAACTATCACCTGGAACACTTACTCTGGCTTCGAAAATTTTATTTTCTTTGTCGCTTGTGTTTTCTAACTTTAAATAAACATCAGATTTTATAACTTTATCATAAAACATATCTAACTTATCCATTCGCTTTTGAATAAAATCTATTAACTTTTGGTCAGCATTAAAATTGACTGATTGCGTGTTTACTTTCATACTTTTGTTTTTTGGTTAGACAATAAAACTTTGCTTTCTATTTTTCGCTCCTTGGATGTGCTTTTACATGCACTTTTTTAAGTTCGGCTATACTATTATGTGTATAAACTTGTGTTGCCGCTAAACTTGAATGCCCCAAGAGCTCTTTGACAGCATTTAAATCTGCACCTTGGTTAAGTAAATGAGTAGCAAAAGAGTGTCTTAATATATGAGGACTCTTTTTTACTTTACTAGATGCTAAACTAAAATACTCATTTATTATTCTGTAAACAAGTGTTTCGTATATTTTAACTCCTTTTTTCGTTAAAAATAAAATATCAACATCTTTAATACTTTCTAATTTATTTCTAAAACTTAAATAACTACTTATTGTTTGCACAACAGGTTCTAATAACGGAACAATACGTTCTTTATTTCTCTTTCCAAGTACTTTTAACGTTTTATTATCTAAGTTAACATTTATTAACTTTAGCTCAACTAACTCAATCCTCCTTATCCCAGTTGAGTAAAATAATTCTATTATTAATTTGTTTCTAGTGCTCTCAAAATCATTTCCAAAATGTATGTCGTTCAAAACAGTCATTATTTCGTTTTCTGAAAAAGGAACCTGAACTTTTTTACTCGTTTTTAATGCTTTGTGTTTAGAAAGAGGGTTGGTTTCAATATCACCAATTTTTAAAAGGAACTTATAATATGTGTTTAATGCTGAGACTTTTCTATTTATACTTCTATTAGAAATTTCATTTTCTACCATTGAAACTATCCAACTTCTTATTTGAGAATAGTTAACATTATTAATGGTATTTGCTTCGTATTCGTTTTTTATGAACTCTAAAAAAAATTCTAAGTCTTTTTTGTATGCATTTACAGTTAATACTGAATAGTTTTTTTCGAGTGATAAATAATCTGTAAATGATTTGAATAACATTTTTTAATGTTCAAGATATAAAGTTCAAGATACAAAGTTTTAATTAAGTTAAAACAAAAAAATCCCACTTGAAGTGGGATTTTTTTGTTTTAGAGATTTTTGTTTTTAAAAGGATGAAAGTTTAAAATGAAGCTTTGCCGCAATTCATAAAAGAATTCATTATAAACTATACTTCTTCTGCATCTCTTAATCTTTGTACGTATTGAGCTTTTTGTATTTGTGCTCTACGAACTATTGAAGGTTTTTTAAACTGCTTACGCTCTTGCAACTGATTCTTAATAGTTGTTTTAACAAACTTACGTTTGTAACGCTTTAACGCTCTATCTATATTTTCTCCTTCTTTTACAGGTATTATTAACATAGTGTCTTAACCTCCTCTCTTTTAAATTTTGTGGGTGCAAATATATAAATAATTACGAATTCTAAATTTTAAATTTTAAATTATTTTATGTTGCAGGTTTATACTCCTTTTTATCAATAATAATTTTTGCTAAAATTTCTTTAAGTATCTCTGAAGTCCCTCCTCCTATTGGTCCCAGTCTGCTATCGCGCAAAAGTCTTGCCATTGGATAATCTTCCATATAACCGTAGCCACCTAAAAATTGCAAGCATTGATAGATAACCTCATCTGCCATTTTTGTAGATTTCAACTTAGACATTGTAGCTTCTTTTACCACATATTCACCTTTATTTAATCGGTAAGCAACAGAATAATTAAACTCTTTACAAATTTCCATATCTGTATATAATTCTGTAACTGAGTGTCTTAAAGCCTGAAATTTATCGATAGATTTACCAAATGCCATACGCTCAGACATGTATTGCAGCGCATACTCTAAAGCATATTCTGCTCTTGCATGTGCATTAACTCCCATAACTAAGCGTTCTAAAGAGAAATGTTGCATTATGTATGGAAAGCCTTTGTTCTCCTCGCCCATTAAATTACTTACTGGAACTTTTACATTGTCAAAAGCTATTTCGCCTGTATCAGACGCTCGCCAACCTAACTTATCTAATTTGGTTGCTGATACACCTGGAGTTCCTCTATCTATAACAAAGATACTAATACCTTTATTACCCAATTCTGGGTTAGTTTTTGCGGCAACAACCAAATAGTCACTTACCACTCCGTTAGTTATAAAAGTTTTTGATCCGTTTATAATATAATCATTTCCATTCCTAACTGCTGTTGTTCTCATTCCTGCTACATCGCTACCTCCAAAAGGTTCAGTAATACATAAACATCCTATTTTATCACCTGAAATACTTGGAGCTAAATAACGCTCTTTTATATCATGATTACCTTCTGCATTAAGGTGTGTCATTGCTAAATAACAATGTGCCCAAATTGCAGCAGCAAAACCTCCAGAATTTATTTTTTGAAGTTCTTCAAGAAGTATAACGGTATAGAAAAGATCTAAATTTAAGCCGCCATAAGTTTCAGGATAATTGATACCGAAGAAACCCATATCTCCAAATTTTTTCCAAATAAAGCGCTCAATATTCCCTGTGCTTTCCCACTTATCAATATATGGAACGACTTCTTTGTTTAAAAAATCTTGCAAACTTTCTCTAAAAAGTTGATGTTCTTCTGTGAAGTACATAGTATTCATTAGCATTTTTTTCTTCCGATATTACGGTATTAATCAAGCGACAAATATAATTTAATTATCTCGATTTTATTTATTGGAAAGCCCTTTACTTTTAATAATTCATCTAATGATTTAAATCCCTCCCTTAATTTTCTTTGTTCGACAATATCATGTGCCAAATCATAATCGATATGCTGAATATTAACAAGATCTTCTATTTCTGCTTTGTTTATACTTATCTTTTTAATGCTCTTTGGGGTTTTAACAGTAAATTGATTTGTGATTTTGTTAATTAATTCAGGTGTTAATCCGTAAACATCTTGAAGTTGTACATCGCCAATAAAACCACCAACAAATTTGTTTCTAAATTTTATAATACGCATTGATAAAACCTCACCTACACCATTCACTTTTTGCAGTTGTTTTGCTGTTACTGTGTTTAAATCTTGTTTTTGAGCAAATGTTTTAGGAGTACTATTATAATAGACTACTGAATTGACTCTTTGCTTTGGCTTGGTTACCCAATCTGGGAATTTAAAATACGGCGATATTGCATTTAAAAGAGAATCAGACACTTTGGTTATCTCTTGAAATTCTTTTACTGAATTTATCCACTTATTTTGCTTTCTATATGCATGTAGTCTGTCAATCTCTTCATTTGACATGCCTAACGAAGCCCCTTTAAAATCAGTTATATAATTGGGGTTAAATGGGAATGTCTTTGGTTTCCTTCTTTCAAGTTCTACTAATTTTAACGAATCTATTTCATTCTGAAATTTTTTAAGTTCTTTTTGATTTACTATTATTTCTTCTGAAGGTGCATCAATAAAAAAATAAGCGCATTGCAATATTATTATAAACAGTATTAATAAAAAAATCCCATTTCGCTGTTTTTTAGAAAACGTGAAATGGGATTTCATATTAATGTATTTTATATTATTCTTTACTAGATTTTATTGCGCCTACATACTTACTCATTTCCTCTCTTACTTTAGGGAATAAGAAGAATAACCCTATCATATTTGGAAACACTAATGCTAGAATCATGGCATCAGAAAATTTAATAACAGCATCCAAAGTTGCAGCAGCTCCAATTATAACAAATAGTAAAAATAAAATCTTATAAACCATATCTGCTCTTTTCCCTTTACCAAATAAATATTTCCATGATTGTAAGCCATAATATGACCAAGAAATCATGGTAGAAAATGCGAATAAAACTATAGCTATTGTTAATATATATGAGAAGCCAGGAATTACAGAATCAAAAGCCATAGAGGTTAAGTCTACACCTCCTACAGAACTTCCATCTACATTTAATAATACACTACTACTCGAGTCGCCTGCAGCCCCATATTGAAAAACACTTTGCATATTGGTACCATCTATATTAAAAAAGATAATTACTAGCGCAGTCATAGTACAAATAACAACAGTATCAATAAACGGTTCTAAAAGCGCTACAACCCCTTCCGAGGCTGGATATTTTGTTTTTACTGCTGAGTGAGCAATGGCAGCTGAACCAGCTCCAGCTTCGTTAGAAAATGCTGCTCTTTGAAAACCAACAATAAGGACTCCTACCAAACCACCAAGGCCTGCCATTGGAGTAAATGCTCCTTCAAAAATTAATCCAAATGCTTTTCCTACGTAATTAATGTTTGCAAAAATTATTACTAAAGCAGCTAATACATATATTCCAGCCATAAATGGCACTATTTTCTCTGTTATTTTAGCAATTCTTTTAATACCACCAATAATCACTATTCCTACAAGAACTGCTAGAATAAAACCTATTATCAGTCCTGTAGCTCCTCCTTGTAAACCAAACAATGAACTTAATTGAACTGCCGCTTGATTAGACTGAAAAGCATTACCTCCTCCAAATGATGCTCCTACACAAAGTATCGCAAAAAGAGCAGCCAATACCTTTCCTATTCCTGCAAAACCTCTTTCTTTTAATCCTTTAGAAAGGTAATACATAGGACCTCCATAAACGGTTCCATCGTCTCCAACATCTCTATATTTTACTCCAAGAGTACATTCAACAAATTTTGTAGCCATTCCTATTAACCCGCAAACAATCATCCAAAATGTCGCGCCTGGACCACCAAGTGCTATAGCTACAGCTACGCCTGCTATATTACCTAAACCTACAGTTCCAGAAACAGCCGTTGCAAGCGCCTGAAAATGAGAAACCTCTCCTTCTTGACTTTCATCTTTAATAGTACCAATAACATCTCCATCTACAGCTAATCCTGCTTCGTCATCTGCTCCATCAATAGCTTCATGATGATCTATTTCATCATACTTACCTCTTACTGTATTTATAGCTAATCCAAATTTTGTAACACTTGGAAATCTAAAATAAACTGTAAAAAATGTTGCTCCTGCTACCAATAAAATTACTACAAATGGGACATTATACTCCCCTATAGGAATTGTAGTAAGTACAAAGCCTTCCCACCAAGTTGCCACCGGCATAAATGCATCATTAACCCTTTCATCTAGGCCTTTTTCTGCTTCTTGTGCAAATGTTAAAAATGGTAATATTAATGTGAAAATTGAAAGAAGATACTTCTTCATAATAAATTTGTTGTTAGTTAGTTTTATTAAATAATATGCATTTAAAAGCTAGCAAGATGCTAAAAAAAAATGATTTTTTAAAACAATTGATTGTTAAAATGCGAATCCATTAATTTATATTATATACAGAATTAAGTACATCTATTTGTTCTGGTCGACCCAAAACTATAATCTTTGAATTTGGTGCTAAGTCTAAATCTGCTTCAGGGTTTACTATGTATTCTCCATTTTCATTTTTATAACCAATTACAGTACAACCTGTTACTTTTCTTAAATCTAAATCTTTAATAGTTTTAATTTCTTTGGTTAATTTTTCAATAGCAATCTCTTCAATATTTATATTTGATTTTCCAACAATAGAAAGGTTATCTACAAATTCCATTAACCCAGGAACTACAACTAAAGATGCCATGTGATCACCTCCTATTTTATCTGGTAAAATAACATTATTAGCACCTGCGAGTTTTAACTTTTGATACGATGTTTCTTGAGAAGCTCTACTTATAATATTTATATTTTTATTTATTTGTCTTGTAGAAAGCACTATAAATAAATTATCTGCATCATTTGGTAAGGCCGATATTAAGCAGGAAGCTCTATCTACACCAGCTTGTAATAGCACTTCGTCTTCACTAGCATTACCTAAAACAAATGGCATGAGTTCATTTTCAATTTTATCAACCAATTCCTTATCTTTTTCAATAATAACAAATGGTTTATTATAAGCCAATAACTTAGTTGCAGCTTGTCTCCCATTTCTTCCATAGCCACAAATAATAATGTGCCCTTTTAATTTATCAATCTTTTTCTGCATCTTTTTTTGTTTTAATTCTTCAAAATTATTTTTGCTTAAAATATATTCAGTAATTACAGACAAGGCATATCCTAAAATAAAAACACTAGTTAAAATTAAAGATATAGTAAAAACTTTAGTAGCATCGTCTAACGGATGTACTTCTTTAAAACCAACTGTAGTAACAGTTATTACTGTCATATATAGCGCATCAATCCATGTATAATTAGACATAGATTTAAAACCAACAACACCAATAAACAACAATAGAATCAACAGAATAACTGCTGTATAAATTTTTGTTCTAAAAATTTTTATTAGCTGGTTCATAAATCAAAAACAGATGAGCGTTTTGTATATACTATATCTTTTATACGCATCCAAAAAGCCATAAATAAGTAAAGTGCAAAACCAAAACCTAAGGTTACAAAAGTTAAATACATAAACGAGGTACGTACTACCTTTGCTCTAATACCCAATCTATCAGCAATTCGCTGACACACATAGTAACCATGCTTTTGAAAATATAATAAAGATTTGTAGATAATATTCATGCTGCAATTTAACAATTTATTTAGTTAATAAGCTATTCCCTATTGTACATTGTAAACATTTATTTTTATTACAATATTCGTTCTTTAATTGTAGTAAAGCTTGAGATTGCAGCGCAGAGTTTGACACTTTTTTTAATGAATTAAACTTTTGGGTAATATTATTTTTTTCAGAAACTATTTGTTGTATTAATTTTACAATGTCTTCTTCTATTTGTTTTCCTTGATATATGGCATAAGTAAACTTTATTGGAATAATAGTATTAATTATTAATAAATCTATAAACGCCTTGCTAAGTCGCTTTTTTGATTTTTTAGAATCCTTATCAAAAGTATAATGTGATTCCCAAAAGGGGGAGGTCTCAATTGAAAAGAGCGTATAGAAATCTTTGATGGTAAGTATTTCATTAATTTTAGAAAACAAGTTTTGCTCTTTATTATATAGACCTGCCAGTTGTGATAATCGAATGGTGGGAAAATTTGATGGTCGTAATCTAAAAAACTTAATCGGTGTTATGTTTTCATTAAACAAGCTGAATTTTTGCTTTAAAAATTGGTGTTCTTTAATTAAACTTTGAAAATAAGAATCTTGAATATCTCCACTTAACAAGTCAGCTTGACCAAAAAATAAAGCCTCCAAACTGGTTTGATTGTTTTGTAATTTTCTAATGATTGAAAAATCTATAGTATTTGCCATACTCAAAAAGGCATCTGCATTTACTTTAAGTCCAAAATTTTTAGCAAGCATTTTAAACAAAACTGCTTCCCAATCGTTTTTCGATATTTTTAAAAGTTGATTTATGCTCTCAGCTTTCCTCTCTAAGCGTTCAAAATATAAACGTTCCAACCAATTTTGCATCATAAAATCATCAATGTTAGCAAAATCTTGTTCGCAATTAATCCATTTATTAGTTTTGGAAAATAATTGCTGGTAATTATTTAAAGCTGTTCTTGATATATACTCTTTTAGCTCTAAAGTAGGGATTGTTGTATTATCCTTTCTGTAAACATTTGTGTCGTGTTCCCAAACTACATGAAGAATTACATTATCGTAAGCTTTATCTTGTTCGTGATTATGCAAAAACCAATCAGATGATTTGATATGAACTTCTAAATTTCCTACCCACAATTGGTTATCGATTTTTAGTTGTGCATTAAAAAAATCTGGGCCTGCATTTAAATTATGCTGGCCAACAGACAGTATTGTAATTACTTCGTCATTTGTAGTTTTTAAATTTGTAACATCAATTTTTTTATGTTTCCACGTATAGTGGAGAAAATCTTCTTGCATCCAATAAATATAAAATTACAATGTATAAGCACCAAATCAAAAAGAGTTTATTCTAATCTAAATTAATTAATTTAGTAGATATCAACTAAATTTAAAATTATGAAACTCCTTTTAACTTATTTTTTAATCATACTTTTTTTACTAACTAGCTGTAATAAAAAACCCCCTCTGAAAGAATCTGAAGCAGTTCAAACTTCGGAAAACGAGTTTAAATATTCAAAAATAATTGATTTAACCCACGAATTTTCTGAAGAAACTGTCTATTGGGTAACAGCTAAAAAGTTTAAATTAGATACCGTTTTTAATGGCCATACTGACAAAGGTTTCTTTTATTCTGCCTATAATTTCTCTACTGCCGAACATGGTGGCACACACATTGATGCTCCCATTCATTTTTCAGAAAATAGTGAAACTGTAGATCAAATTCCTTTAAAAAATTTAATAGGACAGGCTATAAAAATTGATGTTTCTAAAAAGGCTATAAGTAACCCTGATTATCAAATTAGTGTTGAAGACTTAACAAACTGGGAAACAGAACAGCAAATGCAAATACCAAATGGTAGTATTGTTTTATTGCAAACTGGTTTTTCAAACTTTTATCCTAATCCAATTAAATATTTAGGAACAGACCAGCGTGGTGAAGATGCTGTGAAACTTTTACATTTCCCAGGGCTTTCTCCCGAAGCATCAGAATGGTTGGTAAAAAATAGAAATATACATGCCATCGGCATTGATACAGCCAGCATTGATTATGGACAATCACAACATTTTGGAAGCCATGTAAACTTAATGTCTCAAAACATTTCGGCCTTTGAAAACTTAACAAATCTTAATGAGTTGCCAAATACCGGTTTTTATATTGTAGCATTACCCATGAAAATTAAAGGTGGATCTGGCGCACCCTTAAGAATAGTGGCTTTATTGAATTAGAATATTTATTTAAAAGCCATTAATAAATAATTGAGAAACATTATTCTTTAATAAATGAATAAATTTGTAAAAAGCCTTATATATGGAACAACTTACTTTAACTACACCTGCACTTTTATTCTCAGCCATATCATTAATCATGCTCGCTTATACCAATAGGTTTTTGGCCTATGCAGCTATAATAAGGAACCTACATGATAAATATAAACAGGAAAAAGACTCCGTATTAATCGCTCAAATAAAAAATATAAAACAACGCTTGTATTTAACACGATCTATGCAAATTTTTGGCATAAGTAGTTTGCTACTTTGTGTTTTAACTATGTTTTTAATTTATGTGCAGCTGCATAATATTGCTATTTGGGTTTTTGGTTTTGCTCTTTTATTATTAATTATTTCGTTAAGTCTTTTAATCATCGAAATTCAAATTTCAGTAAAAGCTTTAGAACATCATATTAGTGATATTGAGAATAATTGATTTACCTAATTTTAAGTCAAATGAAAGAATTACTATTTGATTTAACTATATAAATAAGAAATTTTTATATAAAAAATATTCCCGTTAAAAATGATTCTATTTGAAATATTACTTTTTATAATTGGATTAACTGGTTTTGTGTTTGGTAGTTTTTTTATTTCTTCAATTGAAAATAAGTACAACTATGAGTTATACTTAATAAAAATTTTGTGGTATCTAATTCCCATTCTGTTTCTATTTGGCTTTTATAAAGAATATGATTCATTTTTTAGAGAAGTTTATCTCTATTCTACAGGATTAATGTTTATTTTTTATTCAATTTTATCAGCTTTGTTAGCAAATCATTTCGAGCAAGTTTTCGAATCAAAATATGAAAACACAAAAAAAATATTTTTTTATTGTTTACGAATTTTTACAATTGCTTATGGCGCATTATGTCTATCTATATCTACTGCTGTAATAAAATCCACTTCATTTCATCTTGGGATTACTGAGTATATTTATGATGGTAAAAAATTAAATGATTTAATCTATAATTCTTTGACAAAAACTACATATAGAATTGAGCAAAACAAAGAATGTTGTAAACAATTTATAAAAAATTTAAACAAAATTGAAAATAATAGTATCTCACTAGAAGGAAACACATTTTCCTTTTTTAGTGGAAACTATAATGGGCACTTAAGTAAAAATTTAAGTTTTAAATACTCTTTCGAAAGGGGTATTAAAGGGATCCCTTCTAAGCACTTTATCAGTTATAATGATTTTTTATCACCTAAGAGTGAATGCTTTATAAAATTATCGTATATCAATAAAACTAGTAGATTAACCCAAATAAGCATACCCCCACTAAAAAAGGAAATACAAAATCAAATAGCAACTTTTGATTATTTAAAACAAAATATTAAAAACAAACCACCAACATTAACTTTCTTTTCTTTTGCTAGTTTTTCTGAATTGATTGGAATAAAAGGATATAATTTAAACCCAAAAAATTCATTTACCTCTAACTTTGACTTATGTTTACTTTGGTTTTTCTATATACTAACTGGTGTACTATTTTTTCACATAAGTAAGTACTGGAGAAAATAGGTTAGTTATATAAAACTAAAACAACTTCTACAACGCACTAATAATATCGTACTTAGTAATAATTTGATGTGTGCCATCTTCAAACTTTACTAAAACAGCATTATTATCTCTATCAAATAGTTTAGAAATATCTTCAATGTCTGTATTTTTACTAACCACAGGAAATGGTTTATGCATCACATCCTTTATTGGTAAATCTGAAATATCTTTATTCTCAATATACATGCGTAACAAATCGGCTTCATCAATAGCCCCAACAAATCCTGTAGAGTCTTCAACAGGAATTTGAGATATTTTATACTTTTTCATACGCTCGATGGCATGAGAAACTAATTCTTCAGTTTTTACCGTTATCAAAGTTTGATTTTCAGTATTTTTTACAAGATCTTCAGCTGTTGTATTTTCATCTTCAATAAAACCACGTTCTCGCATCCATTCGTCATTAAACATTTTGCCAACATATCGGCTTCCATGGTCATGAAACAAAACTACTACAACATCATCTTTTGTAAACTCTTTTTCTAATTGTAATAAGCCTTTAATTGCAGAACCTGCAGAATTACCTAAAAACATACCTTCTTCTTTGGCCAGTTTTTGCGTGTAAATTGCTGCGTCTTTATCTGTTACTTTAGTAAATCCATCAATAAGGCTAAAATCTACATTTTCCGGCAAAATATCTTCACCAATGCCTTCGGTTATATAAGGATAAATTTCATTTTCATCAAACTCTCCTGTTTCATGATATTTTTTAAATACAGAACCATAAGTATCTACACCCCAAATTTTAATATTAGGGTTTTGTTCTTTTAAATATTTTCCAACACCAGAAATAGTACCACCAGTACCAACTCCTACCACAAAATGAGTAATCTTACCATCAGTTTGTTTCCAAATTTCTGGGCCAGTGCTTTCGTAATGTGCCTTGGCATTACTTGGGTTGTCGTATTGATTTACATACCATGAGTTTGGTGTTTCCTCACTTAATCGTTTAGAAACTGAATAATAACTTCTAGGGTCTGTAGGTTCTACATTTGTTGGGCATACCACAACTTTTGCTCCTACAGCTCTTAAAATATCCATTTTTTCTTTGGATTGCTTGTCGCTAATTACAAAAACACATTTGTAACCTTTTACAATCGCCGCTAAAGCTAGTCCCATGCCTGTATTACCAGATGTTCCTTCAATAATTGTACCTCCTGGTTTTAAACGACCATCAGCTTCGGCATCTTCAATCATTTTAAGCGCCATTCTATCTTTTGTAGAATTGCCTGGGTTAAAGGTTTCATATTTTGATAAAACTAAACATGGTAAACCTTTTGTTAAAGAATTCAATTTTACTAATGGTGTATTACCAATAGTTTCTAATATATTTTTTGCATATTCCATAGCTTGCAAAAATACATAAGTGTTTTAAAAAAGAAGAATTAGTTATAATTATTTTAATAAACTATGTTTCATTCATCGTATTTTTTAATTATTTCATCTTTTTACAATTGAGTTTCATCTATTTTAACAATCTCTTTATCTAAAAACTACCTGATTATCAATTATTTAAAAAACAAAAAATTAATTTGGCACTCAACCCAAAAATACAATATTATGAAAACTAAAATTTTTGTTACCCTTATGTTAACTGCTGGTTTATTAGCTGGAAGCTCTGCTATTAAAGTAGATGTATGCCACAATGTGGATAATAATCCACATGTAATTAATATTGCATTACCAGCAGCAGTCATGCACTTAATTCAACATTCTGGAGATTCGCTAGGAAATTGTAGCTCTGGAGAAGAAAGTAGTAAATAAAGAATAAAAAAAGGCTTTGAATTAATTCAAAGCCTTTTTTTATTCAAACCTTATTGCTTTTACTGGCGATATTTTTGTAATAATGTATGAAGGTACTAAAAGCATTAGTAAACATAAGATTAGTGTTCCTATGTTTAAAGCCACAATATAACCTAAACTTATAAAAACTGGTGCTTCAGTAACGTAATACGTTTCTACTGGAAGCTCTATTAACTTAAAATATTTTTGTGCAAATAATAATCCTAATCCTAAAATATTCCCCCATAGCAATCCTAGAAAAATAAGGTATGACGCATTGTAAATAAATAGTTTGCGAATGCTAAAATTATTACTCCCTAAAGCTTTTAAAACACCAATCATTTGAGTACGCTCTAATATTAAAACTAGCAATGCAGTTATCATGTTAATACCAGCTACAAGTATCATAATACCAATGATACCGTAAATATTTTTATCAAAAATTTTAATCCACTCTAAAATAGAGTAATATTTATCTGCTATTGTTTGCGTGTTTAATGTTGAAGGCGTGTTTTGGTAGATTTCTATACCTTTTCTTTGTAGTTCGCTGTAATCATTTATAAAAACCTCAAAGCCTCCTATTTCGTCTTCTTTCCATTTATTGATGCGCTGTAAATGACGAATGTCTCCTATTAAATAAGTAGCATCAAAATCTTGAAACCCCGAGTTATAAATACCTGTAATTGTATATGTAATAATATTTGGTAGCTTATTAGGATCTTCCTTCTTAAAAATCATTTGAAATTTGTCTCCCAATTTAAATTGCAGTCGATTTGCTAAATACTTAGATATTAAAACCTCTTCGTTTCGTTTACTGTTATAATCTGGAAGCTTACCTTCAACTAAAAAATCTTTGAAATAGCTCCAGTTATAATCTGCCCCAACACCTTTTAAAATGGCACCTTCAAAATCGGTTTCTGTACGTATAACACCAAACTTTGTAGCTACAACTTGAATATGACTAATACCTTCAACCGATTTAAACTCTGGATAAAACTCTTGATTTTTTGATATAGGAAATACGCTTTCTTGCGAGTTATTACTATCGTAATATGTAATATTTACATGCCCATTAAAGGCTACAACTTTATCGCGAATTTTTTGTTGCAAACCAATTCCTGTCGCAATAGCAACCATCATTACAACCATGCCTACAGCAATTGCAGCTATTCCAATTTTTATTATTGGTGCCGAAATACTACTTTTATACGCTTTACTACCAATAATGCGTTTAGCTATAAAAAACTCGTAATTCAATTTATATTATGCTATTTAAAGGTTTCTTCAGTTTTAAATTTAATACACCTATATTAAGAGAACTTAATACTATTACTAGGTTTTTTGTTAAATACCTATTATGGGCTTTCAAAAATACAGTTTTATTATTTGTTTTAGTAATGATTTCTTGCGGAAGTAAGTCTAAATCAAAAGACATTTCAAGTATAACAAACGATCACATCTTAAAATCAGTTGAGAATGAAAAAGCTATTATAGTTGGTGCAAACCAAACTGAAACTTATTTACCGCTAATAAACGGAAAACGTATAGGTATTGTTGCAAATCAAACTTCTGTTATATTTAAGGCAGAAGGTGGAAGTTACACTCATTTAGTAGATTCATTAATAACTTTAAACGTAGATATTAAAAAAGTATTTGCTCCAGAACATGGGTTCCGTGGTACTGCAGATGCTGGTGAAAAGATAAAAGATGGTGTTGATACTAAAACTAATTTACCTATACTTTCACTACATGGTAAAAGCAGAAAACCATCAAAAGAACAGCTAGCTGATATTGATATTATGATTTTTGACATACAAGACGTTGGCGCTCGCTTTTATACCTATATATCTACTTTGCATTATATTATGGAGGCCTGTGCTGAAGCAAAAATTCCGTTGTTAATTTTTGATAGACCAAATCCAAACGGGCATTATGTTGATGGTCCAACTTTAGAAATTGAAAATAAAAGCTTCCTTGGAATGCATACTATTCCATTAGTACATGGTATGACTATCGGCGAATATGCTCATATGCTAAATGGAGAAGGGTGGCTAACAGATCAATTAAAATGTAATATTACTGTCATACCTGTTAAGCATTATACACACAATACATTTTATAGCTTACCTATTAGACCTTCTCCTAATTTACCAAACGATCAATCTATAAAACTGTACCCAAGTTTAGGGCTTTTTGAAGGTACAAATGTAAATGCTGGACGTGGTACAGAGTTTCAATTTCAACGTTATGGTGCTCCTTTTTTAGATAAAGAAAATCTTAAGTTTACCTATACACCTATTCCTAATTTTGGAGCAAAACACCCAAAACATAAAAACAAACTTTGTTATGGTGAAGATTTAAAAGATGAGGATGTTGAAGGAGTTATGACCTTAAAATGGATTATTAAAGCTTATAAAAATTCAACTGATAAATCTTTGTTTTTCCTTACTGAAGGTTTCACAAAACATGCTGGCTCAGACAAATTACAAAAACAAATTGAAGCTGGTTGGAGTGAAAAAGCGATTAAAGAAACGTGGCAAGAAGATTTAAATGCGTTTAAAAAAATTCGTGAAAAATATTTAATTTATGATTAACAAATCTACGCTTCTATAATACTAGGTAGATTGTGTTTGAAATAACATCTTATTTGTAAAGCAAATTTATCAACCTATCTGGATAGTCTGTAATAATTCCATCTACATTAAGCTCAATAACTTTCTTTAAATCCTCAACTGAATTAACCGTCCATGGAATCACTTGAAAATTTTTAGTTTTTAAATCCCTTACCAGCTTATCATTTAAAAGTTTATAATCTGGGCTTATAATTTCTGGCAAAAAACTCATCGAAGAGAGCTTCCCAAAAACATCTTCATTAGCTCCAATTAAAAGGGCAACTTTCATTTTTGGAGATTGTTTTCTAGTTTCTTCTAAAACTCTTAAATCAAAGCTTTGAATATTAGTAGTTTTAAAAACTTGGTTGTTATTTACCACCCTCAAAACCAGAGCAACAAAATCTTTTGGACTTGGTGTAAATATTCCATCGAAACTAGGTTTAGATTTAACTTCAATGTTGAACTTGATTTTTGGGTTTAGTTTTTTAGAGGTTTTTATTACCTCATCTAAAGATGGTTTATATGTTTTAAGCTTTTGTTGCTTTGTAAATCTTGGATGAAATTTTGTACCACAATCAAACTGCTTAATACTATCAAAAGTCATTTGATATAAGTTATATTTTTTGTCATAATCTTCAGCTATTTCAAATCCATTCATATCTAAACAATTGGTTCTACTCATAAAAGGCTCATGAGATACCACAACAATATTATCTTTAGAAATTGCAACATCCAACTCAATAGTATGGACACCTAATTCTATGGCTTTCTTAAAAGCTTCAAGCGTGTTTTCAGGCATCAAACCACGACAACCTCTATGTCCTTGAATTTCTATAATTTTTGTTGATTCGCATTCCATAACGAAAAATAAAAGGAAGTAAAAGAAGATTAGTTTTAACTTATTATTCATCATTAATGATCTACAGTTTCAGTTGGTTTTCTGTATTTCTGAAAAGGCTGTTTCAATAAATCTTTAATATTACTATTTTCTTTTTCATCAGGGAAAACATCAACACCATATACAATTTTATCAGTATCTAATTCCATGTATGTGCCAAATAACCTATCCCAAACCGAAAAAATATTTCCGTAGTTAGAATCTGTATATGGCATTTTATAATGATGATGCACCTTGTGCATATCTGGAGATACCAATACGTAGCTTATTAATTTATCAACCCTTTTGGGCAGCTTAATGTTTGAATGACTAAACTGTGTTGCAACAATTGATAATGATTGGTAAAGCATAACAATACCTATTGGAGCACCAATAACAATAACTCCAATTAATGTAAATGTATAACGAATAACACTCTCAATAGGGTGATGCCTGTTAGCTGTAGTAGCGTCAACTTTATGATCAGAATGATGTACTAAATGTACCATCCATAACGGTGGGACTTTATGCTCTATTAAATGTGGTAAATAAGCTCCAAAAAAGTCCATTAAAAAAACGCCAATAACAACATATAAACCTAACGACATCTCTGGTAACCAATTTAAAATTCCAAAATTACTGGCAATTGCCCAATCAGAAGAAATTAATAAAAGAAATGCCATAGGTAAATTAACAAGTATAGTTGTTATTGTAAAAAATATGTTAGGAACAGCATGTTTCCATTTTTTATAATTAAAATTAAACAAAGGCATTGCACCTTCTAAAAGCCAGAAAAAAGTTAAACCTCCTACGATAATAATACCACGATGAAGCGGTGGAATAGATTCAAAATATTGCAATAAAGTTTCCAATAGAAAAAAATTTAGATACTAAATATAATGAAAACTTAGAAGTTAAAGCTTAACTCTTTTTTTCATTTCTTCAACAATATTATAAGCTGCAGGGCACATAGCAACATTTTTTAAAGTGAGATTAGAAATCTGTTGAAACTTTTTTCTGTCAGTATGGGGGAATTCTCTGCAAGCCTTGGGTCTTACCTCGTAAATAGAGCAGTAGTTATCAGCCCCTAAAAAAGTACATGGCACTTTTTGTAGCACATAATCGTTATCCTCATCAACTCGTAAAAATTGATTTATAAACTGTTGTGGTTTTTGCTTAAAATGCTTCGATATTCTATTAATATCTTTATCTGTAAATAATGGCCCAGTAGTTTTGCAACAATTTGCACAAGCTAAACAATCCGTTTTCTCAAACTCTTCATCGTGTAGTTCTTGCATCACATAATCTAAATTCTTAGGTGGTTTCTTTTTAAGCTTCGCAAAGAATTTTTTGTTTTCGTTATGCTTATCTTTGGCGAGCTTTGGAAGATTATTTATGGTGTCTTGCATGGTGTAAAAATACTATAATTTATGAGATGCTGAAACAAGTTTAGCATGACAAAATTAATTATGAAAGACCTTTTTGGAAACGCTATATTAGATTATCAAAACGGAAATTATACCGAGGATATTATTACATCAACTAGTATTTCTGATGAAGATGTATTGCCCCTTCCCTACTTGTTTCGCGATTTTGAAGACATGCCAAAACTCGAGAAGAAAGCTTTAAAATTGGCAAAAGGTTTGATTTTAGATGTGGGTTGTGGAGCAGGAAGTCATAGTTTATATTTACAAGAAAAAGGGTTCAAAGTAAAAGCTATTGATATTTCAAAAGGAGCAACAGAAGTTAGCAAACAACGTGGGGTTATAAATGCTGTAGAAAGAGGTGTTTTAGATGAATCTGGAACATTTGACACCATTTTATTATTAATGAATGGCACTGGAATATTTCAACAAATGTCTATGGTCTCAAAGCATTTATTACATTTAAAAAATCTACTTAAAACAAATGGACAAATTTTAATTGATTCTTCTGACATTAAATATATGTTTGAAGACAAAGATGGTGGTTTCTGGATAGATACTAATGCAAATTATTATGGTGAACTCGATTATTTCTTGTCATATAAAGGCGAAAAAGAAGTGCCAATGAAATGGTTGTATTTAGATTTTAATACTCTATTGACAGCTTGCATTTCTGTTGGGCTTAAATGTGAACTGGTTTTAGAAGGCGAGCATTTTGATTATTTGGCGAGAATAACAAACTGAGGTTTAGTTTTTAGGTAAAGACTCTATTAGTTTTTCTACTTTCTCTTTTATAGCATCTTTTGCTACATTATAATCTTTACTTATTGATGGCGTGCCATTCCATTGTTCATCACTTAGTTGATTAGAATCATTATTTGTTGGTAAATTACAATCAAAAGTTACTGTTTTGTAGGCTTTTTTAATATCGTATAAATCAACTTTTTTTGGTTTCCAAGCTTCTACATCAAAGCCATCATTCTTTAAACCTAAAATCGTTTCTTTAGTTAAAAGACTATCAGGCTCTGTTCCCCTAAAAACAGCATGATACTTTAAATTTTGTTCTTTAGATAATTTATTAAAATATGCTGCTGCAATAGGGCTTCTGGCGGCCCCATGAGTACAAACAAACAAAATTTCCTTAGAAGCTTCTTCTTGTTTACAGTTAAACAAAACCCCTAATACAAAAAAAATAATAATTATTTTTTTTAACATAATTTAAAGAGTTACCCCATTAATAAACGTATTAATCACTTTTATATTAGGAATTTCAGAAACTTCAACCGTCATAATATCCTTATCTAAAATGATAAAATCAGCAAATTTACCAGCTTCAATACTGCCTTTTTCGTCTTCTTCAAAATTTGAATAAGCCCCCCAAATCGTCATACCCTTTAAAGTTTCTTCCCTACTTAAAGCATTTTCTATTTGATACCCTTCTTCTGGGTATCCCTTTAAATCTTGTCTTGCAACTGCAGCGTAAAATGTGTAAAATGGACTTACATACTCCACAGGGAAATCAGTTCCTAAAGCCACTTTTCCATGTTTATTTAATAAGTTTTTATAAGCATAAGCTCCTTTAATACGTTTGCTACCAAGTCTATCTTCTGCCCAATACATATCGCTTGTAGCATGAGTTGGTTGTACTGATGGAATAATATCATCAAACAAATCAAAATCTTCTGATGAAATAACTTGTGCGTGTTCAATACGCCAGCGTCTATTGGACTTTTTATGTAATACTTCTTTATAAATTTGTAAAACAGCATGATTTGCGGAGTCACCAATAGCATGAGTATTCATTTGGTATTCTGAATTTGCAATTGCTTTAGCTGATGCTTTGAAAGTTTCTAAATCTGTAACTGGTAAACCTAAATGCTCTGGTTTATCACTATAAGGCTTGCGTAACAATGCCCCCCTTGAACCTAAAGCACCATCAGCATAAAATTTGAAGGATCTTACATTTAGTCTTTCGGTTTTTATAACGCCTTTACTTAAATAATAATCTAAATTTTTCTTTGATGCGGAAACCATAGCGTAAACACGCATTTTTAAATCACCTGCTTGTTGCAAACTATCAATAATTTCAATAGCTTCAATTCCTAAACCAGCATCGTCAACCGTAGTGAGTCCATATCCTAAACAGATTTTTTGTGCCTCTAATAAAGCATTTGCTATATCTTTTTTTGTTGGCTTTGGCCAATAATTCATTACTAATCCTTCAGCATTATCAACTAAAACTCCTGTTAATTCTCCTTTTTCAAGAACAATTTCGCCTCCATCTATCATGCTATTTTTAGTAACGTTTCCTAAATTTAAAGCAGCCTGGTTACATAATATTGCATGACCATCTATTCTTGTTAAAGTGATTGGAATATCTGGAAATAATTCATCTAATTGTTTTTTATTAGGATACTCTTTAACGCTCCAATCGTTTTGGTCCCATCCTCTACCTTTAATAAATTTTAGATTATGTTTCTTTTGAAAATCTACAACGCGTTGTACAACCTCATCAAAACTAGTTGTGCCAACCAAATCTACTGCTTGCTGATTAAATCCTAATCCTAAAAAATGACAATGCGCATCAATAAAACCTGGCACTATAGTTTTCCCTTCTACATCAATTGTTTTTAAGGCTTCATATTTTGAAGACAAATCTTCTACATTTCCAACTTCTATAAATTTTCCGTCTTTAATTGCAAAAGTTGTTGCCGTTTCAAAATCATTATTTACTGTGTAAATATTAGCGTTTGTAACTATTAAATCAACTTGATGCTTTGTTGAACAACTAATTGTAATTAAGGTTAATAAAAGAATACTTAATTTTTGCATGATGGTATTTTTTATAAAAATAAAAAAAGCGTTCTTAAACGAACGCTTTTGTAAACTATTATTTATACTAATCTATAAACCGGTAATGTCCAATAATTTTAAAATCAAAAAGACAATCTTCTAAAACTTGACCTGCGCCAATATTATGGACTATTAAGTTTCGTTTACCATCTTTAGATTTTTTATTAACTACAATTCCAATATGCGTTATCGCTCCTCTTAAATTCCAACAAACCACATCTCCTGGGAAATAATCATTTGCGTTTTGGGTAATTGGTTTTTCTGCCCCCTGACGTTTAAAATAGGTCATCAAATTAGGGACCCTGCGATGATCAATATTTTTGTCAGTAGTTTTTAGTCCCCATATTTTTGGATATATATTAAAATTAGCCCTCATATCTTCATGAACTTCCTTTTGTAAATCAATACCCAGCTTTCTATATGCTCTAATTACTACATCGGTACATACTCCTTTATCTCTTGGCACATCTCCGTTAGGGTAGTCAATTGAAAAATAACTCGGGTCATATATAACTTTTTGATTTGTTAATTCTAAAGCAGCTTTCGAAAGGTTTAATACTTGTACATTACTTTGTGAAATACAAATATTACAAACGAAAAGGAATATGAAAAAAAGCTTTTTCATGAAAATATGAATTTCATTTTATGAGATACATCTTTTAGAGATAACTAGAAATCAAACTTAAAAGTAGCTCCTGCTAAAAACTGAATGCTTTGTACTGGGTAGTTAAACCAACGTTCATAAGCCTTATTAGATATATTATTAGCTTTTGCAAATACCGAAATTTTATCGTTAATATGATATCCTAAATGTGCATTGGCATCAAAGTAACTATCTAGAGTAATTAATGTGCTTGCTGGCCCTGTAAAAGGATCAATAATACTTAACAAGTCTTTACGCTCTCCCACATAAATAAGGTTAGCACCAGCAAACCAATGCTCGTTTATTTGATAATCTAAAAACAACGAACCTTTTACATCGGGCAAATTCCAAGCTTCAGCTTCAGTATCTGTTGTGTATTTAAAATATTCGGCTTTTAAGCCTAATTTGAAGTTTCGGTTAACATCTACATTAATTTCACCTGCTACTCCAAAAGTATCAACATCATCATACACTATTCCAAAAGAGTTACCATATTGATAATTTTCGGCATTAGTAAAATCGAAAAAAGTAGTATTATGTCTAAACAAAGCTTTACTCCTATCTGCTAAATAACGTCCACTAATATTATAGCTCATATTACTTGACAATTTTCCTTTTAAACCTATAAACGCATTATATTGTTGGTCTGTTGGCATAACTGCTAAAGTTGGAGACACAAAAGAATTTTCGGTAGCAAAATCATGATATGAGTTCTGTATTAGTTCGCCTTGAATACCTCCATAAGCAATCAATACATCATTAACCAATCTATATGTTGCGGTAATATTTGGATATAAATAGATATTATTATCCTTAGTTTCTGAATCTCTCAAATATGAAACTGTAACCCCCAAATTAACAGTTAAATCGTCTTCTTTCAATTGATATGTAGGAGAAACACTGATTTGGAAATTACCGTGCCTTAATTCGTTATTAGAAGTGTTACTTCTATCAAATGTTCCGTTTATATAATCAAATTTAAAATCGGTTGATATTTCCTCGCCATTAATTGGTATATCTATTTTAGCCTTAGCTATAAATCTATTTTCTCCAGAACCTTGATTATCTCCAAAACGTCTGAAAAAGAAACTTCCTGAATTTATATATGTATTTTCAAATGAAATATCACCACCAAAATGTGCGCTATAAAACGAATGCTCCTCATCAATATTACTTGACTGCGCTAAAGAAATTAAACCTTCTTCTACTCCATACCAATTGTACATTTGTTGCTGAAAACCACCTTCGACATTCCAAGCTAAATCTCTTAAGCGACTAGAATAATTAGCATTTATTTTTGTTGTTGAAAAATTATCATCAAAAGCCAACCCATCAATACCTCCTTGGGAAGAATGATGACTTACATAGCCACCAACACTTTCGGTTCTACTAATAGCATGGTTTAAATATACTTCGCCTAAAATAGTAGTATAGGTTCCAACACCTAAAGTTGCATAATTATCATATAGTCTAACAGGTTTTGCTTTTTCTACCACAGCAGCTTTTCCTTTTGCTGGTGTAAATGTTGATGCTACTGGAAACGAAAATATATTATACTTAATCTCCTTTTTTGTTGCAGTTTCCTCATCATCTAATGAAGGAATTTCTTTAACCTTAAAAGCATCAGAAATTGATGGTGTATATGGTTTAACTACATCAATAACACCTGTATTAATAGTGTCATTTTTCCGATTTTGAGAGAAAACTGACGTTATACTTAACGTTACAATAGCTAATAAAAAATATTTTTTGTGCTTTCGCATATGTTTAGATTTACGATTGATGTTTTTTAATTTTCTTCTGTTTCTATTGACGAATTTGTTTTAGCTTCTTCAGCTTTTATTTGGCGCAATTCAGTTTTTGCCTCTTCTACAACATCATCAAATTCAGCAAAATTCTCAATAACGCTTTCTAAAATATAAGTAGCTTGAAACGCATCCTTTAAAGCATAATAATTCTTAGCCATGAGCACTAATCCTTTGGCGCTATAATATTTATACCCTGAAAAATCTTTGGCCAATTTTTGAACAGATTTATTTGATGCGGCATGTTTACCTTCTTTATTTTTAAAATAAGCATTGTAATACAATGCCTCAGCTGCCATTTCTCCTGTGGCGACTTTTTCTACTTTAGCATAAGCCGTTTTAGCTCTGTCCTCATCTCCTGTTTTAATAGCTGATCGCGCAATAATAATATGAGCATCACTTTTAATCTTATTATCAATTTTAGAATTTGTAAGGACCTTTTCTGCATAAGACACTGCATCACTATAATTTTCTAATTGATAATTAGTTTTCATCAAATTAGATTGAGCAAAGACTACATTTTGAGGAAAGTTTGCCTCTTCTTCCAATCGTAACAATAATGGTATGGCTTTATTCCAGCTTTTATTTTCTAAATAATATTGTGATAATCTCGACAGAGCTTCTTCTGTATATTCACTTTGTGATGTCTCTACTATATATTTATAATGAGGTGCTGCATTAGCCAATAAATCTTTTTTGTAGTATAACTGTGCAATATAAAAATGAGCTTGTAATGCATGTATCCCATTAGGAAACTCATTTAAATATCCATTAAATTGTTTAATGGCTTTATCTGTGTTATTATCTAAATATTGCTTTTCGGCAGCTTCGTATGTGGTATTATCTAAATCTGCATCGGTAATTTCTACATAATCTAAAGTTTTTACCCATCTAGCATAATCATCAACTCTACCTAAATCTATATAAATTAATCGAGCTGTTGCAACCGACTGAACCGCTTCTGGTGTTCCTGGATAATCCGCAGCAACTTTTTTAAATTTGCTTAAAGCTTGTTCGTTCTCACTACTATTATAATAAACTAACCCTTGACGTAATAAGGCTTTTGGAACGAAAGAACTCATTCTATATTCGCTACTCAAACGATTATAAATTTGCATCGCTTTATCTTTTTCGTTTGCCTTAACATAGGAATTTCCTAATTCATACATTGCATCATCTCGTAATTTTGATTTAGGATAAGCTTCAATAAATTGTTCTAAATCTTTCATTTTCTTTGAAGACTGCCCAATATAACCTACACTTATTGTTTTTTGAAAAAAAGGATAATCAGAATCAATCTCATTCATTTCAATAGCTTTTTCATAAGCATTTATAGCATTTCTATAATCGCTAGAAACGAAATGTCCGTCGCCTAATCGTAAATACGCATCATTCAATCTTACTTTATCATCTTTCTTATTTGAAATAAATTGATTGAAATACGTAGTGGCTTGCGGATAGTTTTTTTGTTTAAAATATGTATAAGCTAAATTATAATCTATGTTCTCAATTTCTGGAGTTGAAGCTGATGAAGTCTGTTGCTGAAATTGTTTAAACCCAACTAGGGCATCATCATAATTTGTTAAATTATAGTCAGCTTCTGCTTTCCAAAAGGTGGCTCTAGCTGTATATTTAGGGTCTCTTGGTTCTTCTAAAGATTGATCAAAAAGCGTTTCAGCTTCTAAATATTGAGTGTCGTTATACAACTCAATCCCTCTATAAAAAGCTACTTTTTGGTAAGCGACTTTATTTTCAAAGCTCTTTTTTCCTTCTAAAAGTTTAAGTGCTTCTTTGTAATTTTTGGATGTAATATATGAATCAATTAAGAGTGTTTCAATTTCTTCTTTGTAACTGGTATCTGGATATTTATCTAAATAACCTGCTAAAACCTGTGGTGCTGATTGATATGGGTTACCAATTTCGTAACTAATTTTTGCATAATTTAGCCAAGCATCTTCCTGAATTTTTAAATCGAAACTCATTTGTGATGCATTTCTAAAAGCATTTAAAGCTTCTTGCTTTTTGTCTAAATGAATATAACTTTCTCCTAAATGATAATACGCATTTTGAGCAATAGAATTATTACCTCCAACAATTTTATTGAATTCTGAGATGGCTTTTTCGTAATCCTTTTGTTTATAATACGCATATCCTAATTGATAAAAATCAGTATTATTCCACTTTGCTGTTCTATCTCTTTTCCCTTTCTTACCTTTATATTCGGTTAAATAAGGTATAGCTTCGGCGTACTTTTCTAAATTGAAGTAACTTTCTCCAATAATTTTTGATAATTCAGATACTTCGGCTTCATCACTTGTATCTAGTCTGTCTTTTGCCAACTCGATGGCTTTTTCAAATTTACCTAGCTTAAAATGAAGATCTGCTTGATAATACGACAGTTTTTCTTTGTAGCGTTCTTGGTCACTAACCTGATCAAAATATTCATTAGCCTCATCATAATCATCACCTTCATAAGCCATAAAACCAAGATAATATTTAGCTTGCGACCCATATTCTTGAGAGTTTTCAACGCGTGACAAATATTTTTTTGCAACCTTATACTGTTTAACCGAAAAAGCAGAATATCCATTATTAAAATTAAATTTTTCTTTTTCCTTTTTAGCTAAAGCATCTTCGTTTACTTTATCATACCATTTTCTAGCATGGGGATATTTTGAGTTTTCAAAATAATAATCGGCAACATCAACAAAGGCAGTATTTCGTTTTGTGCTTGTAGGGTAGTCTTTTACAAAATCTTCTACTAATTGATCTGCTGCTTGTTGATTGAGTCGTACGGCACAATTAGCTATGTAATAAGCACAATCAGACTGCAAAATTTCTTCTTTAGCATTTTTCTTAACACTTCTAAATAAAGATTGTGCAGCAAGATATTGTTGATTATTAAATAGTGAAAGGGCTTTTTGATAGTCTACTAAGTTACTGGTGTAAGTTGCTGACTGCTGCGCCATGATTTGGAAACTAAAACTTATGGCTACCAAGAGGGAAACAATATTATTTTTAGTCATTAACGATTTGTTTTTAATTAAAAATCAAAGATAATTCAATATAAATCTTATAACGTAATAATCGTGCCATAATTATAAACTGACTTATTAAATGTTAAAAAAGCTAAAATTTGAGAGGCAGAAGTTGGATTTTTTTAGCAATCATTTTAAACTTTTCTTGTTTAACTTTTAACTTTTAACTTATTAATAATACATTTACAATACTTAAAATTTATATCTGTTTTTATGTCGAACCCAATATTACAATTAAAAGAAGCTTCCATTTTTCAAGGTGACAGCTTAGTGCTTTCAAATGTAAACGTAGAAGTTAACAAAGGGGATTTTGTATACTTAATTGGTAAAACAGGAACTGGCAAAAGTAGTTTTATGAAAACCCTTTATGGAGATTTACCCTTAACAGAAGGTGAAGGCCATATTGTAGATTATAATTTAAAAACTCTAAAAGAAAAAGAAATACCTTTTTTAAGACGAAAATTAGGTGTTGTATTTCAAGATTTCAAATTATTAACTGATAGAACTATAAACGATAATTTATTGTTTGTTTTAAAGGCTACAGGTTGGAAAGATAAAGACGACATGGAAACGCGAGTTGAAGAAGTTTTAACCAAAGTAGATATGAAAACAAAAGGGTTTAAGTTTCCACACGAACTTTCTGGTGGTGAACAGCAACGTGTTGCTATTGCTAGAGCCTTACTTAACAATCCTGAGCTTATTCTTGCTGATGAACCAACGGGTAATTTAGATCCACAAACTAGTGTTGAAGTCATGGAAGTTTTACAAGACATTAATAAAAATGGTAATACCATTTTAATGGCTACTCATGATTATGCTTTATTGCTTAAATACCCTAGCAAAACCTTAAAATGTGATGACAATGCGGTATATGAAGTTGTACAGAGGAAGGGGTAATTATGTCTATTTGAAATAAAGTTTATTATTATATAAAATATATTTTGCAATAAAAAACAACTACGAAACACACTTTTCTCAGCTTAAAATGTTTATCTAAAATGCCTTTTTTCTCTGTCGTAATACCATTATATAATAAAGAAAATTATATAGAAGACACTCTTAGAAGTGTTTTAAATCAAACATTCCCAGATTTTGAGGTCATTATTGTTAATGATGGTAGTACTGATAAGAGTTTAGATGAAGTTGCTAAATTTAATGATGATAGAATAACGATATTCAAACAAAAAAATGCTGGAGTTTCCGTAGCTAGAAATAAGGGAATAGAATTAGCTAAATCTAAGTATATTGCACTTTTAGATGCCGATGATTTTTGGCATAACAATCATTTGTTTGAATTAAAAAAACAAATACTTCAATTTCCAGATACGGGACTATATTGTAATAATTATCAGGTTTTTTATACAGAAAAAGTATCTCGCCCAGCAAATTTTAATTTTAATTTTGATTCAGAAATTATTATAGTAGAAGACTTTTTTAAGGCAAGTATTATAAATTCCGTTGCGTGGACTTCTGCAATTGGTTTTTCTAAAGAAAAATTTAATAAAATAGGAGGTTTTAACACTCAATTAAAAACAGCACAAGATTTAGATTTATGGATTAGGTTTGCTCTTAAATATAAAGTAAGTTTTAACCCTGTAATTACAATGTCTTATAAGTTATACATATATGATAGTCTTTCTAAAAATGAAAACGAGTATAACCATATTCGTTACAATTTTATATCTAGTTTTTCAGAAGAAGAAAGAACAAATTCTTCATTAAAATTATATTTAGATATTAATAGATATGCCCTCGCCATTAGAACTTTAATGAATAATAATAAGGGGCTTTATAAAAAATTAAAACAAGAAATTGATTTCAAAAACTTAAACTTAAAGCAACGAATATTGCTACATTCTCCAGGTTTTATATTACAAAGCATTAAAAAATTTCAAAATTTTTTAATTAAAAACAAGCTATATTTAACTGCCTATAGCTAAGTGCTTATTTGAGTAATTTTTTCCATTGTTTAGAAATGTTTTCTTTAGAAAATTTACTTACGCTTGCTTTCGCATTTTTTTTACACTCATTATATAATTTCTTATTTTCAATAAAACTATCAAATGCGATAGCTAATACTGATGGGTTATGATTTTCAACTAATAAACCATTGTACTCATGCTTAATAATCTCTTTGGGTCCCGATTTACAATTTACTGAAACTACAGGCGTCCCACATGCTAAAGACTCAATTAAAACTCTTGGGAACCCTTCATGATAACTGGTTAAAACTGTGAATTTTGCTTTTTTTACATAAGGAAAAGGGTTTTTCGAAAATGGCAAATGGTGAACAAACCCATTAAGTTGAAAATTATTAATTTTTTCTTTCAAAATACTAATATCTTTCCCCTGACCTATAATATATAATTTTATATTTCTTTTAGATAATGAAGACTTTTTATAAGCTTTTAAAAGTAAAGTTAAATTTTTTACACTTTCTTCAATACGTCCATACCATAAAATAAACTCCTCAACTAATTCAATTTCTTCATTACTTCTAGTACAAAAACCATTCACTTCTACCGAGTTATATATATGCGTAACTTTTTTTAAACCATACTTTTTAAATATAGTATTTTCAATTTCCTTACTAACTCCCACAATTGTGGTGTTTTTGTACAATAGCCTTACAAGGAATTTGTTATTAGGAAAATAGTTTTTAAAAAAATGACTACGCACCACAGAAATCTTATCTTTTGCCCTAAAAACACAATTATATAAAACATACTCTTTAAAAAAACCCGGTCTTGTCCGGTTGTCAATAATATAATCAAAACTATGTTCTTTAAAATATAATCTTAAAACTCTTATTTTTTTAAAATTAGAAATGTTGGAACCATACTCTTTTTCAAGGCTAAATAGAGTTCCAGAAAATTCATAGTCAATATCATTTTTGGTCATTAATATATGAACATCATATTGAAAATCAGAAAGTATTTTTGAAAGTATTGCTGTTGACCTTTCCGCTCCTCCCTTGCCTAAAGATGTAGTAATGACACAAAGTTTTTTCATAATTAATTTAGATTAAAAAAAGTATCATAATCAATTGTATCTCTTACTATCCTTTTTCTTTCTTTAAAATATTCACTAAAAATGCTGCGAGTAGAGTCAACTTCTTTTGCGTTAATACTAAGCAAATCTGCTATTGAGTGAAACATGTCGTCTATCATATATTTAGAGTCTAAATTAAAATGAATATTTTCTCTTTCTTTAAAACTTTCTGAACACCATAATAACATTGGGATTTCATAAACATTTTTTGTTTTTATTTTATCCCTAAAATGCCCTGAAAACCTAATATCATCATAAACTTCCTCTCCATGGTCTGAAAAATATAGAACAAAACTAGTAGCATTATTTTTTTTTGTAGACTCAATAACACTTCTAACTATATAATCAGCATATCTTACAGCATTATCATAAGCATTTATTTGAGCGTAGATCTTTTCTTCTTTAAATTTACTTTTCGGAATAACATTATTAAAAAAATCAAAATCTTCTGGGTATCTATTTTTATAATTAAAATGTGTTCCTAATGTGTGTAAAAAAATTACTTTTTTATTTCCTCTCTCTTGTAGAACACTATTTAATTTTTCGACAAGGACATCATCAAAAATAGTTTTCTCACTACTATGCTTTATATTTAAAAAAAAGGCCTTTTCTGTCCCTAATCCTATTTTTGTAACATGAGAATCATTAAGCCCTATTGGTTTTTGGTTTGAAATCCAGTAGGTTTTAAATTTAGCTTTATTTAACAATTGTATTATTGAGCCTTTATATTTTCCTTCAGGGTTTTCATAATTGCCTAAGGTTAATGCTTTTGTTAAACTAGCTATTGTATATGTGTCTGGACTTATAACTTTTTTATATACTAATAATTCATCTTCTATTTCTTCAAGTAATGGTGTTGTTTCTCTATAATAGTCATAAATCCCTAAATGTGAGCGTGCCGTAGATTCTCCAATTACAATTACGTAAACCTCCTTTTCCTCTACATCAAAATGTCTAAAAACATTAGTAAAATTGCCGGTTTTATTGTTCACATAATCTCCTAATTTCTTAGACTCTGTATAGTATTCAACAGTAGATCTTAAAACCTTATATGGTAAATTGTATATAATTAAACCTGAAAATTTTAAAAAAGAAATAAGAATAACAAACAGACTGAAAATCTTTATTTTATTAAACTTTACTTTTGAAAAATTTGAGAAGTAAAGTTGTTTTATGTTATATAAGGTAATTATTAAAATTACCGCAAGCAATACTAGAATGTACTTATCAATATAAAAGCCTAAAAATTCTTTTGTTTCTTTAGAATTTGTATCTAAAGCAACAAAAATAGCTGAGGAATTAAATATTGTTTTAAACAAATAATAATAAACTGTTTCCAAATACAGAAAAGCGGCAAAAAACAAATACGAAATACTTAAATAATACTTTCTAAACTTACAGTTATTAAGAAAGAAAAAAGGACAAATAATCGTTATAGCAAATAGAATATTCTCTACAAAATTATAAAATATACTCAGCGTAATTTCATTAAAAATAATATCAAATATAAATGCCAATAGTACTAGATATAAATATCTGAATAGTATTTTACTTAAATTAATCATACTCTCTTTCCTATTTAAAAAACTCTATTTTTTCCAATAAAGTTATGTCTTAAAATATAAAGCACAATGAAAAGATATAAAACATATCTAACAAAATGTGCTATTACAATTCCCTCTGTTCCATATATATTTAAAAAATAAACAGAAAAGTAGTAAAACAATAAAACTGAAATAAGCTCAGTAATTACAAAATATGCCATTTGCGTTTTTGCTAAAAATTGGTATGAGATAATAAGAGCTATAAATTTTGTTAAATCTCCTAATAGTTGCCATATAAAAAAACTTTCAATAACCAAAAATTCGTTTGTATATAGAAGTTCTATTATTAAATCTCTTAAAAAGAAAACCAATAGCATACCAACAACAACTAATGGTAATAACATCTTGTAAATTTTCTTAACTTCTTTTCTAAAATCAAAAGTATTGGTAATTTTTGCATACCGAGGTAATATATATAAAGGAAATATAGCTGCAGAAAACTGCATGTAAGTTTTAGATATCGATGTCATAGCTGTCCAATATCCTGCATCTGAAAGACCTACTTTATTCTCTATCAAATTTCTAATTGCAATATCTGTTATATTAATAAATAAAACAACTATAACAGTCATGAAACTATAAGATAATAATTGATTTTTAAAGCCTAAACTAAATGATATACTTTTAAAATTTATATATGTTTTATATGACTTACGGAAGAAAATAATAAAATTTAAAAAATAGATAATAGGTATTATACTTATTGCTAACAAGCTTCCCTTAACCCCTAACTTTAATGTAAGGAATATAATAAAGAAAGTACTTATTATAATAGTACTTAGTGTTAATTTTGAATATAATTTATATGCTGAAAGACCATTTAATAAAGAATATAAAATGGCATTTATTCCCATAAAAGGGATTATAAACGACAAAACTTTAAAGATATAAGTATACTCCTGATTAGTTCCAAAAACAACTTCACTTAGTGTCGTAGAAAAGAAAAATAAAATAATAAACGAAACTAAGGTAGCAATGGCTGCAAAAACAAAAGCTGTTGAAAACAGATTGTTTAGCTGCTTTTTATCTTCTTTATGCTCAGAAATATATTTTATTAATCCATTAGTAGTTCCTAAAACAGAAAATTGTTCAAAAAACTTTACTATATTCTTAAGATTACCTACTAAAGCTATACCCTCTGCTCCTATTAAAATAGCTAAAGCTTTTTGAGAAATTAACGAAAAAAGCATTCTCACTAAAACTAGTAAAGTATTAGCTGACGTAACTTTTAATAGTAAACTATTCTTTATGAAACTGGGTATATTCAATAGTTTAGCTATATAAATTAATTAAAAAGTATTTTATTTCCTTTCCCCAGCAATGCCAAAAAGGGAACTTCTAAATATTAATAAAATGACACCATAATACATTAAGTAGCTAACAAAATGTCCAATAACTGCTCCTTCTACACCAAATACTTTAATAAAATAAATACTTGTAGCATATAATATTATAATTAAAAAGGCCTCAGTTACCACATAGTGCCAAAACATTTTTTTTGCTAAAAATTGGTATGCAATTACCATAGACAGAACCTTTAAAAAATCTCCTAACAATTGCCATAAGAACAAATCTTCAACAGGTTTAAACTCCTCAGAAAAAACAGCGGTAACAATATATGGTTTTAATAAATAAATTAACACAAACCCAAATAGCAATATAGGTATTATCGTTTTATAAAAGCCAAAGACCTCTTTTCTGAAAGCTTTAGCAGTATTAATTTCTGCTAATCGAGGTAAAATATAAAGCGCCATTAAAGAACTCACCAGCATTAAATAGTATTTTGATATACGCGTCATGGCTTCCCAAAAACCAGCATCTTTATATCCAATATTTTCAATAATAAAAGATCGAATAGCTAAAGCTACTATTGGCAATAAAACAGCTGAAAACAATGCCATAACGGAATATGAACTTAATCGTTTAAAATAACTAAAACTCACATACTTAACTTGTATAAGCGGTGTTAAACTACGTCTATTTATAATTCCGACTAAGGTGATTAAGAATATTAATGACTCAGCTAAAACAACAGACACCAAAGCTCCTTCTAACTTTCTTTGAAAAATTAAAAGTAGCGTAATTGAAACTCCTAAAATCTGCCCAATAATATTTATTATAATAAGTATTTTATACTTAGAAAAGCCATTCATTATGGAAAACGAAAACATATTCAAAGAATAAAAAGGCAATACAATAGCAAAAATTTTAATGACGTAGGCGTAACTATTATAATTTGGAAATATGATGTTATTAATGTTTTCTGCATTAAAATAACACAGGAGAGACACTAAAATTGAAGAAACAAATCCAATATAATAAACCGTAGAAATAGTTCTACTTAACCTTACAATATTCTCTTTATAATCTGCTATATATTTTACAGCTCCTTTATAAAAACCTAATATAGCGACTGACTGAATAGAACTAACAAAATTTCGTAAATTCCCTATTAAAGCCAATCCTTCTGCACCAATAAAAACAGCAATGGCTTTAGAAGTTAATATCCCTGCTATCATTCTAGTTAGAATTGCAGCAGTTTTTAACGAAGTAACTTTTATTAAAACATTGTTATTTATGTAGTCTATTAATTTTTTCAATTAATACGAGTTTTCTTTTCTTAAAAAAGTTAGTTTTTTATTGCAATTTTTTATAAAAACAAGAAATAGCGTTTAAATTTCTGTCATTTTTCTGGATGAACCAAATATACAAAATCATTTAACGTATATGGCCTAATATTAGTATATATATAAGAGTATACCGAATAATACAATCTATAAAAAACCACTATTTCCGCTTTAAAAACAAATAGTATAAATTAACCGAAAAAATTGCAACATTGGCAATAATTATTGGCAAACCAATTCTTAAAGTAGGCATTAAGAATCCATATATAACAAACAAAATACAGCCTGTCATGTTTACAAAACGTAATGTCTTGACGTTTTTCATGGTAAAAGATATAAGCACCATTAATGATGCCAAATAGCCTATGTACTCTGTTCCTGTAATTCCGAATAACTCCATAATAATTTCATAAAAAAAGAGAAACCCTATTAGAATTTCTCTTTAAAGAATTTTTACTAATTTAATAAATTAGATTGATTTATTTCTTTTACGTTCAACCTCCGTTAAATAGATTTTACGCAAACGTAAGAAGTTTGGTGTAACTTCTACATATTCATCTTTTTGGATATACTCTAAAGCTTCTTCTAAAGAAAATTTAATTGCTGGAACAATTTTAGCTTTATCATCTGCACCAGATGAACGAACATTACTTAACTTTTTAGTTTTTGTTACGTTAACAGTCATATCATCTCCACGAGAATTTTCCCCTATAACTTGACCTTCATAAATATCTTCTCCAGGATCAACAAAAAACTTACCTCTGTCTTGTAACTTATCAATAGAATAAGGAATAGCTTGTCCTTTTTCCATCGATACTAAACTTCCATTTTGACGTTCTGGAATCCCGCCTTTTAAAGGCTGATATTCTTTAAAACGGTGGGCCATAATAGCCTCACCTGCTGTTGCAGTTAAAAGTTGATTACGTAACCCTATAATACCTCTTGATGGCACTAAAAACTCACAAACCATTCTATCGCCTTTAGCCTCCATACTTAACATTTCGCCTTTACGAAGTGTTACCATTTCTATTGCTTTGCCAGATACTGTTTCAGGTAAATCAATAGTCATTTCTTCAACAGGCTCACATTTAACACCATCAATTTCTTTAATGATTACTTGAGGTTGACCAATTTGTAATTCGTATCCCTCACGACGCATCGTTTCAATTAATACTGATAAGTGTAAAACTCCACGACCAAACACCATAAACTTATCAGCACTATCCGTTTCTTCTACTCTTAATGCTAAGTTTTTTTCTAGCTCTTTTGTTAAACGATCTTTGATATGACGAGAAGTAACAAATTTTCCATCTTTACCAAAAAATGGTGAATCATTAATGGTAAACAACATACTCATTGTTGGCTCATCAATAGCTATGGTTTTTAGCCCTTCAGGAGTTTCAAAATCGGCTACAGTATCACCAATTTCAAATCCTTCTAAACCAACAATAGCACAAATATCTCCAGCTTTAACCTCTTCCACTTTCTTACGCCCTAATCCTTCAAATGTATGTAACTCCTTGATTTTAGACTTTACAATACTTCCATCTCTTTTAACTAAAGATATATTTTGCCCTACTTTTAGTTCTCCACGTGTTAATCGCCCAATAGCAATTCTTCCCGTAAACGAAGAAAAATCTAAAGATGTAATTAGCATTTGTGTAGTCCCTTCTTCAATTTTAGGAGACGGAATATGGTCAATAACCATATCTAATAAGGGCTCAATATTATCAGTTTCATTTTGCCAATCATCACTCATCCAATTATTCTTTGCAGAACCATAAACCGTTGGAAAATCTAACTGCCATTCTTCAGCTCCTAATTCAAACATCAAATCAAACACTTTTTCATGTACCTCATCTGGTGTACAGTTTTCTTTATCAACTTTATTGATAACTACACATGGCTTCAACCCTAAATCAATCGCTTTTTGTAATACAAAACGCGTTTGAGGCATTGGCCCCTCAAAAGCATCAACTAAAAGCAAAACACCATCAGCCATATTTAAAACACGCTCAACTTCTCCACCAAAATCGGCGTGACCAGGGGTGTCAATGATATTAATTTTTGTGTCTTTATAAATTACAGAAACGTTTTTAGATGTAATTGTAATTCCACGTTCTCGTTCTAAATCATTATTATCAAGAATTAAATCACCTGTATTTTCGTTTTCACGAAATAGTTGACAATGATACATAATCTTATCTACCAAGGTTGTTTTACCGTGATCTACGTGTGCAATAATTGCAATATTTTTAATATTAGCCATAATGATGCTCCTTATTTTAAGCGTGCAAAGGTACTTATAAATAATGGATAAATTATATAATAACGCCTTTTTGGATATTTCCTTTTTTGATAAACTCAAAAAAGGCTACAATATGTAGTATACCTTTCTGGTTTTTAACAATATAAGGATGCTGTTCATATACTAAATCAGCTAAAAAACTATAATTATATTTGCATATAAAACTTACGTTTACAAATAGTATCTTTGTAGCCTTAATTTGCTGAATCCTTTTTTATGAATCTTCTAGACATTCCAAAAATAAAACATACAAATGCTAATAACTTCTTTCTTTTATGTGGCCCTTGCGCAATTGAAGGTGAAGAAATGGCTTTTAGAATTGCTGAGAAAGTAGTTAGCATAACAAATAAATTAGAAATTCCTTATGTATTTAAAGGCAGTTTTAAAAAAGCAAATAGAAGCAGAATAGATAGTTTTACAGGCATTGGTAACGAAAAAGCTTTAGAAATTCTTGCAAAAGTTTCGAAGGAATTTGATGTTCCTACAGTGACAGATATACATGAAACTAGCGACGCTACTTTAGCAGCTCAATATGTAGATGTGTTACAAATACCTGCTTTTTTGGTACGTCAAACAGATTTAGTAGTAGCTGCTGCTAAAACAGGTAAAGTGGTAAACTTGAAAAAAGGACAATTTATGAGTCCTGAAGCCATGAAACATGCTGTACAAAAAGTTAAAGATGCTGGTAGTGATAAAGCTTGGATAACTGATAGAGGTACCATGTTTGGATATCAAGATATGATTGTAGATTTTAGAGGTATTCCAACCATGCGTCAATATGCACCAACTGTTTTGGACGTAACACACTCTTTACAACAACCCAACCAATCCGTTGGAGTAACTGGCGGTCGTCCAGATATGATTGAAACTATAGCTAGAGCTGGTGTAGTTAACCATGTTGACGGCCTATTTATAGAAACACATTTTGACCCAGCTAATGCTAAAAGTGATGGTGCAAATATGCTACATCTAGATAATTTGGAATCATTACTTTCAAATTTAGTAGCTATTAGAAAAACGGTTCAAAACTTTTAAACTACCCTCTATAAATTTAATATTCTGAGTTTTAAACAAACCACGCCTTTTTACTTTTGCTTAATAAGCTAGAAGCTTCGTGAAGCAGTTCAACAAAGTTTTCTTGGTCCAAATCTTCCAAAGCCTTAAGTTGAATTGAACGCACTTGTTTTCGTTTATTATCATTCTTCAAAATAGGAAATTGCTTTTCAAGAAGAACTCCTTGAACAAAAGCAACATCAACATAATCTCTTCCCTTTAAAATATTTATATAAACCATTGGCTTTTTATCAATATTATAAAACGGGATTTTATAACTATATCTTTCTATAACTTCAGGAAGTGTATTCAAAATTAAACTTCTTACATAAAGCATTATGGATTGATATGGTTCTTTTTGATTTATGAAATATTCATCTACTGGCTTCACTTTCGGAATAATTTTTTATTAGTTTAGTGCTATGCAAAATAGAATATTATTTTTATTAATCTTTTTTTCATTTAGTTTATTTTCTCAAAACTATAATCATATTGATTATAAGGTGAAAAACTATTCAAATATTTTAGATATAGAGTCTTTAAGTGAAAAAATTAGAAATGATTTTAAAACAGATGAAGAAAAGGTAAGAGCTCTTTTTGTTTGGATTGTTGAAAACATAAAATATCAAGCAAGTGGTAGTAAATGGGCAACCACAAGGTTAGAGTTTTATTTCTCTGATTACCAAAAGAAAAGAGACAAAAGGAAAAAAGAAGTGAGAATATTTGAAAAGGCCATTAAAAACAAAAGAACCAATTGCTACGGTTATTCTTTAATTTTTAATGAAACCTGCAATCTACTTAATATTGAATCGGAAATTATTCTTGGATTCTCTAGAGGAAACCTAAGTAATATTGGACAAGAAATTGACATGAAAAATCATTCTTGGAATGCAGTAAAATTAAGTAACCAATGGAAATTAATAGATATTACTTGGGCAAATGGTTATCTTGAAGTTGAAAAGACAGATAATAATGATTATTACTATTTTAAAAGCCCAAAAGAATTTTTAAACCAACATTTACCAGGTAATTCAAAATGGCAACTAGTTTCAAATAAAATATCGAAAAAAGACTTCATTTCAAGACCTATTCTTTATCCAAAGTATTATTCTTCAAAATTTAAACTTATAAAAGAAACCAAAGGCATCTTTAAAATGTCCAAAGAAAATAAGTACGTTAAAATAAATTTTAATGAAGTTCCTGTAGACCCCAAATTAAGTTACAGTTTTTTAAAAGATCATTTCTTAACACCCATAAAGTTAAAAAAGAATAAAGATGGTTCTCTTAATTTAAATATTAAAAATAAAAAAAAAGAAAATACCTATTTAACTCTTTATTCGAATCTCATACCTATAATAAGTTATAAGATTGAATATATTGATTAGCTTTTTATTTTAACAAAAATTTATAATGGTTATTTCAAAATAATTTATTTACTTTGTATTTCAAAGTACTTTTATATGGAATCAAAAGATTATTTAAAAGATATCAGTGAGATTAAAGATTTAATGAACAAATCTTCTCGTTTTATTTCACTTAGCGGACTGTCAGGAATACTAGCCGGAGTTTATGCACTTATAGGAGCAGCAATAGCATATTGGTTAGTTGTTGAGTACAGTCATGGTACCTTAACGTTAGATGGAAAAATATTCAGATTAGTTATGCTAGATTTGTTTTTAGTTGCAGTTTTAAGCATCATAACAGGAATATTTTTAACCACAAAAAAAGCAAAAAAGCATGGAGAAAAAATTTGGGATGCGACCTCACAGCGTTTAGTTCTTAACTTTTTAATTCCACTTGTAGTTGGTGGGTTATATATTTTAATCATTTTAAATCAACAAAAATATGGACAAACCGGGGCTTTAATGCTCATGTTTTATGGTTTAGCATTAATAAACGCTTCAAAATATAGCATTGGTGACATTCGATATTTAGGTTTTATACAAATAATTTTAGGCTTAATTTGTGCATGGTTTCCTGGTTACGGTTTTTGGCTTTGGGTATTAGGCTTTGGGTTTATGCATATTATTTATGGTACTTGGATGCATTATAAATATGATGTAAAAAACAAATAGCATTTAAGCGACTATTTTGCTGTTAAATCAACAAACAAACTTATAATTGAGCATTATAAACAACATAAACAAAGCATTCGATCATCGTATTAGACTAGGCATAATGTCTATTTTAATGGTTAATGAATATGCAGATTTCAATATGTTAAAGGAATTATTAGGCGCAACTGATGGTAACTTAGCAAGTCATACAAAAGCTTTAGAAAATGCAGAATACATATTGGTTGAAAAACAATTTATCGGACGAAAACCCAATACGCGTTACTCTACTACAAAACTTGGTAGAGCTGCTTTTAAAAAACATATTGAAGCCCTTGAAAAATTAATCAATAAACAATAAATATTTTTTTATCAATTAACTTTGAAATTCAAAGTACTTTAAAATAACATCATGGAAAACACAAGCAAACAACAAAACAAATTTGGAAATTGGATAAAAACATCAATAACAGCAAAAATGCTTATAGTTGGCTTTTTAACATTCGTTTTACTAATACCTCTTTTTTTTATTGAGGACTTAATTAGAGAACGATCGTATAGACAAACAGAAGTAATCAATGAAATTAATCAACAATGGGGAAATGAAGTCCTAATTTATGGTCCTATATTGAAGGTACCATATAAAATATATAAAGAAAAAACAGTAACAGATAAAAAAACAAAAAAAGTATATACTGAAACTATCGAAGAAATTTACAGTGCTTATTTTTTTCCAGAAAATTTAAATATAAATTCAAGTCTAAATCCTGAAGAAAAAAAGCGGGGTATTTATACCACTGCTGTTTATAATAGCAAAATGCAAATAACAGGTTCATTTATTAAACCTGATTTTAGTGATATCGAAATTAATGATAAAGATATCCTTTGGAACAAAGCAAAAATCATAATTCAATCTTCAAATGTAAAAGGCGTTAATGAAGCAAATTTAAAACTAAATCAAGCCAATTATGAACTTACATCTAAATATAATGGACAAAAAAACTATAATTATAATGAGTTAATACTCCACACACTTGAAACTAAAAACATTAATAAAGATCAGTTGCTTTTCATAAAACCACTAGTCTTTAATGTCAACTTTAATATAAAAGGTAGTGAACAAATACGTTTTATACCAACTGGAAGGCAAACCGAAGCTCAAATTACTTCCAATTGGAAATCAGCTAACTTTTTTGGTGAATTTTTACCTTATAACGATGATAAAATAAATGATAGTGGGTTTAACGCAAAATGGAAAATTTTAGATCTAAACAGACCTTTTTCTCAAGAGCATTATAATGGCATTCCAGATTTAAAAGAGTTTGCTTTTGGTGTAAACTTTATGATACCCGTAGACGAATATCAAAAAAGCGAACGCTCTGCAAAATATGGTTTTCTTGTTATAGGGCTTACATTTTTAATTTTCTTTTTAATACAAACCATGAGTAAAATAGATATTCACCCATTTCAATATTTAATGATTGGTATAGCGCTTACTATGTTTTACACTTTACTGGTTTCAATATCAGAGCATAGTAACTTCTTAAAAGCTTATTTAATTGCAGGAACTTCAGTAATTGTACTTATCACATTATATTCTAAATCTATATTAAAAACACTTAAGTTTCCGCTATTTATTGGGTTATCATTAACCGCTTTATATACTTTTATTTATGTGATAATTCAGTTAGAAAATTATGCCCTTTTAGTGGGCAGTATAGGGTTATTCTTAATCTTATCAATCGTCATGTTTGTATCAAGAAAAATAGATTGGAACAATGGTTAATTTTATTAGTTAGTGATTGTGTTGGGCGTTTCCCCAAAGAAATTTGGGGTCGCGCTTTACACTATATATTTTTTTCGTGCCTCAAAAAAGGATGCTGCTTCAATCACTAACGCAAAAAAGTATTAAGTATGGATAATTTAATAAATACAAGCAAAATTATAACGCTTTTAAGTTTTGTAATTGGTACAATATTATTTGCTCTTCAATTATATTTTAAACAATCTGATGCATTTATATCTCCTGGTCTAATCTTTGTCATTATTGCTTTAATCATAAACTCTATTTCATTATTAGCTTTAACTTTTTCATTATTAGGTAGTACTAAACGTAAAATAGAAATACTTCAAACCTGTGGCATTGTATTATTAAATATACCAATAGCAATCTTGTATTTCTATATACTAATATTAACCGAGTTTCGAGTTTAAAAATAAAATATATGAGTCTTCAATTTAACAAAATATATTTAATAATAGCAGCGCTACTTTTTATAACAGAAGTGTTTATTGCTACCTTTTTTAAGTATGGTTTTATTCGATATACTTTTGGAGATTATTTGGTAGTTATACTACTCTACTGCTTCTTCAAAAGCTTTATAGAAGTAAACCCATTTAAACTAGCTATTTCAGTTTTAGCATTTGCTTTTTCAATTGAGTTTTTACAATTAATTAATATTCTAGAAACACTCAATCTTCAAAACAATCATTTAGCAAAACTAATATTAGGTAGTACATTCCATATCTCAGATTTAGTGGCTTATACTCTTGGTATAATAACTGTTTTAATAGTTGAATATAAATTACAAAACCATGGATAATATTAAACAACTCTTTATAAATAGGTTTAGAACCTTTACACTATTAAGTATTTCAATGACTTTTTGTATTGTATTACTTATGATTAGAATGAAACTTACACATTCCTTTTTCTACTTGTTTTTAGTTTGGAATTTGTTTTTAGCAATCATTCCCTTTGTCATAACGACTTATTTAGTAAGTCTCCCCAAGCTTAATAAATTTGTATTAGCTTTTTGGTTTGGGGGATGGTTGCTTTTTTTGCCAAATGCCCCATACATTGTTACAGATTTAATTCATATCAGGCTAAGCAATACACGATTTGTTTGGTTAGATGTTATTGTTGTTACTTCTTTTGCTTTAAATGGGTTCATACTATTTTACTTATCTTTTTTAGATATGATAAGCCTTTTAAACTATCATGTAAAGAAACAGTACGTTTTCTTTTCCATTCCAGTTCTACTATTTCTAAGCGCTTTTGGAGTTTATCTTGGAAGGTTTTTGCGTTACAATTCATGGGAAATTATTCAAAATCCGTTAGAATTATTTAATGATATTTTTCGAATTATCATTTACCCATCAAAACATATTGAGGCGTGGCTATTCACTATTTTATTTGGCGCATTTCTATGTATTGGTTTTTGGATATGTAATGACATAAGAAAAAATAATTAAAATGAAACTAATAAAGCATTCAACATATTATATTATTGGAATAGTATTATTCATTGTTTTAAAACTTATATATTCCAATGCAGACAACAATCAAGTTTTTATCTTATTGAAACCTTTAGACAAAATTGTTGGTTTTATTCTCGACTCTCATTCGATTTATAATAATGACATTGGCTTTTTTCATGAAAAACTAAATATTACTATAGATAAATCTTGCTCTGGTTTTAATTTTTTATTGCTCTCTTCTATACTATTATATTTTTCACTTTTAAAAAACTTAAAGTCTAACTTTTTCAAAATTTCGGCAATTCCTGTAACCTTGTTTTTTGCTTATAGTTTCACGCTATTTGTAAATGCATCACGTGTTTTAACAGCAATCTTTATTGAAAAAAATACGAATTTAAATTATGTTTGGTTACACGAAGCCGAAGGTGTTTTTATTTATCTATCCTTTCTTACCACTCTATATATTTCTATCAACTACGTTCTAAATAAAATCATAAATACTCATGAAAAATTTGCTTAACCCAAAATGGTTGCTTGTTATAAACACGATTCCTGTAGTTCTTCTGTCGTTCATTTATTATAACGAATTCGATGTTATAAAAACACTTTTAGAGGAAGATAGTATACAACTGTGGTATAACTTTGGAGGCATTCTTTTTGGACTATCAATACTTCTTTTAGGGTATGTTCTGTATAGCATTCAACAGAAAAAAGAGGTTTCTGTTTTCTATGCGTTTTCAGCTTTATCAGTATACACAATTTATCTATACATCTATAGTATTTATAGCTCAGATATTATTCCTTGGAATATTCCTAGATGGATGCTTTCACAAGATTCAGTTTTATACCCTGGTACATTTTTAATGCCAACATTGGCTCATGCTTTATTTATTATAGTTATTAAATTGACTTCAAAAGCTAAAGATTTAAAAGCTTGGAAAAGTTTTTTATTAGCACTTTCAATTCCTCTTCTTACTTATATTTTTGTTCAAGTCATTTTACCTCTTTGGCAACCTACAAGTTATAGATACAATAACCATGTTTTAGTTGTTGGTTTGGTAGTATGTGTTATTCTATTTCTATTCTTTTTAATTCGTAGTATTTATATTTTATCCATTAAAAAAGGAAAAAACTGGTCTCAGCTTTATTTAGTAGCAAAGTTTTTGGTAGGCGTCGTGTTTCCATTACTCGGTCTACTAATAAATAATAAATTCAATAGTGTTTTTGGTGATTTCAATACACCATGGTTTTATATTATTGCCCTAACAAATGGTCTTCTAATATGTGTAACCTCATCTGAAAACAAACAGCATAGACTTATCTTATTTATTACCAGATGTATAACATATTCTTTTACATTTTACTTCTTTATTGTGTTTTTACCTTTCTTGCCCCTATCTGTTATTGCTATTGTTGCCATAGGTTTGGGTTTTTTAATGCTAACTCCTTTAGTGTTATTTATTATTCATACACAAGAATTATCGAGTGATTATAAATTTCTAAAAAACTTCTACTCTAAACAAGTTTTAATTATATCTGGAATTATTGGGTTTCTTGCAATACCTACAATATTAGCTTTATCTTATCAAAGAGATAAAATTGTACTATATGAAACTCTAGATTACCTGTATAATCCTGATTACTCCAAGGATTACAATATAAATAAAGAATCTCTTAAAAAAACCTTAGAGGTTGTTAAACATAATAAATCACGTAATTCTGATTTTTTCATGAGTTCTCAAACACCATATTTATCAAGTTTTTTTAACTGGATTGTTTTAGATAATTTGACTTTATCTGACATAAAAATTAAAACCATTGAAAAAATATTTTTCGACACAAAACCATTTGAATTGAGGGCAGAAAGGTTAAGAAATAAAAACGTAGACATATCAAACATAAGCTCGAATAGCACTTATAATGAAACTGATAACACATGGACAAGTTGGATAGATTTAGAAATTACAAACGCTAATAAAGACAATTTCACTTCTGAATATGCAACAACCATAGATTTACCCAACGGGTGCTGGATAAATGATTATTACCTTTATGTTGGTGACAGAAAAGAAATGGGAATTTTAACTGAAAAAAAATCAGCCATGTGGATTTTTTCTCAAATAAGAAACATTAATCAAGACCCAGGGTTGTTGCATTATTTAACTGGAAACAAAGTTTCTTTTAGAGTTTTTCCTTTTTCTGAAAATGAAATAAGAAGAACAGGAATTCAATTTATTCACAAAGAACCTATTACCATTAAAATTGACAATCATAAACTTACTTTAGGAGAAAAAAAGGAAACCTTAATCAATCATAAAAAGAATGACCAAATCGTTTACATTTCTTCAAAAGAAAAAGAAACACTTAAAAAGATAAAACGAAAACCTTATTATCATTTCATTATAGATACTTCACATGAAAAAGATTCGCTAATAAACAACTATATAAAGGCTCTAGATGATTTTATAACTACCAATAATATAGACACAATGGAAGCTAAAATAAGTTTTGCAAATACCTTTGTTGAAACTGAAAGCTTTAATGGTGAATGGAAAAACAGCTTAAAAGAGCAAGAGTTTGAAGGTGGATTTTATTTAGAACGCGCTATAAAAAAAGTTCTCTTTAATTCATATACTAATCTTTCTAACAAATACCCTATCATTATTGTAGTTACAGATAATATGCTTGATGCTGTTATAAATAAAAACTTTGCAGATTTTAAAATAGCTTTCCCAGAGAGCAACAGTTTTTATCATCTAAATACATTAGGCTATTTAGCTTCTCATAGCCTAGTAAGAAATCCTAAAGATTTTGTAAACGATAATACTGTGGTTGACATTGATAATGAGGTCTTAGCATGGCCAAATCCAATTAGTCCAGTAGCGTATTTACCTAATGATAGTTTGCCTAATATTGTTTTGAAAAACTCTGTTTTTGATTTTAAAGAAAATGCTATTGGTGAATCAAACTGGAATACAGGCTTACATTTACAAGGAAAATGGTTATCTGATATATTTTATCCTGAGAATGCTCAAACAGATTGGAATAATGCTGTAAAAATGAGTTTTAAATCTAAAATAATGACACCGCTTACTTCTTACATTGTTGTTGAAAATGAAGCTCAAAAAGCAGCTTTACTTAAAAAACAAAAAGAAGTGTTAGCTGGAAAAAAATCTTTAGACCTCAATGAAAGAACACAACGCATGTCTGAGCCCAAATTAATACTATTACTAATTTTAATTGGAGTGTTTTTATTTTTAAGACGACGACAAATTATAAATAACTATAAACCATCAACATAGCTTTGTAAATAAGCAAAACGCTCAGTGAGTTTCCCGTTTTCTGTAATTTTAGCACGCTCTAAAACACCATCTTTATCATCATTAAAAAATGCAGGGATAACATGCTCTAAAAACATATCGCCAAAACCTTCGCTTGCATCTTTAGGGAGTTCGCAAGGTAAATTATCGACTGCCATAACAGTTATTGCATTGTTTGCATCAAAATCAACTTCACTTTCTGTTTGTGGATCATAACCATAAAAAGGTTCTGCAATAGTAGAAGCTCGTAATGTTGATGCAACAGGTCCGTCAACATCGCAAGAAATGTCGGCTACTAAATTGATATTAAAATTTGGTTGTTTGGCATCTTCTCTTGTAAATAAGTAAGGTGCATTATTACCATAAAAATGACCAGCTATAAAAAAATCGGTTTCTTTGGCGTATGGCATAAAATTACTTTCATAACCTGTTGGGTCTTTATAAAACTCCCACTTATCACCTACTTTGCCATCTTTACGCTTATTATATTCCATTACATCAACCAAACAATAAACAGGTTCTGTAAATTTTGATGTTAAATATAAAGCATCACTTACTTGTTTTACTTTTAAATGCTCCAAAATTTCTTTTGCGCCATGGGCTACTTTTCCTGTACCAGACAATAAAATTTTAATATTTGGCAAAGTAATTTTATCTAACTCACGCTTAACAGCATCTAAATCGGCTAGTGTTTCTACTTTTGGCAAACTAAATAAATTGTCTCTTAAACCCAATGCTCTAAACCCATTATAAGCGCCTACCAATCCTGCGTAGCGGCCAAAGCCTATTAATCTGAACCCTTTTTCGTTTACTATGGTTTCGTGGTCGTATAACTCAATATTTTTATCAAGAATTGCTTGAAGCAATTTACGATTATAGGGCTGTTTCTTTATGGTGTGCGAAAAGAAAAAATATTTTTTATTTGGAATTAAGTTTTCAATAGGTACTTCTTTTACACCAATCATAACATCGCAATTACTTACATCATTTGTAACTTCTAGTCCATTGCTTATGTATTGCTCATCTGGAAAAACACGAATATCTGACGTTTCAACCTTAAATTCTCCCTGAGGAAATTTCTCTTTAGTTTCTGCAAATTTTTCAGGAGAAAATACAACACGTCTATCTGGTGGGTTTTTACGCTCTTTTATAATGGCAAACTTCATATATATTTTGGTATAAATTTTGTACGAAAATAAGAGTTAATGCAGGTGTATACAAACTTTTTTGATAACTTTGCTGCCCGCGTTAAGGATTGAAACGGCATCCTTTTGCTTTTTTGCAAAAGATATAGTGGAAAGCCTGACGCACTTTTGCTATGAAAAGCAAAAGTGGGTAACGCCAACATAAAAAATTAATAATGGGGTCGACTGGTTTTGACAGCGAGATTAATTAAACGGTAAGCACGTCGTGTAATGGCATTGAAACACGTTAAAGGCTAGACCAAATTTTAAACGGCGAGAATAACTACGCTTTAGCTGCATAATCTGAATTATAGTAAGATTAGCCTTGTCCTACTAGGTAGGAAAGCTTTATGTCTCTGGAAAGCCTTGGTTAACGGCGTTCCATTTTGAGGCATCGTAAATGTTAACATAGATTTTGTGGCGCTTTGACACATTTTTGAAACTAAAAAAGATAAGTTGTAAGTAGAATGTTTTTAATCGGCTTACAATCGAAAACCAAGAAAAAACTAAGCGTGTAGAAAACTCTTTGGTTACTTGTTTGGACGAGAGTTCGATTCTCTCCGACTCCACAAAAAACCCTATAAAATGTTGACTTATAGGGTTTTATTGTTAAAGTTGACAATTCAGTTGACTTTTTAGTTCGTTTTTAGATTTTTTATTTCCTATGATTTTATAACTTCATCTAGTAAAATTAAATTAAAAGCAAAAATGGAAAATTACAATCAGAGAATAGATAATCGTCAAAAATCTATATTTTCCATAATGCATTGATCTCTTCCACTTTCCATTTTCCATTTACTTTTTTTATTAATGCTAACGAACCTTCTCCACATTTTTCTCCACATACAAATGAAAAATACATTATACCTAAATCTTTACCTTCATTAAATACTATTTTAGAAAAACTTATGCCACCAACCTCAAACTCATCTTTTCGTTTATCAGAATCAGGGTTACGCAGCTTTTTAAATTTAACAAAATTGGATTTAAACGAATTTACAGCGTAAAAGTTTTTCTTCTTAATTTGAAGCTTAACTTCTTCTAAATCAAAGGAATTATCTTTTGCAAGATCCAAAAGCCTAATCTCTTCTTTATAACCATCAAATACGCCATCAACATACAGAATCCCCTTTAAAGAATCATTTTTAACGACTTCATCCTTTAAAGTATTTATCCCTTTTAGATAGGCAGTAGAATCTATTTTGTTTCTAGTTAAGTCAAGAAAAAGAAGCTCCCATTTTCTCCCTAAATATCTATAATATAAACGATTTTCTATTAAATCATTTAAAACATTATTATAAACTGTTAGAGTATCCACTTCTGTTTTAACAATATTCTCCTTTATTTTTTCAACTCTCCTATCTTGTTTGCATGACAGCATAAAAAATACTATTACTAAGATTAAAATGTTTTTCATAATTAATTACTCGTTAAAATTATACTGGCATTATCCCTATGCACAGTTTGACCATAAGCAGCTATTTCGAATAGGATTCCAACTTCAGGATCATTACTTGCAGTACCATCAACAATATAATCACTATAATGTACAATCTCATGTAAAATCGTAACACCTACTAAAAACATCAGTCCATCAGCAAATTCAGTACCACTAACTGAGTTTTCTAAATCGTTTACTAAATCTATATCAATTATTATTTCATTAGGGTTTGCATCAGTATGCTTTGCATGAACTTCAAATCCGTTATGTGTACCGAGTTGTTCTATTTTTATAGTTGGGCCTTTTCCCCATTTTAAATTATTCTTGATTAGAATCTCATTAGAGCCACTATAAAAAATCATCTTATTAACAAACTACTTTCGATCATAATAAAATATTTTAATCGATTTACAATTATCGTGTTCAAATATTTCGTCAAGCATTAATCTGTCTGATAATCCACAAGAATAACTATAAATACAAACCCTGAAAATCCTGTGAGTTTAAATCTCCGACTTCACTTAAACCTTTGTAAACCTTTTTGTTTACAAAGGTTTTGCTTTTTAGTTGACTAAGTGGATGAATCTTTGGAATTTTTCTTTTGATAATTGATTTAAAAAAAGAGCCAATACATATAAATATACTGACTCTTTAAAAAACTAATTAAACTATAATTTAATATTTACACAAGTTATATGATAGTTTACCTAAGTCTACTCACATAAAAATAAAATTCATAATCATCATAGTCATTAAAACTTATTATAGTTAAATAATGAATTAACTATAATAAGCTATATAACTAAATCACTCTGTCCAAAACGTTAATTCATCAAAGTTTGCTGTAGTTCCTCCATCTATAGAACTAATGAAAACTAAGCGAAGATATCTGTATCTCTCTGCGCTAGCAGTTATTTCTTTAGTTAAGGTCTGATCAGAATTATTATTAAACGCTCCAACTTTAACCCAACCCTTTGCAGTAGCATCTGCTTCCCATGTAGCTATATCTGCAGCATCAATGTCTACTGTGGTTTCACCTAGAGTAATATCATTAGTTCCCCAAAACTGCATATTAGCTGGACTTCTACTTCCGCAACATGCACTTCTTTCGTCCAATTTAAACTTAGCCAAACTAATAGGAGAACCCATGTCGAAACTCATAATAAAAGGATATAGGTCTTCAGGACTATCACAACTGTGCCAAAACTCACCAGTAACACCGTCTAACAATCTACCATAATTTGAGCCATAACACCCATCAGTTGCATCAAATGGTAGTTTAAGAGGTATAACTAATGAATTATCTACTAAAAATATTTGGTTAGGGAAATTACTTTCTGAGGTTCCGATAAATGTTTCAAAAGCTCCTTCTTCTGGATAAAAAGAACTTTCAATTTTATAGGGGCTTCCAAAGGTAATATTAGGTAATGTAGTCTCAGAATCTTCATTAGCTATATTTATAGTTTGTTCTGTTCCAGAGCCATCGATATAAGTAAATAATGTTTCAATCGCTCCGTCTGGTACATCTCCCCATGTAATTACTATATCTGATTCAGTTTCTAATGTTTCAATAGACCTGGCTAACAATGTAGCGTTGTATTTTTCGCCATAAACTCTAACTATTAGCTCTTCAGGAACAGAAGAATTTCCTTTATTATCAGATAGTACAACGCTAAATGTATAATCCTTTTCTTCTAAATCAAGTTCTACAGTAACATCTTCGCTTCCATTAGTAGTACGCTGAATATCAAATTCATGATTAACAGTACCATCATTAGATGTTATAGTTCCTTTTGTTATTTTAGGGTCGCTATTAAGATTAATTGTGACGCGAACCTTATTAAAACCATGACTTACTGTAAAACTATTTGGTTTACCTATATAAATAGTTTCTCCATCTTTAAAGAACTCTTCATAAGTATCTCGTGTACTGTCGCATGCCATAACAAGTAGAAGTATAGCCAATATGTACCAACATTTTTTTTTATAATATGTTTTCTTCATAATTAAAATTTTTAAAATTCAATATTTAAACTATTCTGGACTACCGTATACTTCAACCTCCATTAAATGAACAAACTTAGCATTTGCCCAATTTCGTTTGGTAACAAATCGAATATATCGCATAGGAGGTATTGTTAAAGGAAACTCTATAGTTTCACCTAGTGCTGCTCTTTCTCTATCTGCTGGAGTGGCCTGTCCAAAACCTGAAGGTGTTCCTGAGGGTTTAATTGATTCTGCTTCTTGTATAAGTGTCCACCCGTCTAATGAAGCACCATTATCTGCAGGAATTACATCTGTAACCCAAATATCATAAAATCTAGGGTTACCATGGTGAAAAGCCCAATCGCCTTGTCTATGCCACCAAATAAAACGACTTAGTTTTCTAGTTACATTCAAATCAATAGTAAAAATATGGTAAGACTCTGTATAAGGAGGAACAACCTCTCCTGGGCTTGTTTGCGAAGTATGCATTCCACTTCCTCCTATATTGTTGTTAAGAATGTTATTAAATACCCATCCAAATGCTCCAGTCTCAATATCTCCAGTAAGCTTAGCTTCCGTAAACTCTTGCCGATCCAATTCCACTTCTTCAATTGGAGTGATGGTCTCTATATAGCGCTCTGTAATATTATCATAACGATCTACCATTTCAATTGCAAAATCTTGGGCTTCTGGTGGAAAACTTCTAAAAGTATAAATACCGCCTGCATCGCTTTGAGTTAAAAACAATGATTGATTGTATATATAAAGATTTGATCCTGGGTCTTTAACATATAGCAATACTTCTACTTGTATATTATCAGAATTATCATAACTAAAACCAACACCACCAAATGCAGGAAGAAGATCTATAGTTTTATGCATTTTATCTATTGGAGCTTCTAGAGGGTTAATAGATGCTAAAACTGTTGAAGACTTATTATTACTTCTATCTACAACTTGAAGTTTCACCTCTTGTGTACTCGTGCTTCTTAGACCTTCTAAAGTAACCGAATTATCAAAAACAGACGTACTTGTTGTAACTTCTTTACCATTTCTTATATAGGTGGCTTGAACAAATAAAGCATCTTCAGTTGATGGTAATTTGTATTCAATTTTTGCTCCTCCATGCAAGTTAGTTACAATAACTTCCGTTATTGGGTCTGGTGCAACACCATCTGTAACTAAAGGTCCTCTTTCTTCTTCATCACAAGAAAAAGAGAATATAGACACAAATAGTATGACAAATATTTTAAAAAATATGATTCTATTTTTTTTCATAATATTAATATTTTTATTGTTTTACGATTACCAGCCAGGGTTCTGAATTAATTTATTATTACTAATAATATCCGTTTCAGAAATTGGCCATAAATAATCTCTAGATGAAAATTTTAAGGTTCCTACGGATATGACATTATAATATTCACTAGTTGTTTTCCCTAAAATATTCCAGCCTTGAACATCTTTATTTAAAAATTCACTAGCACGTTTCCATCGCCTTATATCCCAAAAACGTTGTCCTTCAAATACCAACTCAATCATACGTTCTTGCTGAATAATGCTTCTTAAACCATCTTTTGTTGTTGGTTTTGAAGGATTAGTTGAAGTTGCCCAAGAATCTACAACACCATTAAGCCCTGCTCTGTCTCTAACTTTGTCAATCCAAACTTGCGCTTCGCCAATACTATTAGATTCATTTAAAGCTTCTGCATATAGTAGGTATAATCCTGATAGCCTAATTACTGGAAAACCATAAGGTCTAACGCTAAATCCACTACCACCAGGACCAAGGTTTAAGGTATTATTGAAGTTAACAATTTTTTTTGCTAAATATCCACTAATTGAATATCTACTATTATCTAATTGACCAGATATTTCGTCTTTTTTACCTCTATAAATAAAAGGATTAGATTCCTCTATTCTAGGTTGCTGTAACCAAACTCCACCATCGAAACCTAATGACGCATGAAAACGTGGTTCCCTTTTCATGTGTAGTTTTGCTGTTTCAAAACCTTCTTGTATATAATTTGCTTCTGTAGCATCTGCAATAGCTACATCATAACGATTCGCATAGTCAAAACTTGGGTCTTCATCTATAGGAAGTCCATTTTCTGTATAAAACATTTCTGCAATAACTAAAGGAGGCGAATAATTATTTTGAATAACCTCTCTTCTTTCTGCTACTACATTAGGGTCTACAATACCTTGTGCTCTATTTTGTAAACCAGCTACTAAACTGCCTGTCGCCGCCCATATTACTTCGTCATTCCATCTTTCTGCTAAGCTATTTCTTATATCTAATTTAGTATATGTTCTTTCTGATAGGCCAGCAATTTTTCTATCGTACTTGTAAAGTGCTAGTCCTGAGTTTTCTGATATTTCAATAGCTTCTTGACAAGCTTTTGCAGCCATTTCCCATTTTTCATCACTAAATGTTTGATTAAAAAAAGGAGTGCCTTCTGCATCTGTAAATGTAGAATAATCTGTATTCCCATTAAAAAACGGGCTTGCAGCTGTTACCAAAACTCTAGCTTTTATTGCAGCAGCAATAGGTGCAGAAATTCTTCCAAATTCTTCAGAATCAAAAATATTAGCTGGCAAATTAGGAATGGCTTCATCTAAAAGCTGTACAATATAGTCTGTTACCTCATCTATAGGTTTACGAATAACCCGAACAGCATCTGTACCAGCTCCTGCATCAATATTCTTATCTGTAATTGGTATAGGACCATACATGCGCATTAAGTAAAAATGGTAATATGCTTTTAGAAATTTTGCTTCTGCTTCCCATCTAGTTTTTTCATCTATTTCAAGATCGAATGGTTTGTCTAGGTTTTCTAAAAAAATATTACAATCTCTTAGTGCAATAAATAAATTACTCCCACCAATATTACTATTTCCCCAGTAACCTAATAAAGGGTTATTTACATTTTGCCCTCCAGTAGACAGTCTATGCGAAGCCCATGGAGTAGTACCCATGGCGTTATCATTTAAGAAAATTTCATCTCCTGCTACTAAAGCAGGGTTGCTCACTGATGGCTCTTCAAATCTTGGAAGATAGCCATATAAAGTAGCTAAAAAACGTTCTGCATTATCACGAGTCTCAAAAGCATCTTCTATTACTGCAATATTATCTGGAACCACATCCAGATATTCTGAACAAGAAATTCCTATCGTTAACATTAACAAAGTCAACGTGCCTTTTATAAATCTTATTTTTATTTTTTTCATTATAAATTTTTTAAATTTTCATTATATCTGTTCATGTTAAAAACCAACCTGTACTCCAAAGTTAATAACTCGCTGTAGAGGGTAATTAAGACCATTACCTCCAAGTTCTGGGTCCCATAATTTGAATTTGCTCCAAACTGCCAAATTACTACCTGTAACATATAGCCTAAATCTTTGTAGCCCTTCCATAGATCCTAATTTTTTATTCTCATCTAAAAGATTAAAACCAATTTCTAATTGTTTTAATCTAAGAAACGATCCATCTCTTAACCAAAAGGTGCTTGTTTGGTGGTTATTCTCGATTACAGTAGTGGAAAGCCTTGGGTACAATGCATAAATATCTCTGTTTTCTTCAGACCAATGACTGTCTGCATAGGCTTGTAATAGACCATTTTCCCCTAGCACTCCATTTCCACCAAATTGAAAACGATCAGAAGTAAAACTGTTTAAAAAGGGGCCTGTATTATTAGGACTAATAAAGAATGATCGTTCGCCTACGCCTTGAAAAAAGGCATTTAAATCCCAGCGTTTATAACCTACTGAGACTCCAAAACCATAAGTAATCTTAGGCACTTGAGGCTTCCCTATTGGAGCTCTATCTAAATCACTTATTTTTCCATCATTATTTAAGTCTTTATATTTAATATCTCCACCTCCATAATCTATACCTGGAGTACCAAACTGTACAGGGGAATTGATAGCTTCTATATCATCTACAAAAAGACGTTCAGCAATAAAACCTTGAGATATATTGGTATGGTTTCCGATATTTGAACGCCATGGTGCTCCAATAGCTGCATAATTTGCTTCTTCAAAAACTTTAAATTCATTATCTGCAAAAACAAAAGTAGCTCTTCCTTGTACCCAAAAATCTTTACTAAAAGAATGGTTTACATCTAGCGATCCATCTATACCATAAGATTTTACTTCGCCAACATTTGTTTGTAATTGTGCCTGTAACCCTAAAGTAGAAGGAATGTCCTGTCTTGTTTGAAGAATACTGCTTCTGTAATCTTGAAAAAGATCAGTTCTTAATTGAATTGCATCATTAAACAAATTTAACTCTAAACCAATATTTACTTTTTCGGAGGTCTCCCAAGTTACTTGCGGATTTGCATATCTATTAATTCTAACGCCTCCAATAGGGTTATCGAAGTTTTCTCCAAAACGGTAACCATTACCTCCATTAATATCTACATTTGAAAGGTAAAAGAAACGATCTGTTCTAGAATTTCCAATCTGATCATTACCAACAAAACCATAAGACACTCTTAGTTTAAGCTTGCTAATAACTTCTGATTTGAAAAACTTTTCGTTAGATACTAACCAAGCAGCTCCAAAAGAAGGGAAGAAACCAAAACGATTCTTTTTTGCAAAACGTTCTGAACCATTATAACCAAAATTTGCCTCAACAAAAAAACGGGTATCATAATCATAATTAAAACGACCAGCTAATGTTAAGTTTCTACTAGGTAGCGAAAGTTCTACATTACTAGCATTACCATCTAAAAAATCTCGTGCTGTACCAACTAATAGTCCAGTAACTGTATGCTTTTCGTTAAAAGTTTTAGCATAATCTACGGCTGCTTCCATATAGATTACAGAATTATTGGTTCTCTCACCATTCTCTAACTCTAAAGCTTCGTTACCTTCCTCATTTGCTCTTGCTAAACGGTAGTCTCCACTTGAAGGGTCATAAGAAGATACTCTATAAAAATAAGGTGTGTAAGAACGCCTGTTTTCAAAGGATGAGGTTGTATTTATATTTCCTAAAAAACGCCCTCTAAGTCCAGGTGTAATTGAGCTTAAATCTTGTTTTAGTTCTAATTGAACTAAAGATAATTGTCTTCTATAGTCTCTATAACCTCTTTGCAAATCTGCATAAGGGTTAAACCATGCTGCATTATTTGAACTAGCAAAAAGGCGAGGACCAGTGTCATTACCAAATGGAATATGAGGAAGTCCAATTAAAGTTTCATCGGGTTCAAAAACAGCAGGAAAACGCACTGGGCTGGTTCGAACTGCTGCATTATAAATACTACTACCTCCTGATAAAGGGCCTCTGAGATCATCTATAGTTGAATGCAATCGTACAATCATCTCTGTGTTTTCATGCAAATCAATATTAATATTTGATCTTAAAAGGTATTGGTTAAACTTTATATTATTATTAAAATTATTTGCACCATCACTTTTTAAAGCTCCATTATCGGTATTATAAGAACCTGCTACATAATAGCGTACTTTATCTCCACCACCTCTTATGTTAAGGTTAAATCTAGAGGACAAAGAAAAATCATTAAACAAAGTATCATACCAGTCAACTGTTGGAAAAACATTAGGGTTTAACCCTCGCTCAACCCCATCAATCTCTCTTTCTGTAAAGGTTGCAAATTCTCCTCTAGTTCTACCCGCTTCGTTTTGTAAACGCATATGTGTTAAAGGGTCTGCCAAATCAATTAATGATACGGGTTGGCTATACGATGTTTCGTATCTCATATTTATTACTGGCTTTCCTTGAATACCAGATTTAGTGGTTACTAAAATAATTCCATTAGCACCTCTGGCTCCATAAATAGCAGTTGTTGTTGGATCTTTTAGCACCGAAAAACTGTCTATATCATCTGGTTGTAATCTCGCCAAATCGTCTACGGTTAACTCAACTCCATCAATTAAAATTAATGGACCATTTTGCCCATTAAATGAAGCAACTCCTCGCACAAAAAACTCTGCATTATTTGCGCCTGGTTCTCCACTGTTTTGAAAAGAGATTAGACCAGAAACTCTACCTGCTAAAGATGTAGTAAGATTACTTGAAGGTATTTTTAATTCGCTTGGTTTAACTGTACTTATGGCTCCCACAACTGCATCCTTCTTTTTAGTACCAAAGCCTACTATAACAACTTCTCCTAAACCAGCAGCATCTTCTACCAATTTAACATTTATTGTTGTTTTAGCTCCTACAATTACCTCTTGTGTTTTATAACCTACATAGGAAATAACTATAATAGCTTTATTATTAATAACTTTAAGTGTGTAATTACCATCAAAATCAGATTGAGTACCATTGGATGTTCCTTTTTCAAGAATATTAGCACCAGGAAGAGGTATTCCAAATTCATCAGTAATTGTACCTTTAACTGTTGATGTTTGAATTGAAAAGTCTACCTTTTTGACACTTAATGGCTGTGCCTTAAGCTCTTTTAAACGATGTTTGAGAATAATATGTTTATTACTTAATGTAAAAGAAATATTTGTGTCTGATAGTAATGATTTTAGAATATCAGAAATACGTTTATTTTTAACATCTACAGAAACTATCTTATCTACATTAATTTTTTTATGATTAAATAAGAATTTGAATTCTGATAAAGATTCAATTTTTTTAAAAACGTCTTCTAAACTTACATTATCTAATTTTAATGAAACTTTAGTGTTTTGAGAATACGAGTTATTTGCTTGTATTTGAAACAAAGAAACTATTAGAAAAAGTGTTGTTAGTTTCATTTTTAAATCGAATTTAAATAACCTTTTACATAGTAAAAGCTTACTCAAGTTGAATTTTTTCATACTTTTGTTTTGGTTTGTGATTTAACATGTTTTTAAGTCACTAAGAGTTAATCGGAAAATGTTCGCGCATTTTCCGGTTTTTTTACAAAGTGATTTTGGTTCAATTAAATTGTGTGAATAGTTGTTTTGCTACATACGCTTTAGTTTTATTTAGATTAATTAGTTATTGTTATTAAATTATTGGTTCTTCTATAATTAAAATAAGTGTCTCCTTTAAAAGCATCTAAAATGTTTTCAATAGTTTCATCCTTATCAAAAGAGGCTGTATATATTTGATCATCTAAAAATGAATACTGGTTATCAATAATAATATCGAAATGACGTTCTAGTTTTTTTCTAATATTTCTATATGAAGCTTTTCTAAATATCAACATACCTTCTTTCCATGCAGTATATATTTGAGTATCGACTTCTTTTACAGATATTTCTCTATTTGCTTTATTCCAGCTAGCTAAATAGTTAGGTAATAATATAGTGGGGTCGTTTACACCTATATTAGTTTTACCTTTTTCGTATAGTTTAACAGAGCCTTCAATTAAAACAGTATTAATATTATAATCTTCAGGGTAAAAAGACATATTAAACTCTGTGCCTAAAACTTCTACATTGAGATCGTTTGCAGTAACAATAAAAGCATGAGCTTTATCTCTTGCAACATCAAAATAAGCTTCACCTTCTAGAAATACTTGACGATTCTTACCTTTTAAAAATTTTACAGGATATTTTAATGAAGTACCTGCATTTAATTTAACATTAGTTCCATCAGATAAAACTAAATCAAAACGTTTTCCATTAGGAACGGTTAATGTATTATAAACAAGTTCTTCATTTATAATATCATTTGAGTAAGTTATTTGACTACCACTTTGAGATCCAATAATGGCCCCTGTTTTATCTTTAATCTTTTTATCTCCATCATCCGAAATTATTTCAACCTCTCCATTATCTAAAGTAAGTGTTACATCATTAGTTATCGTTTCTTCTATTTCAATGAAATTAATTTGGTATACATAAAACAGGCAAAAAGCTAGAGCAATAGATGCAGCAATTTTAAAAAAACTACTGCGTTTGACATGTTTTACAATAGGAAAATAATTATTTTTTTTACCTGTTTGATCTTTATAATCAATTTGAGTTATAATTTGGTTAAAAAGAAGTTTTGATTCAGAATTGGATGTTTTATTAATTAATTCTTGATAAGTAGTTGTGCTTTCCAACAAACCATCTAATAATTCTTTGACTTCACTTTCAGATTCAGGATTTCTAACAAATTCCATGAGGGTGATAAACTCCTCTTTTGTTAGTGAACCTTCAATGAATTTTTGAAAAAGTCTTTCTATATATTTTGTTGTATCCATTATCTGTTTAAAAACTAGGGTTAATAGTATTACACTTGTAATGTGTAAAAGTCCCAAGTTGAAAAGAGACTTTTTAAAAAAATAAAGTATTATACAGTTATTGTATGATATGAGGGTGAAGTTGCTCTCTAATAAGTTGTAATGTTTTCCACAAATGGTTTTTTACTGTCTTCTTTGAAATACCTAGTAAATCTGCAATTTCTTGATTGCTCTTACCTTCCTCCCTAGATAGTATAAATACAGCTCTTTTCTGTTTGGGAAGTCCCAATAAAATGTCATCTAAAATCTCACTATACTCACCATAAAGCAATGTATCTTCAGTACAATTAGAAGACATAATCATATTTTCCCATAATTCTTGTTTTAAAGAATCCTTATTAGCAATTGCTCTTAAATGATTATAAGTTAAATTTCTTGCTATGGTGTAAATAAACGAATTAAATGATTTAGAAGTGTCAATACTGCTTTTAGAATTCCATAGTGTTATAAATACATTTTGAAGAATTTCATCTGTACTATACTTAGATTTTGTAATAAGGTAAATAAAAGCATATAATTTTCTTTGATAAGCATTAAAAACAACTTCAAAAGCGTCCTTATCTCCATTCTTGAGAGATAAAAGCGTTGATTCTTCATTTGTCTTTAATAGTTTCAATACAATGCTTATTTTAAATCTATATTAGCTTTATTTGAATTAGTTTTTTATTTATTTTTTCATCAAAAAAAGCTTCTTAACTTATTCCATGGTAGTATCTGTTAAAGAAAAAAAAGACACTTGCTTTCTTACAAATAGAGTTAATATATAATAGGAATGACACAAAAGTAGATTGATTAAAAAAAAAAAAACAGTGATTAAACCACTTTATTTGATACTATTTTTGCTTTAACACCCAAAAAAGACACTTAAATGATTCAAATACGCTTAGGTTATTGTTATTCGCTTTTCAAATAGCTTATTAATTGACAATGATTTCTTTTTGTTACCTCGTCATCATCTTCATTACATAATTGGAGTAAAAACAAATAATGTTGTTAGTATTAATACTGAGGTTGAGCTTTCAATTTTCATGATTATTTTAAATTTTGTTTTATAAACAAACAACTATTTTTATTATTAAAAAAACACTAAGTAATAAGTGTATTGATTTTGTAATAAGTGTATTGATTGTGCAATAACTGTAATGATTTACAAACTTTTTGACGGCAACAGCCCGCGTAAAGGATTAAGGCATTTTTGATAAGTTATAAGTAGAATGTTTTTAATCGACTTATAATTGAAAATCAAGAAAAAACTAAGTGTGTAGAAAACTCTTTGGTTACTTGTTTAGACGAGAGTTCGATTCTCTTCGGTTACGCAATAAAAAAACCTGTAAACACTAAAGTTTACAGGTTTTATATTTTTGAAATTCTTTTTAAGAAAATTAACTATTGTTTAGAAAAACTTTCTGGCATTAAAATAAATTCTGCATAATTTGCTTTATTAAAATAAACATTTGCAGATTCTTGAAACATTTTAGAATCTATTTTATTAATAGCTGTTTCATAATCTAAAATAGATTCTGGTTTTAAGCCATATTTATTTGTTTCTTTAAGTTTAAATATCCAATACCCGTTATATTCCATAGCATCCTTGGTATTAGCTAATTCTGCTTCTTTAATTTTATTTAAATCTTCAGATGAAGCACCATGAATTTTAATTTTTTCGATTTCTTCTAATACCTTTTTGATTAACTTATCTACATTATTTGGATCACATGTAAATCTTACATTCATTCTATACCAATTATATGGAATATCTGAAGCATAGCCTGATACTTGTACACCGTATACACCTGCCATTTTTTCTCGCATTTCTTCAGTTAATTTAATTTTGAGTAGTTTCCCAAGCAGACTTAATTTTTTCTTCTCTTCTAAAGAAAATTCAAACCCTCCAACAAAACGAATATCAACTTTACTTTTATCATCTACACCTTTTATTATTGTATCTTTAATAACACCTTCAGTATATCTTAATCCAATATCCCTCCAAGAACTTATTTTGTTTAAATTTGATGGTAAACTTCCTAAATATTGGGCTACATATGCTTTAAGGTTTTCAATCTCAAAGCTACCAACAAAAATAAAAGTAAACCCATTTGCTGACGAGAAACGTTCTTTATAGAAATTGTAAGCCTTATCAATATTTAATTCATTTTTAATTTGCTGCTCTGTTAATGGAATAGCTCTAAGATGATTTTGAGTCATAGACTCACTGATTTTTTTTTCAAAAAAACTTCCAGGACTATTATCTTGATCTTTAAATATAGATTTTAAACTTTCTTTATTGGCATTAAAAACATCCTCATCCTTATTGGGTTTTGTGAAATATAAATTTACCATTTGTAGCATCCTTTCTAAATCTTTAGATGAACTACTGCCAGAAAACAAATCATCGTAAAAGTTGATACGAGGTGTTACACTAACGGTTCTTCCCATGTTTAATTTTTTTAGATCAGTTTTTGAGATCCCATTAACACCACTAGAGCCTATAATATTTCCAGCATTTCTAGCTGAAACATACAACGAATCTGGAGCTACTGAGCTTCCTCCTGGCCTATAACCACTCATTGAAATCAAGTCGTTTTGAAATTTGGTTGGTTTAGCAATTACTGTAATACCATTTGCTAGTTGCCAAGTAGTAGCATCTATTTTTTCGTGATACGCTTCACTTATAATTTTTCCTGGCTTTGGCTTATTAGACATTAATTGAATATCACCAAGCTTATCTTTGTATGGCTCAATATCTTTAAAAGTTACATTTTTAAGTGTTTTCTCAATTTTACTTTTGTCTGGTAATTCTAAATCTGCTTTTTCTACCGCATTTAAAACTACTGCCATATTATCTTCTCTGACCCATTGTTTATTTATATTATTAACTTCATCAAGTGTAATAGTAGGTAGAGTTTCTTTATAAAATTTGTGTATAAACGTATCGCTTGGAATAGGTTCACTATCTGTAAAATGATCTATGTACTGTTCGATATAATACTTTGTAGATAACTTTCCTGTCTCTTTTCTGCGTATATCTGCATTATTTAATAATAATTGTTTATATCGCTTAAGTTCTGGATTTGTAAAACCATATTTTTTTGCTCGTTCACTTTCTGTAAATAATGCATCAATGCCTTCAATAATTTTGTTTTCTTTAAGATTAGCCCTTAAATAATAACTATCCATATTTCCCAAAAAATTACCAATACCAGCGGATGCTGATAAAAAAGGAGCGTCTGGCTCTAGCACAACTTCACTTAACCTTTGACGCAGCATACCTGTATATAAACTTTTTAGAAGTTCTTGTCTAAAATCCTTCAAAGTCTGAACTTCTGTTTCTTCTTTTTTGATGTATATAGATACTCTAACACCTGTAGTTTCCTTATCTGTAATTACTGTAACTACGGGTTCTTTATTATTTGGAATTTTATAGTACTCTCTTTCTTTTGCGTTTTTAACTGGTTTAATACCACTAAATAATTCTTTAACTTTTTTTTCAGTGTCAAGAACATCAAAATCACCAACTAATACTAGAGCCATTAAATCTGGGCGGTACCAATCTCTGTAAAACCGTTTCATGGCATCGTAATCAGAATTCATAATGACATCTAATGTACCTATTGGTGACCTTTTAGCATATCTGGAATTGTTTGTAATCAAAGGGATGGATTTATAGTACATACGCATACCTGCCCCACTTCTTGCTCTAAGTTCTTCAGCAACAATACCTCTTTCGTTATCAATCTCTTCATTTTCAAAAGTGATACCATCGGCCCAATCTCTTAAAACTTTTAAACTAGTGTTAAATGTTTCTTCATCTGTAGGTACTGATAATTTATATACGGTTTCATCAAAACTGGTATGCGCGTTTAAGTCTGCTCCAAATTCAACCCCTAAACTTTGTAAGTAATCAATAAGTTTATTTTTTTCAAAACTTCTTGTCCCGTTAAACGCCATATGCTCAACAAAGTGTGCTAACCCTAGTTGATCTTCGTCTTCTAGAATAGAGCCTGCATTAATTACCAACCTTAATTCTGCTTTATTTTTTGGTTTAGCGTTGTGCTTTATATAATAAGTTAAACCATTACTTAATTTGCCTATTTTAACTGAAGAATCTGTTGGTATTTGTTTATTTAAATTCTCGACTTGTGCTAAAAGCTTGAAATTAAAAAGGATTAAAATTGATACTGTTATTATTTTTATGTTTTTCATGATTGATAATGATATAATGATTCTAAAAAAATAGAGCTCTAAACGTATGAAGATAGATTTAAAGCCCTATTAAAATTGACTAACTCAAAATAAAAAAAGGCTTATTCATAACCTGGGTTTTGATCTGCCAAGGTTATTTTTGCATTTCCATTAATTTCTTCTTCAGGAATTGGTAAAATATATTGATTTGAACTTGTAATTGAAGGTTTTAATGTCATCGCTTTATCAAAACGAATAGCTGCAAACCATTCACTTCCGTTTTCAAAAGCCAATTCTCTTGCTATTTCATTAAAAATATCATCTTTAAGTTCATCTATATTAGTAGCTGGCGTATCACCGATACCGGCACGATTTCTTATAATGTTTAAAGGCTCACTAGCATCTTGTAATGTAGCACCACTAAAAGCTAATCCTTCTGCCTTTATTAAATACATTTCTGCTAAACGCAAAAAGTAAGTTGGTCTAAACGTATCAACATGATTCGTTTTTAGCACTTTTGTACCGCTATATGTAAAAGGTTGCCTTGGATCGCTACCCATTAAAGCAGCAAACCAAGTACTGTTTGCTGTTCTTCCAAAATAAAAACGTTTACGATTATTATTTTCTGAATCTGAATTTTCATCACGATAAGTCATTAAAATCATTTCAGACGAATTTAATCCTTTACTAAAAGCTGTTTCAAAGTCAGGTTCTAAACTTGTTGTTCCGTCATTAATAACTTCGTTTGCTAACGTAGCAGCTTCTGCATATTTCCCTTGAAAAAGTAACACTTTGGCTTTTAAAGCTTTGGCTGCAGTTTTTGATGCACGATATGTAATTGAAAAATCTGGAGCATCAGCAATTGCTGCATCCAAATCTGATAAAATTTGAGTATAACATTCGGCTACTGTACTTCTGCCTTTATCTCTGGTAACAAAGTTGGTAGGTTCTGTACGCAACACAATACCTAAGCTACTGTTAGCATCAAAAAATTGTCCAAAATATCTTAAAGCATCAAAAGTTGTCATAGCTCTTAAAAAACGAGCTTCTCCAATAATTTCTTTTTTGGATGTTTCAGAAATTAGTTCACTTGAAAGTTGAGTTGTTTGCTCTATTGCATTATTGGCTACATCCATAACTTTATAAAACATAAGCCAGTAATCTCTAACAAAGATATTATCAAACTCTAGACTATTGTTTGAAAACTGTGCATTAATTGACCCAAAACCAGAACTTTTCATTGAGCCCACCATAGCACTAGGAATTAACTCTGAAAACATATAATATTTATCATTAATTCTAGATGTAATTGTCGTATAAGCGCCGTTTAATAGTGCTCTGGCATCAGCTTCACTTTTAACTACATTTTCTGCGACTAAATTATTTGGCGGATCATTTTCTAATACATCTACTAATTCGCATGAGTAAATAAAAAATAATGTGATTATATAAACTGTTATTCTTTTCATAATTGTTTGTTTTAAAATCCTATTCTTACACCTGTAGTAAATATTTTTGCTATAGGAAATCGATTATTATCTCTTCCTGCGCTAATGTCATTATTGAATAAATTAGAAGCTTCAGGGTCAGCTCCTGGATAATTTGTTATTGTAAACAAATTTTGAGCTGAAATAAAAACAGAAATATGATTGAAAAATTTAAGTTGTTTTAAGGCTTCTTTCGAAAACGTATAACTAAAGTTTAGTGTTTTTAATCTTAAATATGAGGCATCATAAACATAATGCGATGATGTTCTGTCATTATTATTTGGATCAAAATAAACCAACCTAGGTATATCTGTATTAGGGTTATCTGGAGCCCAGGCATTTAAAACACTTGTTACTTTGTTCTCTCCTATAAAAGTGCTTGCAAAATTTGTTCCTCTTGCTAAACCAAAAGCTTCTATATCGTTACCCACCGAAAAAGTAAAAAATGTAGATAATGAAAATCCTTTGTATTGAAAAGTACTATTAAAACCTCCAAAAAAATCTGGTTGCGTGTCTCCAATAACCTCTTGGTCTAAGTTTGTAATTCTTCCATCAGGAATACCATCTGGACCTGTCAAATCTTTAAATCTTAAATCCCCTGGTGATGTTTGACTATTTTGATATGTTCCTGTTGGTGATGCCGTATTTAAGGCATCAATATCTTCTTGATTTTGAAAAAGTCCTTCAGCTACATAACCATAAATCAAACCTATTGGGCTTCCTTCTTTAAGCCTTCCTCCACCTGGAAATCCAGTTAAAAACCCATTATCATCTCTAAAATCATCTGAAATTTTAGTCAGCTTGTTTTCGTTTTTACTTACGTTTAACGATAGATTCCAAATAAAATCGTTGCTTCTAAAAACGTCTCCTTTTAATTCTAGTTCAAGTCCTGTGTTTTTAGTATCACCTATATTAGCAATAATTCTATTATACCCGGTACTTCCTGGCGTTATCGCTGTAAATAAAGCATCTTTTGTTTCTTTAGAATAATATCCAAATCCGCCATTAAATCTACCTTTAAAAAATGAAAAATCTAAGCCAAAATCAATTTGCTCGGTAGTTTCCCATTTTAAACTAGAATTACCTAATTGAGAAATTATTACAGATGGGTCTGGTCCATAATCTTCAGCTTCAAAAAGTGTTCGCCAAGCATAGTCTCCAAAATCTTGTTGACCTGTTGTCCCAAAGCTTGCTCTAAGTTTTAATTCATCAATAAATTTACTATCACTTAAAAAGTCTTCATTAGAAATTCTCCAAGCTACTGCAGCAGCAGGGAAAAAGGCATATTGATTATCTGGAGCAAACTTTGATGATCCATCTACACGTGCAGATAAGGTTAATAAATACCTATTATCAAAATCATAATTAATTCGACCAAAATAAGAAGCTAACCCAGATCCACTTTCAAAAGAAGACGCATCAGTAAACACTGTTGCGTTCGTAATATTAGTCAATACTTCATTAAAAAAACCTTCTCCCCAACCTTTTACAACAGATCTTTTATTTTTTTCAAAAGAAGCTCCTAAAACAGCACTAATGCTATGTTCTTCAATTAACTTATTGTAAGTTAATGTCCCCTGCAACAAGGTATTTGTACTTCTGCTTCTACTTTCTTGCGCATAACCATCTCCATTACCTTGTGTTCTACTCCACCCACCTGTAAATGTAAAAAGCGGGTAAAAGCTTTGCTGATTACCTTCATTATAGTTTATTGAAAATAATGTTTTTAAATTCAACCCTTCTGCTAATTTTAATTGGGTATATAAAGAGCCTAACAATAAGAATGTTTTATTATTATTAGTAGCTTTAGATTGTGCTACAGGGTTTTCCTGTGTAAACTGTGTTGAGAAAGAATAATTACCATCTTCATCAAAAACAGGGATATCTGGTCTAAAATTATAAGTAAGTTGAGTGAGACCACCATCTACAGCATCTTGATCTGATGATGAAATATTAATTTTAGAACCAAACGTCCAATTATCTTTTATTTTAGTATCAAGATTGAGGTTAAAAGAGTATCTATCAAAACCAGTATTTTTATATACCCCTTCTTGTGTATTAACACCTAGAGAAGTAGAATATCTAGTGTTTTCTGAACCTCCAAGTACATTTAGATAATAACTTGTAGAGATTGGAGAACCCGGACTCACCTCGTCTTCCCATTTAGTATCAGCATTTCCAAAATAAGAACCATCTAAAACTGAGCGAGCAAAGGCATCGTCCCTTGTTCCATTTCCTACAGCTGTTGTCCATACATCTTTAAATTGTGCTGCATTCAATACTTCTAAGGTTTGCGCATTTTGGGTTGTAACCGAAACATTAGCTTCAAACTTAGTTTCCCCAGAGTAGGCACCCTGTTTGGTGTTTATAATGATAACACCATTAGCTGCACGAGAACCATAAATGGCAGCTGCTGATGCGTCTTTTAAAATACTTATTGATTCAATGTCCGATGAATTAATATTACCTATTGGAGTACTAATACCTTCTTTATTAAGTTCATCTCCTAGTCTATTTCCTTCTGGTCCGCCTATAGGTATATTGCTATTTGGTACTACTGGAATACCATCAATAACATATAATGGTTGATTAGAACCAAGTAACGACGTATTTCCTCTAATTCTAATTCGAGTTGAAGCTCCAGGCTGTCCAGAAGAACTGGTTACATAAACACCTGCTACCTGTCCTTGCAAGGCATTGTCTAAATTGACGGTTGGCGCTTGATTGGTTATGTTTTTCACATTAACTGTACCAACTGAACCTGTTAGATTTTGTCGTTTTACTCTACCATATCCAATAATTACTGTTTCATCAAGACCTGTAACAGCTTCTTCTAATTGAATATTAATATTTTTTCTATCAAGAATATCAACATTTTTGGTTTCATATCCAATGAATGAGATTGTTAGCGTTTTTGCATCGTCTACTAAAGCAATTCTATAATTTCCGTCAAAATCTGCACTAACTCCTTTATTAGTGCCTTTTAGTACTATAGTTGCTCCAGGTAAAGGCTCTCCATTTGCATTGGTTATTTTACCGCTTACATACTCTTGAAATAATTTGCCAACAGATTTTTTTAGCGTTTCTAAAAACAAATATGTTTTATTTTTTGGAAACAAAACAATTTGCTTGTTGGTTACTTTAAAGTCGATATCTTCACTTTTAAAAAGCTTTTTCAATATCTTAGATAGCTTTTCTTTTTTAGATGAAATGCTTACAATTTTATGTTTCTTAAAAACATCTTTTTCGTATAAGAATTTAAAATCTGTTTTTTGTTCAATTTCACTCAAAACATCCTCAATCTTCATTTCTTTACAATCTAAAGTAATCTTTACATTTTGAGAATAGGTATTAGCATGAATTTGAAATAATGTTAAAAAAAGCAAAATATATGTGAGCTTCATTTTTAAACTAATTTTAGAGAGATATAGCGTTTCGCTTAACCTAATAATGAATTTTTTCATACTTTTGGTTTGATTTAATGTGTTAGACATTAATCGCATTTAATAAATCGGAGAATGTTGCTGCATTTTCCGGTTTTTTTAATCTTTTTAAAAAGCGATTATTTTAATATTTTGGTTTGATTTGTTAGTTAGTTTTTCTTCATGTTTTATAGTTTTTATGGATTAATTATAATTTTATCTTGTTCAAATCTATATGTGAATTTTCCTGAATAACTTAAGCTTTCCATTACTTGTGTAATATCTTCGATATCAAATTTTGCAGTAAAAAATCTATTTTCTAACGCCTTGTTATTATTTATAAACCTAACATTATATTGCCGTTCAAGTTTTTTTAATATACTTCCAAATTCTACTTCATAAAGGATAAGTCTGCCACTTATCCAAGCTAAATGGGTTTCTATGTTGGTTTCAGAAATTTGTATTGTTTTATCTATTTTATTCCATGCAGCTTTATACCCTGGTTTTAATAATTTTCCTTGTTTTGATTTATATGTATCACCTGTTTTACAAATGTTTACAGAACCTTCAACTAATACCGTATTAATGTTTTTATCTTCAGGGTACGACGATATATTAAACTTTGTACCTACTACTTGTACATCTATATCATTGGCATTAACGATAAAAGGATGAACAGAATCTTTTGCCACATTAAAGAACGCTTCTCCATTTAAAAATACTTGTCGGTTTTTCCCATTTATAAAATTAACTGGATATTTTAATGATGACCCTGCATTTAAGTTAACCGTAGTCCCATCAGACAATTGCACTTCAAACCTTTTACCATAAGGAACTGTTAGTGTATTATAAATTAATAAGTCACTTTTAACTTTATTACTATATGTCAATTGCATACCAGATTGAAGACCAATAAGATTACCATTTGCACCAACAACTTTGGTAGATTCATTTAAATTAATAACTTTAATTTTACCATCATTTAATTTAAGTGTTATACTTTCCTTTGGAATAATAAGTTTGTTTTTATTTTGAAAAAAAACTTGTATTCCTCCATAGCCAATTGATAAAAATATAAGTGCCACGGCAGCATATTTAAAAAAACTTCTTTTCCTTTTTGCAAAACGATAAGTAGTTTTATCTTTATTAATAATACTCAATAAATGCGCTTTGATTTGAGCAGAATTGTATTCCTTCATATTATAGTTAATAGCATAATTGGCTTTTACATAATCACTAAAGAGCTTAGTGTTTTTAGGGTTGTCAAGCCATGATGCGAGTTTATCTAACTCACTCAATGTAGCTTGATTGGTAAGATACTTTACTATTATATTTTCAGTCTCTTGGGGAATCATTTTAATAATATAACTTTATATTATAACGAAGCAATTTTCTATAACCCTAACTTTTTCTCAACATTTTTATTAATTTGCAAAAGAAATTATATGAAATGTTAGATTTTTCAACAGATAATACAGCCCTAATTAAAGAATTAAAAAGTGGTAATACAGATGCTTACACTTTTTTAGTAGAGCAATACAACCAGAAATTATGTGTTTATGCTTTTAGTTTATCACACGATCATAACCTTGCTGAGGATATTGTACAAAATGTTTTTATTCGCGTTTGGCAGCAACGCAATAAGTTTAAAAACGATTTTGTTATACAAAGCTTCCTTTATAAATTAGTATATAATGAATTTATTGATCAATACCGTAAGATGAAATCAACTATGGCAATTGAAAAAAAATATATTGATGCTTTAGATTTTATTTTAGAAGAAGACGATAAAACTGGTATCGAAAAATTAATAACTCTAGTAAAAAAAGAAATAGAAAATTTGCCGCCCAAATGTAAACGGACTTTCTTATTAAGTAAACAAGAGGGGTTAACCAATATTGAAATTGCAGAATACCTTAATGTATCTATTAAAACTGTTGAAGCTCAAATAACCAAAGCGTTTTCAATTATACGTAAAAAAGTGGGTAATAAAACCAATGGTATTTTGTTTTTACTTTTTGGAAAACGCAAAATAGTTACTATTTAGCAAATATATTAGTCACTAATTTATTGTTTTTCCAACAGTACTAACTCATATTCTGTATTAAAAACCACTTTGCCTTTTTTTACAATAACCGTTTTACCACTATAAGCATCATTTAAAATTTCATCATCTTTAAATACTTTAGAAACATCTAATACTTTTTCTCCTTTTGGTAAATCTAAACCTATCACCACCAAATCATTATAATTGGCTTTTGAAAAACGTCTGCTAAATAGATAAGGTTCTTTTGAAATCATTTGGTGAACTCCCGCTCCTATAGCAGGATGATTTGCTCTAAACTGTCCTAACTTTTGCCAATGCTTAAAAATGTTTTTGGTTTGGGTATCATTAGTAATAGAATTCCAGTTCATAAAAGAACGTAATGTAGCATCACCTTCTGTACCTTCTATAATTAATGATCGTGCAGATTCATCGCCATAATATATTTGAGAAGTTCCTAGAGCAAGCAATAATTTTGTTGCTGTTTCAAAGGGTTTTTCGCGAGCAGCATCAAAAGGTTGTCCATCATCATGCGATGATAAATAATTTAAAGTTCCATAACCTTTTAAATCATTACTAAGGTATTTTGAATAATTGGTAAATAACCTTTCATAATCTTGCTGTGCCGCATTCCATTTGAATTGAAAATTTATAAGACTTTGAAAAGCGTTATCAAAATAATTTACTTTTTTATCTCCAAAATCGAAGTATTTTCCTGTGTTTATTCCATAATTATAAACTTCTCCTACTAAATAGAATTTATTGTCGTCTAAAACTTTATCTGGGTTATTTTTTTTGAATGCTGCAAAAGCATAATCGCATTCAGTTTTAAATTCTTGCCATACATATTCTTCGGTGTGCTTTACGGTATCTACTCGGTAGCCATCAATACCAAACTCAGTGATATAATCTGTTAACCATTTGATGATATAAAAACGAGGAGCTCTAGGGTAACCTGTTCTTTTAAAAAATGCATCAAGTTCCCTTACTTCTTGTTCATACCTTCCTTCTTCTTTCCATTTTTCGACTAATTGTATTGGTAATTCTACATCCTCATTACTTTCGGTTTTTATATCTGGAAGGTTTTTTACTAAGGTGCAGGTTATTGTATTTTCGTAATTGTTGTATTCACATTTTGGATCCGTGCGCACCCAATCACTCGGCCATACTGGGTCCTTTTCTGTTACTGGTCCTGTATGATTTATAACGGCATCTAATAAAATTCTTATGTTATTTTTATGTGCTACTTGTATTAATTTTTTCAAATCTGCTTTAGTACCAAAATTAGGGTCAATAGCGGTCCAATCTCTAGTCCAATAGCCATGAAAACCATAAGTAACACCTGTGCCTTCATCTGTTCCTCCATGAATTTGCTCTACAATAGGCGTCATCCAAATAGCATTAATTCCTAAATTAGTGAAATATCCTTCTTCAATTTTTTGAATAATCCCTTTTAAATCACCCCCTTCAAAACCACGGAGTTTACCTGTTTCAAGGCTTCTATTAAAATTAATATCGTTTGAAACATCTCCATTGTTAAAACGATCAGTCAACAAAAAATAAACGTTAGCGGCCTCCCAAACAAATGGTGTTTTAGTTTCTTCTACATTTAACTTTTGATTGTTTTTTTTTCCGCAGCCAATAAATATTAAACCTAATAAAATTCCAATTACTAATTGCCTCATGCTATTGCAGTTTTAAGATGAATGATTCTAAAGAATTTATTTTAACACTAATTTCTCCAACACCATTTTCAATAATCAAATCTGTTGAAAATTGTTTGTATAACTGATCTTCAACTTTATATTTGCTTTTATCCAAATTCCATGTATCAATAATATTTTTTGGAATTTTTAAATTGAATTCATAATCATTATCAGAATCAAAATTTGAAATAATGACAAGTTTTTCCGTATCACTCCAACGTACAAAAGATAATACTTTATCATTATAGCCTTCGGTGTGTTCTCGATTATGTAAATGAATATCTTGATACGCATCTGTAAGTGCAGAGCTATTGATTGTAAAATTTAATAATCGCTTATAAAAATCACGTAACATTTTCTCTTCATCACTTAATTGTCCGCCATCAAATTGCTTATTATTTACCCAGCGCTGGTGTGCTGGAACACCCACATAATCAAAAATTGAAGTACGTGTAGGATCTCCAAAGCCTATTTCCTCCGAACCATCTTCTCCAACTTCTTGTGCAAAATACACCATAGTTGGCGATGTACTTATTGTAGCAGAAACTACCATAGCTGGCTTTCCTTTTTTTGCATCGCCTGCAAAACCTGAACTTGCTATACGTTGCTCATCATGGTTTTCTAAGAAGTGAAGCATTTGATGCTCAATATCTTTTAAATCTTCTTGAATTGGAGGAATATTATCTGTTTTTCCATGTCCTTGCATTATATGCTTAATGGTATCATATAATTGAACTTTATCATATAAATAATCCATTTTTCCTTTTTTAATATAATCTCTATACAACCTAGGGTTGTAGACTTCGGCTAATAAAAAAGCTTCAGGATTTTTCATTTTAATTGACGAATTCATATAACTCCAAAACTCAACAGGAACCATTTCTGCCATATCATAACGGAATCCATCTACTCCTATTTCAATCCAATACAATGCGATGTCTTTAAATTTTTTCCACGAACTTGGAACTGTCTTATCTTTCCAAAATTCAAAGTGCTTTTTATAACTTTCATTTTCAAACCCATTTGGAAGTGTATCGAAATCTTTTCTCCCATCTGGACTAATGCCATAATTAATTTTTACAGTTTCGTACCAATCTCCCATATTTGGTTGAGATAATCGAGACCCATTACCTGTCCATTTAGCAGGAAACTCTTCAAACTTTCCATCTGCTAAAGGGTGATTTTCTTTACCTAAAGGCGAATAATCGTGTTCCCATATAGGCACTTTAAAAGCTTCTTTCGGATTATAATAAAAATTATTATTGACATGATAAACAACCGATTTATCGTCGGTAGCACCAAAATCCTCAACTCCTTTTGGGTTGGTTAACCCTTGATAATTTCTAGCAATATGATTGGGAACAATATCAATGATAACTTTTAATCCAGTATCATGAGAACGCTCAATAAGTGCTTTAAATTCTTCTAATCTGTTTTCTGGATTTTTGGCTAAATCTGGATTGACATTATAATAATCCTTAACAGCATAGGGTGAACCTGCTCTACCTTTTACAACATCTGGATCATCATTAGAGATTCCATATTTTGTATAATCTGTAATTACATCGTGGTGTGGCACACCTGTATACCAAATGTGCGTTACACCTAATTCTTTGATTTCTTTTAAAGCTTTTGATGTAAAATCATTAAACTTTCCAACTCCATTTTCTTCAATTGTTCCCCACGGTTTATTTGTTGTATTTGTATTCCCAAACAAGCGTGTAAACACCTGATAAATAACTTTTTTACTCTTTAGCTCTTTTTTATTTGATATTGATTCAGGAGTCGGATTTGCTTCCTTTTTACATCCAAAGGATATCAAAAAAATGAGAATTATTATGTATATATATTGCTTATTCATAAAGCTATTATTTAAATTTAATTTTGATGTTCTTATATTTTGAAGTATTCCAAACTAATGGAATGGTTAAGCTATTATTTTTGGCATTCCATGTACATTTTACCCTTTTTCCATCAATTTTTATTCGCTTTGGTTCATTTTTGATATTATGAATAATCAAATCTATTTGCTTAAGTTTTGATTCAGAATCAGAACCAATTTCTGCTTCGAAATCAATCTCTAACCAGCGTCTCTTAATTTTTGCTTCAAACTCTAAAACTTCATACTGCCCCGTTTCATAAGCATTAGCTGTTTTTCCATCATCATTATAAAATTTTCGCTCGCTAGCTTTAACAGAATTATGGTGATAATAATGTATCTCTAATGTATTCGCATCATAACCTTCTGTACTTTGCATAGGTTTTGCTATGGGAATAAAAGCTCCCGCTCGAATGTAGGTTGGAATTGAATTTTCTTTTAACCCTATAGTTTTTGTTTGCCCGCCATCAATAGTTTCATCAGTATAGAAATCAAACCAAATATTATTCTTAGCAAAATATACATCTTGATTTTTTATACCAGCTTTTAAAACTGGTGACACCAAAATATCATGTCCCCATAAATAGCTTTTGGAGTAATTAAATAGCTTTTCATTATTTGGCTCTTCAAAAAATAAAGGTCGCATTAGAGGATTTCCAAACTGATTATTCTCGTAAACTAATTGATAGTTATAAGGCAGCAACTTATAACGTAATTCTATAGCCTTTTTTGCTAAAATTTTAGCTTTTTCACTTCTAAAAACAGGTTCGCTTGGTACATCTTCTTGAGCGTGAGGCCTAAAAACAGGTTGAAAAACACCATATTGCAACCATCTAACATATAACTCATCGTCTAAATTTGCACCAGCAAACCCTCCTAAATCAGAGTGCATATATGCTAGACCTTGCATCCCCATTTGTATTGCAATTTCTGGTTGACTTTGTAAACCGCCCCAAGTTCTATTTACATCACCTGACCAAGGAATAAGACCAAAGCGTTGCGAGCCTGAATACCCTGCTCGCATTAAAATAAATGGTCGTGTGTTAGGAAAATCTCTTTTATAACCCTCATGTATTAATCGTGCCCAATCGTGACCGTAAATGTTATGAACTTCATCAGCAGTTCCTTTGGCATGAATCAAATCTGAAGGGTGTACTTCTGGCTCACCCAAATCTCCCCAAACACCAGCAACTCCTTTATTTGCTAAATCTTTGTATATATTCCAAAACCATTGTTCTGCTTTTGGTTTATAAATATCGATTAAACCAGTATTCCCAAAATAGAAATCATATTTATAAGGGTTTCCCAGAGAGTCTTTTGCTAAAACGTCCTCTTTTACAGCATCTTCCCATCGCTTTGAAGTAGTTAAAATAAATGGCTCTGTAATGGTTATCGTTTTAACGCCTTTATTTTTTAAACGTGATACCATGCCTTCAAAATCGGGAAACGAATCGCGAAAAACCTCTAAATTACCCATGGTTCCTGTCATTTCTTTACCAAACCAGTATAGGTCTAAAATAATGGCATCTACAGGTATATTTTCTTTTTTAAACTCATTAATAGTTCCCTCAACTTCCTGCTGCGAGTGATATCCAAATCTACTTGAAAAATTACCTAAAGCCCAACGAGGAAGCATAGGTTGCTTACCTGTTAAATTTGTATAATTATCAATAATATCAAGCCAAGAATTACCAACAATAACTTGATAAGTTTTTCTACCTGAAATGGTTTCGTAAGTTAACGTATTATCTTTTTTACTATCTAAATCTAAAAACCCAATTGGTGCATTATCAAAATGTACCATGTATTTATTTGAAGACATAACAATAGGAAGTGTAAAATTCATTAATTCACTTCGTGTTTCGTAGCCATAATGTGCTTTATTATAAAGTTGTAATCGGTTACCACGACGATTCATCCCTAAAGCACGAGCTCCTCCACCGTATAAAACTTCATCTTTTTTTAAATTGAATTGAATGGTTTCTAAACTATCATTCTTTATGTAACCTCCTTTTTCGGAAATGATTGGTTCTCCTTTATAAGAATAGGATATTTGAAAGGGTTCTTTTTGAATATTAACTTGGATTCCGTCTGTTTTTATCGAAGCAAAACCATCTTTATCAACTAATGACTTAATTATCTTATTTTGAGTTATTATTAACTCATTTGCAGTAAATAAATATTCCTTTTCATTTGTGTATGTAACAATAGCATGAGACTTACAAGTATACTTCTCACCTAGTGGAATAAATGATGTTTCTATAATTTGAGTATTAAAAAACTGAATAATATATCTTCCATCGCTTACTTCAATTTCAATAGTACTACCTTTTTCGGCAATACTTTTAAAAATGCGATTTGGGTTTTGCCCAAAAGACAAAGCTGTTAATAATAGAAAAAATAAGAATAACTTCAAATGCTTCATTCTATGCTTATTGATTAATAAACAACCAAGAAATTGCTTGTTTAAATTCGGTTTTCCAAAATGATTCGCTGTGAATTCCATTTGGCCCAATCTTTTTATGAATATTTGAAAACCCATTTAATTCCATTAGTTCAACCATTCTATTTATATTATTAACCATCTCTTCTCCTTCTTGATCTCCTATCAAATAATAAAACTTAGTGTTATTAGGGTGCTCTTCTGTAAACTTAAAACCATTTTCAGCATACCAAAATGATGGAGAAAACACACCAGCTTGCCCAAATACATCTGGTCTTTTAACTGCAGCATAATGTGCAAATAAACCTCCTAAAGACGACCCCATAATACCTGTGTTATTATGATCTGGTTTGGTTCTGTATGTTTTATCAATTTCTGGTTTTAGGTTATTTACTAAAAAATCCAAATACAGCTTTCCTTCACCTTTACCATACTTCTCATGATCCCAAGCCGAATATTCATTTAAGCGTTTATTTCCCCCATGGTCTATAGCCACAACAATAAGTTCAAAACCCATTTCATTATACATTGCATTTAATGTTTCGTCAACTTCCCACTCACCTGTATAAGAGGTTTTAACATCAAATACGTTTTGCCCATCTTGAAAATATAAAACTGGATAGTGTTTATTAGAGGTTTCATAATTAGGCGGCAAATAGACACTTACTTTCCGTTTTCGGTTTAACTGTGGAATTTCAAAATCTTCGGCAAACACATGTACATTTTTAGACGCTGTCGATACTTGATTATTTTCAACTAAATTATACCAGTTTGCAATATTTACTTCAACTTTTTCGTCTTGTCCTGTAAAAGCATATGTTCGGTTTTCAATTGGATTTCCATTTTCTAAACACTCAACAGTTTCCCAATTTCCTTGTGTGAATTTAAAATTAATAGTCTCTCGGTATTTAGGAATGGTAATGCTATAATTATTATTTTTCTTTTTTAATTTGAATTGTTCTCTGCCACCAGACCAACCTTCAAAATCTCCAGAAATATAAATCTCTTTATTATAATCGTGATTATTTGGAAACTGGTTAATAACAAACGTAACCACTTCATTTCCTAACAGTTTATTATCATCTTGATTTTTCTTATCTAAACAAGAAATCAATACAATACTTAATATTAATATGACTAGATGCTTTTTCATTGTAGCATTTATAATGATAGTTTTTGAGAAATCAGAGAATAATTTTTAAATGAAGTTATTGCTTCGTTGTTAAGATGGTACTTCCTTTTTCTTTTAAAATTAGCTTGTCGTTCCATTCAATCACATTCCCTGTTATGATATTATTTAATGATTTTGCATTTAAATCTAATTCATCAAATCGTTTTAAATCTAATTCAACCTCGATTTCATTTTTATTTAAAATATGGACAACTGTTTCATCTTCTATAACTCTAAACAATACATAAACACCATTTTCTGGAGCAAAATGAATTGTTTTTCCATTATGAATTGCTTTACTATTTTTACGATAATTGAGTAACTTTTTTAAATACTCCTGCATATTTTTTTGAGCATCGGTTAAGCCTTCTCCGGTAAATGCATTTACAGTATCTCCTTGCCAACCTCCAGGAAAATCTGTACGGATTAAACCATGGTCTCCAGGTTTATCAAAATCGTCCATTAAAATTTCTGTTCCGTAATATATTTGCGGAATTCTGGGCAAAGTCAATAAATAACTTAGAGCCATTTTGGTGTTTGTAACATCTCCCTTAAGTTGTGTGAAAATGCGACTCATATCATGATTATCTGGAAAAATCATAATGTCTTGTGGGTTTGCATAATGAAAATCATTTGCTAAACCTTCGTATATTTTCACTAGCCCTTTATTCCACGATTCTTCTTCATTTAAAGCCTTAACAATATTAGATTGCATAGCAAAATCCATAGTAGACTTCAAATTAGAATCGTAACCATCTTTATTATTTGCGCCTTCTTGCCAATAACCAATTAATAGTGGATTATAACTCCATTCTTCACCAACAATACTAAAATTAGGGTATTCATTCATTATAGCTCCTGCCCAATCACTCATAAAATCTTTATCGGGGTATGGATAGGTATCTTGTCGAATACCTGCTAAACCTACAGTTTCAATCCACCAAATACTATTTTGAATAATATACTTAGCCATGAACGGATTACGCTGATTTAAGTCTGGCATTTGGTGTGTAAACCAGCCATCTCTATTACCATCAACATCTGCTTTAGCTGCATAAATATCTTGATTACTTGTGCGTCTGTGGTTAGAATAGGTAGCCAAATCCCATTTCCATTTATCTTTGTTTTTTTCGTAATCTTCTTGATGATTTACCCAATCTTTAAACGGCAAATCTTTCATCCACCAATGTTCTACACCACAATGATTGGCGACTTGATCCATTACTAGTTTAATGTTTCTCGCTTTTGCTTTATCGGCTAGTTCTCGGTACTCTGATAATGTTCCAAAACGTGGGTCTATTTCATAAAAATCGGTCATGGCATAACCATGATATGATGACCTGGGCATGTTGTTAGTTAACAATGGGCAAGACCAAATGGCTGTAAAACCCATATCTTGAATATAATCTAAATGATTAATAATCCCTTTTATATCGCCACCATGTCTTGCATAATCATCTTTTCGATTAATCGTAGCTTCCTTTAACAGGCTTACTTTTTGTCCTGCTTCATTTATACCTGTCTTTTTTAAGAAAATATCATTTGAAGTGTCTCCATTTGCAAATCGATCTGGCGTAATTAAATATAACACATCAGAACTATTAAAACCTATATAATCTTCAGCTTGCTTTTCTCTAGACTTAATTTCATAAGTATGTATTAATTCTTCATTATTTTCAATCTTAAAAACAATATTGAATTTTCCTGATTTTACAGCTTTATCAACATTCAAATCAATAAATAAATAATTTGGACTATCTGCCTTATGTACTTTTTTGATTGAAACACCTTCGTATGAAATTTCAGGTTTTGCTTTTGATATATTAGGATGATTAATAAGCAATTGCAATTCAGAAGTTTTAAAACCAGCCCACCAATTTGGTGGTTCAACACGTTCAATATCGTTACGTTCAATTACAGATGTATGAGTTTCCATTTTATCTATAACTATATCATTTTGTTTTTTGCACGATATACTAAAAACAACTACGAATAAAAGATATATTTTGATTGATTTATGCATGCTATCGATTTTAAATAGTTAATCTATACAGTTACTAAATTATTGGGCTCAATTGTTACCAATTCATTGTTTACCAAAATTTGTAGAGCAGTTTCATTCTCTAATTCAAAATTAGTTTCATTCTGGCACACATTTACTTTTATAATAGCTCCTCTAAAATTAACTTTAAAAGAATAAGCATCCCATTGTTCGGGGATTTTTGGGGTAAAGGATAAAACATTATCCTTAACTCGCATCCCGCCAAAACCTTCAACAATACTCATCCATGTTCCTGCCATTGATGTTATGTGTAATCCTTCATGTACTTCATGATTATAATCATCTAAATCTAAACGAGATGTACGCAAATAAAATTCATATGCTTGTTCCATTCTGCCTAATTTAGCGGCTTGAATACTATGCACACAAGGGGACAATGAGCTTTCGTGCACTGTAAAAGGTTCATAAAAATCAAAATGTTTTTCTAATTCGTCCTTTGTAAATTCATCTTCAAAGAAATACAACCCTTGCAAAACATCGGCTTGTTTTATGTAAGGTGAACGCAAAATTTTGTCCCAAGACCATTTTTGGTTAATTGGTCTTTGTGATTTATCTAGCTTAGATACAGGAATTAATTCTTTATCTAAAAAACCATCTTGCTGAAGAAATACTTGATGTTTTTCTGAATAAGGGAAATACATATTATCAGCAACCGCTTTCCAAAGCGCCATCTCTGTTTTAGAAAGTTTAACTTTTTTGGCAATTCTTAAAAAATCTGAGTGATAATCTGCGTCTACTTTTTCAATCGTTTCAATAGTGTAATTAATACACCATTGTGCCAAATAGTTAGTATACCAATTATTATTTACATTGTTCTCGTATTCGTTTGGTCCGGTAACTCCAAGAATAACATATTTATTTTTTTCTTTAGAAAAGTTAGCGCGTTGTTGCCAAAAACGAGCAATACCAATTAGCACCTCTAAACCTTTTTCTGGAATATAACTATAATCCCCAGTATAACGATAGTAATTAAATATGGCAAATGCGATGGCCCCGTTACGATGGATCTCTTCAAATGTAATTTCCCATTCGTTATGGCATTCTTCTCCATTCATAGTAACCATAGGGTATAGTGCTGCACCATTATTTAATCCAATGTTTTTAGCATTCTCTATGGCTTTTTCTAAATGATTATAACGATATTCCAACAAGCTTCTAGCTACTTGCTGATCTTTTGTTGCCATGTAAAAAGGAATACAGTAGGCCTCGGTATCCCAATAGGTGCTACCTCCGTATTTTTCGCCTGTAAATCCTTTTGGGCCAATATTTAATCTAGAATCTTTACCTAAATAGGTTTGATTTAATTGAAAAATATTAAAACGAATACCTTGTTGCGCTTTTACATCTCCAGTAATATTAATATCTGCACTTTCCCAAATATTTGCCCAAGCTTCTTTTTGTTTTAGTAACAAACCTTCAAATCCAATTTTTTTAGCTTTTTCTAAAATTTGCTTTGATACAGAAGCTAATTCACTTTTATCATAATTTCTATCTGCAACATAACCTCCAAATTTTTGAATAGAATAAGTTTGACCTTTGTCAACTTCGAAATTATAATTAAATGATATTTGATTAGAATCTGTTTTTATAGTGGGCTCTATTGAAGTTTCTTTATTGTTTATAAAGATTTTAGATTCCATAAAGGTACAGGTATAAAAATCTGTTTTCATGGTTTTAGCTTCAATAAATGCCTGATGATTTTTATGATTTACTTTTAAAGTGTCCCAGAATTTATCATCCCAATTGGTATCTTCATTAGTAATACTAGCATCTAAATAGGGTTGAAATTGAACTTTAGCATTACTATTTAAAGGCGTAATACTATATTCTATTGCTCCTAATTCTTCTATATCTAAACTTAAAAAACGCTTAGTTTCAACTTCAACTTGAATATTATTGTTCAGTGTAGCTATAAAACATCGAGACAACCAACCTTCTTGCATGTTGAGTTCTCTTTTAAAATTTTCAATCTTTTTACATGAAAACAAATCTAATTGTTCATCATTTATAAAAACATTTATTCCTATCCAATTGGGTGCATTAAGCACTTTGGCAAAATACTCTGGATATCCGTTTTTCCACCAACCTACTCTAGTTTTGTCTGGATAATATACTCCAGCTATATAACTGCCTTGAAATGTTGGTCCAGAATAATGTTCTTCAAAATTAGCACGTTGCCCCATAGCACCGTTACCAATGCTAAATAAACTTTCGGAAGATTTTACTCGATTTGCATCAAAGCCTTCTTCTATTAAGGACCAATTATCTGGTTTTATATAATCTTGATTCATTTTTATTTATTATTAAAATAAGAGTCTTCATTTTAATTCTCTCTTCAACGTAATACTCTTATATTTTCTCTAATTCTTTCTTTTTTACTTTACTTATTTTCTCAATAAATTCTGAGCTTATCTGAGTAAAATCTTTAAAAACAAAGTCAGCTTCGTTTAAAACAGAAACTTCACCAATTCCTATTGAAATCATATTTGCTTTATTTGCAGCCTGTATACCTGCAACAGAGTCCTCAAAAACAACGCAATCTTCTACTGGTATATTTACCCTATTTGCGGCTTTTAAAAAGACCTCAGGATCTGGTTTTGCGTTAGTAACATCATTGCCATCAACAATAGCATTAAATTGATGCAAAAGGTTTACTTTTTCAAGTATTTGTTTAGAGTTTTTACTTGCAGAACCTAAAGCTATAGGTTGATTTTGTTGAGATAAATAGTTTAATATTTTTGTGACATCTGGAAGAATTTCGCTTTCATCCATATTAGAAATGTAGCTCAAATATTCCTCATTTTTTTTAGACATAAGTTTTAAAAATTCCTCATTAGAAAGTGTTTTGTTTCCCCACTCAAGAATCTTTTTTAATGAACTTTCTCTACTTACCCCTTTTAATTGTTCGTTTTGTATATGCGTAAAATCTATACCTATACTATTAGCTAAAGCTTTCCAAGCTAAATAATGATATTTTGCAGTGTCAACAATAACACCATCTAAATCGAATATAAATCCTTTTTTATTCATTGATTGTTGTTTATCCTTGATATGAAACGGCATTTTTATTTGTAATTAATAAATTACATAATCCCGCAATAATTAAACTTATTCCGGCAACTGTCATAGCATTTATGGCTTCTTTGCCTAATAACCCAGAGATGTAGTTTATCCCTCCTACAGCAGCAATAATTTGAGGAATAACTATAAACATATTAAAAATGCCCATGAACACGCCCATTTTTTTAGGGTCTACAGAACTAGATAGCATAGCATAAGGCATTGAAAGAATACTTCCCCATGCAAAACCTATAAGTACAAAACAATATTTTAAATTTTCAGGAGATGTGTAGTACATATATATAAAACCTATGCCACCAATTATCAAAGAAAACATGTGTACAAATTTTCTATTTACTCGTCTTTTTGATGTGTAAAGCACCAATAAAAGTGCAAATACCATAGAAGATAATCCATAAACACCCATGGCAGATCCCACTAAATTTGATGACTTTTGAAATGCTGTGTTAGCAGTATTAAAGGCTTCAGCCTGAACTGCATTAGTCATATCATATGCAGATTGTATAGGTGCTGGTGTACTAAATACGTGCTCGGTTAAAGCAGGGTTTGCTAAACTCCACATGGTAAAAAATGCAAACCAGCTAAAAAATTGAATAACACCTAACTTTTTCATTGTTAAAGGCATGTTTCCAATATTGTTAAGTATATCTGGAATGAATTGATTTTTTTTTGCCTTCTCTTTTTCAAATTCCTCCATGTCTTCAGGAGGATATTCAGAAGTTGTAAAAACCGTATATAATATGCTAATTAAAAATACAAGCGCACCTATTGCAAAAGCAACTTTTACTGAATTTGGAATCACCCCAGAAGCTGCAGAATCGCTTACGCCTAATTGAGAAACCATCCAAGGTAAATTACTTGCTACCCATGTTCCAATTCCAATAATTAAAGTTTGAACTACAAAACCATAAGTACGTTGCGACTCAGTAAGTTTGTCAGCAACCAATGCTCTAAAAGGCTCCATCGAAATATTTATAGAAGCATCAAGTATCCATAAAAATCCTGCAGCTACCCATAATGCTGGAGAATATGGCACAAAAAATAAGGCTACCGAACTTAAAACAGCTCCAATTAAAAAGTATGGTCGACGTCTTCCCCATCTTGGACTCCAAGTTCTATCACTTAAATAACCAATGATAGGCTGAACTAACAGACCTGTTAATGGTGCGGCAATCCACATGATTGGTATATCATGAATATCGGCTCCTAATGTTTGAAATATTCGAGACATGAACCCACCTTGTAAGGCAAATCCAAATTGTATCCCCAGAAATCCAAAACTCATGTTCCAAATTTCCCAGAAACTTAATCTACGCTTTTCCATTAATAGTATGTTTAAATTAATACTATTTCGATAAGCGATAACTTATCAAAACTTATTGTGAGAAGTGAAAATATAAGTTTTGATTTCGAACCAAAGATATAAAAGAATTTTATTTTTCCTAATAAAACTTTTGCTTCAATAATATTTAACGAAACTGTTTAGTTGATTCTCTTTCAATTATTTCGGTTTCAATAACCACTTTTATAAAGTCTGATTTTCTCTCATCATTAGTGAAATACTGGTCATCTTCAGTATCTGCCGCCACTAATCTATCTATTAGTAAATTCGCGGCTTGCTCACCTATTTTTTGACCATGTTGGCTAACTGTAGTTAAACTTGGTGTTGCATGTTTCGAGAGAACTCCATCAGTAAAACCAATAACTTGAATATTATCTGGAATACTTAAACCTAACTTTCTTGCAACCTTCATTGCAGTAACTGCATAAAGCTCGTTAACTGCAAAAACACCATCAATACTACCATTAATTTTGAAGAATTGTTCTATTTCAAGTTCTAAATCTTCTAAATGATTTTCAACATCTAAACTATCGTCTATTTTCAATATTAAATTAGGGTCGGCAATTATTTTATGGCTTTCTAAAGCTTCTATATAACCTTGAGTTCTCAGTCTTCCAACGCTTACATAATCCATAGTAGTTATAAGTGCAATATTTTTACAATTGTTCTCAATAAGTTTATTCACTGCCTTAACAGACCCATTAAAATCGTCAACAATTACCTTATCACAATCCACTTCATTTACAACCCTATCAAACATTACAATAGGCATTCCTTGATTTATAGTAGCATTAAAATGATGGTAGTCTTGTTTCAACAAGGTTTCTTTAGAGATAGACAAAATAAATCCGTCAATACTACCATTAGCAAGCATTTCCATATTGATGATTTCTTTTGTAAACGATTCGTTAGATAACCCAACAATAACATTATAACCACGCCTGTTTGCTACTAATTCAATGCCTCTAATTACTGTAGAGAAAAAATGGTGCACTATTTCTGGAATTAATATACCAATGGTTTTAGTTTTTCTGTTTTTTAAACTAAGTGCAATATTATTGGGCTTATAGTTATAAAGCTTAGCAAATGCTTGTATTTTTTGCGTAGTATCTTCGCTAATTTCCTTGCTATTACTAAGCGCTTTTGAAACTGTTGAAATAGAAACATCTAATTCTCGCGCTATTTGTTTCAAAGTTATTTTTCTTTTCATTGGGCAATTTATTTAATAGCAATCATTGCTTTATAAAAAATCTGTTATAAAGATATTATTTTTAAGATGTAATTATGTATGTTTTCCTCAATAAAAACAGCAAATCATGAAAAGTTTTCAACACGAAAACGTTTTCGCTAAGAATTTCGTAATTCAAAATTATTTCTTTACACAGAGTTTACATAGTTTTAACCTGAGAAGTGAAAATATATACTGACTAATTTAAAAATTAACTCTAAAGAATTTATATGAAAACAACAATTAATAGTTTATTGTTTTTGCTGTTTATTTTGCCAACATTTATGTTTGGGCAAAATACACTTACAGGAACAGTAACAGAACAATCAACTTCTATTCCGCTTCCAGGGGTAAATGTCGTTATAAAAGACTCGGCAACTGGAACAGCAACAGATTTTGATGGTAATTATCAAATTGAGGTTAACAACGGAGATATTATTGTATTCTCATATATAGGTTATCAGCCAATTGAAATTACTTATTCAGGGCAAGCTTCATTAAATGTTCAATTAATTGAAGATACAGCCCAATTGAACGAAATTGTTATCATTGGTTATGGGTCTACAACTAAAAAAGATGCCACAGGTTCTGTAGAAGCAATTACCTCTGAAGATTTTACAAAAGGAAACATTGTTACTACCGAGAATCTATTGAGTGGACGTGTATCTGGTGTTAGTATTACAACTGATGGTGCTCCTGGTACTGGCTCTCAAATCACTATTAGAGGTGGTTCTTCTATAAATGCATCAAATAACCCACTTATTATTATTGATGGGTTACCAATTGACAACAATGGCTTAAATGGTTCTAGAGGTATTTTAGCGAGTATCAATCCTAACGATATTGATTCATTTTCTGTTTTAAAAGATGCATCTGCAACCGCAATTTATGGTTCTAGAGCATCAAACGGAGTCATTATTATTGTTACTAAAAAAGGTAAATCTACATTTAGTGCTACTTACGACACTCAATATAGCTTTGGTGAAATAACAGATAGAATAAATGTTTTTTCTGCTAATGCTTACAGGCAGTTAGTAGCATCGCAACCAATTAACGGGACAACGTTAGACGAAAGCTTGTTAGGCAGTGCAAACACCAATTGGCAAGATGAAATTTTTAGAAATACAGTTTCATCTCAACATAATTTAACTATGCAAGGATCTCTTTTTAAAGTATTGCCTGCTAGGTTTTCTTTTGGAATTACTGACCAAGAAGGAGCAATTATAACATCAGAATTTGAAAGACGAAGTTTAGGCTTAGCATTAAACCCAAAGTTCTTTGATGATCATTTAAAAGTTAGTTTAAACGCTAACCTTGCTTTTGAAGATAACAGATTTGGTAATAATGTTGGAGGTGCTTTACGTTACGATCCAACACAACCAGTATATGACCCATCATCACCTTTTGGCGGTTTTTACCAGCATAGAAATGGAACAATTGTTTCTAACGGCACTACAAACCCTGTTGCATCACTATTACAAGCAAATAATACAGGGGATTCTAATAGAACTTACGGTAATTTAAATTTTGACTATAAATTTCATTTTTTACCAGAATTAAGAGCTGTATTAAATATTGGATATGATGAGACTGAAGCTAAAACCATAAATGTAACATCTACCTTGGTTCCTACAAACGACCCTGTTAAAGGAAATAATTCTAGGGGGTATCAAAAAAGAACGAATAAATTACTTGATGGTTATTTAACTTATAATAAAGAATTTGATAAATTCCGTACTGAATTTACTGCTGGTTATTCTTATCAAAAATTCACCAATAACGGAGGTAATACAGGCAATAGTAGAGATCCATTAAGTTTTTCGTCAACTTTTGCAGACCCAGATGTGGTTTTAATAGGATTATTTGGTAGAGCTAATGTTACTTTTCTAGATAAATACTTGTTAACATTAACATATAGACGAGACGGAACATCGCGCTTCAGTAAAGAAAATCAATGGGGTGATTTTCCTGCGGCTGCATTGGCTTGGAACATAAGTGATGAAGATTTCTTAAAAGATTCAAAACTAATTTCTAATTTAAAGTTAAGAGCTAGTTATGGTATTACTGGACAACAAGAGCTACAAGAAAAAGACATATTTTTGAACAGATATAGAGGGGGCGATGTCAATTCACAATATCAATTTGGGAATACAGTAATTCAGTCTTTAATAGCATCAGAAATAAACCCAGATATAAAATGGGAAGAAACTGCAACTTTAGAATTTGGTATAGACTATGGGTTATTTGATGAAAGGCTTTCCGGTTCGTTAAACTTTTTTCAAAAAAATTCAACTGATTTATTATTTACCGCATCTGTAGCAGATGGTACTAACTTTTCAAACAGTATTATTCAAAACATTGGTGAATTACAAATTCAAGGTATCGAGTTTTCTTTAAATGCAGATGTTGTTAAACAAGATGATTTTACTGTTGATTTTAACTTTAATGCAACTTTTCTAGATAGAGAGATTAAAGAATTAGCACTAGGACAAGATGTAAGAACTGGTGGTATTTCTGGTGGTACAGGAAACAACATTCAAATATTAAGAGAAGGTTTTTCTCCTAATTCATTTAGTGTTTTCAAACAATTATACGATAACTCAGGTAATCCTATTGAAGGTGCTTTTGTAGATTTAAATGGTGACAACGTTATTAATGATGATGACCGTTATTTAAAAGAAAACCCTGGAGCTGATGTTATTTTAGGGTTTCAATCTAACATCAATTATAAAAACTTAGATTTATCTTTTAATTTAAGAGCCAACCTAGGAAACTACGTTTACAATAACGTAAATTCTTCTAGAGCACAATACGAATTATTACAAGACAATGCTGTATTAGGAAATGTACCAACATCGGTTTTAAATACAGGATTCCAACGAACTTCTGATGTTATCATTTCTGATATATACGTTGAAGATGCATCATTCCTAAAAATGGACAATATAACGTTAGGTTATACTTTTAACAATATCTCTAAACATTTAAAAAGCTTAAGATTATGGGGAGGTATCCAAAACGTATTTACTATAACTAATTATAGTGGATTAGATCCAGAAGTATTTAATGGAATTGATAATACAATTTACCCTAGACCAAGAACTATTTTGGCAGGCGCTAATTTTAAATTTTAAAAAAACTATGAAAACAAGATTTAAAATACACAAAACAATTGGGTTTGTAATGCTTTTCGTTTTGGCATTAACATCCTGTACGGACGATTTGAATATCGTACCAAATGACGACCAAACCACTTTAAGTGAAGATCTTTTTAACGATGAAGCTGCATATAAACAAGTACTAGCTGGTGTCTACGCCAATTTAGCTTTAACAGGTACAGATGGTGGTGGTAGCTCAAATCTTAAAAATATTGATGCAGGAACCAGTCAATTTGGACGTGTTCTTTTATATGTACAAACACTTTCTGCAGATCAAATGATTTGGTCTTATGAAAATGACCCAGGAACTAGAGAAATTCAAAGAAATTTATGGACAGCTCAAAATCCATTACTCTTAGGCATGTTTAGTAGAGCACATCTTTCTATTGCTCTAGCAAATAATTTTTTAAGAGAAACTACAGATGCAAAATTAGACTCAAGAAATGTTTCTACATCCGTAAGAAATGAGATACCAGCCTATAGAGCTGAAGCTCGATTAATGAGGGCTATGGCATATTACTACATGATGGATATTTTTGGGAAAGCAAACTTTGTTACTGAAGATGATGCACTTAATTCTCAACCTCCTGTATATGGTAGAGCTGAATTATTCTCTTTTATTGAAAGCGAGCTATTAGCAATTGATTCAGACTTAGTAAACTCAAGACAAAATGAATACGGAAGAGCTGATAAAGCTGTTGCATATATGATTTTAGCTAAAATGTACTTGAATGCACAAGTTTATGTAGGTACTGACCGTAACGCAGATTGTTTAAGCTATTGTGAAAAAATAATTGGAGGAGGTTATTCGTTAGCTACCAATTACCTTCACAACTTTATGGCAGATAACAATACAAATTCTGCTACAAATGAAATTATTTTTCCAATTATTTCAGACGGATTTACAACTCAAAACTTTGGTCCAACAACAGTTATGATTAATGGTTCTGTAGGAAGCATTGAAGTAAACGGAGCAGAAGTTGGTGTTGGTGCCGGCGGATGGGGTGGAGCTCTTAGAGTTAGAAAACAATTTGTAGAATTGTTTGACGGTTCTTTTGCTGATGACACTAGAAATACTATCATTTCAGAAGGAAGGCCTATCGATATAAATGACATATCTGATAAAGATTCCGGTTATATCATTCAAAAATATTCTAATGCAACTTCAACTGGAGGTTTTGGAGTAGATCAAACTTTTGTTGACACAGATTTTCCTTTATTTAGATTAGCCGATGTGTATTTAATGTATGCTGAAGCTCATTTAAGAGGAGGTGGCGGAAGTGCTAGCACTGCACTTGGGTATGTAAATGCCTTAAGAACCAGAGCTAACAATTCTAATATGATAACAGCTGCTGGCTTAACTTTAGATTTTATTTTAGACGAAAGATCTCGTGAACTTCATTGGGAAGCTCATCGCAGACAAGATTTAATTCGTTACAACAAGTTTACTGGCGGTAATTACAATTGGGCTTGGAAAGGAAACGGAAGTAACGGTATTTCACTACCAGCACACTTTGATGTTTATCCTATTCCTACAGCAAGTATGGCGGCAAATCCTAATCTTACCCAAAACACAGGATATTAAAATTAAAACAAATTAACACGATGAAAAAAATTAAAAGAATTTCAGCAGTTAGTATTATTGGCTTAGTTTTACTATTCCTTAGTTCTTGCGAAGATACAACTGATACATTCCAAATATCTGCACCAACAGCACCTGTTTTGGCAGATTTAAACTTTACGCAAATAGAGCTTGATGCGGTTAATACATCTAATCCAGCACTTACCCTAAATTGGGTTGAGTCTGATTACGGACAACAAACTGCAATAAATTACGCTGTTCAATTTGCTAGCGATGATACTTTCACAAATCCAGTAACTGCAGCATCTATAACAGGTAAAAGTGATATAACACTATCTATAAGCGAAGTTAATGCAGCAGCAGGTAATGCAGGACTTAACCCTTTCGAATGGGCCACATTATATACTAGAGTTGTTGCTTCTATCGGGTCACAAAGCAGTGAGCAAATAAATTCAAATACTATTCAATTTGATGTATTTCCATACTTTAACTATGTGTTTGAGGATTATTATTTAGTTGGAGATGCAACAGCTCCAGGCTGGAACAACAATAGCAACAACCCCGCTTTATTTAGAGACGAAAATAATAGCAACGTATATTATTACACAGGGTTTTGGGCTAATAATGGTCATTTTAAAGTTTTACAAACCAAAGGGCTATGGCAGCCACAATGGGGGACTGATGATGGTAGTACAGTAGGTAATAATCCTGGAGGTGGCGATGATCCTGAAAGATTTCCTTACGGAGGTGGCGATGGTATCCCTGAAGGGTTTTATACGTTTACAATAAACTTTGGAAATAACACTTTTACTTTTGAACCTTTTGATGCATCAGGTATTACAAGCCCTGCAACATTATCGATTCAAGGATCAAGTGTTACTAGCACAATTGCTATGACGCCATTAGCTTTTGATGGACACATATGGTTTGCATCTGGAATACATTTAACCCCAGGTGAAGTTTCATTTTTAACAGGCTCAGATACTTGGGGTAGTTCTACTTCATTCTCTGGAGTAGCTACAAATGGTGGCGGATCAATTCCTGTAATAGTTGAAGATGATTACGATGTTTGGTTTAACGACTTAACTGGTCGTTACATTCTTATTCCGTTGAATTTATAATCATAAAAAAAATAGATATGAATTTATATATAAAAAAAATCAGCTTTCTTTTACTTTCATTAGCCTTTATTTTTACAGCTTGTGAAACTGAAGAAAGCATAACAATAACGAGTCCAGAGGCAAAGTTTGTTCTAAATACTCCAGGTATTAGTAGTGTATTTTTAAACTTTTCTTTACCAGATAATCCTGCGTTTACCATTTCTTGGAATGATGAAGTAACTGGAGGTGGCTCTTACAATGTAGAGATGTCTACAGACGAAGCATTTACAACTCCTGTTTCTTTAGGAACTACAGATAAGAGCAATTTTTCAATGACGGTAGCAGATTTTAATAATGCTATTGCAGGTACTGGTGTTAGCACATTTAAAGATATAGCTATTTACATGAGAGTCTCTGCCGGAAGTCAAATTTCAAACAACATTTTACTTTTAGTTACAACCTATCCTGTTAATGAGCAAGTAGTAAATAGTGTTTCAGATGGCGATGCCTTTGTTTTATCATTAGATAATAATGATGCTATTGCAATTACTGTAGAATGGGATGACCCTATTTTAGACTCTTCTTTAGGTGTAAACGTAGAATATTTTATAGAAGCGGCAACAGTAGGAACTAATTTTGCAATGCCAATAGAAATGGGCTCTGTTACAAATCAAAATTCAATTTCATTAACAAATGCACAGTTAAATGCAGCAGCAATACTAAGTGGTATTCCAGTAGATTCAACTGGCGATTTAGACATAAGAGTACGTTCTGTAATTACAGATAATGCATCTGGTTCTGTACTTGAAAGAATTGGAGATACCATTACCATATCTGTAACCACTTATTTAACCGTTTTAGATTTATCTACAACTTGGGGTATTGTTGGTTCTGCTGCTAACGATTGGGGTGCTACTCCAGATTTACCTTTTTGGACAACTGATGTTGATGGTGTTCTAGTAGCCTATGTAAATTTAATTGATGGCGAAATCAAGTTTAGAGAAAATATGGATTGGGCAAACAATTATGGAGATACAGGTGTAGATGGCACATTAGATGCTGGTGGAGATAACATTGCTGTTACCTCCGGTTCTTATAAAATCACAATGGATTTAAATAATTTAACTTACACGCTTGAAAACTTTTCATTAGGAATTGTAGGTGGGGCTTATAACGATTGGGGAGCAACACCAGATTTTATGCTAGAGTACGATCAATATTCTGATGTATTTAGAGGTATTGTAACCTTAATTGATGGAGAAATGAAGTTTAGAATGAACAACGATTGGGGAACCAATTGGGGTGATGATGGTGTAGATGGTACTTTAGATGAAGGTGGGGCTAACATTGTTGTAACTGCTGGTATTTATATTGCTACTGTAAACATGAATGATTTAACATACACTTTAGAACCAATAGATAATGTTTGGGGATTAGTTGGTGGTGCTTACAATGATTGGGGAGCAACGCCAGATGCCCAATTTACAAGAGATTGGTCTCGTCCTTTTAATGATATTTGGATTCTTAACGACGTAACTTTAATTGATGGCGAATATAAATTTAGAGCCAATAACGATTGGACTGTAAACTACGGAGATAATGGTGGCGATGGTGTTTTAGAAGCTGGTGGTGCAAATTTAGCTACTACCGCAGGAACTTATTCTTTTGTTTTAGATTTTTCTGACCCTGCAAACCCAACGTACACCAAAAATTAAATTTATTTTATACTTAAAAAAGGCTGATATATATCAGCCTTTTTTTTCCTAAAGAATTAAGCTATGAAAAAAATATTACTCTTCCTTTTTTTATTGGTAGTATCACTCTCATATTCGCAAAGTGTTACTACAATTCCAGTAATTCCAACTGCATCTGATGCTATAACCATTACATTTGATGCAACAGGTTCAGAATTGGATGGCTATACAGGTGATGTTTATGCTCATACTGGAGTTATTACTACAAGCTCAACAAGTAATACAGATTGGAAACATGTTATTGGTTCGTGGGGAAACAATGCCACACAACCTCTACTTACTCGTACAGGAGCAAATACTTATCAACTAGTTATTTCTCCAGATATTCCAACTTACTACAGCTCTGGTGCAGATGTTGTAACAGATATTGCTGTAGTTTTTAGAAATAGTGCAGGAAATGCACAATCAAGACCCGATATTTTTATCCCTATTTACGCTGCTGGTTTAAATGTAACCATTACGAATCCCTCTAATGAGTCAGTTTATAATTTGAATGATAATATTACCATTAGTGCAGAATCTAGTATAAATGCAGATTTAGAATTAAAAGTAAATAATGTATCTGAACAAACAGCTATAAATACTACTACAATTTCAAAATCTTATACATTTACTTCAACAGGGAGTTTTACTATTGAAGCTAGCGCTACCGAAAATAGTGAGACTAAAACAGAACAGATTGCAGTATATGTAAAAACTACAACTCAAAATGAAACTATACCTGCTGGTTTAGAGAATGGTTTTAATGATAATGGAGATGGTACTGTTACATTTGTTTTGCAAGCCCCTTTAAAAACCGATGTGTTTTTAATAGGTGGATTTAACAATTGGACGTTAAACCAAAATTATCAAATGAAAAAAGATGGCGATACATTTTGGTTAACCGTTAATGGTTTAGATTCTAACACAGAATATGCCTACCAGTATTTTGTTGACTATAGCTTAAAGGTGGCAGACCCTTACTCAAAAAAAATATTAGATCCAAACAACGACCAATTTATATCGAACACTACCTACCCTGGTTTAACGGCTTATCCAACAGGAGATGCTACTGGTAATGTTTCTACCTTTAAAATAAATGAAACAGCTTATACTTGGCAATCAAATGCATTTGTGAAACCAAATAAAGAAAACCTAATTATCTATGAAATGCTAATTAGAGATTTTACTGAAACAGATTCTTTTATTGACGCCATGACGCACCTAGATTATCTTGAGCAATTAGGTGTAAACACTATTGAATTAATGCCAATTAGTGAGTTTGAAGGAAACGATAGTTGGGGCTACAATCCATCGTTTCATGGCGCTTTAGATAAAGCATATGGTACTCAAAATCATTTTAAATCATTTGTTGATGCTTGTCATTCGCGTGGTATTGCAGTAATTATAGATGTAGTTTACAACCATGCCTTTAGCCAAAGCCCATTAGCACAATTATATTGGGATTCTGGCAATAACAAACCAGCCGCTAATAATCCATGGTTAAATCCAGATGCAAAGCATCCTTTTAATGTAGGATACGATTTTAATCACGAAAGTGCTTATACTAAAACCTATGTAAAACAAACCTTAAAATATTGGGTTGATGAATTTAGAGTAGATGGCTTTAGATTTGATTTATCAAAAGGATTCACGCAAACTAACAATCCAAGTGATGTTGGTGCATGGGGAAATTATGATGCATCAAGAATAACTATTTTGCAAGATTATGCAGATTATATCTGGAATAATGTATCATCTGATGTCTATATGATATTAGAGCATTTTGCTGATAATTCTGAAGAAACTGTTTTAGCAAACTACGGTTTTATGCTTTGGGGAAATATTAATCATAATTTCAACCAAAATACTATGGGCTATGCAACAGAGGCAGATGTATCTTGGCTGTCTTATAGTAACAGAGGCTGGACTAATCCACATGTTGTTGGTTACATGGAAAGTCATGACGAAGAACGTTTAATGGTAAAAAATATAGCTTACGGAAACTCAAATGGAGGTTATAATGTAAAAGACTTAAGTACTGCTTTAGATCGACAAGAAGCAGCTTCAGCTATATTTTATGGAATTCCTGGGCCAAAAATGCTTTGGCAATTTGGAGAATTAGGATACGATAAAAGTATCAATTGCGATGGTGACATTACTAATGGTTCCTGCAGGTTAGATAGAAAACCTGTGGCTTGGACACTTGGTTATGAATCTGATTCAGACAGAATGGATTTATATAATGTTACAGCAAAAATGATGCAGTTAAAAAAACAGTTTCCATCAACTTTTAATACCAATAATTTTAACTTAAGTGTTGGCGGATTAGTAAAACGTATTAATTTATATGATAATGTTGGTACCTTAGATGTCGTTATAGTTGCCAATTTTGATGTAACTACACAATCAGTCAACCCAAATTTTCCTGCAACAGGGACATGGTATGATACGTTTTCAAATACAAGTATAAATGTTACAAACCCAACTGCTGCTTTAAGTTTACAACCTGGAGAATATAGGTTGTATTCTAAAACTCAAAATTTGAGTGTAAAAAATTCTGATAAAAATAATCTTGTAAAAGCTTACCCCAATCCAACTTCTGACTCTTTTCAAATAAATAAATATGTTGAAACGGTTTCAATTTTTGATTTAACAGGAAAACAAGTAAAAACCTTTAAAGGTAGTTTTAATAAAAATCACACTTTTAATATTTCAGATTTATCACCTAGCATATATCTGGCAAAGATTAATAGCAGCTTAGATGAACAAACCACATTAAAAATTGTGAAACTAGATTAATTTTTTTGTTAATTATTTAAAAGGCATCTTATCATTTGTGGGATGCTTTTTTTATTGATGCTAATTAGTCTTTTAAAATGTATTATTAGTACAATACTATGTTTCAAAATAAAACTCTAAAAGATACTCATCAAAATAAAAAACCTCATAAACATAGTTTATGAGGTTTAAAGTTATTAAAGTTAGTCTACTTTTTTTTATTTTTTCACTAGTTTTATACTTTTCAAGCTATTATCAGACTTTATTTTAGCAAAATATAATCCTGCTTTTAAACTAGAACCATCAATTGTTGCTTCACTAGTATCAGGAGTAAGTGATAATACCTGCTTTCCTAGTATATCATAAACTTGAATAGATGATATTTTTTGGTTTTTTGATTTAACCACCCAACTATCTTGTGTAGGATTTGGATATGCCTTAAATGATGATAATTCAAAATCATCAACACTTAAAACGGTGGCTCCTAAGGTAATGTTATCAATGATATAAGTCCCTGAAAGACCTTGAGTATCTGTCCCATTTTCATTAGGACTTGCAGCTATACCTCCTAAATCTCCAGTATCTGTAAAAATATGCAATCTTTCTCTTGAACCTAATCCTGCGTTGAAATCTAATTCTACATTTTTAACATCTTGTCCTACAGTTTGAAAATTCGCTTCAAGAGATCCACCACCACCTTGGAAACTAACTCCATGTTGGTGTATTTCTCCTGGATTTGCTGTTGTTGACTGGATTGTGAATCTTAAAGTATTATTTGCATCATCACTTAGATCAATAGGTGTTGTAAATGTTACTGAGGCATTATCCCAAGCATTAACTGCTCCTACTATTTGTAGTACATCATTTCCAGCACCATTTGAAATTACTGCACCGTCACCTGTTGTCCAACCATCAATAGATCCATTAAAATCAAATGGTAATTCTATTGGGTATCCAAATGATACTGTATATGTTTGCGTAGTTGTACCGTTTGCAGCAGTAACTTCAACAGTTGTATCTCCAGGTATTCCTCCAGCGGGAGTAATTATAACACTTGCTCCTGCATCGTTCGTTGTTGCAGTAACAGTAGGTACTAATGTTACTCCATTGGCTACAGCATAAGTATAGCTAATAGTACCTGAATCAAACCCAGATATTGTAACAGCATCAACTTGTAAATCACTTAATGTCGCATCTGCTCCAACAGGATCTGCGCCTAGACTAATATTGTCTATAATGTATGTCCCTGAAAGACTTGAAGTATCTGTTCCACTAACATTAGGAGTAGCCTGTATAGCTCCCAAATTTCCAACATCTGTAAAAATGTGTAATCTATCTCTTGAACCTAAACCTGAATTGAAATCTAACTCTACATTTAAAACATCAGTCCCTACAGTTTGAAAATTAGCTTCATAAGATGGTTGACCATCACTTTGGAAACTAACTCCATGTTGGTGTATTTCTCCTGGATTTGCTGTTGTTGACTGGATTGTAAATCTTAAAGTATTATTTGCATCATCACTTAAATCAATAGCTGAAGCAAATGTTACATTCGCGTTATCCCATGCTTGTCCAGCTCCACCTATAATCTCAAGTACATCGCTTCCTGTACCATTTGAAACAGTTGCGTTATCTCCTACCCATCCGTCAAGAGTTCCTTCAAAATCAAAAGGCAATGCTTGGGAAAATCCAAAAGATGCAGTTAAGAGCATTAATAATAAAGTAATTTTTTTCATCATAAATTAGTTTTTAGATTAGTTAATTTTTAATCAAAATCAGTATTCAATTAGTACATTCGAAATGGAATAACAGAAACCTATTTTTCGATATTTATAAATATAAAGGGGAATTATTATAGAATTACTATAATATAGCACTACAAAAAACATACAATAAAGCAAATAGATGTTTTTAATATGATTTTAATAAAAACTCTAGTATTCACAAGGTTTTTGACAGCACATCATTTTAATTAAAATCGATATGCTGCTGATTTTTATAGCTTTGTATGGGTAATGTATAGGTAATGATGATACACAAAAAAAAATCTACTATTGTTAGAGGCTAAAATGGCATCATAAAACACTAGGTAACTGATTAATACATAGACAAATGATCTATTATTCATATAATTTTATGCCATAATATTTAAAAAATAGAAATAAAATAATCTCGAAGAAATCTCTAATTACTCAGGTTAAATATAGAAAAAGGAGAATTATTATTCGCAACAATAATTAGGCTCTTATTAGGCTGAGTAATGCTACTAATGTTTCGGCTATCTTGAGGAACATAAAAACCACTTTCTAATGGTGATAGTTTTTTAAATTTGTTTTTACCATCTCCTAATAAAACATTTCCTATACCGGCATCATAACGTGTTGTTTCTACTTCTACGCCATAATGATTACCAACAGTGATAATATCTTTAAAACCATCTTTATTGAAATCTAATACGAGAGCCGACTTAATTGGAGATATTTGTGCTTGTATTGGTAAACTATTCTTTACAAGCTTGCCGTTTTCGTTTATTAGAATAATACTTTCAAAACTATTTATTTCATAAACAACTGCCTCTTCTACTTTATCTTCTGGTAAAATATCCACTAATTTTGAAGATGCAAAGCTATGAAAATCTTTAAATTTATCAGCAACGTAGGGCATTTGCTGGCTTGTACATTCTCTGCCACGTAATGGTACATAATCATCCTTATAGAACTTTGCTAAAATAATATCGTTAGTTCCGTTATTATCAAAATCGTTAGCATACACCTTAAATGGATGTTCTTTTGAGGCTTTAAATTTATTGTTTTTTCCAAGATTACCAATAATATAATCATCATCACCATCATTATCTAAATCGCTAGCGGTAACAGACCACCAAATGCCTCTGGTCCCATTTAATTCATATTCTTCAGAACTATTTACAAAGGTTCCAGAATCATTTTCCAAAATAGTAATTTCCATCCACTCCCCTACTATCATTAAATCATCATCTCCATCTTTATCAATATCCGTAAAAACAGCATCTGTAACCATACCAATATTTTTCAATGCACTAGCTACTTTATCAGGTGCTAATGAAAATCTCCCGTTATTATTCATCAGAATAAAACTGCTAGCTGGAAAGCCATATTTTCCAGAGATAAGTCTTGTACCAACAAATAAATCTAGATCTCCGTCCTTATCAATATCTGAAGCTTTAATACTTTGTGAACTTTCATAAATATTAGGTAAAGCATCATTGCTTTTAACAAACTCTCCTATACCATTGTTTAAGTACAGCCTATCCTTTAAAAGTTTATTACCTCTTTTATATTCACTACCTCCGCTAGTAACATATAAATCTAGATCATCATCATTATCTACATCCAAAAATAAAGCTTCCAAATCTTCTGAGGCTTTATCATTTTCCCATGGTTGAAACTTAGATTCTTCAAAGCTACCTTCCTTATTCTGTAGATATAGTATACCTCTTTGGCCAGCAGCTCCACTTACAAATAAATCTTCAAGGTTATCTCCATTTACATCTCCAACTGCTGTGAAAGGCCCATTTTGTGAAACATTATGAGGTAATAAGACCTCTTCTTGAAACTCATTAAACTCGTTCTCTTTATGAGTAAATGCTAATCCCAAACCAGTAGGCTCTACTTGAGTTAGCAATGTTTCCTTCTCATTATTAGTCTTAGAGATATTTTCCGCTTTTGAATATTTAACCGTTAATTCGCTATTTGCACTTACATTTTTAAATACATTAGTTTTTCCATCTGGCCATATAACTTCAACTTTTTCTACCTCAACATCTTTACCTAAACCAAAAAACAAACCAGATTCAACCGAAGACAAATATCCACGGGTTACTGTGTTTTCTGCTATTTGTGTTTTTCCATTATGATGAATTATAGCTTTTGTGCCATAGCCAAATTTATTTTCGTCGGCTCCTTTTAGGCTAATTTCAAGAAAATTACCAGTCGCTTTATTTTCATAAACAAATGCAGATGCCTCCATATTATTAACTACAACGTCTAAATCGCCGTCATTATCTAAATCACCATAGGCCATACCGCTTGAAAAACTTGGTGTGCTAAACCCCCAGTCTTTCGTTACTTTATCAAATTTTAATCCTCCAGTATTCTTGTAAGCATGATTAGCTAGAGGTACGGATGGTGCTAATTTTGCCATGCTCAAAAAATCTTGTGATCCTGTATTGAGTTTCTCACTTAATCCTGTTAAAAAATCATTATTACGGACATCCTTTTTAACACCATTTGAGACTATTATATCCTTATAACCATCATTATCTAAATCAACAAGTAAACCTGCCCAACTCCAATCTGTTTTGGCAATTCCTGCTATACTTGCAACATCTGAAAAGCTTCCATTTCCATTATTTATCTGAAGCGTATTTGCCATATATTGATAATGCCTACCAGAATTTACAATTTTATAAAATTCTTCCGTACTCATTGAACCCATGTTGGTTTTAGACCTGTAATGATCATCTGAAGCCATATCTAATGTGATTAAATCCATAAGGCCATCATTGTTTATATCTCCAGTGTCTGTACCCATGCTAAATTGAGAAATATGTTTTAGGTTTTTATCTATAACATTTTTAAACGTCCCATTTCCATTATTATAATACATAACATCTGGCTCGTCATAATCATTAGCAACGTATAAATCAACCCATCCGTCATTATTAAAATCAGTGGCACTAACACTCAACCCATATGTTAATGCTTCTGAAATACCTGATTCTTTTGAAACATTACGATATCTTCCATTATCATTCCTATAGAGTTTATCAGAATAATATATTTCACGCTTTTTTGGAATATTAATATAACGCTTAAATAATCGTGCATCAGGTAGTTGATTAACTTGATACATATCTAAGTCTCCATCATTATCCATATCAAAAAAAACGGCTTGTGAAGAAAAGCCTGCATCTGCCAAACCATATTGCATTGCAGATTCTGTAAAAGTGAGGTCTTGATTATTTATATACAATTGGTTTTTTCGCTCTTCAGGGTCCATTGAGTCACCATTTCGACTAACATAAATATCTAAATATCCATCATTATTAACATCAGCCATGGTAACTCCCCATGACCAACCACTATTTCTGGCAGCCCTAGATTTTTTTGTTATATCTTCAAATTGAAACTCACCTTTATTTAAATATAGTCTATCACTAACTTGATTTCCACAGAAGAATATATCTGGTAATCCATCATTATTAATATCTCCAATAGCAACACCAGCACCACTGTATATCTGATTATAGTATAAATGGTTTACTTTTTCAGATTCTTTAATAGTGTTATTAAAGTCTATACCTGTTTTATCAGAAGGTAATAACTCAAAACCCCCAGTTAATGTTTCAGGATTTAAATTACGTTTAGGTTTTTGACACGAGAAAGTCAAAATAACCGTAAGAAAGATTGTTATACGATAAGAAAATTTAATCATCACAATTTTTAAATTAAGATACTAAATGTTTTTTGAAAATAAATGAATACATAACCTTTCCTTTAGAATATTAAAAATTAATGTTTTATTTCATATCTCAATTTAAGTTTTATTCTAAAATCATAAAAGTTTAAACAAAAATCTTTTTGTTTTGTAACATTAAAGGTTTTCTGTAAAATTTAGGGCTCTCATCTTTGTCCCATAAACCCCAGAATGCACCAACATCTCCTTCTGCTCCAACTTTCCAAGATTCATCAAATGATGAGAAATAGAATATATCAATATCTTCATCACGAGACCATTGTTGTGTGTTTATAAAGTATTTGATAGCATTATCAAATGAAGGGATAGCACCTTGTAAACCTTCGCCCTGACTAGGCCATCCTGTTTCTGAAATAATCACTTTTTTACCATTTGCAGCTTTGATTGCTTGATTATACATATCTTTCATATATATAAGTGAATATTCATTACTACAACCTTCCCAATATGGGTAACAGTTTGCTAATATAACATCGCAAGCCTCAGTTATTTTTGGTCGTTGTGTAAACTCATAATAGGCATCTACATATCCCATAGGAATATTCGGGATAGCATCTTTAACTTGATACATAAAACCTAAAAGTTCATCCTCTGTTAAATCGCCACGGTACATCACCTCGTTACCTACTGCTGCAATATCAACATATCCTTCTTTAGCTAATTTTATAAGTCCCCAAATTTCTTTTTTGTTAATCTCTGCATCATCTCCTAACCAAGCTCCCACGAGAGTTTTAATACCGTATTCTTTTGCTATTATAGGAATTAGCTCATTACCATCAGTACAAGAAAACGATCGTATCCATTTGGTATATGGCTTTATAACTTTCATCCGCCTTCTTATCTGCTCTTCTGTAATCTGATTTCCTGGATGTTGCCCTTCTTCATATGGGCTAAAACACAAACCGTGCATCCCTTTTCCTAAAACACGATTATATATATTTTGCAACCCTTTTGTTGTTTTATCATAAAGATTTCCTCCTGATAAAGACATTAATTTATTTGCTCTATATGACATAATTAATAGTATTAAATTTTTATAATTCGGCTCTTCTTTTATCTAATTCCTTCCTAATTTCATTAGATCGTTTTTCGGTAACATCATAATTACGCATAACATACATGGCTAAAAGTGTACCCGCCATAGGGAAAAAACAGAAGAAGGCATGAAGCCCATCAACAGCAGATTGCTGATCTGTAGTAGCAAGATCTGGGTTAAATCCAACAATAGCAATAATAACTCCACTTAATGCACCTGCGATTGCAAAACCAACTTTAACCATCCACCAATAAATAGCACCAAATATACCCTCTCGACGCAAACCAGAGTTTAATTCATCAATATCAATTACATCAGCAGTCATTGACATCATTATGGTAAACAAGCCTCCTATTCCGAAGGAAAAAAATGGTAGTGCTATGATATATAACCATGGTTTACCTGGAACAAATAGAAACCATAGCATAATGTATCCTATAACTGAAATTCCTTGAGAAACCAAAAAAGCCTTTTTCTTTCCGATAACCTTAGACATCCAAGTAACTACTGGTATAACTATAAATGTGGTGCCCAAAGCCCCCAAAGCTCCAAATAGCGAAACCCAGATGCCACTAGCCCCAGCATCTCCATTAAACAACTTATATACAATGACAAAAAAAGTAAGTGATGCCACTGTATTAAAAGCATTAAAAACTAAAAAAGTAGCAGCGCATAATTTTCTGAATTCTCTAATTTTAAATGCTTGAATAAAGCTGAAGAATATGTTTTTTAAGCTTCTTCCTATAGTTGCAAAATTTAACGGTTCATAGTCTTCATTTAGGGTAGATTTACTCTTTATGAATATTGCGGGAACCATGGCGCAGATGGCACATGGTATAGCAACCCATATTGCCAATTCTCTTACGGCAACTTCTGCAGATGGAAACCATTCTGGATCATACATAATTATCCAAAACAAAGGCGCTATTACCCAAGCCCATTGCCCAATCCATTGGGCCACTGCCATAATATTAGTACGCTCATGAAAATCATCACTCATTTCATACCCCATAGCTACATAGGGTACACTAAAAAACGTAAGACCTAAATAAAAGACAATAGACCACAAGAAGAAATACCAAAAATTAAATTGTAAAGAATTTTCTTTAAAAAGCTGCCACATGAATATGTAGGCAATGCCCATCATAATTGCTCCAATAAAAACATACTGTCTTCTACGGCCCCATTTTGATTTTGTATTATCTGAAATATAACCCATTATTGGGTCGGTAATAGCATCGAATATCCTTGGAAAAAAATAAACAAGAGACCACATCCAACCTGGAAAGCCCAAATCTTCAACTAAAACAACCATAAATATACCTAGAATAGCAGGAAACATTTGGTTAGCTAACATACCTACCCCAAAAGCTATTTTTTGTCCAAAGGGAACTTTATCTCTTGATGTAGTCTTAGTTATTGACATAATTTAATTTGAATGTGTTTTTATAATTTCTAAATATTCGTTTGATTTTGGGTTTCTTCGTTATACTTTTATTAAAAAGACACTACTATAAAGGTGCATCTTAACTGTAATAAGTCATTTGTAAACGTAAACTACTTTTGATAGTTCTAACCATTCACTTGATTCATTATTAAAATTTTAAATTCTCATGCTTATCCCATAGACCCCAATATGCTCCAACATCACCTTCGTCTCCAGTTTTCCATGATTCATCAAAAGATGAAAAATAAAATAATGGAATATCATTTTCCTTAGTCCATCGTACAGTATCAATGAAATATTTCATGGCACTAGTATCACTTGCAATAGCACCATCTAAACCTCCTCCTTCGCTTGGCCAACCTGTTTCTGTGATAATAATCGGCTTACCTTGAGCCGCATCTACCACAGATCCAAACATAGCTTGCATATGCCCTAATGCATACTCTATTGGGCATCCTTCCCAATAAGGATATAAGTTTGCTAAAACAACATCAGTACTCTCAACTAAAATAGGATGTCTTGAAAATTCATAATAGGCATCCACATAGCCAACAGGAATATCTAACCCTGCTAATGCTTCCTTTACTCGATTAATATACCCGACTAGTTCATCTAAAGTCAAATCGTTTCTATATAACACTTCATTTCCTACCGCAGCAACATCAACATTCCCATCTTTAGCTAGCTTTATTAAACCTTCTATTTCTCTTTCATTATCTTCTTTATCATCACTTAGCCATGCTCCAACTAAAGTTTTAAGACCATGCTTTTTTGCCATCATTGGTACATATTCATTTCCTTCAATACAAGAAAACGATCGGATAGCACCAACATAAGGTTTTAATATTTTTACACGTTGCTCAACCTGTTCCATACTTATATCATCCCCTGGTGATTGCCCATCCTTGTACATGCTAAAACATATACCATGAAAACCATCTTGAATGGTTTTATGCCATAACGCTTTTAACTCCTGTAACGAATAATCTGAAAGGTTTATACCTTTAGTTGCTTTTTGACTATATCTTGATTTATAATATGATTCTTCTCTATAAGACATTTTTATTTTCTAATTTTTTCAATAATTAAACATGCATCTAAAACACACCTCTACAATTTTCCTTTGTATATATTTTAATTCTATCTACTTCTTTAGATCCTGAAGGCAATTCTTCAAGCTTTAATCCTGGATAATCATCGGCTTCCTTCCATTTTGCTATAGTAGAACTAAAAAATGAAGAAGCTGTAGAGTCTGCTTCATAAATAATCAAATCGTAGGCTTCTCCTTTTTCCCCACCAAAACGGGTGACTACCTGCCATTTACCACCTCTTTTGTATGACGTATTAGTATGATCAGATTGTGGGTAATATCGATCATCAGTAGGACGAATTAATACCCAAATATCATTTTTATTGGACTCTGGATAAACGCCCATTGTTAAAATTCTACAATCCACAGAATCTTTATCTATTGGAGAAACAACTTTTACCGAATTTACTGGTCCAGTAATCTTTAACTTATTTCCTGTCGAGACTTGTTCAATTTGGGTATTATAATTGACTAAATCTGACGAATAACTACCATAAATCATCATTAAAACACCAAGGATTCCTAAAAGTATCCCTAGTTTACTAGAACTAGATTTTTTAACAGCGAAAAGGGCAAATACGATGAGCAAAACCCCTATTATTAGTATTATTATTTTGGTTGACATTTTATTATTTTTTTAGTTATATAAAAATCTATATTAACAATGTAACATTGTTATAACACACCTCTTCTTTCTTCTAATTGCTCTTTAATTTCTTTTGCTCTATCTTCAGAAAGACTGTATTTCCACATTGCCCAAATTGCTAAACCTGCTGTGACAACTGGAAAAACAATATCAGCAATTCTAAGATTTAATATGGTTTCTTCTGATTGTGTTGCTAGTCCGCCATCAAATCCAATAAGTTGAAGCACTAAACCTCCAAAAACCAAGGCAAGACCTTGTCCTAATTTTACAACCCACCAGTACAATGCACCGAAAGTTCCTTCTTTACGAGGCATCCCGTTTACTAATTCGTCTAAATCACAAACATCTGCAGTCATACTCATCATAAGTGTAAATAAACTTCCAAGACCAAATGACATCAATGGTATAGGAATGAACATTAACCAAGGGTTCTCTGGCGTAAACGCCCACCATTTAAGGATATAACCAACAATTGAGAGTGCTGTTGAAATAATAAAAGCATTTTTCTTACCCCATTTATTGGCCATAGCAGATACAATTGGAATAACAAATAAAGCAGATACTAAAGCGCTTATTGAGCTAAACCATGCAGGCCAAGTTCCAGTTGCACCGTAATCACCATTAAACAAGTAAAATACAATAATGAAGAAACTAAATGAGGCTACAATTTGAAATCCGTTAAATACCAAAAATGTTGCACCACACAGTTTCATAAAAGGTTTATTTTTTACGGCTTCGCCAATACTTGAAACTAAATCTTTTAGATTACTAAATATAGTCTTAAGTGTAAGTTTTTTTCTATCGCCCATATTTCCAGCGTCAATACCACGACAAAATATAGCTGGTAATACTCCTAAAAGCAAACAGCCCAACCCTACATATAATGCTAATGTTCTAATACCAATTGCTTGGCTTTCGAAGATATTTTCATTTGGTATCATTGGCCAAAACCAAGGAACAATAACCCAAGCAATTAAACCAACCGTTTGAGAGAAGGCCATTAAACGCGTTCTTTCGTTATAATCAGTAGTCATTTCAAAACCAAGCCCTACTAATGGCGTGGCAAACATGGTATTACCTACTAAAAAAACTAGAGACATTATTAAAAAATACCAAAAGTTGAACGTGGCAGAGTTATTCTCATCCATTTGCCAAAGCAAAACAAAGAATATGGCACTTAAAATGGCTCCAACAAAAATATAGGGTCTTCTACGCCCATATTTAGAACTTGTATTATCAGATATAAAGCCCATTACAGGATCGGTAATAGCATCAAAAATTCGAGGTAGCCCTCCCAATATTCCAGCCTGAAGAGGATCCATTCCAAAGACCGTAAGTAGAAAGAACATGAATACACCTAAAGCCCCAGGAAGCAAGTTTAAAACTAAATGACCAGCTCCAAAAGCTGCTTTTTGCCCAAAAGGCACTTTATTTGTTGCTGCTGTTTTTACGTTTGGCATAATTTTAATTTTTAGTTAGTTGGTTAATTATGGTTTATGATTTAGGAATCACAATGGTTTGTATTGCTTGCGCATCTATTGAAAATTCTACCTTCTTTTTATTTAGTGATAGGCTTATGGATTTGGGAATTTGTAATTCATTAAAAAGTACAATAGCAATTGAGCCGTCTGGATTTTGAGCAGCAGTTGCCATTAATTTATCATCAGAATTTTGTAAACCAATAACTTTAGCTTCTGGTCTGATGTATTTGCTAAAATGAGTCATGGTATGGTAAAGAGGTGTGAAGTATACCTCATCAGTATCTGGGTTGACAATTACAGGAGCAATACACCAGTTTTTAAACCAGTTTGGACCTCCTTTTGTATCTAATACCATATTCCAATCTACCCATCCGTCTACCCAATTGTTCAAACAACCAATAATATCTCTAGCATAGCGGTTAACTGGCGCATATTTAGGATGTAAGTGCTTATCCTTTTCTGGCGCCCAATCCCAGCCCCAATCTGTAGCTTCTTTTTTCCAATACCATGCATCATCTTCCCATACAGGTATTTCTGCATCTACACAAGCTTCAGATTGAATTAAAAGCTTATTTGGTGCTTTGTTATGAGCGTATTGCAATTCTTCAGGAAACACCTCAAAAGTACTCGCATACCAGTGAATAGCTGTTCCATCAAAATACTTTGATGTTTCTTCATTTTTAAATTGAGAATCTACCCATTCTTTTAGGTGTTCTCTGTTTTGATCGTATCCCAAAATTTTCAGTTCTCCTTTTCCATCTGCTTCTAATTTTGGTCCTAAATAATTTTGAACAAAATTGGTCATTTCATCAGGTGTATAATGCATGCTTTCCCAATTGTTGCCATTTCCTAAAGGTTCATTTTCAACAGTAAAACCCCATATATCAATACCTTCAGCTTTATAAGCGTCTGCATATTTAGAGAAGAATAATGCCCAAGTATCATAATATTCTGGAAGTAATTTTCCACCCACCCATTTGTTATTATCTTTCATCCAAGGTGCCGCAGTCCATGGCGAACCAAAAATTTTAAATCCATCTTTAGAAGCTGCCATCGCTTCTTTTATAAATGGAATCAAATCGTCTTTGTCTTCTTCAATAGTGAAATGATCTAGATTCTTATCTCCTTCAACAGGAGCATATGAATAGTTACTTACTGAAAAATCACAAGAGTTCATATGCGTTCTTGTTAGAGAATAATGAGCGCCTTCTTCACTAAAATAAGCGTCGATAATTTTCTTGCGGTTTTCTTTACTTAACTTATTCAAAAGAAACGCTGAAGATTCGGTAAATGCACCACCAAAACCTGTAATGGTTTGGAGTTTTTGTTCAGGATTTAATGTTATAGTCACCAAACTATCTGCTTCTACAAAGTCAGTAAGCTTAGTTAGTTTATTACCCTTTGCAGAAGTTTCATATACATCAATCTGTAAATCATTATTCGCTTGTTTATTCGTTTCTTTACAACTCATAACAACTAAAAAAAGGCAGATTATATTTATTTTTAAAAACTTCATTTTATACTTTTTTTAATGTGATTGGTTTGCTTCAGCCGCAGTCGGTGGAACTAATACATCTTTCATTAAAGCTTCTTTGTCCCCATTATAGGTTTTGGTTATAGGGTTTCCATTTCTTGTTAAACCTTTAAACGTGCCTTTATCCACTTCATTCCAAAGCGCATATTTTGCTTTACCTTCTACTGTAAATAATCCAAAATGCTTTTCTGAGTTTCCAGAATTATCTCCACCTTTCCATGGTTCGTCAAAGCCTTCAAAGTAAAAACATGACATTCCTGCTTCGTTAGTCCAGTCTCTCATATGCTTGTAATACAGTGCTTCCTTGTATTCATCACATGCTCTTGATCCATCTGCTCCATATTGACCTGAAGAAAAACTTGCCCATCCTGTTTCGCCAATATGAATAGGTTTATTAACACCCAAACTTTCCATGTATTTTTTTACATTTCCTGATTGCATAATGGCATAGTCTTTTGCTCTTTGCATTGAGATTTCAACCTTTTCCATATCTGTTTTACCTTCAAGTCCATCTTGATTTAACCAAAACTCTGGCTGATAATGCGTGTCATGCATTGGGTAAGTGTGCACAGAAAGAAAATCTACTGCTTTAATTAATTTGTTTAAATCCTCAACATGGTATTCTTCGCCACCTCCGCCCCAAGACGCAAAATTATCTGAACTCGTAACCCATAAATCTTTAGGTAGCTTTCCTTCTTTCTTTAAGTCTTGAAGGTAGTTTACCCATTTTAAGATGACCCAAGGCTCAACATAATAAGTTGCAGCCCATTTAACCATGGCTTCATTACCTACAGCAATTACTTTTACAATATCTGGGTATTGATTAGCAAGCACCACTGCTTTTTCCATTTGTGGTTTGTTATCAGCACTTTCTTCATTATGGATAGGAGCTTGGTCTGTCCAAGCATTTTTACAATCTATCCAAGCACCAAGCATCACGTACATTTCAAAACTTGGATTTTCCTTTTTTAATTCACTTATAACTTTTAAAAGATTTTCAGCTTGCGGTAGATGCACCTTATATGTTCTCAGCATTCTTATACCTAGAGCATGTAAGATTTTCATATCTTCCTTTAACTCATCTAATGTTGGTTCAATGCTATGATCTGCATGTCTGTAGCCGCCATAAGACATAGCTAAATATTCAGGGTTACCCAAAATATCTTTTGCTGTTAATTGTTTTTTCTCTACTACTTGACTCACATCGTTCTTTTTAGAATTATTACAAGACCACATGAAACAGGCTAAAAATATTAGTAAACAATTTCTCATAATCAATAATTAAAAGTTACTTCCTCTCTTTTTATTGGTGGCACTAACACATCTTTCATTAGTGTTTCTTTATCTCCACCATATGTTTTAGTAATTGGCTTACCATCTCTTGTTAAACCTTTAAAAATACCTTTATCTACTAAATTCCAAAGTGCATACTTGGCTTCTCCTTTTAAATTAATTAGCCCAAAATGGTTTTCAGACCCTAAGTCATTTGCAGCATCTTTCCATTGCTCATCAAAGGCTTCAAAGTAGAAACATGAAATGTTATTTTTATTGCTCCATTCGCGTATTAACTCATAATATCTACCAGATTTATATTCATCGCATGCTCTAGAGCCATTTACACCGTAGTGACCATTAGACACTGTGGCCCATCCTGTTTCACCTATATGAACTGGCTTATCAACACCTAAACTTTTAATATAGTTTGTAACACTGTCGTGTTGTCTGATAGAAAACTCTAGTGCTCGTTGCATTGCAGACTCTATTTTTTCTGCATCTGTGAGTTCAACTTCGTCTTCTGGAACTAACCAAAAATTAGGATTATAATGCGAATTATGCATCGGATAAGTGTGCATTGAAATATAATCAACTGTCTTTATTAATTGTTCTAAATCTTCAGTATGATAACTTGCATCGCCACCACCCCAAGACGAGAAATCATCTGAACAGGTAACCCATAAATCTTTTGGCAAATCTCCTTTCTTTTTTAATTCTTGTAAATGGTTTACCCATTTTAATATTACATTTGGGCGCACAAAATAACTGGTAGCCCATCTCACCATAGCCTCATTGCCAACAGCAATAATCTTTACTATATCTGGATAAGCTTTTGCAAGTGCCACTGCTCTATCGATTTCTCCTGCATTTTGCTCGCTCTCTACTTCATGATTTGGCACCATATCTGTCCATGCATTTTGACAGTCTATCCAGGCTCCAAGCATAACATACATTTCAAAACTCGAATCCTCTGCTTTTAACTCACTTATGGCCTTTAATAGGTTGGGTGCTTGTTGTAATTGTACATTATAGGTTCTTAGTATTTTTATACCCATTGCAGATAAAATTTTCATATCTTCTTTTAACTCTGCAATAGTAGGTTGTATATCTCTGGTTTTTTGACGATAACCTCCGTAGGAAATAGCTAAATACTCTGGGTTTCCTAAAATATCAGCTGCTGTAATATCTTTTACTTTTCTCACGTTCTCAGATTCTTTTTTTGTACCGTTTACACAACCAAAGGCTAAAATTAAAATTGAAATTATACCTATTATGTTTTTATTGGTTTTCACGTGTAAACTTCTAATGGTTGGTTAAACTTATCTGCTTTTTGTTCTGTTATTTACTAAATTTTACTATAATTTGATTCACTTCACCCTGTCTTTCAAATATGGATTTTGAAGTTTTCAAATCAAGGCTTTTGTTATCAAATTCAACCTGTTCTCCTGTATTAAAAACAACTTTTAAACTCTCATTTTCAGAGCGCTTATATATAATTGGTACTTGGCAATAGGTAAAACATAACGAGTTAGCTTCAAGTGCTATACTTTGTTTTTCCTTAGAAACATTAGCAAAACTAAATATTGATGGTTCTTTCAAAAACTCTTTAGTTTGCAATAACCCTGGTTTAAAAATAAGTTTACCGTTTTTAACAAACACACCTAGCTCTCCAAATCTACTTAATATATCTTCTTTTACTTGACCTGTCATCCCAGGCTGTTGTGCCCCTTTAGTTGCTGGTGTATGAGAGTAAGGATCTGTTGGAAATGCACCATATAACTCTGGTGATTTATGAACTCCTATACCTGCATTAATTTCGTAATAATGGTCAAATAATTTACCTATTACCACAGCATCCTCATTACTGTTTATTGCTAACAGACAGTTTTCTTGAACCGCTAACAATAACTTAGATACCATGTGCCAATAAATAGAGCCCAAACCTTCGTATCCAAAAAATGTTCCCGAGCGTCCTGTAAACGATTTATGATCAAAAATCTCTTCAAAAGTTTCAAGTAAAAATGATGTATCATTTTCTACCAACGATTTGTAATCCTCACTTAAATTATTTAATGCAGCTAATAAACTATTCGCATTATTAAAACTTCCATTAAAATGATAATTGCCTAAAACATCTTTCTCAATAACTTGCCAATTGTTATTTGCAATTAATTGTTTTAATAAAATAGACTGTTCTACTTTTTCAACAGGAATATTGTTCTTTTTATCAAATCTAGGTAATTCCTTATCTGGGTAAAGTATATAACTGTATTGATCTCTTCTAAATAATGTACTATCTTTTAGTCCATTAAGTAATTCTAATGCTTCAGTTGGTGTTAAATAACCTGAGCTTAATGCAGCTACTTGACCTTCTAACATTACTGGTAGGTGAGATAAAGAAACTTCATCATCATTTTCAATAGTCATTAAATTATAAGCATGGTACATATTGTCGTTCCGCTTATTCGCAACAATGGTATGTTCTAAATATGCCTTTGTAACATTGAAAAACTCTAAAAGACCTTCTTTACTAATAACATCTTTATTACCACTAAAGCTATTATTATATATAGTCTCTCTATATATACTTCCAGCTTTACCTAATCCATCTAAAACTGTTTTTCTGTCTTGATTAGAAATTTTATCATCTAAAATATTCTTATTGGCATCAAGCGTTATAAATACTTGTCTAAAAAAAGTATTAAGCTCATTAGAAATTTCAATATTATTTAATTCAGATTTCTCAACAATACCCTCAAAGAAATTTAAGAAGCGTTGCAAATAATTAAGAGTTATCATGGAAACACCATTACCTACTAAAGCGTTGTTTGCATCATTCCATTCTGGCCTCTGAGTATTTAACCAAATACCTCCTTCGGGAATAAAGTTTGATACTTTTGATAGTACCGTAGCTAATAATTTTTCAATTAAATTGACTCTATATATATCTGAGTTTTGGTCTTCTAATAAAGCTCCATCTGCACCAATTTTCTCTCTTTTCTCATTGATTTTATGATCCAAGTTGTAATCAAAATCAATAGTGTCCTTTGGATTCTTTAAAGTATCAGTATAACTTCTTATTTTATAAGGAACATTGGCATATACAAAAAGGTTTTCATTAAATCGTTTTTCTAAATCTCCTGGATAATGATCTTCTACAAATTCTAAGAATTTTAAAAGATATATGATTTGATGGTCTCCCCAATAGCCAATGTAAGACCAAGGATCGTTTTCTTCAATAACTTCCCAATCAAAACCATCTTTTGTAACACGGTATGGATTATAACCTTCAAATGTTGTAGCATTTAAAAACTTATGTATCATGCCTTCAATAAACTCAGGATAAGAGTGTGCTAAAGCTTCCCAGTTTTGGAAGATATCACGCCAATTTCCTTCGTAGTCAAGAATTTTTGAACCATCTTCGTTTCTTGTATTAATAGAAAACTTATTCCATGGTCTACTAGGATCTCCGTGTCGTCTACTAAATTTTAATGGTAAATATTCTAAACATAATCGTTTAAAATCATAGTTTTTACTTTTCTCGGCAAAACCTTTAATATCATTTAAGGAAAACATATTTGGTAAAGCACTTAATGTTCTTTCCTTTTCTTTGTAAACCTCTTTATTCGCCTTTGAAATATATTTTATAAAATCAGATTTCTCAATAGTATATGCATCATCAAAAATACCTCCGCGCATGATATTAAAAAGCGTGTTTGCAAAATGTCTTGTATTTGTTAATGGGTCTGCTGTAAGTTGTATACCATCTGAAGCTGTAGCTAAATCAATCAAATTTTTAGTACCCAAATCAATATTACTTTGTACTAAACCTGATAAATTATCCTCATTTTTAATGATTTCAGAAATTTTAACCACATCAGAAATCGATTGGTTAACATTAGCTGCAAACATCCAATTTCTTTCGCCTCCAGATTCTAATTCTATTTGAGTTGAAATAAAGTATGCTCCTTTTTCGGCTTTTACATTTATTTCTTCTTGAAGAGGTAATCCCTTTCTAAAATCATCTAATTGAAATGATGATAATAAATAGGTTGGATTTGTTAACCCTGTAGACCAAACTGTGTTAGCTTTCAATGCTTCACTAGGTTCTGCTTTGTCTACAATAACTGAGCTTAATGCATATATACCTAAGCCCACTTCTTTTTGAAGCTCGCTCTTCTTATAGGCATCTACAAGATTGCTTCTAGTATTTTGCAAATCAGAAGTAACGCTTGCTGGTAATATATTTTGCAGTCCATCTAAAACTCTTATATCTACTTTAAAATCATTATGATTTATTAAAGTTGATTTTTTTACAAAGCCAAATTTATTACTAGAATTCCACTCATATCTATATGTGATGTCTAGGTCTAGGTTGTTTTCTTCAAAGACAATTTTATTTCCGTGAATGTTTTTATACAGATTGGTTTGTGTTCTATATAGCCCCATTTGGCGTATAGAAAACGGTTCCCAAACATGTAACTTATTATTTACACTAACATGTAAAATGGTCTTACTTCCCGTAATTTCAGACATTTCAGTAATTTTATCATCTGTATAATATGGGAATAAAGATGATTCTGCATTTTTTCTACCAGCAGTTAAGCCTCCATTACTTGATATAAACATCCAGTGATTGGAATCACTAACAATACTCATAAAAAACGGACGCATTTTGTCACTATTAGAAATCTTGTAGAAAGTTTCATTATTAAAAGTGATTAATTCTCCTTTTATATTATCCATTGTATTTGAAACTTTAAGCTCGTCTTTAAAAACTGTACTATTCATTTAACTTTTAAGAGTCTAATTGAATTTATATTTAATAAAAAGGCTAGCTAGTATATCAAATTTGAGCTAGCCTCTTTATTTTTCCTTATTTTATCTAATCCTTATTCTAATCTTATATCATCAAAATAATATATCCCTTCAGCACTAGTTGTTTCACCATCTGTTCCATCTGGATTATCTGGCTTTATAACTAGCTGATTTAGCCCAGTATTATTTCCAGGTATCCCTGTAAATGTAATTTCAACTTCTGTCCAAGTATTAGCATCTGTTATAGTTGCGTATTGTGGTCCTGGATTACCAGAAGCTGGTGGTTGAGGGTCACTATTTACTTCAAATTTCATAACCGTATTAGCTACAGTAGAATAAACTTTAAACTTGAATGTTTTGGTCGCGTCAAAATTGCTAGGGAATGGGTTTTGGAAACCTGCCCATCTATTTGTTCCCGATGCTTTAACTACTTTCAACACATAGTCTGAAGTGTTTATTCCTGTTTTATCTGGATTATCATCCAATGCAGTTGAAATACTACCCACATCAGTAAATGTACTTATGAAAGATTCGCAACTTTCAAAATTCACTGGGAATGCTGTTGCTGCAACTGCTGTACCTGAGCATCCGCCGCCAGTACCGCCTCCGCCGCCACCGCCACCGCCGGAACCAAGGTTTAATTTTAAATCATCAAAATAATATGTATTATTACTTGCTGTTGCTAAATCAAAGAAAATTACAAGTCTGTCATAAATACCACTATCTGCTGCATTAAAAGGAATTGTAAGTTCTTCCCATTCATTTGTTTTGGTGGTAGTTGTCGTAGATTCTCTATCTCCAGAAGTTGTAGCTCCACTTGAGGTTTTATCTTCTAACTTTAAAGTTACTTTATAACCAGATTGTGGAGAAAATACTTTTATCGTGAAATTAGAGCCATCAGTAAATGTAAATTTATCATCAAAATCTATTTGTAAATTATCCCAAGCTTGTACATTTGATTTAGTTACTTTACCTACTTTACATGAGGTATTAGCACCTGCAAAATCCGGATTATCTACATACTCATAAGTAACATTGTCTTGGAAAAATTTGTTTGATTCACTACCCTGAGCAGTCGTGGTACCTGGGTCGCTCATAAAAGTTAAATCGAAATCTGATGGGTTTATAGATTGCATTGTTTCAGCAACACAATTACCGCCTCCTCCACCAGAGCCTAGGTTTACTTTAAGATCATCAAAGTAATATGTATTATTATTTGCAGTTGATAAATCAAAGAATACTACAAGTCTATCATATTTCCCGCTATCTACTGCATCAAAAGGTATTGTAAGTACTTCCCACTCATTTGTTTTCGTTGTACTTGCTGTAGATTCTCTATCACCAGAAGTTGTAGCTCCACTAGAAGTTTTATCCTCTAGTTTCAATGTTACTTTATAACCAGACACTGGAGAAAATACTTTTAAAGAAATATTCGAACCATCTGTAAACGTAAATTTATCATCAAAATCGATTTGCAAATTATCCCAAGCTTGCACATTTGATTTTGTTACTTTACCTACTTTACAAGATTTATTTGCATCAGTAGATGGGTCTGGATTATTAGCATATTCATAAGTAACATTGTCTTGAAAAAACTTACCAGATTCGCTACCTTGAGCTGCTGTAGTACCAGGGTCAGTTAAAAATGTTATATTAAGATCTGTTGGACTTAATGATTGTTCTGTTTCATCCTCACACGCTATAGCTGAAACATTAACAGTTCTTTCAACTTGTTCAGCTGCGTTACCTTGAGCATCAGATACATTATAAGTAATTACATAAGTCCCTTCTGTATTGATGTCAACTGTGTCTCCACCAACAACGATACTAGCAGTAAGATCGCCATCAACTTCATCAAGAGCTGTTGCTCCTGGATCAGTAAAGGCATCTCCTATGGTTAAATTTATGGTTGAGTCTCCTAATAAGGTAATTAACGGAGCATCTTGATCTAAAAATGTTATTGTGTCTTCAAAAGTATCTGAAGCTCCAGCAACATTTTTTGCTTTTAATACTACAGTAAATGATCCTATTCCATATCTTTTTACAGGGTTTATTAATGTTGATGAAGTACCATCTCCTAAATTCCACTCGTGTTTCTGAGCGTTTTCAGAGGTATTTATAAATGTTACTGTTCTTGTATCGCTATCTATAGTATAAGTAAAGCCAGCAACAACTTTTGGTAAAACTACATCATCGTCTTCACAACCTATAAAAGCTACCGCTAATATAAGTACTGAAATTTGTTTAAATCTTCTTAATAATTGTTTCATTGTCTTTTTTTTAATTAGTTGTAACTATTTTTATATACTCGCACATAATCTACAAGCATGTTTTGTGGAAATACTGTTTCTGCGTTTGGAGAACCTGGTAAGGCGCCACCCACTGCTACATTTAATATAATGTAGAAAGGCCCGCGATTAAACACCCACTCTCCAGTTACGTCTTCTGGTGTTATTTGATTGTATAATACATCGTCTACATAGTAGTTAATATAATCTGGTCCCCATTCTATACCGAAAATGTGGAACCCAGTATCAAACCTATCTCCGTCTAATTCATAAGATTTAGTAACACCTTGAGCTCCCGAGTAACCTGGACCATGTACAGTACCAAAAACTTTTGTTGGGTGATTCCCTACATATTCCATAATATCAATCTCGCCTATTTGCGGCCAAACCTCTGACCCATTAGAATCGTCTCCTAATAACCAAAATGCTGGCCAAATCCCCTTACCATAAGGTAATTTAATACGTGCTTCGAAGCGTCCATAAGTTTGTTGAAATTTTCCTTTAGTTAACAGTCTTGCTGAAGTATAATTAGAACCATTAAACTGTTCTTCCTTTGCAGTAATAACTAGAACTCCGTTTTGTACCGTTACATTTTCTGTACGGTCTGTATAGTATTGTAATTCACCGTTTCCCCAACCGTTATCTCCAGTACCAATATTATAGTTCCATATAGTACTATTAGGCGCTCCGTCTGTATCAAATTCATCAGACATAACTAGTTCTGTGAATGTTGCTACGGTTTGTGTTTCGTCTGTTTCACAACTAGAAATAACAAAAGTCGTTATCAACAGAAAAGAAATAAACAGTAAAGCTTTATTGATTATTTTATATTTTATTGTTTTGTTCATCTTTTAGAGTTTTAATTTTAACTTATTCTGAATAGAAGTAAATGTTGTCTAAATAAAAATTAGTTAATGAAGAGCCATTAACGTTTTCATAAATTAGAAGGCCAATCTTACTTTTATCAGCCAAACTTATTGGAATCTCAAGTGTGCTCCATGTATTTGAAACAAAATCAGAGGCTTTAAAAAACGCTTGTTGTCTACCACTTTCTGTTCCCCCATCATCAAAACTTACAATTGAAATTAGAAAATCAAGATTTGAAGGGATGTCACCTGGTATAAACATATTAATGTGTAGGTTAGGCTTTCCTGTGGCATCAATAGTTGGGTTTTGAAACTGAGTTCCAACAAAATTAAAGTTAGTATAGTTTAGAATGTTATCTCCCTTTATTTCAAAGTCATCAGATCCTGTAGTTTGAAAAGGCTCCCAAAATCCATTAAAAAAATCAACAGGAACATTATCGTATACATCACTAAATATAGAAATGACATTATTAGAATCTCGTGTAGGCGTTGGAGCAAAATTAAATTCTCCTAATACATCAACAATTAAAGATCCTTCTGCCTGAACACCTGCAGATGATGCTGTAATAACAGACCTACCAATGTTAAGAGATTCAAAAGTCCCTGTTTCATCAATAATCAAAACATTTGAATCTGAAGATGTCCAGTCAAAATAACTGCGTGAAGCATTAACAGAAATGTTTTGTCCTGAACCTAAGTTAAATGTTACAGTTGGTGCATCTACCAGACCGCCAGTTTCAACAAAAGTTTGTGTTTCTACATCAGCACCACCATATATTTTTGGTATTGGTTGACCAATAGTTCCTAGTTTTTCAAATTTTAAATCATCAATCCAAAAGGTATAACCAAGTCCGCCTGTATCTTGTGTTCCTGCTGAATACCAAAACATACCTCTTTCTTCAAATAATTTAGAAGCATCTGGAATAGGAATAACATATTTAACCCAATTAGTACTAAAACTTACATTTTCAATTTGAGCTTGATATTTATTTTCTAAAAAATCTTGGCCAAATCCTAGTTGACCAATTACTACGCCTTGAGAGGCTTTAGCCCAAAACGTTAAGGCATCATAACCTGTTAAATCACGACCAGCTCCATCTGTTCTAAATATGGCTCCAGCATAACTACCATCTGGGTCGTTTGCATTAGGCACATCAAAACGCATAGAGGATTGACTTTCGTAACCTTCGCTATCATCTACAGTCCAAGCTGTAGCTTTTGATCCCAAAAAAGGAAAGTAAAAGTTGGTACCTAGTCCAATAGGAGAGTCTGTAAAAATTTCTCCAGCTGAAGAATTTGTTGCGAACTCAACCTCGTCTGATAAGTCTCTTTCACAACTTACCGTGGCAATAAAAACTAATCCTATTAGTAATACAGCTGTTCTATATTTAAATTTAATATTTTTCATCTTTCTGTATTTTTTATTTTCCTATGTTGATATGTATATATGTTCTAATTTCCCATTCTTGTCCATCATCAAACCCAATTGTACTAATTGTTGGAACTGGTGGAAATGTATTTGGCGGCACCTGATTAGGTGCGTAACGTGGTGAATATTGATCAAGTGATCTCCATGTTCCGCGAATACCAATTTTAGTGTCTGGTAGTATAAACCAATCTGGCTTTCCTATAGTTGTAGATAAGTCTAACATTAATTGTACTGGGTATGTCAAGTTAAAATCTCGATGGTAATCGAAAGGTCCCCAATCATTAATTTTAAAGGCGTGTGTTAATTTTAACTTGTTATATATTAATCTTATATCTCCTCCAATACGCTTAATCATTCTATCGTCACTACCATTAGATTGTCCATTACCCGCATAAAAATTGGCTATAATACCTAAATCTGGATGTGCTTTGGCAACAATTCGTGAATGTGCTTCCCAAAGATCTTGTGCAGGCGCAGAATTAGGAAATGCAAATGAATTACGATTATCTAAAAACCCAATAGCTGCATCCATTGCTGTTGGATGGTGCTTATATACAAAGCCTAAATTGAAAGCAAATTTTGCATCTTCTGCTCTGTCATTATCCCATTCATACATCCAGGTTCCTGGAGTTGGATCGTAACTTAACAATAACTCTCCAGCAGTAGTCTCTCTATTTGCTCTTACTGCAAATGGATCGTCTTGAATATTTCTTAATCTACCAGGTGCTTGCACATCATTTGGCATAGCTGCAACAATTGGCTTTTGCCATAAAAAGTTAGGTGCTATTTGAAAATTACCAACAGTTAATGCTATACCTGTTAAGAAGTTAGTTTGGTTACCACTTCCAGTATCTTTAAGCTTCCACCCGGTAAATGTTTGAGTTTGGTCATAACCTCCATTTGCAACTATACCTTGTATTGCGCCTTGAGCATACCAATTAAATTTCCCTTTTTGGTAAGTAATTTTCCCTTTGGCACCCCAATTATCTTCCCAATTAACTTTATCATTATAGATAACATATTTAGGATTAGATGTAGGATTATTAGCGTCGTAATTAGGATTATCTTCAGCTACTTGAAATTCTCTACCGTTTAAAGGTTCACCTCCCCAAATACCTCCTAATTGAAGTTCAAAAGCTCCAAATTCTTTTTCTAGTGATAGTGTAGCTCTTCGTGTTTTGGGTTGTGGTATTGCTATAGATGTTACTGCTTCTCCAACGTCGTCTATATCTTCATGATAAATGGCACTAAAATTAAAATGACCAAGTTTAAAATTATACTTTAACAACACTGCCGGATTTGCTCCCCACCATAATTGAGGTCCAAATGCTGCTTTTAATCCTTTAAGACCTTTTTTACCATCTATTTCTATACCAGATATTTCTCCTTGATAAATATCAAGATTAGGACCGTAATTTGCCTCTGGGTATAATCCAAATATATCTCCTTCATAACCCCAGTGATAATGTCCTGTACGGAAGAAACCTCTTAAATCGAATTCTTTAGCTTTCCACTCAAATTCTGCATTGTAAACTTGTACTCTATTACCACTAATGATATCTACTGGACCATCCTCTGTATTTACTGATACTGGCCGCCCTCTGTTTTCATAAAAGATTTCATCAATTGGGTTTTCTGCAACGTTACCCAAAATGTTAAAGTTTACATTCGCCGTCATGTTAGATGTTGGCTTACCTTCTACTCCCACAAAATAAGACTGCATATGGTCAAACCCTAATTGATTTGGGAATGTAGAATTATCATCTGGATCTACAGAATCTGGGGTTGTAATTAAGCTACCTCCTGTATTAAACGTGGTAAACTCTGCTCTTAAATTGCTTATTTTAATTTTTCCACCAGATTGTGCATCTAAAGCCGCCTTGTCACCACGTGCTTTTAACATGGCTTCCGTAATATTGATATTTTTAAAATAGTTATTAAGAAATTCCAAAGACATCCCCTCATCATAAGGATTAAGGGCGTGTGCATCCTTAAGTGTATAATATGAAGCACGAGGATACAAATCGTAAAGCCCTCTTGCGCTTGTTGGTCCTTTAGCACAAATACCAAACCACTCCTCGTTCATATTATTTGAACCGTTTTTCGTATCGTGATAATACCCTCCATTACTCCATGAGGCACCAGTTTGATGTGTATCGGCATCTTTACGTTTGTCAAAACCTAATTTCCACCAACCGTCACTGAATTGGAATGTAAAACCTCCTATAGAATTTCCTACTTTCCCCAAACCTGAAGCGTTTTCATAAATTTCTTTCCAGTTTGACAAATTATAATGTGCTTGCCAGTATTGATCTTCTTTTTCTTCTAGAGCGTTATAGGCATCTGCACCAAACTCTGTAAACATAAGAGGTATGCCAAGCTTGTCTTTAACCACTTGAAAGAAATCTCCAAATGATTCTCCTCTATAAGTATTAGCTCCATATACGTCAATATCTTTACATTCTTCTGCTATGATATCAATAAACAAAACATCTCCGTTACATATTGCAACTGGGTGATTTGGATCCATTGCTTTCATTTTGATAGCAACCTCATTCATTAGCTTGTACATTGGTCGACCACGTAGTTCGCCTACTGCATTAATTTTTTCTTCGCCATCAGGAAAGTCTTCTGTTTCTGCTCCTTGCCAAAATAATCCGTAGTTATTTTCATTACCCATCATATACATCAAAATCCCAGGAACATCTTTATATTCTTTGACCAAATTGATCATATCAGACACTAGTTGCTCTTGTGTTTTTTCATCTGAGTAAATTGTAACGGGTGTCCAAACACCATCTAATGTTAGGCCATAACGACCAAATGAATGGTTTAACAGAGTATAAATTCCATATTTTTCATATATATATGTTACCCATTTAGCAGGCACACCTACATATTGTCTTATAACATTAACATTCATGTTCTTTAACAGACCCATTTCTGTATCAAGCCCTGCCTTTATGATATCATCTGGCTGCTCATAAAAATTGGCGTTAGTAACATCAGTACCTATTGGAACATAATCCCAATTCACACCATTAAGCATAAAGTCTTTGCCGTCGACAACCAGTTTCTGGCCTTCTTCACTACTAACAATCTCTACTTTATTTGCCTGGGCAAATGTTGAGACCGTAAATAAAAAGAGTAATAATCTTAGAAAATTGTTTTTCATAGTTTTATTTTTTTAAGTTGGTATAAACAAGTTTTATTATTTACAATGTTGTGGTAGAATTATGGGATGTTGCGTTGTTATAAAATTACCTTAATAAATTAAGAATTTCATAAAGAACGCCTCAACAAAAAACATACATAGTGAAAAAAACTTGATTATTATTCTAAAATCCTAACAAAAACAGCTCCTTGTTGCAGTATTTTATTTTTTATTTTCAGAATATAAATTTTACAAAAATGCTTACTTGTTGTGGTAATGTATAGGTTAAAAAAACACGTGTTGTGTTTTTTTAACCTATAAAAACAATTTGATTAGTCAATTTCTTGTAACCTAATCATTAGGATTATCAGTTTGATATTTACAATACCAAGCCAAATCTGGATTAGAACTATCAGTCATTCTTACAAACAATGTGTTTTCAGTTATCTCAATAATTTCTAGTGTGCTAACATTTACATACCAAGACATAAAACCGCCATCTGAAAAATTCATTGTTGTTCCTCTATAGTCACCATCTTCTGTTGCTGTTGAAGATGATGGGCTAAAACCAACATTTTTAATACCATCTAATGAAGGAGCCACAGTTAAACCATGACATGTATCTCCATCTACACCTATTGAAGCTGCAAAGTCTCCAGGCGTATATGCTATATCTGTTAGTTGCTCAAAAGTTACTCCGCCGTCAGCAGATTGTGTAAAAACAAACTCTGCATCATACATACACAATTTATCACCATGCCAAGCATCAGAAGTAAACCACTGAGAGAATGTATGTTCACCTCCTGATTGTACAGCATTTGGCCCTAAACCAATGTTACCAGGCTTATCTGCAGCCCAATACCATGTTTTACTTAATCCAGCCCCACCTGTTAAAAAATCTTTAGCTTCTTGATCTTCAAAAGAGCTAAAAACATCAATATTTATAGATGCAGTACTAGAAATACCTCCCCTTCCTGAAGCTATAACTGTAACTGAATACGTATTTGTTCCTGTTAAACTAAATCTGTGCGTAATAGATCCTGAAGGGGCCACTTTAACATCTGACCCATCCCCAAAATTAAATCTATATGTAATTGCTCCATTAGAATTCACTGTAAAGTTTACTAATCCAGTTCCATCTCCGTTAGGATTAGTTGCATCTAAACCTACTATTTCTGCAGATATAGAAACATCCATAGGTGCTGTTATGTCTCCAAAACTAGCATCATCATCTTGACAACTCACAAATATCATTGTCAATGACATAAATAAAACTATTACTAGTCCTTTATTGTTTATAAATTTTTTCATAATTCAATCTTATTTATTAATTAGTTAGAAGTTAAAGAAACATTATCAATATTTACTTGACCTATTTCTGCTCCCATATCAAATATTACACGTGCATCAGCAGCTCCAAAATCTGCTGCTTCAAGAGTTAGTGTATATGTTGTTCTTGTTGGTGTAATGCTAACTGATTCTGTGGCACTTGACCATGGTGGACCACTTAACCCTATACCAGAAACTATTGCCCTATTGGTATCTGACCAAGCATCAAAGGTTAGCGTATAAGTTAAGCCTTGAGTAATTTCAACTTTTTGACTCATATTTACATCCCAAGGATTTCCAGCTGTAGCAACATCTGCAGAATAATATGTGTTTCCTGAATCTGTAACTACAGATACAGGAGCATTATCATCTGTTCCAACAATCCAAGGTTCACTTCCTGCTTCAAAATCACCATTAGTTAATATACCATCATCAAACGGACCATCACCTAAAAATAAAGACACATTATCTATATTCACCATTCCTACTTCAGCTCCCATATCGAATATAACACGAGCATCTGGAGCTCCATAACCAGCCGCAACTAGAGTTAATGAATATGTTGTTTTAGTTGGTGTAATGTTAACAGATTCTGTCGTGCTCGACCATGGTGGACCACTTAAGCCTATGCCTGAAATTATTGACCTATTAGTATCTGACCAAGCATCAAAGACTAATGTGTAAGTTTCATCTTGAATGATATTAACTTTTTGACTCATATTAACATCCCAAGGGTTTCCTGCTGCAGTAACATTTGTAGTATAATATGTATTTCCTGAATCTGTAACGACAGCTACAGGAGCATTATCATCAGTACCTACAATCCAAGAATCTGCTCCAGATTCAAAATCGCCATTTGCTAATAAACCATCATTGAACGGGTCTGCACTTTGTAAATCAATATTATCTACATAAAATGTCCAGTCTGTACTTCCATCTCCAACGATACCAAAATCAAAAAACCATACTAATTTTTGATAGGTCTGCGATAAATCAATATCGCTAAAATCAATAAGTACTTCTTCCCAAGCACTATTACCTTGCAAAGTGACTTCTTTTTCTATATTAATATTAGCATCGTCAAGGTTTTCTATTTTGAAGGTTAATTTCCCTCCAGGTCGAGGAGACCAAACATCTAGTTTTATAATGTTTTTAGAGCTAAAATCTATAGGTGCAGAGGTAATAATAACATCTCCTGCCCAAATTTCTGGAGCTCCTTTAACAATCTTACCTACTTTAGCAGAAGCATTACCATCAGTATCTGGATTATCTACTACCTCAGCAGATGCGCCTCCAAAACCAATAAACTTACTAGAATCAAAAACCTCAAAATCGATAGGCATTTCTACAGGTGATGATACTGTAATAACTTCTGTTAACTCTGTAGTCTCAGAACCACCACTTAAAGCTACTACTTTTAAAGTGTAGTCGCCAACACCTGCGTATTCAAAACTTACAGTTTCTCCAACTTGCATTGGTGTTCCTTCTTCAGCTGGATTAGACGTGTCAAAAAACACTAAAAAGGATGCTGCATAATCTGCAATTGCTGAAACATTTACAATAAATGGGTTAGAAGCATCTATTTGAGTTGTAATCTCTAAGTTCTCTGGCGCCCTAAAAGACACAACTAATTCTTTACTAATAGTTGTTTTTAATCCATTAAGTCCAACAGCCTCTACGTTAACCGAATATGTTCCTTCTAGATAAGAATGATCCAAACTTTCTCCTTGCTTTACACTTTCAGAACCCTCGGTGCCATCTCCAAAAGTAATATTATACATTACTGCTCCGTCAGAGTTTGGTGTAATTGAAACCAAACCACTATTGTCTTGAGATATTTTAAAAAGAGCCGATACATTTGTAGGCGCTTCAATTTTATCAACAAAACTTAAATCGTTATCATCTTCAGCACATCCTATAAAGAATACTAAAGTTAAACTCAATATATATTTTAATGCTTTCATATTTTATTTTTTAATTTTTAATATCCTGGGTTTTGTGCCCATCTATCTCCTGCCAACTGTATTTCTATTTGTGGTATAGGAAATACTTCATGTTTTCCAGCAGTAAAACCGTCAATTTCAGTAGCAGCCCTACCTGTTCTAACTAAATCGAAAAAACGGTGCCCTTCTCCTACCAACTCAACTCGACGTTCTTGGTAAATATCATTAGTTAAATTAGATCCTGTAGTTGTTACGTTAGGCAACATCGCTCTAGTACGTACGCGGTTTAAATATCCTTGTGCTCTGGTATCACTAATGCTACCTCTATTTAATGCTTCTGCAGCCATTAATAAGACATCAGCAAAACGTATTGACCTATAGTTATTAGGATTCGTTAAGTTAGCATCACCAGTATTTAAATCGCCTTGTCTAGATATGTACTTTCTATTAAAGTATCCTGTATGCTCATAACCTGTACCAAATGATGCTCCAGTATCTGTAGCCCAAGTATCTATATTTAGTATAGCAGTATCTAATCTAAGATCTCCAGCTTCAAATGCATCAACAACTTCTTGCACTGGTACATTAAAACTAAAGCCAGATTCAAATTCTGGTCCACTATAATTTCTTATTCCATTAAATCCAACTGCAACATTACCTTCACTACATTGTAAACATTCAAAACCAGCACCTTCTGTATCGATATACTGAACTTCAAAAACAGATTCTATATTGTTTTCGTTATCATTCTCAAATATTGGCAATATTGTTAAGCCTTGTACATTTCTGGTTTCTGTAACTAAATCGTAAGGTCCATTGTTAATTAAGTCCTCTAAAACTGTAGCAGCTTCTGTAAATTTATCTTGATACAGATAAGCTTTACCTAGCAACGCTTGTGCAGCTCCTTTAGTAACTCTTCCTACCTGTGACTGCGTATATGGTAAGTTAGCCGCAGCAAACATTAAATCTTGTTCTATTAAAGCATAAACTTCAGACTTAGGAGACCTTTCTATTACAAACTGGTCTCCAAACTCAATACGTTTATCAACTAAAAAAGGAATATCTCCAAACCACTTTACTAACTCAAAATTATAATAAGCTCTTAAAAAACGTGCTTGCCCTATAACATTGTTTTTGTTAGGAAAGTCAATATTATCTTGAAACTCTAAAATAAAATTGGCTCTATTTACTGCTCCATACATCCAATTCCAAATATCTCTTAAATTGGCATTGTTTGGTGTATGTATCATATCATCAATTTCTTGAAAACCGATAACATCTGTAGCGCTTTCTCCTCCACACAATGTGTTATCTGACGCTATTTCGCCTAACATTACATTTACATAGGTGTATTGTAACCCGTCATATGCTCCTGTTAAAGCCATTTGATAATCTTCTTCAGTGTTGAAGAAACTTTCTGAATTCGCATCTGGCGAATCAACATTTACAAAATCGTCGCTACAAGAAAAAATTAACGCGATAACTATAAATATACTTTTGATTTTTAAATTTTTCATAACGCTAATTAAAATTTTAAGTTAAGACCAAATAAAAATGTTTTTGGATTAGGATAAAACCCTTGATCTATTCCTCCTCCAATTGGACTACCTGATGAGGCTGTTGGATCGTAACCTCTGTATTCGGTTAATGTGAAAAGATTACTCGCCGATACATATAAGCGTAGCTTGTTTATTTTTGAGTCTTCTGATTTAGGATTAATAGTATAACCAAATTGTATGTTTTGTAATCGAACAAAAGACCCGTCTTCTACAAAATAATCTGAAAATAATCCGTTAGAATTTGCTCCAGATGTAACTCTTGGGTCTGTGTTTGATGTTCCTTCGCCTGTCCAACGGTTTAAGTAATTAACTGTTCTATTTGTTAAATTTTGATTACGCTCATAGTTACGAACAATTTCGTTTCCTAAAGAAGCAAATGCGTAAGCTGAAAAATCAAAATCTTTATAGTCAAAAGAGATATTAAGTCCCATGGTAGCGTCTGGAAGCGGATCTCCTATATATGTTTTATCATCATCGTCTATTTCTCCGTCATTATTAAGATCAACAAACCTTAAGTCTCCTGCTTGCACATTATTATCTATGACAGCAGAATTATCAACCTCTGCTTGGTTTTGAAAAACACCATCGGTTTTAAATCCTCTGAAATAACCTATTGGATATCCTGCCTCCATTCTTGAAGGTGGATCTTGACCTACACCAAAACTTCCTCCTGATAAAAACCCGCCATCTGAACTTACAGAAATTACTTCGTTATCAATAGTTGTAACATTATACTTTACGCTGAATTTAAAATTGTCACTTAAATTACCTGAATATCCAATTGCAAATTCTAAACCTTTGTTTTCTACAACTCCTGCATTAATAGTAGGTGCACCAGAACCTGCTGCTCCTCCTCCAATGATTCCTGAAACTTGAGGGGTTACTAATAAGTCTTCTGTAGTCTTTTTAAAATAATCTGCCGTTATATCTAACTTATTATCTAAAAACTTCATATCAACACCTATATCCCAAGTTTTTTGTTTTTCCCATCGTATTTCTGGGTTGGCTATAACTCCTGGTGCTAATCCGTTTACCAGTTGATCGTTAAACACGTAAGTACCTTCTCCGTTTAATAACGATACAAATCTAAAATCTCCAATTCTATCGTTACCTAAAATACCATAAGACGCTCTAAACTTTAAGAAGTTTATCGTATTACTATCAGCAAGAAAATCTTCATCTGAAGCAATCCATCCTATAGAACCAGATGGAAAAATACCAAATTTATTAGCAGGTCCAAACTTAGAAGATCCATCTCGACGTACTACGGCTGATAATAAATATTTACCTTTATAATCGTACTGCAATCTTGCAAAGTATGATAATAATCTGGAATCGAATGTATCATTTCTTCCTCTAAGCTGAAACCTATCTTCTACACTACTTGCTTCTGCTATACTTGCATTAACAACTGAATTTCCTTTAATATCAAACCCTTTTTTTCCTGTAAACTCTCCTGTTGTTTTAAAAATAGAAGTACCTAATAACACATTAACTTTATGTACATCCTTAAATGTGTTTTCATAATTGATAAAAGCATCAAATGTATAGTCTCTAAAATAGTCAAGGTTTTCTATAACTTCACTTCTATCTATATTAAAGACCTTACCACTTCCATAATCAACAACTGGCTTAAATATTTTCGACCTCACTTCAGAATAATTAAACTGAATATTAGCCTGTGCTGTAAAATGCTCTAAAAAGTTGTATCCTAAGCCTGCATTTCCACTAAGCCTACTAACCTTAGTTCTATCATAAGCATTAGCGGTTTGAGCTATTGGGTTTATAACTTCGTTACCCAAGCCTTCAGCTATTGTAAACACACCCATTTCGTCTCTAACTGCTTTGGTTGGATCCATATTTAAAGCATTAAAGAGTACCGAACCTAGAGCTGATTCTATTAAGTTTTTCTTATTAGTACTTGTATAAGTCAATCCTGATGTAAGCTTAAAATTTTCTAAAAAATCTAAGTTATAACTCGCACGCTTTGTAAAACGTGTAAAGTTGGATTTGCTTCCACCTACAATACCATCTTGCGTTAAAAAGGAGCTACTGAATGAGTAAGATGATTTTTCTGTACCACCTTTAAAAGTAATACTATTGTTAAAAATTGGAGCTGATTGAAACACCTCGTCTTGCCAGTTTGTACCTACGCCTAAAGCTGCTATATCTGTAAAAACAGGATCACTTCCGCCTGCGGCAAATGCTTCATTTACTAATAAAGCATATTCTGTTGCGTTTAGTGCTGGTAACTCTCTTGTGGTTTGTTGAAAACCTCCATAAGCATTATACTCAACGGTTAAAGGCATATCTCTACGCCCAGTTTTAGTTGTAATTAAAACCACACCGTTAGCAGCTCTAACTCCATAAATACCTGCCGTTGCATCTTTAAGTACATTTATACTTTCAATGTCACTTGGGTTAACAACACTTAAATCTTCAACAACATTACCATCTACCAATATTAAAGGTCTGCTGTCTCCATTTGTGGAAACCCCTCTAATACTAATAGTTGTTCCTCCTCCTGGAGACCCCGATTGCGATGTTATATTAACACCTGCAACTTGCCCTTGTAGAGCCTGCTCTACCCTTGTAGGTTTCAAAGCATCAATGGTCTCTGCACCAACAACTGATACTGCTCCAGTTATTTCTTTCTTGGTTTGTGTACCATAACCAATAACAACTACTTCATTTAGTTGGGCTACATCTGGTAGTAATTGAATTGCTAGATTATCACTATTAGCAATTACTACTTCTTGAGTTATATAACCTATATAACTAAAAATAAGTATTGAACCTGTTTGAATATCATCAATAGTAAAATTACCATCAAAATCAGTTACGGTTCCTTTACTGGTATTTTTGACCAATACATTAGCTCCCGGTATTGGGAAACCTGTATCGTCTTGAACATTTCCACTAACAGTTACATTTTGTGCACCTGAGTAAGTGATAAAAAGTAGTGTTAGAATTTTAAAGAGATTTTGTCTCATGTAGTTAGTTTTTTTAGTTTTCGTAAATCTAGTTTTGAAAATTGAAGAATCCATATTTTTTGCCCAAACAAAAAACATACATGTTAAACAAAATTTATTTTTTTTATGAAAACCTTACAAATTACAGTGATTTATTAGCAAATAAACAGTCTGCCTTATAAAGCAATAGAGTGGTATTTTTCTTAAATGTTGTGGTGAAGTATAGGTAAAAGTACCATATGTATAGCGATTATATTTCTAATATATAATCTGTTAAGCTAGATTCATGGGGCAAACCTATCTTTTTTCTTAATCGATAGCGTTTAACCTCTACACTTCTAGAAGATATATTAAGTAGTGGAGCTATTTCTTTTGATGACAAATTTAATCTTAGGTAAGCACACAATCTTAAATCATTGGATGTTAGAGACGAGTGTAATGTTTTTATCTTCTTAATAAAATCTTTATCAGCATTATTAAAAGCTTCTTCAAACACATTCCAGTCATCTTTATCATTAAGGTTTCTATCAATAATCCTTATAACTGATTTTATTTTATTGTCACTATCCGATATGTTTTTTAACTCTTTTTTTATGCTATTTAAAAACTCATTCTTTTTTATAAGATTCATAGTAGAAAGCCCTAATTCTCTATTTTTACTTTCAATATCTTGTCGAAGCTTATCATTATTGAATCGCATCAATTGTTGTTTGTTTTCAAGCTCTTTTAACTCTAAATCTCTTTTACTCTTCTGCATTAATCGCTCCCTCTGCTTTCTGTAATAACGTTTATATATATTATGCGTTATTAATGAAAGTATTAAGAATAAAACAATATATAAAACTATAAATGTATTTGAAAGATACCATGGTCTTTCAATACTAAAACTATAAGTAGCAGTATTTTTAGAAAGAGTATTTCCTATTTTAGCTCTAACATTAAAAACATAATCTCCATAAGGTAGATTTTTAAAAAGAACATTTGATTTAGAAGACCAATTACTCCACTCAGGATAAATGCCTTCTAATTGATATTGGTACTCTGTATCTAAATATTTTTCAAACTCTACTACACTATAAGTGATTTCTACATTATTATCTTCATTTTTAAAAACACCTTCAGAGCTTTTATCAACTATTTGAACACTATCCCTTACATTACTTTTAATTATTGAATTAATAGAAATATCATATACTTTTTCTCCTAATCTATTTAAATCAAGAAGAATATACCCTGTTGATGTACCTATTAAATAACTATTGTTTTGTATAGTTGATATATTTTCATACCCCGTTAAACCTCTGGGTAGCTCAGTAGAGAAAGGTATTTTATTTACCTTAGCCTTTCTACTTAATTTGCTTGGAGAAATATAACTAAGGTTATGTTTTGAAAAATTCCAAATGGTATTATTATCATTATCAGAGATTAATTTTCCCGAAGTATAATTATTTAATGAATATAATTTACTTAATGTCGTATCTCTTAAAAATTGTTGGTTTTCAGAATTATATTTAAATACACCATTTTTGTATGCATAAAGTATATTGTTATTATATTTTACTATACTAGAATTCAATCCTTTATCAATAAGTGTATCTCTAACAATTTTTTCGGCTTTTGAATAATCATCATTTACATTAATTTTGTAAACCCCTTTAGATTCATGACTAACAAAAATTTGATTCTTATTATAAATCTCAAAAAACTTACTTGAAATATTAAAACCTTCTATATTGTTTTTAAACTGCCACTTGTTATTTATTTTTTCAATAACATTAAGACCATCATAGTTACCTTGTAGTAATGTATTTCTATCCTCGTCAATTGGAATTATATTCCAAGTTCCTTGAATGTCAACTATTAAATCAGCTTTATCTCTATTTATCGAAAATGTTCCAGCATCGTGTCCACAAAACAGTGTATCATCAACTTTAACTAAACACCATACTGGTCCTTGAGTACCTTCAATAAATTTAAATTCTTCGCTTGAATCAATAGGTCTACAATATAACCCCTGATTTGATCCTAAATACAAATACCCATCATGAACCGTGGATGCATATACAGTACCTATTCTACCTTCTTTATCATTATAAATCCTAAAAGGCGATTTAATATTTATACAGTTTATACCATTATCTAAGGCTAGCCATATATTACTTTCAGCATCTTCAAAAATATAATGTATTGTATTATTACTTAGTCCATTAATAATGTCTATGTGATTACTAATTTCTCCCTCTGGAGTTAATTGCATTACTCCATTAGATCTAGTACCTAAAACAAAGCTCCCATCTCTTAATTGGGTACTTCTGTAAACACCACTTTGAGGTATTTTGTTAGCTAGAATATCCCATTTCTTTATTGAATTGTCATTCAAAATATAGAACCCATTATTTTCTGTTTCTATTAAAAGATTTCCTTTATGATTAAAAATATTAACCATAAGACTATTCTTTATTAGTGGAGACTCAGAAATTAGTTTAGGCGCTCCATTTTCAATCTTATATAATCCATCTTTAGTTTTTTGAAAGTATATACTTTCATTTACTTTAAATACTTTATAAATTGTAGTATCCGAATCAATAAAGGAATACGATTCATTACTCTTATCGTAAATATAAATTCTCTTTAACGATTGGAATAAAATATAATCATCAAGAGCAACAATATTCCAGAACTCCTCTCCTTCTAAAAAATCTATATTAAGTTTTTTTGAAAGCGAAGTATAATACAACTGTCCAAATTCATTTCTTTGCCAATAGCCAAATTCTTTACTACATCCAGTATAAATTAAATCATTTATAACACTTACAGATCTGATTATTGTTTCGTTTGGCGAGGAATACAAGTGCCAATCAGCACCATTAAACTCAAGCAAGCCTTCGTTATTAGCTACATAAATATGGTTATTTTTTGACTGAGCTATGCACCAATTTTGATTAGCTGCTCCATACATTTTTGGAGTATAAATTTCAATAGGGGGTATTTCTTGAGCTTTAACACATAAAGACATCAAAAAAAACAAGAGAAGACTAAACTTTATATACTGTTTCAACCTAAAACATGAATTGTTCAGTCACTAATATAGCACAAATCCTTTAATCTTTAGTGATTAAAATCATTTTGTATGGTTTTTGTATGGTTTTTTAATGATATAAAAAGAGGTTCAAAAAACTAATATTTAATCATATTGAGTCAATTATTATTAAACTTACATTCAAAAACTCTTGCTTTTTGAATATTGATTTTTCTTTATAAAAAAACCTTCGCAATAAAAATTGCGAAGGTTTTTTCAGTGTTCTTCTTTATACTATTTAAGAATATATATCCTAAGTTATTCTCTATAATACTTTTTTTAATTATAAGTAGAAGTTGAGACTTCAAAGGTTGAGTCTTTAGCAGCTAGATAGCGTTCAGCATCAAGTGCTGCCATACAACCTGTTCCTGCAGCCGTTACTGCTTGTCGATAAACATGATCCGCAGCATCTCCAGACACAAAAACACCTTCAATATTAGTCTTTGACGTTCCTGGGATTTCATTAATTATATACCCCGTTTCATCCAAATTCAAATAGTCCTTAAAAATATCTGTATTAGGTTTATGTCCAATGGCTACAAAAAAGCCTGTAGCTGGGATATCATGCTTCTCATTCGTTTTATTATTAAAAACTCGTACACCTGTTACTACTTGTCCATCTCCTAAAACCTCATCAGTTTCGGTGTTGAATAATATCTCAATGTTTTCCGTGTTTTTTACTCTTGCTTCCATAATTTTTGAGGCTCTAAATTCATCTCGCCTTACCAACATGGTAACTTTTGTGCATAATTTAGATAAATAGTGAGCTTCTTCGCATGCAGAGTCTCCAGCACCTACAATAACAACTTCTTGATTTCTATAGAAAAACCCATCACAAACTGCACATGCACTTACTCCACCTCCAAGTTTTAAATATTTTTGCTCAGATTCTAATCCTAAATATTTTGCTGAAGCCCCTGTTGAAATAATAACAGTATCACAATGAATTTCTTTTTCTCCATTTACCCATACTTTATGTACATCTCCAGAAAAGTCTACTTTTGTTACCCAGCCATTTCGAACATCGGTTTCAAAGCGTTCAGCTTGTTTTTGTAATTGCATCATCATCTCTGGCCCAGTTACACCATCTGGATAGCCTGGAAAATTTTCAACTTCATTTGTAGTTGTTAGCTGTCCTCCTGGTTGAGTACCTTGATACAAAACAGGTGACATATTAGCTCGAGCTGCGTAAATTGCAGCGGTATATCCTGCTGGCCCTGAGCCAATAATTAAGCATTTTACTTTTTCTATTACTTCTGACATATTTTCAATATTTATACTAGCAAAAGTAGCTTTTTTGGCTTAATGCTTACACAGAAGTTATCAACAGTTTTTATTAAAAGATAAGATTAATTTATAAAAAAGATTCTATTAATAAATCAGTAATATATTTTCTAAACTAAAAGACCCTATAGTTTTTTAATTTTAATGTTTCGATACCATACTTTATCGCGATGATCCTGTAACCCAATGTGACCTGTATGATATTTTCCAAACCCTTTCCAATCTTTGAATTTAGATTTAGCAACCATCTTATCCCATTCTTCACCATGAACAGGAAATTCGACTATTACTTTTCCATTTAACGATGCACTTCCTGTATTTGAGTTATGATCTATCTTGATTACACATAGATTCCATTCGCCAGCTGGCTTACATACATCGTAAGCTGGTTGCACCATATCATATAAGGCTCCCGCTTGATGAAACTTTGGATTTGCTTTTGCATCTGGGTGTTTGTCATTATCTAAAACTTGAATTTCTGGTCCCGTTTGATAAGCTTCAGGATAGGCTTCATCTTCAAAAATTCCCCAAAAAATACCACTATTTCCTCCTTCGGAAACCTTCCATTCTAGAGATAAAATAAAATTAGTAAACTTCTCTTTAGTAATAATGTTTTTCCCGTCTTGTTCTCCAGGTGTAAATGCCATAGCCCCATCTTTTATAGACCATTCAGAATACAAACTATCAGATAAATATCCTCTCCAATTATCTAAAGAAGAACCGTCAAAAAGAGTAATCCATTCATCTGTTGTTTTTTCATCAAGAACTTTAACCTCATCCTTGTTTATAGGTGTATTGCTTTTTTCTTGTTTACAAGAAACTATTATTAACAATACAAGTAATATGTTAATTATTGATTTCATATATATTATTTTTAAATATTTCTTTTCTGTAAAAAATTGTTTAACTAATCAAATTCCCATTATCGTCCCATTTTGCAACATCAGTTCTATTTGAGTTGTTAACACATTTAGCCAACCATTCTTCTTCATATTTAAATCCGTGCTTTCTTAAAATATGCTCAGGCACCCCATCCCATACGTTTGGTGTATTCCCTTTATACCCCAATTCTTCTATTCCTTTTTTTGAAGTATAATAACCCGTAAGCGTTAAATTACGCATTCGAGTAAAAAAGGCTTCGCCTGATTTCAATTCTGGTTTGGTTTGTTCAGGATATGCTATTTGATTACAAATATCAAATTGTTCATCATTTGTACAAACAATGAATTCCTTATTATATTTTTTATTGCTGTAACTATCTAACCACATAATGCCTCCTCTTAAAGGAATTTGATGCACTTCTATATCTCTAGCTATAAAATCTACAAATTCTTTTACGTCAACATCTGAAGCAGAATTATATTTATCGCTTTTAGGAAGGATTATATCGCATAAAACGGCTATAGTTGAAAGTTCGTGCTCATTAAAAAAATTAGTTTCTAGTATTTCTTGATCTCTTAATTTCTCTTTTTCAGTTCGTCCATATGGAGGTAATTCAGGTATTTTAGGCAAATCAACTGATGGATCAGATGGAGCACAGCTATTTATTGCTATTCCAGTAGCAACCGAACCTAATAATATGGATTTTATACTATCACGCCTTTTCATCTCTCAATTATCTATATATTTTGTTTTTTTAATTCACTCACAATATAATCACAAGTTCGCCATGACAACGCTAGAATTGTCCATGTTGGGTTTTTGTCTGCTTGTGATACAAAAGGACCTGCGTCAACAATAAATACATTATCCGCATCATGCAATTGCTGAAACTTATTGGTCACTGATTTTTTGGGATCATCACCCATTCTTGTTGTCCCTACTTCATGAATAATTCTGCCAGGGGTTTCCAACCCATACTCCTGATCTTCAGTTGGCCTATCTCCTAACACATGCCCCCCCATACCATCAGTAATTTCTTCGAATGTATCATGCATATGCTTTGCTTGTAATTTTTCATGCTTACTCCACTTGTAATGAAACTTTAACACTGGAATACCCCATTCATCAACCACATTAGAATCTATTTCACAATAATTACTCTCCATGGCAATACTCTCTCCTCGGCCTGCTAGCCAAATTAAAGATCCATAAAGTTTTTTAATGTCTTTTCTTAACTCATCGCCATAACCTCCAACTTTACCTCCAATAAACTCATTCAACATATTAGTATTAAAGCCAAAACCATAGGCAGGCATACCCAAACCTCCTCCTACTTCAATATGGTAACCTCTAGGGAAATTCAATTTTTTATGATTACCCCACCAAGGCGAATAGACATGCATTCCTCCAACACCATCTTCATTATATATCTCTCTATTCATTAATTGAGGAATAAAAGCTACTCTACTAGCGCCTGTTGAATCATGCAAATATTTACCTACTAATCCACTACTATTTCCCAAGCCATCTCTATGTACTTTGCTTTTAGAATTAAGTAAAATTCTAGCAGAACTACATGCTGAAGCTGCTAAAACAACAACTTTGGCATTTAATTTATATTCTTTTCTGTCTATTTTATTAATAAAAATAACTCCTGTGGCTTTACCAGAATCATTTGTAACTACTTCTCTAACCATTGAATCTGTATAAAGCTTTATTTGCCCTCCAGATTTTTGAGCTGGAAATATTAAACATGAACCTGAAGAAAAGTCAGCGTAAGCACTACATGATCTATTGCATTGTCCACAATAAAAACATACTCCCCTATTTTCATTAATTGGCTTAGTTAATATTGACATACGCGATGGATATACAGGTACATTAGCTTTTCGAGCCCCTTTAATGTAATACATTTCGTGCAGCCTTGGTTTAGGTGCAGGTAAAAAGTATCCATCAGGGTCATTTGGCAAATTTTCATTACTTCCAAAAACACCTATAAGCTTATCTACTTTATCATAATATGGCTTAACGTCATCATAAGAAATTGGCCAATCATCACCTAGGCCATCTATACTTTTCCTTTTAAAGTCTAAAGGCCCAAATCTTAAAGAAATTCTTCCCCAATGGTTAGTTCTACCACCAAGCATTCTAGATCTAAACCAGTCAAATTTTGTTCCTTGTTTTTTGGTATAGGGTTCTCCTTCAATTTCCCAGCCACCATAAGCAGCATCAAAATCACCAAAAGGTCTAGTAGATCCAGCTCCTCGTCTTGGAGATTCATAAGGCCACCTTAGTTGTGTGCGTGTATTAGGATCAGCTGGATCAAAAAATGGTCCAGCTTCTATAACTGCTATATTTAAACCAGCCTCTGAAAGTATTTTAGTAGCCATTCCTCCTCCGGCTCCAGAGCCAACAATAATAACATCAAAAGTTTCTGGTGATTCTTTTATTTGCATCACTCTTTGATTGAATAATAATTAATTAAAGACCTAATATTTGTTTCAATTGTTCCTTATCTGTTTCGTTTCCTGCAAAATCATCAAAACTCCTTTCGGCTGCTTCAATAATATGCTTCTGTATAAAAGGAGCTCCTTCTCTTGCCCCTTGGTCAGAAGATTTTATACAGCACTCCCATTCCATAACTGCCCAAACATTACAGTCGTATTTTGTTAGTTTTGAAAATATACTTTTAAAATCTACCTGCCCGTCTCCCAATGATCTAAAACGTCCTGCTCTATCTTTCCAATCAGCATATCCTCCATAAACACCTTGCTTACCTGTAGGGTTAAATTCGGCATCTTTTACATGAAATGCTTTAATGTGTTCATGGTAAAAATCAATAAAAGCCAAATAATCTAATTGTTGTAATACAAAATGTGATGGATCATACAGAATATTAACTCGTTTATGATTTCCTGTTGCTTCTAAGAAGCGTTCAAAAGAAATTCCATCGTGTAAATCTTCACCAGGATGAATCTCATAGCATACATCTACACCAATTTCATCAAAATGATTTAAAATAGGAATCCAGCGGTTAGCCAATTCCTTAAAACCCATTTCTACCAATCCATTAGGGCGTTGTGGCCATGGATACATGGTGTGCCACATTAAAGCTCCTGAAAATGTGGCATGAGAATTTAATCCTAACTTACTACTTGCCGTTCCAGACTTTTTTACAAAATCTATAGCCCATTCTGTTCTAGCCTTTGGGTTTTTTCTAACTGATTCTGGTGCAAAACCGTCAAACATCACATCATAAGCTGGATTTACTGCCACTAATTGACCTTGTAAATGAGTTGACAACTCCGTTATTTCTAAACCATACGATTCTACTTTGCCTTTTAACTCATCGCAATAAGTTTGACTTTCTGCCGCCTTATCAATATCAATTAAGCTAGATTCCCATGTAGGTATTTGTATTCCTTTATACCCTAAATCTGAAGCCCATTTACACATCCCTTCCAGAGAATTAAATGGAGCTTCACTTCCAGCAAATTGTGCTAAAAAAACAGCAGGTCCTTTTATTGTTTTCATCTATTATTTTATTTTTAATTGGGCTAGATCAACTTGCTAATTATCATAGCAAATTTCATGTTTTTATTTTTCTATATATCTAGCCAAACATTACCTGATTTATGAGATTCAACACATTTTTCTATAAATTTCATACCTCGAACACCATCATTCATTGTTGGATACTCCCCACTATCATAGGCTTGCTTTCTAATTGCTTTTGCTACACCATAATAAATATTACCCATTGAATCAAATATACCTTCAGGGTGCCCTGGTGGTAATTTAGTTCCATCTAGTGAGACTTCACCATTATAAGCATGACCTGGCTTTAATACTTGTAAAGGTTTATCATCTGTTAAATAATACAGATAATTCGGATTTTCTTGCTTCCAGTTAAAACCTCCTTTTGTTCCGTAAATTTTTACTTCTAGTCCATTTTCTTCACCTGTAGCAATTTGGCTTGAACGTATAACTCCTTTTACATATTCTGAAAAACGTACAAGTATAGTTCCATCTACATCTAATTGATTGTCTTCGTATCTTGTATTAAGGTCTGCTAAAACAGATTTAACTTCTAATCCTGTTAAATATTCTGCCATATTAAAAGCATGCGTTCCAATATCTCCAACACAGCTACTTATTCCTGCTTTTTTAGGGTCTAAACGCCAAATTGTTTTTCGTAGTTCTTTATCTAATAGTATAGGGTTTATCCATCCTTGATAATACTGAACATCAACTTTATGTACTTCTCCTATTATACCAGATTGAATCATTTCGCGCATTTGACGAATCATAGGGTAGCCTGTATATGTGTATGTTACAGCAAAAATCGTATTAGATTTCTCAAGCGCGTTTTCTAAAATTTTAGCTTCAGCAAGTGTGGTAGTTAATGGTTTTTCACATATAACGTGGAATCCGTTCTCAATCAATTTTTTTGCCATAGGGAAATGCAAAAAATTTGGAGTAAGAACAGAAACCACTTCTATTCTTTCGGACTCTGGAAGTTTTAATTCTTCTTCAATAAACGTATCAAAATCAATATAAATACGGTTTTCTGACAATCCCAATTTTTGCGCAAAACTTAAATTATCTTCCCAATTGGGGTTAAACACACCTCCTATAATTTCATATTTATCGTACATTGACGAGGCTACTCTGTGTAATACACCTATAAGCGAATCTCCGCCACCGCCAAGTATTCCTAATTTAATTTTTTCTGACATTTTTCTTCTTTTATATTAGAGAACTATGCTGCTTTTCTTTTTTTCATGTAGATATTTAAGCCTAAAAATGCTACAATTAATATTGCTGGTAAAATAGACATTGTCCTTAAGGCTTCAGTAGCATTTGCATCGTCCATAAGTTTTCCCATAATTGGTAGCACTATTGAAACCGAAAACATACCAGCTCCGCCCATAATAGAAAGTCCTAAAGCGCCAGTTTCGGGTAAATATTCAGCAACAAAACCTAACATTGTTGGCCAGAAAAAAGTAACACCTACAGCAAAAACTGCAGCAGCAACAAACGTCATTCCTCCACTAGTAATAGTTAACAACCAAAGGCCAATAAAAGTAAATATAGCAGAATACAACAGCATACCCGAAGGGCTTAGTTTATGAACTACTTGACCAGCAGACAACCTACCTAAAGCCATTATTCCATTTATAAAAGCCAAGACTAATAACGGTGCAGCAACCGAAGTTTTTAATAACGACTCAATACGTTGAGTAGTACCTAATTCTGAAGCAGCGGTAAGAAACATACAAAGCATCATAAATAAGAACAATGGATTTAATATACTTTTAAACATTTTCTTATTACTAATACCTAGTTGCACACGTTCTGTTACAGGGAATTTTTGCCCAAAAAACATTATACCGTAAATTATTAACGGAATAAATAACGTAGCTACCATTACTTGCCACGGCAATCCCATAACATCCATTACCAACCACGCTATTAAAGATCCTATCACAATACCTCCTGGAAACCATACATGAAATCTATTAAGCATTTTGGTTTTACTATCTGGATACATTGATGCCACCAATGGGTTTAATGCTGCTTCTACCATTCCATTACCAATACCTACAAATAATGTAGCTATAAAAAGTGAGGTCATAGAATCTGCCATGATTGTCCATACAATTCCAATAGCATGTGTAAAAAAAGCAATCCAAGTAATTTTTTTAATTCCTAGAAAATCAACTAATGGTCCGCCAATTATCATCGCGATTGTAAATCCAAAAAAAGCAGGCGCAAAAGCGTACCCAAGTTGTTCTAAAGTTAATCCAATACCTTCTGGACCAAAAACAGTTTCTAACTTTGCTCTTATAGCAAAGGTCATAGATGTAGTAATTAAAGCAAGACAGCTTGCTAAAAAAAGCTTGTTTTTATTAATGTTTTCCATTATTATTTGGTTTAGTTAGTTTATTTTGAAAGTTGTTTTCCAACTTGTAATAGCAAATTTTTAGTAGCAATAATACCATCCTTTTCACTCAACCTACTTCCTTCGTATTCTATTCCTATATAACCCGAGTACCCTGCATCTTTTACAGTTTGTAGTATTCTTGTGTAATCAATTACTGTTTCATTCCCGTTTTCGTCAAAATCATACGACTTTGCACTTACAGCTTTGGCATAAGGCATTAATTCTTTAACTCCTTTATACTTATCATATTCCTCTTCGCAGCCGCCATCTTTATATTTAATGCAAAAATTTCCAAAATCTGGTAACGTCCCGCAATTAGGCATATTTACTTTTGCCATAACACTTGCTAACCATTGACCATCTGAAGTATAACCTCCATGATTTTCTACCAAGACATTAATGCCTTGAGTTTGCGCATATTCAGATAACTTTGTTAAACCAACAACTGCCTGATTCATAACTTCATCATAAGTCCCTTCTCCATGGGCATTAACTCTAATAGAATGACACCCTAATGCTTTTGCTGCATCCACCCATTTTTTATGGTTCTCTAATGCTGTGTTTAAATGATTTTCATCATTACTTGCCAAATTACCTTCACCATCAATCATTATTAATAAATTTTTTACTCCATGCTTTTCACTTTCTGCTTTCAATTTTTTAACTACTTCATCTATACCTAATTCTTCAACTTCCTTTTTATACAAACCACTAACATATTCAACAGCCTCAAAACCTAAATTGTGAGCTTCTTTAGCAAAATCAAAAGGGCTTACATCTCCACTTCTAAATTTTTTATGCAAAGACCATTGTGCCAAAGAAATTTTAAAAAACATAGGTTGTTCGACTTTTTTAGTTACGACTGTAGCAGATTTTTCTTTAGTTTCTTTACAAGCAAAGGAAACAAGTACCAACAATACAATAATTATTTTGGTGTTATTATAAATTGACTGTTTTATATTCATGATTAGTTATTATTTGGTTAAACAAATGAAATCTAGTTAACAACGTGAATATAAATATTAGAACTTAAAACAATGTGTATTTTTATTCAGTGAAAGAATTTAAACAATTTTTAATCTTTGTATTTTACTAAGAAAACTGATAATTATCAATAGTATTTTTTAACCTATACTCATTTGGCGAACATTTTTCATGTTTCTTAAATACTGTTGCAAAATATTGACTTGTTGCAAAACCACACATGTATGCCACTTCTGCTATAGTTAAATCTCTATTTTCGAGAAGCATTTTTTTGGACATTTCTAAGCGTTTCATAACCAAATAACGCATTGGCGTTAAGTTAGTTAATCTTTTAAAATGATGTGTAAACCTTGTTAATCCTACACCTGCAGACTGAGACATTAACTCTATAGTCCAATTTTCAGTTAAATTATTTTCAAGCTCTTTAAGAAAGAATTTTACACTTCTTGAACTATCTGTAAGAGACTCATTCAATACAATATCATCAGTATTTAACAAATCAAGTATCAAAATTAACAAGTAGTTAATAAGGAGTCTTATTCTTGATGCATTACTTCCTTCCTTATCTGTATCTACAGCTTTATTGATTTGAAGAAAACAATCTCTTATTTTTTTATCTGTCTTTAAAATAGATTTTTCATTTTGTCTTAAAATTGTGGTAAGCCTAGACAGATCATCAGGAGTTAAAGTAATCCAATCTGGCCAAACCCAATCTTGGTGGGGTCTACGAACTCCTAAATCTATAATTACCCAATAAAATTTTCCCATACCTATATTGGGGTTTCCTACTTTATGCGCTTCCCAAGGCCTAGTAATGGTTAAGTAATTTGGTTCTAAAACCATTTCTTTATTCTCTTGAGAATAAGGCATCGTTCCAGATTCTAAAAAATGAAACTCAATACCCTCATTTCTATGCCAATCTAACCCCCAATCTTGTGGTTCATTAGCATCCCAATAACCTATACTATTAAGCCCTAATGTATTTTTATCCAAGCGATCTCCAGGATATGTATGTCTTGCTAATGCTTTAAATTTTAACTTTTTTCGATTAATAGCATCAACTAATGGTAAACACGTGTCTGCATGATACACTATTCCATTAGCCTCATATGGCTGTATTTTTTGTATGTTTATTTTCACTGAAATAATTTGAACATTGATATAGCGCAAATTAATTAATTTTCCATGTATTTTAGAATTTAATTATCATTTTCTTCGTTTTAGCTGATTTGATTATTAAGTTTACTTTAGATTTACCTTATAATTTATATATCAAATAATTCTTCAAATAGTTTTTTAATGAAAAAGACAGAAGTAGCAGAAAACCTAAAAACTTATGACGCAATCGTTATAGGAACAGGTATTAGTGGTGGTTGGGCAGCCAAAGAGCTTTGCGAAAAAGGATTAAAAACCTTGGTTCTGGAGCGTGGTAGAATGGTAACACATATTAAAGATTACCCAACAATGAATAAAGACCCATGGGATTTTGAACTCAGAGGTAGTGTATCGGTTGAAGAAAAAAACAAACAGTTAAAGCAAAGTCGTACTGGATATACTACAGCACAACAAAGTAAGCATTGGTTTGTAGACGATTTAAAACACCCATACAATGAAACCAAACGTTTTGATTGGATGCGTGGTTATCATGTTGGTGGTCGGTCTTTAATGTGGGGCAGACAAAGCTACAGGTTAAGTGATTTAGATTTTGAAGCCAATAAAAAAGATGGTCATGGAGTAGATTGGCCTATACGTTATAAAGATATAGCACCTTGGTATGATAAAGTTGAAAAATATATTGGAGTAAGCGGAGAAAAATTAGGGCTTTCCCAACTTCCAGATGGTGTATTTGAACCTCCAATGGAATTAAATTGTGTAGAAGAACATTTAAAAGAAAAGCTTTCAGAGAATTATTCTGATAGACTTTTAACGATTGGTAGAACAGCACATATTACAGGTGATAAAAGTCGTGAAGGAAGAAGTAATTGCCAGTTTAGAAATAGATGCATACGTGGTTGTCCTTTTGGTGCTTATTTTAGTAGTAACTCTTCTACATTACCAGCTGCAGAACGAACTGGCAACATGACTTTAAGAGCAAATTCAATAGTGCATGAAATTATTTATGATGATACTTTAAAAAAGGCAACAGGTGTTAAAGTAATAGATGCTGAAACTAAAGAGAGTTTAGTATTTAATGCTGAAATTATTTTTTGCTGTGCGTCAGCTATTGCATCAGCATCTATTTTGATGCAGTCAAAATCTAAAAGATTTCCTAATGGTTTAGGTAATGACTCTGGAGAATTAGGACATAATATTATGGATCATCATTTAGGCGCTGGAGCTTCTGGAAAATTAGATGGTTTCAAAGATAAGTATTACAAAGGACGAAGACCAAACGGTATTTATATTCCACGATTTAGAAACTTAGGTAATAAGGAAACTGAGAAAAAGGAGTTTATAAGAGGTTATGGTTATCAAGGAGGTGCAGGAAGAGGAGACATTTCTGATCATATTGCTGAATTAGGATATGGTGCTGAATTAAAAGAAAAAATATTAGAACCAGGTGGTTGGAGAATGGGATTAGGTGGTTTTGGAGAGTGCTTACCAAACCATGATAATAAAATGACTCTTGATTATGATAAATTAGATGAATGGGGGTTACCTACTGTAACTTTTGATGCCGAATGGAAAGAAAACGAGTTAAAGATGCGTGAAGATATAATTCAACAAGCATCAGAAATGCTTAAAAAAGCAGGTTTTAAAGACATCAAAACATTCGACAATCGTTATGCTCCAGGAATTGGAATTCATGAAATGGGTACAGCTAGAATGGGCAAAGATCCTAAGACTTCTGTTTTAAATAAACATAATCAAATACATGCAGTGCCTAATGTTTATGTTACTGATGGAGCATGCATGACTTCTTCAGGCTGTCAAAACCCATCATTAACTTATATGGCGTTAACGGCAAGAGCTGCAAATCATGCTGCTGAACAATTCAAAAAAAATAACAGCTAATAATTATGAACAGAAGAAATGCATTAAAAGGTTTGGGTTTATCTATTGGTTATACTATTGCAACACCAACAATTATTAGTATGCTGCAAAGTTGTAAAACTGAAGCTGACTTATGGACGCCTATTTTTTTTACTATGGATGAAGGTATTGTATTAAAAAATTTGATAGATCTTATTTTACCAAAAACTCAAAATACACCAGGAGCTTTAGATGTTAATGTTCCTGAATTTTTAGATTTATACATATCTAAAACATATGATGAGTTAAAACAGAAAAAATACAAAGAAGGTTTAACTGCAATAATAAAAGCTTTACCAATAACAGAAAAAGGTGTTAGCGATTTAGAAACCGAAAATTACGACGCTTTATTGGCTAAATATTTAAAAATAAGTAAAGAACAACAATTAGTGTATAGAGATTATAATGATGAAAAAGATCCTAAAAATGAGGATGCAATAATTTTTCAAGCATTAGACAATATAAGGAATTCTTCTATTTGGGCATTTCGAACAAGTGAACAAATAGGTGAAAATGTATTAGCCTATGACCCTATTCCTGGATCCCAAAAAGGTTGTATTCCTCTAAACGAAGCTACAGGAGGAAAGGCTTGGTCTCTTTAAAATCTTACAGATCATGAATAAAAAACACATCATTTTAGTTTTGAGTATATTCTTTTTATTCAATTGTAAAAATGAAGGAAAGAAAGAAAACATCGAATTACCAAAAAAAGATAACTGGGTAAAACTATTTAATGGAAAAGATTTAAAAGATTGGACTATTAAAATTAAAAATCAACCTCTAGGTGAGAATTACAAAAACACCTTTATAGTAGAAAACGGTGTGATGAAAGTTAATTATAATGAATACAATGATACTTTTAATGAATCTTACGGTCATATTTACTATAACAAAGAATTTTCGAATTATAAATTCAGAATGCAATACAGGTTTACAGGCAATCAATTAAAAGATGGTGCTGGTTGGGCAACAAGAAATAGTGGTGTTATGGTTCATTGTGAGAATCCAAAAAACATAGGCTTAAACCAAAGTTTTCCAGTATCTATTGAGGTTCAACTTTTGGGTGGATTAGAATCAGGCGAACGACCAACAGGTAATTTATGTACACCTGGTACACATGTTGAAATGAATGATGAATTATTCACACCACATTGCATCAATTCTAAGTCAAAAACCTATAATGGAGATCAGTGGGTTAATTTAGAAATTGAAGTTAGAAACGATTCTATTATTAAACACTTTATCAATGGAGAAAATGTACTCTCTTATACTAAACCTCAAATAGGCGGCTCCATAGACCACAATCAAGAATATTGGAAAAAGAGAGAAGGAACCCCGTTAAAAAAGGGATATATCTCTTTACAAAGTGAAAGCCACCCAGTAGAATTTAGAAATATAGAAATACTAGAGCTTTAAAATGAAATTAAAATATTCTATAAAATTAGTAGTTGGTTTATTAATAATAATTCAAAACCAACAATTAAATGCTCAGGACTTTAATAACTATTTGCAAGAATTAGACGGAGAGAGTATTACCATAGAAATGATAGCTATAAAAGGAGGTGGTTTTTTAATGGGAGCCAACTCAAATGATTCTAAACGTAGTGATGATGAGAAACCAAATCATAAAGTAGAAGTTGATGATTTTTGGATGGGCAAATATGAAATTACTTGGGAACAATATGACACCTTTGTATTTGGTGAATTTGGTCCTGAACAGTTTAAAAGTAAAGAGAAATTAAATGATTTAGGAATTGATGCCGTTTCTGGAGCTACGCCTCCATATGTTGACATGAGCTTTAATATGGGAAAAGAAAGTCATCCTGCTGTAAATATGACGCAATATGCAGCTATTATGTATTGCAAATGGTTGACTTCAAAAACAGGAGTGTTTTACCGATTACCTACTGAAGCAGAATGGGAATATGTTTGTAAAAAAGGAAAAACAGATCAAGGTACAGACCTTAAAAAAGTAGCTTGGTTTGATGAAAATACAAATGAAAAATATGAAAAAACAGGGTTAAAAGAGGCAAATGGTTTAGGAATACATGATTTATTAGGTAATGTGTCTGAATGGGTTATGGATCAATATGATGCAGATTATTATCAATCATCTCCACAAAGAAACCCTTGGAATAAACCATCAGAATTATATCCTAGAGTTGTACGTGGAGGGTCATGGAAAGACACAAAAGATAAGTTGTGTTGTTCGGCACGAGGTCAATCGAAACAAAAATGGAAAAGAAGAGATCCTCAAATTCCGAAAAGTAATTGGTGGCATACTAATGCCCCATTTGTTGGTTTTCGTGTAGTACGTCCAAAAATTCAACCATCAAAAGAAGAAATAAAAAAGTATTGGCTATCAGTAATTGAAGATTACGGATTAAATTAAAAAAATTAAAACCATGGAACAAAAAAAGAATAACTTAACAAGACGCAGTTTTGTAAAAGGGTCGTCATTAGCAGCTGGAGGAATTATTCTAACACCTTCATTACTTACCGCTACTCCTATATTTAATAAAGTTAAAAAATTAAAGCTAGCCGTTGTAGGATGTGGTGGAAGAGGTACCGGAGCTGTAAGTCAAGCATTAAAAGCAGACGAAAATGTAGAATTAGTTGCCATGGCTGATGCTTTTGAGGATAGGTTAGAGAAAGCCTATACCAGTTTAACAAAAATGTTCCAAACAGGAAAGCTTAACGTAAAAGCATCCCACAAGTTTGTTGGTTTTGGTTCTTACAAAAAAGCCATTGATGCTGCTGATGTTGTTATTTTAACAACACCTCCTGGGTTTAGGCCTAAACATTTTGAATATGCTATTTCTCAAGGGAAGCATGTATTTATGGAAAAACCTGTAGCAACAGACGTTGCAGGAATTAAAAAAGTTTTAGAAGCCGCTAAAGCTGCAAAAGCTAAAAATTTAAATGTAGTTGTTGGTTTGCAAAGGCATTATCAAGCAAGTTATATCGAAACATACAATCGTATTAAAAAAGGAGATATCGGTCAAATTGTATCAGGTCAAGTATACTGGAATGGTTCAGGTGTTTGGGTAAGACCAAGAAAAGCTAATCAAACCGAAATGGAATATCAAATGAGAAACTGGTACTATTTTAATTGGATTTGTGGAGACCATATTTTAGAACAACACATTCATAATATTGATGTAGCCAATTGGTTTATTGGCGGGTATCCAATAAAGGCTACTGGAACTGGTGGTAGAGAAGTACGTAAAGGAAAAGATCATGGCCACATATTTGACCACCATGTTGTAGAATTTGAATATGAAAACGGTGCAATTATTTCTAGTCAATGCAGGCATCAACCAGGAACAAAACATAGAGTAGACGAATCTTTTCAAGGCACTTTAGGCACATCATATAACCATGGAGGGAGTACTGCCGTGTTAAAAAAATATGATGGAACAAAAATCTATAATCATAACAGTGAAGATGATATTAATCCATATCAACAAGAACATAACCGATTATTTAAATCTATACGAAACGGAGAAGTTATAAACGATGCGGAATTTGGGGCAAAAAGTACTATGACAGCTATTATGGGTAGAATGGCAACCTACTCTGGAAAAGAAATAACTTGGGATAAAGCCATGGCACTTGATCATAAATTAGTTCCAGATGAGGACACGCTTACTTTTGATTCTGTTCCGCCAATAGTTCCAGATGAAAACGGAAATTATCCTGTTCCAGTCCCAGGAAAAACTAATTTTATATAGAAATGAAGAGAAGATTATTCATAAAAAAAACTACTGCTACTGCATCCTTACTAGGAATTGGCATAACAGGTATTAATGCTATGAATATTTTACATCCTAATAAAACAACAAACCTTTCCAATATGTTCAAATTAAATTATGCTCCACATTTAGGTATGTTTAAAAATCATGCAGGAAACGATCCAATTGATCAATTAAACTTTATGGCAGATCAAGGGTTTACTGCGTTTGAAGACAACGGCATGAAGGGTCGGGCTCTTGAAACTCAAGAAAAAATGGCAAAAACCATGTCTGATAGAAATATGACCATGGGTGTATTTGTAGCTCACAAAATTTATTGGAAAGAGCCAAATTTAGCAAGTGGAGATATTGATAAACGAAAGGAATTTTTAAACGAAATTAAAGAATCTGTAGAAGTTGCAAAACGTGTTAATGCCAAATGGATGACTGTTGTTCCTGGTCATGTAGATTTAAGGCAAAACATACATTATCAAACAGCTCATGTTATAGAAACATTAAAGCAGGCATCAGCTATTTTAGAGCCTCATAATTTAACTATGGTATTAGAGCCTTTAAACTTTAGAAATCACCCTGGATTATTTTTAAGTGAATCACCCCAAGCTTATCAAATATGTAAAGCAGTAAATTCTCCATCATGTAAAATTTTATTTGATATATACCATCAACAAATTCAAGAAGGAAATTTAATTCCAAATATTGATAACTGTTGGGATGAAATTGCTTATTTTCAAATCGGCGATAACCCTGGTCGTAATGAACCAACCACTGGAGAAATAAATTACAAAAATGTATTCAAACATATTCATTCAAAAGGATATAAAGGTGTTTTAGGTATGGAGCATGGTAACTCAATAAGTGGAAAAAAAGGCGAATTATCAGTTATTAACGCTTACAAAGAATCAGATAGTTTCTAAAAACTCTTTATTTTAATCATTGATAAATGAAAAAAAAACATAAAATGAACAACAGAAGGTCATTTATTAAGACGACTGCTTTAACCTCATTAGGAATTTCAATTATCCCAAGGCATGTTATGGGTCAAGGGTTCATTCCACCTAGCGACAAACTAAATATTGCTGTTATAGGTGGTGGTGGAAAAGGATATTCTGATGCTATAAACGCTTGGAATAATGGCGCATCAAACATAGCTGCTATTTGTGATGTAGATTGGAATCAGTCAAAAAGACTGATGGAAAAATTCCCAAATGCAAAACGATTTAAAGATTATAAAAAACTTTTTGATGAAATAAAAAATATTGATGCAGTAACAGTTTCCACACCAGATCATACGCATGCAGTAATAGCTATGGCTGCCATAAAATCAAACAAACATGTTTATGTACAAAAACCATTAACGCATAGTATCTATGAGGCTAGAATGCTTACAAAAGCAGCTAACGAATATAAAGTGGTAACGCAGATGGGGAATCAAGGTGCATCAGGAAATGGTGTTAAACAAATGATTAAATGGTTTGATGAAGGCAAAATTGGTGCAGTTAGTAAAGTACATGTTTGGACCAACAGACCCGTTTGGCCTCAAGGTATAAATACCCCAACAGACAAACCTGCTTTAATTGATGGACTAGACTGGAATAATTGGGTTGGTCCTGCAAAAATGGTTGATTATCATCCATTATATCACCCATTTAAGTGGCGTGGTTGGTGGAATTTTGGAACGGGAGCTTTAGGAGATATGGGCTGTCATTTAATTGATCCACCATTTAGAGTATTGGGGCTTGGATATCCAACAGAAGTAGAAAGTAGCGTTGGAGCCGTTTTTAAGAAAGACTGGTCTCCAGAATATTTACCAGAATCTTGTCCGCCTTCATCAAGAACACAATTAAAATTTCCTGCATCAGCAAAAAATGCATCGGAAATCACATTAACTTGGTCAGATGGAGGTTTAAGACCTTTCCATCCTGATTTAATTCCAGCTGACCATCCTATTGGCGATCATGATAGCGCAAATGGTGTTATAATGATTGGAGACAAAGGAATTATGACTTGTGGAACATATGGAGTTGCACCAAAAGTATACCTAAACAATGGAGATCTTTTAACATTTGAAGATACAGAAAAAAGTATACTTCCTGAAAGTGGACATAATGCCTCTTGGGTAGAAGCTTGTAAAGATGGCTTTGGTAAAGAAAAGCATAAAGCCCTTACATCATCATTCGATTTTGCAGGGCCACTAACCGAAAGTGTTTTAATGGGTAACCTTGCCATTAGAAGTTATAATCTTAGAAAGCCAAAAGGAAACAGATTTGAATACCCTGGAAGAAAAAAATTATTATGGGATGGTGAAAATATGGAAATCACAAATTTTGATGAAGCAAATCAATTTGTAAAAAGGACATATAGAGACGGTTGGAAATTATAACTCGTAAACTTTCTAAATGAATCATATTAATCCATTAAGTAAACAGAAAAAAATCACGAATATAATACTATGCATTCTGTTTATCATTTTTGCAATATTACAATTAAATGACCCAGATGGCATTTTATGGTTTGCAATATATTTTATTGTGGCAATTATATGCATATACAACAACTTTAAACCTATCCCTAGATTATTTTTAGTTGTAACTATAGTTGTTTTACTAGCTTATGCCATATTCCATTTTTCATTATTCATTGATTATTTAAAAACAGAAAACAAGGAAGAAATTTTTGGTGAGATGGTTTATGAAAAACCATATTTAGAAGGCACTAGAGAATTCATTGGCCTTTTAATAGCTGCTTTTGGTGTTATATATCAATTAAAGATTAGAAAAAATTAACCTATTCTTATCAAAAATTTAAGTTACTTTTCCTAAATAAAAATTAAACCCTTTATACTTTTCAAAATTAGAATATGAATAAAATTATAATGCTTTTCCTTTTTACAATAACGAGTATGTTTTGTAATACCATTTTTTCTCAAAATAATATTAGTGGAGAAGTAAAAGATAGACGAGGAAATCCTTTAGAAGGCGCAAACATTATTTTAACTCCAACTGGAAATAGTGCTACAACTAATTCTGATGGGGTTTTCAAAATAGATAATATCTCCTCTGGAAACTATGTAATAAACATCTCGTATTTAGGATATAAAACTATAGAGAAAACTGTTGAAATAACTAATAAAAATATAACACTTTCTTTTGTTTTAGAAGACGATTTGTTAAACCTACAAACTGTTGTAGTTACTGGAACTTTTGACCCTAGAATCCAATTAGAATCAAGCACTTCTGTAAGTATACTGAATTCAAAATCAATTCAACAAAACTATCCTCAAGGAACTGCTAGCTTACTTCAAAATATCCCAGGCACATTTACTGATGCATCTGCTGGCGAAGTTTATACAAAAGTCTATACACGAGGTATTTCGGCTTCTGCAGAAGATGATACAGGGTGGTATTATGTATCTCTTCAAGAAGATGGACTTCCTGTTAGTCTTGTTCAACATTCATATTATAGTCCAGATCTTTTTCATCGTGTAGATTTAACCACTCAAAAAGTAGAAGCATTAAGAGGAGGAAGTGCATCTATTACTGCCCTTAATGCACCTGGTGGTGTTTACAACTTTATTTCGCACGGTGTTAGAAATAAATTTGGAGGGGATATACAATTAACAACTGGTATGCAAGGTGAAGAAAATTATATTTACAAAATTGATGCTAATATTGGTGGCCCTCTAGGAAATAACTGGTTTTTTAATGCTGGTGGACATTACAGACATGATGATGGTGCAAGAGATACAGATTTCCCATTTAGTAAAGGTGGTCAGTTAAAATTTAATGTCATAAAAAAGAATGTACGAGGCTATCTAAAGTTTTATGGTAAAGTTTTAAATGACAAAACTAATAGATATACTGGTGTTGCTGCTGTAAACTGGAACAATCCTACACCTGCTTTTGGGCAAGACTTTGAGTCAACTTCTCTTTTAATGCCTAGCTTTAATGCTAGCATTCCAGATGGAAGAAATTTGAATAAGAAAAATGCTTTTAACCCATCTCAGGGTGTTTACGCTAAAGATTTTTCATTAGGTTTTGATTTTTTTCAAAATATAGGTAATAATTGGTCCTTAAAAAACAATATGAAATTTTCTGTAAAAGATGCCAATTGGCAAACTTCAATTAGTAATGCATTTGTTTCTTTAAATAACCCACTAGCCTATTTTATTAGTGGCGCAAGTTTTCCTATTGGCCAAATTGTTTTTAGAGACGCACAATCTGGTTCAGAGCTTGCTCGACTTAATAACGCAGGAATTTTAGCAGGACAGCCCATTGAATATTTAGGCGAAGGCACATTACCTAATGATGCCATTATGGGAACTTCTGCATGGTATAAAGACAATAAAGCTGATGAATATATGCATCAATTTATTTTACAAAAAAAATTAGAAAATCATGACATTTCAACTGGTTTTGATTTTGGTTTTTCAAACACCTCCCTATTTACCCAAGGTAGTTTTGCTTTTGTAACTTACGAACCAAACCCAAGAATGCTTCATGTCACACTTGAAAATCCTGGAGCCCCAGTAATTGAACTTTCCGATTCTAATGGTATTAGTAATTATGGCGGCTTATTTTTTGTAAACTCTAGAGCTAAAGTAACTCAAGCATCAACTTTTATTAATGATAGATGGAAAGTTTCAGATGATGTACATATAGATTTAGGGATACGATACGAAACTATTAAACACAAAGGAAGTAAAGATCGTTTTGCCCCGTTTACTCAAGGCGGAGGCTTAGATGGAAATAATAATACAGCTTACGATAATGGTATTTTATCTCCAACAGGTGAAAAAGATAATTTCAATTACAATTATAACTACTTATCTTTTTCAGGAGGTGTTAATTATAAATTTGATGACGATGGCGCTTTATTTGCTAGGTTTTCTCAAGGAAACAAAGCACCAGAATTAAATTATTATTTCAACAATTTCTCCAATGTACCCATTAATAAAAAAGGAGAAGTACAAAAAATAAATCAAGCAGAAATAGGTATTAAATATAACCTTAAAAACTTCTCTTTTACAAGTACAATGTTTTGGAGCCAACTTAAAGATATTGGTATTGCTAATTTTGAGTTTGATTCAAGCGATAATAGCATTTTCTATACACCAATCCAGTTTAATACATCAAGAACAATAGGTTTGGAATGGGAAAGTATTTATTCACCAATTCAAAATTTTATCTTTCGTTTTAACGGAATCATTCAAAATCCCAAAGCCACTAAATGGAAAGTTTATGACGCTGCGGGTTCGGTTGACACAAGCGATGATAGTATTTTAGACTATTCAGGAAATGTATTACCATTTAACCCTAAATTAATGTTCAATCTTAGCAATGAATATGAAAAAGATAAGGTTTCAGCATTTATTAAATGGCAGTTTATGGGCAAACGCGATGGCAATGTATCTAATGGATTTAAGCTTCCTGCTTATAGTATTTTTAATGCAGGTGCTGGATATCAAATAAGCAAACACTTATCAGCAGATATATTAGTAACCAATCTTTTTAACTCGGAAGGATTAGCCAATTTTTTTGGCGCGAATAGTTTTGGTGCGAATGCAAACGGAGCAACCCCAGATTTTATTGCAGCCAATCCAGATGCTAGTTTTGTAGTTTTTCCTGTTTTACGCAGAAGAGCTTTATTAAAATTAAATTATAGTTTTTAGTATATTTTAAAAACAAGTAACATATATAAAACTTTTAAAGCCTGTTGAGTTTTTTCTTTTCAGGCTTTAATATTTGAAAATGACTCGTGCGAAATCGTTTTCCCGTTAATAACTTTTTGATTTACAAGCCCTTTTTAGTAAATCACCCCTGTTTTTGCATAAGTTTTTAAATTAGATTTGTATACCTTGATATCATAAAGTTTGGTATAAAAAGAAAAAACTTAAAATAAGCTTAAGTATGAAACCTAAAACAACCATGAAAAGCATTGCTGAAGAGCTTGGTGTTTCTGTTTCTACGGTTTCAAAAGCATTAAAAGACAATCCGAGAATAAGCAAAGAAACTCGAAAAAAAATACAAGCCTTTTCTAAATTATTAAATTACCAGCCCGATGCACGCGCTATAAATCTGCGTAAAAATGTTTCTAAAGTTATTGGTGTTGTTATTCCTGAAATAACAAATCATTTCTTTACAACAGTTATTAAAGGCATTGATTATATGACAAAGAAACGTGGTTATCAAGTAATGATTTGTTTGTCTAATGAATCCTATATAGAAGAAGTCAAGAACATAAAACTTCTAACTTCAGGCAGTGTAGATGGGTTATTAATTTCCATTTCTTCAGGCACACAAAAAAAAGGTCATTACGATCATTTATTCAATATAAAAAACAATCATCTACCTATGGTTTTATTTGATAGAACCGAAGATTTTATTGGCTGCGATATGGTAAAAGCTGATGATATAGGTGGAGCTTATAATGCTACAAAAACATTAATTAAATCTGGCTGTAAGCGAATTGCACTAATTAATTTTAAACCATACATCAATATAGGAAAAGAGCGTAAAATGGGTTATTGTATGGCGCTAGACGAGTATGGTATTAAAGAGAATCGTTCATTAATTTTTGAAGTCGATGAAGAAAAAGATCTTTTTAAACAAATTGAAAAGATTTTCAATTTAAATCCGCTTCCAGATGCCATTTTTGCAGTTAAAGAAGATTTTGCAGCCATAGCAATAAAGTTGGCTTTAAAAAAAGGGTTAAAAATACCAGAAGATATTTCATTAATAAGCTTTGTAAATGGTTTAATTTCTGAATATTCATCTCCTTCTATAACGGCTGTTATCCAACACGGCTACAATATGGGAAAAATGGCAGCAGAATTATTAATTGATAGAATTGAAAACAAAACCACGAAAAAACCTTATGAAACTAAAGTTATTGCAACACGCTTAAAACATCGCGATTCAACAAAAAAATAAACTAATTTAACTATGTATTTACTAGGATTAGATATTGGTTCTTCATCTATCAAAGCAAGTTTGTTACAAGCTTCTGATGGTGTTGTATTAGCTCAAAATTTCGAACCTAAAGACGAAATGAATATTATTGCACATCACAATGGTTGGGCAGAACAAGATCCAGAACTCTGGTGGAACTATGTGAAATCAATAATTCCAAAATTAATAGAAGATACTCAAATAGATAAATCACTTATAACCGCGATAGGAGTTTCTTATCAAATGCATGGTCTTGTTTTAGTTGATAAAAACAAACAAGTTCTTAGACCGTCTATTATTTGGTGCGATAGTCGTGCATCAGAAATTGGTAAAGAAGCTTTTAATGTTTTAGGACAAGATTATTGCTTAGAAAATCTTTTAAATTCTCCTGGAAACTTTACCTCATCAAAACTAAAATGGGTTAAAGACAATGAGCCTGAAATTTTTGAACGTATATACAAAATAATGCTTCCAGGAGACTTTATTGCAATGAAATTAACCAATAAAATCACGACAACCGTAAGTGGTTTATCTGAAGGTATTTTTTGGAATTTTAAAGAACATAAAATATCACTGACACTTTTAAAACATTATGGTTTTGATAGCACTTTAATTCCAGAAATTCATGAAACTTTTAGTTCACATGGAACAATTACAAACGAAATTGCAAACCAATTAGGGCTTCCCGCTGGTATTCCAGTTTCATACAAATCTGGAGATCAGCCCAATAATGCCTTATCATTAAATGTTTTAAAGCCTGGTGAAATTGCAGCAACAGCAGGAACATCTGGTGTTATTTATGGTGTTGTTGATGAAGTAAAGCCCGATTTACGTTCCCGTGTTAATGTATTTGCTCATGTTAATTATAAGATTGAGCAACCACGATACGGCGTGTTAGCTTGTATTAATGGTACAGGAATATTAAATGCATGGCTTCGGAAAAATATAACCAATAGATTAAGCTACTCTGAAATAAATGAATTAGCTGCAACTGTGGATGTGGGGTCAAATGGCTTACAAGTATTTCCTTTTGGAAATGGTGCAGAACGAATTTTAGGAGATGTAAATATAGGCTGTACATGGAAACATCTTAATTTTAACATTCACAAAAAAGCTCATTTATTACGAGCCGCACAAGAAGGCATTGTTTTTTCTTTTCAATATGGAATTGATATAATGAAATCCATGGGGCTAAAGTTAAATGTTATAAAAGCAGGAAATAGTAATATGTTTCAAAGTAACATTTTTAAAGAAACTTTGGCTACTCTATCTGGAGCACAAATCGACATCTATAATACTGATGGTGCTATTGGCGCAGCTATAGGTAGCGGTATTGGCTCTGGGGTTTATAAATCTTCAGACGAAGCTTTTAGCCGTTTTAAAAAACTTGAGTCAATTCAACCAAATAAGGAAATGCAATCTAAGTTAGAAAACGCTTATCAAAATTGGAAAAAAGAATTGCAAAACATAAAATAATCGATAACCTAAAAATCATATAAAAGTGAGCACATACTTTCCAAAAATTAATAAAATTAAATTTGAAGGAAGACATTCTAAAAACCCTCTTTCTTTCAAATGGTACGATGAAAGCCAGGTCATTAATGGCAAAACAATGAAAACCCATTTAAAGTTTGCTGTTTCTTATTGGCATACCTTCTGCGGTGAAGGTGGAGACCCATTTGGTCCAGGAACAAAAATATTTCCTTGGGCAGCTGCAAATAATGATCCTTTAACCGCAGCAAAGCATAAAATGGATGCAGCATTTGAGTTTATTGACAAACTTAGTATTCCTTTTTATTGCTTCCATGACACCGATTTAGTAGGAGATGGAAGTGTTTTTGAAATTGAAAAACGCTTACACAAAATATTGCCTTATGCTCAAAACAAACAAACAGAATATGGTATTAAATTACTTTGGGGTACAGCAAATGTATTTTCTAATCCTCGTTACATGAATGGTGCCGCAACTAATCCAGATTTTAATGTACTAACCAAGGCAGCGGTTCAAGTAAAAAACGCTATTGATGCCACTATAGCCCTTGATGGTTCTGGCTATGTATTTTGGGGAGGAAGAGAAGGTTATATGTCGTTGCTTAATACCAATATGAAAAAAGAAATAGAGCATTTAGCTATGTTCTTAACCAAGTCAAGAGATTATGCAAGGGCTCAAGGATTTAAAGGCACATTTTTTATAGAACCTAAACCCATGGAGCCTACCAAACATCAATATGATTTTGATGCAGCTACGGTATTAGGCTTTCTAAACAAATTTGATTTGAATAACGATTTTAAATTAAATTTAGAAGTTAACCATGCAACATTAGCAGGGCATTCTTTCGCACATGAATTACAAGTAGCATCAGATGCTAATATGTTAGGAAGTATTGATGCTAATAAAGGTGATTATCAAAATGGTTGGGATACTGATGAATTTCCTACTAATATTTATGAAGTAACAGAAGCTATGATGATAATATTACAAAACAATGGCTTTGAACATGGTGGTATTAATTTTGATGCAAAAACAAGACGAAATTCTACAGATATGGAAGATTTATTTATCGCTCATATTAGTGGTATGGACACATTTGCTAGAGCACTTGTAACTGCAGAAAAAATACTATCAGATTCTGTTTATCTGGATATGAAGAAAAAAAGGTACGATTCGTTTAATTCTGGACCGGGTAAAGATTTTGAACAAGGTAAACTAAGCTTACTAGATCTCAATCAGTTAGCTTCAAAACATGGGGAGCCAGAATTAAAAAGCGGCAAACAAGAATTATTAGAGCAACTAATAAACAGCTATATATAACAAGAAGTATTAAATTAAACTTAACTTTTTTAAAATGAAACCTAAACTAATAAAACCCTTTTTAATTCTCATCATAACTATTATGTTGGCATCATGTAGTACAAAAGAAAAAAGAATACTTGTGTTTAGTAAAACAGAAGGTTTCAGACACGGTTCTATAGAGGCCGGAGTAGCTGCATTAAAAAAGCTAGGAGAAGAAAATGAGCTTCAAGTCATTGCCACTGAAGATTCTAATTATTTTGTAGAAGATTCATTAAAACAATTTTCCGCAGTCGTTTTCTTAAATACAACAGGTAATATTTTAAATTACGAACAGCAAGCCGATTTTGAGCGCTATATACAAGCAGGTGGTGGTTTTGTGGGCATACACGCTGCTACAGACACCGAATACGATTGGCCTTGGTACAACAAGCTTGTAGGGGCTTATTTTGAAGGTCATCCAAGAATACAAGAGGCAACTCTTAATGTTATAGACAAAAATCATAAATCGACTAAGAATCTTGAAGATACATGGCTAAAGGAAGATGAATGGTACAATTTTAAAGACATCAACCCAGACATTAATGTGCTAATCACCATTGACGAAACCACTTATGAAGGCGGAACCAATGGCGAAAACCACCCTATTTCTTGGTACCATAATTTTGATGGAGGTTGTGCTTTTTACACAGAAATGGGACATACCGATGATACTTATACAAACCCTTTATTTTTAAATCATTTATTAGGAGGTATTACATATGCTATTGGCAATAATAATCTAGATTATAGAAAAGCAACGTCAGACCGTGTACCTCCTGAAAATCGTTTTGTTAAACAAGTCCTCGACTTTAACCTTAATGAACCTATGGAGTTAGATGAGCTACCAGGAGAAGGTATTTTATTCATTGAGCGCCGTGGAGCATTAAAACTATTTGATTTTAAAACAGAACAGACCGAAACCATTGCTCAGATTGATCTTTTTTATGGAAATGAAGACGGATTACTTGGTTTAGCAGTAGACCCAAACTACAAAAAGAATCATTGGATTTATTTGTTTTATTCGGCACCTGGTGACGAACCTCAGCAATACATCTCTCGATTTGATTTAATAGATAAAACTTTAAACCTTGATTCTGAAAAAATACTCCTCAAAATTCCTACTATAAGAGAATGTTGCCATAGTGGAGGTGCATTAGAATTTGGTCCAGATGGAAACCTATTCATTACTTCTGGAGATAATACAAATCCTTTCGAATCCTCTGGCTATGCTCCTATTGATGAGCGCCCAGAAAGAGCGCTATGGGATGCTCAAAAATCGGCTGCGAACACTAATGATTTTAGAGGAAAAATATTGAGAATTAAGCCTGAAGACGATGGTACGTATTCCATACCTAAGGGAAATCTTTTTCCTGAAGGCACACCAAACACTAAACCTGAAATTTACGTTATGGGTTGTAGAAACCCATTCAGACCATCTATTGATAGTGAAACTGGCTATCTTTATTGGGGAGACGTTGGTCCAGATGCAGGTGTAGGCAATCCAAATAGAGGCCCAAAAGGTATGGGAGAATTTGACCAAGCGAGAAAAGCAGGGTTTTGGGGGTGGCCTTATACTAGAGGAAACAATCAAGTATATAACGATTATAATTTTACAACTCAAGAATCGGGAGCAAAATTTAACCCTAATCACTTAGTCAATGATTCTCCAAACAATACGGGATTAAAAGAACTCCCTGAAGCACAAGAATCATTAATCTGGTATTCCTATGATAAATCAGAAGAATTTCCATGGTTAGGGGTTGGTGGCGTAAACCCTATGGCAGGACCTATTTTTCACGCTTCAAATCATCCCAAGGGGAATGAATATATGTTTCCTAAATATTTTGAAGGAAAACTTATTGTATATGAATGGATGAGAGATTGGATTTATGTGGTTACACTTGACAAAAAACATAATTATAAAAAAGCAGAACCGTTTATGCCTAACACCGAATTTTCGCATCCTATGGATATGATTTTTGGTCAGGATGGTAACCTATATGTTTTAGAATATGGTCAAAAATGGAATTCTCAAAACCTAGATGCTCGCTTAAACAGAATATCATTTATAAAAGGAAACAGAAAGCCTATAGCAAAAATCACTAATGATAAAAAGGTAGGTGCAACACCACTAACTGTTCAATTCTCAGCATCAGAATCTTTAGATTACGATAACGACAAACTAACTTATAAGTGGTCTTTTACTAATGATGAAGTACAATCAACAGAGCTAAACCCTTCATTTACCTTTAATGAATCTGGGACTTATACCGTAAGCTTAACAGTAACCGATAAAAAAGGAAAAACAGATACTGCGGAAACGAAACTTTTGGTAGGTAATGATCCTCCAGAACTAACCATCCAAATAGACCCTGAAAACACGTCTTTTTGGGATTACAAAAAAGTAAATTATTCCGTAACAGTTAAAGACAAGCAAGATGGTAGCACTACAGATGGCTCTATAGATGCTAATAAAATAAAGGTGACTTTAGATTATATTCCTGAAGGAAACGATTTAATAAAAGCGACTTTAGGGCATCAACAAAACACAGTACCAGAAGGCAGAAAACTTATAGATGGAAGCGATTGTAAAGCCTGTCATGCCGATAAAGAAAAGGTAAACGGGCCTAGTTATATCGAGATTGCAGAAAAATACACATCCGATGATGTTGGCTATTTAATAAGTAAAATTATAAAAGGAGGAGCTGGTGTATGGGGAGAAACCATGATGTCTGCTCATCCTCAATTAAACCAAGATGAAGTTGATAAAATGGTTAAATACATTTTATCACTAAAACCAGATCATGCTCCAGCTAAAAAGCAACTGCCAATAAAGGGCACAATAACGTTTGATAAGCATATAGGGAGTAAAAATGAAGGCATGTATGTTTTAATGGCTTCTTATCTTGATAATGGTAACGAAGATCAACCAGAGTCTAATCTATCTACCAGGGAGCAAATTATTTTTAAAGCACCTAAAATTGAAGCTGAAGATGCTATTGAAAAAAGTAATGGCTTAGGAGGTTGGAGTGCTGATGGGCAAAACCTTGTAGGTTCTATTCTTCACAATTCCTATTTAAAATTCGACACACTGCCTTTAAAAGGCTTAGAAAGTATAAAATTATCTGTATTTTTTGCTGGTAACTATGCTTATGAAGGTGATGTTGAAATTAGAGAAGGCTCGCCTAACGGAAATCTTATTGGTAAAACACACTTAAAGTATTTCAATAAAGATAAAGGCCTCATGAAGTATTACAAAATACCTGTAAAACCTAAAACAGATAAGGCTTCATTATTCCTTGTATTTAAAAATGAGAAAGATAAAGAGCAATATATAGCAAACGCGAATTGGATATTGTTGAATTATATACATTAGTTGTTTACTCATAATACGAAAATAATGACTTATCATATCTACAAAAAAGTATAAATATCAAAAAAATAATATTTATGATAATACTTATAACTTTTTTTATAAAAGTACGTTAATCACAATTAATACAAATGAGCGAAAAAGAAGAGAACATTTCAATGCGTTATTGGGAATATTTTTGTGCCTTAGAATCTGATTTAAAAAAAGTATCAAGATATATTGATTTCTCAAATGATAATCTTGATACTCATTCAATTGAGTTGACTCGATTCATTCTTTCAAGTTGCTCAGAAATAGATGTCATTCTAAAGGAGATTTGTTTTGAATTGGATAATACTCTTAAGCCAGAGAAAATTAATGAATATCAAAAAATAATAAAAAAAGAACTACCTAATCTTATTAATGAAAAAATTAACATTGGGTTTTCATTTCCAGAAATAAAACCTTGGGACTCTTGGAATGAGGATAAGACACCTGACTGGTGGGCTAAACATAATAAAGTCAAACACCAAAGGAATAAATATTATAAAGAAGCAAACCTTGATAATGCTATAAAAGCAATAACGGCTTTATTTATTTGCATTAATTATTATTATAAAATTGCTCTGTCAAAGCACCTAAAAGAAAGATTAAAAAGAAATATAACTTTTAAAGATGTTACACAAATATTAAGTTCTGATATAAACTTTATCCGTTTTTCTGCAGATTATTATATAAGCCACCTTAGAATAGACTAAAATACAATCTTCTTTATAGAATTAGCTAAATCAAAAGCAACTTTATAAACTTTAATTTAAGATTATATAAATTACTTGACATTATATTTATGATCGATTCTATATCGTTATTAATTACTTCAAAGAATTAATCCAAGCCGCTATTTTAAGAGCCTCTGCTTTTGGAACCTGAGGCATTGGTGCCATAGGTGTTGCATATTCTGGCCAGTTTTTAGGTTGCGGGTTATAAATAAGCTTCACTATTTCTTCATCGGTATAATTACGTTTTGCAATTAATTTAAAAGAAGGCCCAACAAGTCTTTTTTCTTTATGATGACATGCCACACAGGTATTATTAGTTAAAAGAGGTTGCACTTGAGCATCAGTTAAAACCGTTTTTCTTTTTTTAGTTACCGCTGTTTTACTAACTCTAGGTTTTTTAGCTACTTTCTTTTTAATACTAGATGACCGTTTTGTTGAAAGATCAGATAATTTTAATTTGTCGCCTTCGGCTATATTATTTAAAGTATAGTAGAATGTTGGGTGTAAAGTTAACTGACTCGATTCTTTTTCTTTAACGCCAGATAAGGTTATTTCGTGCACATAAAACGGTCTTAAATTATCTGTAACAATACGAACCTTATAGCCATCATCACTTACTTTAACGCCTTTTAAATTAATAGTTTCCAAGTTTGCTTGTGGGCTTCCATAAGCAGCATGGTATTTATAGATATAACTTTTACCTTTATAAGAGTCTAAATCTTCTGCCGAACTTTTATCAACAGGTTTTGTGAATTCAATCTCAAAACCATCAGGCATTGATTTTACTGATTTCATTTCAAAAGGAACGCGACCTGTCCATGTTAGGTATTCCAAACCAGAATTTGTAGTTCCGGCTGACCCCCATCCTCTATTGGTTTCCCCAACAAAAAGATTTCCGCTTTGGTCAAAATCCATACGCATTACCCCAGACTGAAAGCCCGATCTAAAATCGAAAGCAACACCTTGATATTCTCCTTTTACTTTTTCAAGAACCACACGCATTATTTTACTTTGCCCCATATCGCCAACCAATATTTGTCCACTAAATGGTCCAAATTTACCTTCAGTCTCATCTACTTTCACTTCCGAGTTTGAGATCCCTAAAATACCGTGAGGTAAAACTACAGCTGGTAATTGCATTTCTGGAAAAGATTCTTTTGCTTCATAAACAAAATCTGGATCTTTTTCATCTATAATATTTTCGGGCTTTACGTAGCGTCCATTCTTTTTAATTTGACGCTTATCTATCTTATTATAAAATTCCGCTTCGGTAAGCTTTATAGGAGAGTCTTTATGCCCACTCCATTTAAGTCCTGCTGGATGTGCAGTAACCACACCTTTAGGCAAGTGCCATAAGCCTCCAGAGCCTACCCAATCTCCTTGATTATCGGTATAGAACAATTCTCCATCAATAAGACCATAGCCGGCAGGAGAACGCATTCCTGTTGCCCAAGGTTCCATACGTCCATCCTCATAAATTTTCATCGTCCATCCTCGCCATGGTACACGACTTTCTCCTCGCCACCATTCTTCACTTCCAAAAGCGACATTTGCTGTTACAAAAAAGGCATTGTCTGGTGCCAATATTGGACCAAAAGAATATTCGTGATAGTGTGTTGATAATGGCCATGCGTAAATGGTTTGATAAACATCTGCAATTCTATCTCCATCTGTATCTACAAGTTTAGTAAGCTCTCCTCGCTGTGCTGTATATAATGCTCCATCGCGATAAGCTAACCCTAATGGTTCGTGTAACCCAGATGCAAATTTTATAAACTTAGATGATGTGCCATTCCCCATAGTTGGGTTTTCAATAATCCAAACATCTCCACGTCTGGTACAAACGGCTATACTTCCATCTGGAAGCGACAATACACCTCCGCCTTCAACTTTAATACCCTCGGGAGTTGGAACTTTAGTTATACGATAATAATCTTCTTCTTTAGGAGCGTTTTGAGCTATTACAATTTGAGTAAAACCAATCACAATCAGTAATACTACAATTTTAATACTATTTGTTTTATTATGAATTATTTTGTTCATCATGTCTACCAAATTATTTCATATTTAATTTTACTACCATCAACAGGAATTATCAATTCTGTTTCTCCGTTAGCTTCTCGTACTACTGGTGTTTGGCCTGTTAATACTTTTACATAATACTGTTGTTCTTCTACAAGATAAGAGCCGTCAGTCATTTTTTTCACTTTGCCAGAAGCCAATTTGCAATACCAGTTTGTTAATCCAGATTTTGAAAATTGAATATCATTGACAACATAATTATTATTACTATCTGATGTTATCCTGTTTTCAATATCAACATCTTTATATCGATATTTAAAGACAGGTAATCCAGAAGTTTTATCAATTGTATAACCTTTAGAAACGAAATCCGGTGCTAATCCTGTATCTGGAAATGCCTCAACCAAACTTGAAAGCTGAGCTATGGGTTGATTTAAAAAAGTCCATTGAACGGCTCCTTTTGGTCTAAACGATCCATCACCTCGGCTGTGCCACATGGGCGTTGCGTCTACAAAATCACCTCGCCAAACACCAACAAGATTTCCTGCACCTAAATCGTAAATATAATTTACCCCTTCTGGTGTGCCAATACCTATGGTGTGTGATAATCGTTTTCCATCACCATTAAAACTTACAAAAGCTCTTAATAAACGTGGTTTAGAATCTGGCTGAACAAAAATTGGAGATACCGTATTTATATTTGGCGGATAAGAATCATAGGTATGAAAATCTTTCGAATTTGTTGATTTGCTTTTAATAGAAAGCCCTAATCGTGGTGCTCTCCAACCAGCAGATTTTATATTAATGAGAATAAATTTATGTTCTCCTTTTGTTAATTTCACATCTCCTTTCAATAGCCCTTGTCCGCTCGAAGAATTGTCTTCTACAATCTTTTTATTATCAACAATTAATTTAACGCCTCCTGTATAACCAACACTAATAGTATAATCGTCTTCATCTTCAACATTTAAAGTTCCTATATACATAATACCATATTCATCTTCTTCACCAGCACTAAGAACATCAATATTATTAGCCTTCCCTGATGACACTTTAGCGCGATCATTCAACTCGTCTAACCCCTTAAAAGCACCCTTATAAGTAACGTATGAAAGCGATGCTAGTGTTACTGAAGATTCTTTTAGCAATTGGTATTTAAAATTCCGAATTGCAACTGGTCCATGATTTCCTTGAATTAACAAAGGACCTTTAGCGACTTCATTCTTTTCAATTGGACCTCCAGTATAAGTAGAAACCTCAACATTACTATGAATTCGAACACCATTTAAATCTACTGAAATAAATTTAGCGTTCGAAATCTTATCTCCCGCTTCATTAAAGCGCGGTGCTTGAAAATGAACTTTATATTTTTGCCATAACCCAGGTGCTTTTGATGCATTGCTGGTTGGAGGAATGCCTCTAAATATTTTATCTTCATCTTTTTCCCAGTTATTATGAAATCCACCCATATCAGATCCTAAGGGAATTTTAACACCCCAACTATCTTTTAGCTGTAGCTCATATCTGCCCTGAAAGTAAAGTCCAGAATTAGAGCCCTTTGGTAGCATAATCTCTAATTCTAATAATAAATCTCCATGCTCCCAATTGGTAACTAAGGCATCACTTTTTTCTTTATCATTAATATTTAAAAGAATTCCTGTTCCTGGAGTTGATTTAATTGCTTTAGGCTGCTCGACCACATTCCTTTTTCTCTTCCTTCTTTTCTTTTTCTTTTTTGAATCATGCTCTTCTACTGATTTGTGATGGACATCAATATGCCTATTTACTATTACATCACCAACAATTTGCCAGTTTCCTGCCTGTTCTTTGAAATCATTTAAATTGTCAAGTTTGATTTGTTCTTGAGCAGATAGATTAAATCCAAAAAGAACAGCAATTAATAAAAGTCTGATTTTCATCTGTATATATTTTAGTACAATTTAACCTAAAGATGAATTACTAATTTCATTTTTTGTTAAAACATCTAATTTAGATATTTATATCTACATTATTGTTCAGTATTATTCACTGAAATAAATTATACTAAAATATAAGTCACTTAAAGTCATATTAATTAAATAAAAAAAGTCTGAGGTTTTAAAACCTCAGACTTTACTAATATATTATGGTAAAGACTACTACTAACTATTCTACAATAAATTTTCCTTTCATGATAGCATAATGCCCCGGAAAACTGCATAAAAAATCGTATTCCCCAGGTGCAGGTGCATCAAACTCTATAACAGTAGTTTCGCCTGCTCCAATTAATTTAGTATGCGCTATAACATCTTGAGTGTCATTAGGTATATAATCATTACTAGCAAAGGTTGCAGCTTTATTTCCAAATGCAGAAATGCTAACACCCTTTTTTAACAACACAAAATTATGTCCCATAATTTTCTTGTCTAATTTACCAATATGCCTAAGTGTCAATTTAACTTTCTTTCCAGCTTTAACTTTAATCTCAGCCTTATTAAACTGCATTAAATCATTGGATGTTATAACTACTTCGCTTAAATCTTCCTCAACAGCTTTTTTTGCTTTACTTGTTTTATTTTCATATGAAAATCCTTCTTTCTTTTTTTCTTCTTTCCCTCCACAACCAATAAACATTGCACAGGAAAAAATGAATACTAATACATACTTTACTGTTTTCATTTTTAGTGTTTTAATTTGAAAATGTTCACATAATCAGATATTGACTCCCTGATAATAAAGTCAAATATAGTCATATAACCCAATATTATTGTTCAGTATTATTCACTGAAAAAAATTATACGCAACAAAAAGATAATTAACAATGATAAGCTTAAATCAAACAAGTAGTAGTTAAATCGAGTTTACTTTGACTTATTCCAGTATTTTTCAATCTCTTCAAGAGATTTTCCTTTTGTTTCAGGGATGTACTTGTATGTGAGAACTACAATAATTATAATAAATACAATAAATATAAAATAAGGTAAAGAACCGTTCCAAATGGCGCCATTATTTACATCACTATCCATTACTATGGGGAAAGATTGTGAAACCACATAATTTGCTGCCCATTGTGCCGCTACAGCTATAGACATGGCTACACTACGTATTTTATTTGGAAACATTTCTGAAAGTAAAACCCATACAACGGGCCCCATAGAAAGAGCGAATGAAGCTATAAAAATTAACACTCCCAACAGTGATATTATCCCTACCGATTGCTGTTGTAAAGTAATACCTAACAATAAGAACCCAACTATCATTCCTATAGCCCCAATATATATTAATGGTTTTCTTCCAAATTTATCTACTGTAAACATCGCAACGAAAGTAAAAATAAGATTAACAAATGCCAGAAGTATTTGTTGTGCTAAAACATCCTCTTTGCCAAAGCCCAATGCCTTTTCAAAAATATCTGCACCGTAGTATAACACTGCATTTATTCCTGTAAACTGTTGTAATACAGATAATGTGGTACCGATAACAATAACGCCTATAACTATTTTCGAAAAATAGTTTACTTTAACTCTATCATTACTTGCTTTAAGGGAATCTTTTATTTCATTAATTTCTTTATTTGCTTTCTCTGAACCATGTATCTTGATTAATATTGTTAGAGCTTCTTCATCTTTTCCTTTAATAGCCAACCATCGCGGGCTTTTAGGTACAAAAAATAGTAGTATTAAAAACAAACAACTAGGTATTAATTCTGACCAAAACATACGCTTCCACCCAAAGGAGATGTTCTGAGTTTCGGTTAAACTATTTCCAATAAAATAAGTAGCCAAAAACACTACAAAAAAACCGATAACTATTGCTAACTGATAATAAGTAACCATTTTTCCTCTTATATTGCTTGGTGAGATTTCAGCAATGTACATAGGTGCATTCATAGACGCTATACCAATACCAATACCTCCAATAATTCTAAAAAACACCAAAAGAGAAACTGACTCAGGGAATATAGAAGGCAAACCAGAACCATAAGCTGAAATTGAAAATAAAACAGCAGACATTATTAAGGAATATTTTCTGCCAAATTTTATACTTACTGGTCCTGCAATAATAGCACCAACAAGGCACCCTAGCAGAGCACTTCCTACTACCCAGCCTTTCATAGCTGAGTCCAAATCAAAATGTTTGCTTAAATAAAATTGTGCTCCATTTATAACTCCAGTATCATAGCCAAATAATAATCCTCCTAATGCTGTTACTGCTGTTATTAGTAATAAAAAAGTTTTGTTATTCATGATTCCTACTTTAGCTTATTATTATCATTTATATAGAGTACTTAATCTGTTTTTTGAAGGCTCAAAATCATCAAAATAAAGTTCGATTCTCAGTTTTAATACATCTACGATTTACTCATTATTTAATATGATTAATGTGTATACGATTTTATAGGTTTCCCCCTTAATCGTTCAAAATTCTTATAAGATTTTTTAATTGACTCTGGGTTAGCTCGTTCAAACTCTTTTTCGGTTATATGATATTCTTTTTGCAATTCAGCTAACTTAATGCGTAGCTGTTTTTCAATAACATCATAGCTCACTTCATTTATTAAATTATGGGTTTCGTTAGGGTCTTTATCTAAATCATATAATTCCCATTCATCAATATCATCATATACATGAATTAATTTATAACGATTTGTACGCACTCCATACATTTTTTTTACCATATGAAATGCTGGAAAATCATAATAATGGTAATAAATAGCGTCTCTAAAATATGCATCTTCAATAACTTCTGTTACTAGAGGCTTTAAAGATTTGCCTTGCATATCCTTTGGAATATCAACTTGTGCAAAGTCTAAAAAGGTTTCTGCAAAATCAAGATTTTGAGTTAATGCAGTTACTTCTGTTCCAGGTTTAATAACCTTTGGATATTTCATTAACATAGGCATCGCCAAAGATTCTTCGTACATAAATCGCTTATCAAACCAACCTTTCTCACCTAGATAAAAACCTTGATCTGTTGTATAAACCACTATCGTATTCTTTTCTAAACCATTAGTTTTTAAATAATCGAGAATTTTTCCAACACCTTCGTCAACAGCTACGATGGTTGCTAAATAATCTTGTAAATAGCGTTGTAGTTTCCATAAATCCAAGTCTTTTTCTGATAAATTAGCTTCATGAAACGCATCATTTTTTTTCTGATATGCTTTATCCCAAACTATCCGCTGCTCGGGTGTCATTCTTTTAAAATCTGTAACCCAAGGGTTATGTGCTAACTCTGGACTACCCTTCCTTTTTGTCATTTTCAAATCGTGCCCTTCATACATATCGACATAAATCGTCTGTGATTGTTCTATGGAAGCAGTAGAACCTTCATGATTTGCAAAATAAGTGTCAGGCACAGGAAAATTAACATCATCATATTTATTTATATGTCGTAAAGCTGGCATCCAATTTCTATGAGGTGCTTTATGCTGAACCATCATCATAAAAGGTTGTTCTTCATCTTTAATTTTATCAAGATATTGTAAGGCATCTTCTGTAATAATATCAGTGGCATAGCCCTCTACCATGGTCGTATCAACCATTTGAGTTTGTTTGTTTATCGAAATAAAGTTAGGGTTGTAATAATTCCCTTGGTCTTGAAGAATGTTCCAATAATCAAAGCCTTGAGGCTTACCGTGCAAATGCCATTTACCAAACATTGCTGTTGTGTAACCTGCTTTTTGTAATAACTTAGGATAGGTTTGTTGATTACCGTCAAAACGATTTCCATTCATTCTAAAACCGTTTACATGGCTATGTTTTCCTGTTAAAATTACAGCACGACTAGGACCGCAAATAGAGTTTGTACAAAAGTTGTTTCTAAATATAACCCCTTCTTTGGCTATTCTATCAATATTAGGCGTTGGAGCTAATTGGCTAATGGGATGACCATAGGCACTTATGGCTTGAGTGGCATGATCATCAGCCATTATAAAAATAATATTTGGTCTTTCTGGAATTTCTACAGTAATCTCTTTTTTTTCTGATTTACAGGATTGAAAAGCTATTGTTACTAAAAGTATATAGATTACTTTCCTCATGGTTTCTTAGTTACAATTCTTTTAGTTTGAATTGTTTGTTTAAGATGAATTGTTTTATTGAAAAAGTGAAACACAGTATCTAATTGTTCAAATGGTATTTGACATAATTCATGTCTGCCTCCAATAACTTTATAAAAGTAGTATGAAGCTCCTATCTCATATAATTTATCTGCAATAACCTCAGAACCATCTAAGAGGAAATATCCCAATCTATCTTCTGAACAGTAATGATGCGGTGCATGCCCAATAGGGACAAGGTTATCATCTGTGCCATGGAATAAAACAGTTGGTATTGTATTATTTTTATTAATGTAATTAGCGTTTACTAAAGCGCCTGCTAATGAAAATACGCCTGCAAAGGATACATTATTATACTTTGAAATATTGTCAACAAAAAACGCTTTTAAATACACTGCATTTAAAACGCCCTCTGCCCCTGCGCTACTACCTCCTGCTATAATTTTAGTTGGATCTATTTGTAGTGTTTCTTTATTATCAATAATGTACTTTGCAGCATCTAGATAATCTATAGCAGCTTGTCTAAAAATGTCTTGCTTTAAAGTTTTCGGGCAATCACAACCCGAACCCGTTTTAGAGTTTTTTAATAATAATCTATAAGAAATTGAAATTCCGATGTAATCATGATTTGCTAAATAATTCATCAATTTTACCTCATCTGGATTATCGCGCTTTCCTCCAGAAAAACCACCGCCATGCATCCATAAAACAACAGGCAAATTATCATTATCTTTTATGTTTTCTGGTGTATAAACATCCAGTTTTAAAGTATCCAAACCTTTAATAGCATAAGTATATGTTGTTTTATTTTGCGAAAACGCAAGTAGACTCAAACAAAAAGTAAATATTAAAATTTTATACTTCATCATTTTTTAAGCTATAAATGTTAATAGATTCCTGCAGCGTTTTATGATTATTGGTTATTATCATTAATTATTCTAAAATAAAACTATGCTCAAAATCAAAATCAGATGTCCCTTTAATTGCTATATCAAATGCTCCAGGTTCTACAGTGAACACTTCATTATTATAAAATTTTAAATCTTTAGCCGTTATACTGAAGCTTACTGTTTTACTTTCACCTTGCTTTAGAAATATTTTTTCGAACCCCTTTAATTCCTTAACAGGTCTTGTAATACTACCAACCTTATCATGAACATACAGTTGTACTATTTCATGACCATCATAATCACCAGAATTTTTTATTGTGATGGAAGCTGTAAGTATATCAGAAAATCCAATTTTATTATTTGACAACTCAAAATTCGAGTATTCGAATTTGGTATAACTTAGCCCATGACCGAAGGGGAATAAAGGTGTATTTGGCACGTCTATATAGTTAGACTTATAGTCTTCTTTAGGATTGTCTAGAGGAATAGGGCGTCCCGTATTCTTCATATTATAATAAATAGGTACTTGCCCTAAATTTCTAGGAAAAGTAACTGGCAATTTTCCTGATGGGTTGTATTTTCCGAATAAAACATCGGCTACTCCATTTCCTCCCATAGTTCCAGGGAACCAAGTTTCTAATATTGCATCAACCAGAATATGCTCTTCTGATAAGTCTAGCGGGCGGCCATTCATTAAAACTAAAACTATTTGCTTGGTAGGCACAGCTTTTCTGATAGCTTTGATTAAATCCGTTTGACGCCCTGGTAGTTTTATATTAGTTCTACTGGCTGCTTCACCACTCATATCGTAATCTTCACCCATGACCATTACAATTTTATCTGCTTTTTTAGCTAAGTTAATAGCCTTCTGAAATCCACTTTCATCATCTCCTTCAATTTCACAGCCCTTGGTATACATGATTTTTGAAGCCTCTAAAAACTCCTGAAAACCTTGGTATACACTTATTGCTTTTCCTTTTCTATCACCAGCTGCCGCCCAATTACCAATAATATTTTCTTTGTCTTTCACTAATGGCCCTATAAGCGCAATAGTTTGCTTTTCGTTTAAAGGAAGGCTCTTAACTTCATTTTTTAGTAGCACAGAAGACATCGCTGCGGATTGTCGTGCAGCTTCTAAAAACTCTGGTTTGTAAATCACCTCTTTTTCACGTTGCTCATCACAATACCTATATGGATCATCAAACAATCCTAATTTGAATTTGGTTAATAATATTCTTCGACAAGCGTCATCAATTAGTGCCATATTTACTTTTTTCTCATTCACTAGCTCTTCTAAATACTTTCTATTTGCGCTACTCATCATATCCATATCAATACCAGCGTCAATGGATAATTTGGTTGCATGCTTTTCATTTTTCGCAAAACCATGAGGTACTAATTCGTTTATGGCAGTATAATCAGTAACAACAAACCCATTAAAACCCCATTCGCCTCTCAAAATGTCTCTAAAAATAAATTTATTGCCTGTGGCTGGTACACCATTAAGTTCATTAAAAGCTGTCATAAAGGTTTCAACTCCAGCTTCTATAGTAGCCTCAAATGGCGGTAAATAAACATTCCTGAGTTCATCTTCACCCATGTTCACTGTGTGATAATCACGACCAGCTTGAGCAGCTCCATAGCCTACAAAATGTTTTGCGCATGCTAAAATGGTATTATGCTTTGATAAATCATCACCCTGAAATCCTTTTACATAAGCTTTTGCAATTTCACTTCCTAAAAACACATCTTCGCCTGCACCCTCAGAAATACGACCCCAACGAGGGTCTCTTCCAATATCGACCATTGGTGCAAATGTCCAATGAATTCCTTCAGCTGAGGCTTCTTCGGCTGCAATGCGAGATCCCTTTTCAATATCTTGTAAATCCCAACTAGCTGCTAGTCCTAAATTAATTGGGAAAATGGTTTTAAAACCATGAATAACATCATAACCAAATAACAAAGGAATACCTAAACGTGTTTCTTCAACTGCCATTTTTTGTAAATCTCTGGTCCCTTTTACTGAATACACATTTAGCATAGCTCCAACATTACCCTCTTTAATATATTTTTTGTTATTAGAACTAACTGTAGGACCAGTAACAGACCAACCTCCGCTATACATCACCGTTTGACCAATTTTTTCTTGCAACGTCATTAGACTCATTACAGAATCTACTTTGGTATCATAAGGCGATATTTCCGATTGTTTTTGTTGATTTTTTTTTGCGTTAGAATTACAGCTGAAAACAGCAATAATTAATAAAAATATATTGAGTTTGGTTAGCGTTTTAATCATTTTTAATGTTTTGTATTTGAAAATAGCCAAGACAATAATTCTGGCTCTACGAATGCATAATTCCAACTATTATGTTTGCGTTTTATAAATTAGGCATTAATGTTTTAATAAATGAATTAATACTAAGGCTCTGTTGTTTTTCATGCATGAACATATTTCGCACATGGCTAATTGATAGTATTAATTTTAATATATACACTGGCTTAAACTTTATTTAATAATTAAACCCTAACTTATCTAACCCATTTTTAACGTCTTCATTCTGCATAAATAAATTCCATAATAAGCCTGTTCTATGATTTTCTATCATAACTATTTGAGGCCCTTGGTCTATAGCTAAATAGGCTTCTGCAACCCAAAAACTATTATGTGGACTAAAAGCATCATAAAATCCTGCTGGCCCTAAAAGTTTATCTTTATTTTGATACATGTAATGCATCACTTTTAAAGATTCATTAGGTGTATAAGGTATAGAGCTTACAGCTGCGGTAGGGGAAACAACACCTTTATCGTTTGTTGGGCTATGGGCAGAATACCCTATTGAACCATCTTCATTCCTTGAATAACTAGCTGTTAAACCCCAACAGTATTCACCATAATCTATATAGTTTTTAGGGTTAGTTATGCAATATTGACGGTTAATTTTAGTATGATTAACTGCAAGATTCCAATAATTCCCATATTGGTCTGTTAGGTTTTTAGGGTTTAATCCTAAAAAGGAATAGTGACTAAAAAACAAAGGACCTCCAAAGTTTGAACCACCAGCGTGTTTTAAGACTAATGGAAAATTGTATTGCGAACTGGACGAGACAATGCTACCGCTATTTGCCCAGCCTTTTTCGTAAACTGCTTTGGTGATACTATAATCTGGTGAAGCTGCACCCAAAATATACGTGATTAATGTTTCATTATAACCTGTTAGTTTTAAGTTAATATCAAAATTAAAGTTTGGGCTCCAATGCCAATATAAAGCATCCTGATTTTGTGTATACCAGTTCCATTCAACACCTTTCCATAACTCGTCTGCTTTTTGGGCTAATGCTTTTTCTGCATCAGATCCGTTTTTGAAATATTCTTTAATACAGATTAAGCCTTGAACCAAAAATGCAGTTTCCACTAAATCACCCCCATTGTCTTTTGTACTAAAAGGAATTACACTTCCAGAATTCCCGTCAATCCAATGCGACCATGCGCCATGGAAACGATCAGCATTTTCTAAAAACGCGAGTATTTTATTTAATCTTGAAACACCTTGTTCTCTTGTCACAAAATCACGCTCTATTGCAACCAAAATACTCATTAAGCCAAAACCAGTTCCGCCAGATGTAACCACATTTTGATTTAATGTTGGATTATCTGGGTGATACCGCTCTTTTGCAGCCCCTGAATTAGTATGAGCAAAATCCCAAAAGTATTTAAACGTTTCTTTTTGAGTTAAATCCATCATCTCATCGTCTGTCAATCTTTCAATTACAGGATCATCATTACCATTTGGGTCGTAAGGCTCTTGATACCCAGGTCCGTTGTCTTTAGAGCATGAAAAAATCATGAAACCAAAAAGAACTATGTAAAATTGTCTTATCATTAATTATTTTTTAGAATATGTAAAACCCAATTTATCAAGTCCAGATTGAACGTCTTTATTTTTCATAAATAGATTCCATAGCATACCTGAACGGTAATTTTCTATCATTACTGGAATTGGTCCTTGATCTATAGCCAAATACCGAGGTGTAAACCAATTATCTTGAAAACTGAATGCATCATATGGTCCATAAGTTCCAATTAAAGAATCATGATCTTTATATAGTTTCTTCAACATTTTCATACTTTCCTTTGGTGTATAAGGAAAAGAAGATAAGGCAGCCGTTGGTGCAACAACGCCTATATCTTTATCTGGTCGATGTCCTTTATAACCTTTTACAGAATAACTAGATGTTAAACCCCAAATACTATCTCCATAACCCTTATAATTATTTGGGTTCTTAACAGCATGCTTATGATGAATTTTTGCTTGATTTTGAACTAATTTCCAATAGTCAGCATACTTATCTGATAAATTACTTGGATTTAAACCAATATAAGAATAATGAGCCCAAAACATAGGCCCTATAGGGGATTTATCATGTTCATAATAATCAAGAATAACATCTTCGCCATAATATTTTTCAAAAGAAACAATATCACCGTTTCTTGCCCATCCTTTATGATAAACTGAGGCATCAATTGGATGTGTTGGTGATGCTGCTGCTAAAACATACATGATTAAACATTCGTTATAGCCTCCAACTGGAAAGTTCATTTCCCATTTATATTCTGGGGACCAATGCCAATACAATACATCTTCTCCTTTTGTGTACCAATCCCATTCTACCTCATGCCAGAGTTTTTCTATTTTTGATACTAGCTTTTGTTCTTCTTGATTTCCATCTTTAAAATATTCAGAAACAGCTAATAGACCTTGTACCAAAAATGCAGTTTCCACTAAATCACCCCCATTATCCTTTTTGCTAAAAGGTGTCATTTTACCTGTTTGCCCATTTAACCAATGCGGCCATACACCATGAAATCGGTCTGCTTTTTCTAGGAAATCAATCATTTTCGAAAAACGTTTAAATGCTTGATCTCTTGTAATAAAGTTTCGTTTTACTCCAACCAATATTGCCATCATACCAAAACCTGTACCTCCAATGGTAACTGTATGCTTTGGTGATGTAGGGTATATATTATCCATATGCAAACGCTCAGGTGCTAGTCCAGAATTTGGCTCTGCTCCATCCCAAAAATAATTAAAGGTTTGCTTTTGGATTAAATCTAATAGATGCTCATCATTTAATATTTCAGAATTGGAGATTGTTTTGTTTTTATTGACTTCTTTTGAATTGTCTTTACAATTGAACACAACTGTCAATAAAACAATTAAAAGGATGATATTATTTTTCATAAAATTGATATGGGTTAGCAAATTAGTTTTAGCTGCATTATATAATACAGCTAAAACTTCAACCAAAAAAATTAACAAATTGACTAACTAAATTATACTATTAATTGCCCATTATATCTTGTATTTCAGACTGAGACAATGCTTTATTAAACAAATGCAAATCATCCAGAAAACTAGAATCGGACTTATGGTTCCAACCTGTAAAACGTGGTGCTCCGGACATGATAGATAAAATATCGCAATCTGTCCAATCAACTCCAGTTATATCACTTTCTTTAGCAACTTCTCCATTTATATAGACTATTGCTTTTGAACCTGAAATGGTGAATGCTAAATGCACCCATTCATTTGCAGTAGGATCAACATCAGCAGCCGCACCTCCATCAACCCAAGTATCAGAAGTACCATTACCAACATTTAATTTAAAACGTTGCATGCCTCCTGCATTTTCTCTAAAGAACCTAAATCCTGAGGACCTATTATTTTGAACATCAGGAAAACCAGCATTTGCCGTATCTTGAGGACCTATAACTAATACGCCTGCCCTATCTGGCGTAGCATTTACTTTATGCCACATAGTAGCACTAAACTCGTTTGCTAGCAACCCTGTAGTTGGAAATGATAAATATGAATCGTCTGCTCCTGCATAAGCATTACTGCCTAACTTACTTTCGCCCGCATAACTTGGTGTTCCAACTACAGTTGCATCTGCTCCAGATACTAAATTTTTATATGTATCATCAAAAGGTACGTACATAGTTTCCCCATCTGCAGGAGTATACGGATTAGTTACTCCAATGATATTTTGAATTTCGCCTTGAGATAAAGCTGTATTAAAGAAACGGAGTTCATCCATAAAACTGTTGTCAGACTTATGATTCCAACCTGTAAAACGAGGTGCTCCAGACATTATTGATAGTATATCGCAGCCCATCCAATCTACTGGACTAGATAAAGTGCTTTCTTTAGCTAACTGTCCATTAATGTAAACACGTGCTTCTGTTGCAGATATTGTAAACGCTAGGTTTACCCATTCATCTTTAGCTGGATCAACATCGGCAGCTGTACCACCATCAACCCAAGTATTACCGGCACCTGTTCCTACATTTAGTTTAAAACGTTGCATACCACCAGCGTTTTCTCTAAAGAGCCTAAACCCACTATTTCTATTGTTTTGATTATCTGGATTTGCTAAATCTGGTGGCCCAATTACCAATACACCTGCACGGTCTGGCGAAGCATTTAATTTATACCAAAAAACTGCTGATATTTCATTTCCTAATTGCAAACTATTTGTAGGAACTGTTAAATATGAATCTTCAGCTCCTGCATATGCATTATTACTTGCTAAGCCTTGTCCTGCGAAACCTGGAGCTCCAACTTCTGTTGCTCTGGTAACGGTTATGAATTCTGTGAAATCACTTTCAAAATCCATGTAAAGTGTTTCATTGGCAAAAATGGGAATATAAGGCGGTTCTTTTTCAAAATTAGCAGTAGCTGTTGTACTTTGGCCATTGATATCTATAGCTTCTACTTTGAGTTCATGTTGTCCGGTAGTTACATTATCAAAAGCAACTTTTGCTAGAACACGTCTATAATCTTTAAAGTCTGACATTGTTGCAATTTGATTGTTGTCAATCAAAACAGTAATATTATCAACTTCAATATCATCTGTAACTTCAAATTCAATTGTAATAGCTACTACTGGATCATTTACTTTAATTTTTGTGCCTTCTACTGGATACTTTAAAGTAACCTGAGGAGCTCCTACATCTGCCCCAGGATCTACTTCTGTAATTGGATCAATACCATCATTACAAGAAGAAAGTACAAGTAAGAATGAAAGTAATCCAAAAAAGATTTTATATATATTTTTCATTTTATAGTTTTTATTATTAGTTATTGATATCTGCCAAAACTGGAAATTGATCTACTTGACTTTGCGGGTAAGGTAGATATGCTTTATCTGGCGAAAAAGTTCTTCCGTCATAACTTAATTCGTTATAGCGCTCTAATCTTAACATATCGTAATAGCGCTTACCCCATTCCATTCCTAATTCAGCAAACTTCTCGTTAACAATATCATCTAATGTTACTGATGCTACAGGAGCTAATCCTGCTCTATCTCTTACAAGGTTTACAGCTTGTGTTGCTGTTAAACTTCCTCCTGATCCACCTTGCGATAATGCCTCAGCATACATCAATAATATTTCGGCATAACGTATTACCATATAGTTTTTATTACTTCCATAAGCCGTTCTACCTGTAATTAACTGATTTGATGGCAAATAATGTTTTCCACTAGCAAATAATGCTCTAGCATAATCATTTATTCTATCTCCATCTCTTGTTGTATTTGAAATCCAAGCTGGTAATGTTGCGTAAGCTGGATCTAATTGTATCTCTGCAATACCACGATCTGTAAACAACACACTTGTCTCTAAGCGTACTGTTTCGCCACGATCTAGCATAAATTTTATAAACTTTAAACTAGGCTCATAGAATCCCCAACCGCTTGAAGAACCATCAACAGCTGGTGTCCAGTTTTGTGGGCCATAAGGAGCATATAAGTGTCCTTCTCGAGGTTCTCCAGCACCTTGACCGAAATCAGAATATTGTAAATCTAAAATAGATTCATCACTCAATTTTCCTGGTGTTTTAAATAATTCATAAAAATCGGAAAACAGACTAAACTTCCCAGAGTTAATGATTTGACCAGTTGCATCAGCAACTGCCGAATAGTTTTTTAATTCTTGATTAGCTAAAGCTTTTATTGCCAAAGCTGTGTAACGCGTTACACCACCTGGTAAATCGGTACGTTCATTTGGGCGCATATCCGGCAAAAAAGATATAGCTTCATCCATTTGATCCGAAATGTGTTGCATCACCTGTGCTTTTGTAGGCACTTCAGTGACATCCAATAAGGCTCCTGTATCTGATGATTCAGGAATAAATACATTTCCCCATACACGTGAAATATCAAAAAGCATCATTGCTCTTAGCACTTTTGCTTCAGCAATATATTGATCTCCTAAAGCCATGCCTTCTGTATCAGCAAATTCTTGATAACGTGCAATTTGCTCCATTCCCGTATGAGCAGATATTATATCTACATACACGTTTTCCCAAAGGGAATTATACATCCAATAATCCTTATTGTAATTGAACAAATCGGTTTCTGTAAAATCCTGTTGATCTCCTAAACCTCCAGAATTCACATCGTCTCCTCTTACTGATATTAACAAAGGTTGTTCCCACCCTCTACTTTGGTAAGCTTCATAAACTCCAATAATAGAAAGTATCATATCTTCAGTTTTGGTAAAATCTGTACCAGCTGCAAAATTATTATTTCGCTGTGGTTCATCTAATTTATCTGAGCATCCTGTAAGTATAAAAATAGCTGCTAAGGATGCTAAGAATATGTTTTTAAATAATTTCATATCTCTTTTTTTTTAAAATTTCACATTTACACCAGCAGTATATACCGCAGGTATTGGATATGTTTGATTATCCACGCCATTACTAACTTCTGGATTAAATCCATTATAATTAAATACCGTTAATGGTTTTTCTGCAGTTAGGTATACTCTAATTGTTGGTATTTTATCAGATTTAGAGTTTTTATTAACTGTATACCCTAATGTTATATTTTGAATTCTGAAGAAATCTCCATCTTCTATAAAATAACTATTTAATCGTTGATTCCATCCTTTTCGAATAGCTGCTGCCGATGGGTAACTGTTTGAAGTACCTTCTCCATGCCATCTATTTATAGCAAAATCTCTATCAACGTTTGTATCATTAGTGAAAATAACTTCTCCTCTTTTACGGTTTAAAATTTTATTTCCTCCTTGACCTAGAGCACTGATTGATAAATCAAATGCTTTGTAGTTAAATCCTAAGTTAACTCCAAATTGGTAAGTTGGTAAAAATGACCCTAAAACAACACGGTCGTCGTCGTCAATTGTATTTGGATCCCCCCCATTTTCTTTATACTTAAAATCTCCTGGAACTAAATTGTTTGCTACAGCTACTGGATCTGCTTGTATTTCAGCATCATTTTGATAAACTCCAATAACCTCTCTTCCATAAAAAGCAAACAATGGTTCTCCTATAATTGAGCGCTGTCTGAATTCTGCCGAACCTGCATCTAAAAATCCTGTTTCATTATTTAAATCTAATACTTCGTTTTTTAAAGTAGAAAAATTGGCACCAATACTGTAGCTAAAATCATTTGACACTCTTTTAGTCCAATCTAAAGCTACTTCAAAACCAGAGTTTCTAATTTCTCCAACGTTTTGACGAGTAACCCCAGGTATTAGTGGTCGCTCTACAGGAATTACAGCATCTTTTGTATCTCTAACATAATAATCTGCTTCAACAGATAAGTTATTATCAAATAATCTCGCTGTTAACCCAACATTAATTTCTTCTGTAACTTCCCATTTAAGTGCTGTAAAATCACTGGATGTGTTTAATCCACTAAAACGAATATCTCCCAATGCTGTTTCAACTACTTGAGATGTTATTGAACCTTCACTTGATGGTACTTTATCGTTACCTAATTCACCCCAACTAGCACGTAGTTTTAAAAAATCGAAAACGCCATTATTTTGCATGAATTCTTCTCCAGTTACTACCCAACCAACTCCTACTGTTGGGAAATAACCCCATTTTTCTTGATATTTATTGGTGCCATCTGCACGGAATGTTCCATATAAAAGATATTTACCATCAAAATTGTATGCCACTCTTGTAAAGTATGACAAGCCAAACTCACGTCTTCCTCCATCAGCTGGGTCTTCAAAAGCAGTAGCTTGATCTAAATAAAAAGCTTCTTCGTTTGATGGAAAACCAGAACCTTGTGCGCGTAATAATTCTGAAGATTCATCTCTAAAAGACGTACCTAGAAGTATTGTTAAATCATGCTTTCCAAATAGATTTTTATACGTTAATGTATTATCCCATATTTGATTAGAATTGGTAATATTTTGTTTTGTTATAGTTGAAATAGGGCGTTCATAATCATTTTCGTTACTGGTATCAAAAGGCAAACGTACATTACGCCCTTCGATAGTTTCTAAATTGTGGTTGTAGGCTGTTTTAAACTTCAGCTTGTCTGTAATACTAATCTCAGCATAAACATTAGCTAAAACATTTCTAATCTTCAACCTGTTTTCACTAAAGTTTAGCAAATGAAATGGGTTTTGATCTCCTCTATAACCTAAATCTGTAGCACTAGCATAATTTGTTGGTGCAAATTCGGCATTGTTTGGATCGAAAACTGGCATTATTGGAACAGCAAAATATGCTACTCTCCAAGCAGAGCCTTCTGGGTCATAACGTGTTGCATTGCTTAATACCATATTAGTACCAACCTTTAACCAATCTGTTGCTTCAAAATCTAGCTTTGTTCTAATGTTGAATCGTTCATACTCATTCTTCATATCCAAAATACCTTCTTGACCAAAATAGTTAGCTCCCACAGCATAAGTGGCTTTTTCACCACCTCCAGTAATTCCAATACTATGGCTTGTAATTAAAGCTTGCCTTGTAATTTGATCGTACCAATCTGTATTTACATCAGGAATATTTGGGTTAACTCTACTTCTTCCGTAGCGTTGCATAGCATTCAATATAAATTGTGCATCTGGTGCAGAACCAGACTCTAGCGCTATGGTTGTAAACTGTTCTGCATTTGCAAGCTTTAAAACATTTTGTGCTATTTGTACACCAGAATAGCCATCATATGTAATTTGTGTTTTTTGATTTAATTTTCCTGAGTTTGTTTGGATTAGTATAACTCCATTAGCAGCTCTAACACCATAAATGGCAGCCGCAGAAGCATCTTTTAAAACAGAAACTGATGCTATATCAGCTGAGTTTAAAAAATCAATATTATCGAAAAACATACCATCAACAACATATAATGGTCCTGATGCTCCTGAATTATAAGACCCAATACCTCTAACTCTTACCGTTGGAGACTGTCCAGGGCTTCCAGAATTTACAATTTGCAAACCAGCAACTTTTCCTTGAAGTGCCTGCATAGCTTGTGCTACTGGTGCTTGAGTAATCTCTTCAGATTTAATAGTAGTAATAGAACCTGTTAAGTCAGCTTTCTTTTGAGACCCATAACCAACAACAACTACCTCATCTAACGAAGCAATATCAGGTTCGAGAGATATATTAAGAATAGTTTGATTATCAATTTGTACTGTGACTGTTTTAAAACCTAGCGAGCTAAACTCTAAGGTTTCTCCTTTAGTAACAGTAATAGAATAATTACCGTCAAAATCAGTACTTACACCTCTGCTTGTTCCTTTTACTATTACATTCACGCCTGGTACAGCTATATTATCTTCGGTACTAATTACTGTACCACTTATTAATATGTCTTGTGCAAATGCATGAACTGAAAATAGAAAAATTAACAATAAAGCAAATTTTGTTTTCATATAGTTTTATTTAGAATGTTAGTTTGTACTAAATTATTAACTCTATGAATGTATATCAAAAATTGTCTTACACATAAATTACGTCATGTAGCAAAAAAATAAAGAAATCAATGACTGACGTATGTTATGACGAGAAAAACTAACACAAAACATTAGAATTATCTAAAAAATGACGTAGTTATGACGTAGTAAAAAGAGATTATACCAACTGATTTTTTAACACTTTTATTCAAAATTCCTTAAGTAATCACCCAAAGACTTATCATTTCCTAAATTTAATTTACGTTTTAACCTATATCTATGAGTTTCTAAGCCTCTAATTGAGACATTCATTAGTGGTGCAATTTCTTTAGTCAATAAATTCATTTTGATGTAAGCACATATTTTCAAATCTTTATGTGTCAGCTGTGGATGTTTGCTTTTTAACTGATTAAAAAACTCTTCATGCACTTGGTTGAAATTATATTCAAATATCTCCCATTCATCTTCATGACCTATAGAGTTATCAATTTTCCTAAGCAAACGTTTATACATTAACGGGTTTTCAAAACTATTTTTGTGTTTCATTAACTCGCCCTTAATATCTAACATAGACTCATTTTTTTTCACAAGAGCCATTGCTGTATTAGCTAGCTGTTTACTTTTTAATTTCACTTCGCTTTTCAAAGATTCATTTTTTAGCTGTACAATTTTTTTATCATTCTCAATAGCCTTTTCTTTAAGCAATACTTCTTGTTCCCTTACAAGTTTATTTTGCAATGCTTGTTGTTCCTTATTAATCTTTCGCTTGTGTAATCTATAAATTAATAAACCACTAAGTAATGCTACTAAAACATAAAATAGGCTATTTTGATACCATGGCGGTGATATGTAAATTTGAATTACGTGCTTGGGGGATGAATTACCTAAAATATTTACTGTTCTAAAATGTATTTTATGGTATCCGCTGCTTAAACTAGAAAGTTCAAGCTTTTCATTCTCCATACGATACCATTTGAGAGTATCTGAATTTGATATAGCGTACTCAAAAAAGTGATTATTAGACATTGGAGATGAAATAGATATGCTTATATTTTTATTATAAGGAAGCTCATACTCAATTGAGTCTCCTAAATTTATCAGTTCCTTTTCTACTTCAATATTTTCAATAGCAGGTTTTAGTAAAACATCACTAGTAGTGTTTATGTTTTTGTTAATGAGCATAAAACCGTCATAAAGATTTAAAGTAAATGTAGAATCGTTTAACTGAGAAACACTTTCTGCATCTACAACTAATCTTTTCTGAATAAGATCATTAGGAAAATTTATATTATTATCTCCTTCCATTTTATAAACAAACCTAATTTTATCTTTTGCATTTTTTGTAACTAGTACATCAGAATCTGATTCAGAAATGATGTCTGCATCTACACCAAAAGCATTATTCAATATATCATGAGGCACTATACTATCTAAAAGGGCTTCATATTTTTGCCATCCTTTATTTGTTTTAAAACAAATGTCGTTTTTAATTTTATGAACTTTTACATTAAAATCTGACCACAGCCCCTTACTTTTATAATCTTTAAATGAAGCCTCATTGTATGTTTCATCAAACTTAACGCGAAATAAACCTCTATATGCGTGTGCTACCCAAGCTGTATATTGGTCTTCAAATACCATATACTTTATAGGAACAGTTTCTTCTCCTAAGTGCTGAACTTTCCATGTATTACCAATTAAATCATATCTAACCAACCCTCCATATGTGCCCTGCAAGAAAGTGTTATTTTGTTCTGGCACTTTCTTAATAACCCAACCTCCAGTAAAAGCAGACACTTTTTCTTTAAAATTTTTATTTTCAACCAAATAAGTCCCATTGTTATGTCCGCAAAATAACTGCCCATTAATTTCCTTTAAATTCCAAACCTGTCCTTGCGATCCTTCAATAAATTTAAGAGTATTGTTATTAGCAGTATCTAAATAAAACAAACCTGTATTACTCCCTATATACAAAGTCCCTTTATAGTTTATAATATCGTATACAGCACCTAACTTTCCCGAACTGTCATTATATAATATGTGGCTATAATTAAAATCCATAAGGGCTATTCCATTATCTAACCCAACCCATAGCTTATTATTCTTACCAAGTTCTTGGCTTAATACGGTATTATTTAACAATCCGTTCTCTTTATTGATATGATATACTATATCACCAGAATTATTTGTAATATAAATACCATTCTTTATAGTACCAAAAACCATATTATTATTTTGAAGTACTAAAAAATCGTTGAGTTGTTGCTCTTTCATTACACTAGAAATCTCAGAATACCAAGGTTCTAATTTTCCATTATCGTATAAATAGCATCCATTTAAGGCAGTAGCAATTAGCAATCTATTATTATACTTTATAATAGAAATGACTTTTACATCATATAATTTGTCATTTACGATAAAAGGAACCAAATCATCTCCTTCTAAACTAAAAATTCCATTTCTTACCGTAGATACATACACATTGTCTTCTACAACACTACAAGATAAAATGGTTGAGCCTGGTTTTACTTCAATCCTTTTTATTTCACCTTCTTTATAAACATAGAGATTTGAAAAAGATCTAAAAAAGATAGCATCATTACGATGAAATATTTGCCAAAACTCTTCATCTTTTGACTCTTCTTTGTCTTTAAAGTTTCCTAAGGATGTATAAATTAATTTTCCTTTGTTATTTTTTTTCCAAAAACCAAACTCTTTATAAGAACCTGTATATATTTTATTTTTATAAGCTAAAACCGAGCGTATAATAGTTTTGTTTGGTAATTGATAAAAGTTCCATTTCATCCCATCAAATTCAACCAAACCTTTATCATTAGCAACATAGAGTTTCCCATTTTCTGCCAAAGACACGCCCCAATTTTGATTGCCAGCATTATATTCAGTTAATGCATAATTTTGAAAAAATGGAGTATATTGAGCATTTAGCTTACTATAAATGAAGAAAATAAAAATTAATACTAAAGTGTTTTTAAAACTCATTAACATATATAATTATTAACATAAAAAAAGGAATCTTAGACTCAGACAAATCTAATCAATTTTAAAATAACGAATAGAAATCAAAAATCTAATCAATAAAAATAAAAAACAACAAGGCCTTATAAATTGTACAATTTATAAGGCCTTAAATTTTTACTATTAAATTATACTACTCAGTATCATAGAAAGAGGTAAACTATGTTGAAAGCAACTTTAAGAAAACTTACTTTACTACTATAAATTCACTTCTTCTATTTTCTTGGTGGATTGATTCTGTACATTTTACACCATTAGAGCAGCCATTAATCAATTGACTTTCCCCATAGCCTTTACCTGTTAATCTAGAAGGATTTATACCGTTTTTGACTAGGTATTTAATGGTTGATTTTGCTCTACGATTAGACAGTGTCATATTATAAGTATCGTTGGCGCGACTATCTGTATGTGAACGTACATCAATTTTAATTAATGGATTTTTTTGCATGACCTCAACAATTTTTTGCAATTCTACAGCTGCATCAGGACGGATGTTATGCTTATCTAAATCAAAATAAATAGGGTTTAATAATAACCCAATATCTGTTCCTGCAGCAATTTCTATTTTTCTAGGATCTAATAAAATATCTGTACTTATAGCCCCCTCTTTTGAAGTGTCTACAAATTCTTCTCCTGTTAAATATCCATTCTTCTCAGCACGAATAAATTTCACTTTGTCACAATCCATTTCATCAAACATATACTTTCCTGTAGGTACAACTTCTTGTACAACTATATCATTATTCTTATCAATTAAAGACACTAAAGCATTTTCCAAAATATCTCCTGTTTTTTTATCACGTACAAAACCATTAAGATTAACAATACATGGTGCTTTATAGTTTTCATTTTCTTTAAACGAATAGACATCATCGCTTTGAGTCCCACTTCTGTTTGTAGAAAAATAACCAGTTTTGGGATCGGAATTTATAACAAAAGCAAAATCGTCCATAGTGCTATTTATAGGCTTGCCAATATTGTCAACCTTTCCATAAACACCATTTTCATCTGGAGTAGATTTATAAATGTCTAAACCTCCTAAATTAAATTGATGTCCATTTGATGAAAAGAAAAAACTTCCATTATCTGCAATAAAAGGGAACATTTCATTTCCTACGGTATTAAAGCCAATCATATTAAAAGGTGTTCCATAGCCGCCATCATCAAACAATTCTACTTCGTAAATGTCTGTTCCCCCTTGGTTTCCATTTGATTGCATGTCGCTTACGAAATACAACTTACTTTCATCTATACTTAATGCGGGATGTCCTACTGAATAATCATCGTTATTAAATGGTAATTCTATCACATTCGTCCATTTACCATCTATCCTTTCTGCTTTGTATAGCTTAAGCCTAATTGTTTTGTTAGCATCTTTTCCTAATTTATTATTAGTATAATTATTTCTAGTAAAGTACATGGTGTTACCGTCTTTAGTAATAACAACAGATCCCTCATTGTACTTTGTGTTTATTTCTCCTGATACTACTTTTAATTCTGAGTCGTTTACAAGAAATATATCAGATGTTGGCTCTTTATTCCAAGGTGTTTCTTTGGAAGATGTACTTGCTGAAGCTACATAAAGTTTATCTTTTGTGTAAAACGCTGGATAATCTGAATATTTAGTATTAAATCCTACTGTATCAACTACATATTGGTTTGAGTTTTTCTCAATAGTACTTAAATACTCTCCAGAGTTTATATAATTTAGACCTTGGCTTTTATAGAAATTAGTTAAAATTTTGTCAGCATCACTGTAATTCCCAATAGCTTTAAGTGTTTGTCCGTATCTAAAATTATACTCTGGAGATGTATTTAAGTTTAAAGCAAATAATTTATCATACCATTTTACTGCTTCTACATAATTTGCATTAAAATAGTAGGCGTCTGCCAATCTCTTATATAAATCTTCGTTTTCATATCCTTTATTTGCTACATTTTCATAAATTTCTAAAGCATCTATATAAGCTAAGCTTTCAAACTTTTTATCAGCCTTCTTTACTTGACCATTTTGTGCAAATGCAACACATGCTAATAGAAGTATACTGTAAGTAAATATATGTTTTATGTATTTTTTCATATCTATTTGTGTTTTAAAAGAATCTAGGAGTTATTAATCGCCTTGTTCGTTTACCTAATTTAAAGCGCAAGAATATTTCATGCGATCCAGAATTATAATTTGTTAGCTCTTGAATACTGTAATCGTATGCGTATCCTATCATCATTCCTTCTGATAATTGGAAACCGACCAAAGCACTTACCGCAGCATCCAACCTATATGCAGCACCTAAAGTAAATTTCTCGTTGAACAAGAAGTTTGCAGAAAAATCTAATGCAACTGGTGCTCCAGATACATACTTACCTAAAACGGTTGGCTTAAATTTTGTGTTCTTACCTAGCTGAAAAACATAACCAGCTATAGCATATATATTTGCTCTTTCTGATGCGTTAGAAACTGTAGTATCATCATAATGTGATGTTTCTAGTATATTTGGAACAGAAAGCCCTACATACCAGTTTCTATCATTGTGCAAGTACAATCCAAGTCCAAAAAGAGGTTTTAATCTGTTTTCAATATTAAACTGTTGTAAAGCATCACTTGGGTCAAAAATATTGAGCAGAGAGTAATCTACATTTAACAAATTAATTCCTGCTTTAATTCCGAAAGCTAATTTTACATCATTATCAAAATTTAAAGTATACGAGAAGTCTGCAGAAATTGAACTTTCATCAGCTGGTCCAGCTTTATCTTTATAAAAGTTTAACCCTAAGCCAACACGTTCAGTAAGACCAACAGGCGTATTTAAACTTAGGTTAAGTGTTTCTGGAGCTCCATCCAACCCTACCCATTGATTACGATAAAGGCTCGTAATCCCGAATGTACCTCTAGATCCGGCGTAGGCAGGGTTTACGGTTTGTGTATTGTACATGTATTGTGTATACTGAGAGTCTTGCTGAGCTTGTATTTTTGTAGAAAAAAGCCCAAGAAGTATAACACATGACACCAACCAGTTTATGGAGCAAATATTCCTTTTATTATATTGTTTTTTTGTCTGTTTCATTTTATTCTGTAGTTAAATACAGGTAACCTGCTTTTTTTATGCGTTCAGAGTCTCCATTAGCATTTGAATAGGAATAGGTAAATATGTAATAATAGGTTCCAGTAGGGAGTTGATTTTCTCTATTAATAGTCATACGACCATCAGAAAAACCTTTAAATACATTCCCATAAGTATCATAATCATTAGTTTCAAATACTTTTACACCCCAGCGATTAAATATTTTTACATTAGTATTCTCAACATTTTCAATACCATCAATAATGAAGTAATCGTTTTTTCCATCATCATTAGGAGTCACACCGTTATAAATAACAATATCTCCTCCCGGTAGAACTAACTCGCTATCTATTCGAGCTAGTGTAAAAATGCCATAATTTCCTAATTGTAATGGTGTGGTTACTGTTCTATTTGCAGTATCAACAATTCCTCCTTCATTTACCCAAATTTGCTGTGCATCATCCCAACGAACAATCCGAATTTCTTCTTGAGGATTAGATACTATCGGTGTGGGTGTTGTACTATTTTCGTCCCAAGTAAGGGTTAAAAGCACATCTGAATTACCAGCATCTCTAGTAATTGTCCAAAATTCTGCATTATCTAATAACGTAATAACACCAGCCGCATTTGCTGTTGGAGTTTCTCCGTTAATGGTTTGGCCAATTGGGTTTTCAAAAAAGTATTTTGCTGTAAAAGTATCAGTTATGTTGACCGGAGCACTTATAGCTGCATATCGAAAAAATTGTTGATCACCGATAGGGTAAGTAAAACTATCGTTTCCATTTTTTTGAACTAATCCATCTACATGACTCCCGTCGTAAGTTCCAACATGTGTGGCCCCATCTTCAAATATAAATAGACCTCCATGGGTGTCATCTTGTACAATACCTTCATCAAAATTTGCTTCATTGTCAACACTTATTTCGCTACTTAATTCAAAAGAAGCTGTATTACTTGACGCATTATTAAACAAAACGTCATAGAAGTAACTAATGTTTCCGCCACTTAATTGTTGTACGGCCGTACCCTCGAAGCGGGTAAGCCCTTCTTCTCCATTGGTAAAATCTACAACACCATCATTATTAAAGTGTGCATAGATAAAGGCTTCGCCGTCATTGATAATACTGGCACCGTTCTTATTATCTAAATCACTCACCGTAGAAAACTGTGTGTTTGGGCTAATGCTAAGCTCTCCTGTATTTACAGTTTGTGCTAGGAGTATGCTCGGAACTAAAAGTGTTCCGAGCATAACTATCTGTGTGTATATATTTATTGTTTTCATTTCTTATCTACTCTTTACTGAGCTTTTTAGTTAAATTCCTCGACGATCGAGTAAATAAGCAATCATGTTATGTAACCATCGTTCTTCTGGGGTATCAATAGCACCAGATACATAAGGCGCTCCATCCGAAAAGTAATTCCCAGGGCCAAAAAGGAGGGCTCTACCGCCAGCTCCCATGGTCCAAATTCCTGGACCATTGGTTCCCGCTGCTGTTGAAATATCTCGATTGCCTAATACAATGGCTCCTGATGGTAATGTTCCCGTGAAAACTTTGTAAGTGTTAGAGCCTGGTGAGTTATCTGCCAGCGTAAAATTTGATCCTGTACCAAAAACACCATTGTTTAGGGCGTTACCATTGGTGACAATATCTACTTTGTCCCCACTTTGATCTGTAAAACCACCAGTTCCTCCAAAGGCACTAATGAGATTGTCAGGAGTAATACTTGGTAGAGTATAAGCCAGTACTACACCACCCAAGTCTACATAATCTTTAAGTATTTGGGATTCTGCTGAAGTAGGTGTAAAAATTCCTGTTGATATTACATCATAATTTGCCAATAAACTTGCTGCGGTTTCTGCAGAAAGGTTCGCTATCTGAGTAAACGTAATATCTTCTGTAAGTGTTTGGTATGTTCCAGACGGTCCATAGTTTGAAGCGTCATTCATTTGAGCTACAAAATTACTGTAGTTAGGTCCTTCTCCGAAGGATGTTCCACCAAACCATCCCCATCGAATGGTGCTTGCGTTCACTTGTAAAGTGAACGAACAGCTTTGTCCGCCAAAATTAAACGCGAAATTCGCTATCCCTGGGTTTGATGCTGTTCCCGTAATGTTAAGAACAACATTTCCTGCCCCAGTATTCAGAGTACCTGCCTGTAAAGTAGCAGTAAAACCAGTAACTCCTGTTGAGTTAATTGCTGTGCCAGTTCCATAAGACGAGCCATTGCCTCCTGTGTAAGGTACTGTTACTGTACCCGTATAGCTAAAGCCTTGTGTAGCGGCTCCAGAGGAAACTGCAGTTCCACAATTTAATGCTGCTACAATAGGGTTTGACGCATCTACCGTTAGTGAGTAGGTACAGGTCTGTCCTCCAAAGTTAATAGCAAAGTTTGCTGTTCCCGATGAAGTTGGTGTTCCTGTAACATTAAGCGTTAAGTTTCCAGCACCATTAGCAAGAGTACCTGCCTGCAAGGTAGCGGTTAGTCCCGATACCCCAGTTGAGTTGATTGATGATCCTGCACCGTAGGCTGCTCCGTTACCCCCTGTGTAAGGAATGCTTGCTGTTCCAGTGTAGGCCGTGTTTTCTGTAACTGTTGCTGGGGAAGCTGTTCCCGCTGCACAGTTCAAGTTTGCTACTGTGGCATTTAATACATCAACAGTAAGTGAGAAGGTACAGGTCTGTCCTCCAAAGTTAATAGCAAAGTTTGCCGTTCCCGATGAAGTTGGAGTTCCTGTAACATTAAGTGTTAAGTTTCCAGCACCATTAGCAAGAGTACCTGCCTGCAAGGTAGCAGTTAATCCCGACACCCCTGTTGAGTTGATCGATGATCCTGCACCATAAGTTGCTCCGTTACCCCCTGTGTACGGTATGGTTGCTGTTCCAGTATAGGCCGTGTTTTCTGTAACTGTTGCCGGGGAAGCGGTTCCTGCTGCACAGTCTAAGTTTAATACGGTAGCGCTCAATACATCAACTGTAAGTGAGAAGGTACAGGTCTGCCCTCCAAAACTAATGGCAAAGTTTGCTGTTCCTGATGTTGTTGGCGTTCCTGTGATGTTTAGGCTCAAGTTCCCAGCACCGTTAGCAAGCGTTCCTGCTTGGATGGTTGCTGTTAGTCCAGTTACTCCCGTAGAAGCGGTTGGTGATCCTGTACCGTATGCTGCACCGTTACCCCCTGTATAAGGGATGGTTGCTGTTCCAGTATACGCTGTATTTTCTGTAGCTGTTGCTTGTGATGCTGTACCTGCTGCACAGTCTAAGTTTGCTACTGTTGGAGTTAATGGATCAACCGTTAGTGAGTAGGTACAGGTTTGTCCACCAAAGCTAATAGCGAAGTTTGCTGTTCCTGCTGAGGTTGGAGTTCCATCAACGAAAAACGTAATAAATCCATTACCATTTGCAAGCGTTCCTGCACCAATAACACCTGTCAATCCTGTTACTCCTGTAGAGCTAATAGGAGTTCCATTTCCATAACTACTTCCGTTACCACCTGTGTAAGGTATACTTGCCGATCCTCCATAGGCAACATTCTCTGTGGCTGTTGGTGGTGATGCAAGTGCGCTCGCACAGTCTAAGTTTAATACGGTAGCGCTCAATACATCTACAGTAAGTGAGAAGGTACACGTTTGCCCTCCAAAACTAATGGCGAAGTTTGCTGTTCCTGATGCTGTTGGCGTTCCTGTGATGTCTAGGCTTAGGTTCCCAGCACCGTTAGCAAGTGTTCCTGCTTGGATGATTGCTGTTAGTCCCGATACTCCTGTTGAGTTAATCGGTGATCCTGCACCGTATGCTGCGCCGTTACCCCCTGTATAAGGGATGGTTGCTGTTCCAGTATAAGAAGTACTTTCTGTGGCTGTTGCTGGTGATGCTGTACCTGCTGCACAGTCTAAGTTTGCTATGGTTGGAGTTAATGGATCAACCGTTAGCGAGTAGGTACAGGTTTGTCCACCAAAGCTAATGGCGAAGTTTGCTGTTCCTGCTGAGGTTGGAGTTCCATCAACGAAAAACGTAATAAATCCATTACCATTTGCAAGCGTTCCTGCACCAATAACACCTGTCAATCCTGTTACTCCTGTAGAGCTAATAGGAGTTCCATTTCCATAACTACTTCCGTTACCACCTGTGTAAGGTATACTTGCCGATCCTCCATAGGCAACATTCTCTGTGGCTGTTGGTGGTGATGCAAGTGCGCTCGCACAGTCTAAGTTTAATACGGTAGCGCTCAATACATCTACAGTAAGCGAGTAGGTACACGTTTGTCCTCCAAAGCTAATGGCGAAGTTTGCTGTTCCTGATGTTGTTGGCGTTCCTGTAATGTCTAGGCTCAAGTTCCCAGCACCGTTAGTAAGTGTTCCTGCTTGGATGGTTGCTGTTAGTCCCGATACTCCTGTTGAGTTGATCGGTGATCCTGCACCGTATGCTGCTCCGTTACCTCCTGTATAAGGTATGGTTGCTGTTCCAGTGTATGCTGTGTTTTCTGTGGCTGTTGCTGGTGATGCTGTACCTGCTGCACAGTCTAAGTTTGCTATGGTTGGAGTTAATGGATCAACCGTTAGTGAGTAGGTACAGGTTTGTCCACCAAAACTAATAGCGAAGTTTGCTGTTCCTGATGTTGTTGGCGTTCCTGTAATGTCTAGGCTCAAGTTCCCAGCTCCGTTGGCAAGCGTTCCTGCTTGGATGGTTGCTGTTAGTCCAGTTACTCCCGTAGAAGCGGTTGGTGATCCTGTACCGTATGCTGCTCCATTACCTCCTGTATAAGGAATGGTTGCTGTTCCAGTGTATGCTGTGTTTTCTGTAGCTGTAGCTGGTGAGGCAGTTCCTGCTGCGCAGTCTAAGTTTGCTACTGTAGCATTTAATACATCTACAGTAAGTGAGTACGTACAGGTCTGCCCTCCAAAGCTAATGGCAAAGTTTGCTGTTCCCGATGTTGTTGGCGTTCCTGTAACATTAAGTGTTAAGTTTCCAGCACCATTTGCAAGCGTTCCTGCTTGGATGGTTGCTGCTAATCCCGTTACTCCCGTAGAAGTTGTTGGTGATCCTGAGCCGTATGCTGCTCCATTACCTCCTGTATAAGGAATGGTTGCTGTTCCAGTGTATGCTGTATTTTCTGTAGCTGTAGCTGGTGAGGCAGTTCCTGCTGCGCAGTCTAAGTTTGCAACTGTAGCATTTAATACATCAACTGTAAGTGAGAAGGTACACGTTTGTCCTCCAAAGCTAATGGCAAAGTTTGCTGTTCCTGATGTTGTTGGCGTTCCTGTAACATTAAGTGTTAAGTTTCCAGCACCATTTGCAAGCGTTCCTGCTTGAATGGTAGCTGTTAGTCCCGATACCCCTGTTGAGTTGATCGGTGATCCTGCACCGTATGCTGCTCCGTTACCTCCTGTATAAGGAATTGTTGCTGTTCCAGTGTATGCTGTATTTTCTGTGGCTGTTGCTGGTGATGCTGTACCTGCTGCACAGTCTAGTGTGGCAACTAATACAGAAGGGACTGTACAATTATTAAACCAATTTGTACCATTGTACCACTCTAGACAATGCACGTCTAAATTGTAAATAATGAGTCCTTCTGCTGGAGACTGGATAGCATCTCTCTGAGCTGTAGTCATTCTAGGGGCTAATAACCCCTTATCGGTACTTGTAATATCTAATGCAGAGGAAGGATCTGGATTATTGGTACCAATAGCTTCTTGCGCATTGGAAACTGCCACCACTGCAAAAAGTGCGGTGCTTAGCAAGATGTTTTTTATATTGAATTTATATTTTTTCATTGTATGTTTTTTTAAATAGTTATAGCTAAATAAAAACGGAATGTTCATTTCCGCTTTCGCGAAAATTTTTAATTAATGATGAACCAATTTGCGCCATCGTTTTGTAAAACAAATGTTTGGTAAGGGACAGTTGTAGTGCGTGTTGCCGCACCATCTATAGTTGCGCCAGCACCATTTAGCACCATACTATTTACGGTGGCATCAATCTTTTTTACTACATATTTTTTGCCTATTACTGGTGTTGGTAAGGTTACTGTAACACTTCCAGCTGTAGCATCAATCAAAATAGTAGCATCATCTGCAAGGATTGCGTAATTTGCTGTTTCGGTACGAATAGCAGCTGTAGTAGCTATTGTGCTACTTAATGTGCTTTTAAGTTCCCCGGTTGCGGTATCTGCTGTCACAACAACATCTGTAGGAAGGTCTGCTCCTGTAAGGTCACTTACACGTACTTTACCGTTTACTTCAAGTTTTTCATTAGGTGTATCAGTTCCAATACCAACATTGCCAGCTGCTTCAGCAGTAATAATAAGGTTATTTGTATCAACATCTACAATACCCATAGCATCACGCGAAGGCGTGTATGCTATTTTCATTTTACTCACTGATTGCTCTCTAAAGAAAATTTGAGATTCAAAGCCAGTTTCAGAGTCTATAGCAATATTAGCGTTACCACCCTCTTGAATATGCATTGAAAATGGTGTTGGAGTACTAATTCCAATACCAACATGCCCCATAGTGTAAATATCTTCGGTATTCTCTGTAGCTCCCATGTTATCATCTGTACCAAACCAAGGTTCGTTTACAGCAGCTAAACTTGCAGCTGAAACTGCTTTTAGTTCACCTGTAACATCGTCTGCTGTTACTATAAAGTCAGGATTAACCAATGGGTCTGAATCAACTCCTCTAAGATCGCTTATACGTACTTTACCATTTACTTCAAGTTTTTCATTTGGTGTCATTGTACCTATACCTACATTTCCAAGCTCATTAATCCTAATTCTCTCGTTTCCATCAGTTACAAACCTTAAGTTATCTGGGGCATTATTAATATTTGACATACCAGTATTTGTATCATTTAAAAAAGAATAGTTTGGGATTCTCTGTTGATTAGCATCAGCTATTCTCAAAGCCATATGAGTTTGATTACCTATACCAGCTAGCTCCATAAATGTTCCTTTAGGGAGATATGTAAATCTTAATTTTGAAGTCGTTGTAGTAATATCATAAGTATTAGAAGGCAATATATTATTAGCCAAAGTTATTCTTAGTCCACCAGCTACATGCAAGTCATTTCCTGGTGAGGCTGTACCAATACCTACATTCCCTAGAGAATAAATATCTTCGGTATTTTCTGTAGCTCCCATATTATCGTCTGTACCGAACCAAGGCTCGTTGATTATTGGGTTTTGATTTATCCACAGAGTTCCATTAAAAGTCCAAACATCACCTGTAGATTCATCTATGTAAACACTTCCAGCTGCTCCAGTAGTTCCGTTTCCGTTTGGATCTCCTGTTCCTGTTTGGGTAATATCAAAGCTTATAACTGTATTATCGGCAGCGGTGTGTGTAAAAGTGCCATCTCCGTTGTCTTGTAATACATCAGAATTGGTATTTATTACGTTGATAATCTCATTATAAATATCGCCTTGATTCTGAATATTTGTGACTACATCGCCAATTACATCTACTGTAATGGTATCTCCGTTAGCATTGGTAAACGTATACGTACCATCTCCGTTGTTGGTCATGGTAGTTGTATTGGCATCAAAAGTCACTATCGTGCCATCTGCTGCAGTGTGCGTGAAGGTACCATCGCCGTTGTCTTGTAATATATCAGAATTGGCATTAATTACGTTGATGAGCTCATTATAGATATCACCTTGATTCTGAATGTTGGTCACAACGTCTCCAATTACATCTACTGTAATGGTATCTCCGTTAGCATTAGTAAACGTATACGTGCCATCTCCGTTATTGGTCATGGTAGTTGTATTGGCATCGAAAGTTACTATCGTGCCATCGGCTGCGGTATGCGTGAAAGTACCGTCGCCGTTGTCTTGTAATACATCAGAATTGGCATTAATCACGTTAATGAGCTCATTATAGATATCACCTTGGTTCTGAATATTGGTGACTACATCGCCAATTACATCTACTGTAATGGTATCACCATTAGCATTAGTAAACGTATACGTACCATCTCCGTTATTGGTCATGGTAGTTGTATTGGCATCAAAAGTTACTATCGTTCCATCGGCTGAGGTATGCGTAAAAGTGCCGTCGCCGTTGTCTTGTAATACATCAGAATTGGCATTAATTACGTTGATGAGCTCATTATAAATATCACCTTGATTCTGAATATTGGTGACTACATCGCCAATTACATC
>NZ_MDVN01000002.1 GCF_002741945.1 Gaetbulibacter sp. 4G1
GAGAATGTTCTGCTACAGCTACAGCACCTACAACTAACGATAACTGTTCTGGTTCTATTACTGGAACCACTACTGATCCATTAACGTATACTACTCAAGGAACATTTGTAATCAACTGGACTTTTGATGATGGTAATGGAAACTCGATTGTTGTTCCACAAAATGTAATTGTTGATGATGTAACTGATCCAGATACGCCTACTCTTGCGGATGTAACAGGGGAATGTTCTGCTACAGCTACAGCACCTACAACTAACGATAACTGTTCTGGTTCTATTACTGGAACCACTACTGATCCGTTAACATATACTACTCAAGGAACGTTTGTGATTAACTGGACTTTTGATGATGGTAATGGAAATTCGATTGTTGTTCCACAAAATGTAATTATTGATGATGTAACTGATCCAACTATTATATGTCCTAGCGATGTATCGGTAAATGTTGACGCTGGTTCTTGTGAGGCTTCTAGTGTAAACTTAGGAACTCCAACCACAGATGACAATTGCTCGGTAGCTTCAGTAGTAAATGATGCGCCTGTATCATATCCATTAGGTGATACTACTGTAACTTGGACAGTAACAGATGGTTCAGGTAATACGGCAATTTGTACTCAAACAGTAACAGTAATAGATGATGCAGACCCTACTATTTCTTGCCCTATAGATGTAACTGTAAATGTAGATGCTGGTTTATGTACAGCAACAAATGTAGACTTAGGTACACCAAGTGCTTCAGATTGTACAACATTAACAATTAGTAACGATGCCCCTACTTCTTTTCCTCAAGGAGATACAGTAGTAACATGGACCGTTACTGATGAAGCTGGTAATAGTGTAACATGTACACAAGTTGTAACAGTATTGGATGATATTAATCCAACTTTTGTAGAAACTTTACCTACAGATACAACTGTAGAATGTAGTGAGATTCCAGACGCAGAAGTATTAACAGCTACCGATAATTGTGGTACTGCTGAAGTGACCTTTGCAGAAGAAAGAATTGATGGTTCTTGTGTTTCTAATTATACATTAGTACGTACTTGGACAGCAACAGATGCAAGTGGCCTTACAACTGTTCATACACAGAACATAACTGTTCAAGATACAACTAGACCTGAATTTGAAGGCACATTACCTGGAGATATAACTGTGGAATGTGATGCAGTTCCAAATGCAGCTACGTTAACTGCTACAGATAACTGTAGTGATGCTAATGTATCAGTAAGTGATGTAATCACTAACGGAGACTGTGCAAATAATTATACTATTGAGCGTACTTGGATTGCAACTGATGCTTGTGGACTAATAACTTCACATACACAAACTATAACTGTTCGTGATACAACAGCTCCAGTTCCAACAACAACATTTGAAGATACAATAGATGTAAGTTGTGCTGATATTCCAGATGCTCCAGAATTAGAGTTTTCTGATAACTGTTCTGATAGCTCTGGTATAACTGTAGTTTTTGAAGAAACTAACTCGTTTGATGAAAATGTATTGGTTGATTACCAAATCATTAGAACATGGACAGTAACCGATGAGTGTGCAAATCAAGAAATATATACGCAGACATTAAATGTATCACTTGATGAAATTATTACTGATGTAATAGCCCCAGACTGGTGTTATAAAGAAGGTATTGTAGATTTAAATGGAACATTAGGAGACGATGTAAATCCAAATGGAACATGGGAACTTCTTGAAGGTGACCCTGTGGCAACTCTTACGGATAATATTTTTGATCCAACTGTACTTGAACTAAGTGAAGACTTCCTTCCTAAAGATGGTGGAATTGATTATAGATTCAGATATACTACAACTGAAGATGGCTGTATAAGCATTTACGAAGTAACAATGAATATACATGCAGATTGTGATGTGTTGCCATGTGGTGAAAATGATATTGTGATTTCTAAGGCTATAACTCCAAACGGAGATGGTTTTAATGAAACTTTTGATATCGCAGGTATTGATTTATGTGGATTTACTGCCAACGTACAAATATTTAACCGTTGGGGAGCTTTAGTTTACAGTTCAAATAATTATACTCTAGGTAGTATAAAAACATCTGGATCTAAAGGAGATTGGGATGGATCTTCTCCTAAATCATCTATAGGAAATGCTGGTAAATTACCAAACGGAACATATTATTACATTATTAATTTAGAAAATAGTGGATTGAAACCATTAACTGGACCAATTTACGTAGGAACCAAATAAAAGACTTAACCTATGAAACTTATTAAACATAACATAATCGCTATTGCCCTGTTAAGCTGTACGATTGGAGTTGCGCAACAATTACCGCAATTCACACAGTATATGTTCAATACAATCTCAGTAAATCCTGCTTACGCGGGTAGCCGAGAAGCTTTAAGCGTTGTTGGATTACACAGAAGCCAGTGGGTTGGTTTTAAAGGTGGACCAATAACACAGACCCTTTCTATTCATACACCGCTTAGGAATGATAGAATTGGATTGGGTTTATCTTTTATCGAAGATGATTTAGGCCCTCAAAATTTTACATATGTGTATGGTGATTTTTCATATACAATCCCAACCGGTGCTGATGGTAAATTAGCCTTTGGTTTAAAGGCTGGGTTTACTCAATTTAGTTTTGATACAGATTTCCGTAATGACCCAGGTAATGTTAATGACCCATTAATTTTTGGAACAGAAGATAGATGGACACCAAATTTAGGTGCGGGTGTTTTTTGGCACTCAAATAGATGGTATTTAGGTTTATCTGCTCCTAGAATATTAAATAATGATTTTGCTAATAACGATAATAGCTTTGAAGCTTTAGAGCGTATCAGTTATTATTTTACTGGTGGCTACGTATTTGATTTAAGCAAAAGCATAAAGCTTAAGCCAGCAGTATTATTAAAAGCAACTAATGGAGCTCCAATATCTTACGACTTTACCGGAAGCTTCTTGTTTAACGAAAAGTTTTGGTTGGGTGCTTCTTACAGATTAAATAATGAAACTGGAGCCCTTGGAGGTTTTGCAGATTTTCAAATTTCAAGACAATTACGTGTAGGTTATGCGTATGAAAAACCAATTTCTGACATAGCTAGGTATACCACTGGTACACATGAGATATTATTAATTTATGAATTCAAATTCTTAAGCTCTAAATTAAAATCACCAAGATATTTCTAACAAGAAATTTTTGTATAGATGAAAATGAAAAATCACATATTAATCTGTTTAGCTTTAATGCTTAGTGTTTCTGTTTTTGCTCAACAAGGAAAACAAAAAAGAGCAGATACTTTATTCAATAAATTCTCTTTTATAAAAGCTGCAAAAGTTTACAAAGATTTAATTGAAAAAAACTATAATAAAGATTATGCTACTAGAAGATTAGCAGATTGCTATGCCTATTTAAGGAATCCGCAAAGTGCATCTAGATATTATAAAAAGGTAGTTGAGCAAGAGAATGTTCCTATCGAGTATTACTATAGCTACGCTCAATCGCTTAGAGGTATTAAGAAGTATAAAGAATCGCAAATATGGCTACAGCGTTTTAAAGATTCAGGAGGTATTGTAAATGCTAACGATTTCTCAAAAGATGTTAATTTTATAACTAGTATTTTTAATGCAAAACAACAATATTTTTTAGATCGAGTTAGATTCAATTCTAAATATAGTGACTTTGGAGCTTTTGAACATGATGGAAAAGTTTATTTCGCTTCTTCAAGAGACGAAGGCGTTTCAGTAAAACGATTATACGGCTGGAACGAACAACCCTTTTTAGATGTTTATGTTACAGAAGTAGGATCAAGAAGAAATGTAGATCATACAGGGAAGCTAGAAGGCGATGTAAATTCTATTTACCATGATGGTCCTGTTACTATTACTAAAGATGGTCGCACTATGTATTTCTCAAGAAATAATTATAACGATCAAGTAAGAAAAAGAGATAATAATGGCTTAACTGGTATGAAAATATTTAGAGCCACTTTACAAGACAGCATATGGACAAATGTTGAAGATTTATCAATAAATAGTGATGATTTTTCTACACAACACGCCGCTTTAAATAACGACGACACTAAACTATATTTCACATCAGATAGACCTGGTGGTTATGGTGGCTCTGACATTTATGTTGTAGATATTAACATTGACGGTACATTAGGCGAGCCAAAAAACCTTGGAAATGTTATAAACACTGAAAGCGCTGAAGGCTTTCCTTTTATAAATAATGAAGGTGTTTTATTCTTTTCATCTGATGGACATACAGGCCTTGGACTATTAGATATTTTCGCAACAATTAAAGGGGAAAACAATGATTTTGTAGATGTTGTAAACTTAGGCGTTCCTGTGAACTCTAATAAAGACGATTTTTCTTTTAGTATGAATCCTAACGGAATTACTGGATATTTTGCATCAAATAGAAGAGGTGGTCGTGGAGATGATGATATTTATGCCTATCACAGAGAACCAATTATGCAAGTTGAAGGTGTTGTAACAGATGCTATTAACACAAAACCAATCGCTAACTCTGTTATTACTTTATTTGATGATAAAGACAATCAAATAGCCTATATGGTAACTGATGAAAACGGGTTTTATCAAATAAACATTGACAGAAATAAAGACTATAAAATTGTAGGTAGCCAAGAAAAATATATTGATGACTACCGAACATTTACATCAAAAAATGTGCAAACAGAACTTACAACGATTACAGCAAACTTATTATTAAACCCAGTACAAGATGTTGTAAAACTTGCAGAGTTAAATACCATTTACTTTGATTTTAATAAATATAACATAAGAGAAGATGCCGCTTTAGAATTAGACAAGATTGTAAGCCTAATGCTAAACGATTATCCTGAGATGGTAATACGAATTGAATCGCATACCGATTCGAGAGGTGCATTAACATATAATGATAAATTATCAATTGATCGAGCTAATTCTACCTATGAGTATTTAATTTCTAAAGGTGTTGATCCAGCAAGAATAACTGAGCACCAAGGATTTGGTGAGCGTAGGTTAACAAATGGCTGTGAAGATGGAGAGGATTGTGAAGAAGAAGCGCATCAATTAAATAGACGTACTCAATTTATAGTCGTAAAAATGGAATAACCACCACAATATTAACCTAATTGCGTTTTATAAATAAAAATATCTTTTAACTATTAGATTTTTTAATTAAAATAATGACCCCATGAAATTAAAAAACTACATACTAACCTGCTTTATTCTATCGCTAAGCTTTATAGCTTCGGCACAATATGGTTCGCAAAAAAAGGCAGATAATTTATTCAATAAATTTTCTTTTGTAAGTGCTGCAGAGGTATATCATAATCTTATTGAAAAAGATTTTAATGCAGATTATGCAACCAGACAATTGGCAGATAGCTATGCATACATGAGAAATCCCGATAGTGCCGTTGTTTACTATCAAAAAGCTGTTCAGCAAGAAAACATTCCTGTAGAATACTATTATAATTATGCACAGGCTTTAAGGGGTATTAAAGAGTATAAAGAATCTCGAGTGTGGTTAAGACGCTTTAAAGAAGCCGGTGGTGTTGTTAAAAAAGATAGATTTTCAAAAGACAGCGATTTTATAACGTCAATATTTAATGCAAAACAACAGTATTTTTTAACTGATGTTAATTTCAATTCAAAGTATAGCGATTTTGGTGCTTACGAGCACGAGGGTAATATTTACTTTGCTTCGTCAAAAGACGAAGGTGTTTCAACAAAACATATTTACGGCTGGAACGAAGAACCTTTTCTAGATATCTATGTAAAAGCAAAAGATAGTAATGATAGTATTGTAAGCCATAAATCTAAAATAGAAGGTGATATAAACTCAATATATCATGATGGGCCATTAACAATTACAAAAGATGGTAAAACGATGTACTTTTCTAGAAACGATTTTAATAAAAACGTTTTAGGAAAAGATGAAAAGGGTATGACACATTTAAAAATCTACAAGGCGTCTTTAGTCAATGGTTTATGGACAAATATTGAAGACCTTAATTTTAATAGTAAAGATTATTCAACTGGTCACCCTTCATTAAACAGTGATGATACCAAGTTATATTTTACTTCGGATATGCCAGGTGGCCAAGGCGGTTCAGATATTTATTATGTAGATATTAATAGTGATGGTTCGTTAGGTTCTCCTAAAAATATAGGGAATGTTGTAAATACAGATAAAAATGAAATGTTTCCGTTTGTAAATAGTGAAGATGCTCTGTTTTTCTCATCTGACGGACATGCTGGATTAGGTTTATTAGATATTTTCGGAACTGTTTCTGATGCTGATAATAACATTATAAGTGTTTTAAATCTTGGTGTTCCTGTAAATTCGAGTAAAGATGATTTTTCATTTTTCATGAATAACGATGGCTTATCTGGATATTTTGCATCAAATAGAGATGGTGGAGTTGGTAGCGATGATATTTATGCCTACGATAGAATTCCACAATTAAAAATAGAAGGTACAATTACAGATGCTAATACTAATGCACCAATACCAAACGCTGTAGTTACTTTGTTAGACAGTAATGATAATAAAATTGCTGATTTACAAACTGACGAAAACGGTCATTTCGAAATTAATATTGATAGAGATACCGATTACAAATTAAATACTAAAAAGGAAAACTATATTGGCGATTCTAGAACAGTTACTACAAAAGGCATCGAAAATAGTGTAACAAGTATTAATGTTGATTTTGTATTAAACCCAGTTGTGGATGAAAAATTACCAATTACTGAGCTCTACCCTATTTATTTTGACTTTAACAAATATGATATTCGTCGTGATGGTACAGTCGAGCTAGATAGAATTGTTGATTTGATGATGAATAAATATCCAAATATGGTAATTAAAATTGAATCGCATACAGATTCTAGAGGCACATCAGAATACAATGACATACTTTCAAAAGAAAGAGCAAATGCAACTTATAAGTATTTAATTGAACACGGAGTTGACGCTTCAAGAATTACTGAATATGACGGCTTTGGAGAACGTAAATTAGCAAATGATTGTGATGGTACTATAAACTGTACAGAAGATCAGCATCAGCTAAATAGGCGTACGCAATTTATTGTGATAAAAATGGAATAACGTTAAGCTAAATTCATAATTATTAAAAACCATCAAAGGAGTTTTCTTTTGGTGGTTTTTTATATATTAGAAGATTACTATTATAATTCTAATCCTTTAGTAGTGTGTAATTTAATTCATCTTTGAAATAAAAATGATTTTACCTAAGAATAACTTCCTAAAAGCAAGAGATTTCATATTGACAAATGCGAGAATGATAGAAAGACGTTTGTTTGAATTTTATTTTGATAATGGAACTTCAGAAGGTGTTTTTAATGCTGTTTATGCTTATCGTAATCCTGATGGTGGATTTGGACATGGAATGGAACCAGACACAGCATCACCAGAAAGCCAACCTCTTTTTAGCATTATGGCACTTGAAATTCTCGATGAAGTTGGTTATCTAACCAAAGAAATCATTCTAAATGACTTCATGCCTTATTTTGAAAGTATAACAACAGAAAAAGGTGGAATTCCATGGATGTTTAGACCAAAAAGCAACTATCCTTGTGAAGAACATTTTAAAACAGTTAAAGAATGGGCTGCTTTAAGTACCACTGCACCATTACTAGGGGTTTTAGAAAAATATAAGATTGATGTTCCTTGGATGAAAAAAGCAGAAGAGTTTGTTTGGAATGAATTTGAGAGAATAAAAGATAAACATATTTTTTGTTATTTATGCGTACCAAGATGGTTAACATTTTTAAAGTATACTAAGAATCAAAATAAAGCAAGAAAAACTATTAACAACTTAAAAAAATGGATAATGGTTGACGGAATTATTTGTAAAGATAAATCAGATGATGGTTGGGGACTTTATGGGAAACCGCATAGTTTAAATTATGCACATTCTTCTGAAAGCGTACTATATTCTTTGTTTACTAAAGAAACTATTGAATCTGACTTAAAAGAAATAATCAATAAACAAGAAAATGATGGTCGGTGGAATACTTGGTATGGAATTAGTGAAGGTACAAAACTAGAATGGGCAGGAATACAAACATTATGGGCATTAAAAATTTTAAAAAGTTATGATAAAATTGAAGCGTAGATATAAAAATATTGAAAATTAAATCAAAAAACCCCCTCAGAAAACTGAGAGGGCTTTATACCTAAAGCTAAATTCAATAACTATTCAGTTATTAAAATAACCAGTTAATTCCTTTTTGCTGCATACCTATAATACAGCATTTGCTAAAAATCAGTAAATTAAAAGGTTATGTTTTTATTGTTACAAAAACAATATTATTTTTTTATGAAAATGTTTGTAAAATACCATCTTCCGTTTTCACTCTTTTCTGCCGATATGTTAAAGTTAGAAAAATCTCCTTCAATGTTTGCACGATGTCCATCACTTTTAATCCATGCACTTACTACAGTTTTTGCACTACTGTAGCCGTAAGCCACATTTTCAGATACTTTTTTAGCACCAGCATTTGCTTTTAAATAGTTACTACGCGTATAAAAGTTATCATGAGATATTTCATCCTTATCAACCATATAATCAGTATGGCTATATGCTACAGATTTAACAATCTTTAAATCTGCCAAAGGGTTTAGGCCAATTGATAATCTGTGGTCGTTAATAAGCTCTAAAATTTCAATTTCAATTTGCTTTGTAGGTGGTACAACTAAGTTTTCTACAATAGCGTCTGCTTTTTCATCAATGCTATCTGTTGAACAAGAGAATGTCAAAATAGCTAACAATGCCAATAAAGGCAGCTTTTTTAATAACTTCATAAGTAGGTAAATTTAGATTTGGTCCTATAAAGTTATTAACCATATACTGGCTATTATTGTATTGATGTTTAAAATCGATGAACGACAAACATAAAATCGATAAAAAGCATTTTTTATCGATTAAATGTAGTTTTAGATTTTAAAATATGTATTTAAACTATTATTTAGGGAGATAATCGATCAATTTTCCAATTATAATCACTTTGTAACTTGTATCGTACTCTATCATGTAATCTATTTGGTCGTCCTTGCCAAAATTCAATCTCAACAGGCTTTACTATGTATCCGCCCCAATAACCTGGTCTTGGTATTTCTTTACCTTCATACTCTTCTTCAAGACCTTGTAACTTATTCTCAAGGTATTCACGGCTTTCAATAGTATCACTTTGATTAGAAACTACAGCTCCTAATTGGCTTCCTCTTGGTCTAGATTCAAAATAGCCATCGCTTAAATTTGCAGCTATCTTTTCAGCCTTGCCTTTAATTATAATTTGCCTTTCTGCACCATGCCAAAAAAATGATAAACACACATTAGGATTTTCTGCAATGGCTTTCCCTTTTTCGCTCTCATAATTCGTGTAAAATATAAAGCCTTCGAAAGTATATTTTTTTAAGAGCACTACTCTACTCTTAGGATAACCATCTTTACCTATTGTAGATATTGTCATTGCATTGGTTTCATCTTCAGTAAAAAACTTATCAACTTCATAAAACCATTTTTGAAATAATTCCATTGGGTTTTCAGGCGCATCTGCTAAAAGTAATTCGCCTTTTTCGTAAGATTTTCTATAATCACTTAAATCCTTTTGCATAAAAATTAAAAATCAAATAAATTGTATATTTAAGTATTCAAATTTACACAAAATGCTTTTTGTAGATACCCTTATTGGTCTCATTTTTATTATTTGTGGTCTTTTAGTAAAAAAATACCCAAATCTAATTGCTGGTTATAATTCTATGACTATAGAAGAAAAAAAGAAAATTGATATTAAAAAGCTTTCAACCTTTTTACATAATGGATTAATAATAACTGGTGCTTTAGCAATAACAGTAGCTATTTTGATGTTTTTTTTAGATATAAAACAACTATATAGACTTTTAGCTGGGATTATAATTATTGTTGTTGGCTTACTTTATACACTTATCAATGCCAATAAAAAATAAAAAACTAAATAATGTTTAAATAAACATATGGGAAGAATACATTTATTTGAGTTTGAAGATTTAAAATGGTTTCCATCTTTTTTAAGAAATTATATGACAGACTTTTTACAATTTGTTTCTAATAAATTTGATGTTTACAAACCTATAGTTTCTATTATTGAAGAAGGCTTAGAAAAAAGTAAATCTGATACCATTATAGATTTAGCTTCCGGCGGAGGCGGTGGTATACTTAAACTTAATGAATCTTTGTTAGAGAGAAAGCCTAATTTAAAAATTATTTTAACTGATTATTACCCTAATATTGAAGCTTTTAAGCACACTAAAGCATCCGCGAATAATATAGAGTACATTACTACTTCTATTGACGCTCTAAACGTACCTAAAAGTTTAGAAGGTTTAAGAACTCAGTTTTTGTCTTTACATCACTTTAAACCCATGCAAGCGCAACAAATACTTCAAAACGTTATAAATAATGAAAGTGTTATTGCTATTTTTGAAGCTCAAGAACGAAACTTAAAGAGTATCATTTTTATGCTTTTATCTCCTATAAATGTACTATTACTAACCCCATTTATAAAACCCTTTAAGTATGGAAGATTGTTGTTTACTTATCTATTCCCCATTCTACCAATTTTAGTGTGTTGGGATGGATTAGTTTCGGTATTAAGAACATATTCTATAAAAGAAATGAACAAACTAATTAACGGACTCAGTAATGGAGATTCTTATGAATGGAAATTGGGTAAAGTAAAATCTGGTCCTAGTAAAATAACCTACCTTTTGGGGTACAAAAAATAAAAAATTTCTTTTTTCAATTTATCTGTGTGAATATTCCTAAATTAGTGTTCCCAATAAAACCAACATGAAATTCCAAGATTCTGAGCACTCTAAAGTATTAAAGCACTATAAATTAGAAAAGCCGTTTGGTAATTTTTACTTTCTTGAAACATTTTTTATTGCTGAATTAAATGAAGGTGTACACTTTGATTGGGAAAAAGTAATTGAAGTAATGAGTGAATTGATAATTTTTTATGGTAAAGATGCAAAGCTGGCTTATCTTTCAAATAGGGTTAATTCGTATTCTACAGATCCACGTTCTTGGGAGAAAGTTCATAAAAAATACAATATAATTATTGCTAGTGCTATAGTATATTACAATGACTTTACATTTATGAATGCTACATTAGAAAAAAAATTCTCAAAAAGAAGTATTAAACGTTGCCTCTCTCTTGATGAGGCTATAAAATGGATTTTAAATTTAGAAGAGTTTAATTAAAATTCAAAGGTCTTTCCATCTTCACTCAGTTCAACATTATCAAAAACTTCTAGAGCTTCTTCTTTAAAAGAGTCTAAGCCATCGTAACGCGTTGAATAATGCCCAAGCAATAATGTGCCAACGTTTGCAAGTTTTGCAATTTTAGCTGCTTCTTTTGCAGTAGAATGCTTTGTTTTTGGTGCCAAATTCGCATGTTTTTCTAAAAAGGTAGATTCGTGATATAACACATCTACATTTTTAATGATTGGAATAATATCCTCTTTATACATTGTATCACTACAAAATGCGTAGCTTTTTGGTTTATTAGCTGGTTTTGTTACTTTTTTATTATCAATTATAACCCCATCTCTATTTTCGACATCAAAACCTTGCTTTAGTTTTCTAAAATATGCTGTATCAATGTTTGCGTCTTCAACAGCATTAATATCTAATTTACGTTCGCCTTCCTTCTCTTTGAATAGAAAACCATTAGTATAAACACGATGATTTAAAGGAATTGTATACACTTCAACCTTTGCATCTTCAAAAATTAATTCAGATTCTTCAGAAGTTAATTCATGAAAGCAAAGCTTGTAATTTGTCCATGAATCTGCGAGTTTCATTTGAAGCGTCACAACTTCCTTGATACCTTTAGGTCCATAAATATGTAAATCGGTTTCACGAGTTAATAACCTAAAAGTGGAAATCAATCCTACTAAACCAAAAAAGTGGTCACCGTGCAAATGTGATATAAAAATATGCTTTATACGATTGAATTTAATTTTATGCTTTCGTAACTGAACTTGTGTTCCTTCTCCACAATCAATTAAAAACATATGATTATTAATTTCTAAAACCTGTGATGTTGTATTTGTTAAAGCTCGTGGTGTTGCACTATAACAGCCTAAAATAGAAAGCTTCATATTATGAAATAGGTGTATAGTTTATTGAATCTTCGGCTGTGAATTTGCTTTTAAAACTAAATGCATATGGAGTGTCTCCGTGTTTGTTTAAATAATCTAATCGATCTTTAGCATCTTGGAATGTTGGTTCATAGCCCTTAGGAATATACCAAAATGCCATATGCATCATTTTCATTTTGCTAAACCATTCTTTTTTACGCTTAAAAACTTCGATGTGACCAGAATTATAAGTGTATTCAAAAAGGGATTCTAAACTTTTCCAAACCGACATGTTTATAAGTAATGCATCGTCTTCAAAAACTTTAGCTCCCAATTCCTTGTCTTCATCCTGCATACGCCAAACAAAACCGTCAGCAGAATCTGCTATAGCATTAATTTTATCAAGATTATTTACAAAATCTTGCATAATTGGGTCATCCATTGGTGCCAATCGTTTAGCTATATTTACTTGAGCAAGGTTATGTTCTTTCATATTAAAGCCCTAAATCACGTTCCATATCTTCCATTTCTATAATATCATAGGCTTCTTGTAAAGTAGGTACAACAATTATTTCGTCTGGAACATCATCAAGGTTTACTTTATCTGAAACAATAACAAACGATTGTTTAGCTGCTCTGTGCATATTAGATAGTTCAAGAAACTCTACTATCTCAGATAAGCTAATTTTTGTGAGTGTAGTTAGTGAAACTATAATATTGTTGTTTTTAAATTTAGGGTATAACGCATGAATTTTTTTTACCAATTCTATTATTGTGGCCTTTTCTTGGGTAATTATTGAAATATTTCCGTTTTGACTTAAAATCATGATTTACTGTTTTATTTTTGAAGCTAATAAATATATAACTGCCATTCTTATTGCTACACCATTTTCAACTTGATTTAAAATAATGGCTTGTTTAGAATCAGCAACATCACTAGTAATTTCTACACCTCTGTTTATTGGTCCTGGGTGCATAATAGTTATTTCTTTATCTAAAGAATTAAGTAAATCTTTATTAACTCCAAACTGTTGTGTGTATTCTCTTGTTGATGGAAAATAACTAATCTCCATACGTTCGTTCTGGACACGAAGCATATTAGCTACATCACACCAATTTAGCGCTTTACGCAGGTTTATTTCAACTTTTACTCCAAGTTTGTTAATATACTTAGGAATCAATGTTTTTGGTCCACAAACCATAACCTGAGCACCTTGTAATTGTAAAGCAAATATATTTGAAAGTGCTACTCTACTATGCAATATGTCGCCTACTATAACAACTTTTTTACCTTTAACATCACCTAATCGTTCTCTTATTGAATATGAATCTAATAAGGCTTGGGTTGGATGCTCATGTGCTCCGTCTCCAGCATTTATAATACTAGCTTTTACATGTTTTGATAAAAATACACCAGCACCGGGATTTGGATGACGCATAACAACCATATCTACTTTCATAGATAAAATATTGTTTACGGTATCAATTAAAGTTTCTCCTTTTTTTACTGAAGATTGTGCTGACGAAAAATTAATTACATCTGCAGACAAGCGCTTTTCGGCAAGTTCAAAAGATAACTTTGTACGAGTAGAATTTTCAAAAAAAAGGTTTGCAATGGTAATATCACGTAGCGAAGGTACTTTTTTAATGGGCCTGTTAATCACTTCCTTAAAGTGGTCAGCAGTTTCAAAAATAAGTTGGATATCTTGTTCCTTAAGATATTTTATTCCTAATAAGTGATTTACACTTAATTCGCTCATCTTCTATATTATTTTTCAATTAAATAAACTGCATCTTCATTTTCATGCTCTTTCCAGTTTACTTTTACTTTTTCATTATTTATAACATCTACTTGTCTCCCTCTATAATCTGGTTGAATAGGTAAATGTCTGCTAAAACGTCTGTCTATTAACGTTAACAACTCTATTTCATTTGGTCTACCAAAAGATTGAATTGCCGTTAAAGCTGCTCTTATACTTCTTCCTGTATACAAAACATCATCGATGAATACAATATTTTTATCTTCAACTAAAAAATTAATTTTAGTTTCATTAGCCTCCAAAGTTTTCTCACCTCTTCTAAAATCGTCTCTATAAAAAGTAATATCTAAATGTCCAATTTGAATATTTTTAACCTTGTAATCTTCTGTTAATATTTTAGCCAATCTATCAGCCAAAAACACGCCACGAGGCTGCAAGCCTATTAAAACTGTATTTGAGAAATCGTTATGTTTTTCAATAAGTTGACAAGCCAATCGATGAAGAATGATGTTTACCTCTTTTGCGTTAAGTAAAACTTTTTGACTCATATATACTATCCAAACGTATTTGGAGTACAAAGGTAATGCAAAATTTTAAAATTGAAGGGGTATTATTTGCAATAAAAAAAGCCTCTCATTTCTGAAAGGCTTGATTTTTTATAAAAATTTGGTAATTATTTCTTACCGTCCATTTTATCTTTAAGAGCTTGTAACGCATCATTAGCATCACCTAAAGTAGGCTTAGCTTCTGCTGCTGCACTTGCCGCTTTTTTAGCAGCTGCTTTTACATTCTTAATCTCTTCTGCTTTAAAAATAGCTGTATGTGAAGCTACAACACGCTTAAATTCTTTATTGAATTCAATAATTTTAAACTCAGCTGTTTCTCCTTTTTTAAGCTTGTTTCCATCTTCTTTTTCAAGATGACGAGAAGGTATAAATGCAACAATATCGTCGTTAAAAGTAACTGTAGCTCCTTTATCAACGATTTCGGTTAATGCTGCTGTATGTACTGTTTCTAAAGCGAATTCAGTTTCATACTTATCCCAAGGGTTTTCAGTAGTTTGTTTATGTCCTAGAGATAATTTACGTCCTTCAACATCTAATTCTAATACAATCACGTCTAATTTATCGCCTACTGCACAGAATTCAGATGGATGTTTGATTTTCTTAGTCCAAGATAAATCAGAGATATAAATTAATCCGTCAATACCTTCTTCTAATTCAACAAAAACACCAAAGTTTGTAAAGTTACGTACAACACCTGTGTGTTTAGAACCAACAGGGTATTTGCCTGTAATATCTGTCCATGGATCTGGAGTTAATTGCTTAATTCCAAGAGACATTTTACGATCTTCTCTATCTAAAGTTAAGATTTGAGCTTCAACTTCGTCTCCAACTGATACGAAATCTTGAGCAGAACGTAAATGAGTTGACCAAGACATTTCTGATACGTGAATTAATCCTTCTACACCATCAGCAACCTCAATAAACGCACCATAATCTGCAATTACTACTACTTTTCCTTTTACTTTATCACCAACTTTAACTTCTTCAGCAAGAGCTTCCCATGGGTGTTTGCTTAATTGTTTTAATCCTAATTGAATTCTTGATTTATTTTCATCAAAATCAAGGATTACAACATTAAGTTTTTGATCTAATTCAACAATCTCATTTGGATGATTGATTCTAGACCAAGATAAATCTGTAATATGAACTAATCCGTCAACACCACCAAGATCGATAAATACACCATAAGAAGTAATATTTTTAACAATACCTTCTAATACTTGACCTTTTTCTAATTGACCAATAATTTCTTTCTTTTGTTCTTCAATATCAGCCTCAATAAGAGCTTTATGAGATACAACAACGTTTTTGAATTCGTGGTTGATTTTCACAACTTTGAATTCCATCGTTTTATTTACATACTGGTCGTAATCTCTAATTGGTTTAACATCAATTTGAGAACCTGGTAAGAATGCTTCAATTCCAAAAACATCTACAATCATACCTCCTTTAGTTCTACATTTAACAAAACCGTTAACTATTTCACCAGTTTCATGAGCTTTATTTACTCTATCCCATGCTTTAATTACACGAGCTTTTCTGTGAGATAATACTAATTGCCCTGTTGCATCTTCGCGTACATCAATTAATACTTCTACTTTATCACCAACTGCTAAGTTAGGGTTGTAACGAAATTCGTTTAAAGAAATAACACCTTCAGATTTTGCATTGATGTCAATAATAGCATCACGATCTGTAATATGAACTACAGTCCCTTCAACTACTTCATCATCTAAAGTATCAACGAAATTTGCTGCTACTAATTTTTCAAATTCTTGTAATTGTTTGTCATCAACTTCATCAATTCCTTCTTCGTAATTGTGCCAGTTAAAGTCTTTTAAGAATTTTTCAGGATTTGCTTGAGCTTCAGATACTACTGGAGCTTCTACAGTTTCAGCTTGAGTTGCCTCAACTTCAGCTTGTTTTGCTTTTTCAGCCATTTAATTTAATTAAACAATGTAATTTGCAAAATGCAACTACATTGAGATTTGTATTCTGTATGCTTCGGAAGATTTATGCGTTTAACACACAGAAGTGTTATTTTTATTATTGTTTCGTTCCTTTTATCATTCCGATAATCCGCTAAAAGGAGTGCAAAAATACATATTTTTAACATATTAGCCTAATTTGACTAAACTATTTTAAATCACTGGTTAATAGAACTATAATTAAATTAAAAAAAGCTTTTTATTGACCAACCTTTTATTATATTTATGATATTAACACTTAAAAATTTATAACACTTATGACTATGAAAGCAAAATACCAATCGGTACTAGATTTAGGGCAAGAATTAAATATACAAAATGGCGATGTACAAGAAGAAAATGGCGTATTAAAAGTTTGGGGGACAGCAAAAACCCCTTATGAAAAAAACCTGATTTGGGATAAAATTAAAGCTGTTGGGGGTGAAAATCCAAGTGATATTATGGCTGATATAAAAGTTGCAGATGAAAGTGTTTTCCACAGACATGTAGTTAAACCTGGCGAAACATTAGGCAAAATTGCCAAGCATTACTACGGAGATGTGATGAAGTATAAAAACATTTTTGCAGCAAATTCAGATATTTTGAAAAACCCAGACTTAATTCATCCAGACCAAGAATTAATTATTCCTAATTTATAAAAAATAAACTCAAAAAGTAATAAGCGGCTGTATTTTGATAACTTCAATAATCAGTCGCTTTTTTATTCGCAGTCTTCTAGAGTTATTTTTACCAATTGTAAAACTTTTTCAAATTGCTCTTGGAGAGTTAAATTAGAATTATCAATTTCTATAGCGTCATCAGCTTTTATTAAGGGGGAATCTTTTCTATTTGAATCCATATAATCGCGTTCTTGCACATTACGCAAAACATCTTCATAAACTACTTTATCTCCTCTTTCAATAAGCTCATCATATCTACGTTTTGCTCTTGTTTCTGCTGATGCTTTCATAAATATTTTAAGCTCTGCATTAGGAAAAACAACTGTACCTATATCGCGTCCATCCATAACAACTCCAGTATTTTTTCCAAGTTTCTGCTGTTGTTGAACCAGTAGTTCGCGAACCTCTGAAACCGTTGCAACTTTGCTTACAAAGCTTGAAACCTCCAAAGTTCTAATTTCTTTTTCAATATTAACATTACCCAAATACACTTCAGCAAACCCTAAAGCCTCATTAAATTTAAAGCTAACTCTTACATTTTGTAATTTAGATACTAAACCATCAATATTAAAATGATTATTATCAATAAAACCATTTTGCATAGCATAAAACGTAATGGCTCTATACATAGCTCCTGAATCTACATAAACATAGCCCAATTCTTTTGCTATTTGCTTAGCTACTGTACTTTTACCTGTTGAAGAAAAGCCATCTATGGCTATTGTTATTTTTGACATATAAATATTGAAAGCAACAAAAGTACTTATTGCAAATCTATTTGCAAACCAAAAAAGTTAGAATTGGCTGCACTTGTATATTTTGCATGTGTGTAACTAAAGCGCATTTTATTCATTTTTATTGAAATACCTGCAGATAATCCTGAAAAATTACGCTGATCTATTATACGCAATTCTTCACCTCTACGGAAGTTGTAGCCTAAGCGAATATTAAATCCGCCTTCTGGAAATAATTCTGCTCCAATAATAGTATGCCTAATTACTTGTCCCAAAAAGCCAATTTTCTCGTTAGATTGATTACCGCTTAAATCGCTTATAGTCCTTGCGGGATTTGCTCTAGCAATGGGCCAATCTTGAAGGTTCTCAAAGGTTACATGCCAACGAATAGGTACATGCTCTAAAGTTTGAGACATGCCAAAATCGATTTCAAAAGGTAAAGGTTCATTCAAATCAGCATAGGTTGTTATTTGACTTCCTAAATTCCTTACAGCTACAGCTGCATGGAAATCTAAATCTTCATTAATATATAATAGTCCTAAATCTACAGCAGCCCCAAACGAACTATATTGTTCCAACTTAGAAGTTATTAATTTTAAATTTCCTCCAAAATAAAAATCAGAATACCCAATTTGCAAGGCATAACCCATTGATAAGGCCGCCTCATTACCAGTAAATGCCCCTGTTGGATTTCCATTTTCGTCATAACCTTCAAATGATCCATAGTTAATATAAGTAACACCAGCATGAAAAGTTTGAGTATGCCTATCAACGGTATAAGCATATGCCGCAGTACCATAACTAATCCCTCCTAAATAACTTGTGTAATTAACAGCCAATTGGTTGTCCATTTCTACATTTATAGTAGCTGGATTATAAAGTGCTTGGGTAACATCATAATCTACATTAGTTAACACTTTACCTCCCAATGCAGCTTGCCGTGGTGAGGATATTAAATTAAGAAATTGGTAAGTAGCTTCGCCTCCTACTTGTGCAAAAGTTAAGCTGCTTACAAACAAGCAAAAAATAGTGATAATTTTCCTTAGCATATTTACTGTTACAAAGTAAGTAAATCTATCTTAAAACGGCAGCAAGTATCTTTTATTTTAAAACATAAAAAAACCTCAATTTTAAATCGAGGTTTTTTAGCTTAAAAGAATATTAAAGTTTCTTTGGGTTTTTCACCTTTTGATCTGTTAATGCCAGTTTAATCACATCACTCATATCTGTTACGTAATGAAAAGTTAACCCTTTTAAATAATCTGGTTTTATTTCTTCAATATCCCGTCGATTTTCTTCACAAAGTAAAATCTCTTTGATTCGAGCTCGTTTAGCGGCTAGAATCTTTTCTTTAATACCTCCAACTGGTAACACTTTTCCACGAAGCGTAATCTCTCCTGTCATTGCTAAACTTTTCTTTACTTTTTTCTGAGTAAAAAGAGAAACCAAAGATGTTAGCATGGTAACTCCTGCGCTTGGACCATCTTTTGGTGTTGCGCCTTCTGGCACATGAATATGCACATTATATTTATCAAAAATTGAAGCATCAATACCAAAGGTTTCAGCATTAGATTTAATGTATTCCATTGCAATAGTTGCAGATTCTTTCATAACCTTACCAAGGTTTCCAGTAATGGTCATAGTTCCTTTTCCTTTAGAAAGAATGGATTCTATAAATAGAATATCACCACCAACGCGTGTCCAAGCTAGCCCTGTAACAACTCCAGCTACATTATTGTTTTCGTATTTATCGCGTTCTAATTTTGGCCCGCCTAAAATCTCAATAATATCTTCATTAGAAATCTTGATATTATAATCTTCTTCCATTGCGATATTTTTGGCCGCATAACGCACCATTTTCGCTATTTGCTTTTCTAAACCACGAACTCCTGATTCGCGCGTATAACCTTCTACAATTTTTTCTAACTGGGCCTTCCCTATTTTTATATTATCATTAGTTAACCCGTGCTCTTTTAATTGTTTTGGTAATAAATGACGCTTAGCTATTTCAACCTTTTCTTCAATAGTATATCCTGTAACATTAATAATTTCCATTCTATCGCGTAATGCAGGCTGAATGGTAGATAAACTGTTTGATGTAGCTATAAACATAACCTTAGAAAGGTCGTAACCCATTTCTAAGAAATTATCGTAAAACTCACTATTTTGCTCAGGATCTAAAACCTCTAGCATGGCAGATGATGGATCTCCTTGATGTGAGTTTGACAACTTATCAATTTCATCTAAAACAAAAACAGGGTTAGATGTTCCTGCTTTTTTAAGGCTTTGTATAATACGTCCAGGCATGGCACCAATATATGTTTTACGATGTCCACGTATTTCTGCCTCATCACGTAAACCACCTAAAGATATACGCACATACTCTCTCCCTAAAGCCTCTGCTATAGATTTACCCAATGATGTTTTACCTACTCCTGGAGGCCCATATAAGCATAAAATAGGTGATTTCATATCATTACGCAATTTTAAAACCGCTAAGTATTCTATGATTCTACGCTTTACATCTTCTAATCCAAAATGGTCTCTGTCAAGAATTTTTTTAGCACGTTTTAAATCGAATTTATCATCACTAAACTCATTCCATGGTAAATCTAAAAATAGTTCTAAATAATTACGCTGAATAGAATATTCTGCAACTTGCGGATTCATCCGTTGCATTTTTGCTATTTCTTTATTAAAATGCTTTGCAACGTTATCATCCCAGTGCTTTTCTAAAGCACGTGCTTTCATTTCTTCTAATTCTTCATCATGACTTACGCCACCCAATTCTTCTTGAATGGTTTTCATTTGTTGATGCAAAAAATATTCACGCTGTTGCTGATTCATATCCATCTGCACTTTAGATTGAATATCGTTTTTAAGCTCCAATTTTTGAAACTCAACATTCATAAACTTAAGTGTGGCAAGTGCACGCTTTTTTAAATCATTATTTTCTAAAAGAGATTGCTTTTCTTCAACAGAAAGATTCATGTTTGAGGACACAAAATTTACTAAAAACGAATTGCTCTCTATATTTTTAATAGCAAAAGATGCCTCACTTGGAATATTAGGGCTTTCCTTAATAATTTCAAGCGCTAAGTCTTTTATAGAATCTATAATTGCAGAAAACTCTTTGCTTTTAAGGGCTGGCTTTGCCTCTGGCATTTCTCTAATAGTAGCGTTCATATAAGGCTTTTCAGTAATAACTTCGGCTACTTTAAAACGCTTTTTCCCTTGAATAATAACTGTTACATTTCCATCAGGCATTTTTAAAACACGAAGAATTCTAGCAACTGTACCAGTTTCGTGAATATCTTTTGCTGTTGGATTTTCTATCGATTCGTCTTTTTGAGCCACTACACCAATAACCTTACTGCCCTTATTTGCATCGTTAATTAGCTTAATAGATGTGTCTCGGCCTGCTGTAATTGGAATAACTACCCCTGGGAATAATACAGTATTTCTTAAAGAGAGAATAGGCAGTGTTTCTGGCAATTCTTCATTATTTATCTCTTCTTCATCTTCTGGCGTCATTAACGGAATTAGCTCTGAGTTCTCATCGAATTCCTGTAATGACAAACTGTCAAGGGTTATAAAATTAGATTTCTTCATATATATATTTAAGTCAATCTGTCATTAAAACAAATTGCTTTTATTTTTTATGGGTTTTACAAAAATTATAAAAAACTGAATATCAATTATTTAAAAACAAAATAGATTACATATTCACTATATAAATTCAATAGCTATGCCACAGTAAAATTATGAAAGCACAAAATATTAAAAACTAACATAAGTCATAAAATCAATTAACAATATAGTATTATATTCGCTCACTTAATTATAAACCAATCATACAATGAAATTAAAACAATTCTTACTTATTGCATTATCTATTACTTTTTTTACTTGTAATACTGAATCTGTCGATAATCCTGAGGAGGAAGAAACTACAGACTCAACCTTGATAAAAAAAATAGTTTATGACAAAGGAACTTCGGACGAATATACAGCAACCTTTAACTATGACGGCAATAAATTAATTAGTGTAGATGCTGGGGATGGTTATATTACAAAATATATCTATGAAAATGATAAATTAGTGAGAATAAATGATTTAGAAAGTGATGATTTACACGCTTATGTTACTATTCAATATAACATAGACGAAAAAATAGGAAGCTATATTATATTTTTTGAAAAGGATAATGATCATGCAGAGAAACACATTTTCACTTACAATTCAGATAATACCATGACCGAATCGGTATATTATGGAACTTATGCTGTTCAAGAAACCTTTTCATATAGTTCAATCATCACTTTTGAAGGAAAAAATATAATGAATGAAAAATGGGATGATGACGATATCGAGTATATATATACTTACGACGATAAAAAAGGAGCTCTGAGAAATATACAACACATAGATATTATAAACTTAATTAGCGTTGACTTTGGTGGGCTAGCAGAATATGGGAGCGTTAACAATGTAACTAGTTTAAAAGAAATACAAGACGGTACTGTTAATTATTTTGATGAATATGAATATATTTATGATAATAATGGATATCCCAAAACCTCAATATATAAAACAGAAAGTAGATGGGGACCTGAAGAAGACACTACAATGGACTACTTCTACGAATAAATGACTAAAAGAATTTATTTAGTAAAAAGAGTTAATTCAATAATTGAATTAGCTCTTTTTGTTTTATGTTAACTTATATCTTTCCCATTTTCTTCAAAACATACAATAAAACTATTGGTAGTGCTAGTAAACCAATCATCAGTAAATTAGTTTTAAATAGCCAAGGAGATAATACTAAGGTAATAATGTAACCACCAACGGCTCCACCAAAATGAGCATCATGCCCTATATTACCTACTCTGTTTTTCATTCCATAAATAGAATATAATAAATACCCTATTCCTAATATATAACCAGGTATACCTAGATCTACAGATCCTATCTTTGGGGGTAGAAAAAGAAAGTAGTATAATCGTTCAGGGTTTAAAAGTATAGCAGAATAGAGTATTCCAGTTACAGCTCCGCTAGCTCCAACTGCACTGTAATGGTATTCGTTTTTATGAAAGTATAGAGACAATAAACTACCTGCAAAAAGGCTTCCTAGATAGATTATTAAGAAATTTCCCTTACCTACTTCATAAATAACTTGTCCAGAAAACAGATATAGGGCAAACATATTAAAAAACAAATGTGCATTATCTGCATGAAGGAACCCTGAACTAAACATTCTTATTTGCTCACCTCTTTTTACAGCACCGACATTAAACTTATACTTTTCAAAAAAGCCATAATCACCAAACCCTTTATAAGAGACAACAACATTGGCTACTATAATTATAATTGTAACTAAATCTAATTTACCCATAGGGTTTAAACGTTTAAAATGAAATTAATATATCTTTGCTGCTACAAATCTAAAATTAATTAATGCAATTTCTAGTTTATATTATTGTTTATCCATTTTTATGGTTAATTTCTATATTACCCTTTCGTTTACTTTATATAGTTTCAGATTGCTTTTATATTTTGCTATACAAAATTATTGGGTACAGAAAAAAGGTTGTTACTGCCAATTTAAAGCTAGTTTTTCCTGAAAAATCAGAAAAAGAATTAATTCAAATCAGAAAAAAGTTTTACAAACATTTATGTGATATGTTTTTAGAAATGGCAAAAACCATGACTATCTCAGAAGCTTCTCTCAAAAAACGATTTAAAATTAAAAACCCTGAAGAATTTAAGCGTTTAGAAAACTTAAATAAAAGTATTATTTTAATATTTGGGCATTACGCGAGTTGGGAATGGTCAATTGTTTTGCAAAATTATATTAATTTTAAAGGTTTAGCTGTATATAAAAAATTAGCTAATAGGCATTTTGATAAATTGGTAAGAGATATACGCACAAAATTTAAAACTTCTTTGATAAGTACTAAGGACATTATAAGTACGTTAAACAGGGATGAAGAAAAAGGGGTTAGAACTATTACTGGCTTTTTAAGTGATCAATCACCACGATTAAGTAAAGATGTTTACTGGAGTAAATTTATGAGCATAAAAGTACCTTGCTTTACTGGAGCTGAGCGCTTAGCAAAAAATTTAGATTTTTCAACCGCCTATTTAAAAGTCACGAAAATAAAGCGGGGGCATTACGAAGCCGAAATTATAACACTTGCAGAAAATCCAAACAATTACGAAAATTACGAGCTTACCGAGATGTTTTTAAAAGAGGTTGAAAAACAAATTTACGAGGCTCCTGAGTATTATTTTTGGACACATAAACGCTGGAAGCATAGAGAAAAAATCTCTAATTAAAACCGTTTTATTTCTTGGAGTAGTTTGTTAAAAACTGGATTCTTTTTTAATCCATTTTCCATCCTATCTGATAATAATAAATGAAAATCGTGATTTGCTTCTACTATTACTGGACCATCTGGAGTAATGGCAACATCCCACCCGAGTAAAGGAAATTTGAGCAACCTAGCCACATCTATTACTATTTTTTTAACCTGAGTATAACAAGGAATTTGAAAACTATCAAAAATAATTCCAGTGTCTGGATGCTTATAAAAAACTCCACTACCATTATCAATTAGTTGTAGCCCTTCTTGACCCATTTTACCAGTCTCTTTATTGAAAGAAACTACGATGCCTCCTGCATGAGCATTATCTAAAACTGAGCCTTTTATCCCTAACCTTATAAATCCAGATAAAATTTCTACTTTGCCCTCTTCGTTTTTGTAAGTAACAATTCTTAAAGTATTTACACTAAATTTATTTATTTCATTGAGAGACTCATGTTGTACAATTACCTCTTGAAACATTAATTCTTGAGAAAATATTAAATTCACTAAAGTGTCATCTATATTTTTATATGTATTCTTATCAAGAATAAAAATATTTTGCCCCATTCTTCCATTTGTAGGTTTACAAAAGAAACGCTCAACATTTTCTTCATTAAAAGCTTTACTAAAAAAAGAGAAAAGCTCTTTTTTGTTTTTAAATTCAAACCCACTCCCTTTATAAGCGAATTTATTTTTTGAATTATGAAAAAAGATTTTGGGTGTAGGTATATTATTTTTAACTAAAAGCTCTTCAAATAATAGTTTATTTTCAACCAAAATTATTTGATCAGGTGCAAATGAGCAAGACCATTCTAATGATTTTTCGTGTTCTTTTAAACTTAAATAATCTTTATAATTAGAAGTGTTTTTTCTGTAAAGAAAATGAGTAATATAATATAATGGGATACTTTTATTAGTGAAATAAAGTGTTATGAATTCTTTAATAATTTGAAACCAGTTTTTTTTGTGCTTATCTTTGAAAAAAGATAATAGTATTTGCCTTTTTTTTTTAGGTAACATAATTCATGATTTATCATTTATTTCTCAAACTGTTCTGAGAAAAATTCCCTAGTCAATCTTTATTTTAACTTTTAATATACTTTCGTGTTCTTCAAAATTATACCATCTAATAAGTTTTGTTTTTGGATCAGTATAAAATATGTAATAAAATAGTTAAGCTTTTTAACATACCATAACCAATCAATTCATTGTCTTTAATGCGTTGTTTAATTTTGTTGTGACGAGTACATATATTTTTAACCATTAGCAACAGTACCTATCTCATCAATAAATTTATCTGCTAACGCATCAGCTTCTTTCTGCGTTTTTGCTTCGGTATAAATTCTAATAATAGGCTCTGTATTACTTTTACGAAGATGTGCCCAACTTTCAGCAAAATCTATCTTTACACCATCAATAGTAGTTAATTGTTCGTTTTGATAACGGTCTTCCATTGCTTTTAAAATACCATCAACATCTAAATCTGGAGTTAACTGTATTTTCTTTTTACTCATAAAGTAATCAGGATACGTTTTACGAAGTGCGCTAACACTCATTTTCTTTTCTGCCAACAAACTCAAAAATAAAGCGACACCTACCAACGAATCACGTCCATAATGCGAGTCTGGATAAATAATCCCGCCATTACCTTCGCCACCAATAACTACTTTATTTTTTTTCATTAACTTAACAACATTCACCTCTCCTACTGCGCTGGCTTCATAATTACCACCATACTTTTCTGTTATATCACGCAATGCTCTTGTGGAACTCATATTGCTAACCGTATTCCCTGGCGTTTTACTTAATACATAATCCGCACAAGCTACAAGTGTATATTCTTCACCAAACATATCTCCGTTTTCATCCATAAATGCCAACCTATCAACATCTGGATCTACAACAATACCAAAATCGGCATGTTCTTTAACAACTTTTTCTGACAAGTCTCCTAAATGTTCTTTCAACGGTTCTGGATTATGTGGAAAATGACCAGTTGGGTCACAAAAAAGCTTTACCGGATGTACTCCTAAACGTTCTAAAAGCAAAGGAATAGCTATACCTCCTGTTGAGTTAACACCATCAACTACCACTTTAAAATTAGCAGCTTCAATAGCTTTTGCATTTACCAAAGGTAAAGCTAAAACTTCATCAATATGCAAGTCTATATAAGCAGTGTTTCTTGTTATCTTCCCTAAACTATCAACATCTGCAAAAACCATATTATCACTTTCTGCAATGCTTAAAATTTTAGCACCTTCAATAGCATCTAAAAACTCTCCTTTTTCATTTAATAATTTTAAAGCATTCCATTGCTTTGGGTTATGACTAGCTGTTAAAATAATACCACCATCAGCATGTTCCATTGGTACAGCAACTTCTACAGTGGGAGTTGTAGATAAACCTAAATCAATTACATGAATTCCTAATCCTACCAAAGTATTCATTACTAAATTCTGAATCATTTCACCAGAAATACGAGCATCCCTACCAACAACTACTCTATAATTTTCCTTATTACGTTGTTGCTTTAACCAAACACCATATGCAGATGCAAATTTAACCGCGTCTATAGGTGTTAAGTTATCCCCTACTTGTCCGCCAATGGTTCCTCTAATTCCTGAAATTGATTTTATTAATGTCATTATTTAAATTTATTTTTTACAAATATAATATTCAAACCGTTAAACTTAACTATGAATTTGTAAATTACACCAATGAATTTTTTAGCTCATATTTATTTATCTGGCGAAAACGATTTAGTAACCATTGGCAACTTTATTGCAGATGGTATTAAAGGAAAAGATTATAAAAAATTTTCGAAAGATGCTCAAATTGGTATTCTATTGCACCGACACATCGATACGTTTACTGATGCACATAAAACGGTTCGCTTAAGCACAAAACGGTTACATAAAAAGTACGGACATTATTCTGGTGTGATTGTAGATATTTTATACGATCACTTTTTAGCAAAAAACTGGAGCGATTATTCTAAGACCCCTTTAGATGTTTATGTAGAAGCTTTTTACGATTCTTTAGAAAAACATTACAACATCCTCCCAATTCGGATTCAAAAAATGATGCCTTTTATGATAGCAGACAATTGGCTATTAAGTTACGCATCTATTGATGGTATTTCTAGAGTTTTAGAAGGTATGAATAGAAGAACAAAAAACAGGTCAGGAATGGATGAAGCTGTAAACGAACTTGAAACGTTTTATACAGACTTTGAAAAAGAATTCACTTCATTTTTTGAAGAACTAATCGAATTTTCTAAACTCAAACTAAAAGAACTAAACAATACTTTATGAAACATTCTATTTCTCTTTTTTTAATTCTACTTCTAATAATTTCTTGTAAAAAAACTGAAGAAAAAACAGAACCTGTTTCCAAAAGAGGCTTAATTACACAAAAAGCTATGGTAGTTTCGGCTAGAGCTGAAGCATCAAAAATTGGTAGCGATATTCTCAAAAAAGGTGGTAATGCATTTGATGCAATGGCTGCAACTCAGTTAGCATTAGCAGTATCGTATCCATATGCCGGAAATATTGGAGGTGGCGGTTTTATGGTTTATCGAAAAAACAATGGAGAAATTGGGGCTTTAGATTTTAGGGAAAAAGCACCTATAGCAGCCACAAAAGATATGTACTTAGATGATCTAGGAAATGTTATCCCAGAAAAAAGTACTTTAGGAGCTATGGCTGTTGGTGTACCAGGTTCAGTTGCTGGAGTATTTGCTGTTCATGAAAAATTTGGCAGTTTACCTATTGAGGATATTATTAAACCATCAATTAAACTTGCATATAAAGGTGTTATTGTTACTAAAAAACAAGAAAAAAAGATTGAACACTATAAGCCTTTAATAAAAAAAGTAAATAAAGACTCTACGTTATTTCATAAACTCTGGAAACAGAATGACACTATTAAATATAAAGCTTTAGCCGAAACATTAACTAGAATTATGAACCATGGAAAAGATGAATTTTATAAAGGAGAAACGGCAAAAAGACTTGTGAAATTTATTCAAGATAATGGTGGTATTATTACTGAAGAAGATTTAGCTAAATACAACGTTAAGTGGCGAGAACCTACTACATTTAGTTATGATGATTTAAAAATAATTTCTATGTCACCTCCATCGAGTGGAGGTATTTGTTTGGCGCAAATTATGAAAATGATTGAACCTTTTCATTTAAATGAATTTGGGCATAATTCGGTAAAAACTATTCAAATTATTACAGAAGCTGAACGTCGTGCTTATGCCGATAGGAGTTTTTATTTGGGTGATCCAGATTTTGTAAAAATTCCAAATAGTACTCTAATAGACAATGCATATTTAAGCGGAAGAATGAATGATTTTTCTTTTGATAAAGCCACAAAGTCTATCGATGTATCACATGGTAATATTCAAGTTATAGAAAGCGACGAAACAACACACTATTCTATAGTAGATCCGTTTGGCAACTCAGTATCAGTTACCACAACAATAAATGGAGCTTACGGTTCTAAATTATATTGCTCTGACCTTGGCTTCTTCTTAAACAACGAAATGGATGATTTTAGCAGCAAACCTGGAGTTCCAAACATGTTTGGTGTAACTGGTGGTGAAGCAAATAGTATTGTTCCTCAAAAACGTATGTTAAGTTCTATGACACCAACTATTGTTGAAAAAAATGGAGAACTATTTATGTCATTAGGCACACCAGGAGGGTCTACTATTATAACTTCAGTTATGCAAACTATTCTCAATGTACATGAATTTAACATGACCATGCAAGAAGCAGTAAATGCTCCGCGCTTTCATCATCAATGGTTACCTGATGAAATTAGAATGGAACCCAATTCATTCGACTTAAAAATTATAAATCAGCTAAAAAATCTTGGTTATTATATAAATGAAGAAGATGCCCCTGTAATTGGCAAAGTCGATGGAATCATGGTTTTACAGGACAAAACGTTAGAGGGTGGTGCAGATCGTCGAGGTGACGATACGGCTGTCGGTTTTTAGCAATTTTCCTTTTCTTAGTCAGTTCTGTTTAATAATTTAGGCCCAGAATTATCTATTCTAACCACTTAGATAACAAAGGTTTAATAATGAAATCAAAAAAAATATTCAAAATAACAACAGGAGTAATTATATTCCTAACGCTACCTAGTTTATTATTTTTTGGTTTTATTTTTTTTAAATACAATGAAGAGCTTCCAACTGGTATTCAAGGAGAAAAGGCAGATGCTTTAGCTTATAGAATGTTAGATGCATTAGATTATGATGCCTATAAAAATACCAATTACATTGAATGGACTTATAAAAAACGTCATCATTTTGAATGGAAAAAAGATGAAAATATTTGTGATGTTTTTTGGAAAGAATATAGAGTTAGCCTAAATCTAAAAGACTATAAATTAAGCAAAGTATTTGTACATAGCTTTAAAATGAAGGGGGAAATGGCAGATAGCCTTATTAGTGAAGCTATTGAAATTTTTAACAACGATTCTTTTTGGCTTGTTGCACCTTACAAAGTCTTTGATAAAGGTGCAGAACGTAGATTGGTTACTCAAAGCAATGGCGAAGAAGCTCTATTAGTTACTTACTCTTCTGGGGGCACAACACCAGGTGATTCTTATTTATGGTTATTTGATGAAACTGGTAAACCAAAAAGTTTTAAAATGTGGACTTCTTTACTACCTATTGATGGTTTAGAAGCCTCTTGGAGTGATTGGATTACCACTGATAGTGGAGCACAATTACCTACGTTTCATAAACTACTAATAATTGGTTTAGAAATGGGTGTTGTAAAAGCAACCAAATAGGTATTAAAACTTCTAATCAAAAATAAATCAGAAACAAATCTTTACAGAAATTTAACAACTTAATTGTACCTTTGAAACTAGACCTTTCTGAGGTAACCTTTAAAGAACTCGCCAACAGAAATGGTAAGCCAAAAATTATAATTATCAACAAATAAAAGTTTTTTATCTAATGAATAATTTCAAGTTTGCATTATTTTTTATTGGATTTTTAATTGTATCGTGCAATCAAAAAAAAGATCAATTATTTATTAGCGCTAAATCTCAAGAAACTGGTATAAGTTTCAAAAACACTATTACCGAAACTAATGAATTAAACATTCTTGATTATATCTATTTTTATAATGGTGGAGGCGTTGCCATAGGTGATATAAATAATGATGGTCGCGCAGATATTTTCTTTTCTGGTAATCAGGTAAAAAACAAATTATACCTCAATAAAGGAAATTTAAAATTCGAAGATATTACAGATAAAGCAAAAGTTAGTGGTAATAGTTCATGGAATACAGGAGCTATAATGGGTGATGTCAATGGGGATGGTCTTTTAGATATTTACGTTTGTGCTGTAGTTGGTTTAAACGGTTTTAATGGCCAAAACGAACTTTACATTAATAATGGAGACGAAACATTTACTGAAAGTGCATCAACATATAAACTAGACTATAAATCTTACAGCTCTTCTGCTGCCTTTTTAGATTATGATTTAGATGGCGACTTAGATATTTATCTTTTAAACCACGCTGTGCATACTGATGATTCTTACAAAGGTGTAATGCAACGTCAAAAAAGAAATTATAAAACTGGTGACAAACTACTTAGAAATGATGGAGGAGTTTTTACCAATGTTAGTGAAGAGGCTGGTATTTATGGAAGTATAAGTGGTTACGGATTGGGTGTTGCTATAGCAGATTTTAATCAGGATGCATACCCAGATATTTATGTTGGAAATGATTTTTATGAAGACGATTACTATTATTTAAACAATGGAGATGGTACGTTTTCTGAAAAATTAAGAGATTATTTTGGGCATGCTAGTAGGTTTTCAATGGGTAATGATGTAGCAGATATAAATCATGATGGCTGGCAAGATATCATGTCTTTGGATATGCTCCCAAGAGATGAAGTGGTTTTAAAATCATCACAAGGAGATGATAATGTACAAACACAAAATATAAGAAAGCTTATGTTTGGTTATCATTATCAGTTTACTAGAAACATGTTGCATATTAATCAACAAAATTCAAATTATTTAGAAACTGCTCTATTGAGTGATGTTGCAGCAACTGATTGGAGTTGGAGTTGCCTTTTTGCAGATTATGATCAAGACGGGGAACAAGATATTTTTATAACTAATGGTATTTTAAAACGCCCAAATGATTTAGATTTTACAAATTTTTTCTCAAACGATAAAATTCAAAAAAACATATCCGAATCAAAAATAATGAGTCAAGAAGCTCTTGACGCAATGCCTTCTGGAAAAGTTGATAATTACATGTTTAAAGGTAGCAAAAACTTAATGTTCGAAAACATGTCTAAAGAATGGATTCCAAACGATAAGCTAGCATCTGGAGCAACAGCATTAGGAGATTTAGATAATGATGGAGATTTAGATATTGTGGTAAGCAACCTTAATGAAGAAGCCTCAATTTATATTAATCAAATAAATAATAAAATAACAGATAAAGCCAGTTATCTTAAATTAAAATTTGATTATACAAGTCCAAATTCATCTGGTATTGGGACAAAAGTTTTTGTTTATAACCACGGCGAACTTCAATATAAAGAACTTTATTGTGCAAGAGGGTTTCAAGCTTCATCAGAACCAATAATCCATTTTGGTTTTGGTGATATTAAAAGTATCGATTCTCTCAAAGTAATATGGCCAAATAAAACCAGTCAAACCTTATTTAATGTAGCCTTAAATAAAACACTAACCATAAAACCTTCAAACACAAAATCTTTTAACTATGGTTCGTTATTAAAAAAATATAAAAAAATATTTAAAAAATCAGACAACAACCTTGGCATCAATTTTACGCATATTGAAGATAAATATCTAGACTTTAATAGACAGAAGCTCATTCCGTATCGTGTTTCAGATCGTGGCCCTGCTGTTGCTGTTGGAGATTTAAATAATGATGGTAAAGAAGATATTTATTTTGGTGGTTCAAAATTAAACGCTGCAAAAGTATTTTTTCAAAACGATACGACTTTTACAGAAAAAAGAATAAAAGTAATTGCTAACGATTCAATAAAAGAAGATGTTGAAGCTATAATTGCAGATTTTAATAACGATAACAGAAACGATTTAATTATTGGTTCTGGTGGTGCAGATTATAGTAATAAAACTAAACCATTACTTGATAGCTATTACATTCAAAATGAAAATGATTTCAAAGGCGAACAATTTCCTGAGTTTTATGAAAATGCTTCGGTAATTATTTCAAATGATTTTGACAATGATAATGATCTAGACCTTTTTATTGGAAGCAATTCAGTTTCAAATGATTTTGGAAATATTCCAAACTCTTTTATTTTAAAAAATAATGATGGTCACTTTTCAATAGTTCAAAATGAAGCATTGCAAAATGCAGGCATGATTACTGATGCCGTTTGGAATGATTTTGATAATGACGGGCAAACTGATTTGATTATTGTTGGTGAATGGATGGCTCCAAAATTCTTTAAAAACAACAATGGCGTCTTTACAGAAAAAAAACTTATTGATTCAAAATTAAAAGGATTATGGAGACAGATTGCTCCTTTTGATATTGATAATGATGGAGATACAGATTATCTATTAGGGAATTGGGGTCTTAACTCAAAATTTAAAGCTTCTACAGAGCACCCTATGCGCATGTATTATGCAGATTTTGATGGCAATGGGCGTACTGAAACTATAGTTTGTACATATAAAAATGGAGAATATTATCCATTACAAGGTTTAGATCAATTAGCTAGTCAAATGGTTAACTTGCATAAAATATTTACATCTTATAAAGGTTTTGCTGGAAAACCAATTGGTGATATTTTAAGCAAACCATTACTCGACAAAGCAACCATACTGGAGGTTGACGAACTTCGATCTGGTTACCTTAAAAATGAAAATAATCGTTTTGTATTTGTACCATTTAAAAACGAACTACAAGTATCTCCATTAACTTCATTTTTATGTTTTGATTTTGATTCTGATGGAAAAGATGAAATGCTGGTAGCAGGAAACTATTTTGGTGTAACACCTTTTCATGGCAAGTTCGACTCCTTTCCCGGAGCACTCATAAAAAATGAAAACAATATTATTTCTGGAAACAAAATCGGACTGAATTTTAGTGATAAAGCCATCAAAAATTTAAATATTATTTATTTAGATAAAAAACCATATCTCTTAACAACTATCAATAACGGTAAAGTTCAAGTTTACGAACTTTTAAAATAATTTAAAGGATGAGATTAAATAAAATATTATTTATAATCTTTACACTAGGCTTAAGCGTAATGTCTTGTAAAGACAATTCAAAACCAATTACTATAACACCAAACGATTTTCACACTTCAATAGATAAGGTTGTAGATATAATGGTTCATGATATTTTTTCACCTCCAGTTGCTAGCAGAATTTTTGCTTACCCAAATATTGCTGCTTATGAAATTATGTCCCAAAACAATAGCGCATATAATTCATTAAAAGATCAAATAATACATTTAAAAAATATTCCAAAAGCTGATGAAACAAAAAAAATTAATTATCAATTGGCTGCATTAATTGCTCATATCGATGTAAGTAAACAATTAATTTTTTCAGAACAAAGTATAGAAGTATTCCGCGATAGTTTATACCAGGTTTGGGAAGCTATAAACAAATCAGAATTTGAGAATTCAAAAGATTATGGGCTTAAGGTTTCAAACTTTATTGGAGAGTGGATGAATGGTGATAACTATAACCAAACACGAACCATGTCAAAGTTTTATATTGATCCAGAAGATGAGGAGAGATGGCAACCAACACCTCCCTCGTATATGGATGGTCTAGAGCCCCATTGGGGAAAAATAAGGCCTTTTGTTATTGATTCTGCAGCTCAATTTAAACCTATTCCTCCTCCACTATTTTCAATGGACGAAAATTCAAGTTTTTATAAAGAACTCAAAGAGGTTTATGATATAAGTAACCAAATAACAAAAGATGGAGACGAATCTGAAGAGGTCTTAATAGCACGCTTTTGGGATTGTAATCCATATGTTTCTGTAACTCGCGGGCATTTAATGTTTGCTGTAAAAAAAATAACCCCAGGAGCACATTGGATAGGTATTACAAAAATTGCATGCAAAACGGAAAAAGCAGATTTTGACAGAACAGTTTTTGCATACACTAAAACATCTATAGCAATAGCTGATGCATTCATTAGTTGTTGGGATGAAAAATACAGAAGTAATCTTGTAAGACCAGAAACACTTATAAATAAATATTTTGATGACGATTGGAAACCCATATTACAAACACCTCCATTCCCTGAATACACAAGTGGACACTCTGTAGTTTCTGGTGCTGCTTCTACAGTTTTAACAAACATTTTTGGAGACAATTTTAGTTTTTTAGATGATACCGAAACTACCTATGGCTTACCAATACGTCCATTTTCTTCATTTAACGAGGCCGCACAAGAAGCCGCAATAAGTAGAATGTATGGCGGTATACACTATCGCTCTGCTGTTGAATTAGGAATTGGTCAAGGTGTAAAAATTGGCGATTTAGTAAACAAGAGTTTAATTATGAAAAACTAAAACTATTCTGTTTTTTTATTGATTAAAATTAAAACTGCCTATTTCTAAAAGTTCAATTTTTCAAAATAATAATTCATCGCAATTTCGCAACTAAATCGTATCTTCGCAACTTTGCATTTCTATGACTAATTTCGAAGAATTTATTGAAGTAAAAGGAGCACGAGTACATAATCTTAAGAATATAGATGTGTCAATTCCTCGTGAAAAACTTGTAGTAATTACAGGGCTTTCTGGTAGCGGAAAATCATCTTTGGCTTTCGATACAATTTATGCAGAAGGTCAACGTCGATATATAGAAACTTTTTCAGCTTATGCTAGACAATTTTTAGGCGGATTAGAGCGCCCAGATGTAGATAAAATTGATGGTCTTTCTCCAGTTATTGCTATAGAGCAAAAAACCACAAGTAAATCACCTCGCTCTACCGTTGGTACCATTACTGAAATTTATGATTTTATGCGCTTGCTGTTTGCGCGCGCTAGTGATGCTTACAGCTATAATACTGGTGACAAAATGATAAGTTATAGCGACGAGCAAATTAAAGCACTTATTATTAAAGATTTTAGCGGAAAACGTATCAATATACTTGCTCCCGTAGTTCGATCAAGAAAAGGGCATTACCGTGAGTTGTTTGAGCAAATTGGCAAGCAAGGCTTTGTAAAAGTAAGAACAGATGGAGAAATTCGAGATATCACTAAAGGATTGAAACTCGATCGATACAAGACTCACGATATTGAAATTGTTATTGACAGACTAATAATTAACGATGACACTGACAATGATAAACGTCTTACAGAAACCATCAATACTGCCATGTATCATGGTGAAGATGTGTTACTTGTTATAGATCAAGACACTCAAGAAACAAGGTATTTTAGCAGAAATTTAATGTGTCCTTCTTCCGGGATTTCTTACCCTAATCCTGAACCTAATAATTTTTCATTCAATTCACCAAAAGGGGCATGTTCAAATTGTAATGGAATTGGTGAATTATATCAAGTAAATGAGAGAAAAATTATTCCAGACGATTCACTTTCAATAAAAAGTGGAGCTCTGGCTCCACATGGTCCAGAAAAGAATAGTTGGATTTTCAAACAGTTTGAAACCATTGCACAGCGATTTGATTTTAAATTAACCGATGCTTATAAAGATATACCTAAGGAAGCTAAGCAAATGATTTTGTATGGTGGTAATGAAAAGTTTTCTGTTGAAAGCAAAACATTAGGTGTTACTCGCGATTATAAAATAGATTTTGAAGGTGTTGCAAATTTTATCGAAAATCAATATAAAACGGCAGAGTCTAGATCTCTAAAACGCTGGGCTAAAGATTATATGGATAAAATCAAATGCCCAGTTTGTGAAGGTTCTCGATTAAAAAAAGAGTCTCTTTATTTTAAAATAAATAATAAAAATATAGCTGAGCTTGCTAATACAGATATTGTTGAATTAGCCAATTGGTTTAATGAGCTAGATGAGCATCTTTCAGAAAAACAATTCAAGATTGCTGAAGAGGTTCTGAAAGAAATCAAAACTAGATTACAATTTTTGCTCGATGTTGGTCTAAATTATTTATCGCTAAACCGTAGCTCCAAGTCTTTATCTGGTGGCGAAGCGCAGCGTATTCGATTAGCAACACAAATTGGTTCTCAACTAGTTGGCGTACTTTATATTTTAGACGAACCCAGCATTGGCCTACATCAACGAGATAACGAAAAACTCATTAATTCATTAATATCATTAAGAGACATTGGAAATTCCGTTATAGTAGTAGAGCATGATAAAGATATGATAGAGCGTGCTGATTATGTGATTGATATTGGTCCGAAAGCTGGAAAATATGGTGGAGAAATAATTAGCATTGGAAACCCTGACGAGTTAAAAACCCATGAAACACTTACAGCAGATTACTTAAATGGAAACAAAGAGATTGAAGTACCAAAAAATCGCAGAAAAGGGAATGGTAAAGTTTTAGAGCTTAAGGGCTGTACTGGAAATAACTTAAAAAATGTTTCGGTAAAGTTTCCCTTAGGAAAAATGATAGGTGTTACTGGTGTTTCAGGTAGTGGAAAATCTACCTTAATAAACGAAACCCTATACCCTATTTTAAACGCGCATTATTTTAATGGTGTAAAAAAACCAATGCCTTATAAAAGAATCAAAGGCTTAGAACATATTGATAAAGTTATTGATATTAACCAATCTCCTATTGGGAGAACTCCTAGAAGCAACCCAGCAACATATACTGGTACTTTTAGTGAAGTTAGAGCCTTATTTGCCAAAATCCCTGAAGCTATGATTCGTGGTTATAAAGCAGGACGTTTTAGCTTTAATGTAGCTGGAGGCAGGTGTGAAACTTGTAAAGGAGGTGGATTACGCGTTATAGAAATGAACTTTCTACCTGATGTTTATGTTGAATGCGAAACCTGCCAAGGTAAACGTTTTAACAGAGAAACATTAGAAATTCGCTATAAAGGAAAATCAATAAGCGATGTTCTGAATATGACTATTAATGAAGCCGTAGACTTCTTTGAGCATATTCCAAAAATTTATAAAAAACTAAAAACAATAAAAGATGTAGGTTTAGGTTACATTACTTTGGGCCAGCAAAGTACAACACTATCTGGTGGAGAAGCTCAACGTATAAAACTAGCAACAGAATTAAGCAAGCGCGATACAGGAAATACTTTTTATATTCTGGATGAGCCAACCACTGGTCTTCATTTTGAAGATATTAGAGTACTAATGATAGTGCTTAATAAATTAGCAAATAAAGGTAATACCGTATTAATTATTGAGCATAATCTAGATGTTATTAAAACCGTTGATTATATTATTGACATTGGTTATGAAGGTGGAAAAGGTGGCGGACAGATAGTAACTGTGGGTGCTCCGGAAGAAATTATAAAACATAAAAAGAGCTATACTGCTAAATTTCTTAAAAAAGAACTAAATTAGCAAGTTTGCAAAAAATAAAACACTAAACACATATGAGAAAAGAACAACACCACAAAGGTTGGAATGAGATTAAAACAAATGATTCTTGGGCTATTTTCAAAATCATGGGCGAATTTGTTAATGGCTATGAGAAACTTAGTAAAATTGGTCCTTGTGTATCCATTTTTGGCTCAGCAAGAACAAAACCAGACCATAAATATTATAAATTAGCCGAAAGTATTGCTAAACGTATTGTAGAATCTGGTTACGGTGTTATAACTGGCGGTGGACCTGGTATTATGGAAGCTGGTAATAAAGGAGCGCACCTAGGAGGAGGCACATCTGTAGGGCTAAACATAGAACTCCCTTTTGAACAACATGACAATCCATATATTGACACTGACAAAAGCTTAGATTTTGATTATTTCTTTGTTCGTAAAGTTATGTTTGTAAAATATTCTCAAGGTTTTGTTGTTATGCCTGGTGGGTTTGGTACTTTAGATGAACTTTTTGAAGCCATTACTCTTATACAAACTCATAAAATTGAAAAATTTCCTATCATTTTAGTTGGTACAGATTTTTGGAAAGGCATTTTAGAATGGGTAAAAACTACTCTTTTAGGTGAGTTTGGAAATATTTCTGCAAAAGATTTAGACTTAATAAATTTGGTTGATACCGAAGAGGAAGTTATTACAATTTTAGACGCGTTTTATAAAGAATCAGACTTAAGTCCTAATTTTTAACAACCAAATCCTTTATAACCAAAAGGTTTTACGACTAACTTAATGCTATATTTTGTTATATTGCAACGCCTTGTATTGTTATTAACCTTATTAATGTTATAAATTAAATTGAAGTTACGCCTTTTTTTCTGGTTTATATTTGTCCTCTCAAGTATCTCAAGTTTTAGTCAAAATAAGATTGACTTAAAAGCGGATTTTGATATTGAGAACAGGAAAATTACTATATCGCAAACCATTCAATATAAAAACACATCGAAAGATGAACTTCAATCTATATATTTAAATGATTGGAATAATAGCTATTCAACTAAAAAAACACCCCTAGCTACACGCTTTGCTGAAGAGTATAATAACAAATTTCATCTTGCAAAAAATGAAGACAGGGGCTATTCAGTAATTACCTCTATAAAGCAAAATAATGAAGCCTTAGTTTTTAATCAACTAAAAAATCAAATTGACATTATAAAAGTTGATTTAAAAACACCACTAAAACCAAACGAATCTTACACTATAGATTTAGAATATATTGTACAAATTCCAAAGGATAAATTCACAGATTATGGTATTTCTGAGTCACAAAATCTAAGCTTGAGATATTGGTATATTACTCCAGCAATTTACAATGGTGAATGGCAATATTATAGTAATAAGAATTTAGATGATTTATTTATTCCGAAAGCAGATTTAACTTTAGAAATTTCTTATCCACAGGGCTATAAAATTACTTCAGAATTAAATTTAGATAAAACACATCAAACTACTAACAGGCAACGAGTTACTTTAAAAGGAAAAGATAGAATAAATAATAAATTATTTATAAGTAAAAATCCAAATTTCGAAACTATTCAAAATAAAGGGCTATCAATAACATCAAATATAAATGGAGAAAAAATTGAACTCTTAGACAGAGTTTTAATAACAGAAAAAGTTACAAAATTCATTTTTGAAAATCTAGGAAACTATCCTCATGAAAAATTACTATTAACAAATATTGATTATAATAAAGACCCAATTTATGGACTAAATTTTCTACCTAGTTTTATTAAACTTTACCCAAACAATTTTCAATACGAATTAAAACTACTAAAGGTAGCTCTTCACAATTACTTAGAAAACACACTGCTTATAAACCCAAGAAAAGAACAATGGCTTTTTGACGGCATACAAATTTATTATTTAATGAATTATGTTGAAGAACATTATCCAGACATGAAATTTTTAGGGTCACTAGCAAATTTTTGGGGTGTCCGTTCATTTCATGCAGCAGACATGGATTTTAATGACAAATACGTGTTTGCTTTTATGTCAATGGCAAGAACAAACAGAGATCAGCCATTAACTATGTCAAAAGATTCTTTGCTTAAGTTTAACTATAGTATAGCTAACAAATACAAAGCTGGTGTAGGCCTTAAATATTTGGATGATTTTATTAACTCAAACATTTTAGAAAATACTATTAAATCGTTTTTAGAACAAACAAAACTAAAGCAAACTTCGCCTAAAGCATTTGAAACCTATTTAAAAACTAAAACATCAAAAAATATAGATTGGTTTTTTAATGATTATCTAAATACTCGTAAAAAAATTGATTTTAAAATAAAAAGCGTTAAAAGAACTGAAGATTCTATAACATTAACTATCAAGAATAAAAGAGATAGCAACACTCCTATTTCGTTATATACTTTGAATAATGATAGCATTGTTTCAAAATCTTGGATTGAAAACGTTACCAAAAACAAAACCATCACAATACCTCGCAATGATGCTAATAAGTTAGTTTTAAACTACAATAGAATAATCCCGGAGCATAACATAAGGGACAATTGGAAATCACTCAAAGGTTTTTTCTTTAATAATAAACCCTTTCAATTTAGACTTTTTAAAGACATTGAAGATCCAAATTACAATCAAGTATTTTTGATGCCTATAGCAGAGTTTAATAATATTTATGACGGTTTTACCTTAGGGGTTAAAGCCTATAACACAACATTGTTAAGGAAACAATTCAATTATAAATTTCAGCCTAGATATGCGCTAAAATCTAAATCCTTCACTGGGTCTGCATCAGCATCTATGACCCATTATTTACAAAACAGCAACTTATACTCCATAAACTACGGAATTAGAGGTAGTTACACATCTTATGCTAGCGATTTATTTGTTAGAAAAATAATACCTTCAGTAACGTTTTTATTTAGAAATGATAATGATTTTCGCTCAAATAAACGTCAAAGATTAAAGTTTAGGTATTTAGATATTAATAGAGATGAAGATCTTAGCAATACATTAAACAGAACTGAGCCAAACTATAATATATTCAATATCAATTATTTAAATTCAAATGACAATTTAATAAATTTTAGTAAATGGTCTACCGACTTGCAAATTGCAAAAACATTTAGTAAGGTCTCATTTAATTATGAATACAGACGATTATTTGAAAGTAATCGACAATTAAACCTACGCTTTTATACAGGAGCATTTATAAATAACAAGACAGATATAGCGTCAGATTACTTTAGTTTTGCTTTAGACAGACCAACAGATTATTTGTTTGATTATAATTATTTAGGACGCTCTGAAGCCAGCGGAATATTTAGCCAGCAATATATAACTGCCGAGGGTGGCTTTAAATCTAAGCTAGAAACTCCTTTTGCAAATCAGTGGATAAGTACAATAAATGCTAGTACAACACTTTGGAAATATGTATTAGTGTATGGCGATGTTGGTTTTGTAAAAAACAAATTCGACAATGCAAACTTTGTTTATGATTCTGGTATTAGAATTAACTTAGTAACTGATTATTTTGAAATATATTTTCCCATATACTCCAATCTAGGATGGGAAATTGGGCAACCAAATTACGATCAAAAAATAAGATTCAAGTTTACTGTAGACCCTCAATCTTTATTAGGCCTATTCAGGAGGCGCTGGTATTAGTCTGTTAATTTTTTAAATTATTATCCGAAATACATCATTATTAATGAATTATTCGTAATTCAATTGTTTTTTTTAATGTTTTTTTAAGAATAATTCAAAATCTTTACCCCTGCATTAATTGCAAGATCGATAAACTTTAAGTACTTTTGCAAAAGTAAAGCTCTTAACATATGCAAACCATTCCTGATTTGAAAAACAACATATCTTTCGAAGATTTTAAAACAGAAGTTTTAAATGATTATAGCCTAGCTGTAAAAAGTAGAGAATGTAGTTTACTTGGGAGACGCGAAGTCTTAACAGGAAAAGCTAAATTTGGAATTTTTGGAGATGGTAAAGAAGTGCCACAATTAGCTCTAGCCAAGGCATTTTTAAAAGGAGACTGGAGATCTGGGTATTACCGAGATCAAACGTTTATGATGGCAATTGGAGAGTTAAGTGTTGAGCAGTTTTTTGCAGGTCTTTATGCAAACACAAATTTAGAGTTAGAACCTATGTCTGCAGGTCGCCAAATGGGAGGCCATTTTACAACACATAGCTTAGATGATAATGGTAATTGGAAAGATTTAACTAAGCAATACAACTCGAGTGCTGACATCTCTCCTACAGCTGGTCAAATGCCTCGTTTATTAGGTTTAGCGCAAGCTTCAAAAATATTTAAACAAGTAGAAGGTATTGATACTACCAACCTTTCTAACAACGGAAACGAAATAGCATGGGGAACAATTGGCAATGCTAGTACAAGTGAAGGTTTGTTTTTTGAAACTATTAATGCCGCCGGTGTTTTACAAGTTCCTATGGTTATTAGCATATGGGACGATGACTATGGAATTTCTGTGCATGCAAAACATCAAACTACTAAAGAAAATATCTCAGAAATATTAAAAGGATTCCAACGCGACAATGAGCTAAAGGGTTACGAAATATTGCGCGTAAAAGGTTGGGATTATGCAAATTTAATTGAAACATATCAAGAAGCTTCTTCTATAGCTAGAGAAGAGCATGTACCCGTATTAATACACGTTACAGAACTTACCCAACCGCAAGGGCATTCAACTTCTGGATCACATGAACGCTACAAAAGTCCTGAGCGTTTAGAATGGGAAAATAAGCACGATTGTAATTTAAAAATGCGTAAGTGGATTATTGAAAGTGGTATAGCTACCAATGAAACTCTTACTGAAATAGAACGCAATTTAAAAAAAGAAGTAAGAGAAGCTAAAAAGAACGCATGGACAACATTTTTAAAACCTATACAAAAGGAACAACAAGAATTAATATCCATCTTAAATAGTTTAATAGCATCTAGCGCTAACGGTGTTTTTATTAAACCTCTTCAAGAAAAATTATTAGCAATAGACGAGCCTACAAGAAGAGACATACTATCGTATGCAAGAAAAGCACTAAGATATACTTTAGGAGATACTAGTGAAACAAAACAAGAGCTCGCAAATTGGATTAATAACATTTTTGATAAAGTACAGCCAAAATTTAGCTCACATTTATATTCTGAAACTGAAAAATCTTCAGTTCTTGTGGATGAAGTTAAACCTAGTTATGATAATGATGCTATTCAAGTAGATGGTCGTATTATAATCCGTGATAACTTTGATGCTATTTTTAAAAACTATCCTGAAGCTTTAGTTTTTGGTGAAGACTCTGGTAATATAGGTGATGTAAACCAGGGTTTAGAAGGTTTACAAGAAAAGTATGGCGAACTTCGTGTTGCAGATGCTGGAATTAGAGAAGCTACTATTATTGGACAAGGTATTGGTATGGCGCTACGTGGTTTAAGACCCATTGCTGAAATACAATATTTAGACTATATTTTATATGCTTTACAAGTAATTAGCGACGATTTGGCAACCCTTCAATATAGAACTAAAGGAAAGCAAAAAGCCCCATTAATTATTAGAACTCGTGGCCATAGACTAGAAGGGATTTGGCATTCTGGTTCGCAAATGGGAGGTATTTTAAACCTAATACGAGGTGTTCAAATTTTGGTTCCAAGAAATATGACCAAAGCTGCTGGTTTCTATAATACACTGTTACAAAGTGATAATCCTGCTTTAGTGGTAGAATGTCTTAACGGGTATAGATTAAAAGAAAGAATGCCAAATAATTTAAGTGATATAAAAACACCTATTGGTGTTGTAGAAACTTTAAAAACTGGTTCTGACATTACTCTAGTATCTTATGGTTCTACACTTAGAATTGTAGAACAAACCGCAAAAGAACTTTTATCAGTTGGTATTGATGTTGAAGTAATTGATGTACAATCTCTACTACCTTTCGATATAAATCACGACATCGTTAAAAGCATAGCGAAAACTAATCGCGTTATGGTTATTGATGAAGATGTTCCTGGTGGTGCTTCTGCATATATTTTAAATGAAATATTAAATACTCAAAAAGCATTTCGATATCTAGATAGCGAACCTAAAACATTAACTGCAAAAGCACATAGACCAGCATATGGTAACGATGGTGATTATTTCTCAAAACCTTCTGCTGAGGATATTTTTGAAGCTGTTTACGATGTTATGCACGAATTGAGTCCTATTGATTTTCCAAAATTAAGATAATAGCACTATTTTAGGCTCAAAATAGTAGCTAAATAGTGTTTCCAAATTTTAATATATATAGCACCCCTCTTCTAATTCTTGTATTTCAAGGCTTAATATTTGCTATTCTATTATTAGCAAGATATTCTATTAAAAAAAATATTTCAGATTTATTTCTAGCTCTTATACTATTATTAACATGCTATAGTCAAACCTGCTATACTGTTGGCTTCATGGGTTGGTATGACACATATAGAAACACAAAAATTAATTATTTCCTATATAACATAGCAATAGTTTTGGGACCACTTATATTTTTATATGTAAGGTCTATTACCACATCAAACTTCTCATTTAAAAGGAAAGATTGGTGGCATTTTTTTCTTGCTTTTTTATTTGCTTTTTACAGAATTTTAATATTTATATATGATGCACAGCAACCTGGATTTAATGATACACAAAACGGGTTTTTAAAAATAAATTTAGATGAGGCTATTATACAACCAGTAATGAGTTTTATTGAGTTCCCATTCTTGCTATTGTACCTTGCCTTTACTTTGCAATTATTTTATAATTACAGAAAAAAGATAATGCATTATTTTTCAAATACTTATAAGTTAGAACTTAATTGGATATTGAGTTTTCTAATTTTATTTGCACTTCTTTTTTTATATGATACTATACAATCTATTGTTGGGGTTTTTGTAACAGATCTGAGCTTTAAACAGCGCTGGTGGTTAAACCTATTAACAGCAATAATAACACTTTACATAGGTATCAAAGGCTACTTTACCGACACAACAAAACTCAATAAATTAAATTTTAGCTTTTCTCCAAGCAGAGATGCTATACCAGAAAAAAAAGATTCAAGTACTAAAAAGACTATTTCGGAAAAAGATATCAAGGTTTTGAAAGCTCTGATGGAAAATGATAAAGTATATCTAAACCCTGAGCTGAATTTATCAGATTTGGCAGAACAAGCAAATATGTCTCGAGCTAAAGTTTCAGAAGTTATTAATTCTGGATTTAATAAAAACTTTAATGACTTTGTAAATATGTATCGTATCAATGCATTTAAAAATATGATAAAAGAAAACAAGCACAAGCAACTTTCTTTATTAGGCATTGCACAAGAATGTGGTTTTAATAGTAAAGCTACTTTTAACCGAGTCTTTAAAAAATTAACTAATCATTCCCCTTCCGAATATTTAAAATCTTCTACAAATTAAGACGTCTCAAATCGTATTTTAAGACATCCAAATATTATTTGAGTCTTTAATCCCCTAGTAATGCTTCAATTTTGTAACAGAAACAAAAAATAAGCATTATGAAAATTATTAAATTTTTAATTACCCCTATTACACAAAACCATTGGTTTGCAGATTTACAATTTGCTGCCATTCGATTTATTTGTGGCCTATTACTAGCCATAGATTTTGGTTCTGCAAAGTTTGGTATGCCATGGACACCAAATGACAGAAACTTAAACCTATTTGAAGTTGCTGCATGGTTTCCAGAAGATATTGCGGCTTATGGTGGCATATTTGCTATAGCTCCCATATTCTTTGCATGGATGGGAGCCTTTAGTGAAGCCGTTGGAGGTTTACTACTAGCTTTTGGTTTAAAAACCAGAATAGCTTCCTTTTTAATTATGTGCACCATGCTAGTAGCCATTTTTATGCAAAAATGGAATCAAGGCACTTGGGCAATGCTACCAGCCATGGGTTTCCTTTGGGTATCTATTTACAACTTATATTTCGGTTCTGGAAGATTTGGAATAGACTATTTAATCACTAAAACTTTAAAATAAAAATTATGAAAAATCTAATATTTACAACAGCAGTATTTCTATTCGCTTTAATCACTTCTGCCCAAGATTCAGTTTCAATATCGGACTTTGAAATTTTAAATGACACCAAATGGGAAGGTAAATTAACGTATTTAGATTATCAATCAGGAAAGCTTACTAGTATCGAAACAAAATTGCAGGTAAGCATTGAAGGGAATAGGATTACATCAAACATACAATATGTTTATGAGCCTAATAAAAATAACAAATCTTCAGTTTCAATTAGAAAGAATGGAACACTTTACGGGAATGAAAAAGTCATTTCTAATAAGCAAACTAATGATACAAGAACTATTATCACATCATATAAAGGAAAAGACAATGGTAAAAAGGCCACAATATTTATAACCTATAAATTCAATAAAAATAATTATACCATTAGTAAAAAAGTTGTGTATAAAGATGGTAGTGAAAGCGTAATAAGAAATACTTATTCATTTACTAAAACAAAATAACATGAAATTTATAAAAATAATACTTACGACCATAGTTCTATTGTTGTTTCTTAACTGTGTACAAGAAACACATTCAAAAACGATTACGCTTAAATTAGACATGAGGCAGGTAGAAAACATTAATAATGTTGGTGCTAGAGGTGGAAATGCTCCCCTATCATGGAACAAAACTTTTCAACTTACAGATACAAACAAAGACAGTATCTACGAAGGTAAGATTGAGCTTAAATCTGCAAGCTTTGATATTGAATTTAAGTTTGTAAATAATACAGACGAATTTGAGTTGCAAGATCAAAACAATAGAAGTATAAGGTTTGAGTACAAACCAGAAACAATTATATATGAAGCTGTTTTTAACAATCCTGATAAACACATTACAAAAACCAAATAGCCATGAAAAAACTACTTTACATTTTGATGATTCTCTCAATAACAATGAGTGCGCAAAACAACCCTATTAAAGAGCATAATGACAAGCCAAAATTTATCAATTTCAAGATTAAAAACAACTCTTTTAACAGAAATCATTTTGTGGTAATAGGTCCAAAACCTAATGGCAGGAAATTTAGTTATGGATTTCCTATGATGCCGCAGGCTAAAAGAAAAGAATATTGGACTACAGGAACAAAGGTCTACAAAGTTAATAAGCTAGGATTTAGAAAGTTATTAATAACTATAAAACCTGAAGACGAAAACAAAGTTGTACGCTTATTCAAATAAAAACAATTATAATCCTTAAAAACCATTACTATGTAATGGTTTTTTTATATTTATAATCAAACTAATAAAAACATGCTAACAAAAAAGGATAAAGAACAATTACGAAGTACAATTTTCAGACATCTCGATGGTATTGCAACAGCACCTACAGCATATTCACTTTATAAAAAAGGAGTATTACAATATTTGTTAGATAACAAAAAAGCAACTCTTAAAACTATCGCTAAGCAATTTAATGCCAACGCTGGTTATTTAAATGTAAGTTTGCGCATTATGTGTGCTCAAGGATGGTTAGTTCAATATATAGACAACACAAGTAATACGATTAGTTTTGAAATAAATGCGCAAAGTGAAAAGGCTTTTAAACTTGTTCCGTTATACAAAGATGCTATAAACCTATTAACTCATTCGGTTAAATTTCCATCAGAACGCATCGGACCAGATGCTTTTAACGCTTTAGAAAAAATATTTAAAAAATTTGAAAACAATTTTGGACTTACAGACTTTGATGACAACTCTGTTAAGCATCAAATACTAAAACATATAGAGGGTGTTATTGCAGCTCCTATTATTGTTTTATTAGGTGTTAATGGGCTATTCCATAAATATTTTATGGAAGCATCTTTTAGAGCTCAAGAATATCATAGCAACCCTGAAAGCTTTAAAAAGATACTAGATTTTTTATCTCATTTAGGGTGGTTTACAAAAAAGAATGATACCTATCAATTTACAGACGAAGGGCTATTTTTTGCGAAACGTGCAAGCGCATATGGTGTAACTGTATCGTATTTACCGACCTTTGTTAAGTTAGACGAGCTTATTTTTGGAAACCCACTAGTTTTAAAAACTGAGACGCCAAACGATACTGAAAAGCATGTTGACAGGGAAATGAACGTTTGGGGAAGCGGTGGAGCACACTCTACATATTTTAAAATTATAGATGAAATAATCATTAAACTATTTAACAAGCCTATTGAAGAACAACCAAAAGGAATTTTAGATATGGGTTGTGGCAATGGTGCTTTTATACAACATATTTTTGATGTTATTGAATATAAAACCTTGCGTGGTAAAATGCTTGACGAACACCCACTATTATTAGTTGGAGCAGATTTTAATCAAGCTGCTTTAAAAGTAACTCGAGCTAATTTAATTAAAGCTGATATTTGGGCAAAAGTGATTTGGGGAGATATTGGTAGACCTGATTTATTAGCAAAAGATTTAAAAGAGGATTACAATATAGATTTAAAAGATTTATTGAACGTTCGTACTTTTTTAGATCACAATCGTATTTGGGAATCTCCAAAAACAGAAACTAACAGAACTAGCAATTCTACTGGAGCATATACTTACCAAGGTAAACATATTAGCAATAATTTGGTTGAAGATTCTCTTTTTGAACATTTACAAAAATGGAGACCTTATGTAGAAAGGTTTGGTTTATTAATTATAGAATTACATACTATAAACCCAAAACTAACCGCATCCAATTTAGGTAAAACAGCAGCTACAGCTTACGATGCTACTCACGGATATAGTGATCAATATATTTTAGAAGTAGATGTTTTTAATAAAGTAGCCTCTGAAGCTGGTTTACACCCAGATCCAAATTATTTCACAACGTTTCCGAATAACGAATTAGCAACTGTGAGTGTTAATTTATTAAAGGGAAATTAATCTCCATTTGAAAATCATATGAAAGCCGTATCGCTTAAAGAAATAAAACAAGAGTTAAATACACTATCAACTGCCGAAACTCAAGAGCTTTGTTTACGCTTATCACGTTTTAAAAAAGAAAACAAAGAACTACTCACCTATCTATTGTTTGAATCTCATAACGAGAGCGGCTACATCGAATCTGTCAAGCATTATGTTGACGATGAATTTGAGGTTATAAATATCAAAAGTTATTTTTACATCAGAAAAAGTGTCCGCAAAATTTTAAAGAACATAAAAAAATATGTTCGTTATTCGCAAAAAAAAGAAACTGAAGTGGAGCTTCTACTCTACTTTTGCCAAAAACTAAAAGACTTCTCGCCTAGTATAAAATATAGTACACAATTACAAAACACCTATAACCGCCAAATTCTCTTAGCTAAAAAAATAATTGCAACATTACATGAAGACTTGCAATACGATTATAATTTGATGCTAGAAGATTTATAATTTGTTAAAAACTTATTGACTTTTTGGACGTTTTACCTAAGGTTTGTTATCTTTATTTCATAAATATAAATAAACTCATATTTTGAGAACAATTCTTAAATTTATAGTAGCTTAATATTAGCCTTGTAAACCACGGGCTAATAATTCTTTCGTTCAGATAGTTCTATCTGAACTAGGTTTCCATTTAATCATATTATTCGTTGTGTTGCCACATAAGAGCAATTGCATCTTCTATGGCTGTTTTTGATAATCTCATTAATCAAAAGCAATGATATAATGAATAATACTGAAAATCCTCTAAAGAATACTAAGCACGATTATAAATAATGAGAAATGAAAATATATGGGAGGTAAGGGCAAAAAACACTCCTCTTTTAAGAAGAAAATGCAATCGTTGTGATAATAACAGTTTTTATTGCAGCGAGAAATTTAGAGTAAACGCGCAAAAGAAGAACATTAATATATGGTTGATTTACAAATGTTTAAAATGCGATAATACTTACAATATGACCATTCTGCATCGAACCAAACCAGAATCGATAAACAAAAATTTGCTCAATAAATTTTCGAAGAATAATTTGGATATTGTTTGGAAATACGCGTTTTCCCATGAAACAGCAAGGAAAAACAAGGTTACATTAGATTATGGAAGTGTTGAATATGATATAAACTACAATAATGTTCTGAATCTTGACAGTGAAATTGTAATCATCAAAATTAAATACCTTTTTGACTTTAAGCTTAAATTGTCTTCCATCATCAAAATATGTTTTAATCTTTCAGCAAATCAATTAAACCAATTAATTAAAGCGAAAATTATCTTTATTAAAACCAAACATTTGCAAAAGAAATACAAACTTAAAAATCAAGATGTTTTTCAAATAAACACACAAGAGATTAAAAAATATTTGCAGTAAATGAAAAAAAGAGTGAAAAACATATCTCTTTACAAAACCTAAGTTTCGTAACAATTTATTAATTTAAACAACGGGGATTTAGCCAAACATCAAACGAAAATCAAAACTATTCATTAAGCAACTCATCTACAAATTCCTCAAAATTAGTTTTAAATTCAACGTATTTATCACCTGTAGCAGGTCCGTTAAAACCAGTATGTATCTTTCTAACCACACCCATTTTATCAATAAAAATAGTAGTTGGGTAACTTAAAACATGGTTAAGCATAGGCAATTTTTCTTGAGCTTTTACTTTACTAGAAGAGCCATACTGTGCTAATAAAATAGGGTATTCAATATCTATTTTTTCTTTTAACCTGTTAATACTATTAAAAGCTCCTGCTTCAGTTTTAGCATACTCAAAAGCTAATGCAACAATTTCAACACCTTTAGCTTTATTTTTTTTATAAAAATCGGTATAATATTTACTCTCATCTAAACAGTTTGGGCACCAAGTTCCCATAATTTGCAACAAAACCACTTTGTTTTTAAAACGCTCATCTTCTAAAGATACCATCTCTCCATTGGCATTAGGAAATGAAAATTCAACTTTGTTATAACCTTCTTTTAAAAACGTAAGATTGTTAGCATCTGGCAATTCATAATTTTCATTTCGCTCAGCTACAAATGGCTCTTCCCAATGATTGCCAGAGTAAAACACACCATTTAAGGTACTATCTGTTACCGTAGCGATGAACAAAAATGCGTGGGCACCATCAAAAGTGGAAAGCTTTAATTGATTACCATCAACTACGCCTTCTAAATAACGATAATCGCCGGTTGTGGTTCTAAATGTTCCAGTAACTTTACTTCCATTTTGCTTAAAAATACCTTTCGCTATATATCTGTTATCCTCTGAATCTGGACTAAAAACGGTTTCCCAGTTTCCAGAAATATCGTGTTTCGGATTAGTTGAAACATCAAAACGAGATTCTTTTTTTTCAGCTGCAAACGGTACAATTCTATTAAGGCTAGTTTTAATAAAGTTTCCTGTTAATTTAGAATCTTTAATTTTTGCCTCTATAAAACCTTCAAAAACTGGCATTTTAATATAAACCGAATCGTTTTTATATTCAATATCATCAACATTTATAACTTCTTCAGCATTAAAAATTTTTAAACTTACTTCTGAAACAACTTCAAAATTAAAAGGCAATGTTTCAGATTCACTTACATGTAAAACAGCTCGATATGTTCCCAATTCAAGTTTATTATTTGCCTTTTCTTGCTTACAAGAAAACATCAAAAGAATTACAATAGCTGTTATAAAATACTTCATAAATAAGATAATAAATTATATTATTCGAAATAACAACAATATACTAACATAAAAAAGCCAATTTTTACCCTTTTCTACTTTATAAATGATAGCGCATGTTTGAATACTAGTTCCATTATTTTATCTTTGTTCGCTTAAATAGCAAATGATTTATGAAGATTTCATATAACTGGTTAAAACAATTTATAAAGACAGATTGGGCACCAGAACAAACTAGCGAACTACTTACAGATTTAGGGCTTGAAGTTGAAGGTGTTGAGCGTTACCAGTCAGTAAAAGGCGGATTAGATGGTGTTATAGTTGGCAAGGTTTTAACTTGTGTTAAACACCCAAATGCAGATAAACTTAAAATTACTACGGTTGATATAGGCGGTGATGAGCCGTTGCAAATAGTTTGTGGCGCACCAAATGTTGCTGCTGGACAAATAGTACCTGTTGCAACAATTGGAACGACTTTATACACTGAAGAAGATGAAGCTTGGACTATAAAGAAAGGAAAAATTAGGGGTGAAGAAAGCCATGGAATGATTTGTGCTGAAGATGAATTAGGCTTAGGAAAATCACATGATGGCATTATGGTTTTAGATGATACCATTAAAGTAGGTACGCAAGCAGCCGATATTTTTGATATAGAAAACGATTATGTTTTTGAAATTGGATTAACGCCAAACAGAGCGGATGCCATGAGCCACCTTGGTACTGCTCGCGACTTAAAAGCTGGGTTAGTTCAAAAAGATATTAATCTAGAACTCATTACACCATCTGTAAGTGCTTTTCATACAGATAATCGTATGCTGAAGATTGATATCGATGTATTAAATAAAGATTTAGCCCCTCGTTATTGTGGTGTAACCATCTCTGGATTAAAAGTTGCAGAATCTCCTGCATGGCTACAACATCGATTAAAAGCTATTGGTTTAAGCCCAATTAACAATATTGTTGACGCAACTAATTATGTATTACACGAGTTAGGTCAACCACTTCATGCCTTTGATGCAGTAAAGGTTTCTGGTAATAAAATTGAGGTTAAAACATTAAAATCTGGCACTAAATTTACAACATTAGATGGAATAGAACGTGAATTGCACGAAGATGACTTAATGATTTGTGATGCTGAAAAACCTATGTGTATTGCTGGTGTTTTTGGTGGTATTGATTCTGGTGTTACCGAAAGTACAACAAGTATTTTTTTAGAAAGTGCTTATTTTAATCCTATTAGCATTCGTAAATCAGCAAAACGCCACGGTTTAAATACTGATGCTTCATTTAGATTTGAGCGTGGTATTGATCCAAATATCACTGAGTATGCATTAAAACGTGCCGCTTTGTTAATTCAAGAATTGGCTGGAGGAGAAATTACTAGTGATTTAATTGATGTCTATCCTAACAAAATTGAAGACTTTCAAGTACGTTTAAGTTTTGATAATGCGAAAAAGTTAATTGGTGAAGAAATTCCGCGCGAAATTATTAAAAGCATCTTAACTTCATTAGATATTAAAGTAAATAATGTTACCGAAACTGGCTTAGGGCTTACTGTGCCTGCTTATAGAAATGACGTGCAACGTGAAGCCGATATTATTGAAGAAATTTTACGTGTTTATGGGTATAACAACATAAAAACAACTGAAAAATTAAACGCTTCAATTTCTAGCACATCGCGTTTTGAAGATCACAAAATTCAGAATATTGTTGGCAATCAATTAGCTGCTCAAGGGTTTTACGAGATTCTTGCTAATTCGCTAACTAACCCTAGTTATATTACTTTAAGTGAGCAATTAAAAGAAGCTCATAATATTACCATGCTTAACCCTTTAAGTAATGACTTATCGGTTATGCGCCAATCGTTATTGTTTTCTGGTTTAGAAGCTATTTCGCATAATATTAATAGAAAACGACAAGATTTAAAATTCTTTGAGTTTGGTAAAACTTACCATAATTATAATGGTACTAGAGAAGAAGTTAAACATTTAACTCTTTTTGCAACTGGTAATCAAAATAAAGAAAGCTGGCATACATCAGCTAAAAAGAGTGATTTCTTTTTCTTAAAAGGAAGTATTATTTCATTATTAAACCGCTTAGGTATTTCTAGATTTAATGAAACACCAATAAAAAGTGATTTATTTAGTGAAGGTTTAACTTTAAGTTTAGGTAAAACTAAATTAGCAGACTTTGGCTTATTAAAGAAATCTGTATTAAAGCATTTTGATATTTCTCAAGAAGTCCTTTTTGCAGATTTTAATTGGGATGCTATTTTGGACATTGTAAAAAGAAATAAAATTACGTTTAAAGCCATTCCAAAATACCCAGAAGTACGACGCGATTTCGCATTATTGTTAGATGATACTGTCTCTTTCGAATCGATTCATAAAATAGCTAAGCAAAGTGAAAAACAGTTGCTTAAGAATGTAAGTTTATTTGATGTATATCAAGGCAAAAATTTGCCAAAAGGAAAAAAGAGTTATGCCGTTAGTTTTACCATACAAGACGAAAACAAGACGCTTACCGATAAGCAGATTGATAAAATAATGAATAAACTACAGGTAAATTTTGAAAAACAACTAGGAGCAGAATTGAGATAATTTTGAGGAGAAAAAGTAGCTTTATCTTTATTGTTTTAATTTTGTTTGCTTTTAAGTTGAATGCACAACAAAGTATAATAAGCGCTAACAATGTTAATGATACAATTTCTATTGGCAGATTGGTGCTTTACGATTTAAAGCAGAGTGTCAAAGGGGTTGGTCATTCGTTTACAAGACCCTTACATTGGAAAAAAAAAGATTTCACAACTTTAGGAACTGTAATTATTGGAGCTTATGCATTGTCGACTATTGACGATGAATCAAGCGCATTTTTTGTGCGTAATGAACAACATGTTCCAAATTTATTTCAAGAAGTTGGTACTCGTTTTGGAAGCCCTCAAGTTTATTTTATTGCGAATGCTTCACTCTATGGATTTGGTTTATTTACAAGAAATGAAAAACTAAGAAAGACTAGTGTTTTAATTATTTCATCTTCTTTTACTAGTGGTATTATTCAAAGTTTAAGCAAAACTGCTTTTGGTAGAGTACGACCTGGAAACGGATATAATAGTAATGAATTCAGGTTTTGGTCTAATAAAGCAAAATTTCACTCATTCCCTTCTGGTCATACCGTTTTATCCGTGACTATGGCACACGCGATCGCAAAACAGTTTGATAATACATGGTCAAAAATTGGTGTATATTCTTTAGGCGCCATTGCTCCTATTTCTAGGCTTTTTAGTGGTGCACATTGGTTAACCGATGTTGGAATTGGTGCTGTTTTAAGTATTGTTATTGTAGATTCTATAGATAAATTTTTGTTTAAAACAAAGGCATACAATTACACTAAGAAAGAAAAGCAAATTTCTTGGAATTTCACTTTTAGCGGAAAAGGGATTGGTTTTATTGGAACTTTTTAAGTTATTTTTTTATATAAAACTTTCTTTCTAAACTAACCAAAATTTCGTATATTTAGTTAAGAACCTATAAAACCTGATACTATGTTTGATTCAAATTATATAAAAATTTTTACCGGTAGTTTTATTGAAGTACAACGCATAATCTCTGATTTAAAGAAAGTAGACATCATTCCTGTTGTTAAAGATCAAACAGAATCAGCTCGATTAGCTGGCTTTGGTGGTGGTATAGTTCCTGGTTTTCAAGAAGTATATATCCACAAAGACGAACTTGATAAGGCTGTTGAAATTGTTGAAAATATTAATGCTAGTTTAAAACCATAATATTTTCAAAATAATTAATAAATATACTACAACTCTACACTCTGTACAAAGTAGTTAGGCAGTAACAGCATACATTTTATTTCGCAACTCCTTAATTTTAGAATCTTGCATATACTCATCAAACGTTGTATATCTGTCAATAATCCCATTAGGTGTTAACTCTACCACTCTATTTGCTACAGTTTGTGCAAACTCATGATCATGTGTAGTAAACAAAATGGTGCCTTTAAAGTTTTTAAGCGAATTATTAAAAGCAGTAATACTCTCTAAATCTAGATGGTTAGTAGGCTCATCCAATTGAAGTACATTTGCTCTTGTCATCATCATACGAGATAACATACAACGCACTTTCTCTCCTCCAGATAATACAGACGACTTTTTAAAAGCTTCTTCTCCACTAAAAATCATTTTTCCTAAAAACCCACGAATATTAACTTCTTCGCGCTCTTCTTCGGTTTGTGCCCATTGGCGTAACCAATCAATTAAAGTTAAATCATTATTAAAAAACTCGCTATTATCAAGTGGCAAATACGATTGCGTTGTGGTAACACCCCAAGCAAACTTGCCAGAATCAGCTTTTTCTTTATCATTTAATATTTGATAAAATGCAGTTGTAGCCCTTGAGTCTCTTGAAAAAACGACAACTTTATCTCCTTTATTCAAATTAAGATCAATTCCTTTAAATAAAACTTCACCGTCAATCGACGCAGACAAATCATTTACATTTAAAATTTGATCACCTGCTTCTCTATCACGCTCAAAAATAATGGCTGGATAACGTCGACTAGTACGTCTTATATCAGCTATATTTAATTTTTCAATCATTTTTTTTCTACTAGTAGCTTGCTTACTTTTAGCAACATTAGCAGAAAAACGACGTATAAATTCTTCTAATTCTTTTTTCTTCTCCTCAGCTTTTTTATTTTGTTGTGCATGCTGTCTTGCTGCTAATTGAGAAGATTCATACCAAAACGTGTAGTTACCAGAATAATGATTTATTTTTCCAAAGTCAATGTCAGAAATATGAGTACAAACTGCATCTAAAAAGTGTCTATCGTGAGATACAACAATTACACAATTATCATAATTTGCTAAGAAATTTTCTAGCCAAGAGATAGTTTCGTAATCTAAATCATTGGTCGGCTCATCCATAATTAATACATCTGGATTTCCAAATAAAGCCTGAGCTAATAACACACGTACCTTTTGTTTTCCATCTAAATCAGCCATTAAGGTATAATGAAATTCTTCTTTAATACCCAAATTAGATAGCATTGAAGCTGCATTACTATCTGCATTCCAACCATCCATTTCTTCAAATTGCACCTGAAGCTCCCCTATTTTTTCAGCATTCTCGTCTGAATAATCAGCATAAAGCGCATCAATTTCAGTTTTTATTTTATATAATGGTTTGTTTCCCATTAAAATCGTTTCTAAAACCGTATGCTCGTCATATAAATTATGATTTTGCTCTAATACAGACATACGTTTACCTGACTCCAAGGACACATGTCCTGATGTTGGTTCCTGCTTACCAGAAATAATCTTTAAAAAAGTAGATTTTCCAGAACCGTTTGCTCCAATAATTCCGTAACAATTACCATTATTAAAGGTCGTATTAACCTCATCAAAAAGTACACGCTTTCCAAATTGAACTGATAAATTAGAAACTGATAACATAGTGTTTATTTAATTTTTTGCAAAAGTAGAAAAATGAATTGGTAAGTGGAAACATACTTTGTTTATTTTTAAATCTGAAAAGCATTAATTTAACACGTATTTTAGCTATTATTCTTACAATAACATTTAACAACGCATTAACAGCACTTTATAAATACATGCCATATTTTTGTTATACTTAGCATTATGCTAAAACATTTTTTTGAAGAGGGAATATGAAATTTAATTATTGGATACTTTGTGTTGCAATTATTTTAACTGGTTGTAAAAAAGATAACACGCAGAATAATGGTGAATATGCTTTTTTAGGTGGTGAAATTATTAATGCAAATAATAATTTTGTTGTACTATCTAAGTCTAAGCACATTATTGATACAATCAAACTAGATGGCAATAACAGATTTGTTTATAAAGTAAATAATTTAAAATCTGGACTTTACACCTTTAAGCACGGTGGTGAATTTCAAATGGTTTTATTAGAACCAAACGACAGCATTATGTTTAGGCTTAATACACTAGAGTTTGATGAGTCGCTTGTTTACACTGGTGAAGGTGCTAAGAAAAACAATTACTTAATAAATGAATTTTTAAGAAACGAAATTGAGGAAAAGAAGGTTTTTAAATATTGTCAGCTAAATGCAGAAGATTACCAAAGAGAGGTTGATTCTTTAAAAAATGCTAAATTAAAAAAGCTTAAGAAGTTTAAAAGCAAATACGATACTTCTGATTTGTTTAACAAAATTGCTCATGCAAACATTGAATACAACTACTATTTTAACAAAGAAATTTATCCGTTTGTACATTATAGAGGTAATAAGAATGATATTTTAAACACACTACCAGAAGATTTTTATAACTACAGAAAAAACATAAATTATAACGATACATTCTTAAAGGACTATTTTGTTTATAATACCTTTTTACGTTGGAATTTTAGTAATATATCACTTAAAGAACATTATAAACACTCTGAAAATAATCATTTTAAAAGCTCGAATGTTTGCTATAATTTAGATAGACTAGCGTTAATTGATAGCTTGGTAACTAACAATCAAATAAAAGAAGATTTATTTTACCATTACACTATAACTTTTTTAAATAAAAGTGATAATGACAAGAACAATAATGCAATTTTAAAGTTCTACACAAACAAAAGTTCAAATAACGAAGGAAAAGAAGACATTACGCGTTATGCAAATGCTTTAAATAAATTAAAACCGGGTGCACCATTTCCAGCCTTAAAATTAATAGATGCTAGTAATACTGAAACAAATATAAACACCATAATAAATTCGCCAACGGTAATTTGCTTTTGGTCTCAAACGTATTACGAGCATTTTAAAGAGAGCCAACACAAGATTCGTGAATTAAAAACTAAATACCCTGAAGTAAATTTTATTGTTATAAATATAGATGATTATGGTTTAGAGGCTTCTTTAAAAACATTAAAAAGAAACCGAATACCAGTCAAAAATCAATATCAATTTAAAAACCCACGCGAGTCAAGAGAAGTATTGGCTATTTATCCAATGACAAAAACTTTTATAATTGATGAGAGAAAAAATATAGTAAAAAGTAAAGCCAATATTTTTGGGAGACATTTTGAAGACCAACTTTTAGGCTTATTAAATAAGTAAAAAAATACAATCAAATAAAAAGCCTCAACTTAATAAAGTTGAGGCTTTTTTATATCAAAAAATAATATGCTTAATTTCCTTTTTTATAGTCTGCCAAAAACTTAGCTAAACCAATGTCTGTCAAAGGGTGCTTTAATAATCCTTCAATAGAGCTTAATGGGCCAGTCATAACGTCGGCACCCAACTTTGCACAGTCAATAACATGCATAGTATGGCGTACAGAAGCTGCTAAAATTTCTGTATCAAAAGCATAGTTATCATAAACATGTCTAATTTCTGAAATTAAGTTTAAACCATCTGTAGAAATATCATCTAAACGACCAATAAATGGCGATACATAAGTAGCCCCTGCTTTTGCAGCCAATAAGGCTTGACCAACAGAAAACACTAGTGTAACATTAGTTTTAATACCCTTTTCAGAAAAATATTTACAGGCTTTTACTCCATCTTTAATCATAGGTAATTTTACAACAATTTGGTCATGTAGTTCAGCCAAAGCCTCTCCTTCTCTAACCATACCTTCAAAATCAGTCGAAATAACCTCAGCACTTACATCTCCATCAACAATATTACAAATATCAACATAATGCTTTAAAATATTATCGTGTCCTGTAATGCCTTCTTTAGCCATTAACGATGGGTTTGTAGTAACACCATCAAGTACACCAAGGTCTTGAGCCTCTTTTATCTGATCAAGATTTGCAGTATCAATAAAAAACTTCATTTGTATATATTTAGTTGTGTTTTACATTTTGGGCGTTACTCTCGCAACAAAAAGGTTGCTCAACTCAGGCTATTCGCTATATCTTTTTTACAAAAAAGTAAAAAAGGATGCCGCTACTATCCTTAACGCGTTGCAAATCTACAACTTTATATACCTTTAAAAATTGTTTTTTAATTAAAAAATATTAACAATTTACATAATATATACGCAGCTATTTAATGGCTATAGTATAAGTTCTTGAAGTACTATCTGTACATAATGAATCATCATATCGCTGATTGCCATATTCATCATAATAATATTCATTAAGCGGATCCACATCTAAATACACCGTAAACGTATATCTACCTGCCTTAGTAGGCATACCTTCAATAAATACATCTCTGTAATCTATAATTACTTCCAAACCATCGGGAATCTCACCGCGCACATCAAAATAGTAGTCGTAAGCATTGTCTTGTGGTTCGTTTTTAATTTGTGCAGAAATTATTTCAGAATAATATTGATTTACGCCACCAATAGCGAGTTTTTTATCAGATATTACTGGGCGAACATTAATAATGCAGTCCACAACATTTTCGCAACTATTAAATGAAAAAAAAGAAAATAATAGGATAATAAGTATTGATTGTTTCATGATGAAAGATTTTTAAAACAATCAGTATCAACTAATATGCCAAAAATATTAAAGCTTATAATGTTTCATTAATAGCTTTTCATAAATTCTATCAGGAAGTATTCTTTTAAGAACAATAGAAAACTTTTGCATAAACTCCCCTACTTTATAATGCCCTTTTGGTTTTTTCGTAATAATGATTTTATAAATTGCTTCAGCCATCATATTAGGGTTGCTACCCGAATCAACGTGCTCGTTCATTAAATCTAAAGTTTTTCCGTAAGAAGTTTTATATGGAGAATTTTCTAACAATGGAGCATGATATCGGCCAGCAGCAATATTAGTAGCAAAATCACCCGGTGCCACATTAGTCATATCAATATTAAATGCCTTTAACTCCATTCTAAACGCTTCAGTTAAAAGTTCTAAAGCACCTTTACTCGCACTGTAAATACCACGATAAGGCAAACCCATATAACCAGCAATTGATGTTACGTTTATTATTAAACCCTTTTGTTGCTTACGCATTTGCGGCAAAACTGCTTTAATAACATTTATAGGTCCAAAAAAGTTAGTTTCAAAATTGGTTTTAATTTCTATTTCTGGTGTTTCTTCTATAGGCCCAGTAATTCCTGCACCAGCATTATTAATAAGTATATCTAATTTGCCTTCGGCACTAATAATAGTGTTTACCGTTTTATTAATAGTATCTACCTTTTTAACGTCCAATTGCAGTATAGGGAATTCACTATTTTTATAATTATTTGGATTTCTACTGGTTCCATAAACCACAAAACCTTTTTGGATTAAATATTCACCAACAGATTTTCCTATTCCAGTAGATCCACCTGTTATTAAAACAACTTTAGACATTATTTTTATATAAAATTTAAAAAATTAAAGATATGAAGATTTACCAAACAAAAAGGCACAAAAAAAGGCAAGCTACCTACATCACACCGCTACGACCATTTACCTTTGCTGCGTTCCCGCCCTGGAGGATTCAATAGGAGCTGGTTGTGTAGGACTTGCCTGCTGCAAAGATACAACCTTTTAAAATTTTCACAATAATTTTTTAAACTGTTTTTAAATAAATATCTTGCTCGAAATTTATAGTACAAAATGAATACTTTCAAAGCTCTCACAATCATATTTTTAGGTTTATTTATTATTTCTTGCGGTTCAAATTCTGGTCAAAAAAAAAATGATTTTACTATTAAAACTAATGCTGAGAAGGGGAATATTTCTATATCCAAAACCCTAGATCTTTCTTTAGAAAACAAAAAAAATCACAATATAGATTCTGTTACATATACTTTAAATGGGGTCAAAATTGCCGAAAAGCAAACATTAAATAACCATAAACTAGGGAAACACATCATTGAAGCTGCGGTATATTTCGATAATGAAAAGCAAACCGTTAACACTAGCATTACTATTTTAAATAACCAAACACCTAAAATTTATAAGTTTAATATTATTAATGAGTATCCACACGATATTACTTCGTATACACAAGGAATAGAATTTTTTAACGACACTATTTATGAAAGTACTGGTCAATATAAAGAGTCTAAACTCAGAAAGCTTGATTATAAAACAGGAGAGGTTATAAAAAACATAAATTTAGCTAACGAATATTTTGGAGAAGGCTTAACAATTTTAAATAATAAAATTTATCAACTTACATGGCAAAGAGGTACTGGGTTTGTTTATGATGTAAACACTTTTGATAAACTAAGTAGCTTTAGCTATGGCAATAGTAAAGAAGGTTGGGGATTATGTAACAATGCAAATACTATTTATAAAAGTGATGGCACTGAAAGAATATGGCTTTTAAATCCTGAAACCTTAGCTGAACAAAATTATATTCAAGTGTTTACAAATAAAGGTAAAATTGGACGGATTAATGAATTGGAATGGATTAATGGGCAAATTTATGCAAACATTTATCAAAAAAATGGAGTAGCAATTATAAACCCAAAAAATGGTGCAGTAGTTGGTGTTATTGATTTTTCTTCATTAAAAGAAAAAGTAACCCAACATGAAAAATTAGATGTTTTAAATGGTATTGCTTACAACCCAAAAACTAAAACCATATTTGTAACAGGTAAACGTTGGGATAAATTATTTGAGGTCGAAATTGTTGAAAAGTAATCTTAGCTATATCAAAAACTTCTGTTTAACTATAGTTTCTTACCGACTGCAGAAATAATTTATTACTTTACTACAAACCTTATATATCTATATAATACCTTTAAGCATGTTTTATTTTAATGTATGTATAATAAGATTATTTTAGCTTAATTAATAAAGTATTAGCTATATTTTTTGCATTAACTAAAAAACAAATTCTTATATATACCTTTAACCTTTGTTATTCTTGGAATAGTTTTATTGTTCTTTTTAATTGCCATATCCAAACTTAATGCTTTTCATTTCATTTATTATAGTCTGTCTCTTTGTAGGTATCCTTCAAGGTGTGAGATAAGAACAAATCATTCAATCCGTCCAAACAAGAATTGGTAATACTCTTGGTTTTTTGGTCATGATTCTTGGTTTAGGTACTATGCTAGGTAAACTGGTTGTATACACGGAGGCTCACACCCTAGAGTTGATTTACAAGCTTCTCTAGAAAAATTTACTACTGTAAATATCCCTTGGACATGCTTTAGGTTAGACGGAAAATTAAATGGTAATTTATGTAAATTCAATTTTGTGAATAACAACCCTGTTGCAAATGCAACTATAGAAATTACTTCAATAAAGATTGATGGCTTTAAATTATTATTCTCAAAGTTTAGTAAAAAACTATTAAAATGACTTACGTACTGCACTCTGTGTACAAGGGCAATTACTTATACCTTGTAAAAAGTCTATTCCTATGGTAACAACATGCGTTCCTGAATTAAACCTTGACAAATCGTTAATAGTTACTTGGTAAGCATAACCAAAATAAAACTGTCTCTTTTTAAAACCTGCCATCGGACCTATATTAAGAGGTTTAAAAAATTGATCATTGAGAAAGCGGTAAGATATACCTGCCCAATAATAATCATCATTTTTGTTATACTTTCTAAATTTGAAATTAAAGTCGGTAGCAGAACGCTTATCACTACTAAACAATTGATAAAAGATAGAAGGCTCATATTCTAAACCACTTTTTTTAGGGCCTCTAAAAGTAAAACCTGAATATATTTGGTAATTAGAAAGCAAATTAGGTTCTAATTTTCTTATAGAACTATCAAAATCTTTATCTAATATATTATTAGCATTAAAGCTTACAAAGAATCCTTTATATCTGTAAAGCGCACTCACATCAAAGTTATGATTTGAAGTTCGTCTATCATCAGTAACAAAAGGGTCTATTATTGGGTTTTCGTAACCTGTATTGAAATTATTTATATCAATTCTGAAATTATTTAGATTATACGAAATACCAAATGATAAATATTGTTTTGTGTAATAATCTAAAACTAGATGATGTGCAAATGAAAATTTGGCGCCCGTTTGGATTGTATTTCCGTTTCTATCATTATAAAGTGAGACTCCAATACCAGATCGGTCAGCAATCCTGAAATCGCCATAAATGGATTGATTATCTGGAGCTCCTTTTATGCCAACCCATTGGGTCAATCCGTTAGCTCTAATTTTTAAATTATCACCAATACCTGCATAAGCTGGAGATATAACAAATTCGTTATCTGCTAAATACTGCGTAAAAACAGGTAAGTTTAATTCTTGGCTATAACTAAATGTTACAGTTATAAAAAGAATATATATGATTAGTTTTTTCATTTTAATTTTTTTTGAGGGTTTTATCTGTACAATGTAAAGTGACCAACAAACTCACGATCGTCCAGATTATCGTTTAACCTTACTACATACCAGTAATCACCAGTAGGAAGTTCTTTGCCATTGTATTTGCCATCCCATTTTTGTCCAACCCTTAAAGTTGCTATTTTACGACCATATCTATCAAAAATATCAAACGTCATATCTCTATACTGATCTGTACAACCAGGCCCCCATCCATCTAGAACACCATCATTATTAGGAGTAAAATAATTAGGGATACACACATCTATATATTCAAAATATCTAGTAGCAATTGCAACACAACCATTACTATCTGTTACTGTTACTGTGTAATCGCCAGACGCATAAATAAGGAAAGTATTAGTGCTTCCGTAAGACACACCATTTAGTGTATATTCATAATCTCCAGAACCTCCTGAAGCTACAGCAACTATTTCGTTTAATGCTCCATCTTCTAAAACTAACACTAATGGTTCGTAAGCAATAATATCAAAAGTATCAGTTCTTTTAATACATCCATTTGTATGCCTTACATCTATAAAATGATTTAATCCTGGTGGCACATCTATAAATACATTACTCGTTTGGTATGCTCCTCCATTTAATGAATAGTCTAAATCTGATGGATTTACACTAGCATCAACCGTTACAGTAACTGTGTTGGTTGATAAATTGTTTGTACATCCATAGTCTACTTCTACCATAGGGTCTATTAATACTGATGGTGGAAATGTAATGTTCCATTCAGATTCACAACCTTGAGCATCACGTACATAAACTACATGGTCGCCACCTGCTAATCCTGTAAAATCGAATTGAGTTTGTGTTAAAGTACCAGTTGTATATGTACCATTAATATCATCTAAACTAACACTGTAAGGTAAATTTCCTCCAGAAATTTCAATACTAAACTCACCGTCTAAATCACCATTACAAACTTCTGGAATAATTGAGTTTGGAACAATAGTTAGTGTTACTGGAGTTGGTTGATCGATAATAAAATCTAAAAGAACAAAACAACCTAATTCATCTTGAGCAATAGCTTGATAAGTTCCTGGTGCTAAATCTTCAAAAATTGGAGTATCAAAAAACTGATTTAATTGAGGTGAAATAGCATATTTTATAACTCCTGTCCCCCCAGAAGCAGTAATTTCCATTACGCCATCATTACTTCCAGTACAAGTAACATCAGTAACCGTAAAGTTTGCAATTAATGGTGCTGCTGGTTCTGTAATTGTTGCTTGAGCACTTGTAGATAAGCAATCACCGCTATCTACCTGTACTTGATAGGTACCAATTGGTAAATCAGTAAATACTCCTGGGCTACTTTGTATTGGTGCAGGAGCAATATCTGTTCCTGAACCATCTTGTAATGTATAAATATAGCTACCTAAACCTCCTTCAGCAGTTGCTATAATAACACCTGTACTATCTCCAGCACAATTAATTGAAGCATTAGTAGTATCTAAACTAACCATTAATGTTGGTAATGGATCTATTGTAATTTCATTAGAAACACTAGATATACAACCATTAGTATCTCTTACATAATACATATATGTACCTGGTGTAACACCAGTAATAGCTGTAGATGTAGCAAAAGAACCTAAAACAGTTGCAAAAGTAGCAGAATTACTATACTCGTAAGTTCCTGTTCCGCCAGTTGCACTTAAAGTAAGGGTCGCATCTGTAGTACAAGTTGGTGTTGTAGCAACAACCAAGCTTGGTTGTATTTCAGTTGGTTCTGTAATAACAACATCGGCTGAAGTGTATATACAATTATAACCATCAGTAACAACAACATTATAAGTTCCTGCTCCTAACCCATTAAATACATTTGATGGTTGAGGACCAGACGTACTAGTTGTTGGAGAAGTCATATTTAATGTATACGAATAGTTGCTCCCTTGCCCTCCACTTACAGCATTTACTGTTATTGAAGCATTAGTGTCTCCAAAACAAGACAATAACGGTGTATTTGCAGTAGCTGTAGCCGTAATTGGAGGCGGAATAACTAATGTTGCTCCATCGGATGCTATACATCCACCAGCATCTCTAACATTTACTGTATAGATACCTGCTGATAAATTAGTAAACGTACCGCTTGGTGAGTATGCAACTGTTACCGCTCCTGTTAACTCATATTCATAAGTTCCCCAACCGCCACTCGCAACAGCAGTAATTGTTCCGCTGTTATTATCACAAGTCACATTTGAAGTCTCAGTAGCAACAACCGATAAGGCTTCAGATGGAGAAGGAATAATAACGCTTCCAGTGTTGGAACAAAACGGGCTAGCAGTTTCTGTAATAACAATAGAATAACTACCTGCAAGTAATCCTGTAACTGGTTGAGGGTTTGTTGATGTATTAACAGCTACGACACCAAAAACAGAAGTGCTGGAACTATCAAATACTTCATAATTGTATGGACCTGAATAACCACTCACATTTAATTCAAACGAGCCATCATTATCACCAAAACAGGTTACTGGAGCTGGTGTAGTTGAGATTGTTGGAAGCGCTGTTGTAGGAACAACTATAATTGCATCTTCAGAACATAATGTATTAGTATCAGTTATTGTTACAGTATATGTACCAGACGGTACACCCGAAAACACGTTAGTACTTAAACTAATTGATGCAGGGTTAGGACTAATAGTATATGTATATATTCCTGTACCTCCTGAGCCAGTTACAGTAATTTCTCCATCATCGTCATTACAAGTTGCTAATGCTGTTACTGAAGGAATTAAGTCTATTGGTGCTTCTATAGTTACAGTTACTAAATTTCCACAACCGTTTATATCTTGAATTTCAACAGTGTGCACTCCAGATGATAAATTTGATATGGTAAATGGTGCTGTACGTATTTGAAATGCACCGCCATCTATACTATAACTATATGGTGCAATACCTGCTGTTGTTAATGCAACATCAATTTCAAAATTACCTTCTGTAGCTGTACATTGATTAGTAACTAATGCTGTTATAATTGGTTCAGAGTCTGCTGGTAAAACTAAAACCGGGGTCGATTTAATACAACCATTAGCATCAATAACATGTACATAATAACTATTAGCATCAACATTGAAAGTACTTGCAGATGCCCATGAAGGATCTGTAGCTAATGGTGGAACTGCTGATGTTGTAATTTGATATAAATATGGTGCTGTACCATTTGTGGCAATAGCACTAATTAATCCAGAGTTTGGATTACAATTTGCGTTTTTATCAACCGTAGCTGTTATATCTAAATCTATAGCAGATTCTGCAATTTCAAAAATTGCCGTTGCAGATTGACAGCCATTGAATGAACCTGTTCCGTTTTCAGTAAAAACAATATAATATTGTCCTACAGCTAGTGTTCCAGGTGACGGTGTTGTTACCGTTTCTGGAGTCCCAAAAGTAACTGGTAAATTTGTTGGTCCATCTACTAATACATTTGTAAACGCTGTATAAATAGCATAATCAACTGATGTCGTTGTACTATCAAAGTTATCAATAGTAAATGTTACACTACCATTGTTTTCACCTATACAAACTACATTATTAGGAACAACAGATGATGTTAAAGTTGAAGCTGGATCTATTGGTGCATCAGCAGATTTAACATAGTAACAATCTGTTACAAGATCGTGCACTACAAAAGTGTAAACAACGCCTGGTATTAGATTTGTAAATGTTCTTCTATTTGGAAAACCTACATCCGAAGGGAAAAAAGTTGATGTATAAGGCGCAAAATTAAATTCTAAAATACCAAACTCATAACTACCACTACCTACAGCAGATATTGCTTCTACAGTAGCTGTGCCACCTGACGTACAATCTGGTACAACGGTAGTAACATCAATTAACAAATCTGATGGCGGTGATGCAATAACTATTTGCTGAGAAAAACTACAGCCATTAGCATCAACTACATTTATTGTATAAGTACCAAAATTGATGATATTGAATGTATGGTCTTCATTTGATATAGCTGAATATGGGTTACCAGGAATAACATCATTAAAGTTATTGGTAATATAATATGTAAAAGGTGCAGTTCCTCCTGCAACGTTTTCAACAGTAATTGAACCTAAACTAGAACCTCCTGGATTATTACAAGTAATATCTACCTTTGTTAAATCAAAAGTAATCGGGTTAGGTTCTGTAATAGTAATGGTTTCAGTATCTGTACAAGATTTAGAATCTGTTAATGTAATCGTGTACGTCCCTGCTGGTAAACCACTAGTTTGTGTACCGTAATCTGTAGCTGTTGTATCGTTATTAACATTAATTACAAAAGGAGGTGTTCCAACTGAATTATTAATTGTTATTTGAATAGCAGCATTAGAATCTCCATTACATAAAATAGGTTGCGTTTGCACTACCGAAATAATTTCTGGTAATGTTATAGCATTTATAGTTTGTACATTAGACACGGCTGTACATCCATTGGCATCGGTTACTTCAAATTGATATGTACCATCTGTAGCCGTTGTATAAGTAAATGGAGTGCCTGTAACCCCTAAAGAAGTATAAGCTCCACCATTAAATGAAACAGCATAGGTAAATGGCGAAACCCCTCCAGAAATTGTTCCAGCAATTGAAGCATCTGGTGATGCTGTACAATCTATATCTTTAGTTAAAACTGTGCTTACTGCAATTGGTGGTAATGGAGCAATAGTATAAGATTCAATGTATACACAATCATTTGCATCTCTTACTTGAAATGTATAAGTGTCAGGTGATAACCCTAAAAACACATTAGAAGGTTGATATGCTGTAGCTGAAGCAGCTGGAGCAATTATTTGATACTCTAATGGCAATGTGCCACCAGTAGTTCCTGTAATTGTAACATCAGTTGTAACAGTAGGGCAACTTAAAGGTGTATTACTAAACGCTAAATTTGTTGGTGGGTTTAGTGGATCAATAGTTATTGGTGCAGTAACAAAAGTACAATTATTTGCATCTCTAATAGTAACTGTATAAGTTCCATCTGTTAATCCAGAAAATGTTGTTCCTAGTTGAAAATTAAATCCATCAAGACTGTAAGCATATGGTGGGTTTCCGCCAGAAACTCCAGAAACTGTTATAACACCATTAGTTATACAAGTATAAGGTGTTGTTAATGTTGCTGTTCCCGAAATTGCAGTAGTAGCAATAATAGATGTAAGCTGCGGAGTTGTAACACACACCTCTGTTCCAAAAGTATATTGTACCACCACATTATAATCTCCTGCTGCAAGTCCAGTAAATACAGGCGAATTAAAAAATGTCACACCGTTATCAATACTGTACTGTAAAGTATTCCCATTTGGATTAGTGACATTAATATTTATTGTACCTACGTTACCATCATCTGAACACAGAATATCTGTTTTAGTAACATTAAAATCTGGTGATGGAGTGGCATCAACTGTTATCGATGTATCTGCAGAACAATTATTAGAATCTACAACAGTAATATTATAAACTCCTGCATTGGGTACATTTATTATTGGTGTCGTTTGAAAAACCGTAGTACTATTTACAAAATAGAAATATGGTGGTGTACCTCCTACTGGATAAACAGTAATTTCGCCATCTGTACAGGTTAATGGTTTTGTTAATGCCGAAGTTGCTTCTAATAAAAGAGGGTTAATAATATCAATATTTCCAGAATAAGTACAGCCGTCTTCAGTTGATACATTTACTGTGTAAGTTCCAGGGTTTAAATTTGAAAATGTATAATTATTATCATTTATAGGTCCTACACTATTTACTAAAGTAGCCCCATCATAAATTGAAAAGAAATATTGAGGACGTACATCATTTGCAGCTAATACCACACTACCTAATTCGCCATTACAATAAGGTTGGGTAATAATTGTTGAAACTGTAAAATCTCTTTCTCGTATTTGAACATCTGGAACAGAAAATATACAAGGATTAGGAGTAACACCAATTTGTCTTACATAAACACTATAAATATTAGGCGAAGTAATTGAAAACACATTACTCGCTTGATAGTTAGTACCATCAATACTATACTCATATCCACTAGGCACACCCCCTACAACAATCTCTCCTGGTGTAGTACAGTAAATATCTCTAGATGTAACCGTAGGAACTAGTAAATTGGTATAAACATTAAAATAGAATTGATTAAAGCAACCTCCTGTATAATTTAAGGTTAATCTATATTGACCAGCCGTATCGATTAAATAATTAGGACCGGTTTCAACTTGATTCCAAACGCACCCTGGGTCTTCATTAGCACAATCTTGGTCAACAACAGCAGCACAACTTGTCTCATCAAGTCTTTCCCAAATTATAGATGATGTATCTGTTATATTGGTTTGAATATATCTTGTATCTCCTCCTCCACATAAGAAAAAATTAGGCAACTCTTTACCATCATTTGGGCAAATAACTACTTGGTCTGCAAAAGGAATTAATGGGTTTGTAACTCCTGCTCCAAAAGTAACAACATTAAATTCTTGATTTATTGATTGACAAGGAGCTGTAGCAGTATTTCGAACATAATAAGTCCCTACTGCGGTTACTGTAATGGATTGTGTTGTTCCTATTACTGGTGTTCCGGTAGGGCTTGTAGACCAAGAATAGGAATCATAACCATCGCCAGCAGTTAGTACTGTACTTGCTCCACAAAGGATAACATCTTCAATAAATGTACAGTCAATATCTGCTAAAAAGTTTGTAGCAGAAGGATTTAGTAAACAACCTGCATTAGTATTAAAACTTGGATCATCTGATATGGTAAATGTTGGATTTAACGTTCCGTTATATGTTGCAAAAGCCTGATTACTTATAATATTATCACAAGCATCATTTAATAAACTACAGGTTTGAACAACAGTCACTTTAAAACGAATTTCTTGTACAGGATCATTTTCTTCTACAACAGAATTATCAACATTAAAAATTATTTCTCTTGTAACTGGATTATAGCTTTGCACCGTAACTCCTGGTGGTAAAACATCTAAATCAGTAGGATAATTAAAAACTATGTTTATAGGGAGTATATCTCTAATAGTAAGATTTGTTGCATCATCATTACCTGTGTTTTGAAAACCAATAACGTAATTTAATTCATCCCCAAGTGCTACTAACTGGCCACCAATATCATTTCCTAAAGCATCTTCAACAATTTTAGTAAGTACAATATTTGGTTCAATAATATCAACCGCTAAGGCATAGAAATAAGGAAAATAAGTATCTCCACTAGTTTCTAAACGAACTGTTCCAGATGTAGCATCATTAGCAATAACTGTATTTCCTGGGTTAGGAACTACCATTACACCTGTATCAAATCCTAAAGTATTGGTACTATTTGGGTTTCTATTGTTTACTGGAGTTGCACTTAATTGGGTAACTGAGCTATTAAAAAAGTTAGTTGCTGGTCTATCAGTTGTTGAAAGATTTACGCCATTAAGTAATAACTGATCTCCCAAAATTGGACTATCACCTTCTAAAGTTGCAAATGCAAAATTTGCTCTAACTGGAGCTGGTGCTGGTACAGTTCTAAATCCAGAAACTGGAATATCTAATGCTGGATTTCCGCCAGGAACACTTATAGCGCTAAAACCATCAAAGCTTGTAATTGATTTCCCTGGTAATGTAGGATTCTCATAAACAATAAACAAAGACCATCCTGCTGAATGCCCTGTACCATTATATGGACTATAAGAATCTGTTTGCCCCTCTGCACTAGAAACATTAGCTACAGTATAAGTTCCTAAATCTGTTCCTAAACTTGTAACAATACTTGTAACGTCTGCATAGCAAGCATAAGGAAAACTATCACCACCATCTACAGAAGTTCCGTTGGCATCGAATACAACGGTTCCTACAATATCATTATAGCCTCCAGTGGGGCCTCTAAATTTAACGTTTGTAATAGGTGCTGCTCCATTTGTAACTGCTCCCCAATATAATCCTGCATGAATAATTCTATAACAATTAGGGTCTGGAATTACTAAGTCTGCGCTAGAAGAACTAAATGTTGACGCATCTCCATCTATATCAATATACCGCATATCAACATTATGGTTATATACGGTATTATCATTAAAGGCATTATTGTCTGGCCCCAAAATATTATTACCAATTAAAACTATATCGCCTTTTAAATCCTGATTAAACCTAGGAGTAAATGGTACAAAGTTTTGAGAAAAAGCATGAAGACTCACCAAGAGAAATAAAACAACAAGTCCAATGCTTACATAAGTAGTTTTTTTCATAGTCGATTAGTTTAGCTTTTCTTTTTCTTTGGGGGCTTTAAAAAAGAAATGTTACAGCTATTTAAAATCAATAAAGTAAGTCTATATCTACTTTAAAAGCATTTCGTCTATATTTAATGATTTTAAACGGTATAAATATCGTAATTTTTTTTGTAACAAAGCGGAAGATGGACAACAAATTAAGCAGTTTATCGATGAAATGATACATTAATCATTAAATTAAATTAATTTTGTAGTATTTTTAATTCAAAATATATTTATCAATAACTGTTTTTAGTTTAAAAGCAGACCTATAAGTGTATAATCATTCTTAAAACACAATGAAGTATTAAAAAAAAATGACAAAGAGTAACGGAAAACTAATTATTCATTTTCTATTTTAACCAGGGAAATATTACCGTTATATGGTTTACTTCCTTTTAATTCCATTGCATTTCTTGCAGATTGTATATTATCAAATTTTTGGTAATAGATATAATATTTACTTGTAGTTACATCAAAGAAGAAGTCTATATTGGATTGACCAGCAGCCACTGCTTTTCTTAAAAATTCATCTCTTTTAGCTACATCACTATGTACACCAACTACAACATAAAATCCGTTTTCGGTATTTTTTACATCTTTAACAATTTGTATGCTGTTACTCTGCGCTTCACCAGAATCAAAGTCTTCTGCTGTTAAAGGTTCAGATGCAACAGGTGTGAATTGTTTTATTTGGTTTAAAGCAGCCCTGTCTTTTTGGTATCTATCTTCTTCATTATCGTAAGCAGCACGCTTAATTCTTCTTTTTCTTTCCACCTCAGTAGCAACCTTAATAGTTTCTAAAGTTGATAATAATCTGTCTTTTGTTCTTAATATCTGTATTTGCTCTGTTTTTAAGTCTTGAATGGCTTTAGAATAGAACGCATTAGCTGGATCATTCACATCACTAACTTCTTTAAGTCTTTCTGTATATAAATTCTCTAATCTCACTATTTTTTCATTTTGAGATTTAATTACATTATCAATATCAACTTTTAAAGATTCTAATTTTGCATTCTCTGCCGTTACACTTTTAAATGGCTTTGGAGCTTTATAAATACCTCTTTCACTTAAATCATTTTCCTCTTTTAAGTCTTTAAGGTCTTGTTCTCTACTGGCTACTGTTTCATTTAATTTTGCTAATAATTCTTGTTGCTCAATTTTAGAATCTGTTGTTAACTTAGTAAGATCATATAAATACCTAGTGGTTTCATCAGTTGGTGCAGGAACAATTACACCGTCCAATTCTATCATCTTAATTTCTTCTTCCTTCTCTTCTTCCTCTTTTGCCTTCTTCTGTGCTTCAACTTCTGCTATCGCTTTTTCTTCAGCCAATTTAATTCTAGCTTGTTCATCAGCTTTTAACTTTTCTTCTAGTTTTAATCTAGCTTCTTCAGCTGCCTTGAGTTTGTTTACTTCTTCTAACTTTAAACGCTCTTCTTCTTCAGCTTTCTTAATAGCATCAACTTTAGCCTGTTCTTCTAATTTAATTCGGGCCTCCTCATCTGCTATTCTTTTTTCCTCTACTTTGGTTACATTATCTAACTCTAGTTCTGACTTTACACTAGAACTATCTACTGCTTTAACCAAAATTTCTTCTTCAGTTATTACATTATTTTGTTGTGAAGCACGTTTTCTTTCTTTTGCTTTTTCTGTCGCTGCTAATCGTCTTGCTTCTATTCTGGCCTTAGCTTCTTCTTTAGCAATTCGTCTTTCTTCTGTACTTAACTTTGGTGTTGTAGTGCTTTTTGCAAGTACTTTTCTTTTCTTTTTGCTTGTTAAAAGCGCTTGTTCATCGTCATCTCCGCTATAACTATATCGTTCTTTATTTTTGAATTTATATGCTAAAGTAATTTCATGGGAGTTTCCAAAACCTGAAAAATCACCTATAGACTTCTCATAATTATATTCTATTGCGATTTGAGTGCTAATGTTTAATCCTAATCCTCCTGACATACCATATATGCTATTATACCCTGCTTGCATCCAAATCCCTTTTGGCACACTTAACATAACTAGCCCAGAAATAACGGTTTGATCTTTTTTAAATTCTGATCGTAATAATCCTGAAAATTTACTTTCATCAAAAAAACCACGACTGTTTACATAACCTGTATACATTATATGACCTTGAACACCTTGTTCTGGGTTATCTTCAATAAGGTTTGAATTGAGTAAATTATAGGAAACGGCATTGTTTATAGACACTCCAAAATCAAAAAAATCTGTACCATAATTTATACCAGGGTTTACCGTAATTATGGAATTTGATGGTATGTTTTCTAATGATGGATCTGGAAAATTTGTGTTAACCCTACCTTCATTTATACCACTCTTGTAAAACCCAAGGTTAAGTCCAAACGTTAAATTACTATCAGTATTAAGAACCGCATTGTATGCAAAATTTAAAATACCTCCAAAAGTTGTTAATACACCATAATCTTGTTGAAACACTCCAACTCCAATACCCATATTTTCTCTAAACCTTCCAGCATAACTCGCTAAATATGTTAATGGTGCATCATCAAACTGAACCCATTGTCTTTTATTATAAAAGCTTATATACTTATTTTGCTCTCTTACAAAACTAAATGTTGGGTTAATAGTATATTTGTTAAACTTTAAAGAATTTCTAGTTGGTATATCAAAAGCAACAATTCCATCCTCTTGAGAATAGAATTGCTGTGTAATACAGAAAAATAAAACTATATGTAATAATAGTTTTTTCATGCTATTTAATGATTGTTATCGAGCCTTTTTTAGTTTTATTATCTTGAGTTGTAATAACATAATAATAAACAGGGTTTATAGCTTTAAATGCTAATTGCTCTTCTGGCCAATTATTTAAATAGTTATCGGTTTGAAGCATTACTTTGCCTTGAGCACTAAGTATGGTTACAGATGCATTTGCTCCGTTTACATACTCTTGCGGAATTATCCATGTATCATTTATTCCATCGCCATTAGGACTAATTAAATTTGGAATACTAGAAACATTAGGAAAAGCAGTACTTACTTTAAATAGAAATTCGCTTGTAGATATGCATCCTACAGTTTGTTTAATTACAACCTTATAGTCACCTGTTTGAGTAGCTTCGTAACTATTACTAGTTGCTCCTGCAATTAAGGTGTCATTTAAATACCACTTAAACTCAGGGTTATTGGCAGTTGTAGTTACCGTTGCAACTAAGGTTTCATTATCTTCAATCATGTTAAGCTCTGGGACATCAATCTCACTAGTAAACCCAACACCATTTAAATCTATTGTTGCACTTGTTGCACAATCTCCTAAATCTATATCTACAGAAAACTCTCCAGATTCATTAGTTACATACATTTGGTTTGTTGCTCCAGGAATTTCTGTACCATCTTTATACCATTGATAGCTAATACCGTTTATAGCACTTAAAGTTGTTGAACCTTGACTTGCGCAATACGGGTTACCAAGACTAGAACTAATAGACGATGTTCCGTTTGTTGTTGATTCGCTTACAGTAACTCGATTTGAAAATGAATTTGATGTACATGTACCATAATTAGTTTCAGCAAAATAGGTACCTGATTGATTTACAGATAGAGTATTTCCAGATGAAACAAAAACTGATGTTGTTGGACTTGTTACTTTATACCAATTAAATGTAAGTGATGGGTATTGTAAAGGTGAATCGTTATCACCTGTTCCAGGATCATCAATAGTTAACAAATAACTACCGCCTGAACAATACACTCCTGTATCAATCAAATTGTTTATTGAGAATGGTGTGTCTTGAATTTTATAATATGCAGGAAAAGCTACCGAACCTGTACTTGTAGCAGTTGGAGCAGTACTTTTAACTCTAACCTTATAAGATTGACCAGCTGTATCAGTTGGTAATGAAATACTTAATGTTGCTGGAGATGTTGTAATTGCTCCTTGTGCAGAAGTATATACTACAGTAGCATTAGAAAAAGCACCAGTTTCATCAGAAAGTTCTATTACAAATTGATTGGATGAACTCAAATTTCCTTCAGGGGAAAAAGAAAACGTAACATTATAAGTATTGAAAGAAGGACTTGCACAAGCCTGACTGAAGCCTAAACTTGGCGTACTTATAACCACTTGTGCATCAATAATATTAGGTGCAAGAAGTGCAAAAAGCGTTATAACACAAGTAATGTAAAAATTCTTCATTCGATATTATTTTCTTTAAAAGAGAAATGTTTATCATTACTATCATAGAGTTTTAATTACCTGCTTCATTATTACTGGTTAATCATAATAAATTCCGATGTTTATGTACAAACAGGAAATCGAAAAGTTCTATCAAACTAATAATAACTGGATTCACTTCTAATCGTCTATTCGATTTAAATCTGGATCAACTTCATTTGAAGCTATTATTTTATTAATTCTTAACCTATAATCTGGTCGTCTTTTATTTTTTAAATCAATAAACGTTTCAGAATTATTACTTTTAGAATAAACATTAAAAAATGCTGTATTTCCATACCAGTTCTCTAAATCTTCATTATTCATATTGTTTTCAACAAAAATGTTTCCATTACAATTGTTAAAATACATATCTGTAAATTTGATTTTTTCCAAATTTTCTTGATTAACTCTAATTTTATCTTCAAATAAAACCGCTGGATTAAAACCAGATATAACACTTTTAACCATTTCTAGTGAAGCGTTATGACCAACATAAACTGCCTCTTTAACTAAGCCTTGATTTATATCAGATTTTAAATCATCACTATCTGTTATTAAAGTTATATTTTTTGCTACTACTAAAGTTCCTTTTTTTGTGAAGTCTACTTCCTCTTTATTATCATAGGAATTTACCTGTAAACATCTAGCTCCAGAGCTATTTGAAACATAAGGCGAACGAATAGCTAAAGAGTTGGATAAATTACATTGTGCTCCATAATTAAATTTAAAATCATTACTGTTTGACTTATACGAAACGGCTTTATTTAAATTAACCTCACCTCCTAAAACTTCAAATGAATTACCTGCACAATGACTAACCATTATATTTTCTAATACAGTTTCGTTACCAACACTAGCCAATAAAAGTCCGTTAAAATAGCCTGCATTTTTAATTCTCTTACCTGCATATTCAATTCTTACATATCTTAATATTCCAGAATTACTTGCAGGATTTTCTCCTCCATAGTTTGAGTTTTTATAAATAGTTGCATTAAGTTGTGTATAATACGATGCTACAGATCCGCTTCCAAATTTTGTTATAGGTGCGTCACCAAGAATAATTAGTCCGCCCCAATCCCCTGCTCTTTTAACACTTCTGTTTGATGTAAAAATAATAGGGTCTGTTTCTAAACCATCTGCAATTATTTTTGCCCCTTTAGAAATAGTAAGTGATCCCTTTGTAGCATAATCTCCTATAATTACTGTTCCTGGCTCTATAGTAAGTGTCGTACTATCTGTAACAAAAACGCTACCAGACAGTAAGTAAACATATCGTTTTGAAAGTTTTGTGTCTTCGGTTATATTGCCTGCTAGTATCTGAGTAGGTTCACCATGATCTACCGACTTAGGCTTAAACTCCGTCCAATTGTGTAACCAATTATCAGTACCAATTATTCCTTTTTCTTGTTGTCCAAAAATGTTTCCAGCAACTAGAAGAAATACACATAGTATTTGAGTAAAATTTTTCATGAGTATTTTTTTATGTTAAATAGCAAATAGGTATATCTTTAATATTAAGCTCAAATATATAACAAAATATCTATGAAATACCAATTATTTCGATAAAATGCTTAAAATGATCATTTTTATATTACTTTTTTATCGATGAAATACACATTAACAAGACAAAAAAAATAGAAATAAAAGAAATGTAAAGCTTATTACATTTCTTTTATTTCTATTTTAGGTTTGAAAAACAATAGAATTAAATCTATTATCTAATCAATAGAGTTATCAATGAAACTCACTATACTCATGTAATGATTTCATAGTTTCTTCATAAAACAGAATAGCAGCAATTAAATTACTAGTATCTGAATATGGTAATATTCGTCTTTGAAACTCATTGTTTGTCTCCAAAAAGCTCTCTGTAGCTTCAAATTGTTCATCAAGCGCTGTTCTATTGTCTTTATCGTTCGGAATTCCTAAAGTAGTCATAGTTACTCCAGGTTTAGTAGCAAATGCAATATATGGCAATAATTTAACAAGGCTTTCTATCCGTTCAACATACAAATCCAATAACTGACCTTTTTGCATTCTGTCTAGATCTTCTTTTGTATGATATTTCTTTATAGAAACTTTTTCGCTAATGATGCTTTTTGCTACTTTCTTTTTTTGAGCAAAACCAATGCCAGTAACTAAAAAGAAACTAAAACTTATTAAAATAATTCTTATTTTCATGTCGAAGATTTAAGGGTTTAAAAAGCAAATTTATGTAATTAATCGTAAAAAACAAGCGTTTCATCGATTTTTTTATAAATTTATTTAGTTTCGGCATTTAAAAAAAAACTATTTTATCAAAAAAAGAATGGTTTACTATTCATATTAACTATGGTAATCAATATTTAGGTCTAGTAGCCTCACAAAATTAATAGAACTATTGTTCAGAAATAAAAACAGTCATGAAATAATGTATTTTTCTGTGAAGATTAAAAATAGAGCATAGAAAAGAGGAGAAATTAATAAATTTTATGAGCAATTTATACTCATTAAAAATCAATCTTTTATGACAAAAATTCTCTTAATCTAGTGTAGCTTTCTTGACTTATTTGAATTTCTTCATTGTGCGAAGGATTAAGTTTAGCTATATAGTTATCATTATAGTTTTTAGTAAGTTGTTGAATTGAATTAATGTTGGCTATTACTTTTCTATTGACTCTAATAAAAATGTTAGGATCTAGAATCTCTTCTAATTGATTTAATGAATAATTTAAAGAATAAGATACATTATCAAATAATTTCACAAATACAATTCCTGTTCTATGAAAATATGCAATATTATCCGTTATTATTGGTATATACCCTTTACCTTCTTTAACTAAAAACCTTTTCTTATAATCATGTTTTTTAAAATTGAAAATAGAGTCATTAATAATACCTTGATTATTTACATAGATTGTTTTTTTATCCATAAACGATTTTAATGTGTCTTTTAAATGTTCATATACAATAGGTTTCAATAAATAATCAATACCACTGGTTTTAAATACTTGAATTGCGTAATAATCATATGCTGTCGTAAAAATTACTGGTGTAGTAATATTATATTCTTTAAATATCTCTAGTGATTTTCCGTCAGATAAATGAATGTCCATAAAAATTAAATCTGGTAGGAAATTATTTTTAAGCCAACTTACAGATTCAAAAACACTGTCTATTTCTGCAACTATTGTAAATGGTAATGCCGTTTTTTTTAACAAAGCCTTCAAATTATCTACAGATAGCTTTTCATCTTCTATTATAACAATCCTTAACATACATTGCTTTTATTAATTAATCCTCACAACTTTTAATGGTTTCTTATAAATTACATCTAAGCTCTATTTTTTTATATTAAATTGTTTATCCATTTCATCAAAGTAGTAGTACATTTTTTTAATTAAACTATTATAAACATGAGGCTTGGTCATATCAATTCCTGCTTCTTTAAGTATTTGAAAAGAGCGATCACTTTTAGCATTTGTTTTACCGATTAATAACTTTTTCACTTGGACTTCTCCTATGTTCTCCAATATATTACAAGCAGCAGCCATTGCAACAGGCCAATATTGATGTTCATAAGTATTAAATGGTTGTGCAATAGTCATCCACTCATAAGCATATTCTTTTGGGATTTCAATTTGTTTGCCATAATAGTTTTTTAAAACTCCATAATAAATATTTGACACTTCTTCACCATTAGGTGATTTTCCCATTTGAAGCCTCTTTTCGATTTCATATTCAAAAGAAGCATAAACAGCATACTTAAAAAACGTATTATAAAGACTATAAATGCCAGCTTGTAAATAAGCAAGTTTCTCTTCTTTATTATGGGCCTCTTTAATCAAGTAATCTTGGTGTAATAAGCTACCCACATAAATAATTCCATTGTTATATACTGGTGGATCATCGCGTGTATCAGGCTTGTAATGATGCTGGGCTAGATTACCAACAATTGCCCTTGAAAGCACACTTGAGGCTCTATAAGTATTATTATAAGGCATGATGGTATAAGGTTTAGCACCTCCTACAGGAGGGAAAATAGCCCACATAATTCGCTTGTTTTTTGACATTTCAAAATGAAAAGTATTTTCATTTAATAATGAATCTATTTTAGATTTATATTCGTCTCCTAAATAATGTGTAGAATTGTAAACAATATCAATGCTTTCTTGTAGGCTAAATTCTCTATCTATATTTGCTGTTCCTGCATAAACATCTGCATAATGTGGCTTTTTATTACCATTTAATTTAGCTACTATTTTGCAATATTTTTGTAATAATTCTCTATGCTTAAAGGCAATATCTCTAAATGTGCTTGTAGTGCCTACCGGAAAACCATCTCTAATAAAGAATTCTGCATCAATTCCTGAAGAAAACCCTCTAAACTTACCAATTTGAAGTTCCGTTTCTATTCTTTTAGTTAATTGAATAGCAAGTATGTCTTTATACTTGCTTATACTGTTAAGAAAAGTTTTTGATACATTAACTCTGTCTTTAGAATTACTACTCTTTCTAATATTGAAAAATTGTCGAGGGAATACTTTTATTCTTTCTTTATTAGAAAGCATTACTTCTGGCCAATCTAAATTTTTATTTTCAAATAGTGCTTGATACGTTTGACCAGATTGAAGCCATAAGCGTTTCATTCCCAAAAGTGCTTTCTCAGTTTCTTTTGGTAGCCTAAATTTAGCTTCTTCTTTAATACGATTAATTCTTTTTATATGTTTGGCTAATTTTGGCTGAGTTAGAATTTGTTTTTGAATATCGTTTGATGGTATTTTAGCAATTTCATAATTTATAAAACTTGTTGTTGCTTCTATCTCATCTTCTATCTCTAATGCTTCTAAAAACTGTTGTTGTGCCTCAACAGATGTGTAATCAAGATTTTCCATCAATGCGCCATATATAACTAATTTTGCAACTTTCCCTCTTAATTGCGATACACGCTCAAGAACCATGTATAAATTATCGTAATCTTCTTTAATTAAACCTTCTAAATGAGATACTTGAATATTCTCTTTTTTTAACTGTGCGATTTTAGATTCCCAAGGAATACTATCATCATATATAGATTTCAAATCCCACTTAAAACTTGATGGAACAAAAGGTTTAGAGTTTTGTTGAGCCTTAGCAAAGAGACTAAAGCAAAAAACAAGAAGCAAAAGGTTTCTGATAATAATTTTCATACGTTCATATATTTTTTAAATGTGAAATCATTTTTTTTCTACCTTTTTCATCTGGTAGGCGTCCATATCCAGCTATTAAATTATCAACAGCATGTTTTGGTTTTGATGTACCAGGAATAACAGATTTAATATGAGGAATACGTAAAATGATTTAAAGAATGATACAATTGAAAACTTAGAGATAAAGTATCCAAGAACAGGGAAGCATATTAAAAAACCTAAAAAGGAACCTGTTAAGAGCCAATGCATTTGATCTACACCACATTGTAAACCTATTTCAGATCGAAGTGGTCTTAAAATACTAAAAGACAACATCAACATAAAAAAAAGCGAAAATGAAATTAACTTAGGCTTCGATTTTTTATCTGAAAATTGAAAAAAATATTTAGTTTTTTTCTTTGAAAAAATTTTGATGAAACTTTTAAACATCTAAATATTAAATATAGGAGCATAAGTCAGCTTATTTAAAAATACGTATTGAGTAAATCAAAATTTAGCTTATACTTTTATGAATTTTATTTATAACAAATAAAATGATAAGACTATTGATAAAGGGCGTAATTAATTAATCTGTACAAAATTCTAATTTGTATTGTCTAGGTGTTTTTCCTGTATGCCTTTTAAAATGATGGTAAAAAGATGATTTAGAATTATATCCAACATCATAGCCTAAAGCTTCAAATGTGATATTAGAAACTTTGTTGCTATTTAACAGACTAATAGCAGACTCTATTCTTTTGGCATTAACAATATCATAAAAGGTAGTATCCATGCCTATATTAATAACTTGCGATAAGTGATGCTTTGGTGTATTTAATTGTGTTGATAGTTCAGATAAAGAAAAATCAGGGTTTAAATATAGATTACTAGTATTAAAGAAAGCTTCAATCATTTGTATTGTATATGATACCCCATCTATATTCAAAGGGCTGTTTTTATATTTGTTTTCCTTTATTAAAGAATCTGTAGAGGACTTTTCTTTAGTAATATCACTATTTTCATTTAATATAATAGTCTTATTTATTACTTTATGATTAATTACTGTATAAAGAGTTAATATATAAATGAAAATAGCATATAATACTGGGCCTGTTTCATATGGTACCATTTTTAAAATATAGTTGGTAAAATAGGAAAATTGAATAACAGAAGCACCTATAACCAGCAAAAATAGCCAGAGCCATTCTTTTAATGAAAATGTAACACATTGTTTTTTTCTATTATAATAACTATATAAAAGAATAGAAATACATAAGACTGTATAAATCAATTGATGGTATAGAAGAACTGAATATCCTCCTATATACCAGAAATTTTCACCATTAAGTTTGGTTAAAAAAAAGCACAAAGTAAAAACTGGTAGAAATTGTAAATAATTGGTTTTGTGCCAATCTTTTTTTTGGATATAAAACTTTAAATATAAGAATAGTGCAGGGCCAGATGCAAGATGCGATGCATAGCCTAAATTTAAAATATAGTGTGGCACATCGTCTAAATACAACCAAAGCATTGATTTAACAATACGCAAAGTAATAACGGCAAAAAAAATTATAAGCATAATATTTTTATGATCTCTCTTTTTCGAAAAAAACAAATAAAAGACCATAAACAAGCTCTGAATAGCAGCAATACTACCCATTATTAGACCAATATCTCTAGAAGCTTTAAGAACTCTCATATTTTAAATGTTAGTAATATTTTTAATAAATTAAATGTACACAATACTCCTCTTTTAAATAAAAATTTCACATTTATTTATAACTTACTCCAGATATCAAGATAAATTTCCCATCTTCCATACTCTTTTTTACATACAATTGCATACTTGCTATTTCATTGTGAAACGTTTCAATTAGAGAAGATAGTTTCTCCTTCATAAAAGTAAGTTGTTTTGCAACAATTTGAGTTTCAACTGGAGTAATTGCATGGGTTGTCTTTTTTGTATTTTGCAGTAAAATCATCTTTCTTTTATTGTATCTATCCCTTCATTAATACCTGTTTTATCTGAAAATATTTTTTTCATTTATAGCATAAGATTTTGCCAATTCACTATAATCTTTTGGATATACAATATTCTGAAAATTTATTAACCTTATTTATGTTTTTATTTATTCTATTAGTATAAATTCTAGAAAAGTAATTTTAACAAAATTATATTATAGCTCATATCATCTTTTTTAGATAAAAGCTTTATATTCTTTTTATCTATTCACGAATCATTAATATCCATTCAAAGTTGATTTTCATCTATTCGCATTAAAATTAGAAAGTTTTATATAAAAAGTTGTCACTATTGACGACTTTGCTAGTCTATTATATATACTAATAACTAATATATTCAAAATAGTCATTATGAAAAATTTATTATCCATCCTGTTAATAGCTATGACTATTAATTTAAGTTCGCAAGAAAAATTATTACTCAAATACAAAGGGCTTTATCAAGATTCTCAAGGAGAAAAGTATTTATTAAATCCAAGGCCTGGTTTCCCGCATTTTGTAGTTATGAAAACAGGAGAAACACACATGATAAGAGCCACAGAAACAACTAATTTCGAATTTTCTAAAGCAAGAAATAATTGGGAGTCAATTGGCGGAACAATAAAATTTTCTAATAATAATGATGATGTTTTAATGCATATTTCATCTATTAATGACAGTTTAACTAACGATCTCACAAAAGTGAAAATACATATAAATCAGCATAGGCTTGTATTGGGTGATAGCTTGGTGATTTCGGGAGACTTAATTAGCCCAATTGATCATAGTAAAAATGCAATAGCTGTCTTATTTCATGGAGATGGAGACAACGACAGATATGATTTATATGATTTAGGCATGTATTTAGTTGATAATGGCTATTCAGTATTTGCATTTGATAAAAGAAATGTTGGAATGTCATATGGAAAAAAAGTTACTGGCGATAGTTATGATAAAATCTCTAGAGTATATGCCGAAGATGGAGTGAAAATTATTGATAAATTAAAACTGAAATATCCAAATAAATCAATCGGTAGCATAGGAATTAGCCAAGGAGGCTGGATTGGTTCTATCATTTCTAGTAAAACTATCAATACAGATTTTTACGTAAATATTGCTGGAAATATATCAGTCGGTTGGCAACAATGGAAACATTACATGATTAGTTATTTAAAGCGAAATAGCTTCTCCAAAAATGATGTTTCTGAAGCAGAAGATTATTTTCAAAGTTTTTTTGATGCTGGGTTAGAATTAATTGACTTTGAAACCTATCAAACTAAACTTTTAAAATATAAAGAGAAAGAATGGTTTTCTAGACTAAAAAAAAGAAAGTACATCGAGTGGAAAAGTAAAAAAAATGCTAAACAAGGTCTTGAATTAAACATGAATGAACCAATTAAAGATCTAATGGCAGTTAACTGTCCATCTTTAGGTGTTTTTTACCAACACGATCATTCAACTCCACCAAATTCTCCATTACTTTTTGTTAAAGGCTTGTCATCGTCTAATGCAAAAGATATTACTATTCGAATATTTCCAAATACCACTCATGGAGGATGGGTTGTGAATAACCCTTATTATAATAGTCTTGAAATCACAAGACAAGAATCAGAAGCATATTATTTCATAATAGGTTGGCTAAACTCTATTTTAAAAAAATCTTAAATTTTTGTGACTTCAAATTAATATAGCCTTATTAATAAAAATTCTACAACTAAGATTAACTATTCAATCTATTTACTGATACATAAGAAACTAAGCAATATTAACAAGGCTTAGTCTATTTCCGGTACGAAAATGATACATTGAAAATCAAAATAAATCTAAGTGTCTCATAGTAATAATAATTGATTCAAAACGAATATTTCAATTACTATTAGCACCACCATGTATTAAAAAAACTTGATTTTTTCTTATTAAAAGCATAGTATGAATCAATTGGTTGGTTGGTTGGTTGATTAATAATCAATCAACCAATTCAAAATCGCCTTGTTCTATATAGTTTACTTCAGTAGAAGTACCTGTTGAGGATAATTCTGCTACATTTCTTCCATCAACCAAAACAATTGGATTTCTTTTTGTTCCAGCCGCTGTAAACGACATACTATATATAGCACCATTTATAGTATATTCTATTTTTGAAACTGCAGTATTCCCATTATTATTCTTCGTTGTTGTAATCTGAATAGCATAAGCCTCATCTGGTGTAATACAATCATTTGCTGTAATGCCAGTACCGTCTTCATGAACAAATTCAATAGACACGGGGTCAAAACTTTCTACAGTGACAGGTGGTGGTGCCGGATTATCATCATTTTTTGAGCATCCTAAAACAAAACATAGGATTATTATGATTATGTAATAATATTTAGTTTGCATTACTTTATTCTTTTAAATTAATACTTATCTGTTTTTCAAACCCATTAACTTGAATGGTATAATTTCCTTCACTTAAACTGGTAAAAATAACTTCGCCATTACTTAAGGTTTGAGCAGCTTGTGCCACCTGATTTTTAAGTAACACCACTTCACTACCATTTTCGGAAGACAATACCTTAATAGCCCCCCCATTATAACACACGGCATCTTTTTTATAAAAGGTTAAATTCCCTATTACAGCATTATAACTTACGGTTATTTCCCATTCGTTGCGTGTAGATTCGTCTTCTGAAAGTACTTCAACCATAACTGGATTGGTAAAATCTAATACGCTGCTATCTGAGATTAATTTTTGACTTTCACTAAACAGTTGCGCACCCGCGCTTATTTCAAAAATGGAAGTTAAGGCTGATACGCTTATACCATTATCTACATAAAGTGTCATAGTATTATCTTGTATATTCCTATTACTAATAGTGACATCTTTAAAATTAAAACTAATTAGTTCTGCTTCATCATTTAAAGCGGGACTCGCAAAACTAAAGGCTTGTGCTAAATCGCCATAAAGAGCATTAATTTCGAAGTTTACTGTTTTAACTATATCCACAACCTCATCGTTGGTGGAGTCGTAAACTTTAAAATTCAACACTTCTCCATTGGTGTTTGAAAACACATTAAAATAAGCATAATAGCGATCTTTACTTGATACATAAATTAAGTTAGTAACACCTCTACATTCGCCACCTACAAATGCCGCCACCTTATCATTAGTACTGGTTAATGTTGCTCCATCTACATTTAAAAAGGCCACAAATGACATGGTATATTCAAAATCGTTTTCGTTTACAGACCATACTGGCTCTTGACCATAAACGGTTATTCCTACAAAGAAGAATACTATTGTGTTTGTTATTATACGTTTCATAGCTTCTAGTTTTTAATGATTCTATAGGTTGTATTTACATTGTTAAGATTCACTTTTAAAAAGTATACACCGTTACTAATTCTTGGGGTCAGCTTAATTGTATTTTGCCCTTTTATTGTTTTGTGTGTTTCTGAATGAACAAGTTGTCCTACCACATTAAATAGTTTGAGTTCCATATTACTTACTTCGTTAGAATTAAGTTGCAACATCAATTCATTTTTAAACGGATTTGGATACATTTTAAGGCTTTCTAAAATATCAGATTCTAACACTAGAGGGTCTGCTACTGTACCTAGCACTGTATTACTTTTAAAGGTTACTGCTTTTTGTGTTGATCTTTGACTATTACCGTTACCTACGTGAAAGGTTAATGCTTCTGGGCGTTCTCCGTATATGGTAATAAAACTTAGTGCTTTATCGCCTACTATTTGGTTAGTTGCCTCTCCTTTTAACACACCATCTTCATCATAGATAAAGAGCTCATGATATCCCTCAGGTAGTAAAACCACAGCATTCATATTCTCTGAATATTTTGCAAATTCTGGTTCAGTGCGTTTGTGCACAAATGCCGTGTTAGTATTTTTTGAAGCCTTCGTGTTTGAAGATTTTCCAAAAATATTAGCATATTTAAAGGTTTGATCTTTACTAGATTTCACCATATATCCCTTACCAGTTTCCAGATAATTTAGTGTACCACTCCATCCATTCAATGGATCGTAAATAGCAAATAAATTCTGTGATTTTATGATGTCTCCATCAGATACATCAAACGTAGCTAAAGCTTCATTTACTGATACATTCTTATTTAATGGGTATGGCAGCCAATTCCAGTTCTCCTGAATATTAAAACTCCAAGCATTAACATCAACACTACTCCCCTTTACTTTTAATGATTGTTGATTTGCAAATTTCATCTTATACATAAAATTTGTAGACAAACCAGAATTAGCACTAATAGCTCCATTCCATGAGCTGTTAGCAGGTGTGGTGTCATCTTTGAAATAGGTTTCTAACTGTGTTGGAGAATGACTCAATATACGATCTGATGTTTGCAAATTCATACCAGATGTTAATACATTGAGGTTTGAGAAGTTAGCGTCATTTACATTAAATGACACCCAAGTCCAACCTGCATTTAAAGCAATGTCTTGTTCTACAACATTAGTATTTTCAAATATCGCAGGATTGCTTAAAGATCCTATAACATTATTCTCCACAAAGGTTACGGAGGCATTGCCATCTAAAGTAGACTGCATTATTTGGCCTTTTGTTGCATCCCATATACTGAATGCTATTGCTTCTCCTGATACAGTATTACTGTAAACTGTTAGGAATACAAAATATTCTTGATACGATTCGTTATAAATAATATTCGCAACACCTCTAGTTTCTCCATTTACAAACGCTGCAATTCTATCGAATTCATCATCTGAGAAAATGCCATCTATCTTTATACGACCAACAATATTCATACTAAAATCAAAGTCATTAGGGTCTACTTCCCATGCTGGTTCTTCGGCTAAAACTCTAACTTCTAGTTGTAGTTTTTCATCTAAACCAAAATCGGTTTGTAAATAAAGGCTTTCTATATACTCTCCTACGGATAGACTTGCATCAATAGTTGCCGTGATTGTGACCTTACTATCTGGTGCTAAACTGCCTGATGTACTACTTAAAGACAACCAGTTTGGCACACCTGAGATATTATAAGGCTGGACTAAACCACCTTTATTAATAATAGTAATTTCAAACGAAGGGGATTCGTTACCTTCTTTTACAATATCTACCACATCGTTAAAGCCTTCTACAAACCAACTCATTTCGTTTTTCTGAACAAACGCAGTCCAGGTAATTGGCGATTGCTGCATGTTGTTTGAAGCATCAAACATACGATGCACTGTAATGTCTAGTATCTGACCTTCCAAAGTTGCCCAATCTGAAATAACAGGTTCCAATATCATATCATCTTCATTAATCACATGGTTTACCTGGAATTTGATAAGCTTACGTTCTGGTTTTATCGCTGGTACGTCATCAGAATAGTTCACAGTTCCTAAATTTAACACCGCGTTCGATGGAATCACGCTTTGATTTGTAAACGCATGATAATATCGTGGCCCGTTTGCTGTTACCGGATCGGGGTCGTTCATACGTGCATATAATAATAAACCTATACTTTCCACGTCCATTTCGTTGAATCGATCTCTGGAAATTTGGTCTACGTTACGTAATGTATTCCATAAACGGAACTCATCAATTTTACCTGAAAATACACGATCTACAGTTTCAACACCTGCCTGGTCTTTAAATCCGCGAGCACCAATCCAGGCTTGATTTCCTGAAAAACCACCGATATCTGTTATTGGGTTTGAAGACACCTGTTGTGCATCTACATAGGTTCTTAAAGAGCCATTTCTATTGAATAACAGTGTAATATGGTGCCAGTTATTATCAGCTACACTTTCGGCTGTTAATACATATTCATTTTCCTCACTGGCAAAATATAAGGCTCCCGAACTATTCATATTAATAGCCCATTTATTAGCAAACCCGTTAGATTGTACAGGGTCACTTGTTTGCGGTGTTCCGCCTCCTTTTCCCCGACCGTTAGAGAATATAGTAGCCTCTTGCGGCGTGTCTGTTTTTATCCAAAAGGATATGGTCGCATCCATTGTGTTGGTGAGTTGTACAAAGCCTACATTATCTAATTCTAAATACTGCCCATTAGCAAACTCATAGGAAGTCCCTTTGGGTTTTATGTCCCAATCAGCACTCACTGCAGCGTGTTTAAATCGCGCTAGGTCATTAGCAATAGTTCCTCGTCCTTCGTTCATTGGCCAATAGCCAACTAAACTGTTTTCATTGCCTAATAGCTTGGTATAGATATTGGCAAAAGCTTCACTTAAACTTATAGATTTTGTCCATAATCGCAGGTCATGTATGTTTCCTATAAAGGTGTTTCCGCCAATTACTAGTGGGTTATTGTTTGTAAATTGCGTATTTGCTATTCCGGTTGCTCCACCAATGTCACGATCATCTTCATAAATACTAAGACTACCTGATGCATTATTGTGTGTAATTGTATAATGGTGAAATAGTCCATCAGTAACTATGGTTCCATTAGCCGTAATGTCTCCTAGGGTAGCATAAATGTCTCCATTTTCTAAACGAATATTTAGTCCGTTTTGCTGACTAATTACTGTAGCTGTTGATGCAGTTGTGGCATTGTTCATCCAGAACTCCACAGTCAAATCGCCTGATACTAATCTTGGGCTTTCTATGGTCGCGGTGTTATTAGCGCCTTCAAAACGCAGGGACACACTATGATCTATTGGTAACTGATTAGTTTCTCCTTTAATCTCAATAGTACTTACCGCGCTGTTGTAGAAGATGTTTTCGTTAAAACTAACGCGTAAATCTTCTCCTGGGCCTAAAATACCATCGGTAGGTAATGGTGTGCCGAATTGTTGTGGCGACTGTAAATCTATACTTCCCGAAATCACGTCTGAAATAAATTCGGTATCATTGGTACAGGTGCTTCGAGCTCTTATTTCATAGTTTCCATCTTGTAATTGCAAGCTTACAATATCAAAAGCGAAAATAACTTCGGCATCTGTAATTAAAGAAATCTCAGACTCGCTATTGGCCACGGCCTCATCATAAAACACCTGTGTATTATAATAGGTATGCAAGCGTGTCCAGTTAGGAGACGTTGCTAAACGGTATTCTAGATCTATCTTCTTAAAATTGTTAAAAGCCTGATTGTATTCCGATACATTGATAGCTAACGGATTGGTTGAACCATCATTATTAAAGGCTGCATCTACATTATACACCCAATTATCTAATGGGGCTTTTACAGCTACTTGTGAACAAGATGGCACAAAGTGGGCAGAAATCAATACATCATCAAATACGTTTACAGGATCACATTGTGATTGTAAAATAACTCGTATATCTTCATAATCATTAACATCAGAAACTGATTTTCCTAATGTTAAGGTATATTCTACCGTTTGACCATATGGTACAAAAACCACAGTTCCATTCTGACTAACATTTATTAATGCATTATCTGGATTTGTTAAGTTATCTACAATAAGTTCGAAATAATTAAAACTAGCTGCATCGCTTGTAGCATCTGCATTGTTTGAAAGCTGCAATTTAAATTCCGCATTGTTACTTTCTGGGATATTAAATATTTCAGAAACTTCAACAAGAATTTTAGGGTCTTCTGCTTTTTCAGTGGCGTTACTTAATGTTTCTCTATCTCCTTGCGCCAATTCTATAACAGGATTATTAGGATTATAAGTAGCGTGATTATAATAATGCGATAACTCTGGACCTTCATAAGGACAGGATGTTCTACCGCCTACGGTTGTAAATATAGGACCACTACCATCAAACAAATTGATAATATCTACACTTAACACATTTGCTGGATCGTTGTCTTTTAAGGTATAACTAATAGTTGTCGTCTTTGTATCTTCTTCTGTTAAGGATGCACTAAATGCTTGACTTGCAAATCCTGTTGTTGTAGATTCTATACCTAATTTATTGACGCTAAAACCAAGTTCTAGTTGTAAACTTTGTTCTATATTAATATCAAACTCTAAAGTTGATGTATTTACAACGACAGATTCTATACTTCTAGACACTTCACCAACACCAGAATCAAAAGTGATATTATCTTGCGATTTTGATGTTATTAAAGCTTTTTGTTCATCCGCTAGTTTTAATTTTTCTTGTAATAAACTTTCATACGGTCCACCAACTTGCGCATTATTTATTTCATCTTGAAGATCGCTTGTAAAATCGCCAATAGCCTGCAATGCAGTTTGCCCAATAAAAGTAGGATCATTTAATGCCGTATATTTACTACGCTCGTTATTTAATATGATTCTGCGCCATAAGTTAATTTGATTTTCATACCAAGATTGAGGTTTAGCATTTTCTACTGTACCACCATTTGATAAAGTTTCTACAATAGTTTCGTATTCCGGAATTAAATCTGTAATAATGAATTTTTGAGAATACACAAAGAAGGTGTTTGTTGGCTTTTCACCAAGGTAGAAGGCTTTTTGTTTATTTAAATACACTTTATCACCAACTCCATTGGTTAATTCAAAATTATCACTAGGGTCACCTATCTGATCTAAAGTTGCCTGAAAATCATCAAAACTTCCTTTAGAATAATTTTTAGAATTTCCTATATATAAATCACCTTCTGCTCCTACAAATTCTGGATCATCACTGGTTGATATGGTTTGGTTGAATGTATAGGTTTTGGTAATACTATTGCCATCTTTAGAAGAGGCTTCTACTGAAATATTCCCTGTTAAGCTATTGGTAACTTCGGTATTAACAACAAGTCCAGCTCCTGGAGGTCCTGCTACAATGGATACTTCTCCTCCCAACATTAATTTCACACTTTGAGAAATGCCTCCTCCACTTGAAAAACTATTGTCTGTGGTAAAACTAATGCTTTCTCCAGCTTCTATAGATGCGAAACTATTTGACCCTGGCGGGTCTCTTAAAATAATATCTGGAATCTCTGGTGCTTCTGATAGTATGGATTGACTTCCATCTCTTGCACCTCCTAAAATAATCCCATCGCTAATATAATTTTCAGCAGAATATGATACCCCTTCAATAACATATTGAATATCAATATTACGTGTAAAAGGTGTGTTTGTATTAGGTACTCCACCAATAAATGAATAATTGGTAATACTATTATCATTAGCATCAGTTTCAATAACTTCTGATTCTGGTATTGCTAAATTGTTTGTAATACTTAATTGCCCATCTACAATAGGAACTATATCTTCAACGCCATTTATATCCATATCAAAATTTTCATAACGCTCAAACGTATTTAAAACTATTTGGTAAGTAGAAAACTGTTGATAAATAAGAACATCATCATTTGATCCATCTGGATGCTTAAACCCTTCTGTACTTATAGTTTGGTCAACACCATTACTGTCTTTTAAGACAAGTTCACTTTCAGAGGTTTGGTCAGTAACCCGTAAAACTGGTGTAGACCTATAAATAAAACTTTTCTCAAAATGATAAGGTACGCCTTCGAGCACCGTATCATCAGGATATTTAAACTCTGGAGTTAAAAGTGGTGGAATGCTTGCAAAGTTAACAGCTTCTTTAGTTCCTGAAGCAATAATACTTGTATTGATAGCAGCATTACTAGCAATCTGTAAACCAGTACCTCCAACAATCTCATAGTTAAGTGGCATCAATTCTACACGATACTCTCCTGACTCACTATTAGTTTGAAAATTAAATTTTGTATAGGGCGTTACATTGGCTCCAACTGGTGCATAATCAAAAGTCATATTCGCTACACCAATATTATTTTTAGAACTTACATCTAAGTTTTCTATAACTGGTAGGCTATTTTCAACTTTAATAAATGGTGTACTAAAAAACCCATTATCACCAAAACCTATTGGTTTTTGGGCTTCTACCGAGCCACCAACAACACGACCAACAGCTGTAACTCTGGTTTCATCTATAAACACAACCTGTTCTTGTGCATCTTCAAAAAATTCTTGAAAAGTACCCGTTTCTGCCGGAAACCTGCCTTCAAAAGTAAAATCATGTCCGTTTTTAGCAACGCGAATAAAGTGATTACCAATAGGCACACTAATATCAAAATTACCTTCGCCATCAGACTCTATAGGGATATTATTTTCATCTAAAACAATATTGCCATCTATATAAATGTTAGCACCTTCTACGGGAATACGTGCATAACGTTCTAAACGGTCATTATCCGCATCGGTATCATTTAAATCATTTAACCAATATTCTCCTTTATTATAAAAATTACCGTTTTGCTCATACTGGTTATACGTTTCATCTAAAATACTAGTGCCTCCACTTACATACTCATCACCATCACTAAGACCACTCAAAACACCTCCGTTTACATCAACAAAAGAAGGGAACACACCTCTGGTATCATATAATATTTTACCTTTAAAAATAAAGGATGACGTGTCTGTAAAATCTATTTTATTAACTACTTCCGAGCCTTCTCCTAAGAAGACCAGTTGCTGATTCGGTTCAAATTTATGCTGTCCGAAGACAGGCGTTATTTTAAAAGATTCCCCCGTGCCTGTATATGGAATGGCATTGATTTCGTAGTTTCCATTGGCATCGGTAACACCTAAAATACCCAATTGGCTAGATGATGGAATATTTCCAGCACCTGATACAAAAGAAATATCGTTGCTAATGTTCTGAATATTTAGGTTTCCGTGATTTTTATTGTAGTTGAACCCGTTTCGGGAAGCGTCGTAAGCGTAGTTACCTGTATTTTCGTTAGCACTTAGATAAGCTATTAGATCCGGATCATTCCCGCTTATATAACGTTTATAATCTGTACGAATATCGGAAGCAACCTCTTTGCTCTTCCACACTCTAATTTCATCAATCAATGCCGTGTTTCCACCACCTATATGAACGTTGGTCCAGCTACCAGAACCCACATTAAGATTGGTGGTCTGCGTGGGTATGGTAATCTCCAGATAGGGCGATGTGTTCGCGGGATCAGTCTCAGCTCTAACATTGTGTGCCTGATCCCTGTAAACTGTGGTCATGGGACGTCCGTTAACAAATAAAAGAGGCACTTTGTTATCCTCCATCTGTACCGTAATATGCATGAAATTAGTATTGAAGTCAGTCACGGAAACCATAATATCGTCACCACGTGTATTTACATCGCCAGAAGGATATACATTTTCAATAACAAACAAGCTTCCGGCTATATCAATTTCAAGCGTTTTTGATGCTTCCTTTAAATTAACGGTAACATCAAGATTATTACTATTCTTTTCACTTACCCGGAATAATCGAATGGCATTTCCGTTGTCGTCTGTATAGGGTGAATCGGGCCTCACCCAAGCTTGTAATGTGGTAGCCGTAGCGATGGGTTTGTTTAGATTATTAACTTCCAATTGATTGGATGCTGGAATTATCAATCCACTACCATAGCTGGATACACTCCCATCAGATTCTGCTATAACGGTCACATTTTGCACTGGGTTACCTCCCTTAAAGTTAACATTTCCGGTAACAATGGCCGTTGGATTTCTAAACCCTATGCCCGTAATAAAATTGGTATATCGTATTTCGGTCTGGCTTACCCCTTTTGCCAATACTTTATATTCGTATAGCACACCGCCATCTACATATTTATCTTCATATTGAGTGTCGTTAGGCCCAACGCTGCCAATAAATTGAAAAGCGCCAGTACTTCCCAGTTCCCGACGGGATATTTCAATAGAGGTAATTAAATTAAAATTGTTTCTTATTTCCCATTGTAATAATACCTTATCACCAAAGAATCCCTTGGAAATATCGAAGGAATCTTCAGAAAAGGTTCCGAAGATATAAAACACATCCCATGGAAAGCGAATATCGGTTGGCGTCGCATTATTATCTGTTCCCAAATAAGGTACCCCCACCTGGATGGTATAATTATTACTGTTTACGGTTTCCTGTATGGCCTGTGAGGCGGTAACCACCTTGGCGCCATCATCTTGCTGTGCCCAGAGCCCCGAAACCAGGAGCCCCAGGAACAGCGTTAGTAGTTTTGTTCTCATCATCCTATGCTTTTATAGTTTAATGATATAGTTTACCCCATAATTTATTGGGCGAGACTCTGTACCTTCTGTAGAAACTGTTCCAGAAATAGTATGCGAATGATCTCCATTAGCACTTGTTGGAACTACAGATATTCCAGCTTCAGAACTAAGAATATTAAATGCCGGATTGGAGCCAGCAGCAAACCTTCTATTAAGCATAGAAGTGGTGTGAAAGTGTGCACCAGCTGTGTTCGTAGCTAAACTACCCGCCGCATGATTATGTGCCAGATTATCGTCTTGCTGTCTGGTATTTAATGCCGGACCGGAATTGCCCGTATAACCGTTTACCCCATTGGAGCCGGCACCTCTTAAAAAGAAGCCTCTTAAATCGGGCGCGTTGTTGCTGCCCAATAGCGCTATTAAATTATCAGAACCATTAATTCCGGTTAAGGAACTGCCATCACATAGTACCCAACCTGTTGGGGCCGTTGCTCCCACAAAAGGCATAATAGACCCTGTTGGCACACCGTTATTGGCGGCCACGGCATAGGGAACGTGTTTTAATTTTTCATCGGATATCGGTGTGTTGCCTTCACTAATTCTTAAATAGAGTTGTTGGTTTGCAAAAAATGCTCCGTTGGTGGCTGCTGGACTTAACACATGAGAAAATACCCCAAAGGCATCTGTAGCGATACTCACCGTTTCTAAATTACCAACTCGTACTTCGGCATTACCATTATTGGCATCTAAATAATACAGCTCGAAGGTTAAATTGATATTGGTATTTGCTCTTGCCGTGTTATTATTATCTCTGGCAATTCCTTGTACCGCAATATCGGCTATTTCTGCTGAGGTTTGCGCATAATTGTAGGTTGCTACAAAAAGCATTAATAGGGTTAAAAATGTAAATTTTGTTTTCATGGTTATTATTGTTAATTCGTTATACTCTTTTTTGAGACAAGGATATACATCCAATGCTAGTGCAAGGTATAACTAGGGGTAGTCTATAACAATACGTACCACTTGCAAATACTACGTAGGGCTACGTAGCGTTTGATATGAAAGTTGCTTACCGAATTTATATGGAAAGTATAAGCTCTTTATGCTCCTGAGCCCAAGAACTTAGGGCATCCATTTCGTTTGAAAGGTCTAATTTTTGGATGATATTGGAGCGGTGTTTTTCTACAGTTCTACTTGATATGCTTAATAATTCTCCAATTTCTTTAGAAGATTTCCCTTGTGCTACTAAACGAACAATGGTACGCTCTGAAGGGCTTAAGAATTTAATTTTCTCAATTTCTGGTGAAATCTGATTTTGAAGTATTTTATTGAATTCTGAGCTAAAGTATGTGCCACCTTTATAAACTTCCTGAATGCATTTGTGGAGTTCGATTGATGGTTCATCTTTTAAAATATAACCTTGTATATTAAGTTTTTGTGCTTTTGAAATAAAGCCTTTTTGTTTATGAGATGTCAGGATGATAAACTTTGTGGTTTGTTGCTTATCCAAACATTTTTGAATGACTTCAAAACCTGATAACAAAGGCATTTCTATATCCAAAATGGCAATATCTGGTTGCAATGACATAATATCATCTAAAGCTTTTGCTCCATTTTCTACTGAAGAAATGACATTATAATTAAACGATTTAAGTTCATCTACTAAACCTTTGAGTAACATCGGGTGGTCATCGGCAACTAAAACAGAAATTTCCATAATTATACTATTGGTATTTGAGCTAGAACCAGCGTTCCTTCTTCTTTTTTACTTTTTATTGATAGTGTACCTTTTAACATGCGTATGCGTTCTGCTATAGTTTTTAAACCTAGGCTATGTTGTTTTACAGACGCCACATTATCAAAACCAACACCGTTGTCTTTTATTAAAACTTCTATAGTACTACTATATTTTATAATGTTTACGGTTAATGTTTTAGCTTTGGCGTGTTTTAAAGCATTTGTTACCGTTTCTTGAATAAATCTATATAAATTAAGTGTTTCTGTTTCGTTAAACTCGTTATCAATATCATCAATCTCTACAGAAAAAAACATATCGGTTTCTTCATCTAAATCATTTAATAACTGCTGAATGCTTTCAGATAATCCCAATTGTTTTAATGCTGCCGGATAAAGCCCTCTTGATATGCTACGCACTTCTTCAAGCGCATTATTTGTCATGGCAGATAATTCTTGTTGTTCCAAATTCTGAGCTTTCTTTTTAATTAATGTCAGCTGCTGGCCTACACTATCGTGTAAATCTTTAGATACCCTGGTCCGTTCTTCTTCTTGAGTTTTTATAAGGTCTTGCGAAAATTGTTGTAATCGTTTTTGTTCTATCTTATTCTTACGATTAATACTATACAATACAATTCCTGATAATATGGCTATAGTTAAAACCCAAAATAAAGGTCTTCTCCAAAATGGTACGTTAATCACAAACGGATAGGTATATATATTGTCTTGCCATATGCCGTTACCATTATCTGCAGTAAATTCAAAAGTATAATTTCCGGGAGGCAGATATGAAAAAACAACCTCATGGTTTTTGACTGGTTGAGACCAGACATCTCCATCCCTTAAACCCTTTAGGCGATACTTATATTTTACGTTTTCAGGAAATGTATAGGTAATCGCTTCCATATCAAATGTCAGGTAATTTTCTTTATAGGACAAAGACACTTTCCCATCTTTTGTATAGAATGATTCATTTAGGGGTTCGGAAAATAATGATACGCCGGATAGATTTAATTTAGGAGGCTTTTCATTTGACTTATATAAAGATTCATTAAAGATTAATAAGCCTTTTGGAGTTTCACCGTAAACAATATCATTGTTTTTTATACTCACACCATTAATATGAAAACCATCTTCCATAATATCCTTATCAATAGGAAAGGTCTTCATACTAATACTGTCCTTCTCCAATAACAAATTCAGGTCTACTCTTCTTAAGGAAGAAATATCGCCTAACCATAAATCATTACCATTTACGGTCATGGAATTAAGACCATTCAAATCGTTGAATCTACTTTGGTGGAACGTTTTAACCTGATAACTTGAGTCTGTATATCTGACGTAATAAATACCTTGCTCCGTATCCCCCACAAAAAAGGAATGGTCGTTCACCTGAGCCATAGCGTTATATAATCTGCCATCCGGTTCAAACCCATTTATTGGCGAAAGTGGCCCGTCTTTAAACTCAAAAATACCAACCTTAAGACCTGCCAGATAATGATCAGCGATCTTTATAAGATTAAAAGGTTCTGCGGCAGGAATAATCAAGGTTGTGTCCGGTTTTACGATATGAAACCAGTCATATCCGCAAAGTATATAACGGTCTTTATGCGCATAAACGTTGTTAAAATAACCTTTACCTATAATATCTTTTTGTTTTAGGTTTTCGTATAAATAAGTCCGACTCGTTCTGGAAATCAAAAATTTGTCCTTAGAGATTTGATCTATGGCTCTAATATCTAAATCGTTTATGAGCGTATCTTTAAGTGTGTTATTTTTTAATCGATACAAACCCTTGCTGGTGGCCATTAGAACACTGTCTTTTCCTTCCTGAATAGTTTTCGCAATGCCTTCTTCCGCTAATCCATTTCCAATAGGTAAAAACTTAAATGAATCATCCCTGTATTTAACCAAACCATTCCATATATCGACACCCCAAATATTACCATCCGGGTCTTCCGTAACATCATGAACATAGGGTGTAGGAATCCCTTTTTTGGTATTAAGCATGTTATAATGCCCGGTCGTTTTATTAAAAATCACAATACCATTTCCTTCCAACCCCAATAGCAGTTCATCGTTATTTCTTTGGCGGATACTTTGAATACGATTACTATTGAATTCCTTCTGATTAAATTTGTATTTTACTATGGAACCATCCGGCAATAATTTTACCAATTCGCCATAGGTTCCTATCCAGATGTCACCAGAACCATTAATATCTTTTGATATGCAATACGAAATATTATTAAGAGTGGGAGAGGTTATTAGTTTTTCCGATTTAAAAGGATTCAATGTTATCTTATGAACACCATCATTTAATGTAGGCGCCATAATGGTATTATCATCTAACCAAATAGCGTCGTTAATAGCCAGTGGTAGCTCATGCTCATCAACAATCACTTTCGCTTGAGCACCATCGAATTCAACAATACCTTTAGCTGTAAAATAGATGATGTTTCCATTTTTCTTTTCCAAAAACGACCTAATATGTGCATATTTTTGAGGGAGCCTATCTTTCAGATTGATTACGCTGTCATTTTCAATATAATTGGCACCTCCGGAAATGGTTGCCACCCAGATGCGGCCTTTAGAGTCCTCATATAACTTAGTAGCCAAATTGGAAGACAGGCCTTCTTTAATAGTGAAGTTTTTAAAGTTAGATCCGTTAAACTTTTGTACCCCTTGTGAAGTAGCTATCCATAAATAGCCATTACGATCGGTCAAAATACTTTGAGAAGCATTACTCAAAAGTCCTTGTTTCGTGGTGTAGTGCTTAAAGGTGTGATCTTGTGCAAATAGAGAGAGTGAGAGAGCACATAAGAAAACACCTAAGACAACTTTTTTTAACATACGTGTAAATATAATTAATTTTAGAATATGTTAAAATTGACTTACATATATAAAATTTAAGCAACCGTTAAAACATATAATTAAACTGTTGTGACTTAATACAAAAATAAGCAAGAACAAACGCTACCTAATAATCTAGTCGCTTTAAGAATAGCTCTTTATAGGTTTTACCAATTGGAATCGATTTATCATTGATAAAAACCTGACTACCGTAAACTTTTTCAATTTTATTAATATTGATAATGTATGATCGATGCACTTGTACAAAAGAAAAATTTGCTAATTTATCTTTCCAATTTCTCAAACTATCTAATATCAAGATTTCTCTATCCTTGGTAATAACATTTACATAATCTACTTCGGCTTTTAAGTATAAGATGTCATCAATTTCTACTTTATAGATTGTTTTATCAGCATATAAAAAGAGCTGTTCGATTTTTTCTTTCTGTTGTACTAAAAACAGATTCCTAGCCCGTGTGACAGCTTTAAAGAATCGCTCATAAGAAAATGGTTTTACTAAATAATCTAAGACAGCTTCCTCAAAAGCTTCAATAGCATGATTAGAATACGCAGTTGTTACGATTACTTTCGGTGGATAGGTAACCGTTTTTAGAAAAGACAAGCCGTTTAGTTCTGGCAGTTGAATGTCTAAAAATAAAACGTCTGCTCGCTTTAACTTCTCCAGAGGGATGTCTAATCCGCTTTCGTACATTCCAATGCAATTTACAAAAGGTGTTTTGTCTATATACCCCTGCAAAACCTCTCGTGCTGATTGTTCATCCTCTAAAATCAAACAGTGTATCATAATTCAATTTTCAATAGTACGTTAAATAGGTTATTTTCTTTTTTTATCTCAAGTTGATGTTTCTCTGGGTATAACAATTGTAAACGATTTTGAGTGTTTTTTATTCCTACTCCGCTTTTTTTCCAGCCCAATTCTAGTGATTCTTCGGCATTTGCTAGAAATGGGTTTTGGCATTGAAATATCAATTCATTATTCTGCAATTGTATATTAATTTTAATCAAATGATTTTCTCCTTTTAAAATACTCGTATATTTAAATGCATTTTCTACAAAACCAATAAATAACAATGGGGAAATGTGCTTTTCTTCGGAATCAATTTTTGATATGAAGTCAACTTTTACTTTACGTAACAAGCGCTCCTGTTGCAAATTAATATAATCATTTACATGCCGAATTTCTTGCTGAACGAGTACTTGTGCCTTTTGTCCTTCATGTAATAAATACCTGAAGCTATCGGACAATTTTAGAATCAACTCAGGTGTTTTCTCATCTTTCTTCAAAGCGTTCGCATAGATAGTATTAAGTGTATTAAACAAAAAATGCGGATCTACTTGAGCTTTTAGAGCTTTTAACTCTGCTTCTCTTTTCTCTTTTGATAATGAATCAATCACTAACTGTTTCTTATACAAACCCTTTACTGAGTATATGGCAAAGAAAACAATTCCGAAGCTGATATACGTCAGCATATTCGCTGCAAAATGTTTCCAGAAATGAGCATTCTCTTTATGAAAAACTCGATCAGAGAATTCATAGATAACGGCATTTAACACAAAGGCAATAATAACAAAAGGAATGAATTTCAGTAAGTTCTTCTTTGGGAAAAACCATAGATATAAAAAATAAGAAATTGTCATTTTAAACAGCAATGAATTAAGCTCGTGTGCAAACGTCATCATATAACCACCTTCCCTTCCTAAGTACTTCATATAGGGATAAAACAACACAATACTCCATATAAAAATATGAAGTATTGGTTCCATTTTTAAAAATTTATAATATCTGTTTTTCTTTTTTTCCAAGATTAGCAAGTTACAATATTATTCATGTGAAATGATCAAATTTTTTAGAGCAGCTTTGGCAAAAATTACTTTTTCACCAGTAGTACCACTAATCCGAAATATCAAATGCCCTCCAAACAATGGATTGCAATCTTCCTGATCAAAAATTATTTCGTCATTGAGTTTAAACCATAAACGGTTGCCTTGTTTTCCTATTTCTACATCATACCATTCATGGATACCCATAATGTTTTCTGCTTTTGTAAGATGAAAACCTTTAGAGCGTGGCGATGTATTTTTAAAAAAGAATGGTTTGTAGTTATGAGAAACATTATTAAATGTTAAGTTATAATGTTCTAAATGAGTTCTCCAAGTCCAAAATCCAATGCCTTTAGTTTCTTTTGGTGGAAGTGTGATTCCTTGAGACTCACCAGCATCTGACGCAGAAAAAAGAGCAATTAAAACAGTAGATTCTGACAAAGCTTTTACTTTATAATTTATAATAATGTCCCCTTTGTAACTTTTAGGGCTCACTAAAAAATAGCCGTCTGCTCCTTCAGTTTCCTCAATAATGAGCTCCTCACCTACTACTGTTGACTTTCCCTTGTCTAACGTTCTCCAAGTAGAAAGTTCTTGAACTGTAATTGTTTCTTTTTTTAATGTTGTTTCCGAGCAGTTTGCCAGCAATACAAGCGAACAAAAAAGCATAATTCTAGGTGTAATTGTTTTCATTATAATGTTTTAAATAGATTAATCGGTAGTTCCTCCGTAGTTATAGTTTCGTGATTTTCTGCTTCTAATTTTTCCTTTGTTCTGAAATATTCTATAGTTTAGACTAAGCATCCATGCGAAGGTTTGTGATTGGAATTTCCAAGTTTCATTTTGAATTATCCCAGGTAATACAATTGTACGCCTGCGCAAATTAGCATCCAACACATCCACTATTCGGAAATTTGTTGTTAGTTTATTATCCAAAAACGAAGCCCTAATTGCAAAATCGATACGATTTCTAGGTTCGGTAATACTATAAACACTTTGGTTTCTTGGTGTATGACGAAAGGTAATGTCTGTACTGATATTTTTTGTAATTTTAAAAGTGCTCTTCAATATGATATTAGAACTGTATAAGTTATTCCAAGTTATATCAGGTTGATTTGCCTTGGTATAATAATAGTTTGCAGAAAGTTCTGAATTCCAATAGCTAGTAATTTTATATTGAATTGTATTTTCTATTCCAAAAGAATTTCTTTGTCCAATATTATCAAAATTTATAAAATGAACTCCATTAGCATCAATAGTTTCTAACCATTGAATGACATCTGTACGATATCGGTAGAAAGTTGATGCTGAAATATTTATTTTTTTTCCATTGTATTGATAATTCAATTCAAAATTATCGGCAAACTCTGGTTGTAAACTTGGATTGGAATTCCATTGAAAGTATTGATTCCCAACTTGAAACGGGTTGATATGACGAAAATTAGGGCGCGAAATTCGTCTACTATAACCTATACTAAAGGTATTCTTATCATTTGAGGTATAGGATACATGGACTGATGGAAAGAGGTTTAAAAATCGTAAATCACTAGCCTGATTGTTTGCTGTATTGTTAGAGTCTGATGTAAAGTGCTCATAACGAATACCTGTTTGCCAATTAAAACTTCCTGTTTCAAACCTTGTTAGTCCATAGATTCCAATCAAGTTTTCTTTATAATCAAAAGCATCCTGCGTTGCATTACTTGCATTTGGTGTAAATTCTCTAAAGCTTCTTAATTTTCTATAATTCCAAGAAAAACCAGCCTCGAGCGTCATTTTATTTATAGGTAATGTATAATCAAAAGCTAAGGCATGTAAATCATTTCGATTGTTTTGCAATTCATCAAATAAAAAAATGCCTTCTTCAATATCAGATGCAGGCAAAATATTTTCATTGTTCGTTAGATTGTAATCCAATTCTAAATAATGCCCTTTTGAAGTAAACTTCTTCCTGTAATTGGCATTATAAACTGTTGTTTTGTGCATATGTGATGAATTTCTTGTGTACACATAGTCTTGGCGGCCGGTTACATTGGAATAAAAAGTGTTGTTATGGAAACTATGTGAATCATCTGTATAATCGACCTGAAAGGATAACTCGTTGCTTTCATTTAAGAAAAAATCTATTCCTAATGAAATGTTATTAATTTTCCCATTAAAATCATGCGGCGCAAAAAAATCACGGGTATTTCCGTTAGTATATTCTTGATAAATCCATTGCTTACTATCCATGCTTCTTCTACTATTTGATGCATTCAATCGAATATTTACAGAAGAAAGATTATAATTCGCATCAAAGCCATATTGATGACGTTTTGTACCTACAGAAGAATTTAATGTGAGATTCAATCCGTAATTTGTATTCTTTTTTAGAATTATATCAATGATTCCTGAGATTCCATCTGCTTGATTCTTGGCAGATGGAGACGCAATAATCTCTATTTTATCTACTGATGAAGCAGCAATTTGCTGCAAAAGCTCTGTTGTATTTAATGGTGATGGCTTCCCATTCACTAATACTCGAACATTACCACCTCCACGCAGTGAAATTGTTCCCGTTCCTAAATCGGTTTGTATTTCAGGAATTTGATGAAAGGCTTCTAAAGCTGTGTTTCCTGATTGTTGTAAATCTGCTCCAAGATTTATTGTTTTATGATCAATTTTAAGCTGGGTGGTGTTTTTTTTCGCTTGTATAACGACTTCTTCCAATTCATTGTCCGGTTGTAAATTGATGACAATAGCATTGAAATCACTAATCTTGGAGATCGACAACATATAAGTTTTGTATCCAATAAAACTTACTTCAATATGTGTAGCATTTTTATTGTTCCTCAATTGAAATTCACCATCATCATTGGTCGAAACACCATCAATGAGGTTTGTGCTATTATAAATGACAACAGTGGCATAAGGAATATTTTCCTGAGTATTCGCATCCTTTATAATCCCTTTATAAACAAGATTTTTTTGAGAGAAAACAGGTGCAACACATATTAAAATAAGTAGTAATGAAAGTACTAATCGCATTATTATTGAGTTTTTCAATACTCAAATGTGTTGCTCTTATTCTAGAATAGGAATTTTATTCTGTGAACTTACTCAGTAGCTCTGTTAACTAACATCAACATTAATACTTCCTTGTAGCAAACGTCTTAATTTCCATTCCACACACATACCTCTCCTCCCTATTCATAAGGATTTCAATGAAAATGGTATAAAAACGGAACAATTACTTTGACCTATTTGCCTATACAGAAAGTAATTTATATTGATTACTAATTAGTTAGGAATTACAGGTACAAATAGAATACAAAGCTACTTCACCTTATAAATAATACATATAGATAATAATTATACATAACCATTATTGTCTTGAATACCTTTTCTTGACATAAAAAGAGTAACCAAACTATACTTTAAAGTTTACATCTGAATTTACTTAATATATCAAAAAAATACATTAAATTTCAGACAAAACATTTCTATTATCGCTAAACAAAATAAGGATTTAGGTTCAGTAGCGAAACATGGATTTTTGACGTTAGATTGTCAAAAAACACAACAATAGAATTACCGAATATTGAAAATACAGATTCAATAGCCTTGTTCTATGTTTTTAATGGGAAAATTTCTATTAATGATAACCTTACGTTAAGAAAAAAAGATAGTGTAATTATAGAAGATGAAAAAGTTGATATAAATAGTGAAGAATTATCAGATTTAGTTTTGTTTATAACAGATAAAAGCAAACCCTATTTTGATGGAGGGATGTTTAGTAGAAATAGAAACAAGTAAATAAGCAACACATATTTATAGTAGATATGCATTCCAAGAAAATAGTTGGTTATGGGGTTATGTTTTCAGTTGTTTTATTCTATCATCAGTTTTTTTGATACTCGACCTTCATCGCCAGTAATAATTAAAAGATAATTTCCTGGGTTTAACGTAGAGATATCTATTGTAATTTCGTTATATAAGTTTTTAACATCATACGTTTGTATTAAGCGTCCAGTAAAATCATAAATATCTACTTTGTCTAAAGTTAAATTCTCCTTATTAAGAAGTATTATTTTATATTTTGTTGGGTTAGGGTAAAACGATAATCCGTTGTTAAGCACATTATCTCCTATGCTTAACGTTGTATTAAACTCATAAGCACCTACATCTACTCTATTTAAACTCCCTATTTGTACGATGCGTTGTGCGCCTGTAATATCTATAGGAAGCCGTTCTGTAGTGTCGCCGTCATTGTCTATGTCAAAGGTGTCTAGCGGTAATTCTAAATTGGCTCCTCCATCTATAAGTGGGCTATTTTCTGCAGGAAACAAACCGTCATCTTGGGTGCCAAATACATCATCAGGACCATCTGGGTCGCTACTATTAATAAAAGGATCACTAGTTAAGGTAGTAAAGCCTGTGTCTTCAAAATTTTCAGCAAAATTGTTTCTTCCTGTTATAGTACTAGTACTTGAAACAAAAATTTCATCATTGCCATTCGGGTCTCCCCAAAAAACATTATTATTAAATTCATGATCAAAGTTACCACCTACTACGAAATTGCTATTATCATTAATACCATTTGCAAAAAAAGTAGAGTTAGTTATTGTACTTGTAAAAGAGCCAGTACCTCCATTACCCGTACCACCAACAGCTATCGTACTAAAAGCGCCGCTTAAAAAAACAGTGCGATTTTCTATAAACACGTTATTTATAACATTATATGGTTGATTAAAATGAAATATAGCTCCTGCTATTTCGTTAGCGATATTATTATAAAAAATATTATTGATATAGGTTGTAAGACGTGCACTTGATGGTGATGATGCTAAATCTAAACCAGATACAGCTCCACCCCAAAACGCAGTATTTCCGATAAAGACATTCCCAATCATAGTTGGATTACCACCATGAATACGTATAGCTCCCCCGGTTGCATCCTCATCTATATTAGAAATAGGACTTGCGCTATTGTTTAAAAACATGCAGTTTTTTACGATGAAGGTCTCACTAGCGCTGGTGGATATTGCACCTCCAGATCTAGCATCATTATTTTCAAACAATACATTGGTAACAGTAGTTCCAGATGCTAATGTTAAAAATGAAGTACTCATTGCTCCACCATCTGCTAAAGCCCTGTTACCTCTAAATATTGAATTCTCAACAACATTATCATCAGTGGCACCTAAAATACCCAAACCACCAGCTGTAGAATCTGCTTGGTTTTGAGTAAAAACGGCATTGCTCACTGTAAAACGAATATCTTCTAACCCTTCGTAAAGTAAGCCACCTCCTAGACTTAGACATGAATTACCAACAAAAATCATATCGCTAACATTAGGTGAAGAACGTAGATGATACATACCGCCACCACTATCACGACGAAAACTTTGACCACCGTATGTAAGGTCTCCACTTCCTGATGCATTACCGCCTTGTACAGTAAAGCCATTTATGGTAGTTGCATCAGTAAGGTTAGCTGTAATAAGGACATGAAACGCATTTTCAGCATTACCGGTAATGTTTAGGTTTTCTCCAAGACCTGTAACCACATCATCAGTATTAAAATCACCACTTAAAATACTTGGATTACTTAAATCTTGCATATTGGTAGCTGGGTTAAAACTCCCTAATAAAGTAATATTTCGATTAAAATGAAATGCTCTATCTCTTGGTTCAGTATTATTCCCGTCAGGGGATTCTGTAGGGAAATAAGTGCCATAAGCCACGCGTATTTCATCACCTACTACTGCAGCATCTAGTGCTGGTTGTAGGTTTCTTGTTGCTGTGGCCCATGAGGTACCATCACCAGAATCGTCTGGTTGGGAAGCATCTACAAAATAGGTGGTTTGGCTAAACGAGTCGTTTATAGTAACCATTATAATAACTACCGTAAATAGAATATGTAATTTTCTTTTCATAGTATAATTTTTAAACGTGTGCTTTTATTTAAACATTAACCCATTGTCTATTTTATAGTTTAAAAAGGTAGTTACAGGTTTCTTCCCTTATAATTTGTAATAGCCTTTATTATTATAGCCTAAATAAGCAATGGGCAATAGAGAGATTTGAGAAAATTGATAATAGCAATTTACTTATTAGGTTGTGGCGTCATTCTTAAATACGGCTTTATCTCAGTATGCCCTTTAGGAAATAATTCGGGAATTTGCTCATTAGACACAGAAGGGACAATAACACAATCGTCTCCGTTATTCCAATTGGCAGGTGTAGCTACTTTTTGGTATGCTGTAAGTTGTAAAGAATCTATGACGCGTAACAATTCATCAAAATTACGCCCTGTGGACGCAGGATAGGTTAACGTGAGTTTTACTTTTTTATCATTCCCAATTACAAATACCGAACGCACAGTTAAATTGTTATCAGCATTTGGATGAATCATATCATATAAGGTCGCTACTTTTTTATCTTCGTCAGCAATAATGGGAAAGTTTACTGAAGTATTTTGAGTTTCATTAATATCTTTAATCCAACCATGATGTGAATCAATGCCATCTACACTAAGTGCTACTACTTTTACATTACGCTGCGCAAAAGCATCTTTATATTTGGCAACTGTACCTAATTCTGTAGTACATACTGGTGTATAATCTGCTGGATGCGAAAATAAAACGCCCCAACCTTCGCCAAGCCATTCGTGAAAATTAATTTCTCCTTCTGTTGAGTTTGCTGTAAAATTTGGTGCTTCATCACCTAATCGAATTGTTTTCATATATTCTTTATTTATAGTATTGAATAGACGTAGGTCTTATCCTCATTGTTTTGATTTAACAAATGTAGGATACTGTACTATGCCAACAAATACGTATAAAGATGTAATATTACGTAGGGTACGTATATGAAGAAATACAATTTACCATTAGAAATTACTGATATTATAAAGAATCTACAATAATTTTATGTTCATTAGCCCATTTAGCAATGATATTGGCATCATGTTGCAGACCTAATTTAGAAATAATATTGCTACGATGCTTTTCTACAGTTCGAGTAGCCATTGATAATTGAAGACTTATTTCCTGAGAAGACTTTCCTTTTGAAACTAACCGAACAACAGCACGTTCTGTAGGCGTGAGTAATTTTATTTTTTTAAATTCTTTTTCAACAGATTTAATAATGTCTTCAGAAAATGAAGTGCTAATATAAATATGATCTTGCAATACCTGATTAATACAATTATTTATCTCAGGAACACCATCTTCTTTTAGTAAGTAACCATGGACCCCTATAGAAATAGCTTGTAGTAAGTACCCTTTACTTTTATGATAGGTCATGGTAATAAATCTTGTATTTGGACAGGATGCTCTTGCTTTTTTTATAACTTCAAAAGCATTTAATAAAGGCATTTCGATATCCAATAACGCAATTTTAGGTTGTTTTTCTACTATATAAGTAAGTGCTTTTGCGCCGTCTTCTACATTTGCTAAAATAGTATACCCTTCTTTTTCAAGTAGTTTTAACATGCCATTACGCATTATAGGATGGTCGTCTGCTAAAATTACTGTAATGTTCTGTTTAAACATGGTTTTCAATTAAATGGGTTCAATTTAATGGTAGTTTTTGTTCCTTTATTCTCATGCGATTCTATTTTACAAGTCGCATTAATAATAGAACAACGCTCATATATGGATTGCATTCCTAGGCTTTTTCCTTTTTTTAGAACTCTTTCAACTTCGAAACCTATACCATCATCTTCTAACTCAATAAGAATAACTTTAGCAGTTTTTGTAACAGTGAAAAAAGCATTCTCTGCTCCTGAGTGTTTTATCACATTACTTAACAACTCTTGAACAATACGGTATAAATATAAAGCTTGTTGACTATTAATCTCTTGATCTACATTATCTGTTTTTATACTAAATATGATATCTGTGTGTGTTTTTACTTCTTCCAATAATTCTTCTAAAGCGGCAGTAAACCCTAATTTTTCTATGGTTGACGGGTGTAATGTTCTTGAGATAACTCGTAAACTCTCTAAGGTCTGAGATGCGAGCTCTTGTAGTTCTCGGTCATCTTTACTTTTTACTTCGCGAGTTAAGTACATCAATTTTTGCCCTACGCTATCATGTAAATCTAATGCTATCTTTGCTTTTTCATCTTCCTGAGCCTTAACCAGATTTTTAGAAAAATCGGCTTGTAAACGTTGTTTTCGAATGGCAAAATTCCTAGAGCGAATTAATGATATAAATCCAAAAATTGACAACAATATCAATCCACCAATTAACATCCATTGATTTTTTATTTTATTCTTTTCATCAAGCAAAGCAATATCAGTTTGCTGTTTCTCAATCTGTAAATCACGTTTTTCTGTCTCATAAAGGGTTTGATAATAGACTAGCGATTTGATATTTTGGGCACTTACAATAGAATCCTTGAGTGCAGTAGATACTGCCAAATGTTCATAAGCTTTTTCTTTTTCACCTAATTCTAAATAGGTTTTGTTTAAAAACTGATGTGCCCAAACGGTTTCTTCAAATTTTTTTTGTTTTTGATAAATTTTTAAATGGGTCTTTCCTGCTTCTAATGCTTTTTGGTAATCTCCATTACTATATAAAAGGTGTTTTTTTGCATTCAGATAAGACGTTTCTTTTGAGTAATAGTCATCATTTACTTTAAGCTCCTGTGCCTCATTAAAACACATTGTAGCCTTGGTGTTATTACCTAAATCTAAATATGCAACCGTTAAACTACACAATAATCTATATTGAGTATTTATGTCATCTATTTTTTTATTCTCAAGTAAAGCGGCTTCAAGATTTTTTAAACGAAGGTTATGTTTATTTTGTTTCCTATAATCTATACTAGCATTATTGTATAGGGTTACCAGATGTCTATAATCATTAGTTTTTTTAGCTAAAAACACGGCCTCTTTTCGTTCTTTTGCAGCTTCAATGAAAAAGGAATTTCGACTATAGAGATTAGCTAACAAATTTTTAGTTGAAACAATGTTAAATGTATCTTTTGCTATTTGAAAACGTTTTGCAGCTTCTTTTATATTTTGAGATGCATCAGCAAAAAGTCCTAATTTATCCTGTGCATAACTTGTATAAAGATGTACAAAGGCAATTAGAGAGTTGTTTTGAGATGCCAAAGCATGCTCTTTAGCAATATTATAAACTGAGATTGATTTTTCAATTTCTCCTAGAAAATAATAACTATCTGCAACATTAAGATATACACGACCTATGGATCTTTCATCAGTTAATTTATCTAGATAAGGTTCGAAATTAGTAAAAAGCTTTAAGCCCTCATTTGGTTTTTCTAAAATACTGTTTTGATGATAAATAAAGCTTGCGGTATGCCAACCAGCTAAATTAAAAGAATCGATAGCTATAGCATGTTCTATTGTAGCTTTTACAATTGAGTCATACTTGAATTCTGGTTGATATTTTACTAAATTGGTGAGACTGTCTAAAAGTTTAAGTTTTTCAGCCTTTTCAGAATTTCGTATAACTTTTTTTAAAGTTTTTAATGTTTGAATTTTTGTAATATCTTGGGTATATCCAATCCAGACATTAAAACACAATCCTAAACAAATCACAAGCTTTGTATACCTATTCTTTGAAATGATTTTTCTCATCATAAATATTCTACTTCAAAGCATATAGTATTATGCTATAGGTTCAAAGATAAAACAATAATACTAATCTAAATATAACTTATGATAGCTTAATATTTTTGAAAATACAATTACTTATGATTCTAATAGTCTCGAATTCATTCTTGCTACTTGAATAACTATAAATTCTTTTAATATCAATATTATACTCATATTTAATTGTTTAGATTTAGCTACCCAAATAAGACCAAAATATTAGGCTTGGACGAGATATGACAATTGGAGGTACAAAAAATGTACAAGTATTAGCCTATTTAATACGTGTATATACTAATATTAGAAGTAAAAATGAGTAGTTTAAGTTCAGGAGAAGGTTGATTTTTATTGATTTTGATTGTATTTTAATGACAATCAACTATTTACCAATACAGAAATTCGCAAAAATATTACCTAACAAGTCATCATTTGTAATTTCTCCTGTAATCTCACCAAAATAGTAAAGTGCTTGACGAATGTCAATTGCTAAAAGGTCTCCCGATAAGCCAGAACCCAGTCCAAGCTTAACTTTTTCAACTTCTTCTAATGCTTTCAATAGCGAATCGTAATGTCTTGTATTAGTGATAATTGTATCATTATTTCTAAGAGCTCCGGTGTTTACAAAACCAAGGAGTTTGTTTTGCAAGGTATCTACACCAAAATTCGTTTTTGCAGATAACAATTCTACATCAGAGATTTCATTTTTTAATTCAGCAATTGCTTTTTCTGAAAGCATATCTATTTTATTAGCAATAACAATAAGTGGTTTTAATGGGTATTTATTTTTTATTTTTTCAATTTCAACTTTCAACTTTTGTAGTTTATCTCCATCATTTAAAATAACATCTGCTTCAAATAAATAAACAACCACTTGTGCTTGATCAATTTTCTCAAAAGTTTTTTTAATCCCTATACTTTCTACAACGTCTTTAGTATCTCTAATTCCAGCAGTGTCTATAAATCGGAACCCAATACCTCCAATCGAAATCTCATCTTCAATAGTATCTCTTGTTGTTCCTGCTATATCAGAAACTATAGCTCGATCTTCATTTAACAATGCGTTTAAAAGAGTTGATTTTCCAACGTTAGGTTCTCCAACAATAGCTACAGGAATGCCATTTTTAATAACATTACCAACAGCAAACGAATCTATTAATCGCTTTAAGACCAATATTATACGTTCAATTAGCTCTTTAAATTGAGTTCTATCTGCAAACTCAACATCTTCTTCAGCAAAATCAAGCTCTAATTCTATTAACGAAGCAAAATTTAATAACTCTCCTCGCAACTTGGATATTTCAGATGAAAAACCACCACGCATTTGTTGCATTGCAATTTGATGCGATGCTTCATTATCACTAGAAATTAAATCTGCTACTGCTTCAGCTTGAGATAAATCGAGCTTCCCATTTAAAAAAGCACGTAACGTAAACTCTCCTGCTGTTGCCATTCTACAGCCGTTTCTTAGAAATAATTGAATAATTTCTTGCTGAATATAGTTAGAGCCATGACAAGAAATTTCAATAACATCCTCTCCTGTATAAGAGTTTGGATTTTTAAAAATTGATAATAACACCTCATCTATGGTTCTATCTCCATCAATAATATGACCTAGATGTATAGTGTGTGTAGCTTGGTTACTTAGTATTTTACCAGAAATTGATTTAAATTGCTTTTCGGAAATACTAATGGCGTTTTTACCAGAAAGCCTTATAACTGCAATCGCTCCTGCTCCAGACGGTGTTGCTAATGCTACTATGGTATCTTGATTTATCATAACGCAAAAATAATAAATTGCTTTGCCAGTTTTGATACATATTCTTTAATATATTATTATAGTACTACTCTGCCGATATAACTAAATATGCAGCATTAATATTTTTATGAAAGATATTTCTTTCAAAATAATTATTACTGTTAATTTTTTGATTATAAAATGATATCAATAACAAATATTTTCTAAACTAATTGTAACTAAATCTTTAAATATCAATGATATTACTATAGATATATTTAAAATGATGCCTTCTTCATAAAAATGATATCAGCTAACAAATATATTATGCAAGCATAGTATATTTGCACGCCCATTTTTATGATGAAAAGATATGTCAATTACAGAAAGTGCCCTTTACTCAAAAGCAAAAAGTATTAAAGCTATAGAATTAGGAAATCTATACTTTTTTGAAAATTTCTTAATTGCAGAGTTCAATGAGGGTGTAAATATTAGCTTTGATAATTTTCATGAAGCAAAAGCCTTGATAAAAGAACACTATGGCGAATCGAACTTTGGCTTTATAGGTAATAGAATAAACTCTTACTCTATATTGATTTCTGATGCGCCACTTTTTAATGAAGCTTTTAAAAATCTAACTGCTTATGCAACTGTAACCTATAGTTCGTTTGCAGAAAAAGTGTTTGATGTTGAAAATCATTTTTTCGAGTTTAACAAAAAGAACTTTACATCTTTATTTGAAGCTATAAAATGGGTTATGAAATCGCTACAAGAAGAAGCATCAAGCTAAATAAATACCATCTGGTTTAATCTCAATTAAACGTTGCTTATACAAAGTACCCACAGCTTTTTTAAAATTCTTTTTACTCATTTGTAGCTTGTCTTTTATTGCATCAGGGCTAGACTTATCCGTTAAATTTATATAGCCACTATTATCGTTTAGCTCTTGCATAATACGCTCAGCATTCGGTTCTATATTCCTGTAGCCTATTTGACCTAAAGCAATATCCAATTTGTTACCTGGACGTATTTTTTTAACAATTCCCTTTAGCTTATCACCAACACTAATGTCTTTAAAAATTTGGTCTTTATAAATTAAACCTAAATGGGTTTTATTTACAATTACGTTCATCCCAATATCGGATGGGTGAGAGACTATTAAATCTACTTCCTCAAACTCAGTAACTGAAAGCTCTTTGTTATCTAAAAATCTATTGGTTTTACTCGAAGCTACTAGCCTATCGGTTTTTTCATCTAAATAGCAATGCACTAAATACCAACCACCTGGTTTCATTTTAAAGGCTTGCTCTTTAAATGGGCAAAATAACTCTTTAACTAACCCCCAATCTAAAAAAGCGCCATAATCAGTTACTTGATTACACCTCAATAATGCAAAATCGTTGCGTTTAATATAAGGCATATCAGTAGTTGCTACGGGTCTTTCTTCATTATCTAAATACACAAAAACCTCTAGCTTGTCCCAAATTTTAAACGCTTCCGGAACATACCTATTTGGTAATAATACTTCGTTATCTTCATCATCAATTAAATAAACGCCATGATCTGTTTCGCGAAGTATTTCTAATGTATTTATTTGTCCTAATTCTATCATAGCGCAAAGGTAATGATATTGAAGAAGATTATTTATTTGTTAACAACAAAACTACTGGGATATATTTCTTTCATTTAAAAAAAATCAGAACAAAGAAAAAGCGTTACAATTATTGTAACGCTTTTAAAATTATATTGAACTACTTATATACTAGTAAGCAGACTCTTTTTTGAAATGCTTAGTCAATAAATAGTATACAACTGCTCTATACTTATTTCTGTTTGATTGACCATATTGATCCATTACAGCTGCAATCCCTTTATCTAAATCTGCACCATCTTTTAATCCTAGCTTTTTGATTAAAAAATTGTTTTTAACTGTAGCTAATTCTGATTCGTCAGAACCTGAAACAGTAGAAGAATCTGCATTATAAATTGAAGGGCCGCAACCAATTGTAACTTTAGTTAATAAATCCATATCAGCATTAACGCCGCATTTGTCTTTTAAATCAGCTGCATATTTTGCAATAAGTTCGTCTCTTTTACTCATAATTAAATAGTTTTTTAATGTGTTTGTGAAATTTGTAAAATACCTTTTAAAGATAACTATTTTTTAGACACACAGAATTATAGAAAGTCACTTTATTGTCCAATAAACTTAAAATATTGAAGTAAAACCTCATCATTTAAGTTTTTTGGAGTAAAAACCTCCAATAATTTTGGTTGATTGCCTAATGAGTAAAATGAATTTAAGTTATAAATTAAATCCGATTCATTTGAAACACTATTGTATTCAAAACCATACATTTTGCACAAATGCTCTGCCGATAACTGATGCTTTGTTTCAAAATAAGCATCAAAATTTTCAGTGTTTTTATGACCAGGAAGAATTCTAAAAATACCCCCCCCTTGATTATTAATAACTATAATTCTAAAATTATTGGGTATATAGTTATTCCATAACGCATTACTATCGTATATAAAACTTAAATCTCCAGAAATTAATGTGGTTTGTTTAGCATTAGCTACTGCACAACCTATAGCAGTAGATGTACTGCCATCTATACCACTAGTGCCCCTGTTGCAAAACACTTCTAATGTACTATTTAAGTCGAATAATTGTGCGTAGCGCACAGTAGAGCTGTTTCCTAGCTGCAATATGGTATCATCTGGAATAGCATTCAAAATAACTTCGAAGGCTTTTAAATCGCTAAAATTAATAGCTTTCAAATAATCATTGTGTTTATTAAGACGTATTGATTTTATAGATGTCCAGGTATGTTTATAATCACTTTCCCTTGCTTTAGAAACATCATCTAAAAGGTTTTCTAAAAATTGATTTGGTGTTGTTTTAATAAATTTATCTAAACTAAAAAATGTGTCATTTGCTTTCTTTGTATCTACATGCCAATGATGCTTTGGTTTATACTTACGTAAAAAAGCTTTAATCTTTTTTGATACAATTAAACCCCCAAACGTTAATAAGATATCTGGTTGTAAGTTTATGAAATTTTCGTTATTAAAAGGTGCAATTATTTTATCTATACTTGGAAAAAAATCTTCGTGATGCAAATTCGAAGTCGTTTCGGTAAACACAATCACACTGTCATCGTTTGCTAAAGTATCTAACCATTTTTGCTCTATAGTATTGGGTTGGCTCACACCAACCAATATCATTTTCTTTGAAGCTTCACTCCAATTTTTAATACAATCGTTTAAAACTGAAGGTTCAATTTGCAAAATATTCTCTTCAATAGAAATTGTTTTGGGGTGTACCGTTGGCTCATCAATCATATCATACAAAGGTTCATCAAATGGAATATTAATATGTACTGGTCCATGCTTTGAAGATGCAATATTTATGGCTTTGTTTATTTCAACTTCGTTGTATTCTTGAATGCCTTGCTTTAAACCTAATAAGGTTTCAAGCTTATTTTCTAAATTTTTAAAAATAGGTAACTCCTCTTCTTCCTCTGCTTGATCATCTAGATCCAACTTTAAGTTAGCTGAATACAAAATATGATTTTCAAATACATTGGGTTGATTTATGGTTTGTCCGTCTCCAACACCAATTAAATGTTTTGGTCTGTCTGCCGATAAAACTAACAATGGAATATCGCTATAAAAAGCTTCTGCTACAGCAGGGTAATAATTTAACAAAGCACTACCAGAAGTACAAACCACAGCAGTAGGTTCTTGTAATTGTTGCGCTATACCTAAAGCAAAAAATGCAGCACAACGTTCGTCAACAATGCTATAACACTTAAAGTAAGGATTATTAGTAAAACCGATAGTTAATGGTGCATTTCTGCTGCCTGGAGAAATAATAATATGCTTTATACCTTTTGCTTTACAGAGCTGTATAACGGTTTGCGCTAGCGGAATTTTTGGGTATTTCATGTCGCACAAAAATAAGAAATTAGGCAGTTAAAATGCTAATTACAAAACGTTTTTAATAACTAAGGATTTTGATACTGTTTCTTCCCACTCACTCACTGCATCAGAGCTTTTTGTAATACCACCACCAATATAAATTAAAGCTTGGTGGCTTTTTATTTGCATGCAACGCAAATTAACATACAACTGTGTGCTTTTTTTAGTTATGGCATAAGCTCTATTTTCTATATTACGCTTTCCTGAACGAGGTGACTTAATCGTTTCTAAGTTTAATTCTCCCAAAAAACCTGTGTAAAATTCGCGATTATGTCCTTCATTTTTTAAAATGAATTGTTTAGCACTCATCTTTGGAAATCCACAAACAGCTGGAGTTGGATGCAATACAGAAATTACATCTTTTAGGCTTGAATTTGATTGTAATCTTGCAGAAATCATCGTTTTTAAATGCAATAAGTTTCCAGCCTTTACGGTTTCGGTTTGCGATGTGTTTATTTTTTCGACTAAAGGTTTTAAGCTTTCAATAATAAAATCTGTAACAATGTGTTGTTCTTCTTTCTCTTTTTCTTGCCAAACCACATCTAAAGTTCCCTCATAATCTTGTGTGCCAGCCAAAGCCATAATAGAAAATTGCTTGCCCTCTATTTTTATTAAAGTTTCGGGTGTTGCACCTAGCCACAGCCCTACTTTTGGGTGATACCAACAATATATAAATGCTGATGTATAAAGATTTAAAAGGTTTTTAAAAATTGAAATCGGATTTGGCTCAGAAATATTAATAGCTTCCATTCGAGATAATACGACTTTCTCAAATTCATTATTGTTAATAGCATTTACCCCCTTTTTCACAAGATTGATATGGCGTTTTTTAGAGTTTTCGTCTGTATACTTCCCTACTAAAGGCATCTCGACGGGGTTTATACCGAGCGAAGTTGAGGTGCTCGATACAACTTTGGAAACAGAAATTGTTTCTGAAGCTTCAGTTGGTATCAAAACCGAATTCTCTGAATCATCAAAAGGAGAAAACACAAACCCTTGTTCGGTAAAATCTTTAGTAAAATGCAAATCGTTAGTTTCTTGAAGTAGTGCTTTTATAACATCTTCATTGGGCTTTCTATAAACTACAAAAGGAATTTTGTTACGGTAATGGGTTTCAATACGATTAAAAAAATCTTCCAAAGTCATTAACTCTTCTTTTTTGGTAATGAAATGGTAGAAAGTCTACAAATAGATATTAAATTATCAGCATCATCAGTTACTCTAATATCTAACAATTGTGTAGTTCTGCCTCTATGCAAAAAAGTAGCTTTGGCATAAACGAAACCTTCTGTAACACTTTTTAAATGATTGGCAGTAATTTCTATACCGCGTACAAAGAATTTTTCAGTGTCTATAAAAATATGTGATGCAAAACTCCCTACACTTTCTGCTAATGCTGCAGTTGCTCCACCATGCAATACACCATCTGGTTGATGCACTCTTGAATTTACTGGCATTTTAGCAACTAAAAAATTATCACCAAAATCTACAACTTCAATCTCTAAAGTTTCCATTAAAGTGTTTTTACAGGCCTTATTAGCTTTAGCTAAAACGTCTTCTTTAGATAATTGCATAGAATAGTGTGTTTATAAAATCGCAACAAAAGTACATTACTTATAGTTAAAAATCAATGACGAATAATTTTGATTTCAAGGTTTTTATAATAAACCTTCATATTAGGTCCTGTATGTACTTGCAGTGCTATAACTCCAGAGTTTGAATTAGCACCAACTTCTTTATCTATAGCGTCTATTGTTTTAATATCATTTATAAAATGTTGTAAATGGTTACCGTTAGCAACAATTTTATAGTCATTCCACGCTTCATTATATATTTTACTTTGAATCGCCTTTGATGTTGTAAAAGTTTTAACTTCTTTTTCACCGTTTTCCAAAACAGTAACTTGTTCTCCTCTATTTGCAATAATACCTCTACCCTTTTCTTCATATAAAATACCCGAATAATTATTTCCTGCTTCCATATCGGCCTGATAACCGCCAACTACAAACAAATCTTCATCAAGTACTTTTGCTCTATATTGTACACCACTATTTCCTCCAATTATTTTATACTGAAATTTTAGTTCGAAATTTGAAAATTCGTTTTTATGAATTAAAAAAGTGTTTTGCTTCAATTTATATTCATCAGTATTCTTTCCAACAATACAACCATCTTCAACTGACCAAACATTAACATCTCCTTTCCATCCTTCAAAATTTTCTCCATTAAACAATATAATATTATCTGATTTATTTTTAGAAATCAAATTACAACTAGACAAAAAAGCAATTATTATTGCTAAAGCTAGTCCCTTAATAAGGAGGTTTTTGCTATTCATAAAATTCTAATTATAAACCTTATTACTTTTATCACCTCCAGCTATCAAGAAAGCCATCAAATCACTTAATTCTTTCTCGTTTAAACCATTAATTAAACCGGCAGGCATTGCAGACTGGGATGCTATTTCTTTTTTTAAAATATCCTTTTTGTTTATTTTACTGGTAATATCTGGTGAGAATGCATTAACACTTATTTCTATTTCATTTTCGGTCTCGTTAATAAGTCGTCCTGTAATTGAATTACCATTATTTAAATGGTATATGGTATTCCTATAGCGGTCTGAAACTGCTTTTGAAGGATGTATTATAGCTTCAGCCATATCCTTAATAGAGAAACGCGTACCCAGTTGAGTAAGTTCTGGACCCGAATTCCCTCCAACGCCTTTAACACTATGGCACGAAACGCATAACGAGGCTCTAAATAAATTTTCTCCACTTTTAAAATCCGCGTTTTGCTTATTTGCTATATATGCTTTTTCAACATCTGAAACCGCATAATTTTTACCTGGACCTACTGGCATTTTTACATCTTTCATCAAATTTGCTTGCTGGCTCATAGATTCAGTAGATAAAGATTCAAAGTATGCTCTTTCATCTTCAAAAACATTATCTAACGCCTTACGCTGTATTGCTTTTATAAAATTAGCATATTGCTTACCTCCAGATTTTTTTAAAGCTCTATTGTACCATCTAAAATAACGTTCTCTTAAAGCTTTTGTCCAACCTGTTTTTATTTCACTTAAACTCTTAGCATAACTTATATTTTGCTGATTAGGCATGTTTTTGAGCATGTTCTCTACATCCTTACCATATTGATCACTACGTTTAGAAATATCTCCAGACAAATAAATTGATTTCAAATTTGATGTAATGGTATCGTTTTCCATTTTATAAATGGTAGGTTCTAAAATTTCTGGTACATCTAAATAACTAAACAAAGCGCATAATTGCTTATTTACTAAATGAGATTCTTTCAAATAAAATGGTAATAGTTTGTCCTTAATTGAAGTACTCAACGATAAATCCATTTTTTCCTCAGTTCTAATTATTAATAATTCTACCGCTCTTAAAAAATCTGTTTTTTCTGTTTCATTTAAAATTTCCCAATCCATTTCTAACAGCGTTTTTAATGCCATTATTCTATCATTGTTTTGTCCTTGGTGAGCAATGGCTATAGCTATAGCTATTTTTCTTAAAGTATTATTTCCTCTAGCGACTTTGTATTTCCAAATATTTACATCTTGATTTTCTAAAGCGACTCTCGAAGCGTATCTTATATATCTATCTTCATCACTTAAGTTTTCTACAAGAAAATCAATTTGAGTTGCATCTTTTTTTATTTGAAAAGCTTCAATCTTTTTTCGCAGTATTCTTTTATTTTTTCCTGAAGTGTTTTCAGATAGTTTTTGCACCTCATTAGAACGTGTTCCTGTATAGGTTACCTTATACAATGCTGATTCTAAGCGCCTTCCTCCTGTTAAAAAATATAAAGCACCATCATTCCCTACAATACCATTAGTTAGTGGTAATGGCACTCCCGATAAAAATTCAGTTACCTCAGCGGTATAACCACTTCCTTTTGGTGTTAAATTTGCAAAATACATGGTTCCATAACTCCAATCAAAAAGATACAATCCCTTTTGGTAATAAGCAGGAAATTTTAAACCATTACCTTGAAGAAGTCCTGTTGGAGAACCCTGACCTAAATTAGCAATGCCTGGTAAATTATCTGGATATTCTGGAGCAAATTTCCCAGTTCCTGTTCGCCATCCAAAATCACTACCACTTGTTAAATGGCAAAGCCTAATGGGTCTATACCAAGGCATTCCCATATCATATTCCATATCAGAATCAAAAGCAAATAACTCACCATCATGATTAAAAGCTATATCGTATGTATTTCTAAGCCCTACACTTAAAATAGTCCAGTCTTTACCTTCAAAATCCGTTTTAACAACCCATCCTCCTGGAGCTTTCCTATCATTTGCATGGCCGCTAGGATCTTTTATAACTGGCAGCAAATTATCTTCACCCCAATTTTTAGGGATTGTACTTTCAATATCTTCTGGAATATCAGTATGATTCCCTAAAACTAAGTATAATGATTTCCCATCGGGTGCCAGTACAATATTATGTGGTCCGTGTTCTCCATCACCATCAAAAGACCGCAACATACTTACAGTATCAAAATCATCATCATCATTTGCATCTGTTATTTTATAAAAACCACTATGAATCTTTAATTCGTTATCTGGATGCGCATTTACCAAGGCATATAAATTTTTATTATGCCAAAGTAAGCCTTGAGCCATACCTATGGTTACGTTAAGTTTTTTAACCTGAACAGAATCTTGTTTATTCTCAACATTTGGTAAAGTCACTCTATATATATTTCCGTATTGATCAGAAGCATACAAACGCCCTTTATCGTCTTTAGTAACACTAACCCACGATCCTTGATTATGTTCTCCTGGGCTATAAAGCTTTTCGATTTCAAAACCTTTAGGCATAGTAATTCCTTGCTGTGTTATCCGCTCTGTTATAATTGTTTCTGGATCAGATGAGCAAGCAATTATAACAAGGCATGTAAAACTTATAGCTAAGTATCTTGAAAAAGATTTCTTCATAATCATTATTTTGGAATAGTTAATAATTCGGTTAGGTATGACCCTATAAATCTAATAAATATTATGGCTTAATATAGCATTAAGAATATAAGATGATGTATTTTTAATCTTTAAAACAAAAAAACATTAATGTATCCACAGGAAAAAGAAATATCATATAACATAACAAATTCCTATTCTACACTAAATACGCTTACAGAATCGACTAAAAATGTTTGGTTTGTTTGCCATGGCATGGGATATTTAAGCAGGTATTTTTTAAAATATTTTAAAGGATTAAATACTGAAGAAAACTATATTATTGCACCTCAAGCAGATAGTAAATATTATATTCAACCTGGTTTTAAGCACGTTGGCGCAAGTTGGTTAACTAAAGAGAATACTGTGAAAGACACCGAAAATGTGATGCGAAATTTTGATGCTATTTTTGAAGCAGAAAATATTCCAAATACTACTAATTTAATTGTTCTTGGATATTCGCAAGGTGTTAGTGTTGCTTTACGTTATGTTGCAAAACGTAAATTACAGTGTACACAATTAATATTACATTCTGGTGGTATTCCCAAAGAATTAAATGCTGAAGATTTTGCATTTTTAAATGCCAAAGTAAATTTAGTTTGTGGAACACATGACGAATATTTAACTACAGAACGTTTAGCATCTGAAACTAAAAAAGCAAAACTTTTATTTAAAGATTATTTAAATGTTATTATGTTTGATGGCAAACATGAAGTGAATATTGAGATTATTAATCAATTAGTTTAATTATTCAAAATGAAAAACAAGCCTCTACTATTTATTTTATTTTTATCGGTTTTCATTCAACTCTACAATTGCAGCAGTAATACTGATGAGTCAGAAGATGAACAAGTGACTCCATTTAATGAAACTGCAAAAGTAATAGGTTATTTACCAAGCTATAGATTTAGCCAAAGCTCTAAAATAGATTATTGTAAAATTACGCATCTAAATTTGGCTTTTGCAAACCCCGATGTTTCAGGAAATTTAATTATGCCTTCTATTACTGATGTAATAAATCAAGCAAGAACTGCAAATCCAAATATAATAATTTGCATTTCTCTTGCAGGTGGTAGTCTAACTCCAGAGGTCGCAGACAACTGGAGCGATTTAATTGATATTGAAACTAATAGACCTGCATTCATTACCAAAATAGTAGATTATGTGCTTGCAAATAATTTAGACGGCGTTGATGTAGATTTAGAGTGGGACCATGTAACTATAGGCTATAGTGGTTTTGTTACAGAATTAAAGACTGCCTTAGATTCGCATAATAAAATTATTACCGCTGCATTACCAAATAATACTCGGTTTGGAAACATAACAGATAGTGCATTGCAAGCCTTCGATTTTATTAATATTATGTCTTATGATGCTACTGGTCCATGGAATCCTAATAACCCTGGGCAACATAGCTCTTTTCAATTTTCAGAGATTGGTATTAATTTTTGGAGAAACACAACTAAAATTCCTAAAGAAAAACTAACTCTAGGCGTGCCTTTTTATGGTTATAATTTTAGTAGTAATCCTGTAACTGGCGTTTCCTTTCAAGATATAATAGCCTCTGATGCGGCACTGGCAAACGTAGACCAAACTGGTAGTACATATTATAATGGCATACCAACCATTGAAGCAAAAGTCGAATTAGCACAAAACGAAGTTGGTGGCATTATGATATGGGAATTGGGTCAAGATGCATTCAATTCATACTCGCTACTATCAACCATACATAATAAATTTACATCGCTAAAAGTAAAAACTACTGGCTTATGCGGTAACGAACCTTGATAACAAAAACAGTAATGAAAGTACCTACCCTAGAAAACAATCGTGTTAAACTGTCGCTTTTAGATTTAAGTAACTACGAACACTTAGCTCCCATTGCTCAGCAACCTAATTTAGTACAATTCTCACCTAGTAAAATTGATACTCCAAACGATTTAAAAGCCTATGTTCAAAAGGCTGTTGATGGTTATTACCATAAAACCACTATTCCTTTTATAGTATTTGATAAACAAACTAGTAGGTATGCTGGAAACTCGCATTTTATGAATATTAGCTGGAAAAATAAAGTGGTTGAAATTGGATCAACATGGATTGGTAGAGAATTTCAAGGTACAGGGCTTAACAAGAACATGAAGTTTTTAATGTTACAGCATGCCTTTGAATCTTTAGAAGTTGATAAAGTAGCCTTTAGAGTAGATGAACGTAATATACGTTCTAGAAAAGCCGTTGAAAAATTAGGCGCAACTCTTGAAGGTATTATGCGCAAGGACACCTTAATGCTTGATGGTTTTAAGCGTAGTACATGCTGTTATGGTATTTTAAAAGAGGAATGGCCAAAAATTAAAGAAACTGTTTTTGATGGATTTTAGAGGGATTAACTTTTTCATTCTCTGACGTTAAAAACGATCATTTTTAGCAATTATAGTCGTTTTTTATTCTATAAACTGGGTATAATGCTTATATCTTTCAAAAATTTGTTTTACGTAATTATACGGCTCTAAACCACGAACATAACCATATTTTACTACGGGGTTATTGTAATGTTTAGCTTTACTTAGTTTTAAAATTGTAGTTTCAACATGATCATCCCAAACATCTTTTTGTAGCCCTTCTACTTCTGCTAATCTTTGTGCGTCAAAAACATGCCCCAAACCACAGTTATAAGAAGCCAATACAAATTTAGTCCGTTGAATTGAATCTGTTATATGCTCAAAATTCTTCCATAATTGTTTTAAATATTTTGTTCCTCCTTTTATACTTTGTTCAGGGTCCGATCTATTAGTTACTCCAAGCTCTTCAGCTGTTTTAGGCATTAGTTGCATTAACCCAGATGCCTTTGCCCAAGAACTTACTCTAGGGTCAAATTTTGATTCTTGATAAACTTGAGAAGCCACAAGTCGCCAATCCCAATTTAATGGTTTTGTGTATGTTTTTATTAAACCATCATAAGGGCTAATTTGCTGTTTGTTTAAGCTATAAAAATTACTCTTTATTCGTCGTTTATAGTATTTCTTGTTTTTGAAGTATTTGTTATAAATAACATTAAAGTCTATTTTTCTTTTTATTTGTTTTAACCAATCATTTGTAGCATTTAATAAATCTTGAGAGTCATGTCTTGTAGCCCATGCTATACGTTGAGAAAAACTAACAGGCAACTTAACATCTAAAACAGGATAATAGGTACCCATAATACTAGCAATGTTATTATCTGCTATGGTATATTTAATTTCTCCATCAGCAACTTTTTTAATTATTTCATCAGTAGCCAATTCTCCAGACATTAAGTTTATATGTATTGTTCCTCCTAACTCTTCAGACAAGCTAGATATTCTTTCTTTATATGATGTCTCACTTCTTACAGAAATAGTATCACCTAATAAATCTATGGGATCATGTACTAAGGCCTTTTTTAGTTTTCCCCAAGATATACTGCGCCAATTATCTGGCTTCTTTTGTACCAAAACCTGCTTGGTTAAATATAAATGGTTAGTAAAAGAAACGTACTCTTTTCTATCGTTAGTAATAGTTAAACCATGTGCTATAATATCGCCTTCTCCATTATTTAATTTTTCAAAAAGATCATTAGCATTATTAACTACTATTATTTCTAAATCAACATCCAAGTATTCTGCGAATCGCTCTAGTAGCTCAAATTCATACCCCATAGGGCGTCCTTTGTATAAAAAGTAAGATGTTCCACTATATACTGTTAAAGCTCTTAAAGTTCCAGATGCTTTAATTTGTTCTAAATCCCATTTTTCGTTAGTTTCAGGTATTTCATTTTTGTTTATTGTCTCTTTTTCGCAGCAAAAAAAAAGAAACAAAACCAGATAAAGTAGCCTTATGTTTATATTTAAACCAACTTTCTTTTTCATTAAACGTTATTGATAAACTCTTATATAATCAACCACCATACTGCTTTCTTCAAAAGAAGGATCTATATCTGGTTCTATAGCAATATTCAATAAAATATATTGATCCGTTGTAAATGGCCAAGTATCAGAGTTTCTTTCAGCAGGTTCGTATTCATAATGTACTACATCATCAACACTAAATATCATTTTATCCTCGTACCACTCTAAACTATAGATATGAAATTGATTTGAAACATTCTCTATTACTCGACCTCCAAGATTCACTACATCATCTCCAGCACTAGCTCCTGTATGTACAGCACTTTGAATACGATTTTGCTTTTTTCCCCAGTGTTCCAAAATATCAATTTCGCCACAAACAGGCCAATAAGTCGTTCCGAAGCCTTGTTTTTGCCAGTACGCCCCTGGTTCATCTATATTTTTGTTAAGCATCCATATAGCTGGCCAAGTACCAACACCTGTAGGCATTTTTGCGCGTACCTCTACCCGACCATAAGTAAAAGCGAATTTTGAATTTAACCTTGCCGAAGTGTATGCTTTAATTTCTCCCTGATCGTTAAATATTTCTTTCCTAGCAGCTATATTTAAAAACCCGTCTTCTACATACGAGTTTTCTATTCTATTTGTATAATGGTTTATTAACCCGCCATACCAGTCTCCTCCTGCAGGTATTTGTGTTTGATGAAACCATTTTGTTGAATCTATAGGACCACTGTTATTAAACTCATCAGACCAAACTAATGTATCAAATTTTATATTTGATTTACTCTTAGATTTGGCACAATACGTTGTCGAAAAACAAACACATAGTAATACTATTAATAATGAAAAGCGCATAAGTTTGATGGAATAAAAAATTTATTCTAAATATACTGTTTACTTTAAACTAAAAAAAATAATATAAGTTGCGGCAGTGGCTATTGCTTTCTATTAGCTATATAAAAAGCCTCTTAATACTCTACAGAAATTGATGTGTTATAATGCGTTTTTGACTGGACTTTATTAGCATGCACAAATAGTAAAATTTTCTTATAGCGGCCGTTAAACACATTCTTATAGTGTTCTATTTCATCAATAGATTTGGCATTATATACAATCTGCTCCTTTTTATTGTTTACTGTACCATAAATAGAAATTTGGTACATGTTTTTAGATTTAGAACCTATATAATTTGAAGAATACGTAATTCTACTTACTTTAAATGCTTGCTCTTGGTTATTATACTTTTGTGGCGATTTGTAGAATACGTTTTCGTACTTATCATTTAAATTAGTAGCTCTCAGTTTTGTTGTTTGAGCATATGATGTACTATATGCTACCATAATTACAAGTAATACTATTTTTTTCATGATATTAAGTGTTTAATTTTTTCAGTAGTTCTCCTATAAATCTAGCAAAAAAAATCTACTTCCTAATATTTGTTGAAAAAATGGAATTGTAAAATAAAAGTGGTAAACATTAAAGTTACCAATTTTAAAAGCTTTTAAGCAGTTTGTTGTAACGACTTATTCTTTTCTTTTAAAATGGCTAATTGCTTTTCTAAAAAAGTAATGGCTTGCTCTGTTTTGTAACTTGTTTTAGAGGCTAACTTTTTAATGTCTTCCTTTAATTTTTCTTTACCAGAAGCTGCTGCTTTTGATACATCTTCTTTAACTTCTGAAAAATCTTGAGTAATTTGCTCTTTAATTTCTTTACCTTCTTTTTTAAGGGTGTCTCTGGTTACTTTTCCTTTTTCTGGCGCCAATAATACACCCGCTGCTGCTCCTAATAATACGCCTAATGCTATGGCGCCTTTATAATGAATCATATTATTTTCTTTTAAATAGTTAAACTGTTTTATTTATAAGTAGTAAAACTTACCTAATTGTTACAAACAAGCTGTTTTCCAAACAATTAAGCGCAAAAAAAAAGCGACCCAAACTTTAATTCAAATCGCTATTAATTATTAATATAGCGTAGAAAACGTCATTCTGAACTTGTTTCAGAATCACATTTCTATGATTTACAAAATACTAAAGTGAGACCCTGAAATAAATTCAGGGTGACGCATTCAAATCATGGTGTACAGCTATTTAGCTTCCTCTTCTTTTTTTAAAGGGGAATGGTGCTCATGCACTATCCTCCAGCCTTCATCTGTTTTAACAAATAGCAAAGTAATTTGATCATTAACTACAACAAGGTCATCACCAAATTTAAGATGGAAATCGGAATGAAAGGTTACATTAGCTACATCACCGTATACAGCCACTTTTATATCATTAGCATCAAGCTTTACAACTTCTGTTACAGAACTAAATATTGTTCTTTCGTGTTCTTCATTAGCCTTACTTCCATTGTGAGGCTCTCCGTTTTTAAATTCGGTAAACTTAGGTCCGTAAGCATGAAAAGAAATTAGTTTATCAATATCTCCATCTTTAATGCTTTGCGCAATGGCTTCAAAGGTTTCTATAACCTCCTGCTTAGCTTCAGGAAATTCGTCGTTAATAAGATCAATTTTCACTTCTTCAATTACTGGAGCTTGCTCTTTTTGCTTACAGCCGATAATTAAAACCCCGAAAATCATAATACATGCTAATGCAAATTTTGTTTTCATAATGATATATTTAGTTGGTTAGTATAAAATGCTAAAAACTATTTACTTAAGGAGAGGCAAAAACCCAAAATACTGAAAATAAGTGAATTATCATAAAACTACCAGAATTAGTAAATGAATAAAGGTTGTAATATGTTATTAAAAACCAGAAAAACTAAGTCCTGAGTAGAAAGTGTTTTATGATTAACGTGTAAAGATTTACACAACGCTACCGCTAGCTCTAGCTAGTGGCAACAATTTATCTATTTCCTTACTCTTGACTGTGCTAATCTTTAACGCCACTAGTTTTTAAACTAGCGGTAGCGGGGGTACTTCTACGTAGTTTTTCTATGCTATAAAACAAAAAACACTTCCCAAAACTGGAAAGTGTTTTTAATTAAATACAGAAATTAAAAAAATCATCTGCTATTTAGTACCCACTACTGTATAAGAGACTTTACAGCCTAAGTTTTCCACTGTAGAGACTAATGTACATACTAAGTCGATACTACCTCCTTTTGGGATTCCAGCACTGCCTGCATGAGTAGATCGACCTGGAATAGTCTCACTTCTAATATAAGTGTCGTCCTCTCCATAAATATAGACATAAGCAGAAAATTCACAATTATTAGTAATGGTATACGATACATTTTTCCCAGTTTGGGTGTTGTTCTTGTAAAACTCCTTGTCATCACCACAATCAAATTTGACATTGACTGGAACTGCTTTTTTAATAAGTTTCCAAGGACCTTTTACTTCATCATAATCTTTGCCGCAACTTAATAGTAGTACGGCCATACAAAGTGTAAGTATTGTTTTCATATCTAAAAAAAATTGGTTACTAATAAGTCAATTTAGAGTTTTATTAAAAAAAAAACAATACGTACTTCTACGTAATTTTTCCATGTTATAAAACAAAAAAACACTCCCCAAAACTAGAAAGTGTTTTAATTATTAAATACAGTATGTTTTTAAAACTAGTCTTCTAAACGTTTACCTGTCATTTCACGTCCGTTTTGTAATAGGGTTATACTTTCCACTTTACCAGCATCGTTTTTATTAAAGGTTAATTGCGCATTCACTATTTTTAAGTAGAATACATTTTCAGATTTAGGAAAAATATCAGCAGCTGATTGCCCTGTAGCCTGTCCTTTTAATTGACTTCCTTCCTTTGTTATGGTAATAATAAAACTGGGTGCCAGCTCATACTTACCCACATAACTTTCTAAAATCGCATCTGGAACAACCACTTCTTTTACATATGCTGAGACATCAGCTCCTAGCTTTTTTAAAGCTTCAATACCCAATTGATTATTAGGGTTTAAGTCTACCGACTTTTTATAATTAATTATAGCTAAATCGTTTTTTCCTAAATTCATTAAAGCTTCACCATAACTATCGTATACATTTGAAGATTTAGGAAAGGCTTCAACATTAAGTTTAAATACTTGAGAGGCTTCATCTGTCATGTTATGAGTATTCATGAGTTGGTAGCCAATGTTATTCATTTCTCTTTCAATTAACTCATAATTTTCAGAATCCTTAATCGTATTATAATGTGCTAATCCTACTTCAATTCCTTTATCTTGTATAACAGCTAACAACGCATTGGCAACCGATTTTTTAGGGTGACTATAGTCCTTACTATACAAAATGCCTCTTATAGCACGCGTCATATCATTTAGTGGTGCGCCTCCAGTATTGTTTAAAAGCACAACCAACGATTTATCTGAAGGTGCTCTGGAAATATTAGTGTTAAAGCCGTTAATACCACCGCCATGCCCAATGGTATAAATGCTATCGGTAGATTTTCCTATTTTACCATAACCAAGTCCCCAGCCGTAAGCATAATGCCCTCTTCCAAAAGCTGGAGTATATGGTTTAAAATACATATCCATATATTTTTGAGGCAATAATTTGTTGGTATACAAAGCTTGATCCCATAAATACAAATCCTCAACGGTAGAATACATTGACCCTGCCGCATATGGGATAGACATATCTAAATATCTTGAATTTACATATGCATTACCGTTTTTCTCATAACCTGTTGCACGATTCTTTAAGATATCTCCATGATTATCATACCCCGTATCATTCATATTTAACGGAGTGAAAATATTATCGTGAAGCATATCCTCATACGTTTTACCTGATAGTTTTTCGGCTATAACGCCTAAAAGAAAATAGCCCGAATTGCTATAGCTAAACCTTTCTCCTGGTGAAAAATCTAAATCTTTACCATCAAATACTTTTACAAACTCATCTGGCGTATAGGGGTCTCTACTATCATCCTTAAAAAACCCAGGAAATGATGTGTAATTTGGTATGCCAGAAGTATGTGTTAGTAAATGATGTGTTGTAATTATATCTCCTTTGTCTTTTGGATAATCGGGAAGATAAGTTGTAATGGGTGCTTGCAAATCTAATTTTCCGTCGGCAGCCAATTGCAAAATAAGCATTGCCGTAAATTGCTTGGTGATAGAGCCTAAACGGTGCTTTGTATTGGGTTGGTTAGGAATATCCCACTCCATATTCGCCATACCAAAACCTTTTTTATAAATGACTTTACCTTGGTTTGATACTAAAACAGAACCATTAAATTTACCATACTCGGTATACTCACTAATTAGTTTGTCGATTTGTTCAGCTTTAGTTTGAGCAAAACTCATATGACATAAAAAAACTGCAGTTATTAGAATACTTTTTCTTGAAAACAGATGGTTTATAACAGGTTTCATAAATTATTTTTTTTGATTGATTAATAGATACATGTATGTATGACGATTGATAACTTTATAAAGTTACAGAATAAATTGATTAATATTAAAAATAAAAACTAGCAAGATTGGAAACACATTTATATCAGTTTACAAATGCATTGAGACCCTTTATGAAAGAAAAGATTACTTATTAAATTTAGTTTTTAATTTATGACTTAAGAATACCGCCATAGCACCTCCAAAAAAAGACACCAACATATTAATAATAAACAGTAACACATTTGCACTGCCTGATTGCATTATTGCTTGTGGATTAAACCCTAAACGCCCAAAAACCTTAATAAAAAGAATACTGCCAAAAACGCCAGCAATTGTATTACCTATAACGCCAGAAGAATAGTTTTTAAAAAGAAAACCAAAGCTAAGCCCTCCTAGAATACCAATAAAAACACTAATTAAAGAAATTAAGGTATCAGTCATAAACTTAAAGTTTTAATGACCATAATCCATATGGTCAATCTTACCGCCCATTATTCTTTTTTGAACAATCATATATACAAAAAGAAGAATAAAGCCAATAATACCCCAACCTAAAGCTACCGATAAACCATAATCTGAGGCAGCTGTATTATATATTGATAATGGTTCGTTTATATCATTTACAGAAGGCAATAAAACAGGAAATAATGAGGCTAATGATGATGAAATGCCTCCTACTATTAATAAGGTAGAACAAACAAAACCATACCTGTCTTTCTTAAACTTATGAATAAAAAACAATCCTGTTAATCCCGCTATATAGAGTAAAGGAAAGAGTAATAAATACCATTTTTCAGCAAAATTATTTAACGCATCAGGGTTTACTATTTGCCAGCATATCACAGAAACTATAGTTAATGCTAATAAAACGCAATTGAGCTTGAATATTACTTTTTTTAGTTTCTCGTTTATAGATGAATTGGTTTTCATAATAACCCAATTTGCTCCATGAATGGCTAGCGTAACTACACTTATTAAACCAATAATAATGGTAAACCAATCGATAACACCCGGGTGATTGGTTAATGGGCTAAAACTTGAATTCCATAAGGGTAAGAAAAAGAAATGTGCTTCGTAAGTTGAAATACCTTGCTCAACTCCTCCTAAATTAACACCTCTAACAACATTGCCTAATGCAATACCAAAAAATAAGGCTAGTAACAAACTAGAAACTCCAAAAGATTTATCCCAAATATCTTTCCACATTTGATAATTAAATTGGCTTCTAAACTCTAAGCCTATAGCCCGAAAAATAATTAACCATAGCACCAAAATTAATGGCAGGTAAAACCCACTAAATACCGAGGCGTAAAACGTTGGGAAAGCCATAAATAACATTCCGCCAGCGGCAACTAACCAAACTTCGTTTGAGTCCCAAAACAAGCCTGCAGCCTTAGCAATAACTTCTTTATCTTTTTCAGATTTTGCAAAAAACAAATGGATGATACCAGTACCAAAATCGTAACCATCCAACACAAAAAACATAGCTAAAACAACTGCTATAATTAAAAACCAAAATATTTCCATAATTTAATGTGTTTGATGTTTAGGTCCTTGATGAATTGCTTTACCAACGAGTACTAAAAATAATAACCCCAGAAGCATGTATAGTGCAACAAAACCTAATAACGTAAATAATGTATTTCCTGAAGATACTGTTGGCGATACGCCATCTGCTGTTTTTAATAAACCATAAACCAAATAAGGTTGTCTTCCTAATTCGGCTACATACCACCCAGTAATATTAGCAATATATGGGAATGGTACTAAAAACATAATAGTCCACAATAAGGGCTTGATATTATATAATTTTTTTCGCCATAAAAAGAATCCTGCCAAACTCATAACACCTATGAAAATAGTACCCAAACCAACCATGATATGATACGAATAATAAAGCGCAGGAATATTATCAGGCAATTCATCTTCTTCAAAATGATCCATCCCTACAATTTGTTTATCCCATTCTTGATAGGTTAAAAAACTAAGAATATTAGGCACAGCGATTTTATTATCTAACTTTTTTTCAACCATATTTGGTTGTCCTATAAGTACTATTTCGGCTCCGGCTTCTTCAGTTTCAAAAATACCTTCCATAGCAGCAAATGAAGCGGGTTGGTATTTTGCAACATTTTTAGCGTTCCAATCGCCAGTTGGAAATGCAACTAGTAAACTAGAAATAAGGCCAAAAATAACGCCCGTTTTTAAAAACAGTTTTCCGTACTCAATATTTTTTTGTCTCAAAATATAGAACGCTCCAATGCTAGCTACAACAAATGATGACGTTACTACTGATGCCAATTGGTTATGTAAAAAAGCGGGCAATAACCAAGGATTAGTAAATAATGCTGAAAAATTTTCTAATACGTATTTACCATTCTCTAAAACTTCATAACCAACTGGGTGTTGCATCCATGCGTTAGTAGCCAATATAAACCAGCCACTTGCCCAAGAGCCCAAAAACACTAAAAATCCTGTAAGAAAATGTAATTTTTGTCCCATTAGTTTTTCACCAAAAATAAAGAGAGCCAAAAATGAAGATTCTAAGAAAAAAGAGAACATACCTTCCATGGCCAAGGTTTGACCTATAATACCTCCTGTAAGTTCTGAAAATTTTGCCCAATTAGTACCAAATTGAAATTCCATAGGAATTCCTGTTATAACTCCCATGGTGAAATTAATCGCAAAAATTTTCATTAAGAACTTTGCAGCGTCGTTATATTTTTCTACTTTTTTTCTTAAATACAGCCCCTTTAGAAAAACTATAATTAACGATAACCCCATGGTTAATTGGGGGAAAATGTAGTGGAACGTGATAGTAAATGCAAACTGCAACCTATCATAAAATATCATATCTTCCATAGTTCAAATTTATGAAAAGATTTATTGAATTTTGATTAAAGCTTATACCAATTTAGCTTGTTTTACTAACATTTTATGATAAAAAAATAAAAGTCAGCAAGATTGGAAAAGTGTTTATATTAGTTTGCAAATACATTTGTGGTATTAATACATAACAATGAAACAAAAACAAAGTAACAAAGCCTTTTACGACGAGAAATTAAATGTAATTATTGAGTACATTAATACTAATTTAGATAATAAAATTGACGTAAAAACGCTTGCTGAGATCTCACATTTTTCACCGTTTCATTTTCATCGTATTAGTAGAGCTCTTTTAGGCGAACCCATTGGCGCATATATTTCTAGAACGCGACTAGAAACAGCTGCAAAAATGATTCGATACTCCACTTTAAACATTGAAGCCATTGCCTATAATGTTGGTTTTGAAACACCATCATCATTATCAAAAGCTTTTAAAATTCATTTTGGAATATCGCCTACAGAGTATCGAAAAAATAAATTATTCAATTTTAAAAAATCGAACATTATGAATGCCACATTAAGTATTAAAAAACCAAAAATTCAAGACATTGAAGACCAACAGTGCTTGTATTATCGAATGCAAGGTGCTTACCAAACACTAGACTATACGGGTGCATGGAAAAAACTTTGGGAACAAGTAAAATCACAAAAACTATTTACTAAAGGGATACAACATTTTGGATTACCACATGACGACCCGAAAGTTACTGACGAAGATAAAATAAGATACGACGCTTGTTTAATTATACATAAAGATGCTAAGCCTGATGGAGATATTGGTGTAAAAACTCTAAATGGTGGAAAATTCGCTGTGTTTTTATATCAAGGATCGTATAAGTATTTTGCTGATGTATACAATCATATTTTTAACGAATGGCTTTTAAATACGGATTACGAGCTAAGGGACGAACCAGTCAGAGAACGCTACATTAGCAGCCCAGAGCGTGTTGCGGAAGACAAACTTAAAACAGAGTTTTATATTCCTATTAAATAGCTTACAAGTGTATTTTTGATTAAAAACGTTACTTTAGAGACTTATTTATCAAAAATATGAATAGAGGAAGAATAGCATCAATAGACATTCTGAGAGCAATCACCATGGTTTTAATGATATGGGTAAACGATTTTTGGACACTAAAAAATGTTCCAAAATGGTTGCAACATGCTTCGGCCACTGAAGATTATCTGGGGTTTTCTGATGTTATTTTTCCTCTCTTTTTATTTATTGTTGGCTTAAGCATTCCTTTCGCTATAAAACAACGCCAAAACAAAGGAGACAGTAACGTATCTATTGCAAAACATGTTATAATTAGATCTGTATCGCTTTTAATTATTGGTGTATATATGGTGAATTATCCAAGCGCTCATGTAAGCCTGGGAATTGGAAAATATTGGTGGTGCATTCTTATGGCACTAGCTGTAGTTCTCATTTGGATGCACTGGAAAAAAAGCCCTGTACCCAAAAAATGGCATCCTATTTTACAAGGAATAGGTATTTTAATTCTTATTTACTTAGCTATTATTTACAAGGGTGGTCCAAATGGAGATATTTTGATGAAAACCAAATGGTGGGGTATTTTAGGGCTTATTGGATGGGCCTATTTAATAAATGCTTTGGTATATGTTTTTTCTAAAGGAAACTTATACATCATGTTAGGGTTACTTGTTATTTTTAACGCATTAGCAGTTTTAGATCATACAGATTTACTTCCTCCACTTAATAAAAACTTAAGTTTCATATCTGTAATATATACAGGTACAATACCAGCATTAACTACAGCAGGAATAATAGCTACTTTACTTTATAAAAAAATATCTGTTAGTCATAGCAAATGGGCATTTATATCGCTTACTATTATTGGTGTTATATTTATTAGCTACGGATTATTAACACGTCCTGTTTGGGGAATTTCTAAAATACAAGGTACACCATCGTGGGTAGCTATATGCTCTGGTATTGGTTTTATATCTTTTGCAGTTTTATACTTTATTGCAGATATTAAAAAACAGGTTAATTGGGCAAAAATTATTGCACCAGCTGGAACTGCAACCCTTACGTGTTATATGGTTCCTTATTTTGCTTATCCTTTAAGAAATATTACAGGCATTAGGCTTCCTGATTCTTTAAACGTTGGTATTATAGGACTCATTGGGTCTTTTGTTTTTGCATTACTCGTAGTTGCTTTTACAGGTTGGATGGAGAAAAAAGGTTATAAATTAAAACTTTAATTGCACAACTTTACATTCCAATTTCCTTTTCTATTGCCAAATAGTGAGTGGTTTTATTATTATCTTTAATAGGATAGATTTCTATTTCGCAATTATATGGAGTACCATCTTTTTTATAGTTTATAATTTGTTCTTTAAACTGTTTTCCTCTATTCAAATTTTCCCTAATGGCTTTTTTTGTTTGTTCTGAAGAAGCCTCTCCTTGTAAAAAATTAGGCTTTTTTCCTTTTGCATAATTAGCGGGGTAACCTGTCATTTTAGTAAACCCTTTATTTACCCATTGAATGTTTTGATTATTATCTGTAAGTACAAGTGCTTCAAAATCTTTCTCTGCAAATATTTTCTCAATATCTAATGCCCAACCAAACTTTTCTTTAAATGCTTTTAAAATGCCTAATTCAGTCTCTCTATTGAAGTTTACAGCCTGTTCAGTTAGATGCATTGCATAAATATCCCAACATAATAATGGTCCTCTTAATAATCTTTCTTTGGTTTTCATAGCTTCTTTTTTTGGTGCAGTGGTATAAAGAAGCAAGACATTAACTATTAAAACCAGTTTAATAATTAAGAAAAGTATCTTGACTTGGCTTTAAATCGCGAAAGCACTGTTTGTCTATTATAAAGGAAGTATCTGGCTTATAATTAATATTATTTACAGTTGCGCGACAGCTTGTGATTTTAACACAATTCCTTTTTAGCTAGCAAATGCTAAACCTTTATAATAATAAGTCAAAGGTAGTACTTTGATGACTTACAAGCAAATACTATAAATCTTTTTGGTAACGCTCTACCATAGCTTCGCGTGTTTCTGGTGCTTCTTTAGAACCTAATTGATCTTTAAGCATTTGTCCCATTGTTGGGAAATCATCACGATTAATTTTTGAAGACTCGTCCCATAATTTAGAACGCATTAAAGCTTTAGCACAATGTAGAAATACTTCTTCAATAAAAATAACAATACAACTTTTTGGAGGGTTCTTCTCAGTAATAAATAAATTTAAATAATCTTCGTCAGTTGATAAATATGCATTTCCGTTAATGCGCAAAGTCTCATCAATACCAGGTACTAAAAACAGTAATCCAACTTTTCCTGTTTCAACTATATTTGATAAACTATCTACTCTATTATTACCTTTAGAGTCTGGAATAATAATTTCTGAATCGCTTATTACTTTTACAAAGCCTAAAGCTCCACCTCTAGGTGATGCATCGTGCTTTCCCTCTTTACTTGATGAAGATAAAATTAAAAAAGGGCTTTTATTTATAAAGTTTATGGCATGCTTATCTAATTTAGAAAACACTTTATCTTTTGCTCTTCCACTAGCATAGCCGTATAACTCTCTAAGTTGTTTTTCTGTACTAATCTTCATATTGGTAATATATTCTAATTCATAGCTAATTTAATTTAAATATTGGTCAATAATCAAATAAAAATGTATTTCATCAAATATTTATCAAAGCTATAGTATATATTACTTACAATTACACTTAAGTAACCAAATATCAAGCGTTTATGAAATCATTAATTCTAATTTTAGCATTGTTTTTTGCAGGATTATGTAAAGCACAAACTATTTCTGCAGATGACAAACTACACTTTGGTGCTGGGGCTTTAATCTCAACAACAACTTATACTATAGTTTATACAACTACAAAAAACAAAAAAAAAGCCTTTTGGTATAGCTTAGGAGCTTCTGCATTAGCAGGTCTTACAAAAGAGGTATATGATAGTGGAAAAGAAAATAATAAATTTGATTCAGGCGAACTAGCTGCATCAACCTTAGGAGGCCTTACTGCAAGTACAACAATTAGTTTGTTTGTTGGAAATAAAAAAAATAAGAAGACTAAAAATGTGGCATTAGTTAATTAATCAAACGACTAATAATATCTTTTGTCGGTGAAATTTTTTTTGTATATTCTATACTTGGGCCTGCAACCCAAACCGTTTTATAAGTGGCTTTGGTAGCTGCGTTTTTCGTGGCATTCATTCCAATTGAAAAACGAATCATTTTCACCCATTTTTTGAGTTTCTTATTTTTATTCAAAACAGATTCTAACCAGGTTTGCTTAGTTCCAATTTTCTGAACATAAGGTGTGTTAATAACAGTACATGGCGTACCAGAAATACGTTCAGTCATTACAATATCATCAGCACCGTAATCTACACAGGCTTGTTTGTATTCGTCAGTGACACTCGCCTCAATTGATGCAATAAATGGGCTTCCAACCGAAACACCTTCTGCTCCATAATTTATCATTTCATCAATATCTGCTTTACACCCCACACCCCCAGCAGAGATTATTGGAATATTACAATTTGCAACCAATTCTTTAATTAAATTTTCTGGTGTTGCATTACCCCTATGCCCTCCAGCCTCATTATTTACTGCTATCACCGCATCGGCTCCTAAACCTTCAACTTTTTTTGCAAACTTTAAATCAACTACATCACAAAACACCTTGATTCCTACTTTATGAGCTTGGTTAATGGTTTCCTCAGGGCTTCCTAAAGAAGTAATAATAAAATCACAACCTTCCTCACAAATCACATGTAATTGATCTTTATATTTGATATTAGATTTGTTTACAATAAGATTAAAACCAAACGAGCCTCCTTCAGTTTTATTAGCATTAAGCTGTCTGATAGCAGCTCTTAACTCTTCAAGAGTTCTATAGTTAAGAGCAGGAATACATCCTGCAATTCCACCTTTCATGGCTTCGGTAACCATTGTAACATTTGATACCAAAAACATTGGTGCTTGAATAATAGGGTGCTTAATTTTTAAAAGTTCAGTAAGCTTTGTATTCATCTTAAAAAATTGATTTCAACAAATATAATCAATAATTTATTATGCACGCATAATAGTTTAAATTAATCAAACTTATAATATCCACATTTTAAATAAGCGCCTTCTGGAAAACTTATAGGGTGATCAATATCATGATATGTCTGCAAAATATTACCAAATTTCCTCTTTTGATTTACTAATATTCGATTATTAATATCAAAAAAAGATTGGGCTGTAACTCTTGAAGAACAAGAGGCCAAAACTAATGTGCCTTTATTGGCTGTTAATTTTTCTCCTAAAACTGCCAACTGTCCATATTTTTTTTTAGCAAGCTTAATATCAGACTGTTGTTTAGCAAAACTTGGTGGATCAATAACAACAACATCATAAGTTTTACCATTATTAATAAGCTTGCTTAACTCATCAAAAGCATCACCAGCAATAGTTTTATGCTTACCAGAGTAATTATTCAATTTTCCATTTTGTAATGCAATTTCTAAAGCTTGTTTACTAATATCTAAACTGGTAACTTCAACCGCTCCATTAGCTAGGGCATGCACAGAAAACCCTCCAGCGTAAGAAAAAACATCTAACACAGTTTTGCCTAAACTCCAATCACCTACCTGTTTTCTATTTGCTCGATGATCTAAAAAATAACCTGTTTTATGTCCTTTGATAACATTCGCTGAAAAATTAACACCGTGCTCTACAAATTCAACAATTTCATTTTCTAATACTCCAAAAACTATATCTCCATCCTTTAAATGGTGCCTCTTTGATTGCTGCAATCCTCGACTTAATCGAATAACAATAGTTTTTGCTTTTGAAGTTTTTTGTAGACTGGATATTAATGTTTGCAAATATGGTAACCAAATTTCTGAATATAGTTTTACAACCAAAACCGTATTGTAAACATCTGCAATCAACCCAGGAAAGCCATCATTTTCGCCAAACAATAAGCGATAACCTGTAGTATTGGTTTTTAATAAAGAGAGTCGCTTAGTATAGGCTTCTTTTATTTTACGTTCAAAAAATTCTGCATTGATTTCTATTTTTTCTGAACTACTATGAATCATTTTTATACGAATAGGAGAATTAGGGTCGTATAAACCCAAACCGATAACCTTGTTCTTATTCTTACTAAAAATTATTGCCAAATCGCCAGTTGTCGCACCATTATTAATCTTAACAATATTATTAGAGAACACCCATGGGTGCCCTTTTACAACAAACTGCTCTCCTTTTACATTTAGCTTAACTGCTAGTCGTTTTGGTTGATAATAAGAGTTTATTTTATTAGAAAATTGCATTCTTAATTTTTGTTCATTTTAAAAGGCAAATAATATTATTAATCTAATTCAAATGAAAACGAATTAAATGGTGTTTTACTCCATGCTTTTTCTTGAGTTTCAGGAGAAATAGCAAAAAAAGGAGAGAATGTATAGACCTTCACAGTCTTTTTATCTGGCATGAATTCAAGTATACGAAGCCAACCATTTCCTCCGTTTCCATGCCAACCACCTCCTAATGCCTGTGCGTTAAACGTTATTTGATTAACTTTTTTACCTGAATTATTTGTATCTACTTTATAGGCTACGTGAGCTTTAAAATCGTTTACTCCTCCAATGTGTCCAGAAAAAACCATTTGAATATTTGTAGACGGTTTAACTAATTTCTCCCAAATAGCCTTTCCATAATTTCCATCTGTAATAGGATAATTCTCATTTTCGATATGCTCATTATTTGCATTTAAATACGAATGCGTTAACAAAACCAAAGTATGGTCTTTATAATCCTTCTTTTTAGAAACCTTATTAGCCCATTCTATAACAGCGTTTCTTGGTGCAAACTCTAAATTGAGAAAAAGAAATTTACGCCCATGGGGCGAAATAAATTCAGAAGCTGCATTTTCAATAGTTGGCAAACCATCAATGTTATTTGTAACTTCTCTAAGTAATTTAGCATTTAATATGTTTCGATGCGCAGGGAAATATTTGTTGTAATTAGATTTTCTATTTTCAATATTTTTATAACCAAAATCATGATTACCAGCTGCTAAAATATAAGGTACTTTTCCATCTAATTTGTCAAACGCTTTTGATATAGAAATCCATTGATCTCTACTAGGTTTATTACCGTTCGTTTTATCGGCAACTAATAATTCATTTTGCTCTACCAAATCTCCTGTGCATAAAACCATTTTTATATTTAAAGACTCAATATTTTCTTCAATCCACCCAGTCATTAATTCAAATATTCCCTGATTTCTACCAAACTTCATATAAGTTTGAGGATCTGGCAATAAAACTAACGACCATGAATCTTCATTTGAAAGTTTAGGAGGTGTATAGTTTTCTTGAGCACTTATAGTATTTCCTATAAAAAAGGTACACAAAAGCACTAGTAGATACTTTAAATAAGTCATAATTATTTAAGTTTAATTGATGTTGGTAATTTATCCTATAAATATAAGAATGAAATACTATAACAAAACATTGCTAGGATAATAACTTAATGTGTTTTGGCAAACTCTTATAAAGAAAATATTACTCCTGCAATCCAGGAATATCAACTATTTCATTTACATCCTTATCGTAATCGATACCATCTACTTTAAAGCCAAAAAGGTTAAAAAAATCAGTTTCGTACCCTTTTAAATCCCCTATTCTTGGTAAAGTTTCGGTAGTAGCTTGTTTCCAAAGTTCTAAAACCTTCGCCTGAATATCATCACGCATCTCCCAATCATCAACTCTTATTCTACCTGATTCATCTAAAGGCATATTTTCAGCATATAATCGAGCGTTAAATAAACGCTCAATTTGCTCGATACAGCCTTCGTGAATACCTTCTTCTTTCATTACCTTATACAATAATGAAATATATAATGGAATCACAGGAATAGCAGAACTAGCTTGAGTTACTAATGCCTTATTAACTGATACATAAGCTTCTCCATTTATATCTTTTAAAGTATCTGTAATTTTAAAAGCGGTAGCTTCTAAATCATCTTTTGCACGACCAATAGTCCCTTTTCTATAAACTGCTTCGGTTAAAGAAGGTCCAATATACGAATAGGCAACAGTTTTAAAATCTTTAGATAAAACTTCAGCAGATTTTAAAGCATTAATCCACATTTGCCAATCTTCGCCTCCCATTACGGCAACAGTGTTTTTAATATCGTCCTCTGTACAAGGTTCGATAGAAATTTCTTTAACTTCACCTGTATGAAAATCTACAGTGTTATCGGTGAATGTACTACCTATTGGTTTTAAAACCGATTTAAAACGTTCTCCTGTATCTGGATGTTTTCGTACTGGTGAAGCTAAGCTATAAACTAGTAAATCAATTTCTCCTAAATCTTTTTTTATTAAATCGATAGTTTGAGCTTTTATCTCGTTAGAAAAAGCATCTCCATTAATACTTTTTGCATACAAACCATCTTTATGCGCTTGTGCTTCAAAAGCGGCACTATTGTACCAACCTGGGGAAGCAGGACGACCTTCGCTTGGTGGTTTTTCAAAAAATGCCCCAATAGTAGCAGCATTAGATCCGTAAGCACTAGTAATTCTTGACGCTAAACCAAAACCTGTTGAAGCTCCTATAACTAATACTTTTTTGGGACCGTTTTTTACTGGTCGTTCTTTAATATACTCTATTTGATTTAATACGTTCTGCTCACAACCTTTTGGATGTGATGTTAAACATATAAAGCCTCTTGTTTTTGGTTCAATTATCATAATTTAAATATGTAATGGTCTATTTTCAGTGGCTGCTAAAGCCGCTTCTTTAATAGCTTCAGTAAATGTTGGGTGGGCATGAGACATACGTGATACATCTTCAGCAGATGCTCTATATTCCATAGCCACAACTGCTTCAGCAATCATATCTGCAGCACGAGCTCCAACCATATGTACACCTAAAATTTCATCTGTAGTTTTATCAGCTAGAATTTTCACAAACCCATCTAAATCCATACTCGCTCTACTTCTACCTAAAGCGCGCATTGGAAATTGTCCAACTTTATAATCTACACCAGCATCTTTAAGTTCTTCTTCAGATTTTCCAACTGCAGCAACTTCTGGCCATGTATAAACAACCCCAGGAATTAAATTATAATCGATATGTGGTTTTTGTCCAGCTAAAGTTTCGGCAACAAAAACACCTTCTTCTTCTGCTTTGTGCGCTAACATTGCTCCTTTTATAACATCGCCAATAGCATAAATATTTGAAGCTGAAGTTTGTAAATGCTCATTAACTTCAACTTGTCCTCTATCATTCAATTTTACTCCAGCTGCTTCAGCATTTAACCCATCAGTATAAGGGCGACGGCCAACGGATACTAAGCAGTAATCCCCTTTAAACTCAACTTCTACTCCTTTTTTATTGTCTGCTTTTACAATAACTTCATCTCCTTTTCTTTCAACAGATTTTACTTTATGCGAAGCATTAATTTTAAATTTTTGTTTCTTTAAAACTTTATTTAATTCTTTAGATAAGCCTGCATCCATTGTTGGAATTATTCTGTCCATATATTCAACAACACTAACTTCGGCACCTAACCTTTTATATACTTGTCCAAGCTCTAAACCAATAACACCACCACCAATTACAATTAAGTGTTTAGGAATTTCTTTAAGCTTTAAAGCTTCGGTAGATGTAATTACGCGTTCTTTATCTAATTCAATAAACGGTAAATTTGATGGTTTACTTCCTGTAGCTATTATAGTGTTTTTTGCTTCAATTTCAGTAGTTTCTTTCCCAGAAATTAAAATATGAGTCGCATCTTTAAAAGAGCCTAGACCTTCGTAAACATCTATTTTGTTTTTCTTCATCAAAAAATCGATGCCGCCTGTAGTTTGATCAACCACTGATTGCTTTCGGGCAATCATTTTTTCTAGATTTACTTTTATATCACCAGGAATTTCAATACCATGCTCTTCAAAATGCTTTACAGCATCTTCGTAATGATGAGATGAATCTAAAAGGGCTTTACTTGGAATACAACCAACATTTAAACATGTACCTCCAAGTGTTGAGTATTTTTCAATAATGGCTGTTTTCATGCCTAATTGTGCGCATCGTATTGCTGCAACATATCCACCAGGACCTGAACCTATAACTGCTACATCGTATGAATTCATAAGAATATTTTGTTTTCTATTTTTAAATCGAACACAAAAATACGAATGTTTTATGGGAAGACCATAAAAAACAGAACTCTTAATTTTCTATAAATGCTTAAACTTTTTTTGCAATTAAAGTAAGCTCGGGTTCGTTAATGGTTAATGACTTTACAATATCATTTTCAACTTGAAATGTAATGGAAACAGAAGATACACCATTATATAAAAATCTATTATCGCCAACAGGATTTAAACCTCCTCCAAACTCACCTAACTTACCTAAAGATAACATTTTTCGCATATTCTTTTTAACTGAAAACCCATCCTTCTCTCCTTCTCCATAACGGTAATCTCCAAGGTACTTTTGCATTTTATCTTCTTCTAATTTTGCATAACTTTCTCCACCAGCATTACCCAACTTTTCTAAATATTCAATTAGCTTTTCAGAGTTTTCTATTTGACCTTCTGTCATTTTATCTTTCATTCTTAAACCTGCTCTAGCATGTGTTAACAAGCTAATACCATGTGGACCTTGTGTTTTTTGAATATTTGGTGTCATTTCTATCATAGATTTTACAATATTGAATGCCCCAAGCATAGCATAAGTAAACATTGTTGGTCGCGCCCCTTTGCTAATTAAGTAATTTACAATATCTCGCCTACCAACATGCGAAGCAGCCCCAATTGCAGATTCCCAATCGCCAAAACTCCAATCCCAACTTGCTCGAGCTAGCTCTGTGCGCTTATCTACTAGTTCTTTTACACGATCTAAATCGAAATGTGATTTGCCTACCACTTCGTTTACAATAGCATCATCAATTGATGGGTAACGGTGGAATAGTTTTGGATTTATTTTTTCTGTATTGAATATTTCTTTTGCATAAGAAATATTAGGGATTGAAACTGCTAGTAAACCAAAAACAGAGCTTTTAATAGCTGTTCTTCTTGTAAAGATAGTTTTAGACATGACTTCAAATTTTCAAAAAAGATACTTTTTTAAAATTAAAAAATAAGAGCCTTTAACATACTGTTATGTTAAATGTTAGCCTAAGGTATAAGTTAAAAGCTAATTCTTTTTTTCAATATCATTTAAAGCCCATTCTAACTCGGTATCAATATTTAGTTTTCTATCCTCAATAGTTGGAGTAATTTTAATATCTGGCTTTACACCGTAGCCATCTGGACTTTGCTTTTGTGGTGCCTCAATTTGCATTAAACCCATTCTAACTTTTAGCTTTGATGCTGGCAATTGGTATAGTTTATAAATCCCTGCAACTGTACCATTATAAGCACCTCCAGTTTCTTCTCCTACAAAAATAGCTCGTTTGTTTGCTTTGAGATGAGTTGACAAGATAGAAGAGGCTGAAAACGAATTTCCATTAATTAAAACATATATAATCCCTTTATAATGCAAAGGGTTTGGTTCTTTTACTTTTGAATATTTATTGAATCTATAATATAACTTTCCGTCTTTCTTCTTTGTCTTTAATAAATTATGAGTTAGTATAAATGGCGACAATATACCAGAAACAACTTTTAATCCAATAGGGCTAGTATTACTCATTAGGTATTTAAAAAAAGGCATTCTGCTATTAACTTCACTTTCAGTAATAAATTGATAGTTCTCATCTGTTAAATATGAATATAAATTATCAATCTCAGAAATGCGCCCACCTCCATTATCTCTCAAATCTAAAATGAAATGTTTTGTCTTTGCAGAATCTAATTTTGTAAAACTTTCTTTATAGAATTCTTTAAAACTACCGTTGCTAAACCCTCTAATTTTCATATAAGCAACTGTACTATCTTTTCCTATAAACTTAAGGCTTCTAGTATATTGCTTTACACTAGGCATATAGCCATGTTTATTATTATATTTTCGCCTTTCCTTTGCTTTTAATTTCTTTGCTTTTTTTTCTTCCTTAGTTAATTTTTTAAGCTTAACAACTTTAGTAGAATCTACTGATTCTGATTTTTCTTTTTTATCTTCCTTTTTTAAGCGTTTAAATGTCTTTATAAAAACAGAATCTTCATCCTTAAAAGTAACTTTTAAACTATCAACATAACCCTTATTTCTGTAATAAAAACTTTTAAAGTTCTTGCCAACAAACCTATTATGTAAGGTGGTATTATAGCCATCAGAAGCAAATTGTGTTTTAAACTCTTCTACTAAATTCGCTGCTAAATCGTTATCAATTTTAACCACTTCACAACCAACAAGCACAGAGTCTTTACCTCTTGTGTTTTTTACCCAAAGTTTATTCTCTAAATACTCAAAATCTAAATCGTAAAACTCAAATTTTTTCTTTTTTAATAATTTTCTTTCTTTTCGTGTAAATCGTTTGTTAGCTGATCCTACTGAAACATGTCCTTGCCTTACATTAGCTACAACAGGTGCAAGCTCTTTATAAAATGCTCTAGATGTCATAGGTTTTTTAATTGAAGCTTTTAAACTATCAAATTTAAAATCTAAAACTTTTTTTGAAGTATATTGATATAATTTAGGATGGTTTTTTTTAAGTTGTTTATAAAGTTTATCTACATCATTTTGTAAATCTTCAACAGTATGTAAAGATGTAATTTGCTCGTTATAAGTTTTTACACTGCTACAAGATGTAACAACAAGTAAAATAACAAAAACAGAAAGGAGTTTCTTCATTAAAAAAATAATCTTATTAATAAAGCTACTAAAGTAATTGTAATTATTTTAATTTATATTGTATTAATTAATCTTTAACTTTTAAGTAAAATCACGTAGTTTTGTGCCCCATGCAAAAAACCATTAACATACAAAATAAAAAAGCGCGCTTTCTATATGAAATTTTAGATAAGTATACAGCTGGAATTGTGTTAACTGGAACCGAAATCAAGTCTATACGAAATAGTAAAGCTTCTATAGCTGAAAGCTTTTGTGAGTTTAATGAAAAGGGAGAACTTTTTGTAATTAATGCCACTATTGAAGAATATGCTTTTGGGAATTATTACAACCACAGACCAAAAGCGGAAAGAAAACTTCTTTTAAATAAAAAAGAATTAAAAAAACTTAATAAAGAAGTTCAAAACACTGGGTTAACCATTATTCCGTTGCGTTTGTTTATTAATGAAAAAGGGTTTGCTAAATTAGATATAGCCTTAGCAAAAGGAAAAAAACTATACGACAAGCGCGAAACCATAAAGGACCGCGATAATAAACGTGATTTAGATAGAATTAAAAAGGCTTATAGATAGTTTATGGTTATAATCTTTTATATTCATCTTATATGGATGATATTTTTATTGAATACATGTATAAAGTTTTCTTAAATTTAAGAAAGTCTTAACGCTTCAACCACTTCCAATTTTCTACTTTGTGGCTTTAAAATTTCTAACATGAAAAAATTAATTACATTGCTTTTTATCTGCTTATTAATGTTTTCTTCAAATGCACAGGAAACAGCAGAAAAGCCTAAGGATTATTCCAGCAAAGTAGAAACATTAGATAGCACTATTAAAACACTTTATGCTGTTATTTCTGGTGAAAAAGGGGAAGCAAGAGACTGGAAGCTTTTTAAGTATCTGTTTAAACCTGATGCCAAATTAATTCCATCAGGAAAAGATAAAGAAGGTGTTTATAAAATACGATACATGAAACCAGACGATTACATTAAAAGTTCTGGTAAATGGTTAGTAGAAAACGGATTTTTTGAAAAAGAAATACACCGAAAAGTTGATGTTTTTGGTAATATTACTCAAGTATTTAGCACATACGAGTCTTTTAAAAGCGAAACAGATAAAGCCCCTTTTATGCGTGGTATTAATAGCATTCAATTATTGAATGATGGTAAACGTTGGTGGATAATTAATATTTATTGGACACAAGAAACTAAAGAAAACCCTATACCTAACGAATATCTTCCAAAACAATAAAACTCATGACAAATTTTTTAAAATTAAAATCTATAATCTTTTCTTTCTCTATCTCAATTATTACGCTTTTTTCTGGTTTTGCTCAAGAAAAAACAACTCCAATTTTTCAAGATGGAGAAGCTCAAATAGTTGAAGCATTTAATACGCCAGAAAAATGGATTCGTCATGATTTATTTGTTGAAACCGAATTTGACACCGATGGTGATGGTAAATTAGACCGTGTGCATGTTAGCGTTACTAGACCATTTCAAACAGATACTGAAGGTTTAAAACTACCAATAGTTTACGAGTCTAGCCCATACTATGCTGGAGTTGCTCCTGACGTTGATGGTGTATTTTGGGATGTCAATCATGAATTAGGTGAAACAGCGCAAGAGCGTGTACACCCAGAAGTAAAAAGACTAGGTGAAAGACCAATTATATCAAATTCACAAATTAAAACTTGGGTTCCTAGAGGCTATATTGTTGTGCATTCATCATCTCCTGGAACAGGACTATCACAAGGATCTCCTACTGTTGGTGGTGATAACGAATCATTAGCACCTAAAGCTGTTATAGATTGGTTATGCGGACGTGCAAAAGGTTATACTGAACCTTATGGAAATAAAACCGTTGAAGCATTTTGGAGTACAGGTAAAGTTGGTATGACAGGAACATCTTATAATGGAACAATTCCGTTGGCAGCAGCTACCACAGGTGTTGAAGGTTTAGAAGTTATTATTCCAGTGGCGCCAAACACTTCATATTACCACTATTATCGTTCAAACGGATTGGTACGTTCTCCTGGTGGTTATTTAGGTGAAGATATAGATGTGTTATACGATTACATTCATAGCGGCGGAGAAGAGCCTCATATTCCAAATAGTAATTTTAAAGTTAACGATGCCAATATTCCTAAAGGATATAAATCTAAAAGAGCATACAGCAATGCAAAAATTCGTGATACTGAAATGAAAAACGGTATGGATAGAATTACTGGCGATTATAATGATTTTTGGGCAGGACGCGATTATTTAAATGATATGGGACCTATGAAAGCTGCATTATTAATGTCGCACGGGTTTAACGATTGGAATGTTATGCCAGAGCATAGCTACCGTATTTATAAAAAGGCAAAAGAAATGGGGTTGCCTACTCAAATTTACTATCATCAATTTGGTCATGGTGGACCTCCACCAGTTAGCATGATGAACAAATGGTTTACACATTATTTACACAATGTTGAAAACGGAATTGAAGAAGAGCCAAATAAAGCGTGGATTGTTCGTGAAGGTGATAAAATGAGCAATCCAACGGCATACAAAGATTACCCAAATCCTGAAGCTAAAGACATTGTTTTACATTTAACTTCTGGTGCTCCAAAAGCAGGAGGTTTAACTAATACAAAAGCATTAAAACAAGGTAAAGAGACTTTAATAGATAATTATTCGTTTTCTGGTGAAGCGTTGGCAAGAGCAGAGATTACAAATCACCGTTTGTTGTATATAACACCTAAGCTGGAAAAAGATATTCATATTTCTGGTGTTCCGAAAATTACAATCAAATTGGCAAGTAATAAGCCTGCTGCTAATTTATCGGTTTGGCTAGTTTCACTACCATGGGATGAAAGCAGAAGAGCAAAAACTACTGATAACATTATTACTCGTGGTTGGGCAGACCCTCAAAATCATAAATCGATAACCGAAAGCGCTCCTTTAAAACCTGGTAAGTTTTATGAAATGACTTTTAATTTACAACCAGATGATCAAGTTATAAAAGCTGGACAACAAATAGGGTTAATGATTTTTTCTAGCGATAAAGAGTATACTTTGCATCCAAAACCTGGAGCAGAATTAACTATTGATTTGGATGGAACAACATTAACATTGCCTGTTGTTGGTGGTGTTGAAAATTTTGTAAATGCTTTGGGTAAATAGTATTGTTTAAAAAATATACAATTATTTTAATTTAAATATTTTACTTAGACTATTTAAACTCAAAAGTTGTTATTACCGCTGCATGATCAGATGGGAACATAATTGGATGATAGTCAATAACTTTCGATTCAATTGGCTTTAATGTGCCTTTGTAATAAATATAATCTATTCGGTCCCGCAATCCATATTTTGTTGATGATGTACTTGCTCTAGGAGTCCATGTTAAACCTGGATCTAGTAACGGATTTATATGTAACTCTCTATAACTGTCTTTAAAACCAGCCTTTTCCATAGCTATACTTACCGGCCAGTTAACAGTATAATTAAAATGAATAGATTTAGTTTGGTCTGTCCAATCTAAATGTGAACCAACATTAAAATCACCAACCATAACAACTGGTATATCATTAGTAATTGGCTCAATTTCTTTTAATATTTGTTTCACTTCTGCATGTCTTGTTTTTTTCTCCTCTTTGATTAATTCATCTTCAGGCAGTTTCTTTTCTATTATAGAGTCGCCATAATCTGGCAAATAATGTAACCATGTATCTAAAAACATCAGTTCTTTACTATTTCCAAGATCTAATACTAGTCCTCCAAAATTAAAAGGGCGAAATACTTTAATGGTTTCTTTAATTGGAAAACGACTCATAATACTTAAGTTTGAACTTATTAAATAAAAATGATACCCTAAAGCATCAGCAATAATTTCGCCAGACCCATAAGTTTCAATCAAACCAACAACATCAGGTTGAGCTTCTACAATGGTTTCAATAACTCTTTCTACACCAACATGTTTACCATATCTCCTACCCCCATGCCAAATATTCCAAACCATTGTTCTCATAAGTGTCACAGGTTTTTCTGATGAATCTATTTGTTTAAATCTTTCATAGTCCTCTTTAATAATTTTGTTGTTTTTATAATTGGTACTTATAGAGACTTCATCTAAAAAACCATTAAATGCTGTCCATTGACCTTGAGAACCATATTCCCAATATTGATCAGTACCACCAATTACTGTTCTTTTTTTAGATTTAAATCCTCCTAAACTTGGCGTATTATATATAGCTACATTTTTTCCATCAAAATAAAACCAAACCTCTTCTTTTTCTCTGTTAAAACTAAAAGCTAATTGATGCCAATTACCATCATTTATAGCTTGTCGAGCTGCTGTTGGGTTATATGTGTAAGAATTGTTTCCGTCAGATATATTTACACCCCAAGCACCAGACTCTTGTGAGTATATCATCCAGCCAGAGGTTTTAAAATCACCTTCTTCCTTATTACTAATAATCACAGTGCCTTGTTTGGCATTTTTAATTGTTTTTACCCAAACTTTTACTGTTAGAGAGTTACTTTTAGTATAGTTAGGCGTAGACAAGCTATCTATAACCATAGGCATTCTTAAAACTGCATTTTCAGAAAGATCTAATGCCTTTCCTTTTATCCCTTCAACAAATTGTGGTCGTTGCTGTTGTGTAACGTAAACACTTTCACTGTTTCTTGTTTTGGGGTAATATTTTTCCATATTAGTGTCAAATCCAGTGTAAAAATCATCTTGTGCATAACATAATGTTGTTAGCAAACTAAAAATAATCATTGTTTTTGTTTTCATTTTCATTTAGAATATGATTTATAAAAAGATCAATTATATTGAATTTCTTCAAAAAACATTAACACTTAATTCTTATCCTCCAACAACGGTACAAATCTAAACTCGCCATATTCATGTTGTTCAAACTCTTTTTGTCCCTTTCTAATAAAAAGCGTCATAATTTGCACATCATTGCCCACAGGAATAACGAGCCTTCCTCCTATTTTTAACTGCCCTAACAAAGGCTTAGGCACAAACGGTGCACCTGCTGTTACTATTATACTATCAAATGGAGCTTCTTCAGCTAAACCTTTATAACCATCACCAAAAATGAGCTTTTTAGGACGATACCCCAATTTTGGTAAAAACTTACTGGTTTTTTTAAACAATTCTTGTTGGCGCTCAATGCTAAAAACTTTTGCTCCTAACTCACACAACACTGCAGTTTGGTAGCCACTACCTGTACCAATTTCTAAAACTTTATCACCTTTTTTTACTTGTAATAATTCGGTTTGAAAAGCTACCGTATATGGTTGTGATATAGTTTGATCTGCCGCAATAGGAAATGCTTTATCTTGGTAAGCATGGTCTAAAAAACCAGAATCCATAAATAAATGCCTTGGTATATTTCCAATAGCCTTTAAAACAGTTTCGTTGGCTATCCCTTTGTTTACTAAAATGTTAACTAGCTGCTGTCGCAGTCCTTTGTGTTTAAAAGTATCTTTCAATGGTTGGGTTATTTACAAAGCTAAAATTAGTAAACATTTTTAATCAAAAACCATTTTATTAGCAATTTCTTTTAAGTATTAATTAAGCAAAAAAATTAGGCTCAAATAATCAATTTCATATACTAAATATCTTATTTTTGTTGAAAACGTAAAAATATGCTAAACGCTGGTGTACTAGGTGCTGGTCATCTTGGGAAAATTCATTTAAGACTTCTTAATCAATCTAATAAATATAATTTGGTTGGTTTTTATGATGCCGATGCAGATAACGGTAAAAAAGTAGAAGAAGAATTTGGTTATAAATTTTTCAATTCTATTGAAGCCCTTATTGATGCTGTAGATATAGTAGACATTGTAACACCAACATTATCACATTACGAATGTGCTAAACAAGCAATTGCAAAAGGAAAGCATATTTTTATTGAAAAGCCAATAACTAATACTGTTAAAGAAGCAGAACATATTAGAGAACTTTTAGCTGAGCACGATATTCGTGGTCAAGTGGGGCATGTTGAGCGTTTTAATCCAGCTTTTATCGCTGTAAAAAATGATATTAAATCGCCAATGTTTATCGAAACACATCGGTTGGCAGAGTTTAACCCTCGAGGTACAGATGTTCCCGTAGTATTAGACTTAATGATACATGATATAGATATTATATTGAGCGTTGTTAAATCAAAAGTTAAAAACGTTTCTGCAAGTGGTGTATCTGTTATTAGTGATACTCCAGACATTGCAAATGCACGTATTGAGTTTGAAAATGGTTGTGTTGCCAATTTAACAGCTAGTAGAATTTCTTTAAAAAGTATGCGTAAAACACGTTTTTTTCAAAAAGACGCTTATATCTCAGTTGATTTTTTAGAGAAGAAATGTGAGGTAGTTAAAATGAAAGATGCTCCGGAAAATCCAGGTGATTTTGATATGATTTTACAAAATGCTGAAGGCATTAAAAAGCAAATCTATTTTGACAATCCTGAAATTGCAAACAATAATGCCATTTTAGATGAATTGGAAACCTTTGCAGATGCTGTTAACAACAACACAACACCAGTTGTAACATTACATGACGGCACTGAAGCATTACGTGTTGCTACACAAATAATTAATTGTTTTAAATAAATAACCTTAATTCCTTCCTTCAAGGGAATTATTAAAAAACATTCAATGAAAAACATCGCAGTAATTGGTGCAGGAACTATGGGAAATGGTATTGCACACACTTTTGCACAAAGTGGATTTAAAGTAAATCTTATAGATATTAGTGAAGCATCACTTAAAAAAGGCATTGAAACCATTACTAAAAATTTAGATAGAATGGTTGCTAAAGAAAAAATTACTGACACAGATAAAAATGAAACATTATCAAATATTTTAACATTTACCAATATTACTGAGGGTGTTAAAAATACGGATTTAGTTGTTGAAGCTGCTACTGAGAATATTGATTTAAAATTAAATATTTTTAAGCAGTTAGATGAAGTCTGTGAAAAGAACACAATTTTAGCTACAAATACCTCATCTATTTCTATAACTCAAATTGCAGCGGTTACATCTAGACCAGAAATGGTTATCGGTATGCACTTCATGAATCCTGTACCAATCATGAAATTAGTCGAAATTATTCGTGGTTATAGCACGAGTGACAGCATTACAAACACCATTATGCAGCTATCAAAAACTTTAGGTAAAGTTCCTGTAGAGGTAAATGATTACCCCGGTTTTGTAGCCAACAGAATACTAATGCCAATGCTAAACGAGTCTATTGAAACATTATATAATGGTGTAGCTGGGGTTGAAGAAATTGATACAGTTATGAAGCTTGGTATGGCACATCCTATGGGGCCATTGCAGCTTGCAGATTTTATAGGTTTAGACGTTTGCTTATCTATTCTAAATGTGATGTATGATGGCTTTAAAAACCCTAAATATGCTCCTTGCCCTTTATTAGTAAATATGGTTCGTGCTGGTAAATTAGGCGTAAAATCTGGCGAAGGTTTTTATGATTATTCGGAAAGTAGAAAAGCAGAAAAAGTTGCGAAACAGTTTGTAAAGTAATTTAAAAAACGTCATTACTAATCACATTTTTATGTGATATAGCAATCTCTTTTTAAATAAACAGATAACTACATCGTAAAAACTCCTCGTAATGACAATTCCGAATAAATCATGGCAAAAATAAAACCTTTTAAAGCGGTAAGACCAACCAGAGCCATAGTAGGTTTAGTTGCTGCTCGCCCATACCAAAGCTACACTGTTAACGAACGAGAATCTCGAATGAATTATAATCCTTATAGCTTCCTTCATATTGTAAATCCAGGCTATAAATACGATCAAGTCATTACTGGAGAAGAGCGATATAAACTGGTTAGAAATCGTTATTTAGAGTTTAAAGAAGATGGCGTTTTTATTCAAGATAAAAAACCTTCATTTTATGTCTACAAAATAGTAAATAGGCATGGTCAAGAATTTAATGGTATTATCGCTGCAACTAGTGCTGAAGATTACGAACAAGATGTTATAAAAAAACACGAAGACACCATAGAAAAGCGTGAAAAAACATTTAAAAGCTATTTGCAAACGGTAGGTTTTAATGCTGAGCCTGTGCTGCTTACATATCCTGATAACAGTGTTATTGCTTCAATAATTAAAGAGACTCAAAAAAACCATGCTGAGTTTGAGTTTACCATGACCTACAGAGATACTCATTATTTATGGAAAATAGATAATGGAAGCACAATTGCATCAATTCAAAATGAATTTAATCAAATGAAAACCATTTACATTGCAGATGGTCATCATAGATCAGCATCCTCTTATTTGTTATATAAAGATGAAAAAAATAAAAATGCAAATCATAATAGTGATGAATCATATAACTTTTTTATGTCTTATCTCATTCCTGAATCAGATTTAGTAATCCAAGAATTCAATCGCTTAGTTAAAGATTTAAATGGTTTAACTAAAGAAGAATTTCTTATTCGTTTAGATAGTTTTTATCGTATTGAAAATAGAGGACCTGTACCATACACACCATCAAAACCACATCATTTTAGCATGTATTTGGATGGTGAATTTTATTCTTTATATTTAAGAAAAACAAGATATAGTTTCAACACAGCGTTAGATAATCTTGATGCTCAATTATTATACAAAACCATACTGCAACCTATTTTGGGTATTAATGATTTACGAGACGATAATCGCATTGAATATGTAAACGGCAGGCACGAAATGATAACGATTAAAAGTAGTGTAGATAACGGTGAATTTAAAGTTGGTTTTGGTATGTGTCCTGCAACTATTAAACAAATGAAACATATTGCAGACGAAGGTTTAAAAATGCCACCTAAGAGCACTTATATATTGCCAAAACTAAGAAGTGGCATAACAATTTATGAGTATTAAAATAATGTATTATGGATGCTATTAAAATTATTTTATTAAATTTTTCTGAAACTCGAAGGCGAAGTTTAAAACTCTGGAGAGGAATTCCTAAAGAACATTTAAACTGGAAACCAGACGACAACGCTTTAACAATTATAGAGATGATTAGGCACGTGCTTGAAGCGGAGCATTTATTCCATAAAATAATAGAGAATAGAGGTAATTTAGGCAACTATAAATCTCCTTGGGAAAACTTACCTTATCAAGGTTTGGAACATGAAATTGATTTTTCTAAAACTTATAGAACTAAGTTTATCAATATGATTAAAGCTATAGAAGAATCTGATCTTGAAAAAATAAAGATTGAGAGAAGTGAAGTAAATCAAAGTAAAGTTTTAGGAGATTATTTGAATAGAATAGCTTATCATGAATCTGTACATACAGGGCAATTATTAGATTATTTAAGAACCATTGGTACAGAAAGACCAAGCATTTGGGATTAACAAATATGAGTATACAACAAAATCTAGATCATATAAAATCTACATTACCAGAGCATGTTACATTGGTTGCTGTTTCAAAAACCAAACCCGTTAGCGATTTAATGGAGGCTTATAATGCTGGGCAACGTGTTTTTGGAGAAAACAAAATCCAAGAAATGGTAGAGAAACATGAAGCCATGCCAAAAGATATTGATTGGCATATGATTGGACATGTACAACGCAATAAGGTTAAATATATGGCTTCGTTTGTACGTTTAATTCATGGTGTAGACAATTTTAAATTATTAAAGGAAATAAATAAGCAAGCCAAAAAATATGATAGGGTTATAGATTGTTTGCTTCAAATAAAAATAGCTTCAGAAGATTCTAAATTTGGAATGTCAGTAGAAGAAGCTTCAGAAATTATTCAATCTGAAGATTTTTCAGAATTACAACATATAAAAGTTGTTGGCGTTATGGGAATGGCTACTTTTACTAATGATATGCATCAAGTAAAAAAAGAATTCACTTTATTAAAAACATCTTTTGAAGATTTAAACATACTGAAAACTGCAAATTGTGAGCTACAAACTATTTCAATGGGAATGAGTGGTGATTATGAATTAGCTATTGATTGCGGAAGTAACATGGTTCGTGTTGGAAGTAGTATATTTGGCGAACGTAATTACAGTAAGCAATAAACAAAACTATACTTTTAACTTTTAACTTTTAACTTTTAACAAATTTACGCAATACTAGACATAGAAACTACTGGAGGGAAGTATAATGAAGAAGGCATCACCGAAATTGCAATCTATAAATATGATGGACATGAAGTTGTCGATCAATTTATAAGTCTTGTAAATCCAGAGCGCGAAATACAACCTTTTGTCGTTAACCTTACTGGTATTAATAGTAACATGCTGCGTCATGCTCCAAAATTTTATGAGGTTGCCAAACGCATTGTAGAAATTACCGAAAATTGTATAGTTGTTGCTCACAATGCTCAATTTGATAATAGAATATTAAAAACCGAATTTAAACGATTAGGTTTTGAGTTTGAACGCAAAACACTTTGTACTGTTGAGCTTGCAAAAGATTTAATACCTGGGCAAGCATCTTATAGTTTGGGTAAATTAGTCCGCTCACTTGGTATTCCAGTTACCGATAGGCACCGTGCATCTGGCGATGCATTAGCTACTGTGAAACTATTTAAAATGCTGTTAGATAAAGACACGACTAAAAATATAATTCAACAATCTATTCGCCTAAACCCAAAACACCAGATGGAACCTAGGCACATAGATATTATAGAGCAAATACCTTCAATAACTGGTGTTTATTATATTCATAAAGCTGATGGTGAAATTATATATATAGGTAAGAGTAATAATATAAAAAAACGCATCAATCAGCATTTTACAAATACCAATCAAAAATCAAAAAAAATTCAACAGCAGGTTGCTACAGTAACTTATGAAGCAACTGGTAGTGAATTGGTTGCACTTTTAAAAGAAAGTGAAGAAATTAAGCGACTTAAACCTATTTACAATAGAGCGCTTAGGCGTAATATTTTTACACATGCCTTATACAGCTTTAAGGATGAAAACAATTATATTAATTTAAAAATTGATATAGCTGATGGTAGAAAAAAATCCATAACTACTTTTAGTAACAGACAAAGTGGAAAAAGTTTTATCACCAAAGCTGTTGAGGATTATGAGCTTTGTCAAAAACTCACAGGGCTTTATAAAACCAAAACCAGTTGTTTTAACTATGATATTAAAACCTGTAATGGAGCTTGTATAAATAAAGAATTACCAGAAGTTTATAATCAACGTGTTGAGGCCTTAATCAATAAAAACAGTTACAAAAACAAAAACATGGTTATTATTGATAAAGGTAGAGATATAGATGAGCGTAGTGCCATTCTTATTGAAAATGGTATTTTTAAAGGTTTAGGCTACTTCAATCTAAACTACCAAATAAATAACATTGGGGTGCTTGAATCTATTATAACACCTATGGCAAACAATAGAGACACACAACATATTATACAAAATTACTTGAGAAAAAATAAGCGTTTAAAAATTGTTACTCTTAATTAAAGCATGAAAAAACAATACTTCTTTTTATTATTTATTACATCATTTTTATTTTCTTTTTCTCAAACAGATGACAAATTATATAACTATAGAGTTAATCTTAGTGAATTAAAAATGAAAACTTATGAAAAAGATTCGACTGCAAACGCTTTGGTTTTATATGAATATGGTAATAGTTATGTAGAAAAACAAAATTTTAATTTAGTAACAGAAGAAAAGCATAAAATAAAGATATTAAATAGAGAAGGGTTTAAAAATGCTACAATAACAATATACCTTTACAATACAAAAAACAGAAGTGAAAAAGTAAAAGACATTGTTGCTACTACCTATAATCAAACAAATGGTAAGGTAATTAAAACCAAGTTAAATGATAAAGACATTTTTAGAGAAAAATATGATGACAATCGTACTTTAGTAAAATTTACTTTACCAAATATTAAAGAAGGCTCAGTAATAACTTATAGTTATAAATTAATATCACCTTTTATGTTTAATTATAAAAGTTGGAGTTTCCAAAGCGATATCCCAAAACTTTATAGCGAATATAGGGCTAGTATTCCTGGCAATTGGGAATATAACATCAAGCTTGTAGGAACGCAAAAATTATTCATTGATGAATCAGTAGTTAAAAAAAATTGCTTATCTGCAAATGGAGGTTATTCACATTGTTCTTACTCAACCTATGCTATGAAAGATATTCCTGCTTTTATAAAAGAAGATTATATGACTAGTAAGTTTAACTACCTTGCTAGAATTGAGTACGAACTTAAAACATTTAAAGGGTTTGATGGTAGAATTAATAATTATACAAAATCTTGGAAAACTGTAGACAAAGAGTTTAAAACAGATAAAGATATTGGAAGACAGCTTTCAAAATCTGTTAATTTAGAAGAATTTTTAAGCAATAATATTATTAATGAAGTAGATGATTACAAAAAAGCTGATGCCATTTATAAATATGTTCAAGAAAATTATACATGGGATGGAGAGTATAGAATATTTAAAGATGTATCAGTAAAAGGTTTAATTAAAAATAAATCAGGAAATGTCTCCTCTATAAACATTTTGCTACATAATTTATTAAAAGAAGCAAATATTGAGACTAAGCCTGTTTTAGTTTCTACTAGAAATAATGGTTTTCCAACAAAGATTTATCCAGTTATAACTGACTTTAATTATCTAATTGTTCAAGTAATTATTGATAATAAAACATATTTGTTAGATGCTACAGATCGCTATTTAAGCTTTGGCGAAATTCCTTTTAGGTGTTTAAATTCCTATGGCAGGCTTATGGATTTTAAAAAGGGAAGCGAATGGATAGATATTAATCCTAAAGAATTGTCTACAATTCAATACAGATTAAATTTAAACTTGGATGAAAATGCAAACATTACTGGCAAAATTAGTTCTAAAACAACAGGTTATCATGCCCTAAATAAAAGAAAAAAGTATTTTCAGAATAGTGACTCATACATAACGAACTTAGAAGATAAGTTTCCAAACACTGAAATTGTTAATCATGACGTTGTAAAAGGCGGAAAAACTAGCCCACAGTTTATTGAATCGTATGATGTAGAATACAGTTTTGATGAAACTGGGGAAAACATATATTTAAATCCATTTTTTATTAAATTCTTTTCTGAAAATCCATTTAAGCTTCAAGAACGGACCTACCCTATTGATTTTGGATACAAAGACTCTTTTTTTTATGTTTTAAAGCTCAATTTTGGCGATGAATATACGCTTCTTGAAAAACCTAAAGATTTAAATTTAGCTTTACCCAACAATACAGGAAGCATCATATTTAGTAGTATAGTAGAAAATAATTATTTGCAGATTTTATTCAAAATCAATTTTAAAAACTCAATGTACCTACCAGAATATTATCCATATTTAAAAGGTTTTATGAGTAAAATTGTTGATATACAAACTAACTCACTTGTACTACTAAAGAAAAAATAACAAATCTTTTACTACTTTTGAGTCTATGAGTAATTACAAAACAAACAAGTGGAGGTTAAAACTTCAGGAAATTATTTATGAAGCCGATACACCTGCTGGAAAGCTATTTGATGTTGTATTATTAATAACAATTCTGGCTAGTATTATATTAGTTATGCTAGAAAGTGTTGATAGTATTGATAAAAACTTTCATGATTTTTTAAATATTTCTGAATGGGTAATTACTATTTTATTTAGTTTCGAGTACATTGCAAGAATTCTTACAGTTAGAAAACCGCTAAATTATATTTTTAGTTTTTACGGTATTGTAGACTTACTTTCTACTATTCCAAAATACATTTCATTAATTTTTGGAGGTGTACATGCTTTAGCAGCTTTAAGAGCTTTACGCTTATTACGTGTTTTTAGAATATTAAAATTAGCTCGTTATTTAGGTGCATCAAATACTCTTATAACCGCCTTAAAAGCCAGTAAAGCCAAAATAGCTGTATTTCTATTTGCTGTAGTTATTGTTGCAATTATATTAGGAACGATAATGTATTTAGTAGAAGGTGAAGAAAACGGTTTTACCAATATTCCTAAAAGTGTATACTGGTGTATAGTAACATTAACTACTGTTGGGTTTGGAGACATTGCACCACAAACACCTCTTGGGCAGTTCATAGCTTCTTTAGTTATGATTTTAGGTTACGGTATTATTGCAGTTCCAACAGGTATTGTTTCGGCAGAATATACCAATCAGAACAAGTCTGATAAAAAAAACGAGCCAAAAAACAATAATACTCCTATACAAATTAACTCTCAATGTTGTTCAAATTGTTTAAACGAAACGCATCGTGATGATGCTGAGTTTTGCTTTAAATGCGGATGTAATTTACACCATGAATAAGTATCTTATTTCTATAGTTGGCCCAACTGCCATTGGCAAAACAGCTCTTAGTATTAAACTCGCTCAACATTTTAATACAGAAATTATTTCAGCAGATTCTAGGCAATTTTTCAAAGAGATGCAAATTGGAACCGCTGCTCCTACCAAAGAAGAGCAAACTCAAGCTAAACACCATTTTATTCACCATAAATCTATAAAGAATAGCTATAATGTAGGCGCTTTTGAAAAAGATGCTTTGCAATGTTTAAATACACTTTTTAAAACTAAAAACATTGTTATTATGGTTGGTGGTTCTGGACTATATGTAGATGCTATAAGCAAAGGGTTAGATTATTTTCCTGATATAGATAAAAGTATACGTGAAGACTTAAATAAAAAATTTGAAGAACTAGGTATTTCTGTTTTGCAAAAGCAACTAAAATTGTTAGACACTAAAGCTTATAATTCTATCGCTATTGATAATCCACATCGTGTTATTCGTGCATTAGAAATTTGCATCGGTTCTGGTAAACCTTATTCTTCTTTTTTAAACCAAGGAAAAGCTAATAGAAATTTTAAAACTATTACGGTTGGACTTACAGCTGAAAGAGACATTATTTACAACCGTATTAATCAACGTGTTGATATTATGATACAACAAGGCTTACTAAACGAAGTTAAGACTTTATTACCCTTCCAATCATTAAATGCATTAAATACAGTTGGTTATAAAGAACTTTTTAATTACTTTAATGGTGAGTGGGCTTTAGATTTTGCAGTAGCAGAAATTAAAAAAAATACACGCCGTTTTGCTAAACGACAATTAACATGGTTTAAAAAAAACGAGTCCACTTTATGGTTTGATTATAAAACATCAGCCAAAGAAATTATTAAAGATATAGATAACACATTTTAGTAATGCTAACACCAGAAGATACTTTAGATAATCCTGTTTGGTTCTCTTTAACAGATATCCATTTTAATGAAGCCATAGACTATGGAGGTGTGAAATTTTTTCATCCAGATTATGCCCCTTTTGGTGCTTTCATTAATAATGCGGATACAAGCAATGCTATTGAAAAACACGCTAAGCTAATTAATGATTTTTTTATTGTTGGAGATAAACCTAAAATGCCAGCTCATTTTAAAGAGCCTATTGAATACATAGGCTTGCAAATGATTATTTATAACAAAATAAACTTTCCAATAACTGAAAATATTGTTGAGCTTACAGAATCTCATTACGACAACTTAATAGGTTTAATAAAACTTGTTTACCCAGAATATTTCAAGCCTAAAACTAACGCTTTAGGTCAATATTTTGGAATTTATAAAGATGGTAAATTAGTTGCCATAACTGGAGAACGTATGCAAACTAAGAATTTTATTGAAATTAGTGCTGTAATTACTCATCCTGATTATACTGGTAACGGTTTTGCTAAACAACTCATTGCTCATACTGTAGAAGGCATAATTAAGAAAGGTAAAACTCCTATTTTGCATGTAGATCAAACAAATTTGGGCCCAATTAAGTTATATGAAAAACTTGGGTTTAGCGTAAGAAGAAAATTTAGTTTTTGGAAGATTACTATTTAAAATAGATTAAACCAATTATTTATTAAACACTAAAGTAAACATAGTATATTTTCCAGGTTCTGAGCTAACTAGCAAATTACCATCATGTTTTTTAAGTATGTTTTTTGATAAGCTTAAACCAATACCAGATCCATTTTTTTTAGTAGTGTAGAAAGGTATAAAAATTTGATTCATTATCTTTTCTTCTATGCCTTTTCCATTATCGTAAACAGTAATTATTGTTTTATCTAGTTTTACTTCACAATTTAGTTTAATAACAGGGTTTTCAATTCCTTTTAAAGCGTGAATACTATTATTAATTAAGTTAATTATTACTTGCTCTATTAGCTTACTATCAGCTAAAATTGTTGCGTTTGCAGGAATTTGTAATATGCTCAAATTAATATTAGCCGCTTCAATTAGTGGCTTCATCAATAACTGAATTGTAGATAAAAAGCTTTTTACATTAATTTTATGCAATTGTGGTACAGGTATATTAGATATTGTTCTATAATCTTTCACAAAAGCTAACAACCCATCAGAACGTTTTTTAATAGTCGCAGCGGCCATATTAATATCTAATATATCGTCTTTATCTAGTTTAGACAAACTAATAAGTTTTCCATTTTCATCTTCAGTAATAGACTTCATTGTGGAAGCCAACGAGCTAACAGGTGTGAAAGAATTAAGCATTTCATGAGCCAAAATCCTTATAACATTATGCCATGCTTCTATTTCTTTTTGTTCGATTTCAGATCGTATATCTTGAAAAGTAATAATTAAATAAGGCTCATTAAGCAATTGTATTTCAATTACTTCTAGCGACAGTTGTTTTCTTTCTATTTCATCTCCAAAATCAACCAAAACCTTCCCTCCATTGGCAATGCTTTTAATTTTTTCAACTAACCACGGAACTTGATTTGCAAATCTATGCCAGTACTTATGTTTAGGTAACTTAAGTATTTCACTAGCAGCTTTATTTAAAAATAAAATTTCCTCGCTAGATTGCTCTTGATATAGATCTTCTTTCTTAATAGAAACTATCCCTAAGTTTACATGCTCTATAATATATTTAAAATACTTATACTGTGCTTCTTTTTCTATTTTGTTTCTTTTAAAAATTTTAATTATTAAATTAAAATCGTCAAAAACTTTTGCAAAAGAGTCTCCTTTTTTTGAAGGTGAAAAATATACCGAGTAGTCTTCGTTCTTTAAAGCATCTAAAAATTTTACGAGAGAATAGTTTGTATTATTTACATACTTTATTAAAAAAATAACTTGTACAGTAATTAATAAACCTGTTCCAACAGTGCTAAACCAAAGTGCTTTATTGAAAAAATATGAAAACAGAACACAAAGAAATAAAATTATTAAAATGCGTATTACTACTTGTAGTGTAAATTTTTTAATCAATTTTAAAAATATTATAAATTAAACTTTTCTAACCTTCGATAAAGCGCAGCTCTTGTTAAACCCAATTCTTTTGAGGCTTTAGATATATTTCCATCATACTTTTCAATTGCCTTTTTAACCAATAGTTTTTCTATTTCTTGCAAATTTAAATTTCCATAGTCACTAATATTTGCTGTATTAGCTGTATTATCTGTTTCAATATTTGATAGGTTAAAGTCTGAAGGTTTAATAACATTATCGTCACACATAATAACACCACGCTCAATAGTGTGTTGAATTTCTCTAATATTTCCTGGCCAATTATGTGTTTTTAAAACGCTTAGTGCTTCATCTGTAATTGTTAAATGGGATTTTTGATACTTCTCTTTAAACATATTTAAATAATGAATAACAAAATCTGAAATATCTTCGGGTCTATCTCTTAATGGAGGAATTTCAATCTCTACAGTATTAATTCTAAACAATAAATCCTGCCTAAATTTTCCTTCAGAAACCCACTGATTTAAAGGTGCATTTGTTGCAAATAATAATCTTGCGTTAAAAGGCCTTTCAATACCTTCGCCTAATCGCGATACTTTTCTGTCTTGCAGAACGGTTAATAATTTTGATTGTAAATTATAAGGAAGGTTTCCTATTTCATCTAAAAAAAGGGTACCATTTTCAGCCATTTCAAAACGCCCAGGTTTATCTTCATAAGCATCAGTAAATGCTCCTTTTTTGTGCCCAAAGAGTTCACTTTCAAAAAGAGATTCTGATAAAGCTCCTAAATCTACATGAATAAATGGTGCGTTTTTATTTGATGAGCGCTTATGTATTTCTCTTGCTAAATGTTGTTTTCCTGTACCGTTTTCACCTAATATTAAAACATTTGCATCAGTATTACTAACCTTTTTAACCACATCCATAACCTTAGTCATAGCACTAGAGTTACCAATTACTGGTCCAAATCTTATATCGTCGTTTTCCAATAAAGCCTTGTTAGTATGCTTTAAAATAGATACTTGCTTATTAGATTTACTTAATTCTAAACCTGCATGTACCGTAGCTAAAAACTTTTCGTTACTCCATGGTTTTAGTATAAAATCAAAAGCGCCATTCTTAATAGCATTTACTGCTAACTCTACTTCACCGTAAGCAGTCATTAGTACAACTACCATTTTGGGTTTTATATTTAAAATATGCTTTAACCAATACATACCTTCCTTACCATCATTAAAACCTATTCTATAATTCATATCCAACACAATCATATCTATGTGTTCTTTTGAAATAAGCTGATTAATTTCTTTCGGGCTATTCCTTGTAATTATATTAGTGTAATATTTTTTAAGCAATAATTTAGCAGAAAGTAAAACATCTTCGTCATCATCAATAATTAAAATTGTTGCTGGATTTTTTATCATTTGTATAATCCTAATTAAGTTTTGTCTAATGTACAAAATGTTCACTATCGAACAATGTTTTGTTCGATAGTGAACACTTTTAAAATTCTGCTCAAAACCTAAAGCAATGATTATCAATATTTTAACAAAATAAAAATATTTGGCACCAGCATTGAGTATTACACTTCAAAATTCATCAATCAAAAAACGATCAGTAAAAACAATCATTATCAATCAATATAAAAATCAGACAATAACATGGTAGCATTAATTATAGAAATAACAGCTTTTATTACAGACATAGTTTTATCAATCTTGGTTTAAATTTAATCGTTATGCAACAAATTGGAATGGATAAAAGAGTAGAAAAAAAGAAATGGACGCAAACTAAAAAGTTATATATAGCAGGAACCATTGTTTTTTTAATCCTTGCTTTTTTTGGCTTTAAAGCTATTAACAAAAAAACATATAAAGTTAATGCTTCAAAAATATCAGTAAAAAAAGTTATTGAAGGAAATTTTCAAGACATGATTTTAATTGATGGCGATGTAGAACCTATTAATTTGGTTCTAGTAAACACCCTCGAAGGTGGTACTGTAGAAGAAATATTTATTGAAGATGGTATTAGCGTTGAAAAAGGTACACCCTTATTACGTTTAAGCAACCCAGCTGTAACGCTTGGATATATGAATCAAGAAACAGCCATTGTAGAGCAAATCAATAATCTAAGAAATTTAAAACTATCTCTTGAAAAAGATCAGCGAGATTTAACAGAATCTCTTATAGATAGTGAGAATAGCTTAGCGGACATTGAACGTAGCTATAAAGTAGATTCTGTGCTGTATACAAAAGATATAGTTGCTAAAAACGATTTTATTGATCGAAAAGAATCTTATAAATACTTAAAAAACAAACGCGATTTAGTAGACAGAAATGTAAAAAAAAGCAGACAGGATAACAAAATTCAAATACATCAAATAAATAAATCTATAGGAATGATGCAACGTAACTTAGAGATGATTCATGATAATATTGATAAAATGTTAGTTCGTGCCCCGGTTTCTGGAATGTTATCATCTTTTGACCCAGTAATTGGCGAATCGTATGGCAATAACCAAACCGTTGCTAAAATAGATGTTCAGTCTGGTTTTAAAATTAAAGGACAAGTTGACGAATATTATTTAAGTATGGTTAAGCCTGGTCAATTAGCACGTTTCTCTTTTGATGGTGAGCTGATTGATTTGAAAGTAAAAAAAGTGTTACCAGAAGTGGTAAGCAGGCGTTTTGAAATCGAATTAGTTTTTGTAAATACACCTCCAAAAGCAATAACCATTGGTCAATCGCTTCAAGTAAGGCTAGAATTATCAAAAGCACAAAAATCTTTAATGATACCAAGAGGTAGCTATTTTCAATCATCAGGTGGGCAATATGTATATGTCTTGGATGGAAATGGAGAAGCCAATAAACGATATATAAAATTAGGCAGTAAAAATCCTAGTTATTACCAAGTATTAGAAGGGTTAAACGTTGGTGACGAATTTATTTCTTCTTCTTATGACGACTTTAAAAATTATGAATCAATCAAAATCAATTAAAAACTAAAAACCATGATTAAACTAAATCAATTAACTAAAGTTTACAGAACAGACGAAATAGAATCTACAGCACTAAATGAAGTATCTTTTGAAATAGAAAAAGGAGAGTTCGTATCTATAATGGGGCCTTCAGGGTGTGGAAAATCAACACTTTTAAACATCTTAGGGCTATTAGATAAACCTGAGAGCGGAAGTTATGAGTTTTTAGGCAACGAAGTTGCTCACTTAAATGAGAAAGGGCGTTCAGATATTCGTAAAAAGAATATTGGTTTCATTTTTCAAAATTTTAATTTAATTGATGAGTTAACTGTCTTTGAAAATATCGAGCTTCCTCTACTCTATAACAAAGTGCCAGCTCCTGAGCGCAAACAAAGAGTAAATGAAATTATTGATAAGATTGGAATCTCACACAGATCATCACATTTCCCTCAACAACTGTCTGGTGGACAACAACAACGTGTTGCTGTTGCAAGAGCATTAATTAATAGACCTCCATTAATTTTGGCTGATGAACCAACAGGAAATCTAGATAGCTCGCATGGTAACGAAGTTATGGAGCTATTATGCGAACTACACGAAGCTGGAACCACTATAATAATGGTAACACACTCTGCACATGATGCGAGTTATTCTGGAAGGATAATTAATTTACTCGATGGTCAAGTTGTATCAGAAAGTAAAAATAAAATAGCTAAAGCTATTGTGTAATTTTAAATATAGAAATCATGATTAAAAATTATATAAAAGTAGCTTTTAGAAGCTTAAATAAAAATAGAGTCTATGCTATTATAAACATTTTAGGATTGGCTTTAGGACTTACTGTTACCATTCTAGTTTTTCTTTTTATTAATGATGAAACAAGCTACGAGAAGCATTGGGATGGATACGAGCGTATATATAGAACTGGAATTAAAGCAGACATGATGGGGCAAAAAATGAATGCGCCAGTTTCTTGTAGCCCTATGGCTAATGCGTTTAGAACCGAGTTTACTGATGTAGAAACAGCGACACGTATTCAAACTATTAATCAAGAAATTTTAATGCGTCATGAACAAAACAAAGTTTATATACAAAAAGGAGTAAGAGCCGATAGTACTTTTTTTAAAGTATTTAATTATGAATTTGTTCACGGTGATGCCGAAACTGCATTAAAAGAAGACAATGCTCTTGTGTTAACTGAAGAATCTGCCCGAAAATTATTTGGCGATAAAAATGCCATAGGTGAAGTTGTAAATTATGACAATAGACAAGATTATATTGTAAGAGGTATAGTTAAAGAACCTAAAGGGCATGCTCACTTTCAATTTGATATGTTTTTAGCAGATCCTCAAATTCGAAATGTATGGATGAATAATGGTTGGTATACATACGTAAAATTAAAAGAAGGAGCCAATTTTAGTGCCTTTGAAGCAGAAATGAAGCGTAATTTTATGAAAAAAATTGCACCAGATGTAGAACGCTATATGAAAATTACTGTTGAAGAATTTCTATCACAAGGGAATGCCTTCGAGTATCAATTACAGCCTCTAAAAGATATTCACCTTCATTCACAAATGGATTTTGAAATAAAGCAAAACGGAAACATTATATACATTTATGTATTTATAGGCATCGCCTTATTGGTTATCTTAATTGCTGGAATAAATTTCATGAATTTATCTACCGCTAGGTCTGGAAAAAGAGCAAAGGAAGTTGGAGTAAGAAAGGTTACTGGAGCTTCAAGAAAAATGCTAATCGCTCAGTTTTTAACAGAATCTGTTATCCAAAGTTTTATTGCATTATTTCTAGCCTTTATACTAGTAGAACTTTTCCTTCCTGGTTTTAATAATATTATGGAAACCAACCTTACACTTTTTAATGATTATATTGGAAAAACTGTTTTATTCGCATTATTAGTAACCCTAATTTATGGGTTATTTGCAGGAAGTTATCCTGCATTTTTCTTATCAGCGTTTCAACCAATTGCAGTGCTTAAAGGAGACCTCACTAAAACTAAAGGCGGAGCATTATTAAGAAAAGTACTTGTAGTTATACAATTTACAGCATCAACAATATTAATTATTGGTATGATAATTATTTTTAAACAGATTTCATTTTTACATAATAAAGATATTGGCTTTAACGGAGAGCAGGTAATAGTAGTTCCGCTTCAAACAGATGCTATGACACAGAACTTTAGAAATTACAAAGATATATTTCTAAAGAATAGTAATGTTTTAAGTGTTACAAGAGCATCTTACTATCCTGGAGATAATCCAAACCAAAACATGTACGCCTTAGAAGGGAATGAAGAACAATTACCGTTATGGAATATGGAAGTTGATTATGATTTCATGAAAACTTTAGATATTGAGCTTCTCGAAGGACGTAAATTTGACAGGGAAAAGGAGTCAGATTCTGTTCCATACTATATATTAAATGAAACTGCTGTAAAAAACTTAAACATTGAAAATGCAGTAGGAAGACGTTTAGGCAGGTACACAGGAAATGACGGAGGCTTAGAATATGGCAATATAATAGGAATTGTTAAAGATTTTCATATAGAAGGCTTTAATCAACCCATTCGCCCAATGATACTCACTATAGAAAATTTTGTTTGGTTTGCTTCTTTTAAAATTGCAAAGAATGACATGAATGCTACTATCGATTATATTGAAACTGAATGGAACAAATTAGAGCCATCACATCCTTTCAGGTATAAGTTTTTAGATCAAAAATTTGGAGCATTATTAAGACAACAAGAAAACTTTGGCACCATGTTTTTATTCCTAACTATACTTGCCATAATAATATCTGCAATGGGATTATACGGCTTAGCTTCATATACAGCTGAGCAACGTACAAAAGAAATAGGTATAAGAAAGGTTTTAGGCTCTTCTGTGCCTCAAATTATGAATATGCTTACCAAAGACTTTATTAGATTAGTATTAATTGCAAATATCTTTGCATGGCCTATCACCTATTTACTTGCCAAAAATTGGTTAACAAATTTCTCATATCAAATAGATATGCCATTATTACCATATTTCTTTGCTACTTTTTTAGCTCTAATAATAGCATTGATTACAGTAAGTTCTCAAGCATATTTAGCGGCAAATTCAGATCCTGTAGATGCCTTGAAGTATGAATAATTATAAATTAATCAACCAAAACCAAAAAGCCCTTGAAAACTTTCAAGGGCTTTTTAATATATAAAAATCAAGTTTTAAAATAAAGTAGTCTGTCCTTCATCATCAGTTTCTAAATCATTTGATTTGCTTTCAGAATTATTTTCATCAGTATTTGTTTCAGTATCGTTAGCAGAAACTTCAGTTTCATCTACTACTTCCAATTCATCTGCATGAACTTCTTTTGGTGCTTCAAAAGGAATTGGATCTAATAAATTGATTTGATTTACTTTGTCTTTTGTAAGTTGGTTTCCTAAGGCACTTATTCCTTTAACGTTAATAAATTCTTCAAGATTAACTTCTAAATTATCTTTTCTATCCTTACCACGCTCTTTAGCATAAACTATTTCTGCCATAGGTTTCCAATCGGTTGAAACAATTTCTAATTGTGAGTTTGAATGATCAGAAATAAAGGATTCTTCTCTTCCTTCATTCTCAATTAAAAAACGCTTAACGTAATACATCTCTTTTTCACCATTAAAATAAATAGCCGAAATTGGCTTTTTTGGCACCCACTTTTCCATAACAATCATATCGTTATCAAAATGCATAGTTACTTCTGGCGTTACAGTTTTAACCATTCCAGATTGGGTTATTATCAAAAGTTTGTCTTCTCCTCTAAACTCGCCAACTAACTCTCCTCTACCATCAACATTTAAACGCTGAACTGCATCGTCAAACCAAATTTTGCGAGGTTTTAGTGTAGAAACCCCTTTTTCTTTTAATTCAACACGTTTAATAGAGTATTTAGTAACCAAATTCCCTTTTGAAGTACGTCCTTTAATTAATATATCAGCAAAATCAATATCCCATTTTAGTTTTTTAATACTGCCAGCTTGTCTCAAATTAACAGTTACAACTTCGGCCTCACCATTTGGATTTGCAGAGAAATAAAGAACAACGGAGCTTTTATTTCCATTAGTTAGGTCGTAATCCTTATCACGTGTAATACTGGTAACTGCAAATCGTTTTATATATGATGGTCCTCCCTTTCCGTCACGATAAATCATATTATAAATAGTACGCTTGTCTTTCTTTTTAAACACAGCAACGTGAATAATATCTTTACCAATAAAGGTTTTAGTACCAACTTTGGTAACCATCATTTTACCATCTTTAGTAAATACAATAATATCATCAATATCGCTACAATCGCAAACATATTCGTCACGTCGTAATGAAGTACCTATAAAACCTTCTTCTCTATTTACGTAAAGTTTCGTGTTACGGATAACAACTTTAGTTGCATCAACATCATCAAAGATTCTAATCTCAGTTTTACGTTCACGTCCTTTCCCATAATCCTTTTTCAATCTTGTAAAATAAGCGATAGCATAATCTATAAGGTTTGCTAAATGGTGTTTTATTTCGGCTATTTGATCTTCTAAAGCATCAATTTTTTGCTGAGCTTTATCAATATCAAATTTTGATATACGCTTAATTCGGATTTCGGTTAATCGTACTATATCATCTTCTGTAACAGCGCGTTTTAAATGTTTTATATGCGGCTGAAGCCCCTTATCAATAGCATTAATAACTCCTTCCCAAGTTTCCTCTTCTTCTATATCACGATAAATTCTATTTTCAATAAAAATACGTTCTAATGATGCGAAATGCCATTGTTCTTCATGCTCATTTAGCTTAATTTCTAATTCTTGCTTTAAAAGTTGTACAGTATTATCTGTAGAGCGACGCAACATTTCTGTAACTCCTACAAATAATGGTTTATTATCTTCAATAACGCAGCCTAAAGGAGAAATAGACGACTCACAACTTGTAAAAGCATACAATGCATCAATAGTTTTATCTGGTGATAAACCAGAAGGAAGGTGGATTAATATTTCAACCTCAGCGGCGGTATTATCTTCAATTTTTTTAACCTTGATTTTACCTTTATCATTAGCTTTTAAAATAGAATCTATAAGTGATGATGTAGTGGTTGCGTAAGGAATTTCGGTAATTGCCAATGTGTTTTTATCAACTTGTGCTATTTTTGCGCGAACACGCACCTTACCTCCTCTTAAACCATCATTATAGTTTGAAAAATCGGCTATACCGGCAGTTGGAAAATCTGGCAAAATAGTAAATCGCTTACCCTGTAAATGCTTTATTGAAGCATCAATAAGTTCAATAAAATTATGAGGCAATATTTTAGTAGATAACCCAACAGCAATTCCTTCTCCTCCTTGCGCCAAAAGCAATGGAAACATAACTGGAAGGTTAACAGGTTCTTTACGCCTTCCATCGTATGAAGCTTGCCATTCGGTTATTTTTGGGTTGTAAACAACATCTAAACCAAATTTTGAGATACGTGCTTCTATATAACGTGATGCTGCTGCTCTATCTCCTGTTAATATATTTCCCCAGTTTCCTTGTGTATCAATTAATAAATCTTTCTGGCCAATCTGTACCATTGCATCTGCAATACTTGCATCTCCATGAGGGTGATATTGCATGGTATGGCCAACTATGTTAGCTACTTTGTTATAACGTCCATCATCTAAATCTTTCATAGAGTGCATAATACGACGCTGTACTGGTTTAAAACCATCTTCTATGGCAGGAACAGCACGTTCTAATATAACATACGATGCATAGTCTAAAAACCAATCTTTATACATACCAGTAACTCTGGTTATGGTTTCTTGGGGTTGTTCGTCTTGTTCGTTGGTTAAATCGTCGTTCTCTTCTTCTATCATGCTGTATTAGGCTTTCTCTGCTTCAATTAAATCTAATTCTACTTTTAGATTTTCAATAATAAATTCTTGTCGTGTTGGTGTGTTTTTTCCCATATAAAAAGATAATAACTCTTCAATAGACATATTATCATCTAGCATTATGGGGTCTAAACGAATATCTTCGCCAATAAAATGTTTAAATTCATCTGGTGATATTTCACCTAGTCCTTTAAATCGTGTAATCTCTGGCTTAGGTTTTAATTTTTCAATAGCATTAACGCGCTCTTCTTCAGAATAGCAATAAATAGTTTCCTTTTTATTTCTTACTCTAAACAGAGGGGTTTGCAAAATATACAAATGACCTTCTTTAATCACTTCTGGAAAAAATTGAAGAAAAAATGTAATTAACAACAAGCGAATGTGCATACCATCTACATCGGCATCGGTTGCTATTACAACATTATTATAGCGTAAGTCTTCTAAAGATTCTTCAATGTTTAAAGCCGCTTGTAATAAATTAAATTCTTCGTTTTCGTAAACAATTTTTTTTGTTAAACCGTAACAATTCAAAGGCTTTCCTTTTAAGCTAAATACAGCTTGTGTATTTACATCACGTGATTTAGTTATACTTCCCGATGCAGAATCTCCCTCGGTAATAAATAAAGTAGTTTCTAAATTACGTTCGTTTTTAGTATCTCCAAAATGCACACGACAATCACGTAACTTTTTATTGTGTAGACTTGCTTTTTTTGCTCTATCTTTAGCCAGTTTACGAATGCCCGATAACTCTTTACGTTCTCGCTCAGCTTGAAGTATCTTTCGTTGAATTTTTTCGGCAGTATCAGCGTTTTTATGTAAATAATTATCTAAATATGTTTTTACAAAATCGTTAATATAAGTTCTTACTGTTGGCAAATCGCCTCCCATATCGGTTGAACCTAATTTGGTTTTGGTTTGACTCTCAAAAACTGGTTCCATTACTTTTATGGCAATGGCGCTTACTACTGATTTTCGAATATCTGAAGCGTCATAGTTTTTACCAAAATATTCTCTAATCGTTTTAACCAAAGATTCTCGAAATGCATTTAAATGCGTTCCCCCTTGCGTTGTATTCTGTCCATTAACAAACGAATGGTATTCTTCACTATACTGTGTTTTACTGTGAGTTAGAGCTATTTCGATATCATCGCCTCGTAAATGTATAATGGGATATAACCTATCTGATTCATTAATATTTTCACTTAATAAATCTTTTAATCCATTTTCGCTAAAATATTTTTCGCCATTAAAAACTATAGTTAAACCTGGGTTCAAATACACATAGTTTTTAAGCATTTTAACGATATATTCGTTTCTGTACTTATAATTTTTAAAGATAATATCATCTGGAATGAACGATACTTTGGTCCCTTTTCTACGAGATGTATCATCCAGTAAATCTTGATTCATCAAATTACCTTGCTCAAATTCTGCAGAAGCGCTTTTACTATCTCGCGTAGATTCTACACGGAAATAAGATGACAATGCATTAACCGCTTTGGTACCAACTCCGTTTAATCCCACCGATTTTTTAAAAGCTTTAGAATCGTACTTCCCACCAGTATTCATTTTAGAAACCACATCTACCACTTTCCCTAGAGGAATGCCACGTCCATAATCGCGAACTGTAACTTTAGTACCTTGAATAGAAATTTCGATAGTTTTTCCAGCTCCCATAACATACTCATCAATAGAATTATCGAGTACTTCTTTTAAAAGGATATAAATACCATCGTCTGGAGACGACCCATCTCCCAATTTACCAATATACATTCCTGGACGCATACGAATATGTTCTTTCCAGTCTAAAGAGCGTATGTTATCTTCGGTATAATTGGATTGTAGAGCCATAGAATAGAGCTAAATTTAATGATAGGATGCTAATATAACACAACGCTATAAAAAATAAAATAGCCTTTACACAAAGTAATTAACAATATAGAATTGTTTTTGTTGAGAACATTAAATCATCAACTATTCTCTTTTTTTAAAGACACTAATAATATGCCAATAATTACTACAAAAGCCCCAATTAATTGCAATGTTGTTAAATATTCATCTAAGAAAATTGTAGCTAAAATGATTGTTGATATGGGACCAACACCAGCTACAATTGCAAAATTTGACGAATTAATCATTTTAATAGACATAGATACTAGATAAGATGGAATTACAGTAGCAAAAACAGCTATTAAAAACCCTAATATATAAACCTCTATAGCATGACCAAAAATACTAGATTCAACAGAAAAATTAAAATGAACAAACACACAAAAACAAGAAACTAACATTGCATAAGATGTAAATTTAATTACTCCAAATTTCGGAATTAACCAACCGCTACCAACTAAATAAGAAGCGTAAGTAATTGCGCTTAATAATATAAAGAATCCGCCTAAATAAGTGTTAGTGCCGGATATAGCAACCTCATCCCAAAATGCAATAATAATGCCTAAGTAAGTTAATATAATCGCTCCTATTTGCAATTTATTGATTTTCTTCTTTAAAAATATTTTATTAAAAATGAGCACGATAGTTGGGTATAAGAAGAGAATAATTCGCTCTAAACTTGCCTTTATATAAGTAAGCCCAACAAAATCAAAATAACTTGCCAAATAGTATCCCACAAAGCCAAAAAACAAAACCCATAAAAAATCATTTTTAGTTGTTTTTACTGAGGAGTTTTTTTTTCTGGATGACAGTGCTATTATTAAATAAAAAGGAAATGAAAATAACATTCGTAACAGTAGTATACTAATGGCATCTACATTGTAGTTATAGGCCAGCTTTACCATAACCGCTTTTGAAGAAAATAAAACTATTCCTAAAACACCTATTAATACCCCGTAAATAAAAGATTTAGTCACATTCATGAAACGAATATAAACTAGTAAGTTTTAGCTATTACTCGAAACAATATATAATTACGATGTTCAAGTAAAAAAGAAGATTAAATAGACTCTGCCTTTTCTTTTAGGAATTGGCTTCTTGTTTTTAAAAGTTTACTCATATACCTTTTTAAAAACAACCAATTTGCTAATTTACCAAAAATACCATAGGGCGATTCAAAATTAAATTTATCAATCATTATGGTTTCATTTTCGCTTTCGCGGAAGATATGTTCGTGACGAAACGATTTAAAAGCACCAAAAACCATTTCATCTACAAAATAATTAGGTGAATCAAATTCTGTAATTTTTGAGGTTAAATGCTGTACAAAACCTAGATGTTTAGCTTCCCAGCTTACCCATTCTCCTAATTCTATTAAACCAGATATTTTTCCTGCAATAGCTTTTTCATTAGAATGCTTTAAAGATTCTTGATGAGAATCAATATTACGAGCTAAATCGAAGCAAGTTTTAATGTCTGCTTTAATTTCAGTTTCAATCTCTATTAATGGCATTCTAGTTGAATTTAAGAGAACGAAAATATTAAAATTCTTACGATTAAAAAATAGTTAAGAAATTATTAAGTTTTAAACATTAAAAAGAAAGTGCATTACATCACCATCTTTAACAATGTAGTTTTTCCCTTCAACACGCATTTTATCTGCTTCTTTTACTTTGGCTTCGCCACCTAACTCAACATAATCAACATAAGAAATAACCTTGGTACTATTTGCTCCCAATAATATCTATTTCTTTTGAATACACATTTTTCTTAGGGTTCTCTCCCCATTTATTAGATCCTTTTTCACTGTCGGAGAAAAGAAAAACAATACCAGTTAAAATACTTAAAAACAAAAAAATTGCAATGAAGTACGAAAGAATTTCAGCCAAACTATGGATTATATCAGAATCAAATGGAGGGTTTCCATTATAAAATAATAAGACAATCAAACCGTAAATAAAAATTATCAGAATTATGATAATACCTAAAATTATGTTGAAGATAAAACTAATTCCCGCAGGATGCCACCAACCTGTTTTACCAACATCATGCAATCTTCGTACGTGTACTGTTACTGTTGGAACTAATGTTATTAAAGTATATACAAAAACCAATACATAAAAAGGAAATTTAATGTAAAAGTCTTTTTCTAAATTAAAGTAAAAATAATGTAGTGCAGTAAAAATACTTCCAATAAGAATTTGAAGCAGAATTACACTCCAAAACTCCTTTCTTCTTGATCTGCCGTTGAAATTCCAATAATCAACATAAAATGCCTTGTGCAACCAATAACCGATGTTATTATCTTCACCAGACATATTCATAAGTTGTTATTTAATCAATATTTACACATTAAACAGGAAATGCATCACATCTCCATCCTTGACAACATAATTTTTACCTTCTACACGCATTTTCCCAGCCTCTTTTACTTTGGCTTCGCTACCTAACTCAACATAATCAGCATAAGAAATAACTTCGGCACGAATAAAACCTTTCTCAAAATCGGTATGAATTACACCTGCAGCTTGTGGTGCAGTGGCTCCAATATCAATAGTCCAAGCGCGAACCTCTTTAACACCAGCTGTAAAATAAGTTTGTTGATTTAGTAATTTATATGCTGAACGAATTAACTTAGCCGAACCTGCTTCATCAAGCCCTATATCTTCAAGAAACATTTGACGCTCTTCATAGTCATCCAATTCATTAATATCTGCTTCTGTGCCAACTGCTAACACTAAAACTTCAGCGTTTTCATTTTTTACCGCCTCTTTTACTTGTTTTACATAATCATTACCAGAAACTGCCGAACCTTCATCTACATTACAAACATACATTACTGGTTTATCTGTAATTAATTGTGATGGTTTTACAAAATCATTATAATCATCTTCAGAAAACTCTAAAGCTCTAACCGATTTTCCTTCTTCTAAACCTGTCTTTAAAATTAATAAAATAGCCTCTTCTTTTTGAGCCTCTTTATTTCCTGTTTTAGCAGCACGCTTAACCTTATCTAGCTTTTTTTCAACTGTCTCTAAGTCTTTAAGCTGTAATTCCATATCGATAGTTTCCTTATCTCGAATTGGGTCAATCGTTAAATCTACATGAGTAATATTTTCGTTATCGAAACAACGTAAAACATGAAGTATGGCATCAGTTTCACGAATATTAGCTAAAAACTGGTTTCCTAAACCTTCTCCTTTACTTGCCCCTTTTACCAAACCAGCGATGTCTACAATTTCTACAGTTGCAGGTTGAACGCGTTCTGGATTTACTAATTCTTCCAACTTTTCTAAACGCGGATCAGGTACATTTACCACTCCAATATTTGGTTCAATAGTACAAAAAGGAAAGTTTGCACTTTGCGCTTTGGCATTAGATAAACAGTTAAATAACGTTGACTTTCCTACGTTTGGTAATCCTACAATTCCGGCTTTCATTGAATTCTTTTTTCTTAATTCCCTAGTAGAAGGGAATCTTTTTTATTAGCGAGTGCAAATATAGTTGTTTGTATTAAGAAATCTATTAGCTATTTCTCAGTTTTAATTTAATATGAAAATAGCATTTCTAATCTATATAAAAAATAATCTATATTTGTTGAAGTCTAAATTTAACTTTGTTAATCATTTAGATTGCTTACAAGCTGATTATGAAAAACTTAACAGATTATGATTTATGGGTTTCACTAAAAAGAGGTGACTTAAAAGCATTTTCTACTTTGTTTAAAATTTATTATCCATTATTACATAATTACGGGTTAAAGCTTTCTAATTATAATGAGCAATTAACCGAAGATTGTTTGCAAGAGTTTTTTCTTTATGTTTATGAACACAGAGAAAATTTAGCTGATTTAAATTCGATAAAACCGTATTTATATGTGTCATTTAGGCGACATTTATTTCGTGAAATAAAAAAAGCTTCAAAAATGATTAACTATGATGAAAAAGAAAACTTTTTTGTCGAAATAAATTTTTCTGCTGAAGATGTTATTATTCAACAAGAAATTGATGCTTTAAAGCAAGAAAATTTAGCTAATCTTTTAAATGAATTACCTAATAGGCAAAAAGAAGTTTTGTACTTAAAATATTATAGCGATTTAAATATTGATGAAATAGCAAAGGTTTTGGAAATAAATTACCAAAGCGTATTAAATTTAGTACACAAAGGCATTAAAAAATTGCGCCAAGACGCATCACTTAATGAGCTTTTAAAAGATATTGTATAAAAAATAAATAAATACTTAAAAAAGAGAGTATATAAAATGTAAATGACTCTTATAATAAGTATAGAAAAGAAGATTTTTGAATAGTCTCTCAGTTTATGGAAAATAGAACATATACAAAAATAGAAGATTTAATAAATGATGATTCATTTGTTAATTGGGTGCATAAAAAACAAATGGCTGATGTTGATTTTTGGGATAATTGGCTTCGAGAAAACCCAAGTAAAAAACAACTTGTATTTGATGCAAGAGATATTCTTGTTGGTGTTAAGTTTAACAAATCTTATGTTTCTGAGGAAAAAACCCTTGATGCATGGGAAAAATTTGAGCAAAACGTAACTAATACTAATAAAGTTTATAAAATTCCTTTCTATAAAAACATAAAATACCAAAGTATTGCTGCGACTATAGTATTGCTTATTTCTATATCTGCTTTTTATCTAGCAAGCAAGCCCACTACTGTTACCCATAAAACAGCTTATGGAGAAATAATTGATATTACACTTCCAGATAGAACTAAAGTTAAATTAAACTCAAATTCTTCTCTATCTTACAATAATGATGATGTTAGAGAAGTTATTTTAGAAGGCGAAGCGTTTTTTAATGTAGAGAAAAAGCCTGCCACAAATGCTAAATTTTTTGTAATAACTGAAGATTTAAAAGTTGAAGTTTACGGTACTTCATTTAATGTAAACAATCGCAATACCAGAACTCAAGTATTTTTAGAAGAAGGAAATATTGCTCTTAAACTAAATAATGGTATACAAAAAAAGATGATTCCTGGAGATTTAGTTTCTTATTCGTATAAAGCAGATAAAATTATTGAAGAAAAAAGAATTCTTAGACCAGAATTACAAACCTCATGGAAAAATGGGTCTTTAATCTTTGATCGTGCTACCTTAAAGACTGCTATGAGTAAAATTGAAGACACCTATGGTATAACAGCTGTTTTTGAAGATGACGCAAGTAAAACTGTATTAATAACTGGTGCTGTACCAACTCAAGATTTAGAAATTTGTATTAAAACCATCGAGAAATCTGCGCAAGTAACTATTGTTAATCAAGATAATAAGTTATACATTAACAAAAATTAGGTTCTAATTTGCGTAAAATGTATTCTAATAAACCTTTAAAAGTAATCTTGACAATGGTCTTGGTTATAATATATAGTTTTGGTTTAAATGCACAGAATACCGAAAATCAAAAAATAAAGTTAACACAGTTTTTATCCAAATTAAGTGAAGAACAACAAGTGTTTTTTACATATGATGTAGACTTACTTGAAAACATTGAAGTTGATACAAATCAATTAAACAATAAAGATTTACAAGTTATAATTGATTATTTAAGGGTAAAAACCAATCTTCATTTCGATAACTTAGGAAATAATTACTATGTAATTTATAATGATAGCGAAAAAGGGAAAGCATCGTTTGAAAAAGCAAAAAAACGCTTAAATGAAACCATTGCTACAATTTCAAATTCAAATGGCTTTACCAATCATGTAATAAGAGGAAAAGTTGTTAATCTACTTAATGAGCCTTTAGTTGAAGCTAACATTATTGAAAATGGTTCCATTAATGGTACTACTACAGACACAAACGGAAACTTTAGTTTAGAGACAAATTCGCTAAATAATCTCTTTATTACTGTAAGTTATGTTGGCTACACTTCAAAAGTAATTGCTATTAGAAATGAAAATGATATAACGATTGTATTAGAACAAGGAGAGTCTTTAAACGAAGTTCAAATTGTAGGTTCTAGAAACGCAAATAGGTCAGCTCTAGACACACCCTCGGCAATAGATATTGTTCAATTACAACAAGCAACTAATAGAACTGGGCAAATAGAAATTAATCAAATACTTCAATTTGTTATCCCTTCTTTTAACGCTTCAAAACAATCTGGTGCAGATGGCGCAGATCATATTGTTCCAGCAACATTAAGAGGCTTAGGCCCAGATCAAACCTTAATACTAATCAATGGAAAAAGAAGACATCAGTCATCTTTAATTAATTTGTATGGTACTCGCGGAAGAGGAAATTCAGGAACCGATTTAAACGCCATACCTGCATCAGCTATAGAAAAAATTGAAATCTTACGTGATGGCGCCTCTGCTCAATATGGCTCAGATGCAATAGCTGGAGTTATGAATATTGTTTTAAAAGACAAAGTAGACACCTTTAATGGAAATATTACCTATGGTTTCAACAATGCTAATGCCAAAGGAAATTTTACAAACCCTACTTCTGGTATAGATGGAAATACTATGAAACTATCTGGTAATTATGGAATGAAGGTTTTTGAAAAAGGGTTTATCAATTTAACAACCGAATACTTATCGAAAGAAAAAACTTTAAGACCAGGAGCAGATTTTAGAGAAAAATATGGCGAAGCTGGTTTGAATGAATATAGTATTTTTATAAATACAGAAATTCCAATAAACAACCATTCAAATTTCTATGCTTTTGGAGGTTATAGCTATAGAGATTCAGAATCTTATGCCTTTACAAGACCTGCTGATAGTCCTAGAAATGTACTCGAAATTTATCCTAATGGGTTCAACCCATTAATAACAGCAAAAATAAAGGATAACTCTATTTCTACTGGTTTTAGAACTCAATTTAATGGTTGGAACGTAGATATTAATAATACATTTGGTAAAAACAACTTTCATTATTTTATTAAAGAAACACTAAACGCAACTTTGCTTTCTCATTCGCCTACAAGTTTTGATGCTGGCGGGCATATACTAAATCAAAATACTACAGGAGCAGATTTTACAAGGTTTTATAAAAATATTTTTAACGGAATAAATATTGCTTTTGGAACAGAATATAGAATAGAAAATTATAAAATATTTGCTGGAGAAATAGGTTCATATGCAGCTTTTGATATTAACAACAATATAGTTAACCAGAATACTCCAACCAGTGATATAATAATGCTAAATGGTTTCCCGCGCCCTAGAGGATCTCAAGGGTTTCCGGGATATGCTCCAGAAAATGAAGTAGACCAAACGAGATCTAATCTAGCTGTATATGTAGATACTGAATTCGATTTTACAAATAAATTTATGTTTGGCATTGCAGGGCGCTACGAAAACTATAGCGATTTTGGTAGCACATTTAATATTAAATTATCATCAAGATATAAAGCCAATGACAACTTTAATATAAGGAGCTCATTTAGTTCGGGGTTTAGAGCACCTTCACTAGCTCAAATTTATTACAACTTGAAATTCACAAATTTTATTGGTAGTGAACCATCAGAATCTTTACTAGAATTAAATGATAGTCCAATTACAAGAAGTTTTGGTATTGGAAACTTAATTGAAGAAAAGGCAATTAATGGTAGTTTTGGTTTTACTGCAAAAACTAAAAATTTTAAAGCCGCTGTTGATGCCTATTATGTAAACATAAAAGATAGAATTATACTAACAGGAAACTTTGACGCATCAAATCTTAATTTAAATGTAAACGATGTACAGTTTTTTACTAACGGAGTAAATACAAGCACAATAGGTATAGATGTTATATTAACATGGAAAAAGAACATTATGAACAATAATTTTCTAGTGTCCTTTGCTGGAAATGTTAATAGAATGACCATTGATAAAATAAAAAATAAAACTCTAGATGAAGAAACTTTTTTTGGCATACGCGACCAATATTTCTTATTAGCATCTGCTCCAAAAAGTAAGTTTAATTTAAATTTAAACTATTCTAATAAAAAGATTAATACAAACTTAACTCTTACCAGTTTTAGTAAAGTAACACTAGTAGATTGGCAAATTTATCAGCCTTTAATTATTGAAGACCCAAATTCAGAATACATTGACGAAATAGATAGATTGCAAAAGGCAACTGATGTTTATAATTCTAAATTAACTACAGACTTTAATATTGGTTATGCTTTAACTGATAAAATTGCATTAAAATTAGGTGCAAACAATATATTCAACATATACCCAACTGCCCAACAAAATAATTGGACGGATAGTGGCGGATATTGGGATTCTGTGCAAATGGGAACAAACGGTTCTTTTTTCTATTCAAATATTTCATATAAGTTTTAAAAATTAAGCAATTGATTTTCAGTCTTTTAACTTAAATAATTTTTATGAGTTAAAAAAAAGTTAAGCTTCAACGAGTATATTATAAGGTTTATGTGCTTATAACTTATATAAGTAACTAATTCTTTATAATAACTAAACAATTCTTTTATGAAAAACACAATTCTTTTATTTTTATTAATTTTTAGTGTCTCACTTACTTTTGCACAGCAAGATGTAACTGGAAAAGTTACCGACCAAAACGGTATTGGTGTTCCAGGTGTAAATGTTATAGAAAAAGGCACTACAAATGGAACTACTACAGATTTTGACGGAAACTACACTATAGTTGTAGACAGTAACGGTACTCTAGTATTTAGCTATGTAGGCTATTCAACCAAAGAAGAAGCTGTAAACGGAAGAACTCAAATAAGTGTATCGTTATCTGATGGTGAAGCATTAGCAGAAATTGTACTAGTAGGTTCTCGTACAGCACCAAGAAGTAATGTTGATACACCTTTACCTGTTGATGTTGTTGGAGTTAAAGAATTAACTTCTACAGGTCAAGCTACTTTTGATAAAGCACTACAATATAGAATCCCATCGTTTAATACGGTACAAACACCAGTAAACGATGCAACCTCTTTATTAGATCCTTATGAAATTAGAAACATGGGACCAAGTAGAACATTAATTCTTATTAATGGTAAACGTAAAAATTTAAGTGCTTTATTGTATACACAAACCTCTCCAGGTCGTGGTGAAACTGGTGCAGATATTTCTGCAATTCCAACGGACGCTATTAAACGTGTAGAAATACTACGTGATGGTGCATCTGCACAATATGGATCAGATGCTATTGCTGGTGTAATGAATATTATACTTAAAGATTCTCCTAACAATGGTTCAGCTACTTTAAGAGGAGGAATGACGTCTGAAGGTGATGGCGAAATGTTTGGTATTAGTGTTAACAATGGTAGCACTATTGGAGATGATAAAGGATTCATAAATTATACTATAGACTTTTCGAAAGTAAACTTAGCTAACAGACCAGGTACAGTAAATGCTGCTGGTGAAGCTGCCGATTTTGGAGCTAATATTGCAGATGTAGAAGAATTTTTATCGCGTCGCCCAGATGCAGGAAACATAAATGGGTCTCCAGAAACAGCTGCTTCAAAATTTTTGGTAAATGGTGGTTTTGATTTAAGTGATAATACTCAAATGTATTTTAACGCTGCTTATGTTTATAAAAAAGTAAACAGTTTTGCAAACTACAGAACACCATATTGGAGAACAGTTACAGATTTTCCATATTTAGCAGACTTTTTCCCAGGTAACCACCCAACTAACCCAGGTGGATATGATGGTTATGTACCAACATTTGAAGGTTTATTAAATGATTACAATGGTACAATTGGTATTAAAACTAAAATTAACGAATGGAATGTTGATTTAAGTTATACTACTGGTGGCAATACCCAAACATATAAAGTAAATAATTCTCATAATAGAAACTTAGTATACTCTCCGTCAACATGGGTAGATGCAAATAATAATGGGTCTGTTGATGATGGTGAAATTACTGCAGGTTCTGAATTGTACAGATCTAACAGTGCACAGTCATTCGATCCAGGAGGTACTCGTTTTACTCATAATGTTGGAAATATAGATATTAACAGAATCCTTTCTGATAAGGTAAGTATTGGTTTTGGTGCTGAGTTTAGAAACGAGGTTTTTGAAGTAATTGAAGGCGGATTAGACTCTTATGACGGTGGTGGTGCCGATTCTTTCTCAGGTAATAGCCCAGAAAATTCAGGAAAATTTAACCGTTATAATATTGGTGGATACTTTTCTTTGGATTATGATGTAAGCGAAGCTTTCTTACTAAGTGGAACAATAAGAACAGAGAACTATTCAGATTTTGGAAACACATTTGTATACAAATTAAGTTCTCGTTTAAAACTAAGCGACAAACTTACGGCAAGAGCTTCTATCTCTTCAGGATTTAGAGCGCCTACATTACATCAAATCTACACTCAAAAAGCACAATATAGTTTTATTCCTGGTCAAGGTATTCAAGTTGGTGGTTTAGTAAACAATGTATCTACTCAAGCTAAATTATTGGGACTTCCAGAATTAGATGCTGAAACATCTAACAACTTTACTATAGGTGTAGGAGGGAAATTAACAAGTACATTAAGTTTTACTGTAGATTATTATAGTATTAATGTTGAAGACAGAATTGTATTAGGTTCTGAGGTTACTCCTCCAAACTCTCCTGCTTTTGCTGGATTATCAGATTTAAGTTTCTTTGCAAATGCATTAGACACTAAAACATCTGGTTTAGATGTCGTTATTAGTCAAAAAAATATTTCACTTGGTTCTGGAGAGTTAGATCTTAACTTATCTGGTAATTACACTATTACAAATGAAAGAGATGGTGCTGTAAAAGATCCAGCATTTTTAGCAGCTGGTCAAACTATTGTAACACCTACTCAAGAAGCTTTATTCTTTACATCTAGACCAAAAACAAAATGGATTTTAGGTGCAAATTATGATATTGGTAAATGGGGATGGTCTCTTAATAACACATACTTTGGAAAAACAACTTTCAAACAACAAGGTATGAGTAATGACTTAAGAACAGAATTTACGCCAAAAATAGTTACAGATTTAGGTATTAACTTTAATGCTAATGATAAATTAACTATTGCATTAAATGTAAACAATTTATTAAATGTGTTACCAGAATGGAGTTTTAAAGCAGAAAATGCTGCTGGACAAGCTATTTTAGCAGATGCTGCACAAGTACAAAATCAATCTAACTTAATTACTTTTAACCAACGTTATTCTCAAATGACATACGATGGTTATCACTTTAGTCAATTAGGAACTATGTTTAACTTATCGTTAAACTATAAATTTTAACAATTTTGAGTAGTTAATTATTAAAAGTGCCGCTTTTTTATAGAGTGGCACTTTTTTTTTATATCTCAAATTACTAACTTGAAATAAAATATAAAGATGAAAATATTAATTATTGGAGGTAACGGCACCATTGGCAGCAAAGTTTCTAATCATTTCTCAAAAAACAATGAAGTAATTATAGCAGGTAGAACTTCAGGCGACATAAAAGTGGATATTGCAGATAGCAAATCAATAAAATCAATGTTTGATAAAACAGGATTAGTAGATGCTGTTGTTTGCATTGCTGGAGAGGCAAAATGGGCTCCATTTAATGATCTTACAGAAGACGACTACTATATTGGATTAAAAAGTAAATTAATGGGTCAAGTTAATCTAGTTCGTATAGGTCAGCATTATTTAAATTCCAATGGTTCTATAACATTATCTACAGGAATATTAGCAGATGATCCTGTTATGAAAACCACTAGTGCAGCTATGGTAAATGGAGGAATACATAGCTTTGCACAAGCCGCTGCTCTTGAAATTCCAATTGGAACTAGACTAAATGTAGTTTCGTTAGGTATGGTAGAAGATGCTTATGAAAAATATAAAGATTATTTTCCTGGTCATAATCCTGTGCCTATGAAAAAAGTGATTAACGCATATGTAAGAAGTGTAGAAGGAAAAACCAACGGTAGCATTATTAAATATTACGAATAAAATACTAAGCCATGCAAAGTCTCTATAGTAATGGTTTTGAAAAAGTTTATGATGAAATGTACCAATCTTTTATTGATTATGACGATGAGTATAAGTTTTACTCTAACTTAATTAATAAACACAAAAAAAGTAATGTCTTAGAAATTGGTTGCGGTTCAGGAAATCTAGCTAAACGTTTTATAAACTCAGCATTAGGCTATATCGGTTTAGATTTAAGTGAAGATATGGTTCGTCTTAGTAAATTAAAAAACCCTAGTGGTACATTTATTCAGGGAGATATAACAAAATACGCACTTAAAAAACCTTTAGAATCCACAATCATAACTGGAAGAACTTCAAGTTATCTGTTAAGCAATAAAACAATACATAGTGCTTTAAAAACTATTCACAATAATTTAACTGTTGATGGTATACTGTGTTTTGATTTTATTGACGCCAATAGATTTATTAAAAGTATAAAAGGAGGAAAAAAAGTATATCATGAAGCATACTTTGATAACAAATGTTATTATAGAGAAAGCTATATGAAAGATAATAGTTTAGATAATTTCATGTTTAATTGGGATTCGGCTTATTATCAAAAAACAAAACTAGAAACTATAAAACTAACTGAAGATAAGTCTATTGTTAGAGCTTATACAAAAAACGAATGGGAGCTTTTCCTTTATCTAAATAATTTTGAACTTCTAGAATTCATAGACCGAAAAAGCTATGCTTTTGACACTTATGTAGTAGTTGCAAAAAAAATATAATTCAAGAAACCATTTATTTATATTATGACCTGTTACATCATTTTTACTAATATTTCTTTCATCATTTTTGCAGCTAAAAAAGCTGTCATATTTTGAAAATCTCTATTAGGGTTATATTCCACAATATCTGCTCCTACAACCTCAGCATCTATATTTTGAATTAAACTAATTACTTCTCTTGATGATAAACCACCAGGTTCGTGATGTGATACTCCAGGTGAAAATGCAGGATCGAAAGCGTCCATATCTAAAGAAATATAAAGCGGGTTTTCAAATTTAGATATTGTAGTCAAATCTAAATTTTTCATTTGGTGAATTTCTACACCAAACTTCTCTGCTTGCCCCGCTTGATGAGTATTTAAAGTTCTAATACCAACTTGTACTAATCTAGCAGCAAAATCATTTTCCATAATTCTTGCAAACGGACAAGCGTGAGAATACTTATCCCCTTCATAATTATCATACAAATCTGAATGAGCATCAATATGAAGAACATCCAACTTATGGTATTTCTTATTATAGGCTTTAATTATTGGAAATGTTATGGAGTGATCACCTCCTAGTGTAAAAACTTTTGCCTTATCATCTATATGCTTCTTTGTAATACTTTCAATATCAAAATACTCAGTAATTTCAAAATCTCCTTTATCTTTAATAAAATCGTTTTCTATAGATATTCCGTTTTCAGCAAATAAATTTAAAGAACCACTATGTAAAGCCTCTCTAATTAATGGTGGTGCTAGTTTTGGGCCTTTTTGATATGATGATTTCTCATCAAACTGTATTCCTTGAATAATTATTTTTGTCATTTTATTAATAGCTATTATATTCAAATTACGAATAATTTTGTACTTAGTAAAGATAATCCTATTAAAGCCTATAAACAACAAAACCCAAGTTTTCACTTGGGTTCTGTTTTATAATTTAATACCAATTATCAATTTAACCATCTGGATGCATAAAACGTTGTTTAGCTAACAATTCATCTTCAGTTTCAACAACATCTTCATCAGGTACACAACAATCCACAGGACAAACTGCTGCACATTGTGGCTCATCATGAAATCCTTTACATTCTGTACACTTGTCTGGTACAATGTAATAAATCTCATCACTTACAGGCTCTTGTGCTTCATCAGCATCAACTTCTTCTCCATTAGTTAAAACTACGGTACCGTTTAAACTTGTACCGTCTTTGTAGCGCCAATCGTCTGCACCTTCATATATTGCTGTATTTGGACACTCTGGTTCGCAAGCACCACAATTTATACATTCATCTGTTATTATAATTGCCATAGCGTTTTTTCTCTTGAGTTTGCTTAAATTTGCAGACGCAAAAATAAAGCCAAAACCATTCATAACCAAATATAGAATGAATTTAGAACAAAGAATTAACGCTTTTGTGAAATTAGGCGATTTTATAAGTCAATTTTCTAATGAAGCTGTCCAAAAAAAGGATAATGTGAAACATAATGATATATTCTTTGATGGTTTTAAACATCAATTAAAATTAGCCGAAGAGTACAATGGATGGTTTACTCAAGAAAATATAAAATTTGCATTAAGTGGATGGTCAAATTCTTTAACTCTTGAAAATCTATCAAAATGGCTAAAACCTTACCAATTAGATGCTGTTTCTCCTAAAAAAATTGCAATAATTATGGCCGGAAACATACCACTGGTCGGGTTTCATGATTTTTTATCGGTTTTAATTTCTGGGCATAATGTATTGGTTAAGCAATCATCAAACGATAAACACCTACTACCCTATTTGTCTAAATATTTAGAATATGTTGAAAATGATTTTAAAGGAAAAATCAATTTTACTGAAGAGAAAATCGAAAATTTTGATGCTGTCATTGCCACAGGTAGTAATAATACAGCACGTTATTTCGAGTATTATTTTAAAGATAAACCATCAATTATTAGAAACAATAGAAATTCAATTGCAATTATAAATGGTAAAGAGTCAAATGAAGATTTAAAAAACCTTTCAGAAGACATTTTTAGATATTACGGATTAGGCTGCAGAAATGTATCCAAACTTTTTGTGCCAAAAGGCTATAATTTTGATGCTTTTTTTGAAGCAATGTATCATTGGCATCCAATAATTGAAAAAGCTAAATATGCTAACAATTATGACTATAATAAAGCCGTGTATTTAATGAGCGAATTTGATATGCTTGAAAATGGTTTTTTTATGATTAAAGAAGACCAAAGTTATGCATCACCTATTGCAACTTTGTTCTATGAATATTATGATGACATAGAACAACTAAGGAAAAAAACAAAAGTAGAAGCTAACCAAATTCAATGTATAGTTTCAAAAGGATTTTCAGAAAATGAAATTCGATTTGGAGCCACCCAAAAACCACAACTTTGGGATTATGCAGATGATGTAGATTCTATTGCATTTTTATTAGAAATATAGCTTAAAAATTATCAATTTTATAACACATAATCGTCAATTAATTAGCAACTTTGCATCTTAAATTTCACTACAAAATGAAAAAACATAACTTTAGTGCCGGACCATGTATTTTACCTCAAGAAGTTTTACTAAAAGCATCAGAGGCAGTCGTAGACTTTGATAACAGCGGTTTATCGTTAATTGAAATCTCACACAGAAGTAAAGCTTTTGTTGATGTTATGGAAAAAGCCAGAGCACTAGCATTGGAATTACTTGGATTAGAAGGCAAAGGCTATAAAGCACTGTTTTTACAAGGCGGTGCAAGTACACAATTTTTAATGACTGCTTTAAACCTTTTAGAAAAAAGAGCAGGGTATTTAAATTCAGGAACTTGGTCAGATAAAGCTATTAAAGAAGCCAAAATTTATGATGACATATATGAAGTAGCGTCATCCAAAAATGCGAATTTTAATTATATTCCTAAAGGTTACGATATTCCTTCAGATTATGATTATTTTCATTGCACATCTAACAATACCATTTTTGGAACACAAATGAAATCATTCCCTAAATGCGATATTCCTATGGTATGTGATATGAGTAGTGATATTTTTTCCCGCACACTAGATTTTACTCAATTCGATTTAATTTACGCAGGAGCGCAAAAAAATATGGGACCAGCTGGTACCACTCTTGTTGTAATTAAAGAAGATATTCTTGGTAAAGTATCGAGAAAAATTCCATCAATGATGGATTATAAAACACACATAAGTAAAGGCAGTATGTTTAACACACCTCCTGTTTTTGCCGTATACACATCGATGTTAACCTTAGAGTGGCTAAAAAACCTTGGTGGTATTGCCGCTATTGAAGAAGAAAACGAAAAGAAAGCCCGTTTAATGTATTCTGAAATTGATTTAAACCCATTATTTAAGGGTTATGCTACTAAAGAAGACCGATCTAACATGAATGCAACGTTTACTTTAGAAAACGAAAACCTAAAAGAAACCTTCGAAACGATGTTGAAAGAAGGAGGTATAAATGGTTTAAATGGACATAGAAGTGTTGGTGGTTATAGAGCATCAATGTATAATGCATTACCGTTAGACAGCGTTAAAGCATTAGTAGAAATAATGAGTGAATTAGAAAGTAAAGCATAAAAATTAATTAGTTAATCATCATTAAAAACGAAGTGAAGGTATCTTACCAAAAGATTACGACAGCATACTTCTACTTCTAAGTAATGATAAAAAAATAAAAAATGAAAGTATTAGCAAACGATGGTATTTCTCAAAGTGGAATTGATGCTCTTGAAAAGGGTGGTTATGAGGTCATCACAACAACTGTTGCTCAAGAACAATTAGAAAACTACATCAACGAAAAACAAATAAATGTTTTATTGGTACGTAGTGCAACTACAGTACGTAAAGATTTAATTGATGCCTGCCCAAGTTTAAAGATTATAGGTCGCGGTGGTGTTGGTATGGATAATATTGATGTTGAATATGCTAGAGAAAAAGGGCTTTCTGTTATAAATACTCCAGCTGCTTCATCTCATTCTGTAGCAGAATTGGTATTTGGGCACCTTTACGGATTATCTCGTTTTTTACATAACTCAAACAGAGACATGCCTTTAGAAGGAGATAGTAATTTTAAAGGATTAAAGAAAGCTTATGCTAAAGGTACTGAATTAAGAGGAAAAACTTTAGGCGTTTTAGGTTTTGGACGTATTGGTCAAGCTACTGCAAAAGTTGCCCTTGGCGCTGGTATGAAGGTAATTGCTTTTGATCCATTTTTAGAAAAGGCAAATTTGGAGCTAGAATTTTTTGATGGACAAAAAGTAAATTTTGAAATTCAAACCATTTCTAAAGAGGATGTTTTAAAACAATCAGATTTTATCACATTGCATGTTCCAGCTCAAAAAGATTACGTTATTGATGAAGCTGAGTTTAACATAATGAAAGATGGTGTTATAATAGCCAATGCAGCTCGTGGTGGTGTTGTAAACGAAGTAGCACTTGTAAAAGCTATCGAAAATGGCAAAGTAGCAAGAGCAGCATTAGATGTTTTTGAAAAAGAGCCTAAACCAGAAATTCAATTATTAATGAACCCAGCATTATCCCTAACACCACATACGGGTGCTGCAACTAATGAAGCGCAAGATAGAATTGGAACAGAATTAGCGGCACAAATAATTAATATTCTTGGATAGAAAACCTCTTTTAGAATAAAATGTGACCAAATCAATAAATTGGAGTCCTAACTATATGTTGGGACTTTTTTTGTACCTTCAAATCAAATTTTATTAACCCATTTAAATTAAAAAAAATCATGTCAGGAATTTTAGATTTATTAAATAGTGACTTAGGGAAAACAATTATTAGCGGAGTTTCTAACCAAACTAATCAGCCTCAAAATAAAACGCAAGATGTATTAACCATGGCTTTGCCAGTACTAATGCAAGCTATGAAAAGAAATGCTTCAACACCACAAGGTGCTGAGGGCTTACTTGGAGCTTTAAACGGAAAACACGATGGCAGTATTTTAGATAATTTAGGAGGCTTGTTTGGTGGCGGAGTAGATTCAAATGTTCTTGAAGATGGTGGGAAAATATTAGGTCATGTTTTAGGAGGAAAACAACAACACGTTGAAAATGCTTTAAGTCAAAAGTCTGGAATGGATGCTGGTTCTATAGCACAAATATTAAAAGTTGCTGCTCCTATTTTAATGGGTGTTTTAGGAAAACAATCTAGACAACAACAGGTAAGTAGTCCAAGTGGTATAGAAGGCTTATTAGGAGGGTTACTTGGTGGTAATTCAAAACAACAAGAGCAAAGTTTTTTAGAATCTATTTTAGATGCTGATGGAGATGGTAGCGTTATTGATGATGTTGCAGGAATGGTATTAGGAGGTAATAAAAAGAAAGGCGGACTTGGTGGATTATTAGGTGGTCTTTTTGGAGGAAAATAAACAACTTTAAATTATAAGTTCAAAATGCCAAACCATATGGTTTGGCATTTTTTTATTAAAAATATTTAAAATCAGACTGTTACAAGGCAGGTTTTTTGTATTTTTAATAAAAAAACTTTAGTTATGAAAACGTTTGTATACTTACTACTTGTATTAGGTTTCCTAATTGGATGCAATACATCAAAACAAATTTCGTCAAATAGCAATAACAATGAGGAGCAAAACAAAATGGTATCCAATGATACTGTTAAAATTGCTAATGATGATTTAGAGTACGAAATTATTATTATTGAGCCCGGTTTTAATTTCTGGCTAACTAGTAGAGCAAGGCCAGAAGGTTATTATTCGCAACAGTTTTTAGAAAATAGAAATTATCAATTTGTAATAGAATGGAATCAAAGAGTACTGCAGCCTAATCGCTTTAACTCTAACCTATATGAAATGCAAATTGATTACCAACCAGGAATAGATTACGGGTATGATGTAAATTATAAATTGTATAACTACTTTATTTACTTTCAGTTAACCTACAATCAAAGATTAGGTAATTTTGTTCCTAGAATTTAAATCTCTTTTAACTATTTTTGCAATCAAATAGTTTTTTGTGAAGAAATTAAAAGAGCGTTGGGGAATTGAAAATAATTGGCAAATTATTATTATTCTAATTGTATTTGCTGTTACAGGCTCTACTGCATCTTATATAGGTAAACCTATTTTAAATTATTTGAACATTTCTAACGAAAATTTTGGAGCATTTGGATACTGGACCATTCGCATAGTTGTTCTTTTTATAATGTATCAATTTATGCTTGTTTTTTTTGGCTGGATTTTTGGTCAGTACAAGTTTTTTTGGAACTTTGAAAAAAAGATGCTTCGTAGAATTGGTTTTAAACGTTTTTTCGATTAATGCAGCATATAAAAGAACATATTATTTTTAGGCTTTGCACACTATTTATAGCTGCATTGCTTTTAGTACCAATTGCTGTAAAATTTGCTCATATTTTTGAGCATCATAACCATATTGTTTGCAAAGGAGATAACTCAACACATATTCACCAAGTAGATTTAGAATGCGAGTTTTATAAATTTAAGCTTAATAAGAATTTTACTTACTCGCTTTTCAACGTAGATTTGTTTTTAGAAAAAAGTGAGGCTCAACAAATCATTTCTCAGTATCATTTTTTAAGTGAATATCAACGTTTACAAACTTCACTTCGCGGACCTCCCGTTTTAATTTAATATTTTTTATCAATTCTGGATAAACATATTCAGAATCTAAACTATTAAATTAATAGATTTTCGCATTTTTCGAAAATCTCAATTACACTTATTAATGAAATTATTTTTAAATACATTGCTATTAATAGCAGTCACTAGTCTATATAGTCAAAATACAATAAAAGGAACAGTTATAGACGCAGATACAAAGCAAGGTTTAGCTCTTGTAAATATTTATTTAACTGACATAGAAAAAGGAACTTACACAAATGAACAAGGCTTTTTTTCTATTGAAAATTTACCCTCCGGAACATATAATATAGTCGTTTCAATTATTGGGTATGGAACTAAGTCACTTGATGTTACAATTCCAATAAAGGATAATATTAGTATTAGTTTATCCCCATCCGCTATAGAAATGGAAGATATTATCATATCTACTCCATTCCACAAACTACAAAGCGATAACGTGATGAAAGTAGAACGGAAAACCATAAAAGATTTAAAGTCTAGTGGTAGCGTAACATTAGCAGATGGTATTACTAATATTGCTGGTGTTGAAAGTATAACTACAGGGTTAGGTATAGGCAAACCTGTAATTAGGGGTTTAAGCTCTAATCGTGTATTAGTATATACGCAAGGAGTTCGATTAGAAAATCAACAATTTGGGGCAGAACATGGTTTAGGTATAAGCAATTCTGGTATTGAAAGTGTTGAAGTCATTAAAGGCCCTGCATCCCTACTTTATGGGAGTGATGCCCTTGGAGGTATCTTATATTTAAACCCAGAACGATTTGCAAATAGCAATTCTTCATCAGGAGATTTAAGTGCAACTTATTATAGTAATACCCAAGGTTTTAGTACTAATGCAGGTTATAAATCTTCCGTAAATAATTTTAAATTTTTATTTAGAGGGAATTTAACTGAACATTCTGATTATAATACAAAAAGTTATCGTGTAACTAATACAAGGTTTAGAGAGCAAGACTTTAAAGCAGGTATTGGCTATCAAAACAATGCATTTAAAACTGATTTTAGATATAATGTAAATAATTCTAAATTAGGAATTCCTGAGGAAATTGGTGAGCAGTCAAAAAACAAAACACCTTTATTACCATTTCAAAACATAACAAATCATGTGTTTAGTTCGAAAACATCTATGTTTTTTAATGGCTCAAAATTAGATGTTAATTTAGGATACATTTATAATGATAGAAAAGAGTTTGAAGAACATCATGACCATGATGAAGATGAGCATGAAGATGAAGAGCATGAGGAAGAACATGAAGATGAGCATGAAGATGAGCATGAAGAGGATGAAATTTTAGAAGCTGCATTACACATGAAATTGAAAACGTTTAATTATGATGTTAAATATAGCTTACCTAAACTAGGCAAATTTGAAACTATTGTTGGTATTCAAGGCATGAATCAAATCAATTCAAATTATGGAGAAGAACAATTAATTCCAGATGCTACAACCAATGATTTTGGGATATTAGCAACATCTCATATCCACTTTGAAAAAGTAGATATTCAACTTGGTGCACGTTATGATAATCGAAACATCGATGTTTTAAATGGAATTAATAGAACTTTTAACAGCTATAATGGAGCTTTTGGAATAAAAAAGAGTATTACACAAAATATTACAGCCAGAATAAACTTAGCTACTGGTTTTAGGGCACCCAACTTATCTGAACTAACATCTGATGGGACTCATGAAGGTACTAATCGATACGAAATAGGAAATAATGATTTAAAAAGCGAGCAAAATTTTCAAACTGATATCGCTTTAGAATTTAAAAACGAGCATTTTGAGGTTTTTGCCAATGGTTTTTACAACAATATAAACAATTATATTTTTCTTTCTCCTGATGGTAATATTATTGATAACACTCCTGTTTATTTATATTTACAAAGTGATGCTAAGCTTTATGGTGGTGAGTTTGGATTGCATTTACACCCACACCCCTTAGATTGGTTACATTTTGAGTCGAGTTTTGAAACTGTTACTGGGAAACAAAAAAATGATGATTATTTACCTCTTATTCCAGCAAACTCAATAAGCAATATTATAAGAGTAGAATTTGATAATGATTGGATAAAAAAGGGCTATGCGTTTGCTAAAATAAAATCTACATTTAAGCAAAATAACATTAGTGCTTTTGAAACAAATACTCAAGGGTATAACCTATTAAGTGCAGGTATTGGCGGAAGCTTTTCAGTTTTTAATAACGAGTTAAGCATCGCGTTATCTGGAAATAATTTAACTAATAAATCTTACATAAATCATTTATCACGTTTAAAACCTGATGGAATTTTTAATATGGGAAGAAACATTAATCTAGAATTAACATATAACTTATAATCAAAAAAAAGCCTTTCAAATTTGAAAGGCTTTTTTTTATTTCCTAATATTTTTGTTATTCATTCCCCACTTCAACCTCAACTACAATTGGTTTTTCTTCTTTTTTAAATACATAGGTTAAAAACCACATAATAGTAAACGTAGGGATAATGTCAAAACCTGGAATGGCTTCTTCAATAAAAGATACCACACCAGCAATTTTTCCTTTAGTCCCTTTATACATTTTGCTTATTAAATAAGCAGATGCTGGGGCCCAAATTATATCTATAAAGGTAACCATGCCAATAACATCAAACAATATACTTAAAGCAAGTTTTTTATTTTTACTTAAATTTTCTAAATTCATAAGTGTTTATTTATAAACAATATAACGCAATAAACATACCAAAATTACTTTCCAATTAATTTTAAAAACTCATTTCTAGTTTCAATTTTCTCAAACTGCCCTCTAAATCCAGAAGTTGTTGTAATAGAATTTTGTTTTTGTACACCACGCATCATCATACACATATGTGAAGCCTCAATAACTACAGCAACACCTTGAGGTTTTAAAGTATCATTAATACAATCTAAAACTTGTTCTGTTAATCTTTCTTGTACCTGTAAGCGTCTTGCAAACACGTCTACAATTCTAGGTAATTTACTCAAGCCAACTATATGCCCATTTGGTATGTATGCAATATGAGCTTTCCCAAAAAACGGCAAAATATGATGCTCACAAAGTGAATACAATTCAATATCCTTAACAATAACCATCTCATTGTAAGACTCCTTAAACATAGCACCTTTAAGAATTTCAACTGGATCTTGATGATATCCTTGTGTTAAAAACTGCATGGCTTTTGCGGCACGTTCTGGTGTTTTTAACAAACCATCTCTATCTGTATTTTCACCTAAATCTTCAATAATATTCTTATATCTATCCTTAACATCATCTGTTACTTGTATATTATACTCTTCAAACTTTTTATATGGCATTTTTTAACTTTAATAGTTTAAATAAAAATAGGCAAAAAATATTAGACGTTCTATTCTAACTATAATTTCAAAAAAAATGTTAACAATTACTTCGGTTTTTTAACGTTTAGTTATGATTATTACATTTTCAACAACTGTAGTTTTGTTAAAAGTGTAACATTTACTGATAAAACTGGTCTTTGATTTATCAACCAAAGAAAACTAAACTAACTTTAATGAGGCAATTAACTGCGCTCTGCTTTATTTTATTATTCTCTTTTTTAACCTATTCTCAGGATAAAAAAACTCTAAACATTGTAAGAACAAACAAAGCACCAAAAATTGATGCAATCTTAAACGACAACGCATGGAAAAATGTAGATGAGGCTAAAGATTTTACTCAATTTAGACCAGAAATGGGTGTTGCAGAAAAAGCACATCAAAAAACAATTGTTAAGATAACTTATGATGACAATGCCATTTATGTTGCTGCATATTTAAAAGATAAACCCGAAAATATTCAAAAACAATTTACAAGTCGAGATAATTTTGGGCAGTCAGATTTTTTTGGTGTTGTATTAAATCCAAATAATGATGCACAAAATGATACAGAATTTTTTGTTTTTAGTTCTGGTACTCAAGCTGATGCTATTGCTTCTCCTAGTATTGAAGATGGTGAAGACTTTGGTTGGAATGCAGTTTGGGACAGTGCTGTAAAAATTGTTGATGATGGTTGGATTGTTGAAATGAAAATACCATATAGAGCACTTCGATTTTCCAACGATGATGTTCAAACATGGGGCTTACAATTTCATAGACGTTTTAGAATAGACAACTCGCAATATTCGTGGAATCCCATTGATAGATCAAAGGGTAATATTGGAATTTATCATGGAGAATTAACAGGTATTAAAAACATTAAGCCCCCAACTAGACTAAGTTTCTATCCATTTGTATCTGGAATATCTACATCTTTTGATGGCGAGCATGAAACAGATTTAAACGTAGGTCTAGATGTTAAATATGGCATCACAGAAAATTTTACATTAGATGCTACTCTAATACCCGATTTTAGTCAAGCAGCGTTTGATAATGTAACATTAAACCTTGGTCCATTTGAACAAACTTTTAGTGAACAGCGCCAATTTTTCAAAGAAGGGGTTGACCTATTTAATAAGGGTGATTTGTTTTTTTCAAGACGTATTGGTAGTTCACCAATTGAACAAGAAAGTATTGAAGACGAACTAATCAGTAACAATAATATTAATGAAGAAATTATAGATAACCCAAGTACAGTTAAAACGCTAAATGCTGTAAAAATTTCTGGGCGTACTAAAAAAGGATTAGGAGTTGGTTTTTTTAATGCCGTAACAGAAAAAACAGAGGCAAGAATTAAAACTACTGAGTATATTCGAGATCAAACTACTCAAACCATAACAGATAGCATTATTTCGTATAGAAATAGAGTTACAGAATCGTTAGCCAATTATAATATTTTGGTAATCGATCAGCAATTCAACGGGAATTCATCAGTAAGCCTTATTAACACCAACGTTACAAGAAACGGAAGCTATAGAGATGCCAATGTTACAGGGCTTTTAGCAGACATTTCTAATAAGAGAAACACTTACAATGTTAGAGGTCAGGTAAAAATGAGCAATGTCAATTTAAGAGAAGGGAACAGTACTGGCTTAAGTTCTTTTTTTATGATTAGAAAAACGCATGGTAAGTTTAGATATAGTTTCGACCATAGTTTTGCTGATGAAGAATATGATATTAACGATTTAGGGTTAAACAATAGAAACAACTTTAATAACTTTGGTGTTGATGCTTCTTATCAAATATTCGAACCAACAGAGAAATTAAATAGCTTTCGCATTAATACATGGGTGAACTATCGCAGATTGTATAACCCAAGTACGTTTACAGGAACAAACTTTGGTATTCGTTTCAATGCACAAACAAAAAAACTTATGTGGTTTGGTGCTAGAATTAATTTTGAACCTGGTAAGCAATATGATTATTTTGAGCCAAGAGATTTTGAAAACAAACGTTTTTTTATTTATAAAAATGTTGGATTTATTAGTACTTGGCTAGAAACTAATCAAAATAAAACATTTTCTATTGAGACAAGTATAGGAACTTTTACTCTTTTTGATAAGGAACGAGATTTATTTGGTTATAGTTTTGAAATTGAACCTACCTTAAGACTAAATGATAAGTTTAGAATCTCTTATGAGTTAGAATATGAAAACAATAAAGGAAGTCGAGGCTTTGTTGATAATATCAATGACGATATTATATTTGGTGAGCGAGATGTTGTTTCTATCGAAAATGGTCTGTCTGGGGCATATAATTTTAATCCGTTGCACGCATTAAGTTTAACTTTTAGAAACTTTTGGAGTACTGTAAATTATGATTATGACCTATTTGCACTTGAAAGTGATGGCCGTTTATCAACATCCGATGGTTATAATACTGATAGCTTAGAAGAAAGTCCAAATATTAATTTTAATACCTGGAATTTAGATTTGCGTTATTCGTGGCAATTTGCACCAGGTAGTCAATTAACGGCTCTATATAGAAACTCTCTATTTAATTCAGATTCAGCATCTACAGACGACTATTTTAATAGTCTAAGCACTTTATTTGATCAGCCGATACAGCACGTATTTTCGTTGAAGCTTCAATATTTTATTGACTATAATAATTTAAAGAACGTATTCAAGAAGAAAAGTAATAGTTAATCATTGTCTATAAATCTATAAAGTAGTATTTTCATTGTCTAATTATTTTTTATGATTAAAGCGAATAATGTCCATAAATACTTCAACGATTTACATGTTTTAAAAGGTGTAAATATTCATGTAAAAAAAGGTGAGGTTGTATCTATAGTTGGTGCTTCTGGTGCTGGAAAAACAACACTATTGCAACTTTTAGGAACCTTAGATAGAGCCTCTTCAAAAGAAGATTTTAATATTACAATAAACAGCACTAATATTAATACACTAAATGATAAAACTTTAGCTAAGTTTAGAAACGAGCATATTGGTTTTATTTTTCAGTTTCATCAATTATTACCAGAATTTACAGCTTTAGAAAACGTATGCTTACCAGCGTTTATAAAGGGAACTAAAAAATCTGATGCCGAAAAACGTGCCAAGGAACTTTTAGATTTTTTAGGACTGTCTCATCGTTACGACCATAAGCCAAATGAACTTTCTGGTGGTGAACAACAACGTGTTGCCGTTGCGAGAGCTTTAATAAACAATCCTGATTTAATTTTTGCTGATGAGCCTTCTGGTAATCTTGATAGTGAATCTGCTGAAACATTACATAGTCTCTTTTTTAAGCTTCGAGAAGAGTTTGGGCAAACGTTTGTAATTGTTACGCATAACGAAGAACTTGCAAATTTAGCCGATAGAAAATTAACCATGGTAGATGGAAAAATTGTTTGATAAGAAAAAAATTATTAAAAAAATATCTTATCTTTTTATTTTAACTGCTCTATGAGTTTTAGCACTTTTTCGAGCGGCTTCAAGAATTTCCATAACAATCATATTATTTTCTAGTGAAGATAAATTAAATGGTTTCAAAACTACATCTTTATTAATAACTGCAGCCAATAACGAAAAAGGATCATTGAAAGGAGGTTTCCTATAATCTAATTTGAATGATTCCTCTTCATAGCCACTATATCCTTCCGAAATACGAATTCGAAAATCTTTATCATTATCCTGATAAATAACACCGTTAACACCATAAATTTCCATGTCCTTTCTTCCTATTGGCCAATTCCATGAAGCTTGAATTATAGCAGTTGAATTATTATAAGTTAAAATTATAGTCGCATCATCATCAACTTCAGGGTTATTTTCTGGCTGCTGCTGCTGGGTTATAGCAGTAACAGATATTGGCTTTTTACCATCATGCAACCAAGTTACAAGGTTAGCACCATAACACCCAAAATCCATAATAGCACCTCCTCCATTTTGAATTGGGTCAATTAACCATTCAAGAAATTCACTATTTACGCCTATTTTTTTTGGTCCTTTATGCCCATCTCTAACTATTACTTTTCTTAGCTCACCAACTTTACCAGATTTTAAAACTTCATAAGCCTTGTGGTTTGTCGGATACCAGGTAGTTTCATAATTGGTAAGTAAATGTATATTATACTTTTTAGCAAGTTTTTCCATTTTTTTAGCATGTTTCAAACTTACTGCCAACGGTTTTTCTACCATAACATGAATTCCTAACGGAGCACATATCTCAACTACTTTTAAATGTCCATAAATTGAATTAAAGGCTGTAACTGCATCTGGTTTTTTAACAGAAATCATTTCCTCAATAGTATTATAAACTATGCTCATTGAATAATTATACATTTTTGAATACCTTTCTGCTAAGTCTCTATTGGGCTCTACAATACCAATAATTTGAATATCTCCAATATTTTCTCTTCCTAAAATTTGATGAACATGACTATGCGACAACCCTACAATTCCAATTTTAACTGCAGTTTTTTGAGCTACAATTTTTGAAGAACATAAAAGAAGTAATAAAAACAGAGAATTAACTAATAAGCTTTTTGTTTTAATAATCATTATAAGTTTATATTTGATTGAATGTACAATTGACAACGTATTTCGCTAAGTTAAAGAATTAAATTTTTCACATTGAATAAAAAAGAGCTTAAAGAGTTTTTAGATACTAAAGTAGTGCAATACAATAACCCTAGGTTTATTGAAAGCGATCCTATTAAAATACCTCATCAATTTAATACAAAAGAAGATATTGAAATTGCTGGATTTTTAACAGCAACAATAGCTTGGGGGAATCGCAAAAGCATTATTAATAATGCAACTAGGTTAATGGGTTTACTTGATAATGCGCCCTACGATTTTGTTTTAAACCATACTGAAACAGATTTAGCAAAACTACAATCTTTTGTACATCGCACATTTAATGGCAATGATTGTATTCAATTTATAAAGTGCCTAAGGCACATTTATTTAAATCACTCTGGTTTAGAGCCTTTGTTCAATAAACACGCCGAAACCAATTCACTACAAAAATCTATTTCAAATTTCAAACTCGTTTTTTTTGAAATTGAGCATTTAAACCGTACTCAAAAGCATGTGAGCGATCCTCTAAAAAACTCAGCTGCTAAACGCATTAATATGTTTTTACGTTGGATGGTTAGAAATGATAATACTGGTGTTGATTTTGGTATTTGGGAGAGTCTCTCTCCTGCTCAATTATCTTGTCCTTTAGATGTACATTCTGGAAATGTTGCCAGAAAATTGGGACTTTTAAAAAGAAAACAAAATGATGCTAAAGCACTACTAGAGTTAGATACTGCACTTCGTAAACTGGATGCAAAAGACCCTGTTAAATATGATTTTGCGCTATTTGGTTTAGGTGTGTTCGAAGGCTTTTAGTTTGCATTAGTGATTGAAACGGCATCCTTTTGCTTTTTTGCAAAAGATATAGTGTAAAGCGCGACCCTTTTGGGTAACGCCATAAAAAAACGATTGACAAACTAATAGTTCATCAATCGTTAATATTATATTACAATTTAAAAAACAATTAGCCTTTTAGCCATGCTTTTCGCAATGCTTTTTGTTCATCGGTAGCATTTTCATTTGGTAAAATACCTTTTCCAGTTGTATACGTTTTAGTTGTTTTTGTTTTAATAACAACTTCTTCTTCTCCTCTATTTAAAACAACCTCTATCTCTTTTCCTGGTTTCCAAGAAAACACCTCTTGTAAAATAGTATTGGCATTTTGCAATGTTAATGCAGTGCCGTTAATAGTTTTTATAACGTCGTTAGGCTGTGCACCATTGTCTGCCCAAAAACTGTTTTTCAATACCATATCTGTAAAAAATATAGTCCCTTTTTGTCCATCTCCACTAACTATTGGTGCACCATTCATTAATATATAATTGGTCTCTACTTTACCCTCTCCAATTTTTAATCCTACTTTTTCGAAAAACTCATTATAGTTTATTGGTATATCACCAATTACATGATCGTTAAAAAAGGTTCTTAGTGATGGATATGTCATAGCTACAATTTCGTCTATAATTTTGTCATCATCAAACGGTTTATTTTTTCCATATTTATTTGATAATTCTTTCATTAAAGATAAAATACCTCGATTACCATTACTTTCTTCGCGCATTAAAATATCTATGCACATCCCAATTAAAGCGCCTTTTTGATAAACGTTTATATATTGATCTTTATATGGTGCTTTTAAAACATTTTCGCTCATGATAGTAAAACTCATGGCGTCGTTCATTTGAGAGGCAGCTTGAATTTTACCCATCATTTTATTATAAAAAGAGGTCTCATCTACTAACCCTTCGCTAATTTGAAATAAAGAGGCAAAATATTCAGTAACGCCCTCATACATCCATAAATGCTTAGAGAATGTTGGGTTGTTATAATCAAAATAATGCACATCTTCAGAGTGCACACTTAGTGGAGTTACAATATGAAAAAACTCATGAGATACAACATCAATCATACCTTCATCAAGAGCTTCTTTGGACATTGACTCTGGCATAACAACTACAGTTGATGTGTGATGCTCTAAAGCTCCAAAACCTTTTGGAGAAGTTTCTTTTCCATCAGATAAGTACAAATAAATGTCGTAACGTGGTGTTGTATTAACATCTCCTAAATAAGCCTTTTGAGCTTTCATCATATTATAAATCGTTTCTTTTAACGATTTAGCTGAATGCACCTTGTTTGGTGAGTATACGCTCAAAACTATTTTAATATCACCTACCAAAAACTCTTCAACATCCATATTTCCATACATCATTGGATTATCTGTAATGTCAAAATATCTAGGGGCAAAATAACTTGTTATTGTGTTTTTACCATCCTCAGTTTGCTTAGAACCGATATTTTGTAATGCAGATGTGCGCGCTAAATCAGTTTTGGCTGTGACATCTAATTTGTATTGATTATTTTTTAGTGAATCAAAATATCCAATAAAACCATGTAAATTCAATACATAATTATTTTCTTCAATATTAGTTCCCGATGGTGAAAACGGAGTTTCTTTGCCTATACCTCCTTCAGCTTCAATATCAAAAGTATCATTTACTAAATAAGTTATTTTATCAAGTTCAGTAGCATTAGCAATCGTCCAAGAATTGTCATCAACTTTAGTAGCTACCATTTCGTTTCCTTTATAATCAAAAGCTTTGAAATCATCAACATAACTTCCAAAATTACTTACTGAATAAGTTCCTTGAACAACTTTTGGTAGTCGATATGTTACCGTTTCAACTGTAAAACGTCCTGGGTTTATGGTAACTGGTGCTTTATCGTCTACGACATTATTTAAATCTATTGCTGTTTCAATTGGTAAGCTTGTTGCTAAATCGTTAACATTATTTTTTGTTGAACCACAACTTGCTAATAAAATACCTGCAAATAATGCAGTTAGTGTTCTATTCTTCATCTCTTTATAAATCTATGTTCTGTTTATTGACGCCGAAAATACCATTATGTTACGACGTCCATTCTTAAGATTCTGTTAAAAAAAGAGGATTTATGTATATTCGTCGCATGCAAAAACCCCTAATAAGTATATTAACACCTTTTAAAAACACAGAAGCGTTTTTAGAAGATTGCCTAAATTCTATTTTGAAACAAACTTATAGCAATTGGGAATTACTGATTGTTGACGATTCTTCTAGTGATTCTAGTAACAAAATAGTTCAATCATTTTCTAAAAAAGATAGTAGAATCATCCTTTTAAAGAATTCTGGAAATGGTATTATTGATGCCTTAAAACTAGCTTTTAAAAAAAGTAAAGGCGAGTTTATTACAAGAATGGATAGTGATGATGTAATGCGGCCTAACAAGTTAGAAGTGTTAGCAAATAAGCTTTTAGCTCACGGAAAAAAACATGTTGCCATAGGTTTGGTTAATTATTTTTCCGAGGAAGGTATAAAAAGTGGTTATAAAAGTTATGAAACTTGGCTGAATGGCTTAACTAAAACTGGTAAAAATTATTCTGAGATTTATAAAGAGTGTGTGATTCCTTCTCCTTGTTGGATGATTCACAGAACAGATTTAATAGCTTGTGATGCTTTTAATCCAAACACCTACCCTGAAGATTACGATTTAGCTTTCAGGTTTTATAAATATAATTACAAATGTATCTCATGTAATGAAGTAATACATGACTGGCGCGATTATAGTTCGCGAACTTCAAGGACACATATACATTATGCCGAAAATCATTTTATAGATTTAAAACTCCACTATTTTTTAGAGCTAGATTACAACACAAACAAAAAGCTTGTGGTATGGGGAGCAGGAAACAAAGGAAAAACTATTGCTAAAAAACTGATTAAAGAAAATATCTCATTTGAATGGATTTGCGATAACCCAAACAAAATTGGACGTGATATTTACGGAAAAATGCTACATTCCTTTAGTTTTTTAGCAACCATTAAAAACCCACAAAGCATAATAACAGTGGCTAATAAAAGTGCCCAAAAAGAGATTAAAGCTTATATGAATAAATTGCAAATGAAGCCTGTTAATGATTATATTTTCTTTTGTTAATTAGCTATAAGCATATTTAAAAATTCATTTGCATTTTCTATATTAGCACAATCTAAAAACGCTATGCAGTTTAAACACCCAGAACTTCTTTACGCACTATTTTTACTGCTAATTCCTATTATTGTTCACTTATTTCAACTCAGAAAGTTTAAAAAAGTAGCTTTTACTAATGTGGCATTTTTAAAAGAAGCAACACTTAAAACACGTAAAAACTCTCAAATAAAAAAATGGTTAGTGTTATGTACAAGGTTGCTGCTATTAACTTCGATAATATTTGCTTTTGCACAACCATTTACTTCAAAAATTGACGCAATAAATATTAAAAAAGAAATCATTATTTACTTAGATAACTCTTTTAGTATGCAAGCTAAAGGTAATAAAGGAGAGCTATTAAAACGTGCTGTTCAAGACATTATAAACAACGTGCCAGAGAACGAAAACATCTCATTATTTACAAACGATGCTGTTTATAAAAACACAACCATTAAAGCTATAAAAAATGATTTGTTACAGCTAGATTATACAGCAAATACTTTAACCATAGAAGCAGCATTATTAAAAAGTAATACATTGTTAGAAAACAAAACTAATAGCTTAAATAACATAGTTTTTGTTTCTGATTTTCAAAATAACACAAGTGACTTAACTATTAAAAAGGATTCATTAGTAAATCTACATTTTGTTAAATTACAACCAGTAAATTCAAATAACATTTCTATAGATAGCACTTATATTTCTAATATATCGCCAACAAATATTGAGCTTACTGTACAATTAAAGGAAAACGGAGAAAAAATTGAAAGTGTTCCAGTGTCATTATTCAATAATGATAATTTAATTGCTAAAACTTCAGTAGAGCTTAATGATAAAGCTTCTACTATATTTACACTTCCTACCAATAATTCCATTAAAGGAAAAATTGTTATTGATGATATAAACTTGAGGTTTGATAATAGCCTGTATTTTAGCATTAGTAGTGAATCAAAGATTAATGTGTTGTCTATTAATGAAAATGACGATTCATTTTTAAAACGAATATACAATGCTGTTGAGTTTAATTACACATCAACTTCAACAAATCAGTTAAACTACAATCTTATAGATAATCAGCACATCATTATATTAAATGAATTAAGCTCTATTCCAAACGCATTAATTTCTACAATTAAAGCTTTTACAAATCAAGGTGGGTCTCTAATTATTATTCCTTCAACAGGCATTACAAAATCATCTTATGATGCCTTACTTTTAAACTATAATACCTCATTTAACAATTTAATAGAAACTAAAAAACAAATTACAAATATAAATTACTCACATCCTTTATATAGCAAAGATGTATTTGAGAAACAAGTGAGTAATTTTCAATATCCAAAAGTAAATAGCTTTTACAATGTGTCTTCAAGTGGTGCCTCAGCAGTTTTGAGCTATGAAGATGACAAAGCATTTTTGTATCAAAATAAAAACACTTTTATATTTTCAACAGCTTTAAATAGTGATAATTCAAACTTTAAAAATTCTCCTTTAATAGTTCCAACATTTTATAATATAGCAAAATCTAGTTTTAAAATCCCACAATTGTATTACACTATTGGAGAAGAAAACAGATTTGATGTTGATACTCAATTACAACAAGATGATATTTTATCATTAGTAAATAACTATATAAATATTATCCCTAAACAACAATATTTTAATAACAAAGTGATTATAAACACCTCAGAAAATCCGTTATTATCTGGTACTTATTCAATAAAAAACAGAACCATTGATATTGCAAACGTTAGCTACAATTACAATAGAAATGAAAGCCGTTTAGTTTACAATAATCTTTCAAACTTAAAAGATATTTCAGTAAGTGATTCTGTTACTAAAATTTTTGACACTATAAAAAGTGACTCAAAAATTAATGCCTTATGGAAATGGTTTGTTATTTTTGCACTAGCGTTATTGATTATTGAAATGCTCATCTTAAAATATTTTAAATGAACATACTTATAAAGTCTGCTACAATCATAGATTCTAAAAGTGAGTTTCACAACACAACTCAAGATTTATTAATTGAAAAAGGTGTAATTTCAAAAGTTGGAAAAAACCTAAAAAATCCAAAAAATTATCGAGAAATAAAATTAGACAACCTACACATATCTCAAGGTTGGTTTGATAGTAGTGTGTGTTTTGGAGAACCTGGTTTTGAAGAGCGTGATACTATTGCTAACGGGCTTAAGACTGCTGCTTGTTCTGGTTTTACTGGTATAGCTATGAATGCTAATACAAACCCTGTAATAGATTCTAATTCTGACATAACATTTGTAAACTCAAAATCAGCCAACAATGCAGTGTCTTTATTACCAATTGGTGCGCTTACTGTAAATAGCAAAGGTGAAGATTTAGCAGAACTATTTGACATGAATAATGCTGGATCCGTTGCTTTTTACGATTATAAAAAGCCTGTATCAAACCCAAATTTAATGAAGATTGCGTTGCAATATGCTAGTAATTTTGGCGGTTTGGTTTGCTCATTTCCTCAAGAAAATAAAATTTCTGGTCAGGGTGTTATGAATGAAAACATAACAAGTACTTCTTTAGGCTTAAAAGGGAATCCTGCCTTAGCAGAAGAATTACAGATAGTTCGAGATTTATTTTTACTAGAATATACAGGAGGAAAATTACATATTCCAACTATTTCGACTGCAAAGTCGGTTGAATTAATTAGAGACGCTAAAAAGAAAAAGCTAGATGTAAGTTGTAGCGTTGCCATACATAATTTGTATTTTACTGATGATACTTTAACAGATTTCAATACATATTTTAAAGTATTACCTCCATTACGGGTACAGCAAGATGTTGATGCTTTAATTGAAGGTATAAAAGACGGCACAATAGATATGGTCACTAGTGACCACAACCCAATAGATATTGAGCAAAAGAAAGTGGAGTTTGATCATGCAGACTATGGTACTATTGGGCTCGAATCTGCTTTTGGAGCTTTACAAAATATATTTACAACTAAAAAAACAATTGAAATTTTAATCAAAGGAAAGTCTCGTTTTGGGTTAGACCAAACTCCAATTAATATTGGAAACACGGTAAATATTACACTTTTTAATCCAGATTCAAAATATACTTTTACTAAGAACGACATTATTTCGAAATCTAAAAATACCATCTTTGAAAACGAAAATTTAAAAGGAAAAGTTTATGGTATTATTTCGAATAATAAAGTTTCTATAAACTCTTAATTATGACAAAACAAGATGTTGAAGAAGGCAAAAGCTTAGCCATTGTTGGCTATTTAGCAATTATAGGTATTATCATTGCATATTTTTTAAATAACGATAAAAAAAACCCTTTTACCAGTTTTCATATAAGACAATCTATTGGCTTATGGCTCATGTTTCATTTACTTGGTTTTGTTGCTACCTCTTTTGATAGTTGGGGTGTAAGCTCCGGTTTTTACTTGTTTTTTTGTGTACTTTTTATCTATGGGTTAATTGGAGCCATTAGTGGCAAAGCTCAAACCATACCTCTATTGGGCGAGTTATTTCAAAAATGGTTTAGTAATATAGGCAGATAAATGATAAATACTTCACTCTCTTTACAACACATAATTCGTAAATCTACTTTAACAGAAAATGCACCATTATTAATTATGATGCACGGTTATGGTAGTGATGAAAATGATTTGTTTTCATTTGCTAACGAACTACCAGAAGAATTGTTTATCATTTCTGTAAAAGCACCTTACCCTATGCAGCCTTACGGTAATGCTTGGTATGCAATTAATTTTGATGCAGAAAAAGGTAAATGGAATGATAATGAACAAGCCAAAGAATCGCTAGATTTAATCGCTACTTTTATAAATGAAGCTGTAAGCAACTACCCTGTAAACAAAAACAATGTTTCTCTTTTAGGGTTTAGCCAAGGTTCAATTTTAAGCTATGCTGTTGCATTAACTTATCCAGAAAAAGTAAAGAATATTATAGCACTTAGCGGTTATATTAATCATGATATTCTTCCTCAAGATATAAAGCAAAAAGATTTTTCTAATTTAGATTTTTATAGCTCTCATGGAAGTGTCGATCAAGTTATTCCTGTAGATTGGGCTAGACAAAACTCGCCTTTTTTAAACTCATTAAATATTAAAAACACCTATTCGGAATTCCCTGTTGGTCATGGAGTAGCTCCACAAAATTTTTACGAATTTAAAGATTGGTTGAGTAAACGAATTTAATTAACTATCTAATTCCTTGAAGATTCTCTTACTATAAGTTTGTGACGTAAACTTATAGCGTTTGTTTCTTGTAGGTTAATATTCCCTTTTATTTGATTAATAATACTCTCACCAGCCAAAAGTCCCATATTATAACCAGGATACTCTATGGTGCTCAATGTTGGTGTAACTAATACAGATATTGGATCATTATTAAAACCAACAATTTTTAAGTCTTCTGGGATATTATAATTTTCTTTTTTTAATTCTTTTATACAGTGAGCTGCAAATGAATCGGCCAAAATAAATAAACCATCTACAGGCTCATCCATATTCTTTATATAATCAAGGACATCACTAGTGTTTTTTGGTTCCATAGTAGTTTCAAAAATGCAATCAGTACTAAACTTATATTTGTTAGCTTTCAATGCTTTTTTATAACCCAAAACCCGATCGGCATAAACATTTCTTTTTAGATTTCCAGTAATGACTATTATATTCTTACATCCTTGTTGTATCAAATGGTCGGTAGCATCGTAACCAGCTTGAACATTATCAATAACAATGGTCGGGCAATTTGGTAATACATGAACCCGATCCATAAAAATTAATGGTATTTTAGATTTAATAAATGGCGTAAAATGATCGTAGTTTTCAGTATTGAAAGCCAAGGAAACCAAGATAGCATCAATCCCGCTATTATAAAGTGTTTTAGCATTTAGCTTTTCCTTTTCCATCGATTCTAAAGATTGGCTAATAATTAAATTATAACCTGCTTCATTGGCGACCTTTTCTACGCCAGCCAAAAGTGTAGACATAAAATATGAATCTAATTTTGGTATGATTACCCCTATTGTATTAGATTTTTGTGTACGTAAATTAACAGCAAACTTATTTACTTTATATCCCAATTCATTAGCCTTCAAAACAACCTTGTCTTTAGTTTTTTTACTAATTGAAGGATGGTTGTTCAAACTTCTACTAATAGTTCCTGGTGAAACATTTAGTTCTTTAGCCAAATCATATATGGTTATTTTTTTCTCCACGCCTTATAAAAATTTCGTAACAAATTTATAGTAATATTATTAAGTAATTATAGTTTTTACAAAAAATCCATGCAACAAATCAAAACAATAATAAGTAAAAATAAAGTATAAAACCTTTGTTTTTAAGCTATTCATATTAAAAAACAACCAAAAAGCTATACTTTTTAATAAAAATTATATTTATAAATATATTATTTCGTTAAATTAATGCAATCGGTTGCATAAATTATTCATATCATATATATTTGTTATCTTAATAACGTATTAAAGCAAATATTGAATTGATATTATGCACAAATCAATTTCAATTTTGTTAAATAAGCTATCCGCAATTAAATCAAATGAGATTAAAACTATTATTTTCTATTTTGCCTTTTCTCTTTTTTAATTGTACTGAAGAGTTACTTAGGTTTTCAGTAAACTCTGGAAACTATGATCGGTCTGATTGCCCAGTTTCCACTCCATTCCCATCACTAGAGTTTGATCATAAAAAAATACAATTAGTAGAATTAGTTGGTACTACTAAAAAACCGGTTCCTTTTCAATTTGATAGAAATATAAACAAACTTTGGTTTATATTAGATGGATTAACGCCCAAAGAAACCGTTAGGCATTTTGCAATAATAGAAAGCAAGGAGGAAATCGAAAATCAGCAAATTCAAATTAGTAAAGAAAAAGGTGCTTTTCAATTTAAGTATAAAGAGCAGCCCATTTTAAATTATCAATTCGGAATGGTTTACCCTCCAAAAAGTGTAGATGATGCCTATAAAAAGTCTGGATTTTTACACCCCGTCTTTTCACCAGAAGGTGAAATATTAACTAGAATCCAAGCACCAGACCATTACCATCATTATGGAATTTGGGGTCCATGGACGAAAACTAACATTAATGGCAGATCAGTTGATTTTTGGAACTTAGGAAAGAAGCAAGGAACTGTTTTATTTAAATCTTTTTTAAACGAAGTTCAAGGAGATGTTTATAGTAGTTTTATCGCATTACAAGAGCATCTAGATTTTAAAGCTGTAGAAAAAAACAGAACTGCAATAAATGAAGAATTGGAAGTAAAAGTTTGGAATATTGAATCTGAAAATAAATTTTGGTTGGTTGATTACACTACAAAAATTAAAAGCCCTCTTGATTCAGGTATTCTTCTTGATGCCTATCGCTATGGTGGTGGAATAGGGTTTAGAGCTACTGAAAAATGGCATAAAAACAATGCTTCTGTATTAACCTCTGCAGGTAAAGATCGTTTGTCTGCAGATGGAAGTTCTGCCAAATGGGTAATAATTGAAGGTGAATCTAAAACTAAAAAAGGTCGGAGTGGTATCTTATTCATGGGGTTTCCAGATAATAAGGAATTCCCAGAGCCTATGAGAGTTTGGCCAGTAGATGCAAATGATGGAAGAGGTGACATGTTTTTTGAATTTTGCCCAATTCGTCATGTAGAATGGAAAATAGAAAGTAAAAAACAATATAGTTTAAATTACCGCTTGCTTATTTTTGATGGTGAAATTACAGCTGAACAAGCTGAAATACACTGGCAAGGATTTGCTAACCCACCAAACGCAACGATAATATCTAATAAAATAAAAAAATGAAAAAAATACTCATATCCATTTTCTGCATATTTACTCTAACCAATATACACGCTAATAATGAAGTAATAAAGAAAGTCTTAATATTTACAAAAAATGGATTGTCATTAAATGGGAAAAAAGGGTATGTTCATGAAAATATCCCAAACAGCATTAAAGCTTTGCAAGAAATTTGTAAACTCGAAAAAATAGAAACCGTTGCAAGTGAAGATGCATCACTGTTTACAGATGAGACCTTAGCTCAATTTGACGCTATTATCTTTTCAAATGCCAATAACGAAGTTTTTGATACCGAAGAGCAAAAGCAGGCCTTTCAAAGATATATTAGAAATGGTGGTGGTTTTATTGGTATTCATTCTGCAAATGCAGTAGAAAGAGGTTGGCCGTGGTATTGGGCTCTAATTGGCGGAAAGTTTGTGAGACATGCTCCTCACCAAGAGTTTGACGTAATAGTAACAAACCCCAGTCACCCATCAACAGAGTTTTTAGGTAAAAAATGGACAGTAAATGACGAGTGCTACTATTCAAATAATTTAAATCCAGATATAAATGTATTACTTTCAGCAGATATGACAACTGTTGAAGACAAAAAGAAGTCAGAATATCCAAATAATATTTTTGGAAACTACTTTCCAATATGTTGGTCTCACGAATTCGAAGGTGGTCGTCAATGGTATACAGCATTAGGTCATGATTCAGAAACGTATGATAATCCTATATTTAGGAAGCATCTAAAAGGAGGCATTTTATGGGTGCTTAATAAAAAATAATTCAATATAAATATGGCATTTAAAATTTAAATAAATAACACATGGAACGTAGAAATTTTATAAAGAAGACAGTAACTGGCGGCGCAGCAACACTATTGGCGCCAACAATATTACCTTCAAATGTATTTGGACAAACTATTGCTAATAGAAAAGTTAATGTTGGCCAAATTGGATGTGGAAGAATTGCAAGAGACCATGATATGCCTGGAGTTATGCAATATGACAATGCTAGAATGGTAGCTGTTTGTGATGTTGATAGTAATCGAGCAAAAGATGCCAAGGTATTAGTACAAAAATATTATGCTAAAAAAACTGGGAGCGATAAAACCGTAAACGTCAAAGTATATGAAGATTATAAAGACCTACTAATGAATCCAGAAATTGATGCAGTTGTTATTAGTACTCCAGATCATTGGCATTCGCAACCTGCCATTGAAGCTGCATTAGCTGGTAAAGATGTATATCTTCAAAAGCCAACATCTTTAACCTTAGAAGAAGGTAGAATATTAGTTGATATTATAAAAAAGAAAGGAACAATTCTTCAAGTAGGAACACAACAAAGAGCAATGCCGCAATTTAGAATTGCTGCTGAATTGGTCAGAAATGGCAGAATTGGAAAAATCCATACGGTTAAAATTGGTTTACCTGGTGACCCAGCTGGACCAGTAGCTCCTGAAATGCCTATACCAACCAATTTAAACTATGATATGTGGTTAGGCTCTACTCCCGAAATTCCATATACAGAAATTGGAGTGCATCCACAAAAAGGTTACGGCAGACCAGGTTGGCTGAGACAGGAGCAGTTTGGGTCTGGAATGATTACTGGATGGGGACAGCATCATTATGATTCTGCTGCATGGGGAATGGATACTGAGTTAACAGGGCCTATTTCTGTTGAATCAATTGCAGAATTTCCTAAATCGGGTCTGTGGAATGTACACGGAGATTTTATGGCTAAAGCTGAATATGCAAATGGTATTACTATGTACACTAGTGGAGGTTATACCAATGGTATAAAGTATATTGGAGATGATGGCTGGATTTTTGTTTCTAGAGGTAGTTATACGGCATCAGCTTCTGACCCAGTATCAAAGGATAAAAGTTCAAAGGCATTGAATGCTAGTAATCCAAGTATTTTAAAGTCTGCAATTGGCCCAAATGAAATTCATCTAAAGAAAATTGATGAGCAGCATGGCGATTGGTTAAATAGTATAGAAAGTAGAAAAGACCCTATTTCTGATGTAGAAAAAGGTCATAGAGCCTGTAGTATTTGCTTAATTACTCATATTTCAATGAAATTAGGTCGAAAATTACACTGGAATCCTGAAAAGGAAATATTTGTTAATGATGCTGAAGCCAATAATATGCTTAAACGTTCACAACGTTTTCCTTATGGAGTAAACAGTATTAAGGGACTATAGGCCAAAATTGTTTTTTGTAGCGGTAATAACTTTCATAAACTAAATTCAATAAATATATTTTCAATGAAGTATTTAGCAGTTATATATAGCCTCTTTTTTGTTGCTTGCATAGGCAAATCTGAAAATAAAGAAACACCTAAAGAAAGTGACACCAATAAAGGTAAAATTACTTTAATGACATTAAATCCAGGACATTTTCATGCCGCATTAGTTCAAAAATCGATGTATAAACAAGTAAATAATAATGTTTATGTATATGCGCCAAAAGGACCAGATATTAAAGACCATCTTGCACGTATAGAAGGTTTTAATACTAGAGAAGAAAACCCAACACAATGGGTAGAAAATGTTTATGAAGGCAATGACTACCTACAAAAAATGATGTCTGAAAAACCTGGAAATGTTATGGTAGTTTCTGGTAAGAATAATAAAAAAATAGAATATATTAAAGCAGCTATTGATGCGGGAATTCATGTATATGCCGATAAGCCAATGATTATAAATCCTGAAGGGTTTAAGGTTTTAGAAAACATTTTTAAAACTGCTACTGAGAAAGGTTTATTGGTTTATGATATCATGACAGAACGTTTTGAGATTACTACAATACTACAGCGTGAGCTTTCTATGAACACTAGTGTTTTTGGAACATTAGTAGATGGCACTCCTGAAAAACCCGCTATAACTAAAGAAAGTGTACATCATTTTTTTAAATACGTTTCTGGTAAACCTTTAAAAAGACCAGATTGGTTTTTTGATACTAAGCAACGTGGAGAAGGATTAAATGATGTATCTACGCATTTAGTAGATTTAGTGCAATGGGAAGCTTTTCCAAATGTTATATTAAAAAAATCTGACATTAAAATTATTAGTGCTAAACATTGGACAACTAGTCTATCAAAAAAAATGTTTAAAAAAGTAACCGGTGCCGATAAATTTCCAGATTTTTTAAAAAAAGACTTGGATGGAGAATTACTTAGTATAAACTGTAACGGTTCTATAATTTATAAGATAAAAGGAAAAACAGCTAAGACATCTGTTATATGGAATTTTCAAGCCCCAGAAGGAACAGGAGATACTCATTATAGTATAATGAGAGGAACCAAATGCGATTTAATTATAAAGCAAGGTGCAGAAGAGAATTACAAGCCAAAATTATATATTAAAATGAATGCTAATGAAGACGAATCTAAGTTTGAAGAAAACTTAAAAACTGCTATTAGTACAACTATCAATCAAAAATATTCAGGAGTAAAACTTGAAAGGTTTGATAATAAAACTTGGTTTTTAGATATTCCTCAAGAATACAAAATTGGTCACGAGCAACATTTTGAACAGGTTACAACAAACTTCTTAAAATATCTAAAAGAAGACAACATGCCTGCTTGGGAAATTCCAAATATGATTGTTAAGTATTACACTACTTCTGAAGCGTTTAAATTTGCAAATAAAAATTAGTAATCTAAATCTTTTATTGAAGCTATAACATATTAATTTATCACTAATCTAAATCCTTCTCCATGAATATTAAGTATTTCTACTTTTTCATCTAATTTTAAATACTTACGTAATTTAGCAATATAAACATCCATACTACGAGAAGTAAAGTAATTATCGTCTCTCCATATTTTAGTAAGTGCTAGTTCACGCGGCATTAAATCATTTTCATGCAAGGCTAATAAACGCAATAATTCGTTTTCTTTAGGTGATAGTTTTATTGGGTCTCCACCATCAAAACGTAAAAAACGTAGCTTGGAATTTAAATCGAAGCTTCCAATTTTAAATTCAAATTGTTTACTATCAGAAATAGTTTCAGTAGCTTTACGTTGCATTATAGCTTTTATTTTCATTAAAAGCACTTCGCTATCAAAAGGTTTATTTAAATAATCATCTGCTCCTACTTTATAACCTTTTAAAACATCTTCTTTCATTGCTTTAGCTGTCAAAAATACTATTGGTACATCAGTGTTTTTTTCCCTTATTTCTTTAGCTAAAGTAAAACCGTCTTTATAAGGCATCATAACATCAAGAATGCATAAATCGAAATCGTCCTTTTTAAACTTTTCGAAACCTTCCATACCGTTTTTAGCATGAACAACATCGTAATCGTTCATTATTAAATAATCTTTAAGAACAGTTCCAAAATTTGGATCGTCTTCTACTAATAAAATTCTCTTTTTTTGCTCTTCCATGTTTATGTTATTATAGGAAGCTTTATTATAAATGTGCTCCCTTTTCCTTTTTCACTTTCAACCGTTACATAACCTTGATGGTCATCTACTATACGTTTTACATAAGCTAAGCCCAACCCGTGACCTTTAACATTATGTATGTTTCCTGTATGTTCTCTATAAAATTTTTCGAACACACGCTTTAAGGCAGCTTTACTCATTCCGCTACCATGATCTTTTATTTTTAATAAAATATTGGTTCCAATATTTTCTGTAATAACTTCAATTTTTAAAATATCTGGAGAATATTTAATAGCATTATCCAGAATATTAACGATAACATTAGTAAAGTGCATTTCACTTGCTAAAACTGACGATTTCTCAGCATTTAGGTATGTTTCAATCGTTCCATTTCTATCTTCAATCAAAAGCTGCACATGTGTTAATGCATCTTCGATTAAGTCGTGCAACTCAACTCTATCCTTACTAATATTTAGTTCATTTTTTTCTAGTTTAGATATTCTTAAAACATTTTCAACCTGAGCATGCATTCGTTTGTTTTCTTCTTTTATCATATTAAGATAACGTATAACCTTATCTTTATCTTCAATAATCTTTGGATTTTTTATGGCATCCAAAGCTAAATTTATTGTAGCAATAGGTGTTTTAAACTCATGTGTCATGTTATTAATAAAGTCAGTTTTAATTTGAGATATTTTGCGCTGCTTAACTAATTGATATAAAGCACTTGAATATGCTAAAATAATAACTGATGTAAAAATTATAGATAACAAAATCATACCCATAATAGACGACAAAATAAACTTTTTGTCATCAGGAAAGTTTACTAATAATTTATAGCTACTTTGATTATTTTCATTAGGAAAAATTGGAACTTTAAACGTTGATGCTTCGTCTCTTTCAAATCCATCACTATGCACTTTAGTTGCTAAACCGTTACTATAAATAGCAAACTCAAAATCAATATCAACCTCACCTTCTTTTAATTTATTTTCAAGTAGTTTCTCTATTTCTGCTGATGAAATCCTTTTGTGAACAGGTTTTCTTGACAACATAGCTTTAAAACTTTTCTCAAGACTGTTTTTTTGAGCTTCAGCGATACTACCACTATTAACAATACTTAGTATTGGGCTTTTTGATAAATCTCTTTCTGAAAACTCTATATCATTAAATACTTGAATTTGAGATTCGCCAAGTATATTTTGAACATTAATACTATCTAAACCAATGTCAAAGAGCGATGAAGACAATTTATAGTTCTCTTCTAAAACTCCACTTCTGTAAATAAGTGTTTCTTTTGTGTTATTATTTTGTTGATAGATAAATAGCTGAGAAACTGCTGCTGAATCACTCTTTTTTTCTTTATCTAATCTTTGATATCTCTGAAAAAGCTTTTCAAATTCATCATCTCCTATTTTATTAGAAACTGCATATAAAGCCCTAGTTACACTAGATTTAAAACGTTTTTCTTCATTATCAACAGAATCCTTAATATAATAAGCTTGAACGAATATGATACCTATAAGGGACAAACTCATTAAAAGTACCAATAGGATGAATATTCTTTTGCTCATCATTCAAAATTAACATTTTAACATTTAGCTCAGATATCATTTAACCTTACATTAACAAAAATGTTAAAGTTTATGGATTAAATGCATTTTTTTAAGATTTCTTCATGCACTTTAACAACTTGTTTTTTTGTGCTTTCGAGTGTAGTATTATCAATAACAAAGTCGGATAGTTTTATTTTATCGTCATCACTCCATTGATTTTTTATAATAGCATTAAGCTTACTTCTTGTGGTATGGTCTCTTTTTAGCAATCGTTCAATTCTCAACTCAAAAGGAGCGATAACTGTAATTACATAGTCGCACTGTTTGTTTCCTCCGTTTTCAAATAGTATAGCAACTTCTTTTATTACGTATGGCGCAACTTGTTTTAATGTCCACTTTTCAAAATGTCTAGCAACTCTAGGGTGTATAATAGCATTCATTTTTTTTAAATAACTGCTATCATTAAAAATAATGTTAGCAATAAATGATTTATTTAATTCTCCATTTACATATGCTTTATTTCCAAAAAGTTGAATAAGTTTTCTTTTAATAACTTTAGATTTATGCATCAATTTTTTAGCTTCTTCATCAGCTATATAAACAGGTATCCCTAGTGCCAAAAATTGTTTAGCTACTGTAGTTTTACCACTACCAATTCCTCCTGTTAATCCAACAATAATCATTCTATTATAATAAATTCAATTTGTTGCTGTCCAATTTTTGCATGCTTCACCGTTTCTGGAGACTTTGTCAATTCTGGCAACAAAAAAGATTGATTGCTAGTTGTTTTATTAAAATCACATTCTACTTTAAAGTCTTTGACCCCAATTGCTTTAAAATTCTTTAAACTGGTGTAATAAACAACATTTACCGTTTTTGGAAAGTACTTTAACGTTTTGTTATTTGGTCCATTTTTTATACTTACAGGTACTTTTAATGTGCCTTCAGTAAATTTTTCAACGTTTGCTGTTAAATTAATTGTTTTATTGGAAAACTTTAAATCATTACTATTCTCTGGCAAATTCAATTTAACTATTTTGTTTATATCAGATTTAACATTATCCATTTCAACAAGTTCGGTTTCAATATTATTTACCTGTGATGCTAATACATGTGGCCCTATAACTTCTATAGAATCTGGGGTGATTTCATATTGTTCTGCTATATCAAACCCCAAACTAAACTTTATATTACTATTAAAAACCACAGGTACTTTTTTAACTAAATTTGTATCATACCTAAATACTAAAGTGTCAGGAGAAATATTTAGCAATTCAACTTGCTTACCAAATTGTGTACTAGCCAATAAATACGCTTTAGATTTACTCCAAACAAAAGTCGAATCAATTTTAATGACATCTTTAGCAAAATCAATTGTAACCTTTGGTTTATTAAAATAGTAAGTAAGCCATTTAAAACCATGTGTTTTAAGTGTGATATTTAATATTGCACTCGAATCATTAAGAATAACACTTTCCTGTGGTACATTACTTTTATTAATATTAAAGGCAACTGTATTAGTGTATTCTTTTGATAGTTTTGTAAAGATTAAAATGATAAACGCCAAAAACAAAAACAAAAAAAACACATTTATTTTTCTATTTTTAATTGATGAGGATATATCTGATTTTATTTTCTTTCTCATTTTGATTTAAAGAATAATTCTGGAAAATGTATCTCTGGTTTCTTTTTAAATATACCAATAGCAAAAGTAGATTTTAAAAACCCGTATCCATACCCAAAAAACTGAACGCTAATAGCTGCTATAGATAAAAAAGACACAACAATATTTTTTGTTGATACTAAAGCTGCCAAAAAAGCTATTACAAAATACAACATATAAGCTATTAGTCCCCATTTTACTTTAACAAAAAAAAGCAAGACAGATAGTAAAAACCCAATACAAAATAACGTCGGGAACCAATATGTTATTTTTTTAGTTGAAGGATGCCATACGTTTAAAATTGGACGAACTAAACCAAACTTGTGGACTTGCTTATAAAATTTACTCCAAGAAATACGACGTTTATGATACACAAAAGCTTCTGAGATTAACCCAGTCTTAAAACCTAAATTCCATAATCTTATCGATAAATCTGGGTCTTCACCTGGGTGAATACGCCCAAACCCTTTTGAGGCAATAAACGCTTCTTTTGAAATACCCATGTTAAAACTACGTGGTTGAAAGGTATCAATACTCTTTTTATTACCTCGAATGCCTCCAGTAGTAATAATTGATGTCATTGAGAAATTAATAGCCTTTTGAAGGTTTGTAAACGACTTGTGTGCCGCATCTGGACCTCCAAAACAGTCTACATAATTTGTATTTAAGCCTTTTTCAACTTCGTTTAAATAATTGGTTGGTAAAATACAATCGGAATCTAAAATGATAAAATAATTTCCTTTAGCATGTAGCATTCCAAAATTACGAGAATCTCCCGGGCCTGAATTCTCTTTGAAATAATATGATATATTAAGCTTACCCTTATAAGCTTCAATAGCTTTTTTTGATGATATGGTTGAGCCATCTTCAACAATTACTATTTCATATTCAGTTGTAGAATCCAACTCAACAAAACTTTGGAGAAGCTCTTCAATTTCGTCAGGACGATTATAAACAGGAATGATAAAAGAAAACCGTAATTGCATACAACAAATGTAACTAATCCAAATAAAAAAGCCATCGTAAAAACGATGGCTCATTTTAATATTTTAATATCATTCTTCTCCAGTAAAAGTACTCATAACGGCATCACTAACTCCCATATTACTAAAACCTCCATCATTATAAAGGTTTTGTAAAGTAACACGCTTTGTTAAATCGCTAAATAATGATACGGTATAGTTTGCACAATCTAATGCCGTAGCATTTCCAAGCGGTGACATTTTATCTGCATAAGCTATAAATCCATCAAATCCTTTTACCCCACTACCAGCTGTAGTTGGCGTTGGAGATTGAGAAATGGTATTAACACGCACTTTTTTATCGCGCCCAAAAAAGTAACCAAAACTACGTGCTACACTTTCTAGGTATGCTTTATTATCAGCCATATCATTATAATCTGGAAACACCCGTTGCGCTGCCATATAAGTTAGGGCTACAATACTCCCCCATTCATTCATAGCATCAGCTTTATAAAGAGTTTGCATTACTTTATGAAAAGACATTGCCGAAACATCGGTTCCTTTTTGCGTCCATGCATAATTTTGGTCTGTATAATGTTTTCCTTTTCTAACATTTATTGACATCCCTATAGAGTGCAAAACAAAATCTATTTTGCCACCAAGAATTTCCATAGACTGTGCAACCAAATTTTGTAAATCTTCCTCAGATGTGGCATCGGCAGGAATAATTTGAGAACCCGTTTTTTTGGCTAACTCATTAATTTGCCCCATGCGCATTGCTACTGGAGCATTGGTTAACACAAACTGCCCACCTTCTTCATGAACTCGTTCTGCAGTTTTCCAAGCAATTGAGTTAGCGTCTAGTGCTCCAAAAATAATTCCCTTTTTTCCTTTTAATAAATTATATGACATATGTTGATTGGTTTATTTGTGTTCAAAAATACTAATCTTTTAACTTTTCTTAATTAAATAATTCTTTTGCATGGGCAATCGCTGAAGAGGATGTTTCTGTACCGCCAAGCATTTGAGCTATCTCAATAATACGCTCATCATGATTTAGTTTAACTAAATTGGTTTGTGTAGTATCATTTACATCTTCTTTATACACTTTAAAATGCGAGTGCCCTTTGGCAGCAATTTGCGGTAAGTGTGTAATAGAAAATACTTGCATCGATTTACTCATTTGCACCATAATATCGCCCATTTTGTTTGATATTTCTCCAGAAACCCCAGTATCAATCTCATCAAACATAATGGTTGGTAATTGTATGTAATTAGATAATATTGATTTTATAGCTAGCATTATTCTTGATAATTCCCCTCCAGAAGCGGCTTTTTTAAGCTCGTTAAAGTTTCCTCCTTTGTTAGCCGAAAATAAAAATGACAATTCGTCTTGTCCGTTTACAAAAAATTGTTCAGTTTTATATAAAACATCCATTTTAAATTGAGCATTAGGCATACCTAAGCTTGCTAAAACAGTTTCTAATTGCTCCTTTAATTGTGGAATAACTTCAGAACGTTTCTTATTAATTTGCTTTGAAATATTTTTAAGTTGACTTGTTTTAGATTTTATTTCAGATTGTTTTTTATCAATAGTAATATCTAAATTTTGTGTAACTGCAACTTTTTCTTCTAAGTCATTTTTAATTTTGATTAATTCTGAAACATCACTAGCAACATGTTTTTGCATTAAACTATGCAATACTTTTAGCTTTGAGTCCACTTCTACTAGCCTATTTGGATTTGCTTCAAGGCTATCTTGTAATATGTCAATTTCATTAAAAACATCGTCTAAGTCTATTAAGCTGGTATTAACTCTATTGAATAAGTCTTCGTATTTTGAAAAGAATCCAGCGATATTTTGAAGGTTATTTTTAATAGTAGTAAGCGTTGATAAAACACCAATTTGCTCATCATTTAATAATTGATAGGATTCAGAAAGTTTTTCTTTTATCCCTTCAATATTATTTAAAGTTTCGTATTCTTCTTCAAGGGCTTGCTGTTCGCCTTCAATTAAATTGGCTACAACTAACTCATTCAATAAAAACGAATTATAATCATGTTCTTTAATCGCTTCAGCTTGAAAGTTATGTAGTTCTTGTAGTTCCTTTTCAAGTTTTTTATATGCTTTTAATTCTGTAGCATAGCTTTGTAATAATTCATCATTATTAGCCAAAGCATCAATTACCTGAAACTGAAAATCGTTGCTTGTTAGTTGCAACGTTTGATGTTGTGAATGAATATCAACTAACCGCTCTCCTAAAAGCTGTAAACTAGCTAAATTTACAGGCGAATCGTTTACAAATGCTCTAGATTTTCCAGAAGGCAAAATTTCTCGTCGTATAATAGTTTGTGTTTCATAATCAAAATCCTCAGCATCAAAAAGTGGCTCTAAATTATAATGTGAAACATCAAAAACAGCTTCAATAATACATTTTTGAGTAGTATCTTTTAAACTATTCAAATCTGCACGCTTGCCGAGTATTAAAGACAATCCACCTAATAAAATCGATTTCCCGGCACCTGTCTCTCCTGTTATAATTGATAAGCCTCCATTAAAATCGACTTGGAGATTATCAATTAAAGCGTAATTTTTTATTGAAAGTGAAGTTATCAATGGTCTTTAGATAATTATAAATTGTAAAAATAAAGATAGTAAATGTCTTTTACTTGTGCTGTGACATTCAAAATTTAATATTCCTCCATTTAGTAGATTGTGTAGGGGCAATTTTCTGAAGTGTTTCTTTAAGGCTAGAAATATTCACATTTGGTCCACCTGAAAAAACTTGTTCTATTTCATCTGCTTTAGCATCAAAAAATGTACGTAATAAAAAAGAGTTTGGCCTACGACTATTCATGGCTTTAAAACGCATTAAAGCATCAGCTATTTGCTCTTTCCCTTCTTTTGTTTTTTCACTCATAATATCCAACCCTTGAATATGGTAGCTATACATTACATCTCTGTATTCTTTAAAAGTTGGAGATAATACATTATCAATTAATGCAAACCTACTTTGTAAACCGTCCTCTACTTTCCAGCCTTTAAAGTTTTCTTGCTGAGAATAATTAGTAATGATTTGTGCTTGTTGATAATAGGAATCACCACCTTTTTCTGAAAAAGAATCGGCATCAAGCGCCAATATCATATAAATATGAAATGCTAATACCGAGACTAAATTAGATTCAAACTGATTAGGGTTGAAAATTAAATTTTGAAACTCTAAATATCTGAATGTAAAATCTTTATCGTTAAAGCTATAAATTGGTGTACTATATGAAGATCCAAAAACTGGTCGTGAAGATTGCACTTGCAGAGTCCCTTGAAAAGCCTCTCCGCTAAAATCGGTAATACTAATTACCATACTACAATTAATGCGCTCTTGATTAGTAAAAGTTTTATTAGTCCATTTAGTATTATTAACAAACTCGTTTAGTTGCTTTTCTAAGGTTTTAAAAATCTGTAAATTTTCGTTACCTGTTTGCAGGGCGTTAACAACAACACTGCAGTTAAGTTCTTGAGAAAACCCTTTAAAACTAAAGCATACCAATAAAATTAATATGATATTACGCATCAATTTGTTTTATAATTTCGTTTAATAAATCTTTAGCAACATCTGCTTTAGACTTTAATTGAAATTCGGTTATTGTTTCATTATTATCAATAAAAGTAACTTTATTGGTTTCGGTTTTAAAACCAGCCCCTTTATCGTTTAACGAATTTAAAACAATTAAATTTAAATTCTTTCTTTTTAGTTTTCCTTTTGCGTTTTCAAGTTCGTTGTTTGTCTCTAAGGCAAAACCTACTAAATATTGCTGTTTTTTAATTTGTCCCAAAGATTCTAAAATATCTTTAGTTTTAGCCAACTCTATGCTTAACGTAGAACTTGCTTTTTTTATTTTTTGAGAAGCAATTTCTTTGGGCTTAAAATCTGCAACAGCCGCAGAAAGTATAGCTACATCAACATCTTCAAAGTATTCATGAGTAGCATTGTACATCTCTTGTGCGCTAACTACTGGCACAACTTTAATTAACGGATGTTTTATTTTTTGATGTGTTGGCCCCGTAATTAAAATAACCTGAGCGCCAAGATTAGCGGATGTCTTAGCTATTTCAAACCCCATTTTACCACTCGAATGGTTTCCAATAAAGCGAACAGGGTCGATAGCTTCATAAGTTGGTCCTGCTGTAATTAGTATTTTCTTCCCGCGAAGCGGAAGCTTATCTAAAATGTCGTTTTCAACAAAAGCAACAATATCTTCGGGCTCTGCCATTCTTCCTTCACCAACTAAACCACTAGCTAACTCTCCACTTGTAGCAGGAATCATTATATTTCCAAAAGCATTAAGTTTTTCAAAAGACTTAAGTGTTGATGGGTGTTTGTACATATCCAAATCCATTGCCGGTGCAAAATACACAGGACATTTTGCTGATAAATAAGTAGCCAAAAGCAAATTATCACAAACACCATTTGCCATTTTTGATAATGTGTTTGCCGTTGCTGGTGCAACAATAAAAACATCAGCCCAAAGACCTAAATCTACGTGATTATTCCATACAGCGTTATCATCATCTTCGTTTGTAAAAGATGAATGCACTGGATTTTTTGAAAGTGTGGATAATGTTAGTGGTGTAATAAAATCTTTTGCAGATGGCGTCATTACAACTTTTACGTTTGCGCCCGATTTTACAAATAACCTTACTAATGAAGCCGTTTTATAAGCGGCAATACCACCACTAATTCCTAATAGTATATTCTTGCCGCTTAGAATACTCATAATAATTTTATTCCTGAGAATCTTCTTCTGTATTTCTGTGATAAATTTTATCTGTTAACCATTCCTGAACTGCTAATGCATGTGGCTTTGGTAACTTTTCATAAAATTTAGAAACTTCAATTTGCTCTTTGTTTTCAAAAATTTCTTCAAGACTATCATTGTAAGTTGCAAATTCTTCTAACTTATCAATAAGTTCTTTTTTTATTTCTGAATTAATTTGTTCAGCGCGTCTTGCTATAATAGAAATTGATTCATAGATATTTTCTGTTGGCTCATCTATTTGATTTCTATCGTAAGTTACTGTATTAACCGGAGCGTTGGTTTTTTTTAAATCCATTGACATAATTTATTAACTTTTAGTGCTGTAATTTTTTAATGTTTCATCAATCTCTATAGCCATATTATCAATAGCTTCAATATGCTTTGAGTTTGTATATTTCTTTTTGAAAGCTTCGTAGTATTCTTTTGCTGTTTTTAGTCTAGCTTCTTTTTTATATTCTACACTGTTTATTCCTAGCTTATAAGCAGAATCAAATCTATAGAACAAAGCATCTTCACGTAATGTAGATCCTGGAAAATCGAAAATAAAATTATCAAACGATTTTATAGCAGCCTCAAGTTCAATAGAAGTGTATGCAATTTTATTGTATTGCTTAGCAATTTCAAATGCTTTTTTTTCTAATTTAAAATCCAACTCTTTAACTAACTCATTAGCCTCTTTACTATATTCAGATTCTGGATATAAATTAATAAAAGCTTGAAGTTTCTCAATAGCTTCGACAGTTTCTTTTTGATCTTTAGAGTAAATAGGCGAAAGCATATAATAGCTTTTGGCACTTAAAAACGAGGCCTCTTCTAATTTTTCACTTTTAGGATAACTTGAAGCAAAACGTTCAAATTGATAACCAGCTACATAATAGTCCTTCATTTTATAAAATGAATTGGAGTATAAGAACATCAGTTTCTCAGCTTGAGGTTTCCCTCTATAATTTGGTACAATTTGAGCAAAAAGCTTGTTCGCTTTTGAATATTTACCCTCATTGTACAAAGCCTCTCCCATTTTAAATTTAGGAGCTATCTCTTCGTTTTTTAAAACTTTTTGATACTCGCTACAAGAGCTTAAAATAGTTAGTGTAATTGTAATGTAAAAAAACTTCTTCATAGATTTTAAAACAGAATGCAAAATTAAGTTATTATTATGGATTTTAAAAATATAATTTCTCTGCTAAAATAAATGTTGAATTGCAGTAACAGTAAGGTTTAAGTTATATTTAACATTACTTAAAGTCTTTTACGAATTCTACTATTTTTTCTTTCAACGGATTTGATGCTGGAACTAATGGTAACCTAACTGTATCTTGACAAAGGTTTAGTGCCTCAAAAACAGCCTTTATTCCTGCTGGATTATTTTCTTCAAAAATATAATTAACAATATCCATGAGCTTAAAATGAATATCATAAGAAGCTTTTGCATTTCCCTTTAGCCCTAAACGTATCATTTCTGAAAAAGCTTTAGGAAAGGCTTGCCCAATAACCGAAATAACTCCCGATCCTCCAGCTAAAACAACACTAAGCGCTAAATCATCATCTCCAGAAATCACCAAAAAATCTTCTGTTTTATTCTTTAATAATTGCAAGTATTGAGCAACATTATTACCAGCTTCTTTAACGGCTATTATGTTTTTAAAATCTTTAGCTAACCTCAACGTGGTTTCTGGTTCCATGTTTTTTGATGTCCGCCCTGGAACATTATATAAAATAATATCTATAGGGCACGACTCTGCAATAACTTTAAAATGCTGATACATGCCTTCCTGTGTAGGTTTACTATAATATGGAGAAACCGATAAAATAGCATCGATATTACTTAGGTCGGTTTCCTTTATTTCTTCAATAACCGCCATAGTATTGTTACCTCCTATCCCCAAAACCATTGGTACTCTACCATTATTAGCATTGGAAATTGTTTGAATTACTTCCTGCTTTTCTTGTTTCGTAATGGTAACACTTTCTCCAGTTGTACCACAAATAACAAGATAATTAGTACCATTTTCAATATTGAAATTAACAATATTTGTTAAGGCTGTATGATCTATACTTAAATCTGATTTAAATGGCGTCACCAATGCCACTCCAGTACCTATAAACTTACTACTCATTTTTAATTTTATTTAATATAGCTAAGTATTTATTTAACTCTTTTTTAAATACGTCAAATTCGTTTAAACTAGTTTTTATTATTAAATCGTTTAAGCGTGCATCTGTTTGCAAAATGCCAATTTTAAATTTCGCTTTTGATGTTGCTGTTAACAATTTTAATTCTAACTCATCTTTAGTATAATAACTAATCAAGGCATCAAAACTTGTATTTAAAAACGATTGCAACTCAATGTTTTTAATGCTGCCATTCCAACCAAAGTCTTTAGGGTTAAAACATTCATCCCAAGTGCTTAGGTTGTCTTTTTTATTAGTTGAAAACGCTATAATTTTAAGTCTATTTGGGCGCACATTAATATCATCTGCTAAAGCTCTAAACAACTCAAAATCATCAACTTCATCAATATTTAAGATAACCCCTAAACTTTCTACCTTATTATCTACAACATTAACTTCGCGTTGCGACAACAGTTTATTTAGGTGTTTTTTATTAGATTTTTCTTTAAAACCTTTTAAAATCATTTATCTTTATACTTTTCGCAAAGGTAGGAAAACTGCATTCAAAAAAATTGGTTATTATATGAGGTTCACACATTTTATTTTTTTGTTAAATTTTTTTATTTTTTTTGGGTGCAAACAAGAAAAATTGCATCTAACAAAAATCCAAGGAGAACAAATTCAAATTACTGATAGTTTATCGTCAAATACAGAAATCGAATCATTTATTAAGCCCTACAGAGATCATATCCAAAAGGATTTAGATAGTGTTTTAGCATATTCTGTTGACTTGTATTCAAAAACTGATGGCGATTTAAACACTGCTGTTGGCAACTTTATGGCAGATGCCGTTTACAGCGAAGCCAATCCTGTTTTTAAGAGCAGAACAGGAAAAGATATTGATATGGTTTTACTAAACTATGGAGGTATTCGGTCTATTTTACCCAAAGGAAATGTTACAAAAAGAACTGCTTTCCAATTAATGCCGTTTGAAAATAGTGTAGTTGTTGTAGCATTGAAAGGTTCTCAAATTGATAGTATTGTTGAATATTTAAAAACAAGAAAAAGAGCCCATCCAATTTCTAAATTTAAACTAGTTCTTGACAAAGATTTTAATGTAATTGAAGCAAAAATTAACGAAAAAAATATTGACAAAAACAAAGTCTACCATGTAGCTACTAATGATTATTTATATAATGGAGGGAGCAATATGACATTTTTTAAAAATAACGATAGTTTATATGTTTTAAATTATAAGATAAGAAATGCCTTAATTGATAAATTCATAAAACTAGATACTATAAACCCCGTTATTGATGATAGGTTTATTCAAATAAAATAATTTGCTCGATGAAACGTAGAAATTTTATACAACAAGCAACCGCTGGTACCGCTTTAGTAACACTAGGAGGTTTAGGATTACAGTCTTTTACTTCTTCTTTAAAGACATCAAAGATTACTATTTTACACACAAACGATGTGCATAGTCATATCGATACTTTTGGTCCAGAAGATGGCAGAAACGCAAACAAAGGCGGTGTTGCTCGTAGAGCTAGTTTAATAGAGTCTATTAGAAAAGAAAACCCCAATACATTATTGCTTGATGCTGGCGATATTTTTCAAGGTACGCCTTACTTTAATTATTATGGAGGAGAACTTGAATTTAAGTTAATGAGCAAACTCAAATATGACGCAGCCACCATTGGTAATCATGATTTTGACAATGGTATCGAAGGTCTCTATACTCAACTACCTCATGCTCAATTTGATTTCATATCTGCAAATTATGATTTTTCAAATACTATTATGGACACGCATGTAAAACCTTATAAAGTATTTAAAAAAGGGGGCATAAAAATTGGTGTTTTTGGATTAGGAATAGAGTTAAACGGATTAGTTGATCCTTCCATGTTTAAAGAGACTAAATATTTAGATCCTATTGAAATATCTCAAGATATGACAAGAATTCTTAAAGAAGAAGAACAATGTGATCTAATAATCTGCTTATCCCATTTAGGGTATAATTACAGAAATAGTGAAACAAAAATTAGTGATTTAAAACTTGCAGCTGCAACAAAAAATATTGACTTAATTATTGGCGGGCATACTCATACTTTTTTAAAGAAACCAACTATTGTTAAAAATGTTGAAAACAAAAATGTACTAGTTAATCAAGTTGGTTGCTATGGCATTAACCTTGGTAAAATTGATTTTTATTTAGACTCAAATAAAAATAAAGCTGCCGATGGAACATCAATAATAGTTTAAGCAAAAATATTATCAGAATTATAACTATTCTGGGGTTTATCAAGAATTCTGGCGCTTTTATTTTCTTCCATAACATAATTTAATAAAAGATAAATACCAATTGCATAAATAACCCTTTCTAGCATAACAAAACTCCAACTGTAAACATAATACAAACTAACATAGTTTAGAATAGTTGAAAATACTAAGCATAGAGCAACCATTAAAAAAAGTATTGAGGGCTTTGTATCATTAGCTAAATATTTTCCAAAAGCTAAAAATATTAAGAGTATTAACGAAATGTTTTTAACTCCAAACAAGAACACCTCCAAACTATCTGGCACAATAGCCTTTAGTATACCATATAACGTATATAAAAAATAAGCATTTATTAAAAAAACTACTATTAAGTATGTACCAACCACTTTATCAACCTCAAAAAACTTAAATTTAGAAATTGCAATACCTATTAAACATATATAACTTAAAAAATAAAAAGCACTAGAAGCCTTAATAAAAATATCATTTTCAAAAAAAGCCAACGAAGCATCTCCTAAAAAAGAAAATATAAAAAAAGAAATAACAGGAAGGCTTAACGCTTTATTTTTTATGAAAAAAAAGATTAAAAAAACAGGAATGAATAATGCCTTAGTAATTTGTAAAGCTAAAACATCCTCGCTATAAGTTCCTAAAATAGTAACCGTAATAAGAAGTAATAATGCGCCAAAAAAAACCTTATTAAAGCTAAGTAGAAGTAAATCTTTCATGGTATTTTTATAAGTAGGTTGAAAACAAATATATAAAAAAATTTAATTACAGCGTCAAAATCACACTTTTCATCGATTATTTTGTTAGTATTTAGCTTTTTAGCGATAAAGATGTAGTTACAAAAAACAGTTATATTAGTTGTCTATATACTATTTAATTAATTTTATTTATAAGAATATGAAAAAGCACATTCCATTAGCATTACGAATAATTGTTGCAATTATTTTAATTCAAACACTCCGATTCAAATTCACTGCGCACCCAGATAGTGTATATATTTTTGAAACCGTTGGATTAGAACCTTTTGGAAGAATTGGCATAGGCGTTTTAGAACTTATAGCCGGTATATTATTATTGATTCCTAAAACTGTATGGCTTGGAGCATCTATAACAATTGGTGTTATTTCTGGTGCTATTTTTATGCATTTAACTAAACTTGGTATTGATATAAATAATGATGGAGGCATTTTATTCTTTACAGCTGTAGCAACTTTTGTACTCTCTGCAATAATTCTTTATATATACAGAAAAGATATTCCTTTTATAAATAAATAAAAATATAATTATTCTTCTATTATCATTTCTTCAACTGGTTCTTCAACCAATTTAGATTGTTGGTACAAGAAATAGAATGCTAATACAAATAAAGAAACAGAAATAAAGTTAAGTATATTTTGGTGTGCTACATACAAATAAGCCACATTAATAACTTCACTAAAAACAATACATAAAGCTCCAAAAAATAAGAACAAAGACTTCTTATTATCTTTATAGAAGTAATTTAGAAGAGATACTGATAATAACAAAAGCATAATAATGTTATATGTAATCTCCAATAAATATTCATTTGTCATTTCTAAAAATGGGCTTACCGCTTCTTGTAAAATATATGCTATATAAGTATTTAACCCCATTAGCACTATTATATGAATCTTGAAATTTTTTATAACATGAATTCCACAAACAGATCTACATATCTCAATTAAAAGAAAAGCGTATGACAACATACTTAAAGTATTTCCTATAAAATAATAATAAAGATAAGGAACAAAGTCAATGGTAAAAAACGCTAATTCTGACAACGAATAACATACCAAAAACAACCCAAAAAACAGTGTTTTGGGTTTAATTGTAATATAATAAAGTAATGCAATTAATGGGAATATAGTCGAGCTAAAGCTAGATGCCATCAACTCATTTCCATTAAATTGAAAAACAATAAAAAGGACATAAGCTAATACAATTAAACCAATCAAGACTTTCGACTTGTACATAACAGCAATTTACAGTTAGGGTACAAATATAAAAATATTTTACAATTAAGCGATAAAAAAATACATTTTATCGATAAAAATTAATTTTATTGTATTTTTTGTAAGAATTGATACTCATTTATTATAACAATATCAAGCTTTTCTGCTTTTTGCTTTTTACTAGGTCCCATATTTGTTCCTGCAACTATAAAACTTGTTTTTGAAGAAATAGAACTGCTTACCTTACCACCGTTATCTTCTATAAGCTTTTTTAAATCATTTCTTGATATTGATTCGAAGACACCAGTTACTACAATTGATTGTCCTTGCAAAATATTTGTCTGACCAATAAGTTGATCTGCAGACATTTCTAACTGAACTCCAAATTGTTTCAATCTATCTAATATTAATATGTTTTTTTCTTCTTTGAAAAAAGACAACACACTTTCTGCAATTTTAACACCTATTTCGTCAACATTTACTAAATCTTCACCTGATGCCATGGCTATCGCATCAATGCTTTTATAATGCTTAGCTAATTTTTTGGCCACAGTTTCTCCAACAAACCTAATACCTAAAGCAAACAGAACACGTTCAAATGGAATTTGCTTAGAAGCTTCAATACCCAAAACTAAGTTTTCTGCACTTTTTTCTGCCATACGCTCTAAAGGCATCACCTGCTCTTTTGTTAATTCATATAAATCTGAGTAATTATTAATTAGGCCTTCATTAACTAAAAGCGCGACAGTTTCTCCTCCTAAACCATCTATATCCATTGCTTTTCTAGATATAAAATGTTGAATGCGTCCAATTATCTGCGGGTTACATCCATTATAATTTGGGCAATAATGCTGAGCTTCTCCTTCTTGTCTTACTAATTCGGTATTACATTCTGGGCAATTTGTTATATATAGTGTTGGATTAGAAAACGGGTCTCGTTTAGTAAAATCTACAGCAATAATTTTAGGGATAATCTCCCCTCCTTTTTCTACAAACACCTCATCACCTACTCTAATATCTAATTTTTCTATTTGATCTGCATTATGTAAGGATGCACGTTTTACAGTTGTTCCAGCCAACTCAACAGGTTCTAAATTAGCAACAGGCGTTATGGCTCCTGTTCTACCAACTTGATATGTTATATTGTTTAATTTAGTTGAAACCTGTTCAGCTTTAAACTTATATGCCATTGCCCAACGAGGTGCTTTTGCAGTATACCCCAATTCTTCTTGTTGTTGCAAATTATTTACTTTAATAACAACACCATCGGTTTCATATGGCAAATTGTGTCGGTGCACATTCCAGTATTCTACAAATTCTAAAACCTCATCAATAGAACTAACCAATTTTGCAGCATCTGGCACTTTAAAACCCCACTGTCTTGCTTTTTCTAAACTCTCATATTGTGTACGAATTCCTAAATTAGAACCCGTAAGATTGTACAATAGACATTCCAAAGGCCGTTTTGCAACTTCAGCACTGTCTTGTAATTTCAAACTACCAGATGCTGTATTTCTAGGATTTCTATAAGGTTCTTCGCCTAGCTCAATGCGCTCTTCATTCATTTTATTAAACCCGTCAAATGGCAAAACTATTTCTCCTCGAATATCAAATTTTGGTAGATAATCGCCTTTTAACTGCAAGGGCACTGATTTTATGGTTTTTATATTAGCAGTAACATTATCTCCTTGAAAACCATCCCCTCGTGTTACAGCTCTTACCAATAATCCATTTTCATACGTCAAACTTATAGAGGCTCCATCATATTTTAACTCACAGGTATATTTAATATCACCATCTACTAACTTTTTGATACGTGCCTCCCAATCTTGCAAATCTTCTTTTGAGTACGAATTATCTAATGAGTACATACGATGTTCGTGCACAATAGTTTCAAAATTTTTAGTAATAGCACCTCCAACACGTTGAGTAGGTGAATTAGTATCAAAAAATTCAGGATGCTTAGCTTCGAGTTCTTGCAACTCTTTCAATTTTATATCGAAATCATAATCTGAAATTGTGGGATTATCAAGAACGTAATAATTGTAATTGTGTTCTCTAAGTTCGTTACGTAGGTTTTCTATATGTTGTTGAATGTTACTCATTAGCAATTTCTCCTTTTATCATTCTATCTTTTTTAAAGATATCTAGTTTTAATTCTATGTTTTTAAAGCGTTTCTCTTTTAGTAGCTGAATCATGCCGTTTCCAAGATATTCATTGATTTCAAAAAACAGCATACCTTTATCATTCAATGTAGCTCTTGCAAAATCCGAAATAGTATTATAGAATAATAATGGATTCTCGTCTTTTACAAATAACGCCAAATGAGGTTCGTTACTTAATACATTATTTTTCATTAGCTGCTTTTCTTGCTCTCTAACGTATGGAGGGTTAGATACAATAATATCAAATTTTTGCAATGCAGAAACATATTCATCACAACTCACATTCAATATATCAGCTTCAACAAATTTAACTTCAACAGCATTTAATTCTGCATTCTGTTTAGCTATTTTTAGTGCTTCTTTACTTATATCTAAAGCATAAACTTTAGCATTTGGTATATTTTTAGCTAAAGCAATAGCGATACAACCACTACCAGTGCCGATATCCAAAATTCTGAATTCTGATTTTTGATCTCTTGACTCCGAAATCACCCACTCTACTAATTCTTCTGTTTCTGGTCGTGGTATTAAAACATGATTATTCACTTTAAACTGTAATCCATAAAATTCAGTTTCACCTAAAATATACTGAATAGGCTCTTCTTGTTTTAAACGATTTAAAGCATCAATAATAATGTCTTGGTTTTCAATTTTAAAATCTGGCTCTATAGCTAATTTTAATCTCGATACATTATAAAACGAATCAATCAGCATAAAAAAAAAGCTATCTATTTCTTCTTTTTCATAAAAGGCATCTAACGCTTTATGAAATGTGTTTTGAATATCCTTTAATTTCATCTATTCAAATTGTTTTTTATTTGACAGATGTAATTCATATAAAAACTTATCTAATAGTATTGCAATTAAAGTAATGCTCATATCATAAATCTTTTATCATCCAAACACCGCAAGAATAGTGTCCTGTATTTCCTAAAGCACCTTTTAAATGTTTAAAGCCATAACTTTCGTAAATATGAATGGCAGCTTTAAGTTGCGATGCCGATTCTAAATAGCACTGTTTATAACCCATTTTTTTTGCAACTTCCATGCATTTTTCAAACATAAGCTTACCGTAACCTTTCCCTCGTACTTCTGGCGAAAAATACATTTTTTGTATTTCGCAAACATCATTCTCAAAATCCTTTAAAGGTTTAATGCCACCACCACCTAGTATGCTACCATTATTATCAATAACATAATAGATTTCGTTTAGATTTTGGTAAGACTCATACATCTTTGGCGTTTCATTATCTGTATATGCTGTACCTTCTAACGGAATTTTAAACTCATGGAAACATGCTCTGATAATAGCTTCGATTTGAGCATTATCTTCAGGCTTAATTTCTCGAATAACTATAGTATCTTTACTCACTTTAAAATAATAATTTTATGCAAGTGAAGATACTTAAATATAAAAAAAGCAAAGTGAAGAGTTTTATTATTTTATCAACAATATTGTTTACCTTTTTAGGGTGTTCGGTTAAAGAAAAACCTGTGTTTTTAAATGTTGAAAACATTAAGGTTATTGAATCTACTTCAAAATATGTAACATTTACTGCTGATGCTTTGTTTTTAAACCCAAATGATATTGGTGGTGAATTAAAAACTGAAGAAATTAAAGTATTTGTTAATGACACTGAAATGGCTTCTGTTTCAACCGAAAGTTTTAAAGTGCCAGCAAAAAAAGAATTCTCCATTCCTTTAAAAGCCAATATTCCAACTGACAGTATTTTTAGTAACAAAAACCTTGGCGGGTTAATAGGTAGTTTGTTTAGCAAAAAACTTAAAGTACAATATAAAGGCGATATAATATATAAGGTATTAGGGTTTTCGTACACCTATAATGTAGATAAAACTGAAAATGTAAAGATTAAATTATAGCATTGAACAACCACGAGATATATATAAAACGTTGCTTAGAAATTGCTAAAAACGGATTAGGAACTACAAGACCAAACCCTATGGTTGGTGCAGTAATTATTCACAACAACAGTATAATTGGCGAAGGTTACACTAGTAAATATGGTGGAAACCATGCCGAAGTAAATGCCATAAATTCTGTTTTGGATAAATCATTGTTAAAAGAAGCAACTCTTTATGTGACTTTAGAACCTTGCTCTCATTTTGGAAAAACACCTCCTTGCAGCGATTTAATCATCAAACATCAAATACCAAATGTGGTAGTTGGTTGTATTGATGACAATGTTAAAGTAGCAGGAAAAGGCATCGAAAAACTTAAAAATGCTGGTTGTAATGTTATTGTTGGAGTTTTAGAAAATAAATGTAAAAGTCACCACAAGCGTTTTTTTACATTTCATAATAAAAAACGTCCTTATATTATTTTAAAATGGGCAGAAACTCTAGATGGATTTATTGCTCCAGAAACTAAAGATGAACAAAAACCAGTTTGGATTACTAATGAATGCTCTCGACAATTAGTCCATAAATGGCGTACCGAAGAACAAGCTATTTTAGTTGGAACTAATACTGTTTTAAATGATAACCCAAGCTTAACTTCACGGAGTTGGATTGGACAAAACCCAATAAGAGTTGTTATTGATAAAGACAATAAACTATCGAAAAGTTATACTGTATTTAATAATGAAGCTGAAACAATTATTATTAATAAAAACATCATTGATTTTTCAAACCATATAGCAAAACAAATTTGTGGCGTTTTGTTTCAAAAAAACATAAACTCTATAATTATTGAGGGAGGCACAAAAACACTTCAAACTTTTATAGATGAAAACCTTTGGGATGAAGCTCGTATATTTACAGGAAACAATTCATTTAATACCGGTATTAAAGCTCCTAAGTTTAATAGAGTCGCTTTATCTGAAGAAAAGATAAAAACTGACACTCTCAAATTTCACAAAAATGATTAAAACCATAATTTTCGATTTTGGTAATGTTTTTATTGATTTAGACCTAGAAGAAGCTTTACAGTACGCTCTTAAAACGTTTAAAATTGAATCTATTTCAGATGAAATGATAGCCTTTAATAGTTTATACGAACAAGGATTAGTCTCTACTGATGAATTTCTTGAATTTTATACTGAAAATTTTCCAAAATTATCAAAAGAAGAGCTCATTAAAGTTTGGAACCATATGCTTAAAGGCTTTCCTGAACATAGATTAACTTTTTTAAAAGAGCTTAAAGCATCTTCAAAATACAAACTCATTTTATTAAGCAACACAAACGAGCTTCATATAAATTGGATAAAACAGCATGTTTTGTTTTACAATGATTTTAAAAATTGCTTTGATGCCTTTTATTTATCTCACGAAATTCATTTAGTAAAACCAAACAAAAATATTTTCGAATATGTTTTAAACGAAAACAGATTAAAGGGAAATGAATGTTTATTTATTGATGATAATAAAGACAATATAAGTACCGCTGAATCTTTAGCAATTAAAACTTGGCACATCAATCCGAAAACAGAAGATGTAGCACATCTTTTTTTTAATATTAAAAAACATTTGTTTGACTGAAAGAGATACTTATAAAACTATTAGTAAATCAACTGAATCTATTTTATTTAAAGATAAAAACAGTAAGTTTTTTGGTTACGCCTTTCCTGTAACTACAGAAGATGATGTTAAATTTTACATAAAAAAACTAAAGAAAGAACATCACGCAGCAAGACACTGGTGCTACGCATACCAGATAGGAAAAGAAAAAACAATCTATCGTGCTAATGATGATGGCGAACCAAATAATTCAGCTGGTATGCCAATATATGGTCAAATACAATCTTATAATGTTACTAATATATTAATTGTAGTAGTACGTTATTTTGGCGGTGTTAAATTAGGTGTTGGCGGTTTAATTAATGCTTACAAAACAACTGCACAATTAACTTTGGATGCTTCCAGTATTTTAAAAAAAACAATTAATGTAGATTACTTAATTACGTTTGATTATAAAAATATGAATACGGTAATGCGTATTATTAAAGAGAAAAGCTTAAATATTATTAATCAAAAATTAGAGATGGATTGTCAAATCAGGATTTCGGTAAGAAAAAAAGAAGCCAATCAAATTTTTGAAATTTTTAATCATTTATTCGAAATCGACATCAACCCAATATAAATTATAGCCTAATTGTCTCTAAAATATACTCTGGAGCTCTAACTGGTCTATTCGTTTTCATATCAATAAAAACTAAAGTAGTTTCAGCAGTTGTTAAAACATCTCCTTCCTCATTAGTAATTTCATACTCAAATTCAATCTTAGCTGTTGGTGCTTTTTTTAGTTGAGTTTTTACATTAATTACATCATCATAACATGCTGATTTTTTATAGTTTATATTCAAAGAAACTACCGGTAACATAATTCCGTTTTCTTCCATGGTCTTATACGAAATTCCTTGTTTACGTAACCACTCAATACGCCCCATTTCAAGATATAATGCATAATTGCCGTGATATACTACTCCCATTTGGTCAGTTTCACCATATCTCACTCTTATTTGTATTTCGTCGAATTTCATAGGGATTATTAAATATTTTTTTGTAGTTTCGGCTAGAGCTTAAACATGAGGAAAAATTTCTAAAAATTCAATAGTAAATCATTTTTTTTTTAAGAATTTTGTTCACATATTTGCCAAACCAAGAGGGGAAATGAAAATATCAATTTTCATTTTAAAGACTAACTAACAAAACTACAAAAATTAACAATGAGTATAACTGCGCAATCGGTATGGAATAATTGTCTCGAATTTATAAAGGATAACATCCAACCGCAAGCATACAAAACTTGGTTCGAGCCAATAAAAGCAGTTAAACTTACTGATAATGCTTTAAGCATTCAAGTACCTAGTAAATTCTTTTACGAATGGCTTGAAGAGCACTATGTAAAAATTCTTAAAGTATCACTTACTAAAGAATTAGGAGAAAAAGCCAAGCTTGTTTACATTATTAAAATGGAAAACACTTATGGCAACAAGCAACCATTTACAGAAAAAATACCAAGCTCTAACAGAGGTGCCGTAAAAGCTCAAGATGTTGATATTCCCTTAAACAATAAAAGTCCAGAGTTGCGAAATCCGTTTGTTATTCCTGGAATTAGAAATGTAAAGATTGAATCTCAACTTAACCCAAATTATAGCTTTGAAAACTTTTTGGAAGGTGATTCTAATCGCTTAGCTAGAAGTGCTGGATTAGCTGTTGCTGCTAAACCCGGTGGAACATCATTTAATCCATTACTAATTTTTGGAGGTGTTGGCTTAGGTAAAACCCATTTAGCTCATGCTATAGGTGTTGACATTAAGGACAAATATCCAGAAAAAACAGTTTTATATATTTCTGCTGAAAAATTTACACAACAATATATAGACTCTGTAAAAAAGAATAATAGGAATGATTTTATTCATTTTTATCAAATAATTGATGTTTTAATCATTGATGATGTACAATTCCTTTCAGGAAAATCTGGAACTCAAGATGTTTTCTTCCATATATTTAATCATTTACATCAAAACGGAAAGCAGGTTATTTTAACAAGTGACAAAGCTCCAGTTGACATGCAAGATATTGAGCAACGCTTGTTATCTCGTTTTAAATGGGGGCTTTCTGCAGAGTTACAAAATCCAGATTTTGAAACTAGAGTTTCAATATTAAAAAACAAACTCTATAGAGATGGTGTTGAAATGCCAGAAGATATTGTGGAGTATGTTGCTAAAAACATCAAAACAAATGTTAGAGAATTAGAAGGTGCTATTATATCGTTAATTGCACAATCTTCATTCAATAAAAAAGAAATTACCATTGAGCTTGCTAAACAAATAGTTGAGAAATTTGTTAAAAACACAAAACGCGAAGTATCGATTGATTATATTCAAAAAATTGTGTCTGATTATTTCCAAATGGATGTTGACACACTACAATCAAAAACTAGAAAACGCCATATTGTACAAGCAAGACAATTAGCCATGTTTTTTGCTAAAAAATTTACTAAAGCATCCTTAGCTAGTATTGGCTCACAAATAGGTAAGCGCGATCATGCTACAGTATTACATGCTTGTAAAACAGTAGACAATTTATCTTCAACTGATAAACAGTTCAGAAAATATGTTGAAGATATCACTAAAAAACTTTCTGTTTAAATTTAAAACAAACTCCTAATTATTATTTTAGGACTCACAAAAAACTATTATGACTAAAATTCTCATGGTCTGTTTGGGCAATATATGTCGTTCACCATTAGCAGAAGGTATTATGCGTTCTAAATTAACAAGTGATGATGTTATAGTAGATTCTGCAGGAACAGCAAACTACCATATTGGGAACTCTCCCGATAAACGATCAGTTAGTGTAGCGAAAAAATATGGTATAAATATTTCTCATTTAAAAGGACGTCAATTTAATATATCAGATTTTGATGCATTTGACATAATCTATGTTATGGACGAATCCAATTTTAAGAACGTGATTGCTTTAGCTAGAAATGACGAAGACATCACTAAAGTAAAACTTATTTTAAATGAAGTTTACCCAAATCAAAACTACAATGTACCAGACCCATATTACGGTGGTGATGAAGGTTTTGAAAATGTTTACAAAATGCTTGACGAAGCTTGCGACATCATTTCAGAAAAATTACACTAAGTAAATTAAATATCATATTTTAGTCTTTTACACATTTAAATACTTTAGAAAACCTATATGAGTCCTGCTTTTGGAAAATTATATCTTATACCAACAACATTAGGAGACAATGCACCTCTTGAAGTTTTACCAATGTCTGTAAAGAAAGTAATTGAACAAATAAATACTTACATTGTTGAAAATGAAAAAACAGCACGGCGTTTTATAAAAAAGATTAGCTCAGGAAAATCGCAAGCTGCTTTGGAGATGTTTCATTTAAATAAATTTACTGACGCAAGTGAATTACCTGAGTTTTTAGAGCCCTGTTTAAAAGGTATAAACGTTGGGTTATTATCAGAAGCTGGTTGCCCTGGTATTGCAGATCCTGGTGCAGATGTTGTAAAATTAGCGCATCAAAAAAATATAAAAGTTATACCTCTCGTAGGACCTTCTTCTATTTTAATGGCATTAATGAGTTCTGGTATGAATGGACAAAACTTTGCTTTTAGTGGGTATTTGCCAATTGATAAAGGAGAAAGAAAAAAAGAAATAAAACGTTTAGAACGCTTATCATTTGAAAATAATCAATCACAAATTTTTATTGAAACACCATACCGAAATAATAAAATGATTGAAGATTTAAGCAATATCTTAGAAAACAATACTGATGTTTGTGTTGCTTGCGATATTACTTTAGCTACAGAGTTTATAAAAACTCAAACTGCAAATGAATGGAAAAAAAATATGGTAGACTTTCATAAAAGACCTACCATATTTATTATTCATAAAAGCTAAATTTGACTATATAGCTTTGGCTTCTCTATTTGGTTTCACAAAAGATGTATCATATCCCGAAAAACGTTTCATATAATACTGTATTGTAGTTCCGTAACCATCTGTGAAATTATCTAAACCGTAGCTTCTTAAATATTTTTTAACGCTACCCGGTCCTGCTAAATGTGCTGCAGCTAAAATACCAGATTCTGTTACAACAGTACCGTTAATACGTTTACCAACAAAGTTTTTAATATCTCGTCGTAAAATCCATTTATTACGTGCCGAATTTGCAATAAAAGCTTTCTCTTGAAGTACAGGGTTTTTCAAAAACTTAGCAGGGTTATTAATACCAATCATTTTTAATGTTGATGCACCAAATTGATATTTACCTAAATACCCGAAAGTGTTTACAGAAAAATAATCTCCTCCCGATTCTTTAAAAGCTAAAGCTTCTTTAAATCCTACAAATGATTTTCCTAAGTAAGGAGAAAATGACTTATTAACATCTCTAGAAGCTAAAACATCGCCATTAATATTAGTATCTAAACTTACAGTGTAGTTTAAAACCAAACCTTTAGTTGAATACTTACCTAAATCTATCGTTTCATCAGATGAAAACGAACTATACAATAGAATACATATTGTAAGCGTCAGGGTTAAGTAACTTGCAATACTTTTTCTCATAATTTTTAAATTTCTTCAGTGCAAAATTTCATTTAAATACACTTGAAAATTTGAGCGTGCAAAATTAGGCTTTTTTTTAATTATATCAAAATTAATCGTTTATGTGCAATTTTTAGTAGTATAATAGATGAAATACACAGCCATTTTTATTGAATTCTATAGCTGGAAAAGGCACCTTTAAAACATTAAAAATATTAAAAACGGATTTCAAAAAACGTGAATTTGTCCTAATTTTATTCAAATTTACATCAAAACTTAAATAAAACTGACGTTGCCTATTAATATTTGTTAACATAGTATTGTCAACATCTTTAATGCCCGTTAACATCCCGTCAGCGCTATAACCTACGGCTACATTAAGCCATTTAGGAATTTTACTTTCTTTAAAAAAAGCATGTAAATTAGCGCTTAACCAATAGGTTTGCCCATTATAATCTTTCAAAATTTGCTCTAAAAACCCATTTCCTAATTTGTCTGGGTTCTGCATAGCATATTTTGTTTGATGAAAAGAAAATTTCAAATTGATACGTTGCTCGTTCCAAAGTAATTCTTGACCAATATACAAACCTGTTCCGGCAGCGTTTGAAGCGATATCCCCCCAAGAGAAGCCCCATTCTTCTGAAAAACCGTCCAAAATTTCGACAGCTGTAAGGAAACCAAACCCCAAAGTTGAGCCATAAATTAATTGGTCTTTTTTGCTTACTCCACTCCAATTTAAAACCTCTGCTCCAAACTTACCAACTTGATACGAAGTAAATACATGCCCCATCTTATCCATTTGAAGCCATTCTTTATTATCATTAGTTGTATGGAATTTTGAACGTTCAAAATCTGAATACCATAATTGATTTAACCCAATTAATGTTATACCAGCTAAAGAAGCTTCAGTAATAACAACAGAGTTTCTTCTAGACTTATTTAATGTATCACTTGGTGTTAGAAAAAAATCAAGCTTAGTTTGAGAAAAGGAAAATGATGATATTAAAACAAGTATTGATAAATATTTAAGCTTATTAAACACCACTACCTTCTTATACCTTTGTTATTTATCCAGCGTATGTATTCTTGCTTATTCCTGTTATGCTGAGATAAGGTTTTTGCAAATTTATGATAACCAAAATTTTCAACATTAACTACAAAGTAGTAGTAGCTATGTTTTTCATAATTTAAAACAGCATCGATTGACGATACATCGGGCATTGCTATTAAACCCGGTGGTAAACCAGCATACTTATATGTATTATATGGAGAATCAATTTCTAAATCTTTATATAATACCCGTTTAATAGTTTGGGAAAAATCGCCAGTTTTTTTCTTTAAAGCATAAATAACAGTTGGGTCTGCTTGTAATGGCATTCTTTTTTTAAGTCTATTTACATAAACACCTGCAACACGAGGTCTTTCATCTACTTTTGCCGTTTCTTTTTGAACTATAGATGCTAGGGCAATAACTTCGCTATCCGATAAACCAATTGCCTTTGCTTTTTCAAGCCTCGCACCACTCCAGAAGCGATTATACTCTTTTAACATACGGTTTGTGAATTTTTCTGCAGAAGTATTCCAGAAAAACTCATAACTATTAGGGATATACATACCTAAGGCTGTTTCCTCTTTAAAATTATTTTCAGACAAAAAAGCCTTGTCTTCCATAGCTTTTATAAGCGATATACTATCTGCTTCAATTTGAGAAGCAATACGACCTGCTAATTTTGCAATGGTTTCTTGATTATTAAATGATACTTTAACAGGTATGTTATTACTTCTAATTGAATTAATAATATCGTTATTATTCATTCCTTTATTAATTACGTAACGTCCTCCTTTTATGTTATTAACATATTTTTTTTGCTCAGCTAAAGCATCAAACTTATCGATATCTAATAAAAGAGGTTCTAATTGTTTACGCACATCATTGTAAGTATCTGTTGATTTAATATAAATATAGGCTGAATCATTATTAAACTTTGTGTTTGGACTAAACATGGTATCATAAACATAATATGCAAAATAAGCTGCAACAGCTAACCCAATAAACACAATAGCAAGAAGTATTTTTTTTATATACATTTTAGTTATTTATAAGCTGGAATAAATATTCATTTTTATAAGAACTATTTACATAGTTCCAATCTTTTTTCAATCCTATTTCTTTAAACCCTTGATTAGAAAACAATTTTATACTCGCTTCGTTTTCTTCAGAAATATTACAATATAATTGATGTAAGTTTAAATGTGTAAAGCAATAATTTATAAGTAACTGTAATGCCTCACTTCCATTTCCCTTATTTCTTTCTGCCGCATCTTTAATTAAAATACCAATACCAGCTCTACTGTTTTTAAAATCGAAATCGAAAATATCAATCATTCCCAAAGGTTCTTCACCATAACTAGAAATGACTAGTCTTAATTGTTTTACTTCAAAAATATCTTTTTGAGAATGCTCTAAATACTGCTTTATTAAAAACTTTGAATACGGTGTTTGTGTATTACTAATTTCCCATATAGATTCGTCGTTTTCAATTATATGAATAAACTCTAAATCTTCAGGTTCCAAAGCACGCAAGTATATATTTTTGCCTTTTAAGGTTATCATATGCTACCTTGATATACTATTTTTGCTGGTCCAATTAACCAAACATTATTATATGTACCATTTTGGGACTGAAAAGCTACTTGTAAATCTCCTCCTTGAGTTTTTAAAGTAATTAAGTTTTTTTCTGTTTCTCCTATATAATGCATTGCTAGCGCTACTGCTGTAACACCAGTACCACAAGATAAGGTTTCATCTTCTACCCCTCTTTCGTAAGTTCTTACTTTAAATTCAGTATCTGAAAGTTTTTTTACAAAATTCACATTGCTTCCAACAGCATTATAAGGGGCTCCATATCGTATTTTGGCGCCCAAAATTTTTATGTCAAAATCAGTAATTTGCTCCTCAAATTGTATATGGTGTGGAGAACCTGTGTCCAAAAAAACATGATTATCATGTTTTTCAACAGTATTTACATCTGCCATCTGTAGCTTTACAATATCTCCTTTAATAGAAGCATAATGCTTACCATCAATAGCTAAAAAATCGGCATCATCCTTTATAATTCCCAATTGTTTAGCAAAAGCAACAGCGCACCTTCCTCCGTTACCGCAAAAGCTCTGACTACCATCAGCATTGTAATACACCATTTCAAAATCTAGTGCATCGTGATTTTCTATTAAGATAAGCCCGTCTGCTCCTACCCCAAAACGTCTATCACATAAAAAAGAGATGTGCTCGATATCTTTTTTATCAAATGTTTGTTGACGATTATCAATCATCACAAAATCATTTCCAGTTCCTTGATATTTATAAAATGTTTGTTGCATAATTCAAGAGACAAATATATAAATATTAAATCGGTTTTTTGATTGTTAAACAGCCGTTAAAGTAGACGTTAAAAATCGTTAAAATTGATTTTCTAGTTCAATAAATTTTTAATTTTAGTCGTTAATAAATAAAACTTAAATACTGAAAAAAAATGAAAAAGATTTTGACACTTGTACTGGTTTCGGCATTAGGTGGCATTTTAACCCTAAGTGCATATAAATTATTTTTAGAACCAGAACAAAAACTAGTTGTTACATCAAACAATACTACACCTACTTTTTTGCCAACAAATAATATTGGTGCCCCATTAAAAGCTTACGAAAATTCAGATTTTACAACTGCTGCAGAAAATACAGTTAACGCAGTTGTTCATGTAAAAAATGTATCGCTTAGTGGTGGACAAATGACTATGCAAGATTTGTTTTTTGGAAGAAACCCTCAACAAAAGCAATTAGGTACTGGTTCTGGAGTTATAGTAGACCCAAGTGGTTATATTATAACTAACAACCACGTTATTAAAAACTCTCAAGAATTATCAGTAACCTTAAATAATAATAAAACATATAAAGCTGAAATAATTGGCACAGATTCAGAAACCGATATTGCTGTTTTAAAAATTAATGCAGATGAAGATTTACCTGTTGTTAATTTTGGTGATTCTGATCAAGCAAAAATTGGTGAATGGGTTTTAGCTGTTGGTAATCCTTTTAATTTAACATCAACAGTAACAGCTGGTATTATTAGTGCAAAATCTAGAAGTTTAGATCCAACAGGGAGAAATGCGCACTCATTTATCCAAACTGATGCTGCTGTAAATCCAGGTAATTCTGGGGGTGCTTTAGTAAATACAAATGGAGAGCTTATAGGGATTAATACTGCTATAACTTCGCAAACCGGTTCTTATGTTGGGTATTCGTTTGCAGTGCCAAGCAATATTGCTAGAAAAATATATATGGACATTTTAGAGTATGGTAACACACAAAATGGTGTTTTAGGTATTACTGCTGGGGTTTTAAATAGTGCATCTGCTGAAGAATTTGGAGTTGATGATACCGAGGGTGTTTTTGTTAATGATGTTACCAAAAAATCTGGAGCAGAAAAAGCAGGGATCAAAAAAGGTGATATTATAAAACAATTAGACCATATAGAGATTTCAAAATTTGAAGACTTAAAAGGTTACTTAAAAACAAAACGTCCTAACGATGTAGTTAATGTAAAACTGCTTAGAAATGATGAGCTGCTTACAATTCCTGTTACTATTTCTAAAACAGACATCTTTTCTGTTAAGTTTATGAATATGGAATTCAGAGATTTATCAACCTCTATTAAAGAAAAATATGAAATACCAAATGGCGTACAAGTTTCAAAAACAAATAACAAATATTTATATTCAAATTTAGGGATTACAGAAGGTTATATTATTACAGAAATAAATAACAAAAAAATTGAGTCTATTCAAGACATTTCAAAATTAAAAGAAAAATATGGTGACAGTTTTGTGGAAAATCTTGAGCAATTAGCATATATAAACACACGTTTAGAAAAAAAGGAAGTAATTTTTAAATAATATCCTTTACCAAATATCAATAAAAATAGCCTCTTGAAGCTTATCAGTTTTAAGAGGTTATTTTTTTATGCAAATACGCTACGAAAACGTTTGAAATATAGTACTTTTGCCAAAATTTTTAACACACAACTAAACATTTAAACAATGCCTTTTAGTAAAAATTATGAAAAAGAGTTGGCTTTTCAAGCAGACCGCCGAAGAGCAACCGTAGAATTTATCAAAATTGTAAGTGATCTTTGGTACGACAAATCTATCGAATTAGTGATTTTTAGAAATCAACTGATTGATAGAAATGTTAGTCAAATTTTAAACCTACATAATTATGCTGGTAAATTTGTACAAAAACCTATTTCAATTTTTGATTCGGTAGAAATCGCTCAAGCCATTAAAGCGTTAGATATTCCACCTGCAAAACTTGATATTGGGAAGTTAACTTACGAGTTTCATTTAGATGACAACAAACACAGCAATGCGACAGCTTTTGTTGCTAGCAAATTAAAAGATGCTAGTAAAAATGGGGATATTACACCTAAAGATGTGGTACTTTATGGGTTTGGTCGTATTGGTCGTTTAGTTGCTCGAGAGCTCATGACGCGCACAGGAAAAGGCAGTCAGCTTCGATTAAGAGCTATTGTTACTCGTGGGGCTATTGATGAAACTATTTTAGAAAAAAGAGCATCATTACTCCGTAATGACTCTGTTCATGGTGATTTTCCTGGAACCGTTTCAATAGATATTAAAAAGAAAGCTTTAATAATTAATGGAACCACCGTTAATATTATTTCTGCAAATGCTCCAGAAGATATTGATTATACAAAATATGGTATAAACAATGCATTAGTTATTGATAATACTGGTGCTTTTAGAGATAAAGAGGCTTTAAGTAGGCATCTAAAATCTAAAGGTGCTGATAAAGTATTACTTACCGCACCAGGAAAAGGTGTACCAAATATTGTATATGGTGTAAATCATTTAGAAAATGATCCTGACAAAGTAGATATTTTTTCGGCAGCATCATGTACAACAAATGCCATTACTCCTATTTTAAAAGCTATCGAAGATTCTTTTGGTGTTAAAAGTGGCCATTTAGAAACAATTCATGCCTATACAAACGATCAAAATTTAGTCGATAATTTTCACAAAAAGTATCGTCGTGGACGTGCAGCTGCATTAAACATGGTTATTACAGAAACTGGTGCTGGTGCTGCAGTAACCAAGGCACTACCTAGTTTTGAGGGCAAATTAACATCAAACGCTATTCGTGTTCCTGTGCCAAACGGATCATTAGCTATTTTAAATTTAGAAATTGAAAATACGACATCCTTAAACGGTATTAACACTATTTTAAAGAAATATGCTTTAGAAGGTGATTTAGTTGAACAAATAAAATATGAATTAAGTGATGAGCTAGTATCTAGTGATATTGTTGGTAGCTCAGCGCCTTCAATTTATGATAGTAAAGCAACTATTGTACGTGCAGATGGAAAAAATGTATTGTTATATATTTGGTATGATAATGAATATGGTTACAGCCATCAAGTTATAAGGTTAGCAAAATATATTGCCAAAGTTAGACGTTATACATATTATTAAAATAACTAAAATCTAAATTGAAATATTAATCGTATATATAAAAGCCTCACTATGTGAGGCTTTTTCTTAAATATAACTGTATTAATAAACAATATTTTATAACTTCGTAAAACCAAATACAACCATTTTAAACCAATCGTAAATGAATCCTATTAAGCAAGCTTCCCTTATCGCCTTTTTTTTAATAAGCACAGTATGTTTTTCTCAAGCCCAACCAGAAGATGATAAGTTATCTTTAAATAATGGCACTATTAGTAATCAGTTTGAATATGTACTAAAAAAATCTGGAAATTTTAAAGGTACAAATGGGCAAGCCTATGAAGCTGTTAAGCGTAGCATGTTTTTAACATTGAGAAATCATACTATTGATTCTTTAAAAACGCTAAAGACAAAATTAGATAATTCAAAAAGTAGTGTTGAAGCTCAGCAAAAAGAAATTACTGCTTTAAAAACGAAGCTGAACACTACTCAATCTACATTAGATTCAACAAATTTAGAAAAAGACAGTATGTCTCTGCTTGGTATGCAAATGAGTAAAACTAATTACAATGTACTCATGTGGACTATTATTGCTGGCTTATTAGCGTTATTTATCTTATTTGTATATAAATTTAAAAACAGTAACGCTATTACTCGTGATGCAAAAAAGGCACTTGAAGAAATTGAAGAAGAATTTGATGATCATAGAAGAACAGCTTTAGAACGTGAGCAAAAAGTTAGACGTCAATTACAAGATGAAATAAATAAACAAAAAGGGTTATAGTAAATCCAATTATAAATTAAAAATCTGTAATTTGGTTGTCAAACATATTAGACATCACATTACAGATTTTTTTATGAATATTATACAGGCTACTTCAGAACACCTAAACCATTTAGTACCCCTCTTTGATGGTTATCGCGTTTTTTACAGACAAGAATCAAATAAAACTGCTGTAAAAACATTTTTAAAAGAACGGCTTACCAAAAAAGATTCGGTTATTTATTTAGCATATATAGATGAGATCCCTGTAGGGTTTACACAATTATATTTTTTGTTTTCCTCTGTTTCAATGAGACCAATGTTTATATTAAATGATTTATATATAGATAAGAACTATCGAGGTAAAAGTATTGGTACTTCTTTAATAAATAAAGCCAAAGATTTGTGTAGTCAAAAACAATATAAAGGCATTATAATACAAACCGAAAACACAAACCCAGCACAACATTTATATCAACGAGAAGGTTTTGTAAAAGATACCGATTTAACCTTTTTTTGGACTAATAAATAGTTAGTATTACAAAACTAAATTTACTTTTAAATTTGTAATTTAGTTAACCAATTCCTTTGATAAAACTTTCTCATGAAAAATTTACATAACATCAGTTACCTTTTTTTAATTGTGATCCTATTTATAGGTTGTAAAAATGATAAAAACCAAACTAGTGAACCATTAGTAACAAAAATAGCGTTTGGTTCTTGTGGGTCGCAAAATCATGAACTTCCTATTTTTGACTTAGTAGTGGAACACAATCCTGATGTATTTATTTTTTTAGGGGATAATATTTATGGTGATACAAAAAACATGGATACTTTAAAAGCTAAGTATCAAAAGTTGGGCTCTAAAAAAAGTTTCCAAAACTTATCGAAAAACACACAAATTATTGCGACTTGGGATGATCATGACTATGGTTGGAATGATGCTGGTAAAGAGTATTCTTTTAAAGAAGAAGCAAAAGATATTTTCTTGTCTTTTTTTAATGAACCTGACACTTCTACTAGAAGAGACCATAAAGGTATATATCATTCTTATGAGTATGACTATGGAGCAAAAAAATTACAAATAATTTTGTTAGACGGGAGAACTTTTAGAGATAAGCTTAAGCCTTACAATAACGAATTTGATAATGATAGTAGATATGGCTTTTATGGTAAAGGCTATGCGCCGTATACAAATTCAGATTCTACATTACTTGGCGAAACGCAATGGAAATGGTTAGAAAAACAACTCTCAAAACCTGCAGACATTAGATTAATTGGGTCTGGAACACAATTTGGAATTGAATGGAATGGCTATGAAGCTTGGGCAAATTTTCCTCACGAGCAAAAGCGTATGCTAAGCCTCATTGAAAAAACAAACGCTAGTGGTGTTATGTTTTTAACTGGGGATGTACACTATTCTGAAATTTCAAAATTAGAAACAAGTTTTTATCCAATTTACGACTTTACATCAAGCGGATTATCTTCAACATGGCATTTTGCTACTCCGAACAAAAACAGAATAGAAGGTCCTGTTATGGATAATCATTTTGGGTTGGTTACAATAAATTGGGATGTAAATGATCCTGAAATAAAAATGGAAACTTGGGATATTAGTAACAACCAAAGAATGGAGTATTCAATTAACTTAAGCGAAATAAGTTTTAATAAATAACCAAACAATTAAATTATCTTTGTTGCATAATTACTTATCATGCGCATAGATATCATTACTGTTTTACCAGAGTTACTTAAAAGCCCGTTTGAAGCTTCAATTTTAAAACGTGCTATTGAAGCTGGTTTGGTAGAAGTCCATTTTCATAATTTACGAGATTATACTACTGATAATTATAAATCTATTGACGATACACAATTTGGTGGTGGGGCTGGTATGGTAATGATGGTTGAGCCAATTGATAAATGTATAACTGCTTTAAAAGCAGTGCGCAATTATGATGAAATAATATATATGACTCCTGATGGCGAAACTTTAAATCAAGGGATAGCCAATCAACTATCATTAAAAGAAAACATTATTATTTTATGTGGGCATTACAAAGGTGTAGACCAACGGGTACGCGACCACTTTATAACTCGAGAGATATCTATTGGTGATTATGTATTGTCTGGTGGTGAACTAGGTGCTGCTGTTCTTTGTGATGCAATTATACGTTTAATTCCTGGAGTTCTAGGTAATGAAACTTCTGCCCTAACTGATTCGTTTCAGGATAATTTATTAGCCCCTCCAATTTATACAAAACCACGTGAATATAAAGGCTGGAAAGTTCCTGAGCTACTGTTTAGTGGAAATTTACCAGAGATTGAAAAATGGCGAGAAGAACAAGCTTATTTAAGAACCAAAGAACGACGACCAGATTTGTTAGATGATTAAATAATATGGAAGATATAGACACCTTACAATTACAATTTGCAATAGCTGGGATAATTAACGGCTTAGTACACTTAACTATTCTAATAGCGACTATAATCATGTTAGCTAAAAAAAGGTCTATAGCTACGTTTCTTTTACTTGTTGGTAGTATTTTAAACAGTATTGGTTTTGCTGGTGGGTTTATCTATAATGCTATTGCTGCCAAAAATGGGACTGAAGCACTATTAAGTGCACAAGTAACTCTTACTTTTTTTAATGCCTTTTCTTATTTTATTTTCGGAATAGGGTTATTACTTTTATCAATTAATGTTTTCAAAAGACATAATTCTAAATAAGATTAGAAACTTTTGTTTGTGTTAAGGATAGTAGCGGCATCCTTTTGCTAAAAAGCAAAAGATATAGCGAATAGCCTGACCTAAAAGGGAACACCAAAAAAACACAAATAAAACATTGTAGATTATTAATTAATAACTATTTTTGCACCCAATTTCGGGTTAACCTCTGGCGAAAATCGTGAATGTTGTTCTGAATTAATTATAATTAAATTTAAAGATATGGAATCTTTAGTAAAATTTGTTCAAGACGAATTTGTAACAAGAAAAGACTTACCAGAATTTGCAGCTGGTGACACTATTACAGTGTATTACGAAATTAAAGAGGGTAACAAAACACGTACTCAGTTTTTCAGAGGTGTTGTTATTCAAAGAAGAGGATCTGGTACATCAGAAACTTTTACAATTAGAAAAATGTCAGGATCTATTGGCGTAGAGCGTATCTTCCCAGTTAATTTACCTGCATTACAAAAAATAGAAGTTAATAAACGTGGTGCTGTACGTAGAGCTAGAATCTACTACTTTAGAGGTCTTACTGGTAAAAAAGCAAGAATTAAAGAGCGTAGACGCTAGTATTCTATTAGCAATGCAAAAGCATATTAAAGCCTTAACAGATGTTAAGGCTTTTTTTATTAACAAAAGTTAATAAGTATAGTTTATAAATCGTTGATATCTAATTGCTTAAAAAATTTGATTTTCTGAAATGTGATTATATATTAGCAAAAGAAATTAATAACAACCTCGGTTGGTTTTGTGTAAAAGCAAATTTGAATTAAGATCTAAAATAGAGTAACGTTCTTTATATATAATTGTTTTTTGAGGTTTGGATGCGCCACGTGTATGCGTGCGTAAGCAGAGAACCATGAAGCTGTAAAAAGTCCCAGATGCGAAAGTAGATGGAATCTAGTATGGCAGAAAGCTTGAAAAAGTAGTAGTTAACGAAAGGGAATACTATAAATAGAGCAATGCTTGGTGGTTAACAGACATGAAAATGGATGGCTAACAAATTAAGTATCAAAAAAAACAGTTAACTGAAGCATTTTGGTAATTATGTCAATACATTTTGAAAATTACAACACGAAATGTTTCATTGAAATAATAGCACTTGAATTGAAAAGGTTTTATGAAAATTAAAACTGATTTAGTAGAAATACTAATTAGATCACGTCATGTTATTTCAAAGAAAGCCATGTCAAAGTAGATTAAATTCTATAGTGATATGGCTTTTGTATTTTTATAATTTGAGTACTATTTTTTTGTCAATTTCTTATAGACTTCATCCTTTTTTATCATTCTATTAAATCAGTCTAAAATCACAGCAGTTCATTAATGAATTTCCGTTATTTTAAAGGTCAATTTTTGTATATTCGCATCGCGAAAACGTTATCGTTAATTCTGCTCCAAATTTTAATTATAAATCAATATAAAACACAAGGCGAATGTCTAAAATTATCTATACAAAAACTGATGAAGCACCAGCTTTAGCAACGCGTTCATTTTTACCTATCGTAAAAGCTTTTGTTAAAACTTCTGGAATTAATATTGAAACTAAAGACATCTCTTTAGCAGCTAGGATTTTATCTGCTTTTCCAGATTTTTTAAATGAAGAACAACGTGTGTCAGATGATTTAGCATTTTTAGGCGAATTAGCAAAAAAACCAGAAGCTAATATTATAAAACTACCAAATATTAGTGCTTCAATTCCACAGCTAACTGCAGCAATTTCGGAGCTTCAGTCTCAAGGTTTTGCAATTCCAAATTATCCAGATGAACCAAAAAACGATTCTGAAAAAGACGTAAAATCACGTTACGACAAAATCAAAGGAAGTGCAGTAAACCCTGTATTACGAGAAGGAAATTCTGATAGACGTGCTCCAAAAGCTGTAAAAAATTACGCAAAAAAGAATCCTCATTCAATGGGTGAATGGTCTAGCAATTCTAAAACCCATGTTGCAACAATGAATCATGGTGATTTTGCTCACAATGAAAAATCGATAACTTTAGATGCTGCCACAAACGTAAAGATTGAACATGTAGATTCCAACGGAAACACTACCGTTTTAAAAGATAATTTAGCATTATTAAAAGGAGAAATAGTTGATGCTACTGTAATGAGTAAAAAAGCTTTATTGAGCTTTTTAGAAGAACAAGTAGCAGATGCCAAAGAGAAAAATGTATTGTTTTCATTACACATGAAAGCAACTATGATGAAAGTTTCTGATCCTATTATTTTTGGTCATGCGGTTCGCACTTACTTTAAAGATGTTTTTTCAAAACATGCAGAAACTCTTGAAAAAATTGGTGTTGATGTAAATAACGGGTTTGGAGATTTGCTAGCAGATTTAAAAAAGTTGCCAGAAGCTAAATACAATGAAATAGAAGCTGATATTAATAATGCATTAGAAAATGGTCCAGATTTAGCCATGGTTAATAGCGATAAAGGAATTACCAATTTACACGTTCCTAGTGATGTTATTATTGATGCTTCAATGCCAGCAATGATTCGTACCTCTGGACAAATGTGGAATACCGAAGGAAAACTACAAGACACCAAAGCTGTAATTCCAGATAGTAGTTATGCAGGAATTTATACAGCAACAATAAACTTTTGTAAAAAGCATGGCGCTTTCGATCCAACAACCATGGGTACAGTTCCTAATGTTGGGTTAATGGCGCAAAAAGCTGAAGAATACGGGTCTCATGATAAAACATTTGAAATTTCTGAAAATGGAACTGTACGAGTAACTGATGCTTTAGGCAATGTTTTAATTGAACACACAGTAGAAACCGGAGATATATGGAGAATGTGTCAAGTAAAAGATGCACCAATTCAAGACTGGGTAAAATTAGCAGTTACACGTGCAAGAGCTTCTCAAACACCAGCTGTTTTTTGGCTAGATGAAAATAGAGCTCATGATGCAGAATTGATTAAAAAAGTAAATACTTATTTAAAAGGCCATGATACTAGTGGGTTAGATTTACGAATCTTGTCCCCTATTGATGCAACCATTTTTACTTGTGAAAGGTTAAAAGAAGGAAAAGACACTATTTCGGTTTCTGGAAATGTACTTCGCGATTATTTAACTGATTTATTTCCAATTCTTGAAGTTGGTACGAGTGCAAAAATGCTATCTATAGTTCCATTAATGAATGGTGGCGGTTTATTTGAAACTGGGGCCGGTGGGTCAGCACCAAAGCATGTACAACAATTATTGGAAGAAAACCACTTACGTTGGGATTCTTTAGGTGAGTTTTTGGCATTAGCTGTTTCTTTAGAGCACTTTAGTGAAGTAAATAATAATTCAAAAGCAAAAATTTTAGGAGAAGCATTAGATGACGCCACAGATAAACTATTGGAAAATAAAAAAGGCCCTTCACGTAAAGCAGGAGAATTAGATAATAGAGGAAGTCATTTTTATTTAGCTTTGTATTGGGCTCAAGAATTAGCAAACCAAAATAAAGATGAAGCGTTAAAAGAAGAATTCTCAAAAATAGCAAAACAATTAGCTGATAATGAATCTATTATTATAAAAGAGTTAGCTGAGATTCAAGGTAAACCAATAAGCCTTGGCGGCTATTATGAGCCAAATGAAGCACTAATAAACCAAGCAATGCGACCAAGCAAAACACTAAATAGCATCTTGTAAAAAGAAATACAAATATTTTATTAAAAGCTCCTTTAAAAGGGGCTTTTTTTATGCGTAAAACGCCAAACATTATGAATTTATATTGTACCACTTATCTTCATCTGGTAAAAAAAACAATAAGTAGTAAATGTTAAATATAACTAGTAAAACAATTATTTTTTGGTTCATCCACTATATATCATAAGGAAGTACTTTTACTTATAAAATAGAATAATTACCCAACTGCATACTTGGCACAAAAATTGTGCGTTATTTCTCTAATAAAACAAATTATTATTAAAAATTAGTACTGATTGTTATCAAAAATATAATTAATTAAAAAATTAAGATTTAATTAACTGTAAGAAATTATTGGTATACTACTTTTAAATAGTTATTTATTACATCAATCAAAAACCAGCCAGTATGAATAAAAAAAAATTAACCATCATTATAGGGGTTGCAATCCTATTAATTATTTCTTATTTCTATTTTAATTCTAGTAGCAGTCAAGATATCTCGTTAACTGCAAAAGTAACAAAAGGTGTTTTTTTAGATGAAATATTTATATCTGGAGAGGCGCAATCTACTAGCTCTAAAAAAATAAATGGTCCTACTAACGCTAGACGTTTTGGAATATATCAAATTAAAATTCAAGACTTAGTACCAGAAGGTACTGTCGTTAAAAAAGGTGGATATATTGGTAAACTCGATGTTTCTGAGCTTAACGGTAAAATACTAGACGCTCAATTAAATTTAGAGAAAGAACAGTCTAAATATACTCAACAGCAACTAGATACAACTTTAACTTTAAAGCAAGAACGAAATGCTATTAAAGACCTTCTATTCAATATTGAAGAAAAAAAATTAGAATTAGAAAGATCTATTTATGAGCCACCTACAACTATTCGTCAATTAGAGATTGAAATTGAAAAAAACGAACGGGGGCTTAGGGAAAAAAAAGCAGACTACTCTATTAAAAAAAGACAGGCTAATGCAAAAATGATTGAAGTTGGTACTGAAGTTTCTAAAATAAAAAAGCGCATTGAAGAATTAGTAGAACTACAAAAAAAATTCACCATTCATTCTGAAGATGAAGGAATGGTTACCTATGTAAAAGAATGGAACGGAACTAAGAAAAAAGTGGGCTCTTCTATTTCTCCTTGGGAACCAGCTATTGCTAGCTTACCAGATTTAACTAAAATGGAATCAAAAACATATAGCAATGAGGTGGACATAAGAAAAATAAAAAAAGACTTAAAAGTAAAAGTTGGCTTTGATGCCTTTCCAGATATCGAGTTAGATGGAGTTGTTACAGAAGTTGCAAATGTTGGAGAAACTAGAGCAGGTTCAGACGTAAAATTGTTTCAAGTACTAATTAAACTTAATGGTTCTAACAAAAACATTAGACCTGGAATGACAACATCAAATAAAATCTTAACAAACCAAAAAGAGGACGTGTTAATGGTACCTCTTGAAGCTATTTTTTCTAAAGACTCTATAAGCTATACATATGTAAAATCGGGTTACTCTGTAACTAAACAACAAGTAGAACTTGGTTTATCTAATAACGAAGTAATTATAATTAACAAAGGCTTAGAAGAAAATGATGTGGTATATTTAAATAAGCCTGAAGGTTATGAAGAAAAAAGTATAACCACTTTAGAATAGATATGATAGACAAGCTACTTTTTGAAAAACTAAAATCTAATTTTACTGAAGCATTTTGGTTTATAAAAACAAATAAGGTAAGAACATTTTTGACGGCTCTAGGTATTATTTTTGGTGTTGCATCAGTTATTACCATGCTAGCTATAGGTAATGGAGCAGAAAAAGAGATTTTAGCACAACTTGAATTAGTAGGTGTTAACAATATTGTAGTCACTCCTATACCAGACAAAAAAGATGATGAAGCTGATACTGATATTGCAGAAAATGAAGAAAATGAGTCAAAAAGATTTTCTAAAGGATTGGATATAATAGATTCTGAAAGTATAAAAAAAAATATTCCCAGTGTAAAACTAGTTAGCCCTGAAATCATCTTAGATACTTACGTTATTAATAATGGAAAACAAAATTCAGTAAAGTTAATAGGTGTATCTCCATTTTTTTTTATTTCCTCAAATATTAGTTTAGAAAAAGGTAAAATGTTTTCTAATTATCAAATTAACAACGCACTTCCAGTTTGTATCATTGGTAAAAAAGTTGAAAAAAAACTATTTACTGGAGAAAGTGCTTTGGGTAAACAAATAAAAGTTAAAGATGTTTGGTTACAAGTAGTTGGTGTAATTGAAGAAAAATTAATATCAGATAAAGCCCAGGAGAACTTGGGCATTAGAGATTTGAATCAAGATGTTTACATTCCTATAAAAACATTCTTAGTACGTTATAAAGACCGTAAAGTTATTGTTGATAAACTAAATGCAAACAATCGTAGAAATCAAAATGGTCCTAAAAAAAAGCAACCAAGAGGTAATTATCACCAAATAGATAAATTAACCGTACAAGTTGCAAATTCAAATGAATTGAAAGCTACTGCAGAAGTTTTAAGCAAAATGCTAAAACGTAGGCATAATGATGTACTTGATTTTGAAATAACCATTCCTATACAACTTCTTAAACAACAGCAAAAAACAAAGCAAATATTCAATATAGTTTTAAGTATTATTGCAGGTATCTCTTTATTAATTGGAGGTATTGGTATTATGAATATTATGTTGGCTTCTGTTCTCGAAAGAACCAAAGAAATAGGAATTATTAGAGCAATAGGTGCTACGAGAGAAGATGTGATTTTACAATTCCTATCAGAGTCTATACTTATTAGTGTAGGCGGTGGTATTATTGGAATAATTACTGGCATATTAGGAGCTTACATTATTGAAATGGCATCGGGAATAGAAACTGTACTTTCTGTAAACTCTGTATTATTATCCTTTTTTATAGCGGTTATTGTGGGTTTAGTGTTCGGAATATTCCCAGCAAAAGCTGCTGCTAATAAAAAACCTATTCAAGCATTAAGATCAGAATAGTAAACTCATATCAATCCATTAACTTAAATATAGACATGTGAAAAAATTATATTTTATCTTAATTGTTATTTTTCCATTACTTACTTTTTCTCAATCAAAAAAAATAACTTTAACAGAAGCAATCAGTATTGCTCAAAAAAAATCGCCAGATTATAAAATAAGCTTAAATAGAAACCAATCAAACTATTGGCGTTTTAGAAATTACAAAGCGGGTTTTTTACCTCAATTTAAGCTTAATGCCACATTACCAGCATATAGTAACGCCGTAATAAGACAAACAAATGATGCCGGACAAGATATTTTTGTTAACCAAAACCAATTAGTTATTGATGGAGGTTTATCCATTTCCCAAAGAGTGCCTTATACTGGAGGTACACTTTCCGTTTTTTCAAATTTAGAGCGTGTTGAACTCTTTGGGTTAGCCGATAATATCCAATATTCAGTTATCCCATTTAGTTTAAGTTATTCTCAAAATTCAATTTTATACAATGAGTTTAAATGGGATAAAAAAATTGAACCATTAATTTATGAAGAATCTCAAAGGGAGTTTATTGAAAATATGGAAAGTATATCAGTAAATACAGCTCGTAGGTATTTTGAATTACTCAAAGCGCAAATGCAATTAGAAATTGCTGAAGTAAATTTATTAAATCAAGACACCTTATATAAAATTTCAAAAGGTAGATTTAAAATGGGTAAAATTGCAGAAAATGAATTGTTACAGATGGAATTAACTCTATTAAATTCAAAAAACAATGTCACCACTAATACTGTTGAAGTAAAAAGAACTTCTCAAAATTTAGCTCGTTATTTGGAGCTAGATACTGAAAACATAGAATTAGACATACCAGAAGAATTACCACTATTTGATGTATCTGTTGATAAAGCTTTAAGTGAAGCACAATCTAACAGAAAAGCTGTAATAGAGTTTAGAAGAAAGCGCTTAGAGGCAGAAAAAGAAGTTGCCTTTCAAAAAGGGAATAATAGATTACAATTAGGAATAAGGGCAAATTTTGGGGTTTCTCAAAACGGAGAAAATTTCAATAACCTTTTTGACAATTTTAATAAACAACAAAACGTTTCGGTTTCATTAGGTATTCCTCTTTTTGATTGGGGCGTATCTAAATCTAGGCGAAAAATGGCTGAGGCTAATTTAGACTTAACTGAAAATAATATTAATCAAGATAAACAAGAATTTGAACAAGAAATATACTTACATGTTCTAAACTGGTCAAGCCAAAGAGATTTTCTATACACTTCTCAAAAAGCAAAAGAAGTTGCCACAAAAAGGTATGATATTTCTAGAAAACGATATGTTTTAGGAAAAATTTCAATAACCGATTTAAATATAGCATTAAGGGAAAGAGACAATGCTGTACTTAAATATTTAAATTCATTAGAAGATTTTTGGAGAGATTATTATGTTTTAAGACAACTTACTCTTTACGATTTTATTAATGATAAAAAAATAGAAGTAGATGATATACTTTTCGATTAAATTTCATGATTAATTCACTATTTTTGAATTATGAGCTTTATAAAAATAACTGAACAAGATTCAAATTATAATCATCTGGAAAAGATGAGTATTAAAGAGTTAATTTCTAATATTAATAATGAGGATAAAACTGTTCCTTTAGCAGTAGAAAAAGTACTTCCACAAATAGAACTATTGATAGAACAAATTGTTCTAAAACTAAAAGAGGGTGGTCGGCTATTCTATATTGGAGCTGGTACAAGTGGTCGTTTAGGTATTTTAGATGCCTCAGAATGCCCACCAACATTTGGAGTTTCTCATGAGTTAGTAATAGGGTTAATGGCAGGCGGAGATATTGCTATACGTAAATCTGTTGAAGATGCTGAAGATTCAACAACCCAAGGCTGGATAGATTTACAAAATTACAATATTAGTGACAAAGATATTGTTGTAGGTATTGCAGCTTCAGGTACAACACCTTACGTTATTTCTGCTTTAGAAGCATGTAACAATAATAATATTATTACTGGATGTATTACTTGTAATAATAATAGCCCTTTATCAAATGCATCAAAATATCCTATTGAAGTCATTGTAGGGCCAGAATTTCTTACTGGGAGTTCTAGAATGAAAGCTGGTACAGCACAAAAGTTTGTTTTAAACATGATTACCACAACAACAATGATTCAACTTGGGCATGTAAAAGGCAACAAAATGGTGGACATGCAGTTGAGCAATAATAAACTTGTAAACAGAGGGGTTAAAATGATAATGAACGAAATTAATGTGCCTCAAGAAAAAGCCAAACAGTTATTAGATAAATTTGGGAGTGTCAGGTTAGCTGTTCAAAATTACATTAATGAAAACTAATAAAACCGATAAAAATATTCTAGTAAAAGGTGTGAAAGTTATAGTTATATCTGCGGGCTGTATGTTTTTGGGTCCAACTTTAATTTATATAGCTTTAACTAATAAAGAAAAACCACTATATATACCTATATTAATAATAGCAATAATTGTTTGTGTCTTAGCCATTTTTTTTGCTTTTAAAGGCATTAACACAATTTTAGACAGTATGTTTAAAAAAAAGAATTATTAATTAAAAAATAATAGTTTTGGGGGTAGTTGGGTTATATCCAAATTCTACATCGCTAAAAGGAATTTTTAAACCTTCCAATATATAATTAATAATAGCGTAATGATGAATGGTATGACTATTTGCTTGTGCCAAAACAGCACCAAATGTATAGATTACTTTTACCTTACCTAAGCCTAAATCATCAATTACTTTTACTTCTTCATTAATATCAAAATCAGCTTTATTCAGTTTTTCGATAATTACATCTAGATAGTTTTTAGCACAATCACAATTAGATTCTACATTTTTATTTCTACTTCTAGCAGTTAAATCTATTATTCCATCTGAATCCAAATTAAATATACAGTCATAGAAATCTAAAATATGTCTAAGATGAGTACCAATACTTGAATAGTATGGTGCTAAAGAAGCATTACATAAATCATCATCCTTAAGACTATCAAGTAAGGTTTTAGATTTTTGAAGCGTTTTTAAAGTAGATTGGATAATAATATTCATGAAGACTAAAATAACTAAATTAGTTGAATTTAAAAATTATTGTTGATTTAGTCTCCTAACTCTTTAATACTTACAAGGACATAAAAGAATAAATCTAATTCTTATTAATGGAATACAAAGCTAAACTATTGCTCAATAATTTTAAAAAACGTACAAAAAGCATAGTATTAGTGCTCATAAAATCAATATCTTTTTAGTGTAAAGTGTCCTCGATTAATTGTACCATCTATAAAAATCACCTCAAACCAATAATCGTTTTGTGCAGCAAAGTTTCCATTATATTTACCATCCCATCTATAATTGTTTTCCTCATTTAAATAAGTAATTAACTTTCCAAATCGATCGTAAATATTAACACTAGTTGATAACAATTCGTCGTCTGACAACCCTAGTACAGTCCAAAAATCATTCATTCCATCATTATTTGGGGTAAAAAAACTTGGGTACCCTAAAATATAAACATTTTCTTGAATGGCAGGTTCGCATTGATTTATGTCTCTAACATAAATAGTATGTTTTCCTGCAGGAACATTTTCGAAATTATAAGAATTCGACTCTTCAAAGTAATTAATATTATCTATTGAAAATTCATACTTTCCTGAACCATCAATTTGTATATATATCAAATGTCTGTTTTTATCTATCTTTTTTATTTCAATATTATTAAAAGATGGAGGCTCTGTTTTTGTTATTACAAAGTCAAAAGTATTTGAACATTCTATCCCATTTTCTGTTTTATATGCAATATGTTGATATGAACCAGGTTTAAAAAAACTGAACTCTCTTTGGGTTGATAAAATAGAACCATCACTGTCAACCCATTCAACCCTATCATTAGTTTTGTCACCAAAAAGTTCAATAGGTTGATTTTTGCAGATTAAATATTCTTCTTCAATATCAATTTTTGGAGCTGAATTAACAATTAAATTGATAGGGGCTATCCCGCTACAAGCAAAATTTTCTTCTTGAGCTCTAACCCATATAATTGTAGATGGTGAACTAAAAAAGCGGTCATCTATTTCATTTTGCATTGTTAAAGCATCTGTTAGTGTTGGATAATATTCTAAAATTGTTGACGCTTCTAAATCAACTTCTTCTCTAATTTCTGCTCTCTTAAAGCCTATAGAAAATATGCCAAATCCATCATTAGAATCTAAATCAGAGCTATCACAGGCATACATTTCAGTAATTTTTCCTAAATCAACAAAAACTGCAGAAATTAAAAATGAAGAAATTTCAAAACAACCGTTATCATTTATGACTCGAATAAACATCTCCTGATTAGGCTCTATATTAGTATAATTCTCTGGATTTAAAATTTGATTCATATCTAACTCAGCATCTAATCTAGTTTCATAAAATACTAATTCTTCATTGTACAAAGGGTTAGTAATTTTGTCTCTTATTGTATTTAAATTAAAAATTGAGATGCCGTCAGTATCTAGGTCACATTGTACTAATTCTTGATTTACCTCTAAGTTTGGAAGACTATAAACTTCTATATCTTTTGTTACTGTTATAGGGCAATTGTTAATAGTGATTATTGCGGTAACTTGATAATTTCCTGGTGCCGTATACGCGTGTTCAGCTTCTATTTCATTTGAAGTATTTCCATCACCAAAATCCCATATTGCCTCAGTAATATCAGCATAAGTATCCACTTCCATAGGAATTGGAATACCAATGCAAGCGTTATCTGCTAATACTCTAGTTCTAAAATAGGATTGAATAAAATTTGGAAGCCCTAATCTAGACCTATTGCTACCTAGGTCTATAGCCTTATTAGTATAATTTATTTTTTCTCCTAATTCATGTGGGTTATTAATAACTCCAAGTAATGGTGTTCCTTGGCTTTTATCAATGGTCAATGCTCTATATATTTTTCCGTTTTTTGCCAATTGCAAGCTTGCAGCTGTTAATTCATTTTGAGCTTCATCTATAGATGTCCAATTTGTTTGGGGGTTTGAATTTGACATATCATATTGATACAGCAAATTTTTTCTTATTTCATCTGGTATAAATTCATTGCTATTCTCTCTAAACATACCCTGACGAACCAAAGAAGCATATAGATATTTTGAATCGTTTGAAAACTCAACTCCAAATGCAGAAACAACTTCAAAAAAAACAAAAGAAGTCAAAACATTTCTCCTATTACTAACAATCCCATTTTCAGAATTAAAATCAAAAGTCATTAAATGATCAGAAAGTGATTGTGGTCTATAATTTGCACAAGCAATCTTTTTGCCATCAGGTGAAAATTTCATTTGCCCTTCTTGCAGACCTTTGTAAAAAGTATCATTAGTTATGATTCCATTTCCTATATTCCCATTAGTTTCAATTTTATAAGCATAAAACCAAGAATACTCACTACTTTCATTTTTTTTAGTAGTTAATAACCAAATAGATTTACCATCTGCATGGTGCACAGCTGTTAACTTACCTACACCTTCACCAGGTAATAATACTCTATTCTTAAAAACAACTTCTCCTAGGCCATTATTTCTATCCATGTCAACAAGAGAATAACGCAAACCATCTGCTGAAGTAATTGTAAATATATAGTGTAAATTTTCGCTATCCTTAATTGGAATAATCATAACATTAAGCAAAATATTTGGTTCAAGGTTAACTGGGTCTACCATCCCTAAAGGCTCTACAAGAACTCCATTAATCATAATATTATGATTACTGTCCCATACGTTAGTTCCATTAGTGTAAAACAAAAGATTGCCATCCTTATCAGAAATTGTAGCACATGCGTTTTCAGCAATCATTTTACCATTGAAAAGTATATCTGGATCATTTTGAAGATCAAATAATAATCCAGCACGTTCGCCAAAATACCAATTGTTCGTCTCATTTTGACTCCATGAACTGATTGAAGAAATTATTATCGCACATAAAAGAAAAGAAACCCTTAAAAATTGCATAGTAGAAATTAAGCCTTTATTAATTGTACACTTTAAAACTATCAAATAGTTGAACTCTATATACCAACTAGTTTTATATTATAATTTATTAGCAATAAGGCTACAAATGTATTATGCAAAATTAATGATTTATATTAAAACCAAAAAAAACCCTTCATAAATAAATATGAAGGGTTTAAGAAAGGCAACGACCTACTCTCCCACAAATGCAGTACCATCGGCGCTAATGGGCTTAACTTCTCTGTTCGGAATGGTAAGAGGTGAGCCCCATCGCTATAACCACCTTAAGTTATAGCTGTTTGCTATTAGTTTTTAACCTTTAGCAACAGCGTTCATC
>NZ_MDVN01000003.1 GCF_002741945.1 Gaetbulibacter sp. 4G1
TTTAACCTCTCATGCAACCAAGGCTATAGGCTTAAATAAATACATAGTTGACAATGGGGGGAAGGATCACCCGAATGCCAAGTTGAAATGGAAACAAGGAGATATAATCACTTCAACAATAGAAACTTCAAATGGAGAAACCATTATAGTTACACATAATGTAAATACTCCACATCCATATTCATTAGGCTTTAAAGTACAGGGTGTTCAGGGACTTACAGATTTTGATTACCACACTCAGCGAATACACGTAGAAGGCACCACCAAGGGACATGGTTGGGAAGCTATGGATGCTTGGTTTGAAAAATACGATCATCCATTATGGAAGAAATATGGAGCTAATGCAACAAAAGCAGGTCATGGAGGTATAGATTTCTTTGTGTTAAATGCCTTTGTAGAATCGGCAAAAGAAAACATAGCCCCACCAATGGATGCTTATGATGCAGCAGCATGGAGTGCAGTTACACCATTATCTGAATTATCGATTGAGAACAATGGTGCACCACAAGACTTTCCAGATTTTACAAGAGGAATGTGGGTAAAACGTAAACCTTATAACTGGATGAAAGAAATATACTAAACTAATTAACAACTATATATAACTAAAACTAAAAACTATTTTATGAAAAAACTATTTACTTTTTTAGTGTTATTATCTACAGCTTGTTTTTGTTTTGAGACACATGCACAAAGTAGTGACAAAACAATAACAGGAACTGTATTTGATGATAGCAATACACCAGCAATAGGTGTAAACATTGTTGTAGAAGGAACTTCTACAGGAGCAACTACTGATTTTGATGGGAATTATTCTATTAAAGTACCAGATGGAGGAACAGCGCTTACATTTTCTTTTTTAGGATTTAAAACTCAAACGATTGCTATTAACAATCAAACAACCATTAATGTAACCTTAGAAACTGATACCTCCACTTTAGATGAAGTTGTTGTTGTAGCCTATGGGACTCAAAAGAAGGAAGCTATTACATCCTCAGTTGTGAGTATTAAATCTGATGATTTAAAGGATATTACAACACCTGATGTGTCTTCAATGTTACAAGGAAAAGCTGCAGGGGTGCAAGTAGCTGCTTCAAGTGGTTCTCCAGGTGCCGTGCCAGACATATTAATACGTGGTAGAGCTTCTTTAGGCGGTAGAGTTACTCCATTATGGGTTGTTGATGGTGTCATACAGCATAGCACGCCTATTGTAAATCCAAACGATGTAGAATCCATTTCAGTACTTAAAGATGCTTCAGCTACAGCTTTATATGGTTCAAGAGGTGCTAATGGGGTTGTTATAGTGAATACTAAACGTGGTAAAGTTGGTAAGTCTGAGATTACTGTTAACACAAAAATAGCGATGAATGAATTTAATACTGGAGAATTCGAAGTAATGAATTCACAACAGTTATATGATTATCATACGCAGTTTGGAAATACAAACCCATGGTTTACCTCAGATTTATTAGCAAGAGATACAGACTGGCTTAGTTTGGGAACTCAAACTGGTGTAGTAAGAGATGCTAATGTCTCATTTAGTTCAGGGACTGAAAAGCTAAACCTGTACATTAATGCAGGGTATTATAATGAATCTGGCACTTTACGTGGTGATGAATTAGATCGCTATACATTTCGTATGAATCTGGATTATCAAATTTCAGAGCGTTTAAAAATAATGCCCAAGATATCGTTTAGTTTTGATGATAGGGAGCGTGTGGCAGAAGCGCCTTTATACGAGCTTTATTTGAATTTGCCTTGGGATGTACCATTTGAAACAGATGGGACTCCAATAAATGCAGATCAATCTCAAGATTGGTTGGGTAGAGATAAGCGAAACTATTTTTTCGATCAGCAATGGAATTATTCTTCTAGCAATGTTTTTAATATGAGTGCTAACTTTGATTTTGAATATGAAATTATACCTCATTTAACGTTTAAGTCGATTAATAATTTCACTCTTTATCGTTCTTTGTCTAAATCTTATACTGACCCAAGGTCTAACGGAGGGTTGTCTTCAGGAGGAGCTGTAAGTGATTTTACAGCAAATAGAATGACAAGGCTTACAACACAAATGCTTAGGTATAATAATGCATTTGGTGAGCACTCTGTTACAGCTTTAGCTGGTTATGAATATAACGATTACGTATACGAAGATTTTGGAGCTACAGGAAATGGAATCATCCCCGGAGGAGAGATTTTAGATGCAACAAGTGAACCTGGTTCAATTGAAGGAGGTAAAAATGATTATGCTTTGCAATCTTACTTTTTATCTGCTGAATATGGTTACGGAAATCGTTATTTTGCTAAAGCCTCAATACGTCGAGATGGAGCATCAAATTTTGGTTTAGATAACCAATACGGCAATTTCTTTTCTATTGGTGGTGGATGGTTAATTCATAATGAAAACTTTTTCAATAGTGAGAGTATTAACGAATTAAAATTACGAGCTAGTTATGGTTCTGTAGGAAATAGACCGTCATCATTATATCCATATCAAGGAACTTATAGAGTGAATACTCAATATATTGGAGTTCCTGGAGCTATTCTTAATCAATTTGCAAATCCAGATTTAGGTTGGGAAAAATCGTTTGAGACTAATATAGCTATTGATACTAGACTATTTGATAGAGTTGATGCCACAGTTGAATACTATAGTAAAGATACCTCAGATCTTTTGTATTTTGTTAGTCTGCCAGACATTACTGCATTTAGTGGTTTTTGGGAGAATATAGGTGGAGTCAAAAACACTGGAATTGAGGCAGTAGTTTCTGCTGATATTATTCGAAATGAAAACTTTAATTGGGATTTAGGCTTTAATATAGGCGTTAATACAAATGAAGTTACTGAACTATTTGAAGCTGATGAGTTACCTCAAGGGAGTAAGATATGGAAAGTAGGAGAAGATGCAGATTCTTGGTATATGAGAAAATGGCTAGGTGTTGACCCGGCTAATGGACAGCCACTTTGGGAAGTTGTAGATCCAGATACAGGAGCACGCTCAGAAACAAGTGATTATGCAAGCGCAACACCACAATTTTTAGGAAGTAAATCATCACCAGACTTTATTGGCGGGTTTAATACAAGCTTATCTTATAAAGGGGTATCATTAACAGCAAATTTTAACTTTTCAAAAGGAGCAATGCTGTATAATAGTGACAGAGAATTATTTGATTCAGATGGTTTTTATTCAACATTCAATCAGCAAGTATTAAAAGATGGTTGGACAAGATGGCAAAACCCAGGAGATATTGCAACTCACCCACAAGCTATAGAAGGAGGTAACAATAACTCTAATAAACCGTCATCACGTTACTTAGAAGATGCTAGTTATTTAAGAATGCAAAATGTAACATTATCGTATAATTTACCTAGCAATATATTAAAAAAGTTAGGTGTAAATTCAGTTAATGTATACGTGTCTGGAGATAATTTGTTAACGTTTACTAAGTTTTCAGGAGTTGATCCAGCAGTTACTGGTCATATTGATTCGAATGGTAATCCTGATGGTTTTTCTGGTAGACCTAGTTTAAGTTACCCAATACCAAAACGTTATGTTTTTGGCGTTAATGTATCATTTTAATAAAAAAAAGAAAGATGAAAAAAATTATAATATTATTACCAATTATCGCACTACTAGTAGTATCATGCGAATTGGAAAGAAATCCTTACGATCAAATAGCAGTAGATGATTTATTATCAGACCCAGGATCTATTGAAACAGCTACTGTTGGTAATTACGCCTTACTAAAAGGAAATGTAGGGTATGATGGATGGGTAGACGATTTACATAGAATATCTGAATATGCTGGAGATAATGTAACACTTAGTGGAGGTACAACCGATCACTTGTTTTTCTTGTATAATTATCAATCTATACCTACAAATTCAAGGGTTGCTAGGTTTTGGAGTAATTCTTATAAAATTGCAGTAGGAACCAATGTAATGATTGAAAAAATTCCAGAAGGAGAATCAGATGATAAAGATCAGCTGTTAGGAGAAAATTATTACCTAAGAGGGTTGGTGTATTTTCAAATGGGAAATGTTTTTGGAAAGCCATATAACCAAGGTAGTTCGAACCTGTCGGTACCACTAAAATTAACTTCAGATACAGAAGATAGACCAGATAGACATACGGTACAAGATGTTTATGATCAAGTTCTTAGCGATTTGCTAAAAGCAGAAAGCTTAATGACTATTAATAAAGGAGCATCTTATGCTTCTAAAGAGGCAGCACAGGCTTTATTGTCGAGAGTGTATTTATACATGGGTGATGATGTAAAAGCTGAGGAGTATGCCAATAAGGTTATAGGCTCTGGACAATACAGTTTATTGTCTAACAGCGAATTTCAAGAAATGAATAAATTGATACCAAACAATAATGCAGAAGCTATTTTTGCAGTTACTTTAAGTAGTGCATCAGATCTTTTAGGTCAATGGGATGACTGGTTTACAATTGGATCGTTTTATGCAAGTATTGAAGGTTCTGGTTGGGGAGAAATGTATGCTTCTAGATCTTATTTAGATTTAATCGAACAAAACCCTACTGATGCTAGAAAAGCATTTATTGCACCACAATATACAGATGATGGTAGTGGTGGAAAAGTTCCTGCAGTATACTGGGTAAACGATGAATATAAGTACGAATTTAGAAATACAACAGAAGCTGGAGGCGTAACTACATTTACAGATGGAGGTACAACATATACTGTAGAATCTGAAGTTGCTGGAGGGAAAACAGTGTATTATTTTAATGGACCCAATGGAAGACAGGATGTTATAAAAGATTTTGATTTACAGAAACGAAATGGTCACCCTAAGTTCTTTATTCTTAAAGCATCATTACAAGAAGACGATGTACATATGTGGTCTCCAATGGTATCGCGTTTAGCAGAAATGTATCTTAATAAAGCAGAATCGTTAGCAAAACGAGGCCAAGATCAAGCGGCCTTAGACGAAATTAATGTTTTAAGAGATCGAGCTGGTATTCCAGAATATACTTTAGGAACTATCCCATCTGGGAAAACAGTGTTAGATGTAGTTTTAGAAGAACGTAGATTAGAATTGGCCTACGAGGGTCATAGGCGTTACGATGTATATAGAAACGGACGTACTATGAATCGTCGTTATCCAGGTACGCATTTAAATGGATCTAATCCATTTTTCGAGATACAAGCAAATAATAATAGAATTATTGAATTTATTCCAGAGCAGCAAATTATTCTGCAACCAAGTTTAATTCAAAACGATTAGATAATTAATAGTTAAGCCCCTTTCGGGGGGCTTTTTTATTATATTATGGTTTATGAGGTATATACAATATAAATATAGAATAGTTTTAGTGTTTTTTTTTCTTGTGTTTTCGTGTCAAAAATCAATTGATACATTACAAGCAGAAAAATTATTTACAAAAGTGCCAACTGAAATTACAGGTGTCACTTTTGAAAATAAAATTTTAGAATCTGAAAAAATACATTATTATAAATACCTATACATTTATATTGGAGGAGGTGTAGCTGCTGCCGATTTTAATAATGACGGATTAGAAGATCTTTTTTTTACATCCAATATATACCATAATAAACTCTTCTTAAATAAAGGTGATTTTAAGTTTGAGGATATTACCTTAAAAGCAGGTATTAAAAAAAGAGTAGGATTTGATGTTGGTGTATCTGTAGCTGATGTTAATAATGATGGGTTTTTAGATATTTATATTAATAGAGCAGGTTGGTACAATGGAGACGAAAAACTAGCCAATATGCTTTATATAAATAATGGAGACCTTACTTTCTCAGAACAAGCTAGCGCTTATGGTTTAGCCGAAACAAATAGGTCTATTGCATCAACATTTTTTGATTATGATAAGGATGGTGATTTAGATGTTTATATAGCCAATGCGCCCTCAGGGTTTGCATTATCTGGAAAATTAATTGATCTAGAAAAAATTCAAAAAAACGAAGAAACAAAAGCATTTAGAGGCAGTGATAAATTATATAATAATGATGGTAATGGGCATTTTACAGATGTATCTTTAAAAGCTGGAATTCTGCCAGACTTAGGATTTGGACTTAATGCTCAAGTTGGAGACCTTAATAATGATGGTTGGCCAGATATTTATGTGTCTAACGATTTTATCGGACCCGATTTCGCTTATATAAATAACGGAGATGGTACTTTTAAAGATGATCGAAATCACTTATTTAAACACATCTCTTATTATAGCATGGGTAGTGATATAGCTGATATTAACAATGATGGTCTGTCAGATTTATTGGTGTTGGATATGAGTCCAGATGATTATATTCGATCAAAAACCACTATGTCTATGATGTCTATAGATCGATTTCAAGACATGATTGATAAAGATTACCATCATCAATACATGCATAATGTTATGCAAGTAAATAATGGTAATGGTACTTTTAGTGAAGTGGCAAATATGTCTGGAGTTGCAAAAACCGATTGGAGTTGGGCGTCTCTTATGGCAGATTTTGATTTAGATGGATTAAACGATATTTATATAACAAATGGTATTTACAGAGATGTTGTAGATAGAGATACCAATATTGAGATTAACAAATACATTGATGCTAACAAATCAACCTTAACAGAAAAAGATTTTTTTGATTTTACACAAAAATTACCCCAGCAGAAACTTACTAATTATTTGTTTAAAAATAAAGGCGATTTACAATTTGATAATAAAACAGACGATTGGGCTGATGAATCTCCTAGCTTTTCAAATGGAGCGGTATATGTAGATTTAGATAATGATGGCGATTTAGATATTGTTACAAATAATTTAGATGAAAATGCTACTATACTACGTAATAATGCTACTACTCTAACAAAGAATAACTATATAAAATTCAAGTTTAAAGGAGCTGTAAAAAACAAATTTGGAGTAGGTACAGTTGTTAAAATACATCAAAAAAACGGACAGATATTATCCAGAGAACTAGTAAATTCTAGAGGTTATTTGTCTTCAATGTCAAATGCATTACACTTTGGATTAGGGTTAGATGCTACAATTCCTAGAATAGAAATTGTTTGGAATGATGGTAAAACACAAACTTTAAAGAATGTTAAAGCAAATCAAACCTTAATAGTTAACCATTCAGAAAGTATTAAGCTTGCAGAAAATACAAATACAGCTAAAAAGGAAAAACTATTTACTGAGTATGATTTTGATTTTTCACACCAAGAAATACCTTTTAAAGATTACGATAAACAATTATTATTACCCCACAAATTATCACAAACAGGACCGGCAGTAGCGTCTACAGATTTAAATGGCGATGGGTTAGACGATGTTTTTATAGGAGGTGCACATCAGCAATCTGCTCAACTATTAATTGGAAATAGAGAAGGAAACTTTAAAGCAATATCTATATCAGATTTCACAAAAGACAGTAAATACGAAGATGTTTCTGCTTGTTTTTTTGATGCAGATAATGATGGTGACGACGATTTATATGTGGTAAGCGGAAGCTATGAATTTGATGAGGATTCAGATTTGCTTCAAGACAGACTTTATATTAATCATGGTAATTATAATTTTAAACGCTCAAATTTAAAATTACCAGTATTAAAGTCATCAGGTTCAGTTGTAAGTGCTTCAGATTATGATAATGATGGTGATATAGACCTTTTTATAGGTAGCCGTGTTATTCCTGGAAAATATCCATATGCCCCACTTAATTATCTTCTTATTAATGAAAAAGGAACCTTTATAGATGGTACAAAACAATATGCTCAAGATGTTGAAAAAGTAGGAATGGTTACAGATGCTCAATGGAATGATATAGATAATGACAATGATTTAGATTTAATTATAACTGGAGAGTGGATGGGAATCGAAATTTTTGCAAATAACAATGGACATCTTTCAAGAGATTATAATTATTCTGACTTAGCATTAGCAAAAGGTTGGTGGAATAAAATCCTAATTGAAGATATTGACGGAGATGGAGATCAAGATATTATTGCTGGCAACTTAGGCCTTAATTATAAATTTCATGCTTCAAAAGAAAAACCGTTTCACATATACACTAATGATTTTGACAATAATGGAACAGAAGATATTGTATTGGCTAAATATTACAATTCAAAACAAGTTCCTGTAAGAGGAAAATCTTGTACTTCGCAACAAATGCCATTCCTAAAGGAAAAGATTAAAACATATACTGATTTTGCAAATTCAGATTTGAAAGGCATTTTAGGAGAGGGTATTAATTCGTCATTACATTATGAAGCCACAGAATTCCAATCAGGTATTTTTTTTAATGAAGGAAATAATCAATTTAGTTTTTCTGCATTTCCAATAGAAGCACAAACAGCTCCCATTAACAGTATTATTTATAAGGATTTTGATGGAGATAATGTAAAAGACCTTTTAATGGCAGGCAATAATTATCATTCTGAAGTTGAAACAACACGTGCTGATGCTGGAGTCGGGGTGTTTTTTAAAGGAACTAAAACTAAAGGTTTTAAACACATATCTAATAGACAAATAGGTTTATACGCAGATTCTGATGTTAGAGCTTTAACCTATTTAAAAACAGCAGAAGGTAATCTTGTGCTGATTTCAAACAATAATAATAAACATCAATTATATAAAGTTTTTAATAATTTATAACATGCATATAGTAAAAACACGAATAAATTTATTGAGTTCAAACCTCATATTAATATTCTTAATTAATATTTTAATTTCTTGCAGCTCTTGTTCTCAACATGATAGTTCTTCAGAAATAGAACTAGAAGAAGAAACAGAAGCATTAGAGTTAACAAAAGCAATTCCGATAGGATCAAATAGTTGGGTAGTAAACAATTTAACTCAAGATAATAGTGTTGTATCTGATTCTGGAATACATAATTGGACATCTTTGGATGACGTTATTCGTACTTATGTTAAAACAGGTGCAGGTAAATTAAATTTAGGTTTTAAAATTAAATCACCAGAAACATCTAAAATAAAGGTAACAGTCGGGAGTGTTTCAAAAGAAATAACGATTTCCAACAGTACATATAAAACCGAAGAGGTTGGTACGTTTACAGTTCCTGAAGGGTATAATTACATTGAAATTCAAGGGTTAGAAAAAACAGGGAACTACATTGGCGATATTAATGAAATTCTTTTTGGAGGACCTGCAGTAAGTTCTGGAATTACATTTGTCCCTACAAATAACTTTCACTTTGGAAGAAGAGGTCCGTCTGTTCATATGAGCTATGAAGAACCAGAGGGTAAAAATGTACAATGGTTTTATAACGAGGTTACAGTACCTGAAGGGGAAGATCAATTAGGTACATTTTTTATGGCAAATGGTCATGCTGAAGGTTATTTCGGAATGCAAGTTAATTCATCTACAGAAAGGCGTGTTTTGTTTTCCATTTGGAGTGCCTTTAGTACCGATGATCCTAATCAAATACCAGAAGATTATAAAGTTACCAATTTAGGAAACGGAACAGGAGTAACTGTTCAGGATTTTGGTAATGAAGGTTCGGGCATACAATCTTTTATTGATGTAGATTGGAAAGCAGGGGTAACATATAAGTTTTTACTAAAAGGAGAGCCTTCTATTGGCGTTTCTGGATCTACAGATTATACAGGATATTTTTATGACCCTGAGGTTGGAGATTGGCAATTAATTGCTAGTCTAAGAAGACCAAAAACAGACACTCATTTATCAAGATTACACTCATTCTTAGAAAATTTTAATCCCAGCACCGGATATCTTTCCAGAAAAGTAAATTACGGAAACCAATGGGCATATACTACCGATAATACATGGACAGAAATGACAAACGGGACATTTACTGTTGATGCAACAGCTGTGAATGGAGAAAGATTAGACTTTGAAGGAGGTACAAATGGTAATAAGTTCTTTTTAAAGAACTGTGGTTTCTTTAACGCTAATGTGCAACCTAATACAGCTTTTACGAGAACGGCATCTGGTGCTGCTCCCAATATAGATTTTACTACCCTAGAAATTCCTAAACTTCCAGACCCTCCTGCTCCAGTAACATTGTTAGACAGAAGTACATGGACAATTTCAGACTTTAGTACTCAAGAAGACAATGGAGGTGAAGGAGATACTGGTAGAGCTGCCGATATTTTAGACGATAATTTAGAGACTTACTGGCATTCTTGTTGGAGCGGTTGTACAGCAACAGCACCGCATTATATTGTTATAGATATGGGGGCAGAAATAGAAGTTGAAGGCATACGATTTGCTCAAAGGCAAACATTGTCTAGGGCTGTAAAAGATATTGAAATACAAATAAGTTCTGATAATACAACTTGGGAAAGTATGGGTGATTTCGCATTACAAAATGTCGCCACAGAGCAAGACATAGATTTTGGGGCAGCAAAAACATATAGATACCTTAAGGTTATAATAAAAGCATCACACGACGGTACCGATAATGCAGCTATGGCAGAAATTATGGGATACACAAAGTAGCATTTTTATTTGAGTTAGTTTTTTTCACTATGCCTCTGGTTGTTTTTACAATCAGGGGCTTTGCTTTTATAAAACCAAATAGGGTTATTTTTTACGTGTTAAAAATAAAACCTCACAAAGGGTGCCCAAGAATCTGCATAAATACTTTTATCGGCATCATATAAAACATCGTATCTAACACCAAAAGTTACATTGCCATTTCTGTAACCTGCTCCAAAAAATAAAGCAGGGACCCAATAATTTTCTTTATCTAAGTTTAAATTAACATCGTAGGTTCTGTTAACATTAAGTTGCTCAAACTCTGCAGAAAGCTGCAATTCTGTTAAAACATTAAGTAAGCCAATTATGCTACCACCAAGAATTGTTGATTTGTAAACGCCTTTTTGTTTGTTAAATGTAGCATTGAGCCCAAAACCAAGTGCTACATTATTATCAAATTCATAAATAGAACTAGGAGCAATGGTGCCACTAAAGTATCCATCACCAAAACTTAATCCTATGCCTCCGCCAAATCTAACATGATCCCAAAATTCACTGTTTTGCTGCTGTGCAATTAAAATATTTGAACTTATAAAAAGTGTTAAAAAAACAAGTTTTACTTTTTTGATAATGAATGAATTTGTAATCATATAAAATAAGAAATAATCAAAATTTTAATAAAGAGAGATTGTTTATTTTTTAAACATTTGATAATTCTTATAAATATAATAAAAGAAACATCTAATTTTAGTAAAAGTTGTATTTTTGAAAAATATTTTGACTAACCTTTACGGTATTAAAAATAATAATGGATAAATTTTCATTTTTAAACGCAGCACATACAGCATATTTTGCTGATTTATACGAGCAATATTTACAAAATCCTGACGCGGTAGAACCAAGTTGGAGAGCTTTTTTTCAAGGTTACGATTTTGGTTCCGAGAATTATGGATTAGAAGGTGAAATTGTTGAAGGGGTTTCTACTCAAATCCCAGAACATGTTCAAAAAGAATTTCAAGTAGTTAAGCTTATTGATGGGTATAGAATACGCGGACATTTATTTACAAAAACTAATCCTGTAAGAGAGCGTAGAACATATACACCTACTTTAGATATTAGTAATTTTGGACTAACTGAAGGAGATCTAGATACTGTATTTAGTGCTGGCGATATCTTAGGCATAGGCGCAAAAACTTTGCGTGAAATAGTAGTACATTTAGAAGATATTTATTGTAGTTCTATAGGTATAGAGTACATGTATTTGCGTAATCCAGAAGTTATAAAATGGTGGCAGAGCCAATTAAACGAAAATGACAATCAACCTAACTATTCGGTTGAAACAAAAAAGTATATTCTTTCAAAATTAAATCAAGCTGTTACTTTCGAAAGCTTTTTACAAACAAAATATGTTGGTCAAAAACGTTTTTCGTTAGAAGGAGGCGAATCATTAATCCCGGCCTTAAGCAATGTGCTTTATTACGCTGTTGAAAAATATGGTGTAAAAGAATGTGTTTTAGGAATGGCACACCGTGGACGATTAAGCACTCTAGTAAACATATTTAGAAAACCATTAAGAGAGCTTTTTAGTGAGTTTGATGGAAAAGATTTTGAAGACGAAAACATTGATGGTGATGTAAAATATCATTTGGGGTTAACGCTTGATAAAACGTACCAAAACGGAAAAAATATCAAGATGAATTTGGTTCCAAATCCATCACATTTAGAAACGGTAGCTTCTGTAGCAGAAGGAATTACAAGAGCAAAAATAGATTCCGACTATGGAGGTGATGATTCTAAAATAATTCCGATAATTGTACATGGTGATGCTGCAATTGCTGGACAAGGTATTGTATACGAAGTGGCACAAATGAGCCAGCTTAATGGGTATAAAACAGGAGGAACAATACATATTGTAGTAAACAATCAAATAGGTTTTACAACCAACTATTTAGATGCACGCTCAAGTACCTATTGTACCGATGTTGCTAAAGTAACACTATCTCCAGTTTTACATGTAAATGCTGACGATGCTGAAGCTGTTGTTCATGCAGTTGAAATGGCTTTAGAATACAGAATGCGTTACAAAAAAGATGTATATATAGATTTATTGGGGTATAGAAAATATGGGCATAATGAAGGAGATGAGCCTAGATTTACACAGCCAAAATTATATAAAAATATTTCAAAGCATTCAAATCCTTTTAAAATTTATTCTGATAAACTTATAGAGGAAAGCACTATTGATAAAACATACTTAGATAACATAGTATTAAGCTTTAAGGATACTTTAGAAAGGGAATATTCAAAATCAAAAGAAGCTGATTCATCTAAAGTTAGAGAATTTATGCAAGAACGTTGGACAGCGTTTGAGCGTAGAGGAATAGATTCTATGCTAGAATCTGTTAATACAAATTACTCTAAAGATAAGTTAGAGCATATATCAAAAGTGGTTTCAACAGTGCCAGAAGGTGTTAAGTTTTTACGTAAAGCAGAACGCATTTTAGATGGTAGAGCAAAAATGGTTTTTGAAACCGATATGCTTGATTGGGGAATGGCTGAAACTTTAGCTTATGGTAGTTTGATGGAAGAAGGGTTTAACATCCGTATTTCTGGACAAGATGTAGAACGTGGTACTTTTAGTCATCGTCACGCTATTTTAAGAGATGAGATTTCAGAAGAACGCATAAATCTGTTAAATACAAACCCAGAAAACAAAGGTAAAATGGATATTTATAATTCCTTTTTATCAGAATATGGTGTATTAGGCTTTGACTATGGATATGCAATGGCCAACCCTAATACTTTAACTATATGGGAAGCGCAGTTTGGTGATTTTAGTAATGGAGCTCAAATTATTTTCGATCAATATTTATCGGCAGCAGAAGATAAATGGAAAGCACAAAATGGTATTGTTGTATTATTGCCACATGGATATGAAGGACAAGGGTCTGAGCATTCATCTGCAAGAATGGAGCGCTATTTACAATTGTGTGCAGAGGACAATATGATTGTTGCAGATTGTACAACACCTGCAAATTTTTTCCATTTATTACGTCGTCAAATGAAGCGTGATTTTAGAAAACCTTTAATCGTATTTACGCCAAAAAGTTTATTACGTCACCCAAAAGCAGTTTCATCAATAAAAGAATTAGCAATGGGGACTTTTGAAGAGGTTATAGATGATACGGTAAATCCAAAGAACATAAAAAAATTAGTATTCTGTACAGGAAAATTCTATTATGACTTATTAGCTGAAAGAGAAAAATTGAATAATGAAGATGTAGCATTGGTAAGAATAGAACAATTATTCCCGTTGCATTTAGATAAAATTCAGCAAGTGATAGACCGTTATTCAAATGTCGAAAATTATGTTTGGGCTCAAGAAGAACCGAAAAATATGGGAGCTTGGAGCCATATAATGGAACGCTTAGATTTGGTTAAATTAAATGTTTGTGCCAGACCATATAGTTCTGTGCCAGCACCAGGATCTAGTACAAGAGATAAGAGAAGACAACAACGCGTTATAAATGCTGTTTTCAATAACGAAAATTAAAAAGCGATATTTATAAAATTCATATACAATTCAAATTATAGAGCATGATTTTAGAAATGAAAGTACCATCACCAGGGGAATCTATTACAGAAGTAGAAATAGCAACATGGTTAGTTGAAGATGGAGATTATGTAGAAAAAGACCAGGCTATTGCCGAGGTAGATAGTGATAAAGCAACCCTTGAATTACCAGCTGAGGTTAGCGGAACAATTACGCTTAAAGCAGAAGAAGGAGATGCTGTTGCTGTAGGAGCAGTAGTTTGTTTAATTGACACTAGTGCAGAAAAACCAGAAGGAGGAGATGCTGTAAAAGAAGAAAAAAAGGAAGAAGACCCAAAAGCTGAAAAGAAAAGTGCTAGTTCGAGTACTAATGAAAACAAAACATATGCTACAGGAACAGCAAGTCCAGCAGCTAAAAAAGTTTTGGCCGAAAAAGGAATAGATGCAGCTTCAGTTTCTGGAACAGGAAAAGATGGTCGTATTACAAAAGAAGATGCTGTAAATGCGGTGCCTAGTATGGGAACACCAACAGGAGGAAGTAGAGGAACTTCTAGAAGTAAAATGTCTATGTTACGTCGTAAAGTAGCAGAGCGTTTAGTTGAAGCTAAAAATACAACAGCTATGTTAACCACATTTAATGAGGTTGATATGTCTCCAATCTTCGCATTGCGAAGTGAGTATAAAGAAACCTTTAAAGCAAAACACGGCGTTGGTTTAGGGTTTATGAGTTTCTTTACTTTGGCTGTAGTTAGAGCTTTAAAAATGTATCCGGCTGTGAATTCTATGATTGATGGAAAAGAAATGATTTCTTATGATTTTTGCGACATTAGCATTGCAGTTTCTGGACCAAAAGGACTTATGGTTCCTGTAATGAGGAATGTTGAAAATTTAAGCTTTAGAGGTGTTGAATCTGAAGTGAAAAGATTAGCTATTCGTGCTCGCGACGGACAAATTACTGTTGATGAAATGACAGGAGGAACATTTACCATTTCTAACGGAGGTGTTTTTGGAAGTATGTTATCTACACCAATAATTAACCCACCACAAAGCGGTATTTTAGGAATGCATAATATTGTTGAACGACCAGTAGCTATTGATGGAAAAGTTGAAATACGACCTATTATGTATGTGGCATTATCATACGACCATAGAATTATTGATGGTAAAGAAAGTGTAGGGTTCTTAGTAGCTGTTAAAGAAGCTTTAGAAAACCCAACAGAATTATTAATGAATAACGATATTAAAAAAGCATTAGAGCTTTAGTAATATTAAGTTCTTATATACAAAAAAAGCCACCTTCTTTAGGTGGCTTTTTTTTTCAATTAATTCTTTTTTAAAGACTAACTAAAACTAAAAAAAGGTAACAAGAATATTAATTGAAATCACAATTAAAACCAATATTATTAGTCCTATTGCAAAAAATTTTTCAAGAGTATTATTTCTTTCCATTTTGTATATATAAAGACAGGTTTGGGGTAAATTAGTTCTCTTTTTTTTAAAGACTCTGTATTGTAAAAAACACAGAGCCTTCAATAATTCTCCCTAAGAACTAATTAATAGCACTGTAAAAGTATAGTATAGTATTGATAAAAAAAATACGTACTTCTACGTATTTTTTAGATGGATATTATCATTAAATAAAAAAAGCTCTAAATCATTACAATTTAGAGCCTTCAATAATTCTCCCTAAGAACTAATTAATAGCACTGTAAAAGTATAGTATAGTATTGATAAAAAAAATACGTACTTCTACGTATTTTTTAGATAGATATTATTATTAAACAAAAGAAAGCTCTAAATCATTACAATTTAGAGCCTTCAATAATTCTCCCTAAGAACTAATTAATAGCACTGTAAAAGTATAATATAGTATTGATAAAAAAAATACGTACTTCTACGTATTTTTAAAGAAAGTCTTTATTTAAGTTCGCCCAAATTGAAAGGGAGGTAGGTTTGTTGTCTAACCCTAATTTTGCTACAATATTACTTCTGTGCTTTTCTACAGTTCTTACAGAAATTATTAATTCGTTGGCAATGTCATGGCTGGTTTTATTTTCAGATATAAGCTTAACAATTTTTAACTCAGATTTACTTAAGGAAGCTAAAGCATCTGGCTTTTGTTGACTAGCGCTTAAATAATCAGCAATTTCTTCACTAAAATACGACTTGTTATTTACAACATGTTTAATGCAAGTTTCAATTTCTTCAATAGCAAATTCTTTTAAAATATATCCGTAAACACCAAACTCTAAAGCCTTGTCATAAACTTCCTCTTCTTTATCAAAGGTTATTAAAATAACTTTGGTATTAAGATTGTTTTTTTTACAAGCTTCTGCAATTTCTAAACCAGTTTTGTGAGGCATTCTTATATCTAGAATGGCAATTTCAGGTTTTAATTTTACGATGAGATTATAAGCAGCATTTCCGTCTTGAGCACTCCCAACAATATTAAAACCTTTTGAGGTTAAAAAATCGGATAGACCTCTTAACATTAGCGGATGGTCGTCTGCAATTACAATGCTATGATTCATTAATTAATTAGTAGGGATTATTTTGCTATATAATTATATTATAAATGTAAGGATTAAAACTATAGATTCTTATAGTTTTAGGTATAAATATTTCTTTTCGTAATCAATTATAGCTTTTGCTTTTTTTAAAATATCTGCACCAATAATACCATCAACAGGTTTTGCGTTATGATTTATAAGGGCAGTGTTAACATGCGAAAGGTTAAATAAAACCAAAACAATTTTATTATGCTTCCATTTGCCTATTTTAACTTTATTTTTCTTTGCCATTTTAGTATCCATATCTATGGCACCAGCACCTGCTGCTTTAATTAAAGAATCTTCGGCTAATAGGTTAAAATTTTCAACAGCCTCAAACCCCACACATGAACTAGATGCTCCTGTATCTAAAATAAAAAGACCTTTTACACCATTAATAGTCGCCTTAACTTCAAAATGATTTGTTTTAGTAAGCTTCAATTTTACTTTTGTGTAGCCTTTATCTAGTAAAAATTGCTGGTGAGATTGCATCTAATTTAGTTTTAAACAAATATAATGATGTAAAACAATTATTTTTACAAAATAATGCTAATGATACCATATAAAACAATAAAATTTGATAATAACAGATACCCACACTCATTTATATAGCGAGTCTTTTGATGAAGATAGAGAGCAGATGATAAATCGTGCTATTGAGCTAGGCGTAACACGATTTTTTATTCCAGCAATAGACTCTACCTATACAGATGCCATGTTTCAACTTGAAAAAAAATACCCAGATTATATGTTTTTAATGATGGGTTTGCATCCAACGCATGTAAAGAATAATTATATTGAAGAATTAAAGCATGTTGAAAAGTTGCTTGCAGAAAGAAGTTTTTATGCTATTGGAGAAATAGGGATTGACTTATATTGGGATACATCTACTTTAGATATTCAAAAAAAGGCTTTTAAGCATCAAATTCAATTAGCAAAGAAATACCAGTTACCAATTGTTATTCATTGTCGTGATGCTTTCGATGAAATATTTGAAGTTTTAGAAGAAGAAAAGAGTGACGATTTGTTTGGTATATTTCATTGCTTTACAGGAACTATAGAACAAGCACATCAGGCTATATCCTACAATATGAAATTAGGTATAGGAGGAGTGGTTACTTTTAAAAATGGAAAGATTGACAAGTTTTTAAATCAAATCGATTTAAAACACATAGTTTTAGAAACCGATGCCCCATATTTGTCTCCCGTTCCCTATAGAGGTAAGCGAAACGAAAGTTCATATATAATAAAGGTGTTAGAAAAGTTATCAGACATATATAATATGTCTCAACAAGATATAGCTAAAGTGACAACCGAAAATTCAAAATCTGTTTTTAAAATTTAAAATTATGGCAAATACCAAACCTAATATATTACTTATATATACTGGAGGAACTATAGGTATGATTAAAGATTTTAAAACAGGAGCTCTTCGAGCTTTCGATTTTAAAAACCTTTTAAAGAGAATTCCAGAGCTAAACTTATTAGATTGTAATATAGATACAATCTCATTTAAAGAACCTATTGATTCTAGTAATATGAATCCTAAATATTGGGTGCAAATTGCAGAAATAATTGAGAAAAATTATGATCAGAATGATGGTTTTGTTGTGTTGCACGGAAGTGATACCATGAGTTATACAGCATCGGCATTAAGTTTTATGTTAGAAAACCTTGCAAAACCAGTAGTTTTTACAGGATCACAGCTACCTATAGGTGATTTACGAACAGACGCCAAAGAAAATTTAATTACCTCAATACAAGTCGCATCATTACGACATAGAAAAAGACCAGTAGTTAAAGAAGTGTGTTTGTATTTTGAATATAAATTGTATCGAGCAAATAGAACAACAAAAATTAATGCAGAACATTTTGAAGCTTTTGCTTCATTAAATTACCCAGATCTAGCAGAGTCTGGAGTACATTTAAAAGTCAACAACGAATATTTGTTTAAACCTAATTTGAAAAAAAGCTTAGTTGTTCATAAAAGTTTAGATAAAAATATAGCGTTGGTAAAGCTATTTCCAGGAATTTCAGAGCAGGTTTTACACAGTATTTTTAATACTCCTGATTTGAAAGGTGTTATTTTAGAAACCTATGGAGCCGGTAATTGTAGTACTGAAGATTGGTTTGTTACTTTGCTAAAAAATGCAATATCAAAAGGGGTACATATTATAAATGTAACGCAGTGTTCGGGAGGTGGAGTTATTATGGGGCATTATGAAACGAGTAACCAGCTAAAAAAAATAGGCGTTATTTCAGGAAAAGACATCACAACTGAAGCTGCTATTAGTAAATTAATGTATTTATTAGGGCAAAATATTTCGAGTAAAACCTTCAAAACCAGTTATGAAATGGGTTTAAGAGGAGAAATATCTTAAAATTAACTGTTAAAATTTTAACACCTTGATTTTTTTTTGTTATTTGAGCCACCGTAATTAAAAGTACTGTGAAATACAGAGAGGTGGCCGAGTGGCTTAAGGCGCACGCTTGGAAAGCGTGTATGCGTTAATAGCGTATCGAGGGTTCGAATCCCTTCCTCTCTGCTGTTATTTTTATTTTTTAATTGCTTTTTTTTTATATCTTTAACACTTTAACTAATAAAATTAAGATCGAGAACATGAAAAGATTATTTTCTATCCTAGCCATTACAGGAATAATGGCGTTCGGAACTGTTAATGCAACAACAAATGCAAACGCGACTACAGCAACGACTACTGTAGCAACTATTACTCAAGATGACACAGATGCAGCTCCTGCTGAAGAAGCGAGTTTCCATCAAGATTTGAAAAAGAGATTCGTTGAAGGAGGTCCTGGATTTATGGGGATTGTATTATTATGTTTAATATTAGGATTAGCAATAGCTATCGAGAGAATTATCTTTTTAAACCTTTCTACAACTAATACTAAAAAATTAACTCAAAATGTAGAAGACGCATTATCATCTGGTGGTGTTGAAGCTGCAAAAGAAGTTTGTAGAAATACAAAAGGACCTATTGCGTCTATATTCTACCAAGGATTAGATAGAACAGACGAAGGTATTGAAGCTGCTGAAAAAGCTGTTGTAGCTTATGGTGGTGTACAAATGGGTCAATTAGAGAAAAATGTATCTTGGATATCTTTATTTATTGCCTTAGCACCAATGTTAGGTTTCATGGGAACTGTAATAGGGATGATTCAAGCTTTTGATAAAATTGAAGCTGCTGGAGATATGAACCCGTCATTAGTTGCCGGTGGTATTAAAGTAGCACTTTTAACAACTGTATTTGGTTTAGTTGTGGCAATTATACTTCAAATTTTTTACAATTATATTATTGCGAAAATTGATAGCATTGTTAACGATATGGAAGACGCTTCTATTACGTTAATGGATTTGCTAATTAGACAAAAGAAGTAATAATTTAAAATTGTAAGTATTATGAAAAAAATATTAACCATATTGTTAGCAATAGTAGGAGTTCTTTCTATTATATTTCTAGCAATGATAATATCAACTGGCGATGATGCTATCAAAGCAGGAGAGTCTAGTGGTACAGTAAACACGTTTATGTACATTGGATACTTAGTTTTGATTTTAACTTTAGCCTTTGTTGTTATCTTTAGTTTAAAAAATATCTTTAGTAATTCTGAAACACTTAAGAGTACGCTTAAAGGCGTTGGGGTATTCGCCTTATTAGCTCTTATTAGCTATTTTGGATTTGCTAATGGCGTGGAAACAGAATTAAAAGATGGAGACATGTTGTCTGCAGGAGGTTCGCAATTATTAGGAGCAGGATTATATTTATTTTATTTCCTACTTGCTATTGCTGGAGGCTCAATGCTGTTTTTCGGAATTAAAAAAATGATAAGGTAATATGGCAAAACGAGCAGCACCAGAAGTTAATGCAGGCTCAATGGCCGACATTGCCTTCTTACTATTAATTTTTTTCTTAGTTACAACAACTATTGAGAAAGATTCTGGTATTAACCGTAAGCTACCTCCTATTGATGATAGTGAAGTAGAACCACCAATTATAAAACAGAAAAATATTTTTACTGTTTCATTGAACAAAAACAATGATTTATTGGTTGAAGACGAAAGAATGAATATTAAAGATTTGCGCAAAGCCGCTGTTGAATTTTTAGACAATGGAGGTGATGGTACTTGTGATTATTGTGATGGCAAGAAAGACCCAGCATCATCAGATAACCCAGACAAGGCTATTATATCTTTAAAGAACGACCGTGAAACATCTTACGCAGCTTATATTTCTGTTCAAAACGAATTGGTTGCAGCTTATAATGAATTAAGAAACAGAAGAGCACTTCAGGTAGGTCCTCAAAAAGGGTTTAGTGATATGGACTTCATTAAGATGCAAAACAATTATAAGGACGTTAGGTGGAATGGTAATAAAGAAAAGTTAAAAGAGGTTATTGATCAAATAAAACTTGAAATACCTCAAAAGCTTTCAGAAGTTGTAGAATAATTTAGAATTAAATAAATTAAAGATTATGTCTAAATTTAAAAAGAAAAAAGATGGAGGGTTGCCTCCTGTTAATACAGCATCATTACCAGATATTGTATTCATGTTATTATTCTTTTTTATGGTTGCTACCGTAATGAGAGAAGATACACTTAAAATACAAAATCAATTACCGCTTGCAGATCAAGTTGAAAAACTGGATAAAAAATACCCAATTAGCTATATATATATGGGTAAACCAAGTGCTAATTATAAAAAGTTCGGTAATGTTGCAAGAATTCAGCTTAATGATAAATTTGCTGATGTTTCTGAGGTTGGACGATTCATCGATGCTGAAAGACTAGCCATAAGAGAAGAATTAATTCCTTACTTAACAGTATCTTTAAAAGTAGATAAAGATGCTAATATGGGGATTGTTGGAGATGTTAAACAAGAGCTGAGAAAGGTAAATGCATTAAAAATTAATTATACCACCGGCGCTGGAGATGCATTGAGCAACATGGAATAAGAAATCTTAATTTTATATTATAAAAAGCGTTTTGATGATTCAAAACGCTTTTTATTTTTTAATTGCAATGCAATTTTAATTATACTTGTATGTTACTATAATAAATGGATATAAATAAAATGAAGAACCTCTTTTTTATTGTGCTTTTTATACTGGGTTTTCAATGCGTTTTTTCTCAAGAAGTCCAAAATAAAGCTGTTGACTCGCTTTACAAGGAAGATCATTTTTATATTGGAATAACTTATAATTTATTAGGAAGCATTCCAAACGATTTAAAACAAAGTGGGTTTTCATCTGGGTTTCATTTAGGATACATTAAGGATATGCCAATTAATCAGAACAGGAATGTGTCTATAGGAATAGGTATTGGGTATTCAGCAAATTCATTTAATCAAAACTTACTTGTTAATAAAGATAATTCTAGAAACTTCGAGTATAGTATTTTAACAGATAGTGATACATATTCTAAAAATAAATTCTCAACGCATTTGGTTGAATTGCCAATTGAATTTAGATGGCGTACATCTACAGTGACTAATTACGATTTTTGGCGTATTTATACAGGTTTTAAGTTAGGATACGTACTTGCGAGCACAACCAAGCATGTTGGAGACTTAGGAGCTTTTAAATACAATAATGTTAGTGGTTTTAATGACTTTCAATACGGATTAACATTAAGTGTAGGTTATGGCACATGGAATCTACATTTATATTATGCTTTGAATCCTATATTTTCTAGTGATACCAAAATAAATGGGAATAAAATAGATATAAACGCTATTAAGGTTGGGTTGATGTTTTATATTCTATAAATACTTTTTTCAACCTTACGATATGGGATTCTTCTATAACCAGTAATTTACTAAAATTAGCTGCGGAAACATACCAATAATAAAGCCAATAATTAATTCTTTATAAGTATGTGCATTGAGGTGTAATCTTGAAGTCGCTACAGCTCCAGTAATTATAGACATTAACGCTAATTCATCATTGATGTTAATGTTAAAATGAATGCTCAAAGCTATAAAGAACATAAATAAACCAGATACTGCAATCATATGAATACTAGCTTTAAATTTAAAAATGGCCAAAATTAAACAGGCTAATGTTGAAATTAATATGCCAACGAAAAAGAAATAGAGCTCAATAATTTGATTTGGAGTAATAATGCGTTGAAGCACCAAAAGGATAACTATACAGTTGAGTATTAAAGGGAAAACTCGCTCTTTAGTACTTTCTAAATGAATCGACTTAACCCTGCCTAAAGTTTTTAATAAAAAGTATAGTAATATTGGTAAAACAATGGTTAAAATAAAAAGTGAAATTAATTTTGCCTGAATAATTTCATTAGGAATAAATCGTGGTGTTTTTATGAAGTAGAAAGCAACACCTAATAATGGCATTAATAAAGGGTGAAAAATATACGAGATGCTTTTTAAAATACGATCTATCATATTTTTTTGCGTAAACGTGCTACTGGAATGTCCAATTGCTCTCTGTATTTAGCAACGGTACGCCTTGCAATTGGGTAACCTTTTTCTTTTAAAATACCTGCTAAAGTTTCATCAGTCAATGGTTTGCGTTTATCCTCTTCATCAATAACAGTCTCTAAAATTTTCTTTATTTCCCTTGTTGATACGTCTTCACCTTGATCGTTTTTCATCGATTCAGAAAAGAATTCTTTAATCAATTTTGTTCCGTAAGGCGTATCAACATATTTACTATTTGCTACCCTAGATACTGTTGAAACATCCATAGAAATTTCATCTGCAATATCTTTAAGGATCATTGGCTTTAAAGTGCGCTCGTCGCCTGTTAAAAAATATTCACTTTGATAATGCATAATAGCGCTCATGGTTACAAATAATGTTTGTTGGCGCTGTTTTATAGCTTCAATAAACCATTTTGCTGCATCTAATTTTTGCTTAATAAAAATAACCGCATCTTTTTGAGAGCTCGATTTTTCTTTGCTGTCTTTGTAGCCTTTAAGCATATTGTTATACTCTCTGGAGACATGAAGTTCTGGAGCATTTCTACCATTAAGTGTAAGTTCTAATTCTCCATCAACAATTTTAATGGCAAAATCTGGTACAACATGTTCAACAATTCTATTGTTTCCAGCATAAGAGCCACCAGGTTTCGGGTTTAAATGCTCTATTTCTGAAATAGCATCTTTCAGCTGTTCTTCAGTTATGTCAAACTTTTGAAGCAATTTTTTGTAATGTTTTTTTGTAAATTGATCAAAAGCATTATCAATAATACTTATTGCTAATTCACAATCTGCTGTTTTTTCTTTTCTATGCAGTTGAATACTTAAACATTCTTGTAAACTTCGTGCCCCAACACCCGCTGGATCTAATTGATGTACAATGTTTAAAACAGATTCTACCTTTTCTTCGTCTGTGTAAACATTTTGAGTAAATGCTAAATCATCTGTAATATCAGATAACGAACGGCGTATATATCCACTTTCATCTACGCTTCCTACTAAAAATTCAGCGATATCACGTTCTTCATCGGATAAGCGATACGTATTTAATTGATTGATTAAATGCTGTGTAAACGATGTTCCTGCAGCATAAGGAATTGTTTTTTCATCATCATCGCTACTATAATTATTTACTTGTGTACGATAATCAGGAATTTCATCATCACTTAAATACTCATCAACATTAATGTCTTCGGTATTTATAGTTTCATTGTCATTAAAATCGTCAGTAGAGTTATCTAAATCAGAATCGTAATCACTATCATGTTCCTCTTTACCTCCTTCAAGTGCTGGATTCTCCTCAAGCTCTTGTTTTAAACGTTGCTCAAACGCTTGCGTAGGCAGCTGAATCAATTTCATTAATTGAATTTGCTGCGGCGACAGTTTTTGTGATAATTTAAATTGTAAGTGTTGTTTGAGCATATATACGATTTGGTTTAAGATAAAAGTAAAAAAAACTTTTATCTCTTAGTTACCAAGTAACGATTCTTTTTTATAGATATGTTAAAATTCAGCATTTTGAGGTGTTCTTGGAAAAGGAATTACGTCTCTAATGTTACTCATTCCTGTTGCAAACATAACCAAACGTTCAAAACCTAAACCAAAACCAGAATGTACTGCAGTACCATATTTACGTAAATCTAAATACCACCATAATTCTTTTTCATCAATATCTAACGCTTTCATTTTTTCTTTTAGCACTTCTAAACGTTCTTCACGCTGTGATCCACCTACCATTTCTCCAATACCAGGGAATAGTATATCCATGGCACGAACCGTTTTTCCATCTTCATTTAAACGCATATAAAAAGCTTTAATATTTGCTGGATAATCAAATAAAATAACAGGACATTTAAAATGTTTTTCAACAAGAAAACGTTCATGCTCGCTTTGTAAATCGGCACCCCATTCGTTTATAATGTATTTAAATTTCTTTTTCTTATTTGGCTTACAATTACGTAAAATGTCTATGGCTTCAGTGTAACTAACACGTTTAAAATTGTTTTCGGTAACAAATTTTAACTTTTCTATTAAACTCATATCGCTACGTTCAGCCTGAGGTTTTGTTTTGTCTTCGTCTTGTAAACGTTTATCTAAAAATTCTAAATCGTCATGATTATTCTCTAAAACATAGCTAATTACAGATTTCATAAAATCTTCTGCTAAGTCCATGTTACCTGCTAAATCCATAAAAGCAACTTCGGGTTCAATCATCCAGAATTCTGCTAAATGACGTGAAGTATTTGAGTTTTCTGCTCTAAATGTTGGTCCGAAAGTGTAAACTTTACCAAGAGACATGGCATAGGTTTCAGCTTCTAATTGTCCAGAAACAGTTAAGTTGGTTTCTTTTCCGAAGAAATCTTCTTTATAATCAACTTCGCCGTCATCATTTAATGGCGGATTTTTATCATCTAAATTTGTTACTCTAAACATTTCGCCTGCACCTTCAGCATCACTACCTGTTATAATTGGCGCGTGCATGTAGTAAAATCCATTCTCATTAAAGTATTTATGTATAGCAAAAGAAAGTGCAGAACGCAAACGCATCACAGCACTAAAAGTGTTAGTACGTGTTCGCAAATGAGCATTTTCTCTTAAAAATTCAAAGGAGTGTTTTTTTGGTTGAATAGGAAACGTTTCAGGGTCCGAATCGCCTAAAATCTCAATTGAATTTACATTAATTTCAACCTTTTGACCTTTTCCTTGACTCTCTACCAGCTCGCCTTTTATATGCATAGCTGCACCAGTTGTTATGCGTTTTAATATGGCCTCGTCAGTATTTTCAAAATCTACTACACATTGTATATTATTTAAAGTGGAACCATCATTTAAAGCTATAAAACGATTAGCTCTAAAAGTTCTTACCCATCCTTTAACTTCTACTTCGGGAGTAGCTATCTTTTGCGATAATAATTCTGAAACGGTACTTAATTGCATGTGTATTAAATTTTAAAGTGCAAATATAAATTTTTATCTTTTATTGATTAGTGTTTTCGTCATCATCTCCTTCAGGAATAATATTTATTGAAGGTTCTTTTAAAACTTCTTTATTGGCAATACTGCGCTCTAAAGAGAGTAATAATGACGGGAGTAATAAAAGGTTTGAAAGCATTGCGAAAAGCAAAGTGGCTGAAACCAACGCACCTAAAGCAACAGTGCCACCAAAGCTAGAAATCGTAAAAACAGAGAATCCAAAGAACAAAACGATGGATGTATAAAACATGCTTACACCAGTTTCGCGTAATGCAGCATAAACCGATTTTTTAATTTTCCAGTGGTTTGCCTGTAACTCTTGACGGTATTTTGCTAAAAAATGAATAGTATCGTCTACCGATATACCAAAAGCAATACTAAATACTAATATAGTTGAAGGTTTTATAGGTACACCTAAATATCCCATTAAACCTGCGGTAACTAATAATGGTAATAAATTTGGGATAAGAGATACAATAATCATTCTACCCGATCTAAACATATATGCCATAAATAATGAAATAAGAAAAATGGCTAATGATAATGATATTGCTAAATTTTTTACTAAATATTTTGTTCCTTTTTGAAACACCAATGCCTTACCTGTCATACTTACATTGTACCTTTCTTTTGGAAAAACTTTGTCTATTTTAGCTTGAAGATTTTCTTCTATGCGTTCCATTTTATCTGTACCAATATCTTTCATAAAAGTTGTAATACGTGCGTATTGACCAGTACTATCTACAAAGTTTTTAAGTAAATCAACATTCGATGAGGAGTTTTTTGCGTACGATAAAATAAAACTGTTTTCTTGTGAAGTTGGTAATTGGTAATGCTTAGGATTACCGTTATAATATGCTTGTTTCGAATACTTAACAAGACCAACAACCGAAATGGGTTTTGATAATTCTGGTGTTTCAATAATCAAATCCTCCAATTCATTCATTCGCTTTAGCGTAGCAAGTTTCATAACACCTTTTTTGCGCTTGGTGTCAATCATTATTTCCAAGGGCATAATACCATTAAACTCATTTTCAAAAAAACGAATGTCGTTTACAAACTCTGACTCTTGCGGCATATCTTCAATTAAACTGCCAGAAATTTTAATTTGATAAATACCAATAATACTAGCTATAAGTAAAACCACAGATGTTGCATAAATGGCGATATGTTTTTGTTTTACCATATATTCCATCCAATTGACAAACCCTCCAATCCAGCGTTTGTTTAAGTGCTCTAAATGACGATCCTTGGGGTAGGGTAAAAACGTGTAGATAATAGGTATTATAAGTAAACATAAAATAAAAATAGCAAGAATACTTAGTGATGCTACAATACCAAATTCTTTTAAAAGCTTACTTTCTGTTAAAATAAACGTAGCAAAACCAGAGGCTGTGGTAACATTAGTCATTAATGTAGCATTACCAATTTTTGTAATAACGCGTTGAAGTGATTTTACTTTGTTGCCGTGTAATTTTACTTCGTGTTGATATTTATTAATTAAAAAGATGCAATTAGGAATACCTATAACAATAATTAAAGGCGGAATTAATGCGGTTAATACAGTAATCTCATAATTTAATAAACCAAGAAAGCCAAGTGTCCACATAACACCAACACAAACTACAATAAGTGAAATAAAGGTTGCCCTAAATGATCTAAAAAAGAAAAAGAAGATAAGTGAAGTTACAAGCAATGCCGCTAGAATAAATTTGCCAATCTCGTCAACAATTAGTTGCGCATTAAGTGTTCTAATATATGGCATGCCTGAAACTCTAACATCTATATTATTAGCTTCCTGGAAATCTTCTACAATCGGATTTAAAATATTAACAATAAAGTCTTTTCTTGCTGAAGTGTTAACAATATTTTTTTTTAAATAAATTGCTGTTCTAATTGTTTTACTCTCTTTGTTGAATAAGAAATTGTCATAAAACGGATACTTATTAAAAAGCTCATCTTGAAGTATTTTTATTTGTTTTATAGAAGAAACGGAATCTTTTATAAAAGGTTCAAGAATAAATTTTTCATTAACGTTATCTTTAACAAGTTTTTGTAAATCTTTAATTGAAACAACAGTTTCTACTTCTTTAAATTGTTTGAAGTTTTCCGAAAGTTTATTCCAAGCATTTAATTTTTCAACTGTGAAGAAAGTAGAGTCTTTAACTCCAAGGATAATTAAATTGCCTTCCTCTCCAAAGGTTTTTAAAAAATCATTATACTTTATATTTACCTCATGGTCGTCCGGCAAAAGATTAGCTTCTGTATAAGTAAATCGCATATTCTCCCACTGAAAGCTAAAAAAAATGGTAGCAACAACTATAGCAATAAGAATAGCAATTTTATTGCGCAAAATTAATCTTGCAGTTATATCCCAAAAATTTGTTGTAAAAAGTTTAAACATGCTATGTTTTAAAGATGCGCAAAGGTAGAAAAAACCTATATATAACTAGCTTTAATTGACTTATAATGTTACGTTAAAAGTGAATTTTAGAGCAACATTATCAGCAATTTCTGGTAAATGATATGCACCATATCTGTAAGTGAAGCTTAAACCAAAGCCAAATAGTAGTTTATTAAGCTCGAAACCCGATTCTGTATAGCCTTCTTTTAACGAATTAAAACTTACATTTTGGTGCCTTTCAGGATTTTTAATATTGCCAATAGCATAACGTGTTATTAATACTAATTGTGGTTGGTAACGCGTAGAAATTTTAAAAGGAGCAACATAATGTTTAAGTTGGAAGGTGGTAAACTTATCCGAAAAGAACTCATTAAAAAACATGGTTTCAAAACTATTTAATCCAGCTACAGAAAAGCGTTGCATAATAGTTTCTTTACTAATATTGTTTGGGTAAGCGTGGTATAAATGTGTTAAAGGGGCGTTTACGGAAGTAATTCCAGATACTAATGTGATTTCTGAAAGGGCTTCGTTTTTATGCTGTATTTTATGAATAGTTCTAAAGTCTAATTTGGAAAAATGAATATTGCTATTAAGTAAACCTTTAAAACTATTTGTATACTGAAGTGTAAATTTTGGATAGCTTTCCTTGGTTTCAACTAATTTGTTTTTTTTATATTCAAAACGACTAAAAGGGCTCCATTGCAATGCTAAGGTTACTGTGCTTAAATGAAACTCGCTTAGCGTATCATTATTAAATACATATTGATAGTTATAAGTTGGGTTTATATTGCTTACAGCAAATTGTGTTTCGGTTAATAGCTTAGGTGCTAACTGATGTTGTAAAGAAATGGATTTGGTTATGTGTTTATGAAACAAATCAATATTCAATAAACGGGGCTCAAAAAACTGAAAAAAACGTTTGTCAGTTAAAAATTTCGTACTTCCTGTTTCTTGTAAATCGTTAGTATACGAAGCATTTATCCACGTATTTGTTTTTTCTGCTAATCTAAATCCAGCACCAATGCTGTATTTAAAACGATGATCTTTAAAACCGTAAACGGTATAGCCATTAATTCGAAATTTTTCTGAAAATGCCTCATTAGTTATACCTCCAATACCAGTTCTAATAGCTTCGTATTGATTGTATTTTATTAAATAGCGTAAGTCGAAATTGAAATATTTGGTGGGCAAGAAACCGTTTCCAAGTTGTTTAACAAAAGCGCTTTTTTTTATAGAATCTTGTTTAGGCTCTATATCATTTTCAGAAAAAGATTGAGAGTGTGCTAACATTGTAAAAATGAAAAACAATAAAGCTGTACAATGTTTTAGCATATGGACAATAAAAAAGCTAGGGTTTATAAAAAAAAGCGACGTTTTAGTCGCTTTTTAAATTATACGGTCATAATTTCTTTTTCTTTATTTTCAAAGACATCATCTATTCTCTTAACGTAACTATCTGTCATTTGTTGTATATCTATTTCAGCGTTCTTTTTAAGGTCTTCTGAAACATCTTCATTTTTTTTAACATCGTTCATAGCGTCTTTTCGTGCTGTTCTAATACTTATTTTTGCGTCTTCTGCTTCAGATTTCGCTTGTTTTGCTAAATTACGACGACGTTCTTCTGTTAAAGGCGGTACATTTATAATAATAGTTTCGCCATTATTCATAGGGTTAAAACCAAGATTAGCATAAGCTATACCTCGCTCAATTTCTTGTAGCATGCTTTTTTCCCAAGGCTGAACAGTTATGGTTCTACCGTCTGGTGTGTTTACGTTAGCCACTTGGCTTAATGGAGTTTGAGATCCATAATAATCTACCATAACACTACCAAGCATAGATGGACTTGCTTTACCAGCTCTAATGTTTACCAATTGTTTTTCTAAATGCTTTATGGCATTATCCATGGCTTCTTTAGCTGTGTCTAATATAAATTGTATGTCTTCATTCATTGTCTTAAACTTTTATGTCAATAAATATTTCAAAAATTACGCCAAAAATTAAATGTTCACTTCTGTTCCAATTTTTTCTCCCGAAACAACTTTCATTAAATTACCTCTAGTATTCATGTCGAAAACAATTATTGGTAATTCGTTTTCTTGACTTAGAGTAAAAGCGGTGGTATCCATAACCTTTAAGCCTTTTCTTAAAACATCATCAAACGTGATGTGTTCAAACTTTATTGCAGAAGTATCCTTTTCTGGGTCTGTATTATAAATACCATCAACACGTGTTCCTTTTAAAATTACATCAGCTTCAACTTCAATAGCTCTTAAAACAGCTGCCGAATCTGTTGTAAAATAAGGATTTCCAGTGCCTCCACCAAAAATAACAACTCTACCTTTTTTAAGATGACTCATGGCCTTTCTGCGTATAAAAGGTTCAGCAACTTCATTAATTTTTATTGCAGTTTGTAAACGTGTTTTTACACCTGCATCTTCCAAAGCATTTTGTAGTGCTAAGCCATTTATTACGGTAGCTAGCATACCCATATGATCTCCTTGAACTCTATCCATGCCATTCATAGCTCCAGCTACACCTCTAAAAATATTACCGCCACCAATTACTATAGCGACTTCAATACCTTTTTCTGTAACGGCTTTTATGTCTTGAGCATATTCTGCTAAACGTTCAGGATCAATACCGTATTGACGATCGCCCATTAAGGCTTCACCTGATAATTTAAGGAGTATTCTTTTGTATTTCATTAGATGTTTATGAGGTTTCCACAGATGTGAAAATAAAAGTTTAGCAAAGCTACATAAAATTTTTATTTTTTGAATTTATATAAATCAGGATTTTAAGAATAAAAAAACCACTATTCTAATTAGAATAGTGGTTTGATATAATACGGTTTCGCAAGAAAGCGAAAATTTTATATTTTATCCAACAGTAGCACGTTTGAAACCTGAGATTTCAACTTCTCCATAAGAAGAAACATATTGAGCTACATTTTTCTTTTCATCTTTGATGAAATTTTGATCTAACAAGCATTGCTCTTGATCAAGAGTAGTATTATCAGAAATAAAGCGTTCCATTTTACCTGGTAAAATTCTATCCCAGATTTGTTCTGGCTTACCTTCAGCTTTTAGTTCCGCTTTAGCATTTTCTTCAGCTTGAGCTAAAACTTCTGGAGTTAATTGAGCCATAGAAATATACTGAGGTACATTTTTAAGTGTTTTACCTAAACGCCCTAATTCAATATTATCTTTTTCTATAACTGCAATTCTTGCTTCTGTTTCTGATGCTATGAAAGCAGGGTCAAAATCTTTATAAGATAATGTAGTAGCTCCCATAGAAGCGACTTGCATAGCTACGTCTTTAACTAAAACATCAGCATTATCAACTTTACTAGTTAAACCTACCAAGGCAGCAATTTTGTTAATATGAACATAAGACCCAACAAAAGGGGCTTGTAATTTTTCAAAAGCTGTAACATCTAACTTTTCGCCAATTACACCTGTTTGTTCAGTTAATTTTTCTGCAACAGTCATTCCATCAAAATCAGCAGCTAAAAATTCTTCTTTAGTGTTATAGTTTAAAGCAACCTCAGCTAATTGATTAGCTAATGCTAAAAAGTTTTCGTTTTTACCAACAAAATCAGTTTCACATCCTAATACAATAGCAACGCCTTCAGTTTGGTCTGCATTGATTTTAGAAACAGCAGCACCTTCAGATGAATCTCTGTCTGCTCTTTTTGCGGCAACTTTTTGTCCTTTTTTACGTAAAACTTCGATAGCTTTATCGAAATCGCCTTCAGCTTCAACTAATGCTTTTTTGCAGTCCATCATACCTGCACCAGTAGCTTGTCTTAATTTATTTACTTCAGCGGCTGTAATTTTTACTGTAGTACTCATAGTTATGATAATTTAAAAAAGTCGTTCAATATATTTTCAATAAAGAAAAGAATCAAACGACTTAAATGTGTTGTATTAATGTTGTTTATTCTTCTTCTTCAGCAGCAACTTCAGCTTTTTTTGCAGGAGCAGCTTTAGCTTTTGGTGCTTCAGCTTTAGGAGCATCTTTTGCTTCTTTTTCAGCTTTACGCTCAGCTAAACCTCCAGCTATTGCAGATGTTACATGAGATAATATTTTATTAATCGATTTAGAAGCGTCATCATTTGCTGGGATTACATAATCAACCTGACGTGGGTCAGAGTTTGTATCTACCATTGCAAAAATTGGAATGTTTAATTTTTGAGCTTCTTTAATCGCGATATGCTCACGTTTAATATCTACAACAAATAAAGCACCTGGTAAACGAGTCATGTCGCTAATAGAACCTAAGTTTTTTTCTAACTTGGCTCTTAAACGATCAACTTGTAAACGCTCTTTTTTAGATAATGTCATGAAAGTACCATCTTTCTTCATTCTATCAATAGAAGCCATTTTTTTAACAGCTTTTCTAATAGTTACAAAATTAGTTAACATTCCACCTGGCCATCTTTCAGTAATGTAAGGCATGTTAATTTCTCCTGCTTTTTCAGCTACAATATCTTTTGCTTGCTTTTTTGTTGCAACGAATAAAATTTTACGTCCTGAAGCTGCAATTTTTGCTAATGCTGCTCCAGCTTCGTCAATTTTAGCCGCTGTTTTGTAAAGGTTAATAATATGGATACCGTTACGCTCCATATATACGTAAGGTGCCATGTTTGGATCCCACTTACGTGTAAGGTGTCCGAAGTGTACACCTGCTTCAAGTAATTCTTTTACTTCTACTGCCATTTTGTAATAGTTTACGTTCTGTTGAATTAGCAATAATTAAGTGGTCTTGAAATAGGTTCAATCGCCTTAACTATTTAGATGCTAAACTAAATCCTGCCACTTTTGGACTAGGACAACAATAACTGTTTAATTTTTTGTTTAAATTTCAACAAGATTGAGAAATAAATCCCCAACCCAGTTGAGGATAAATTAACGTTTCGAGAATTGGAATTTTTTACGCGCTTTCTTCTGACCGAATTTTTTACGCTCTACCATTCTTGGATCTCTAGTTAATAAACCTTCTGGTTTTAATGTTAATCTGTTCTCTGCATCAACTTCGCACATTGCACGAGAGATTGCTAAACGAACAGCTTCAGCTTGACCTGTAATACCTCCTCCAAATACATTTACTGTAATATCAAAGTTGCTATCATTGTTAGTCATAACTAAAGGTTGCTTTACTTTGTACTGTAATGTTGCAGTTGTAAAGTAAGCAGTTACGTCTTTTTTATTAATCGTGATGTTCCCTTTTCCTGGGGCTACATACACACGAGCAACAGCCGTCTTTCTACGGCCAATTTTGTGAATTACATCCATTATTTGAATTCGTTTAAGTTAATTGTTTTTGGTTTTTGTGCAGCATGTGCATGTTCTGAACCAACAACAACTGTTAGATTACGGAATAATTCTGCACCTAATTTGTTTTTAGGGAGCATTCCTTTTACTGATTTTTCTACTACTCTTGCAGGGTCTTTCCCGTACAATTCAGTAGCAGTTAAACTTCTTTGACCTCCTGGATATCCAGTGTGACGAATGTACGTTTTGTCGTTCCATTTGTTACCAGATAAAGTGATTTTTTCAGCATTGATAATAATTACATTATCTCCGCAATCAACATGAGGTGTGAAGTTTGGCTTGTGTTTACCTCTTAAAAGTTTTGCAACTTTAGAAGATAAACGACCAAGCGCCTGACCTTCAGCATCAACCAAAACCCACTCTTTATTTACAGTAGCTTTGTTTGCTGAAATCGTTTTGTAGCTTAATGTGTCCACACTTATTATTTTTTCTAATTAAACATTCCTTTCTCAAAAAGAGTTTGCAAATTTACGATTATATATTTGATTACCAAATAGTGAAGTGAGATTATTTTATCATTAAAAATGAATCGTATTTCACATTATAATGAGTAGGTGAAAATAATAATAAAACTATGGGTTATAAATTTCTGGATCTGGATAAAATGTAGCTATAGCAAACCAATAACTTACTACTGATTTTGCAGCTGTTAATTTTTCGCCAGTTCGGGGTCCTTCAATAGCTTCACCAAAAACAGACCATTTGTTACCTTCATTATCCTTAAAGAAAGATTCTGAGTCATTAAAGTCATAAGAGAAGGTAAGGTTAGCATGTTCTCCACTTAATTTAAATGCTTTTATAAGATTTTGATTGCCCACAACTAAATGTTCAATACTATTGAATGAATCTTTTATAACATTACCATTTTCAAAACTTGTAAATGGATATATTTTAGATTCATTTTTATCAATAATTGCATATACGCGTTCTTTGTTTGGTAGAGCATCATTAAAAATAGCTGGCTGAAAAATAAAATACGTATTACTGGTTCTATAAGGGCCATATGGGTAGTTATTGTAATTTCTTGAAAAGCCAGTATCTGTACTTAAAACCTCTGAGTTAGGATATAAGGCTTTCCAGGTTTTCCAATTAGTTTCTATAATGTTAACCAGTTCTGGCCTATCTCCAATTAATTGCCCGTTGACACATTCTAATTTCATTTGAGACCAATTGCTACCAGTATTTCTATCATATAAAATTAAATTTGCATTGTATAATAAGCCAGAAACTCCAAATGTTGTTTTTGTGTCGTTTACTTTGCTTTTCCACCCAAAAGCTGTGCCTGTTAATGGACAATAATTTATAGTTACAAACTCTCCGTTTACTTCATCATTTAAAACTTCATGCCAATCTAAAATAGGATGTGGATAAGCTCTAACAACATTGCCGTTTACTATTCCAACAATTAAATCATCGTCACTTAAAAAATCTACTTGGTTAATATTTAAAAATTTAGGGTTATCTATTGATGGGATACCATCTTTTCCTGGACCACCATCTTTAACTTCTGCAATTGGGATTGACCAATTACCAGCTTCATTATTTCCGTTTTCAGATAAAGTTGTTCCTTCCTGACTTGTACTACAAGCTATTGTAATTATAATAACTAAAGCGTATATAATATTTTTTTTCATAGCGTTTAATTTAAATTAATAACGTTTTCTTTTTTAGCTAAGGTTATTAAAATACCAGTAGTAATTCTGTAAGTTGGAGTTAATTGAGTGCCATCTACTTTACTGTAAATAGGAAGTTCTGCCTTGGTTGAAAAGACCAAATTTGAAGTTAAATTAATTGAGAAATTTGGAATTATAAAAACCCAATCTCCGCCTGTATTGTTTAAGTTAAAACCACCAATTTTATCTTGTTTTGCATTTCTATATTTAAATGAAATACTGGGATTTGTGAGTGTTTTTAGAAAGACAAATTGGTCTGAAAAATTTATAAAGGCTTGTAATTCGTTACCAAATTTATAAGTGGTATTTTCTAAATAAGAATTATTAGTTCCTGTACTCCGATAAATAATTCTTGATGATAAATTAAATGTTGGTCTAAAGTTAAAGCGTTTTGAAAAGGACGATAAATAAACAATGTCCCAAGCATTGCTTCCAGGTTGTAAATCGGCATTTAAAACTATACCATTTTCATTTTTTTCAGTTGAAAATCCTAAAGGAATTTTTGAACCTAAACCTAAACCCCATTCACTATTTTTACCTAAAACATTTTTAAAGTTATATTTAAAAAGTACAACGGCATCACCAATGCCTGAAGATTGATCTAAATCTACATTGCCAAATTGCGAAATTTTTCTACGTTGATTTACCCAAGAAAATAATCCTTCAACAGAAAAATTATTGGTTACAGCATAACCAATATTTATTAGTGCAGAGTGCGTAATGCGTAATCTGGCATTATCATTAAGTTTTTCTGATTCAAAATTTAAAGTATTTAAATTGTTGTAGTCGTAATTTAAAGCTATTTGAAGTGTGCCTTTTTCGGTAGTTTCTAAACCAATACTATTTGATAATGGAATACCTCCAGAGCAACAAGTTTGCGCATTGGCTAATGAAAATACAGAGCAATATAAAATAATATAAAAGACTCTTAAATTCATAGCACAACTTTTATTAACTCTTAAAGTGTCGTTAACAAAGGGGTGTCCTTACTAACTTTAACAGTATATAAAAATTAATGCGCCTCCAACCAATTATCTCCAATATCTAAATCAACATCTAATGGAACGTCTAATTTATAAGCATTTTCCATTTCGCTTTTTACTAGGGTTTTGATAGCGTCTAATTCTGGTTTATAAACATCAAAAACCAACTCATCATGCACTTGTAAAAGCATTTTAGTTTTGTAGTTACCTGCTATAAGTTTTTCATGAATATTAATCATAGCTATTTTAATGATATCAGCAGCACTACCTTGAATTGGTGCGTTTACTGCATTGCGTTCTGCAGCGCCACGAACTACAGCATTTCTAGAATTAATATCTTTTAAATAACGACGACGACCTAAAACGGTTTGTACATAACCATTATCGCGAGCAAAATCAACTTGCTCGTTTATAAAATTTCGTAGTTTAGGATACGTTGCATAATAAGTATCAATCAATTCTTTAGATTCACTTCGAGATAAATCAGTTTGATTACTTAACCCAAAAGCAGATACACCATAAATAATACCGAAGTTCACAGTTTTAGCGTTACTACGTTGCTCACGAGTTACTTGGTTTAACGGCACATCAAAAACTTTTGAAGCTGTTGATGCGTGAATATCTTCACCATTTTTAAAGGCTTCAATCATGGTTTCTTCTTTGCTTAAAGCAGCAATAATACGTAATTCTATTTGAGAATAATCAGCAGCCAATAAGGTGTAATTTTCATTTCTTGGAATAAATGCTTTACGTACTTGTCTTCCTCGTTCAGTGCGAATTGGAATGTTCTGTAAATTAGGATTATTACTACTTAATCGACCTGTAGCAGCAACGGTTTGCATATAATCTGTATGCACTCTTCCTGTTGTTTCTTCAACTTGAGTTGGTAAAGCGTCTACATACGTGCTCTTAAGCTTTGATAAACCTCTAAAATCTAATATATTTCGAATAATTTTATGGTCTTTTGCTAAGTAACTCAGTACATCTTCAGAGGTTGAGTATTGCCCAGTTTTAGTCTTTTTTGGTTTATCAACTAGCTTCATTTTTTCAAAAAGGATAATTCCTAATTGTTTTGGTGATGCTATATTGAATTCCTCTCCTGCAGTATCATAAATACTTTTTTCAAGATTAGCAATATCAGTATTGAGTTGTTCAGATAGTGAATTCAAAAATGCTTTATCTAAATTAATGCCTTCCAACTCCATTGTTGATAAAACACGCAACAGTGGAATTTCAATTTCATCAAAAAGCTTTTGAGTATTAGCTTCTCCTAATTCTTTTTCAAAATGTTCTTTTAACTGAAGCGTTATATCTGCATCTTCAACGGCATATTCGGTTTGTTTTTCAAGATCAACTTCTCGCATTGAAAGTTGGTTTTTTCCTTTTTTTCCAATGAGTTCGGTTATTGAAATAGGAGTGTAGTTTAAATAGGTTTCGGCTAATACATCCATGTTATGACGCATATCTGGATTGATTAGATAATGCGCCAGCATAGTATCAAATAACTTGCCTTTTACAGCTACGTTGTATTTTGCTAAAACTTTGATATCGTATTTTAAATTCTGGCCAATTTTTTGAATGGATTCACTTTCAAAAAATGGGCGCAGCTGTTCTATAAGTTCTTGGGCTTCATTTTTATCTTCTGGAAAAGGCATGTAAAATCCTTTACCAATTTCCCAAGAAAAAGCAATACCAACTAATTCTGCTGTTATTGGGTTTAAGCCTGTAGTCTCAGTATCAAAACACACTGATGTTTGATTCATTAAATTTTTAATGAAGAGTTTAGTAGCAATTCCAGGAGCAACGCTTTGATAAAAATGAGATGAGGTTTTAGCTGTTTGTCTTGTGTATTCTGAAGTTGTTTCAGTTGTAACAGAATCATCTCCGCCAAATAAAGAAAATTGACCAGCCCCAGCAGATTTTTGTTCTTTAGGAGTGATTTTTTGTGCTTCTTGTTTTTGCGGTGCAGAAGTTGGAGTTGTTTCAGTTTCGGTGGAAAATGTTTTTAAGAAATTATCAGTTAAACGCCTAAATTCTAAATCTTGAAAAATATTTTTTACTGCTTCAATATCAGGGTGGTCGAGTTCAAAATCTTTTGCGTCAAAAGTTACAGGCACATCTAGCATAATGGTAGCTAGTTTTTTTGAAAGAATACCAAGCGCTCCATTAGCTTCAATTTTTTCCTTCATTTTACCTTTAAGTTCATGAGTATTTGCAAGTAAGTTTTCCATACTGCCATATTGAGCTAAAAACTTTTTTGCTGTTTTTTCGCCAACACCAGGTAATCCAGGAATATTGTCGCTAGAATCTCCCATCATCCCTAAAAAGTCAATAACTTGCAGTGGATCTTCAACCTCAAATTTCTTTTGTACTTCAGGAATACCCCAAGTTTCGTAACCGCCTCCAAAAACTGGGCGATACATAAAAATGTTTTCGGAAACTAATTGAGCAAAATCTTTATCGGGTGTTACCATAAACGTTTTATAACCTTCTTTTTCGGCTTGCTTAGAAAGCGTTCCTATAACATCATCAGCCTCAAAACCTGCTTTTACCATAATAGGAATATGCATAGCCTTTAAAATATCTTGAATAATAGGTACGGCAATTTTTATAGCTTCGGGTGTTTCATCTCTATTGGCTTTATATTCAGCATACATTTCAACACGATCAGTACTTCCGCCTTTATCGAAACAAACTGCTAGATGGTCTGGACGTTCACGTTTAATAACATCTAAAAGAGAATTCATAAACCCCATGATAGCAGAGGTGTCGACCCCTTTAGAGTTTATTCTTGGGTTTTTAATAAAAGCGTAATAGCCTCTGAAAATTAAGGCAAAGGCATCAACTAAGAAAAGACGTTTTTGATCAGACATTGAATTTATTTTTGAAGATTATAAAACTACAAAAACTTATGCGTTAAATAAGCATTATGTGAAATGCAATTTGTAATTTTCGCCTTTAATTTTTTAGAATGAATACATTTTCAATAGCCATTCATGGTGGCGCAGGTACTTTAGTAAAAGGGATGATGACTCCTGAGTTAGAAACTCAATATAAGGAAGATTTAAAATTAGCTTTAGATAAAGGGTATACTATTTTAGCAAATGGAGGAACAGCTGTTGAGGCTGTTGAAGTAGCTGTTGTTGCGCTTGAAGATTCGCCATTATTTAATGCTGGAAAAGGGAGTGTGTTTACGGCCACCGAAAGCCATGAAATGGATGCTAGTATTATGGATGGAAAAACGTTGAATGCTGGAGCAGTAAGTTTGATTACTGGAATTAAAAACCCTGTAAGTTTAGCACGAGATGTTATGGAAAAGAGTGAGCATGTTTTTTTAGCAGGAGAAGGCGCAATGCAGTTTGCAAAACAGTTAGACTATAAAGTTGAAGATGCTTCTTATTTTTATGATAAGTTTAGACATAATCAATGGTTAGAAATAAAAGATTCTGACAGTTTTCAGCTAGACCATTCAATAAAAAAGGATTCTAAATTTGGAACAGTAGGTGCAGTAGCTTGTGATAAAAATGGTAATATCGCTGCGGCAACATCTACAGGAGGAATGACTAATAAAAAATGGGGGCGTGTAGGGGATAGCCCTATGATTGGTGCTGGAAATTATGCTAACAATAAAACCTGCGCTATAAGCTGTACTGGAAGTGGAGAGTTTTTTATTAGAGGTGTTGTGGCTTACGATGTGGCTTGCTTAATGGAACACAAAGGCTTGTCTTTAAAAGAAGCTTCAAACGAAGTGATTAACAAAAGAATTCTAGAAATAAATGGTGATGGTGGTTTAATTGCAGTGGACACACAAGGGAACATTGCAATGCCTTTTAATACAGAAGGCATGTATCGTGCTTCAAAATCATCAAATGGAAAAGAAGAAGTTTCTATTTATAAAGATTAAATAAAAGGAGCTTCAATTGGCAATACCGAAACCTTTCTGTTTTTAATATCAAATTTATCACCATTTGAAAGTACGTGAACAGTAAGGTTAGCCATAGTCATGGGTGTGCCTTCTTTTAAAACTTTTTCGTTATTATGAGTTAGTTTGCTTCCATCAAATACTATAGTCATTCCAGACCCAATTACGGTACAATCATTTCCGTTTTTAATAATCATTCCAGTATCTTCTGCAAGACCAATCCCAATTAAATTAGGATATTTTGCAACGGCTTCACTTTGTCTTCCAAAACGACCTCTTCTAATAAAGTGTGTGTCAACTATCAATTCTGGAATTAAGCTTAAACCATTGTACATAGTAACTGCGCCTTTTATAAAAGCTTCGGTTGCGCTTCCTCCAGCTATCATCTGATTTGCCATAGCCATAGCACCAGCACTAGTTCCTGCAATTACAAAATCAGTGTCGTTTTGATAACGGTCTAACATTATTTTATGAATAGTTGTATCTCCTATTTTATCTGTAATTTTAGATTGGTCACCACCAGAAAACATAATACAATTTGCATTTTTCACTAACTCAATAGCGTTTTCAGTTTCAGAATCTTCTTTAGATCTAATATCTAAAACTTCTATGTTTTTGCAACCTAATTTTTTAAAAGCACTTAAATAGTTTTCGCCAACTTCAACAGGAATACTTGATGCTGTTGGAATAACTACAATATTTGCATTAACACCACCAGATTCTTTAACAACATGATATAAAATACCCTCATCAATAAACTCTAAAGTGTACATTTCATTCTCATCTAACCCTTTATCTTCATTTCCTCCAATAGGAATTAATGTTCCTTTTATCAACTTCATAAAATTTAAGCTCTTTTTTATTGTATCGACAAAAATAAACTAATTTTTTAAGGGAAAAATGTATATATTTATAATCTTTCATTAAAAATTAACTAAACTCAATCCATATGAAGATACGTGAAATAAATGCCATGAGAGGGCCAAATTATTGGTCGGTTAGAAGACATAAGTTAATAGTAATGGTTCTTGATCTTGAAGAGATGGAAGAGTTACCATCAAATAAAATTGATGGTTTTCCAGAACGATTAAAAACAATGTTTCCTTCTATGTATTCTCATCGCTGTTCTGAAGGTTGTGAAGGCGGTTTTTTTATGCGTGTAGATGAAGGTACTTGGATGGGACATATTATTGAACACATTGCATTAGAAATTCAAACTCTAGCAGGTATGGATACTGGATTTGGAAGAACACGTGGTTATGGAGAAGAAGGTGTTTATAGTGTAGTTTTCTCTTATATGGAAGAATCTGTTGGTCGTTTTGCTGCTAAATCTGCTGTCCGAATTTGCGAAGCTTTAATTGCTGGAGAAGATTACGATTTAACTGAAGATATTCAAGAAATGCGCGAACTTCGTGAAGCAGATCGTCTTGGTCCTAGTACAGGTTCAATTGTTGAAGAAGCTGAAGCTAGGGGTATTCCGTGGATTCGATTAAATAAATATTCACTTTGTCAATTAGGGTATGGTGCAAATCAAAAACGAATACAAGCAACAGTTACAAGTGAAACTAGTAGCATAGGTGTAGAATTGGCTTGCGATAAAGAAGATACTAAATACCTATTAGAACAGGCTGAAGTTGAGGTGCCTCGTGGCGATATTATTCGTCGTGAGCGTAGTCTAGAAGAAGCATGTCGTTATGTAGGCTATCCGTTAGTTATAAAACCAATTGATGGAAATCATGGTCGAGGTATAACTGTTGACATTCAAAACTATGAGGATGCGCTTCAAGCATTTCATCATGCAAAAGAGAGCTCAAAGAGTGGTGCTATTATAGTTGAAAAATTTATTGTTGGAGACGATTACAGATTATTGGTTATTAATAATAAGTTAGTTGCAGGAGCTATACGAACACCTGCACATGTTATTGGTGATGGTACATCTACAATACAAGAACTTATTGATAAAGTAAATAGTGACCCACGTAGAGGTTATGGTCATGAAAATGTGTTAACTCAAATTAGTGTAAACGAATTAACGAAAACTATTATTAAAGATGCTGGTTATACTTTAGATTCAGTAATACCAGAAGGAGAAAGACTTATTTTAAAAGATACTGCAAACTTAAGTACAGGAGGAACGGCAGAAGATATTACAGATATTATTCATCCAGCAAATGTCTCTATGGCTGAGCGAATATCTAAAATTATTGACCTAGATATTTGTGGAATTGATATTATGACAACAGATATTTCTAAACCACTATCTGAAACAGGAGGAGCGGTTCTAGAGGTTAATGCTGGACCAGGATTTAGAATGCATTTAGCGCCAACAACAGGCTTGCCACGTAATGTAGCATCACCAGTAATTGATAAGTTATTCCCGCAAAAAGGAGATACAGGTCGTATTCCAATTATTGCAACGTCAGGCACTAATGGAAAAACGACTACAACTCGTTTAATTGCACATATAGCTAAAATGAAAGGTTATCGCGTTGGTTATACAACCAGCGATGGGGTTTATATACAAAATCGATTATTGATGACAGGTGATTGCACGGGTCCAGCAAGTACAGAGTTTGTTCTTAAAGATCCAACAGTGAATTTTGCAGTTTTAGAATGTGCAAGAGGAGGTTTGCTAAGAGCAGGTCTTGGTTTTAAAAAGTGTGATGTTGCTGTAGTAACCAATGTAGCCGCAGATCATTTAGGTTTAAAAGGAATACATACTATAGAACAATTAGCAAAAGTGAAAGCAGTTGTGCCAGAAACAGTCTTACCCGATGGTTATGCTATTTTAAATGCAGATGATGATTTGGTATATGATATGAGGCGTAATGTGGATTGTAACGTTGCCTTATTTTCTATGGATGAGAATAATCCACGAATCAAAGCTTTACAGCGTCTTAATGGGATTACTGCAGTATACGAAAACGGTTGGGTTACTATTTGTAGAGGCGAATGGAAAATGCGTATCATGAAAGCTGAAAATATTCCTTTAACCTATGGGGGGAAAGCTAAATTTATGATTCAAAATGTACTTGGAGCCATACTTGCTGCTCATGTTCAAGGTATTAGTATTGAAGATATGAAAGCAGCTTTAGAAACTTTTATTCCTTCGGCATCACAAACACCAGGACGATTAAATTTATTTAAATTTAAAGACTTTACTATTCTTTTAGACTATGCTCATAATCCAGCGGGAATGCGTGCGCTTAAAAAGTTCACAGACGAATTAGATGCCACAGTAAAAGTGGGAATTATTGCAGGTATTGGAGATAGACGTATTGAAGATAACAACGAAATGGGGGGTATTGCTGCTGAAATGTTTGATGAAATTATTATTCGTCAAGATAAACGCTTACGCGGAAAAACAGAAGAGGAGCTTATTAAAATGTTGAATGATGGTATTAAAATGAAAGATCCAAATAAGAAAACAACCATTATCCCATCTGAAAAAGAAGCCATTACCTATGCTGTAAAAAACGCAGTAAAGGGATCACTTATTATATTATGTAGTGATGTTATACCAGACGCGTTAGACCTAGTTCAACAATTTAAAGATAAAGAAGCCAAAGGCGAATTAGTATTTGCAGATTAGAGCAAAGTAAAGTATTATAAATATTTATCATTTACTGAAGGGTTCTTAATTTTCTAATTTTAGAACCCCGAAAGAATTAGGGACATGAAAGTTAGGTTTGTCAGGGTTACTAACAACCCAGCTAATCCATTTTATGGCAATTTTGCCATCATCTTTATGGTAATATTCTCCTCTATATAATCCCGCATTTAAAATTCCATCGTCATGATAAATACCTAATTGTTTCAGTGATGCAAAACTTATTGCCCCTTCCACAATATAGCCTTCTTCATTTTGACTAGCTTTCAATATGAAATTATTCTCTGGCCAATCCCAATCAATATCAATCTTTTTATTAAATATTCCTTCAGAATCAAGGCATCTGCCTAAAGCATCCATTTCTAGTGAATAGTATGGCTTTTTTTCATCTGCTGATTTAAAGAATATTTCTACTCTATCAGATTTAACGGTATCCATCTCTCCGAGGTTTCCTTGCGGTGTGATGATTTGACTATCCTCTACATGATACAGAAAATACAAATGAGTTTTTGACGATAAAGCACGGAATGTTGTAGAAGGCAAGCCTTCTGGTTCCCATGGGTGTAAAAATTCTGTTAGAATATTGGCATTTTCCCAAGCTTTGTCAGACCCATGTCCTGTTATACTAATAGAATCATCTGTTTTCTTAACTAAATAAGTTTTGGTTTGCGAAATACAAGATGAACAGAGATAGTAGAGAAAAATTAAAAGCGATACATATTTCACTGATTATTAATATTTGTAATGGTTAATGGTTTTTCTTTTTGTAAAAAGAATCAACCTGTTCATTTGTATGTCCAGCACTAGTAGCTTTGCGATAAGTAAATCCAGGGTGTACACAATAACCCCCTGTTTCGCCTTTTTTATTTAGTGCCAAAAAGCCAATCTGAAAATCTTCTCGTCCTTTATTTTTTGCCATAATACGTTTTACACCTTCTTCGCAGGCTTCTTGTGGAGACTTTCCTTGACGCATTAATTCAACAATTAAAAAACTACCAACCGTACGTATTACTTCTTCACCAACACCTGTTGCTGTAGCTCCACCAACCTCATTATCAACATATAATCCTGCACCAATTATAGGGGAATCACCAACACGTCCGCCAACTTTGTAGGCCATGCCACTTGTGGTACAAGCACCAGCTATGTCTCCTTTTTTGTCCATAGTTAACATGCCAATAGTATCATGGTTTTCAATATTTATAATGGTTTCATATTTAGATGTTTTTTTCCACTCCAGCCATCTGTTTTTAGCTTCTTCGGTTAACAGATTAGTTTTTTTAAAGCCTTGTTCATAAGCAAACTGTTCTGCCCCTTTGCCAGCTAAGATAATATGAGGGGTATCTTCCATCACTTTTCGTGCAACAGCAATCGGATGTGCAATGTTTTGCAGATATACTACGGCACCACAATTTCCATCTTTATCCATAATACAAGCATCTAACGTAACATTTCCGTCTCGATCTGGTGTTGCTCCTATACCAACAGTAGTGTTTTTTATATCAGCTTCCTCTGCCATGGCACCTTTCTCAACAGCGTCAAGAGCATTGCCTCCATTTGCCAATACTTCCCATGCTTTAGAATTTGCATTTTCAAAATTCCATGTACAAACAGATATAGGTTTAATTGTTTTTGCGTTTTCTTGTTTTGTAACTGTTTTTTTGTCTTCGCATGATGCTAATAATGAAGCAGAAATTATACCTGCGGTACTTAAGGATGTATTTTTAATAAAGTTTCTTCTTTTCATTTAAATATTATTTTTTATTTCTATGAAACCTTTAGATTCATGAATTCATTACTACAAAAACTTTAAACAATGATTAATGCGAAAGTCTTATTTATACATTGTTTAGAATATCTGTTAACTTAGATTTTTTTGATTAATTTTGGCTTCTAATATACTAAAAATGCTACTAGAAATTTGCGCAAATTCGTATCGCTCTGCTAAATGTGCAGAAAAAGCTGGTGCACATCGAATTGAGTTATGCTCAGAATTAGCCATCGGAGGAATAACTCCCAGTTTTGGATTGATAAAAAAAGTGATAGATACCCTTAAAATTCCGGTATTTGTTTTAATACGTCCAAGAAGTGGAAATTTTACTTTCTCTGATGATGAATTTGATATTATGAAGAATGATATTGAACAATGTAAAATTTTAGGATGTCATGGCATTGTTTCTGGGGTTTTAAATAAAAATAATACGATTGATGTTGAAAGAACAAAAGCATTGATTGATCTAGCAAAACCTTTACCTTTTACATTTCATCGTGCTTTCGATTGGGTTGAAAACCCGCATGAAGCGATTAAGCAACTTCTAGATTTAGGAGCAGAAAGGGTGTTAACTTCGGGTCAAGAAACAACTGCTGAAAAAGGTATAGAATTACTTGAAGAATTAAAAGAGAACACCAATAACAAGATTATAATACTTCCTGGGGGCGGTATAAACGCTGAAAATGCTAGCATGTTTAAGGGAGCAGGTTTTAATGAAATTCATTGTTCAGCTTCAACAAGAAATTTGGTTATTGAAACCCCTAAAATACCAATGAATAGCGCTTCTTTTTTTGATGAACGTATTGAGGCGTTTTCAGACTCCGAAAAAATTTCAAAAATAATAAAGGCTTTAAATCGATAGAAATTTAACATCACGTTAAAATTTCCTCATTTTTTTACGACTATATTTGTTTAGACTTTTAAACACTAGATATGTCGCGTTGGATTATTACACTTATTATAGCATCACTTATATTCTTTTTTGTTGAGTTTTATGCATTTCAGGCTTTAAAAACTGTTACAAAAAATAAGTACATCAAATGGATTTGGATAATAGTTGCCGTTGTCATCTATGTTAATTTATTTTATACTGTCTTCACTACACCAAGAAGCGCAGGACAAACTAAAGGTTTTCAGCTTGCTATTGGTTTTATGCTTACTTTTTTAATTCCTAAGCTTGTTTTAGTTGCTATAATGTTTGGAGAAGATGTGGTGCGCGTTATTCAAAAAATAGTTTCATACTTTTCAAGTGGAGAAACAAAACCATTAGCAAGTAGACGACAGTTTCTTTCAAAATTAGCTTTAGGCTTAGCAGCAATTCCTTTTGCATCTTTTTTATATGGTATTATTCAAGGGCGTTATAATTATAAAGTTTTAAAATATCAATTATCTTTTAAGGATTTACCAGAAGCTTTTGATGGGTTGACTATTACACAAGTGTCTGATATACACTCAGGAAGTTTTACTAATAAAGAGAAAGTACAGTATGGTGTTGATATGATAAATAAGCAAAAATCTGATGTAATTTTATTTACAGGAGATATTGTAAATAATAAAGCTGAAGAAATGGACGATTGGATAGATGTGTTTAAAAACCTTGAAGCACCATTGGGGAAATTCTCAGTTTTAGGAAATCATGATTATGGAGATTATATACAATGGAATTCGAAAGAAGATAAAAAAAATAATTTTCAAGCGGTTAAAGATATTCATCCTAAAATAGGGTTTGATTTATTGTTAGACGAACATCGCTACTTAGAAAAAAATGGAGAGAAAATAGCTATAGTTGGTGTTGAAAACTGGGGCAAAGGCTTCAACCAGTCAGGAGATTTGAAGAAAGCTACAGCTGGAATGGAAAAAGAAGATTTTAAAATTTTAATGACACACGATCCTTCTCATTGGGAATATAAAGTTAAAAAGGATGATTTTAATTATCATTTAACGCTTAGTGGGCATACTCATGGTTTACAGATGGGGATTGAAATTCCTGGTTTTTTTAAATGGAGTCCATCGCAATACGTATATAAACAATGGGCAGGGTTGTATAATGAATTTGGTAGATTTATAAATGTAAACAGAGGATTTGGTTACCATGCCTTCCCTGGGCGTGTAGGTATTTGGCCAGAAATAACCGTAATAGAGCTTAAAAAGGATGTAAAACACGCATAAACACTAACAAATGTTGTGATTATTACATTTTTTTATATATTTATAATTAAGTAGATATAGCCTAGTTTAAGTTGTTGATTTTCAAACTGAATAAAAAATTGTAGGTTTGTAATACTTTAGACTGATTTAAAACATTAAGATATGTCAAAATTTGGTGAACTTATCGATGTGGATATTCCTGTTTTGTTAGACTTTTTTACAGAGTGGAACGAGCAATCTACAGCAATGCATCCAGTACTTCGAGATGTTGCTGCGGCATTAGGCGATAAAGCAAAGGTGATTAAAATTGATGTTGAAAAAAATGAAGAGCTTGCTGAAGCTTTACGTGTAAAAGGTCTACCTACATTAATTATTTATAAAGATGGCGAAATGAAATGGCGCCAAAGTGGAGAACAAGACGCAAATACCCTTATTGGTATTATTCAGCAATACGTTTAAAATTCTAGACTTTTAAAACTATATCCCTTTTTACTAAAGTGCTCTAAAACTTTGGGTAAAGCATATTGCATATTTTTTGAAGCTTTAATGCTATCATGAAATACAATGATGCTTCCGTTAGTAGTATTAGAAATTACATTGTTTAAACAGGTTTCAGGTAAAACTGTAGAATCCCAATCAAAAGATAAAACATCCCACATTATTATTTTATAACCTAAACCAATAAGTTTTTTACCTTGTTTTGGTTTTATTTGCCCATAAGGGGGCCTAAACAATGGAGAGCTTAAAGTTTTAAGTTCTATGGGTTGGTGTTTTGAGGTTATGATATTTTGAGCCTCTTTAATATTATATAAATAATCTTTAGTTTTAGTTTTCCAACCTTTTATATGGTTATGTGTGTGGTTTCCAATAGTATGACCATCATTTATAATATCCTGAAAAATGCTTGGGTGTTTTTCAATGTTACTACCAATACAAAAAAAACTAGCTTTGGCATTATACTGTTTTAAAATATCAAGGGTCCAGTTTGTGATTTCTGGAATTGGCCCATCATCAAAAGTTAGATAAATGGTTTTATGGTTAGAGGGGATGTTCCAAATGTAATTTGGAAACATCCTTTTTACTAACATAGGTATTTTAATAGGTGTTAAGGTCATTGCCTTAATCCGAATTAATTAGCACTGTCTATCTGCAAGCTATTACTATCTGCAGGAATATCTAAATCAGTACGTTGTTGCTCTTCTTCAAGTTCGTCTTCTCCATAAAAATGCCTAAATAGCTTCAAGTAATTATTAAATATATCACCTTCAGTTTCAGCAAAATTTATATCATACTCCACTAAAACATCTACAAGACTTTTATAGCGTTGTATATCGGTGTAAATATCCTCGAACAATCGTTCTTGATTTTCAACTTTTAAACCACTGTAATAAGTTAAATTTTCTTGATACTTATTAGCGACGTCTTTAAATAATTGCTGTGCTTTTTCTTTATTTTCTACCTCATAGTATCCGCTAATATATGGTTCTAAAAGCGTATAGAAACCAAAGTGTTCAACAGGCATGTTAGCCATGGCAATATCTGCTATTTCTTCAGCTTTTTCTAGCTTATCTTCATTGATAAGTTGTTCCATTAAACGTGCTAAATTCCCTCGATAAGTAATGGAGTTTTTACGTGTTTCAACATCATGGTAAATATCTGAACTACCACTATTTCCCCAGTTCCAAGTCTTAACTTTTTCATACATCAAATCACTGTCTACACGACCCATATCAAAAGGGTTTGCTCTATCAACAGGCGTTTTAATTGGTACTAATTTATAACACATACCATCTAGCTGTAAGTAATCTTTCATCCAAATATAATCGTCTTCAGCAAAAGCACCACCAGTAAAATAAATTGGACGTTTCCAATCGTTATTAGCAACAATGTCTAGCATTAAAAGACGATTTTTATAAATAGCCCCATCTTTAATACTAATATCAATATATGGTACAATTTTATCAGCATCTTTAGGTTTTACAATACCATGTTTTAGAGCGTTTGCTTTGCTAACAGGGATTCTTAAATTTTCTGTTGGTAAATAATTAGCATTTAGGTCTTGATTTCTTACTTGCGAAATATCTACTTCTTGTTGTTGAAGTATATACTTGTATTTTGATCTAGGGTTATCGCTAGCTATAAAGTTTAATGCTTCTTTAATATCTAAAGTGTCTCTTATTACTAATTCTTTTATTACATAATCATTAGTACCGTATTTGTAATCATCGTGCGTTAATTGCGAAGGCACAGGGTCGCTTTCGTAAGCTTTACGCTTCATTTGATCAATGTACCAATCGGTTTGAAATAAACTGGTATTAACAACACGCACGTCAGTTCTATAGCCTTCAATCTCTTGAGCGTACCAAAGCGCAAAAGTGTCGTTATCTCCAATTGTAAACAATATGGCGTTTTCATCGCAGGAATCTAGGTATTTTTTAGCCATAGATCTTGCAGTGTATTTACCAGATCTATCATGGTCATCCCAATTGTTTGCAGCTAAAATTCCTGGAACTAAAATTAAACAAGCTATAGTTATAGCAGGTACTGCAAATTTTGAATGTAAGTACTTTTTAAATGCATCATAAATAGCATAAACTCCAAAACCAATCCAAATAGCAAACACATAAAATGAGCCTACTACAGAGTAATCACGCTCACGTGGTTCAAATGGACGAACATTAGTATAAAATTGAATGGCTAATCCCGTAAACAAGAAAAATACCAACATCACCCAAAATGTTTTTTTGTCTTTATTAAACAAGAAAAACATGCCAATAAGCCCTAAAATTAAGGGTAAAAAATAATAGGTATTTCGAGCTTTATTATTTTTAACATCACTTGGTAAATTCTCTTGAGAGTACCCTAAATGCAATTTGTCAATTGGTTTTATACCACTTATCCAATTTCCATGGTTATCATAACGTCCTTGGATATCATCTTGTCTACCAGTAAAATTCCACATAAAATAACGCCAGTACATGTATCCCAATTGATATTCTAGCATGTAAAGAATATTTGAACCTAACGAAGGTTTCTCGATTTCTATATAACTTTTAAACCGTTTTAAAAAATCGTTATAATCTTCATAATCAACACCTCCTTGCGCAACATCGTTTTTAAAATCTGATATGGCTTTACGAAGTTCGTTTTGCATTTGATAATCTGGCTTTAGTTTAAAATCTAAAAAACCAGAAAACATCATATAATTTTCAGCATGTTCAGCACTCCACATTCGAGGAAGAATAGCTGCGTGAGTAGAATTGTAGTTTTGTTTGGCATTTTTATAATCGTTTACAATAACGTACTCGCCTTTTTCTTTATCTTTTTCGTATTTAGGTTTGTCATCTACATACGGGTTGTTTTTGTCAAGATAAGCATATTGATCCGTAAACAATGGTCCATAAAACAAATGTGTTTCAGGGTATTGTTCTAAATTGTAATAGGCTAATAACTCCCTAGCACTTGATGGGTTGTTTTCGTTAATTACTACATTGGCATTTGCACGAATTGGCAACATTAACCAAGTTGAAAACCCAATAATAATGAAGGTTAAACAAAGAATACCTGTATTTAAATGTGTGTATTGTTTTTTTCTAGTATACTTTAAAGCATAAAAAATAAGAGCAACTAATAATAAACCAGCAATAATAGAGCCTGAGTTAAAAGGAAGCCCAATACTATTCACAAAAAAGATTTCGAAAACACTAAAAATTTTAAGAATGTTAGGCGCTAATAATTTAAAAACAAACAATAAAATACCAACGGAAACAATATTTGCTATAATGAAATTTTTAACTGTAACCGTTTTATAGTTTTTAAAATAGTAAATAAGCCCAATAGCAGGAATGGTTAATAAACCCATAAAGTGAACACCAAATGATAGACCTATAACAAAGGCAATTAAAATAAGCCATCGATTTCCTCGTGGTTTATCCATGTCTTGTTCCCAACGTAAACCTAACCAAAACAATACCGACATAATTAGAGTTGCCATGGCGTAAACTTCAGTTTCAACCGCATTAAACCAAAACGAATCGGTAAAAGTAAAAGCTAAACTACCTACTAAGCCACTGCCTAAAATAGCCATGTTTTGTTGTGCGTTTAGTTCTTTACCGTTAGCCACTATCTTTTTTAATAGCAAAGTAATCGTCCAAAACATAAACAAAATAGTAAATGCACTGGCAACAGCGCTCATCATATTCATCATCCAGCCAACCTGAGAAGGTTCAAAAGCAAACGTAGAAAAGAAAGCTCCCATCATTTGAAATAAAGGTGCTCCCGGTGGATGACCAACCTGCAATTTTGCTGAGGTTAAAATGTATTCGCCAGCATCCCAGAAACTTACCGTTGGTTCAACTGTTAAACTATATGTAATAAGAGCAATTAAAAAAGAGAACCATCCTAAAATAGTATTCCATTTTTTAAAGTTTAAATGTGCCATAAAGTATATGTTTGTTTGCTTGGGCGAATTTAATAATAAATATGAAATGAGGCATAACTATTTAGTTAGTCTTAACATAAAAGAAAAATAGCCAGCCAAATAAACTCTAATTGTTTAGAAAAAACGTTAAATATTCAAAATTATTTTTAAAAAAATGCTTGCGCAAATAAAACTTTATACTAAATTTGCACCTGCTTTAGCGAAATGTAATCGCTAAATTACACATTGGCCCATGGTGTAACTGGCAACACGTTGGTTTTTGGTACCAAAGAGTCTAGGTTCGAGCCCTAGTGGGCCAACAAAATCCTAATCATTTATTTTGATTAGGATTTTTTGTTTTCAAAACATATTATTTTTGAGGGTTAAAAAAATCTATATTTTTTTCTAGCACCTAAAAAAGGATGTGGCTACAATTCCTAACGTAAACCAGTAAGTGTCATTAAATTCTTAGACCTTAAAAGTAATCACGGGTCGTTTGGCATGATTTACTAAATCTTCGCTAATACTACCATTAAAAAAATGCGAAATACCTTGTCTGCCATGAGTACTCATGCCAATTAAATCGGCATTTATTGATTTAGAAAAATTCATAATACCTTTTTCTATGCTTAAATCGTTATAAATATTAGTAACGTAGTTAGAGAACTTAAATTCCTCAACAAACTTATTCATTCTTTTATTTGCCTTAGCAGATGTAATAAATTTATTGGGCGTGTTTACCATAAGCAAATGTATTTTAGCATCTAATACTTTAGCAAAATCAATAGCCTTTTTATAAGACGATTTGCTTTCATCTTTAAAATCAGACGCAAAAACGAAATCGTTAACATTAAATTTGTCGTGGCTATTTTTAATAACAAGTACAGGGGTTTCAGAGGTTCTTACTACTTTTTCGGTGTTGCTTCCAATAAGCATCTCTCTTAAGCCACTTACGCCGTTTGATCCCATAACAACTAAATCAATACTATATTTTTTACAGGTTTGGAAAATGCCTTTAAAAATTTCATGCAAATCTACATGTTCATGAATGACTAAGCCTTTTAAGTAGTCTTTTGCCTTTAATTCTTCAAATTGTTTGTGAGCTAATTTCATAAAATAAACAGCCTCAGGTAAGTTGTTGTAGGAGCTTAGAGCATCAACTTTATGCATAGGAATTTCAATAATATGAAGCAAGTGAATTTCGCAATTATGTTTTTTTGCTAATTGCGCAGCAACTTTTAAAGCATTTTCGGCTTGTTCAGAAAAATCGGTAGGTACAAGTATTTTTTTCATGATTCTTATTATTTGAGATGCACATAAATTTATAAATTATTACTTTATAAATCAATTAAAATATTATATATTTGCAGCGTTGAAAGGCAAAATTAAGATAATGAGGGGACGGAAAGTCCCCTCTTTTTATACTAAAAATGTTTAAAAATACCGTTACAGATTTACTAGAAACTGCATTAGCTGAAAAACCAAGTTTATTTCTTATTGATTTTTCAATTGATAGTAGTAATCACATAAAAGTGATTATAGATGGTGATAATGGTGTTTTAGTTGAAGATTGCATGTTTATTAGTAGGGCTATTGAACATAATTTAGATAGAGAAGAGCAAGATTTTTCTTTAGAAGTAATGTCTGCAGGTGCAACCTCACCATTAACTCATAATAGACAGTATAAAAAGAATTTAAATAGAGTGCTAGAAGTAAGAACCCATCTAGAAAAAATAGAAGGAATTCTTGCTGAAGCAACAGATGATACCATTACATTAAAATGGAAAGTTAGAGAACCGAAACCAATAGGTAAAGGAAAAATAACTGTAAAGAAAGAAGCAAATATTGCTTATAAAGATATTGTAGAAGCAAAAGTTATGATTAAATTTTAATTCAGATTTATGGAAAATGTAGCGTTAATTGAATCTTTTTCAGAATTCAAAGACGATAAGTTAATTGACAGAGTAACGTTGATGGCTATTTTAGAAGATGTATTTAGAAGCGCCTTAAAAAAGAAATATGGTGATGATGATAATTTTGATATTATTGTTAACCCAGATAAAGGCGATTTAGAGATTTGGAGAAATAGAATAGTAGTTGCAGACGGTGATGTTGAAGAACCAAACCAAGAAATATCTTTAACTGAAGCTCGTAAAATAGAGCCAGATTTTGAAGTTGGTGAAGACGTATCTGAAGAAGTTAAGCTTATAGATTTAGGAAGACGAGCTATTTTAGCATTGCGTCAAAACCTAATTTCTAAAATTCATGAGCATGATAATACTATTATCTACAAGCAATTTAAAGATTTAGTAGGAGAAATTTATACAGCTGAAGTGCACCATATTCGTCACAGAGCTGTGATTTTGTTAGATGATGAAGGTAACGAAATTGTATTACCAAAAGATAGACAAATTCCTTCTGATTTTTTTAGAAAGGGTGATAATGTAAGAGGAGTAATTGATTCTGTTGAGCTTAAAGGAGCTAAGCCAACCATTATTATGTCTAGAAGTTCACCTATATTTTTAGAAAAGTTATTTGAGCAAGAAATACCAGAGGTTTTTGATGGCTTAATTACTATTAAAAATGTAGTTAGAATTCCAGGCGAAAAAGCAAAGGTAGCTGTTGATTCTTATGATGATAGAATTGACCCAGTTGGAGCTTGTGTTGGTATGAAAGGGTCTCGTATTCACGGTATAGTTCGTGAGTTGGGTAACGAAAATATAGATGTAATTAACTATACAAATAATTTACAATTATATATAACTAGAGCCTTAAGCCCAGCAAGAGTAACATCAATAAAACTTGATGAAGAGACTAAACGTGCCGAGGTTATTTTAAAACCAGAGGAAGTAAGTAAAGCTATTGGTAGAGGAGGTCACAATATTCGTTTAGCCGGACAATTAACAGGTTATGAGATAGATGTGTTTAGAGAAGGCGCTGAAGAAGATGTAGAATTAAGAGAATTCTCTGATGAAATTGAAGGATGGATTATTGACGAATTTAGTAAAGCAGGATTAGATACTGCTAAGAGTATTTTAGAACAAGATGTAACGGATTTAGTTAAAAGAACTGACTTAGAGGAAGAAACAATTAATGATGTTATTAGGATTCTAAGAGAAGAATTCGAGGAATAAATACCAATTTAATTTGTATGATTAAATAGGTATAATATATATTTGAGTATTTTAAAGGCAATTTATGGCTGAAACAATTAGATTAAATAAAGTATTACGCGAACTTAATATCTCTCTAGATCGCGCTGTGGAATTTTTAGAATCCAAAGGCGTAGAAATTGAGAAGCGCCCTACTACAAAAATTTCTGAAGAAACTTATAGAATTCTTTCAGACGAATTTGAAACAGACGCTAATAAAAAAGTTGCATCTAAAGAAGTTAGTGAAGCGAAACAAAAGGAAAAAGATTTGTTACGCGAACAACGTGAGCGTGAACTTGAAGAAAAACAAAAGGTAGCAGCCCAAAAAGAAGAAGTTGTTAAAGCAGCTAAAACGCTTTCTGGACCAAAAACAGTAGGTAAAATTGATTTAGAACCTAAAAAGAAAGAAGAAGTAGCAGCTAAAAAAGAAGAAGTTGTTGCTCCAGAAGCGCCTCAAGAAGCAGTTAAAAAAGAAAAAGAGTTAGCGGTAAAAGAGGTAGATGTTAAAGAAGAAGCTAAAGCGAAAGAACCTGTAAAAGCTGAAAAGGAAGAAGCTAAAATAGAAGAAAAGATAGAAGTCAAAAAAGAAGAAGTTGTTTCTAAAAAAGAAAAACTAAATGAAGATGGAGAGCTTGTTCCAGATGAAAAGGTAGCTACACAATACAAAAAACTTACTGGACCAAAAATAGCTGGAAATAAAATTGATTTAACTCAGTTTAATAAACCTAAGAAAAAGAAAGAAGAAAAGAAACCAGAAGCTAAAACTGGAGAAGGTGCTGCAAATAAGAAAAAGCGTCGCCGTATAAGTAAAGCTGGTGCACCAGGTTCTGGAAATGGAAATGGAAACGCTTCAAGAAGAGGTGGAAATGACAGGTTTAAAGGAAAACCTGGAGCTGGTAAAGGAAGACGAAACATTGTAAAAGAGGAGCCTAGTGAAGAAGATGTGAAAAAACAAGTGCGGGAAACACTTGAAAAGCTTCAAGGCAAATCTAGCAAAGGTAAAGGGGCTAAATATAGAAGAGACAAAAGAGATCAACACAGAGAACAATCTGAAATTGACCAACAAATTGAAGCTGCTGAAAGCAAAATACTTAAAGTAACAGAGTTTGTTACTGCTAGTGAAGTAGCAACCATGATGGATGTGCAAGTGACTCAAATTATTTCTGCTTGTATGTCTTTAGGTATGATGGTTACCATGAATCAACGATTGGATGCTGAAACTTTATCTATTGTAGCTGAAGAGTTTGGGTACAAAGTTGAATTTATAACAGCAGATATAGAGGAGTCTATTGAAGAAGTTGAAGATAAACCAGAAGATTTAAAACCACGTGCGCCAATTGTTACAGTGATGGGTCATGTCGATCACGGTAAAACATCGCTTCTGGATTACATTCGTCAAGAAAATGTAATTGCAGGAGAATCTGGAGGTATAACACAGCACATAGGTGCTTATGGGGTACAATTAGAAAACGGTCAAAAAATAGCATTTTTAGATACGCCAGGTCACGAAGCTTTTACAGCGATGCGTGCTCGTGGTGCTCAAGTTACAGATATTGCAATTATTTTAGCAGCAGCTGATGATGATATTATGCCGCAAACAAAAGAAGCTATTTCGCATGCCCAAGCAGCAGGAGTTCCTATTGTTTTTGCAATTAATAAAATAGATAAGCCTGACGCAAATCCTGAAAAAATTAAAGATGGATTAGCTCAAATGAACTTGCTTGTTGAAGACTGGGGTGGAAAAATTCAATCCCATGATATTTCAGCTAAGGTAGGTACTGGCGTTAAAGAGTTATTAGAAAAAGTATTGCTTGAAGCAGAATTGTTAGAGCTTACAGCTAATCCAAATAAATCTGCAGTTGGCACAGTTGTAGAAGCGTTTCTAGATAAAGGACGTGGTTATGTGTCAACTATATTAGTGCAAGCTGGGACTTTAAAAGTTGGAGATTATGTATTGGCAGGACAACATAGTGGTAAAGTAAAGGCCATGCATGATGAGCGAGGGAATGATGTTATAGAAGCAGGGCCATCAACACCAGTATCTATATTAGGTTTAGATGGAGCCCCACAAGCAGGTGATAAATTTAATGTATTTGAAGATGAACGTGAAGCTAAACAAATAGCGACTAAACGAGCTCAATTACAACGTGAACAATCAGTTAGAACACAACGTCATATAACTCTAGATGAGATTGGTCGTCGTATTGCACTTGGTGATTTCCAAGAGTTGAATATTATTCTTAAAGGTGATGTAGATGGATCTGTTGAAGCACTTACAGACTCATTCCAAAAATTATCAACAGAAGAAATTCATGTAAATATAATTCATAAAGGTGTTGGAGCTATAACAGAAAGTGATGTGTTATTAGCTACAGCATCAGATGCTATTATTATAGGATTTAATGTACGTCCAGTTGGGAATGCAAGAATGATTGCAGATAAAGAAGAAATTGATATTAGAACATATTCTATTATTTATGACGCCATAAACGATCTTAAAGATGCTATGGAGGGCATGTTATCTCCAGAGCTTAAAGAAGAGATTACCGGTACTGCAGAGATTAGAGAAATGTTTAAAGTATCCAAGATTGGTACCATTGCAGGTTGTATGGTAACAAATGGTAAAATACTTAGAAGCTCTAGTATAAGATTAATTAGAGATGGTGTAGTTGTATATACAGGAGAGTTGGCCTCTTTAAAGCGATTTAAAGATGATGTTAAAGAAGTATCAAAAGGTTACGATTGTGGTATGCAAATTAAGAACTACAATGATATTAAAGAAGGCGATATTATAGAAGCTTTCCACGAAGTAGAAGTTAAAAAGAAGTTGAAATAAAGCTTTAAAAACTTCGAACAAAATTTTAAAAGCCTCACAAATTAATTTGTGAGGCTTTTTTATTTCTATTAAAATATCAATTTTTTTTGTAAAGCTCACGTGAGCTTTATATATTTACATCATTATTATGATTGAAAGCAAAAATACTGTCACGATTAAAGATGTTGCGAGAGAACTCGGTATTCATCATGTAACAGTATCTAGAGCTTTAAGAAACACAGGTTCTGTTAAAAAAGAAACAAGAGATCAGATAAAGAAGAAAGCTAATGAGTTAGGGTACAAACCAAACCGTTTAGCACAAAATTTTAGAAATAAGCGAAGTAATGTGTTGGCTGTTGTAGTTCCAGATTTGCGACCTTATTTTTTCTCAAAATTTGTTTCAGATTTTATGGAAATAGCACAAGAAGCAGGCTACTCTGTAATGATATTTCAATCAAGTGAGAAGGCTAGTGTAGAAAAAGAAATTATTGATTCATTGATAGGATATCGGGTAGCAGGTGTTATAGCATCCGTTACTAAAGACACTGTTCGAGAGAGCCATTTTGATGTGCTGAAAAGCGAAGGTATCCCGTATGTGTTTTTTGATCGTGCTCCTGAAAAAACTGAGGCATCACAGGTTTTAGTTAACAATTTTAGAGGTGCTTATGACGCAGTTAATGCGATGATAAAATCAGGAAAAAAGGAGATTGCTTATATTTCTACGCATTATCAACATAAAATATTTCGTGATCGCTTGGAAGGGTATAAAGAAGCATTGAAGGATAATGGTTTGACATATCGAGAAGAACTGGTTGTAAAAGGTGGGTTTTTTATGAAAGATGGATTTGTTCAAGCCGAAAGGTTAATGGCGTTGGAAAAAAAACCAGATGGAATATTAGCGGTTAGAGATGAAATAGGAATAGGTGTTATTAAATATTTAAAAAAAACAGACGTTAGCGTACCAGAAGATGTTGCTGTTATTGGATTTGATAATGACCCAATGGGTGTTGCATGCGAACCAGAATTAACAACCGTAGAGCAATCTATTCCGTTAATGGTAGAGAGTTCATTTGACTTGCTATTAGGGCAAATAAAAAATGCAAAATTAAATTTTGAAAAAAAAGTAATTGAACCAAAAATTATTTTTAGAGGGTCAATTTAGTTTTTAAACAAAAAAGCACACGTGAGCATTTTTGTTTTTTGGATAGAAAAATGAATTAGTAAGTGTAGAATTAGTATAGAACATTTCAAATTGAAAGAAATTTTTAACTTAACCGTTAAGTTTAGATTTATGATTGTTAATAGAAACATAAAAAGAATATGGTCATTGAGCATGCTGTGCTTAATCTTATTATCATGTAATAGTTCTAATCAATCTTATGAGTCACTTCCTAAAAAAGTTGATTTTAACTTTGATATTCGCCCAATACTTGTTCAAAATTGTTATTTATGTCACGGACCAGATCCTAGTAGTAGAAAAGCCAATCTTAGACTTGATACTTATGAAGGTGCTACTGCAGCATTAAAAGAAGGAGGGTATGCAGTTGTGCCAGGGAAACCAAGTAAAAGTGAATTGATTTATCGTATTACTCATGAGAACGATGATAAAATCATGCCACCACCAGAAATGAATAGTAAGCTTAGTGAAAGAGAGATTAAACTTTTACAAAAGTGGATTGAACAAGGTGCAGAATGGAAACCTCACTGGTCGTTTATTAAGCCTAGCCTAGATAATGAAATCAATGATATTGATTTTTACATTAATAATTATTTAAATCTAAAGGAATTAAATAAGGCCCCAGTAGCAAATAAAAACACATTGATAAGAAGAGTTTCATATTTGTTAACTGGTTTACCTCCTGTTACTGAAGATGTAGAAGAATTTATCTCAGACTCATCTGAAAATGCTTATGATACGATGGTAAATAAGTATTTAAACTCAATGGGTTATGGTGAGCGTTGGGCAAGACATTGGATGGATTTGGTTAGATACGCAGAAACTAAAGGTCATGAATTTGATTATACTATTACTGGTGCATGGGAATACAGAGATTATTTAATAAAAGCGTTTAATAACGATGTACCTTATAGTCAGTTGTTAAAAGAACATTTAGCAGGAGATTTATTAAAAGAAAAGAGATATGATACCGAAACAGGGAAATTAGAATCCCAAATAGCAACAGCATTCTATGCTATGGGAGAAGGAACCCATAGTCCCGTTGATGTGCGTCAAGATGAAGCCAATCGAATAGATAATATGATTGATGTAACTTCAAAAACTTTTCAAGGGCTTACAGTATCGTGTGCTAAATGTCACGATCATAAATTTGACCCAATTACAGCAGCAGATTATTATGCTTTTTATGGGATAATGGAAAGCACTCGCTTTACACCATTAGATGCTAATTTATCTATTGAAAAAGAAAATATAGCAAAAGAATTATTAGAAATTCAAGATTATATAAAGGCTTTAGTAACAGAAAAAGTTAGTCCTCAAATTCAGGTAGAAAAGAACCAAAAAGATAATGAAGTTATAAAACCTTCAAATGATTATAATCTACTTGGAGATTTTAGGGCTTCAAGTTTTGGTAAATGGAAAACAAGCGGGATGGCATTTGGTGAAAAGACAACTTTAGGGGTTCCAGAAATCGATAAACATTCAGGGAAATTAATTGCATTAAAAGAAGGAGTAGCATCAAGTAGGGTTTTTGATGTTGGTGTTTTTGGCAGTTTACGATCTCCCGATTTTATTTTAGACTCCAATTTTATAGGAGTTCGCGCAAGAGGTAATCAAAGTACAATTCGAATAATAGTTGACAATTTTCAATTAATACAAAACCCTATTTATGGAGATTTAACTAAAGGAATAAATAGTTCAGAATGGGCAAACTATATTTTTAATGTTGAAGCTTGGAAAGGTCATAAAGCCTATGTTGAAATTCTTTCAGGAGAATATAAACAGCATAATTTTAATTTAGCTAAAGATGCCTTTGTCGAAGCAGAGTATGCTATTTCCTTTAATAAAGAATGGCCTTCAGAAATAAGAGTAACGAATAATGACCAATCAGCAAAACAAATTAAAGCAATTAACAAACAAATTAAAAAAGGACATTTAAAGCCTTCTTTTTATGAGTTAATAACGACTATCGATAGCAGTAAAAAATTATCAAGCAAATTAAAAGGCAAAACATTTATTTATGGGGTTTCAGATGGTTTTGCGAAAAATAGTCCAATATTTAATAGAGGGAGACACCAAGACCTCTCAGAAGATAGTATACCAAGAAGATTTTTATCAGCGCTACCACTAGGAGATGTCCCTTTTAAATCAAAAGGTAGTGGTCGGTTAGAATTAGCTCACGCTATGCTTAACAAAGAAAACCCTTTAACTTCTAGAGTTATGGTAAACCGTATTTGGCATCATCTTTTTGGAAGAGGTATCGTTGAAACTGTTGATAATTTTGGGCTTCAAGGAAAGCTCCCTTCACATCCAGAACTTTTAGATCACTTGGCAATTAAGTTTCAAAAGGAGGGTTGGTCAATTAAAAAAATGATAAAATATATAGTGACTTCAGAAACTTTTAAAAGAAGTACACTTGTTAATAAAGAGGCTTTAAAAAAAGACCCTAATAACATATATTTGGCCTCTTTTCCAGTAAGGCGCTTAGAATCAGAGGCAATAAGAGATGGGATTTTAGTCGCATCTGAAAGTTTAAACGCTACAGTTTATGGGCCTCCAGTACCTAACTATTTAACTAAGTTTATGCAAGGAAGAGGAAGACCTGAAAAATCAGGACCTTTGAATGGTAATGGAAGAAGAAGTATTTATCAGTCTGTGAGGCGGAATTTTTTAGAACCTATGATGACGGTTTTTGATCGCCCAATACCGTTTACCACTTTTGGAAAGCGTGATGTTACTAATGTACCATCACAATCTTTAATTTTAATGAATGATCCTTTTGTAATTGAGCAAGCTGAAATTATGGCTCAAAAGTTATTAAAAGAAGAAAGCTTATCCTTTGGCCAAAAAATTGAGTGGATTTATATGCGTGCCTTTTCAAGAAAACCAACTGAAGATGAGATTGCTAATGCGTCTAAATTTGTAAAACAACTTGAGGATATGAAAAAGGGAAACAATAATAATGCTGATTTTGATTTAGAAATATGGAAAGAATATTGTCATAGCATATTTAATTTAAAAGAATTTTTATACCTAATATAATGAGTAAGTACCATAATTTTATGCAAAAACCACTTTCACGACGTGAAATGTTAGATATCTGCAAAGGTGGATTTGGATCACTTGCTTTATTGAGTTTGTTAGGACCTTTACCATTGTCTTGCGGTCAGTCTGAAAGGTCTATTATAAACCCAAGTTCAAATCTCAATTTAGGACCACATTTTTTACCTAAGGCGAAAAGCATCATTTTTCTTTATATGGATGGCGGGGTGTCTCAAGTAGACTCTTTTGACCCTAAACCAAGGTTAACAAAAGAAAATGGAGAAGATCCAAGGAAAAAATTTAAAGTAGATGCAACTCAATTTGATAACGTTGGTAAAATTTTAAAAAGCCCTTGGGAGTTTAAACAGTACGGTGAGTGCGGGATGCCAGTTAGTGAGCTTTTTCCTCATATTGCAACTTGCGTAGATGACATAGCATTAATTAGATCTATGACATCACAATTTCCAGAACATACAAATGCGAATTATTTTTTACATACAGGTAGTGGACTTCAAGGAAGACCAAGTATGGGGTCTTGGATAACTTATGGTTTAGGAAGCGAAAACAAAAATATTCCTGGATATGTGGTGCTAGACGGAGGGCTTATTCCTCCTGGAGGCCTTGATAATTTTAAAAATGGATTCTTGCCAGCATCTTATCAGGCTTCAATATTAAGAGCAGGCCCCCAACCTATCGCTAATATAAAACCCAAAGAAAGTATTCCGAATTTACAGGAACAAAAACTAAGTTTTATTAAAGCACTAGATAAAAAGCAACTTGCTGAAATAGGTGAAGTTGACGCTGTTGAATCAGCTATTTCAAATTATGAGCTAGCATATAAAATGCAATCTTCAATTCCAGAATTAACAGAATTCAAAGAAGAATCTAAAGCTACAAAAAAATTATATGGATTTGAATCTGATGATCCTCATACAAGAGGCTATGCAGCTCAATGCTTGTTAGCACGTAGACTTGTTGAAAGAGGAGTACGCTTTATAGAGTTAACATGCCCAAAAGTAAGTGCCGACAGGTGGGACCAACATGGAAACCTAAAAGATGGGCACGAGAAAAATGCTCATGCAGTAGACCAGCCCATTGCTGGATTACTTAAAGATTTAAAATCGAGAGGACTATTAGAAGAAACCTTAGTTGTATGGACTGGAGAATTTGGAAGGACACCATTTGCTCAAGGGTCAAATGGACGAGATCATAACCCTTCGGCTTGTAGTATGTGGATGGCCGGTGCTGGAATTAAAGGAGGAACTATATTTGGAAGAACAGATGAATACGGTTATAGAGTAATTGAAAATGAAGTCTCAGTTCATGACCTTCATGCTACGATGATGCATTTAATGGGGATCAATCATGAGCATCTCACTTTTAGATTTGGAGGACGAGATATAAGATTAACAGATGTACACGGACATGTCATTAAAGATATATTAGCTTAAAACCTAAAAACAGTAATTAAATGAAAATAAATACAACTTTTAAATTAGTTTTAGCTATATGCTTAATTGTACCATGTTTTTTATGGTCTCAAAAAACAGTACCAGAAATAACGCATTCTTTTTTTATAGCTGGACCGCAGTTTACTGGAATTATTGGTGAAGCAGGAGAAGTTATTTGGGATTCTAAAAAAGCTGGAGCTCGAGATGGATATATCTTGAAAAATGGACATGTTTTAATATGTTGGGGTGATGAAGTGAGAGAGTATAATAGGAAAAAAGAGGTTATTCTTAGTTATAAGAAAACTGAAGAATCAATGGAATTAGGAACAGCTGTACGTTTATCTAACGGAAATACAATGATTACTGAATCTGGATACAAACCTAGAATAGTTGAAATCAATAAAAAAGGAAAAGTGGTAAAAAGTATTCCTCTGAAACCTGAAACTGATAATATTCATATGCAAACCCGTATGGCAAGAAAGTTAAAAAATGGCAATTATCTAGTGCCTCATTTGCTAGCTTTTGCAGTAAAGGAGTATCAGCCAGACGGAACTATAGTAAAAACTTTTAGTACAGATTATGAAAAATTTGGAGGCCGAAAAGCAGAGACTTGGCCATTTACAGCTATTCGATTAAAGAATGGAAATACTTTAGTAACACTTACGCATGGGAACAGAGTTGTTGAGTTAAACTCAAAAGGACAAATAATTTGGGAAATAAACAATGCTTTATATGATGAAGATCCTTTAGTGGACCCTTGTGGTGCCCAAAGATTACCTAACGGAAATACAGTAATTACAAGTTATGGTGCACAAAAAGGGATAAAAATTTTTGAAGTTGATTCGAATAAAAATATAGTTTGGACTTATAATAATTTTAGAGCACATCATTTTCAAATTCTAACCACAAATGGTAAACCTATTAAAGGAACTCCGCTTAAATAAAAATAAATGGAGTTAAGCATTTTATTAAATACCGGTGTTACTGAAAATCCTTCAGATATTTTAATATTTTTTGGAAGAATTCATCCTTTAGTAGTTCATTTTCCTATCGGGTTTTTAATATTAGCAGCTTTGGTTGAAATAACAACTAAGTGGGCTAAATTTCAGCCTTTAAAAAATTATATTCATTACTTATGGGGATTAGGTAGTATAAGTGCGCTTTTTGCAATATTATTTGGGTATTTTCTTTCTCTCTCTGGTGATTATAATGAGAATACAGTTTTTTTACATAAATGGAGCGGTGTAGCATTGTTTTTATTTTCTTCTATATGCTATTATATTTCCAAAAGGCAAATTAAACTTCCATTTTATGGCAAATCAATACTTATACTTATTATTGTGTTTACAGTTTTTTATACAGGCCATTTAGGAGGAAACCTTACACACGGGTCAACATATTTATTTGAATATGCTCCAAATTCAATCCGATCACTTGTAGGAATGCCTAAAAAAGAAATTCCTCGAAAAAAAGTAACTGTTTTAGACTCTGCAGATGTTTATTTAGATTTGATTTCTCCTATAATGAATAATAGGTGCGTTAGTTGCCATAATCAAGATAAAAAGAAAGGAGATCTTGACTTAACTAGCTATGCAAACTTAATGAAAGGAGGCGAAAATGGAGATGTAATTATTCCAAATGATACAGAAGCTAGTGATTTTTATAGACGAATAACACTTCCTGAATCGCATGACGACTTTATGCCCTCAGAAGGAAAAAAGCCTTTAACTAAAAATGAAGTATTACTTATTGGTTGGTGGATAAATAACAACGCACCATCCAATGGTTATTTTTCTCAATTGAATCCAGATAAGGAAATAATTAGCAAGGTGAAAAATATTCTTGGATTAGATAAAAATAGCCTGTTTAATAAAAAAGTTAGCCCGCCTAAAAAAGAGATTATCGATTCATTAAGTAATCAAGGGTTTATACTAAATAAACTAATGAAGGATAACTATTATTTGGAAGCAAATTTTAGTTTAAGCGAAAAAAGTATAACCCCAAAAGGATTTGAAACTATCTTACAATTAAAGGACCAGTTAATATGGTTAAACTTAAATCATTCTAATATTACAGACGAGTATTTAATGAAAATAGGACAATTAGAAAATTTGATAAAACTAAATGTTAGCAGAAATAATATTTCAGATAAAGGCTTAATGCATTTGTCTGACCTACAAAATTTGGAGTCTCTTAATTTATACGAAACAAATGTTTCAGACAGTTTACTAACTGTAATCCCTAAACTTATCAATTTAAAAAGGCTCTATCTTTCAGGATCTAAAGCTAATGATAGTATTATAAACGAACTTAAAAAAAAGAATGAAAAGCTGAGAATTATTTTTGATTAAAACTTATCTAAGGTTTTAACTTTACTCGCATCAATTTTGGTCCAGAAGTAATATATAAAGTTTCTTCTTTATCATCTAAAACACAGTTGGTATTAAATTCATTATTTAAAATAGTACCTAAATGCTTTCCTTCGGGGTTTAGAATATAAACCCCACCTGGGCCAGTGGCGAATATAATCCCATTTTTGTTAACCTTTAAACCATCTGGATGCCCCTTTTCTTTAGGAGCATTTCCTGTAGCATCAAAAAAATGTCTTCCATTTGAAATATTCCCATTTTCATCAACGTCTGCTGCAATCCAAATGGCATGTTTCCAATCTGCATTTGCAATATATACTGTTTTCTCATCTGGTGAAAAAGCAATTCCGTTAGGGCTAGAAAGAGTGTCTGTTACAATTTGCACTTCCCTTTCAGGTGTAATACTATATACTGCAGCTTTTAAACCCCCTTTTTTTGTTGGAGGAGGATCAGACATAATCATGTTTCCATTTGAATGGAAAGCAGCATCATTTGTATTATTAAACGGAATACCATTATAATTATCAACAAAAACACTAAAATCATTTGTAGGTTTATCCAAAGCGCTGTTCATTTTCACTGCTTGCCCATGGCCATATTGTAGAATGACTAATTTTTTATTTTTATCAATTAAAAGTGCACTAGGACCTGGTCTGTTTGGGTTTGGGTCATTCATATCTAAGTATAAGCTAACACTATCTTTCTCTGTCCATTGATAAATTTTTTGATGACCAACATCGGTATATACTAATTTTTGATCTTCTTTAATCCATATTGGGCCTTCGGACCATTTATGACCTGTAGAAAGTATTTCAATAACAGCATTGGGTGAAATTATATCATCTAATTGTTTATCAAGCCGCTCAATTTTTCCAACTGTTTGAAATGTTTTGTGCTTTATTTTTTTCTGTTTTTCACAAGATGATAAAAGTATAGGTATTAGAAGTATTGTTGAAACCTTGTTTATTAAATTCATAATTTTTAATTGATTTTTATACTATCAACTTTTATAGGTCGATTTTCTATTAACGACTTATTAGCAGCTTCAGCAATTATCATAGCTTTAATACCATCTTCACCAGAAACAGGCATTGGTTTATTATTAATAAGTGCATTAATAAAACATCGCATTTCTTCTAAGTATGATAATTTATACCTATCCATAAAAAAATTTAAATGAGAATCAGTCTCTGTTCCTATTTCAGTAGATGTTTCTACATTACTTTTTAATGGGTTTTTAACTTTTATAACGCCTTTAGATCCAAATACCTCTAGACGTTGATCATAACCGTATTTTGCTTCCCGACTATTTTCAATAGTAGCTAGGGCATTATTTTCAAACTTAAGTAAAACCGTAGCACTGTCAATATCTCCTGCTTTACCTATGGCTGGGTCTATTAAGCAATTTCCGTAAGCAAAAACTTCAGCAACCTCACTACCCATTATAAATCGCGCCATGTCAAAATCATGAATAGTCATGTCTTTAAATAAGCCACCAGAATTTTTAATGTAAGAAATGGGTGGTGGTTGAGGATCTCTACTAATAATATGAATGTTTCGCAAAAGCCCTATTTTTCCAGCAGAAATGTCATTCTTCACTTTTGAGAAATTGTTGTCAAACCTTTGATTAAACCCAATCATTATAGGAACATTTAATTTAGAAATTAAAGAGATAGTTTCATTAGCCTTTTCTAGAGACATATCAATTGGTTTCTCACAAAAAACAGCTTTTCCTGCTTTAGCAGCTTTTATTATATATTCTGAATGAGTATTATTAGGAGAGCATATTACAACAGCATCAATTTCAGGGTTGCTAGTAATGGAATCTATTTTATTAGAAACATTTTTAATACCATTTTGTAATGCAAAATTTTGTCCTTCGTCTCCAGGATTAACCGCAGCAATTACTTTTGCGTCCTGTATGTTTTTAGATAGGTTTTCAAGGTGGATTTTCCCCATCCTGCCTAATCCAACAACACCGATTTTAATCATAAATTAAGTTTCTTTAAAAGTAAGCATTATTGGATGGAATTCCAATAGTTAATTCATGCTTCAATAGAGATAAATTATGATTAGAAGGAGTTAATCTTGATGTATTAAATCAAATATTTTTAAGAGGAAATAATTTGTAAGTATTTAACTGTTTTTTTTCGACTTTGGTTTAAAGATAAACGCGCTAGGAAAGTTTCTTTTAATTCTCTTTAAAGCTCTATCGGCCTCTAAGCGTGTTCTAAAATTACCAGCCCAAATTTTAAAGTTAGGTGTGTCAAAAACAATTTTTGAATGCCAATCACCATAAATAGAATGAAATTCTTTTTGAGCAGATGTAGCGCCTGCTCTATTGCCATTATAAATTTGTATTTTGTACCTGTCTGATGCTTTGTCGTCTTTATTAAGTTCTTTTTTTAGACTTAAAAGAGTAGATATATTTTTATCTTGATTTATGGTAACATTGCCTTGTTGAGCAAAACAATTGGCCGAGACTAAAACAAGACAAAAAACAAGAAATGAGTTAATTTTTATTTTCAATGTGTTCATTTTTAAATATATTTATACAAATGTATACGTTATAAACTTAAATACAGCTCTTTTTATTATTTAGAATGCCTCTAAATTACCAATTAACACTTCTGTAACATTTCTAAAATCGACTTTTAATATTACTTTTGCGTGAGATTTTATAACTGTATTTTTTTCTAATATTAAATGAAAAAATCATACCAAAGTTTAGAAGTTAATTTAACCAACAATATGATACAGGTAATTTACCGTAAACTAACCTCAAATATTCTTCATTTCGGGTTCGTTATTTTACTAACATTTACAACGTCTCTTTCGGCTCAAGAAGGAGATTCAGCAAAAGGAAAATCGTTATTTAATGCCAATTGTGCAGCGTGTCATACTTTAGATAAGAAAATGACTGGCCCTGCTTTACGAAATGTAGAGCAACGTCTAGCTGATGATGAAGGCTTAGATAGAGAATGGCTTTATGCTTGGGTAAAAAATAGTGCAGGCATGATTAAATCTGGTGATGCTTATGCTAACAAGATTTATAATGAGTATAGTGGTGCAGCAATGACAGCTTTTCCACAATTATCAAATGAAGATATTGATAATATACTTGCTTATACTGCAGAAGAAAAGAAAGCTCCTGTTCCTGTTCCAGGTGGAGCAGTGGCAACTCAAACTACAGAAACTACTGGGGGTATTTCTAACGAAATCATTTTAGGTGCTTTAGCTATTTTGTTTATATTGTTAGCTGCTGGTTTGTTTTTAGTAAACAAAACATTGCGCCGTTTTGCTTCAGCACAAGGCATAGAAGTAGAAGAAGATTCAAAAAGAACACCATTATGGAAAGCTTTTGTTAAGAATCAATTCTTAATGTTAGTTACTGCTATTTTCTTTTTATTAGCAAGCGCATACTTTGTGTTTGGTTACTTTATGCAAATAGGTATAGATCAAGGGTATCAGCCAGTGCAGGAGATTCATTTTTCGCATAAAATTCACGCAGGAGACAATAAAGTAGATTGTAAATACTGTCACTCTTCAGCAAGAACTAGTAAAACATCTGGTATTCCATCTTTAAATGTATGTATGAATTGTCATAAATCTATATATGAGTATAATGGAGAAACTACTCCTGAATACTCAAAAGAGTTTTACGATGGTGAAATCAAAAAATTATATGCAGCCGCTGGATGGGATGATGCAGAACAAAAATATACAGGTGATTCTCAGCCAGTTAAGTGGACGCGTATTCATAACTTGCCAGATTTTGTTTATTTCAATCACTCACAACACGTAACTGTTGCAGGTGTTGAGTGTCAAACATGTCATGGTCCAGTTGAGGAAATGGAAATTATGTACCAACATGCACCATTAACAATGGGCTGGTGTATAGAATGTCATAGAACAACAAATGTTAACGTAAAGGATAATGCTTACTATACCAAAATTCACGAAGAACTTTCTAAAAAGTATGGTGTAGATAAATTAACTGTTGCTCAAATGGGCGGGTTAGAATGTGGTAAGTGTCATTATTAATTTATTAAGAAGTAATTCAATTATATAATATGTCATCAAACAAGAAATACTGGAAAAGTGTTGAAGAGCTAAACGAAAATAGCTCTATTGTTGAGACGCTAAAACAAAACGAGTTTGTTAATGAGATTCCTACAGATGAATTTTTAGGTGATAAAGAGACATTAGAGGAGACGTCAACAACACGTCGCGATTTCTTAAAATATGTAGGTTTTAGTACTGCAGCGGCATCACTTGCTGCTTGTGAAGGCCCTGTTAAAAAGGCTATTCCTTATGTAGTACAACCAACAGAAATTATTCCTGGTGTTGCAAATTATTATGCAACAACAATTGCTGATGGTTTTGATTTTGCGAGTGTTTTAGTTAAAACCCGTGAAGGTCGTCCAATTAAAATTGAAAATAATGCTTTAGCAGTTACTAATGGTAATGCAAATGCTAGAGTAAATGCGTCAGTTTTAGGATTGTATGATAGTTTAAGGGTTCAAGGCCCAAGCAAAAAAGGAGAGTCTATTTCATGGGAGACTTTCAATTCAGAAACTACTCAAGCTTTAACTACTATTGCGGCTGAAAATAAAGATATTGTGTTATTAACACAAACTTTTGCAAGCCCATCTACAAGTAAATTGATTTCTGAGTTTAAAGAAAAATATGGTAATGTTCGTCATGTAGTATACGATTCTGTTTCAGAATCTGCTTCACTTGATGCTTACCAAGCTAAATATAATGAACGTGCTTTAGCAAACTACGATTTCTCTAAAGCTATGACTATTGTGTCAGTTGGTGCAGATTTCTTAGGAGATTGGCAAGGTGGCGGATTTGATTCGGGTTACTCTAAAAACAGAGTTCCAGATCATGGGAAAATGTCACGACATATTCAGTTTGAATCTAATATGTCTTTAACTGGAGCTAATGCAGATAAGCGTGTGCCTTTAACACCAAGTCAGCAAAAAACCGCTTTAGCTAAATTATACAGTCAAGTTGTTGGAGGATCTGTTTCTACACAAGATTTACCTGCTCATATCGAAGATGCTATTAGTAAAGCAGCTTCTCAACTTAAAAAAGCAGGAAGTAATGGTTTAGTGGTTACAGGAATTCAAGACGTAAATGCACAGACGGTTGCTTTAGAAATTAACGAAGCTTTAAATAGTAAGGCATTTGATAAAGCAGCACCAATAAAAATAAGACAAGGTAGCGATAAAGCAGTAGCTAAATTAGTTGCCGATATGAAAGCTGGAACAGTTGGAGCGATCATCATGAGTGGTGTAAATCCAATGTATACACTTTCAAATGCTTCAGATTTTGCTGAAGGATTGAAAAAAGTAGATTTATCTGTAACCTTTTCTTTAAAGGCAGATGAAACTGCAGTACTTACAGATTATATAGCAGCAGCACCTCACTATTTAGAATCTTGGGGAGATGTTGAAATTAAAAAAGGGCATTATGCGTTAACGCAACCAACAATTCGTCCTTTATTTGATACAAGACAATTTCAAGATGCTTTATTAACGTGGACCGAAAACGATGCATCTTATCATGATTATATAAAAGAAGCTTGGGGAACTACTATTTTAGGAGGAAGTTCTTTTAATAAAGCATTGCATGATGGTACTTTTGTTGGCGCTATTGCGACTGAAACTGAAGATACAACTACAACAACTGAAGTTGTTGAATCTGATGAGACAGAAGAAACACCTTCTGGAAATGCAGCAAGAGCTTTAGCAGCCTCTGTTAAATCTGATTCAGGATTTGAATTAACATTATATACCAAAATAGGTATGGGTGATGGGCAACAAGCCAATAACCCATGGTTACAAGAATTTCCAGACCCACTTACAAGAACATCTTGGGATAACTACTTAACCATTTCTAAAGTTGATGCAGATGCATTAGGTTTAGTAAATACACACGTAGCAACTGGTGCATTAAATAGTAACTATGCTAATGTAACAGCAAACGGAACAACAATTAAAGTTCCTGTAATGATTCAACCAGGGCAAGCAAAAGGTTCAGTTGGGTTAGCATTTGGTTACGGAAAAACTTTAGGTTTAAAAGAAGAAATGCAAACAGGTGTTAATGCCTATGCATTATATCAAGATTTTAATAATGTACAATCTGTTACTATTGAGTCTGCTGGCGGCGAGCATGAATTTGCTTCGGTACAATTGCATAATACTTTAATGGGTCGAGGTGATATTGTTAAAGAAACCACCTTAGAGATTTTCAACACCAAAGACAAGAAGCATTGGAATGCAATTCCTGTAGTGTCTCTTAATCACGTTGAAACTCCAGTAACTTCTCCAGATGTAGATTTATGGGATGAGTTTGATCGTTCTATCGGGCATCATTTTAACTTATCGGTAGACTTAAATGCTTGTACAGGTTGTGGAGCATGTGTAATAGCATGTCATGCAGAAAATAATGTGCCTGTAGTTGGAAAAGAAGAAGTACGTCGTAGTCGTGATATGCACTGGTTACGTATTGATAGGTATTATTCATCTGAAGAATCTTTTGATGGTGATAACGATAAAAAAGATAATATTTCTGGTTTAGGAAGTTCATTAAGTGAGTTTGGTGAAATGGAAAACGCTTCGGCAAATCCTCAAGTAGCATTCCAACCTGTAATGTGCCAGCACTGTAACCATGCACCTTGTGAAACAGTTTGTCCTGTGGCGGCAACATCACACGGTCGTCAAGGTCAAAACCATATGGCTTATAACCGTTGTGTAGGGACTAGATATTGTGCAAACAACTGTCCTTATAAAGTACGTCGTTTTAACTGGTTCTTATATAATGGTAACGATGAGTTCGATTATTATATGAATGATGATTTAGGACGTATGGTATTAAATCCAGATGTTGTTGTACGCTCTCGTGGTGTGATGGAAAAATGTTCTATGTGTATACAAATGACACAAAAAACTATTCTTGATGCTAAACGTGATGGGCGTGAAATTAAAGACGGAGATTTCCAAACCGCTTGTTCTGCAGCTTGTAGCAGTGGCGCTATGGTATTTGGAGACATTAACGATAAGAGTAGTAAAGTTGCAAAACTTAAAGAAGATAACCGTATGTATCACTTGTTAGAAAGTGTTGGTACAAAGCCTAATGTGCAGTATCAAACAAAAGTGAGAAATACAACAGAAGCATAAATCTAATTAAAGAATCAATTATATAATTATGGCGTCTCATTACGAAGCACCTATTAGAAGACCTTTAGTTACAGGCGAAAAGTCATACCACGACGTTACTGTGGATGTAGCTGCACCTGTTGAAGGAAAAGCAAATAAACAATGGTGGATAGTTTTTGGTATTGCACTTGCCGCTTTTCTTTGGGGTATTGGATGTATCATTTATACCATATCTACAGGTATTGGAACTTGGGGTTTAAATAAAACCGTAGGTTGGGCTTGGGATATTACTAACTTTGTTTGGTGGGTAGGTATTGGTCACGCAGGAACACTTATTTCTGCAGTACTATTATTATTCCGTCAAAAATGGAGAATGGCAATTAACCGTTCTGCAGAGGCAATGACTATTTTCTCTGTAGTTCAAGCAGGGTTATTCCCGATTATTCACATGGGTCGTCCTTGGTTAGGCTATTGGGTATTACCAATTCCAAATCAATTTGGGTCATTATGGGTAAACTTTAATTCACCATTACTTTGGGATGTATTTGCAATCTCAACATATCTATCAGTATCATTAGTATTCTGGTGGACTGGTTTATTGCCTGATTTTGCCATGTTACGTGATAGAGCAATTAAGCCTTTCCAAAAGAAAATATACTCATTATTGAGTTTTGGATGGAGTGGGCGCGCTAAAGATTGGCAACGTTTTGAAGAAGTATCTTTGGTTTTAGCTGGTTTAGCTACGCCTCTTGTACTATCTGTACATACTATTGTATCGTTTGACTTCGCAACATCGGTAATTCCAGGTTGGCACACCACAATATTCCCTCCATATTTTGTTGCTGGAGCGGTATTTTCAGGGTTTGCCATGGTAAATACACTACTTATTATTATGAGGAAAGTGTGTAACCTTGAAGATTATATTACAGTACAACATATCGAATTAATGAACATTGTAATCATGATTACAGGTTCAATAGTTGGTGTAGCATATATTACAGAGTTATTTATTGCATGGTATTCTGGTGTAGAATACGAGCAATATGCATTCTTGAATAGAGCAACCGGACCTTACTGGTGGGCATATTGGGCGATGATGACTTGTAATGTGTTTTCTCCACAATTTATGTGGTTTAAAAAATTAAGAACAAGTATTATGTTCTCATTCTTTATCTCTATTGTAGTAAATATAGGGATGTGGTTCGAACGTTTTGTAATTATTGTGACCTCGTTACATAGAGATTACTTACCATCATCATGGACGATGTTCTCTCCAACATTTGTAGATATAGGAATATTTATAGGAACCATTGGATTCTTCTTTGTATTATTCTTATTGTACTCAAGAACATTCCCGGTAATTGCACAGGCTGAGGTTAAAACAATTTTAAAATCATCTGGAGAACGTTATAAGAAAATTAGAGAAAGAGGAGATAGCTTAGTTGGAACAGGTGTTGATGCTAGAACTTCTGGTGGAACGGTTTCTAAACCAGCTAAAGCTTCAAATGATGATAATTCTGAAAAAGTAAGTAGCTTACTTGGAAGTATTGGATCTTTTGATGCCGCTACGCAAACCGCCGATGATTTAAAGAAAGTAAATGGTATCGGCCCTAAAATGGAAGAAGTATTAAATAGCATTGGTATTTATACATTCCTTCAAGTTAGTAAGATGACCAAAAAAGAATATGATTTGTTAGACAGTATTACAGGTTCTTTCCCTGGAAGAGCAGAACGTGATGATTGGTCTGGACAAGCTAAAAAATTAATAAACTAAATATAGTCAATGGAAGCTTCAAAAGTTATTCACGCTATTTATACTGATGATGATGTATTAATGTCAGCTGTTAAAAAAGTTAAGGCAGAAAGACATCATATAGAAGAGATATATACACCGTTTCCGGTTCACGGATTAGACAAAGCTATGGGACTAGCTCCAACTCGTATTGCTATTACAGCATTTATATATGGGTTAATAGGTTTAACAGTAGCAATTGTTATGATGAATTTTATAATGATTGAAGATTGGCCTCAAAATATTGGAGGAAAACCAAGCTTTAGTTACATAGAAAACATGCCAGCATTTGTGCCAATTATGTTTGAACTTACTGTATTTTTTGCAGCACACTTAATGGTAATCACTTTTTATTTACGTAGTAGAATGTGGCCATTTAAAAACGCAGAAAATCCAGACCCAAGAACTACAGACGATCATTTCTTAATGGAGATTGCAATACATGGAAATGAAAATGAATTGGAAAGCTTACTAGCAGAAACTGGAGCAGTTGAGATTAATATTATTGATAAAGAAGATGGACATTAATATGAAAGGCTTAATTAAAATATTAGTATTAGCAGTTGTATTTGTAGCAGTATCTTGTAATAAGAGTACAGCTCCAAACTATCAATTCATGCCAAATATGTATGAACCTGTTGGTTATGAAACTTATCAAGAATCTAAGGCATTTAGAAACGGCATGGAAGCTCAATTACCTGCTGAAGGATCTGTAGCGAGAGGGTATGTTCCTTTTGATATTGATAATACAACTGAAGGGTTTGAATTAGCGAAAACAACATTAGCCAACCCATTAGACTCAGCTGGAGAAGTTGATTTGATAAGAGGAAAAGAACTTTATGATGTTTACTGTGGTATTTGCCATGGTAACAAAGGAAAAGGTCAAGGTAATTTGGTTAAACGCGAAAAAATTCTTGGAATTCCAAGTTATGATGATCCAGGTAGAGCTATTACAGCAGGAAGTATTTACCATACTATTTATTATGGAAAAAATGCGATGGGTTCTTATGCAAACCAATTGAAAGAAGAAGAGCGTTGGCAAGTAGTATCATACGTGTTGAAGTTAAAAGCAGATTTAGAAAAGTAAGAAGATAAGATTATATAGATATGTACACATTTTCAAATAAATTAAAGACATTTTCTATCATTCTAATGGTTTTAGGATTGTTAGGTGTTGGATATGGTTTTATGACATCTCATAAATCTTTAGACGAGGTAAAAACAATGTTAGCTGAAGAGGCTTCTCATCACGGAGGAGGACATGCTGAAGAGGCTCATGTTGTTGCTGAATCTCATGATGAACACGCTGAAGCTGCAACTCATACTGATGAAAGTCAAGCACATGCAACTGCTGACGAAGCACATCATGGTGATGAGCACGCGGAACATGTAATGCACCAAATTCATAATAGACCTTGGTCTGCATTATACGTTGCAGCATTTTTCTTCATGATGATTGCTTTAGGTGTTTTAGCATTTTATGCTATCCAAATAGCATCACAAGCAGGTTGGTCTCCAGTACTTTTTAGAGTTATGGAAGGTATAACTGCTTACTTATTGCCTGGAGGTTTAATTGTTTTAGCAATAGCATTTTTTGCAGATAGTCATTTATTTGTTTGGCTAAAAGAAGGTATAACAGTTGAAGGTCATGAGAATTACGATAAACTAGTTGCAGGTAAATCGGGATGGTTAAATAAAACAGGATTCTTTATTAGAGGTCTAATTTTCTTAGGAGGATGGGTATTATATCGTCAATTTTCACGTAAATTCTCTATTGCTCAAGACACAGCTGATGATAATAGAAACTTTAAAAAATCTTTCCGTATTGCTGCGGGGTTCTTAGTATTCTTTATTTATACAGAATCTATGATGTCTTGGGATTGGATTATGAGTGTAGATCCACACTGGTTCTCAACACTATTTGGTTGGTATGTATTTGCAAGTATGTTTGTAAGCGGAATTACTGTAATTGCATTAATTTCAATTTACCTTAAATCAAAAGGTGTTTTAGAATTTGTAAACGAAAATCATTTGCACGATGTTGCTAAATTTATGTTTGCTTTCAGTATTTTTTGGACATACTTATGGTTCTCACAATTCATGTTAATTTGGTATTCAAATATTCCAGAAGAAGTAACGTATTTTGTAACACGTTTTGCAGATTATAAACTACCTTTCTTAGGTATGGTTGTTATGAATTTTGTATTCCCAATACTAATGTTAATGAATGCCGATTATAAACGTATTCCTTGGTTTGTAGTTATGGCTGGATTAGTAATATTATTTGGGCACTATATAGATATTTTCAATATGATTATGCCAGCTACCGTAGGCGATAGATGGTTTATTGGAATCCCAGAAATAAGCTCAGTATTGCTTTTTGCAGGACTGTTTATATTTGTAGTATTTACAGCTTTAACAAAAGCACCATTACTAGTAAAAAGGTACCCTTTTAGAAAAGAAAGCGAAGAATTTCATTATTAATTAAGATATAAATAAAGACGAACGATACCAATGACTGCTTTATTAACAATTATAGTTTTAGTATTTATTTTAGTTGCCATATGGCAAATGGTAAAGATTTTCGATTTAGCTCAGGCTAAAAACGATAATGTGCCAGGAGTTGCCACAGATAAAGACAACACCATTAATGGGTATTTAATGATGGGCTTTTTAGCTTTCATTTATATCATCACCATTGTATGTTTTGTAAAGTGGGGAGACTTACCATTAATGTCAAACTCGGCTTCAGAGCATGGTCCAACTATAGATAATTTAATGGTTATCTCTATGGTAATCATATTTATTGTTCAAACAATCACTCAATTTTTATTGCATTATTTTGCTTATAAGTATAAAGGTGAAAAAGGGAAAAAAGCATTGTTTTTTGCAGATAACAATAAGTTAGAAGCAATATGGACAATTATTCCAGTAATTGTTTTAGCAGGTTTAATTATTTACGGGTTAAATACCTGGATTAACATAATGGGTGTTGAAGAAGATGAAGACACCTTAGTAGTAGAATTATATGCACAACAGTTTAACTGGAAAGCAAGATACGGTGGAAACGATAATACTTTAGGTAAAGCTAATGTACGTTTAATTGATATTGATAGAGCTAATATTTTAGGTTTAGATGAATCTGATCCTAACGCCCAAGATGATATTATAACTACAGAATTACACTTGCCAGTAGGAAAACCTGTATTATTTAAAATGCGTTCTCAGGATGTTTTACACTCAGCATATATGCCACATTTTAGAGCACAAATGAACTGTGTTCCAGGGATGATTACTCAATTTGGTTTTACACCAACAGTAACTACTGCAGAAATGAGAAAAACTCCTCAAATGCAAGAGAAAGTTAAAAGAATTAACGAAATAAGAGTTGAAAATAGTAAACCATTAATTGCAAAAGGTGAAGATGCCTTAGAGCGTTATGAGTTTGACTATATACTATTATGTAATAAGATTTGTGGTAAATCTCACTACAATATGCAAATGAAAATAGTAGTAGAAACACAAGAAGAATACAATGCTTGGATAAAAGAGCAAAAAGAATTCAAAAACTCTCTAATTAACTAATTAAAAAGATAAATACGATATAAGATTATGTCAGCACACGCAGATAACCACGATCACGACGACGACCACGGACATCATCATAAAGAAACGTTTGTAACTAAATATATATTTAGTCAAGATCATAAAATGATTGCGAAACAGTATCTAATTACTGGTACTATTATGGGAGTTATTGGTGTATTAATGTCATTAATGTTCCGTATGCAAATTGCATGGCCAGAAGAGCCGAATGTATTATTTGAAGCTTTGCTTGGTAAATGGGCACCAGACGGTGTTATGGATGCAGATATCTATTTGGCATTAGTAACAATTCACGGTACCATTATGGTATTCTTTGTATTAACTGCAGGGTTAAGTGGTACATTTAGTAACTTATTAATACCGTTGCAAATTGGAGCTCGAGACATGGCTTCAGGCTTTTTAAATATGGTATCGTATTGGTTATTCTTTTTATCAAGTGTAATCATGGTCATTTCATTATTTGTTGAAGCTGGACCTGCCGCTGCAGGTTGGACAATCTATCCACCATTAAGTGCATTGCCAATGGCCCAGGGGGGGTCAGGTATGGGTATGACACTTTGGTTGGTATCTATGGCAATATTTATTGCGTCATCATTATTAGGATCGCTTAATTATATTGTTACTGTTATAAACTTACGTACTAAAGGGATGTCTATGACTAGATTACCTTTAACTATTTGGGCATTTTTTGTAACAGCTATTATTGGTGTAGTATCATTCCCAGTATTATTATCTGCTGCGTTATTATTAATAATGGATAGAAGTTTTGGAACATCATTCTTCTTATCAGATATATTTATTCAAGGCGAAGTATTGCATTATCAAGGTGGTTCTCCTGTTTTATTTGAACACTTATTTTGGTTTTTAGGACACCCAGAAGTATATATCGTAATCTTACCAGCCATGGGACTTGTTTCCGAAATCATGGCATCAAGTTCACGTAAACCTATTTTTGGTTACAGGGCTATGATTGCTTCTATTTTAGCAATTGCATTTTTATCAACAATAGTTTGGGGTCACCATATGTTTATATCAGGAATGAATCCATTCTTAGGATCTGTATTTACATTTACAACTTTATTAATTGCAATTCCTTCAGCTGTAAAAGCATTTAACTGGATAACCACACTCTGGAAAGGTAATTTACAACTAAATCCTGCAATGTTATTTTCTATTGGTTTTGTATCAACATTTATAACAGGAGGTTTAACAGGAATTATTTTAGGGGATTCTGCATTAGATATTAATGTACATGATACATACTTTGTTGTAGCCCACTTCCATTTAGTAATGGGTATATCGGCATTGTATGGTATGTTTGCCGGAATTTATCATTGGTATCCAAAAATGTTTGGGCGTATGCTAAATAAGAATTTAGGTTACATTCACTTCTGGATAACTGCTGTTTGTGCTTATGGTGTATTCTTCCCAATGCACTTTATTGGTATGGCGGGATTACCACGTCGTTATTATACTAATAGTAATTTTCCATTATTTGATGATTTAGCGAATGTAAATGTTATTATTACAATTTTTGCTTTAATTGGAGGTGTAGTTCAAATAGTATATTTATATAATTTCTTTGCTAGTATGTTTTATGGAAAGAAAACAGTTCAAAACCCATGGCGTTCTACAACTTTAGAATGGACAGCTCCTATAAAGCATATTCATGGTAACTGGGAAGGAGAAATTCCTCATGTACACAGATGGGCTTACGATTATAGTAAACCAGGTCATGACGACGATTTTGTACCTCAAAACATACCACTTAAAGACGGAGAAGAGGAGCTACAGCATTAGCACTTAACATATATTATAGTCATATATAATGAAAAAGCCTTTCTAATATTTTTAGAAAGGCTTTTTCATTTCTTATAAATTAGTTTTTTATACAAATTCATATAATTAAAAAAAGAACTATAGCATTCAAAGCTTAAAAACAGGCTTTCAGTGTACAAAAACAACGATTAAATGCATTTTTTTTCGATAAAGTGTAAAATAAATTAAAAAATATCGATGAAATACAAATAAATCAGTTAAATTGCAATCATAAATAATTTAAACATAGGTTTTTAATAATCATATATCAATACTTTATTACAAGTTAATGTTAGTTAATAATAATTTAATCAACCAAATTATGAATGCAAAATCCCTTTTAAGGCATACAAAAAAAATTGTTGCCTTTATAATGGTATTTCTTTGGACGGCATTTTCAATAAACGCTCAATGTCCTACCATTAGTGACCCTACACCACCACCTATTTGTGATGCGTCTGGCTTTACCTTTAATGATTTAAATGCATACGCTACCGATGCTGGAAATGGCATTGTTTGGTACGACTCAGCTAGTGGAGGTAGTGCTTACAATGCTAGTCAACTAGTTTTAGAAGGCACTTATTACGCAGATGATAATTCAGGTACCTGCGGAGTAAGATCTTCAATAATAGTGGATTTTCAAGTTGATGCTTCTGGTCAGGTTTTAGATCGAATTTATTGTTCAAACGATAATGCGACAATACAAGATTATATAGATGATGTTTTACAATCTAGTATTCCATCAGGAGGATCTGTTCAAGTTTATAATGATTTTAATTTAACAAATTTGGCTAATCCAACCGATGCTATCCCAACAGGAGCATCAAACTATTATATAGTGTTCGTAGATAACGGCGGATGTGAAAGTCAACAAGAAATTGGTCAAGTAGGAGTTTTTACTGCACCGGCAGATCCTACACCACCAACTCCACAAGACTTTTGTATAGATTCAAATCCTACAGTTGGCGATTTAGATCCAGGAACAGCAGCAACTAATTTTAATTGGTATACAAGCTTAGATGGGTCAGGAGATCCAATTTTACCTGCATTACCTTTTTCAGCATCTTTAATAAATGGGAATACTTATTATGTTCAAGTTGATGACGTTTTTTGTGTTAGTAATCCAGTTGCGGTTATAGTTAATATAGACAACCCTGTTGATCCAGGAACTCCAGGAGTTAGAGAGTTTTGCAATAACAATATTCCTTCTTCAGATTTTGATTTGTTTGATTATTTAAATGGCACACCAGAGAATACAGGAACTTGGTCAGGACCACTTACAACATCTGGAGGTCATTTAGGAACAGTAAATGTTTCAACATTGACTACACCAGGAGATTATATTTTTACATACACTGTTACAGATGGAGGCTTTTGCCCAGACCAAACAGCTACGGTAACAATCACAATATATGAAGCGTTTACATCTGGAACATCGGTTTCTGGCACTCCAATTTGTGAAGTGAATTTACCTTCAGCCTTTGATTTATTTACATTATTAGAAAATGAAGATCCTAATGGACAATGGACACAAGGCACATTAAGTACAGACCCAATAGTTAGTTCTCCAATTGATTTAACAGGTTTAGCACCTGGCATATATAGTTTTACATACACACAAAATGTATCACCAAACCCTTGCCCAGAAGAATCAACTACAGTACAGGTTGAAGTGTTGGAAGATCCAGAAGCAGGAACCCCAACTAATCCATCGCCATTTTGTGAAAATGATTTGGTTGCAAATTCTCCATTTGATTTATTTGGTCAACTATCTGGAAATGATGTAGGAGGAACTTGGTCTGATGATAATTCAACAGGAGCCTTAAGTACAAGTGATGTAGATTTAACATTGCTAACGATAGGTTCTTATGACTTTACTTATAGCGTTACAGCAGCCAATGGTTGTACAGATGATGCTTTAGTAACAATAACTATTGTAGACGCTCCCGAATCTGGGACAGTAAATGGTTCGGCTCCTTTTTGTGAAGGTTCAGCGCCGTCCGCTTTTAATTTGTTTGATTTATTAGATAACGAGGACCAAACAGGGACTTGGTTTGTAGGAACAGATAATCTAGGAGCAGTAACTGCAAACCCTGTAGACTTGTCAGGATTAACAAATGGTACTTATAGCTTTACTTATGATGTAGATGTTATTGGGTCTTGTGATGATGTATTGGTTACAGTTGATGTAATAATTAATGCATTGCCAAATACAGGAACGGCAAACAACCCACTACCTTTTTGTGAAAACGATCCAGCATTAACAAATACTGCTTTTGACTTGTTTTCAATATTGAGCGGACCTTTTGATGCAGGAGGAACATGGTCTGATGACGATAGCACAGGAACTTTGGTTACCGCTAATGAAATAAACCTTTCACTATTAGGTATAGGGGTTTATAATTTCACGTATAGTATTACAGATGCTAATTCATGTACCAATAGTACAACTGTTACTATAACTATTGTACCAGCTCCAGAATCAGGAACACCAGTTGCTAGCTTTCCTGAGTTTTGTCTTGCAGAAATTACTGCAGCACAATCGGTAGATTTATTTGATTTATTAGAAGGAGAAGATCAATTAGGGGTATGGAATGACGATTCATTGTCAGGGATGCTAACAGGAAATACCGTAACTATTGATGGATTGGGAGCAGGAACTTACAATTTTACTTATGATGTAAATGCAATTGGTTCTTGTGATGATGTAGATGTAACAGTAAGTATAACAATTAATGATACAGCATCACCAACAGCTATAACACCTCAAGAGTTTTGTGATACCGCTACAGTTTCAGATTTAGTTGCTACAGGAACTAACATACAATGGTATGATGAAGCGGCAGGAGGTTCTCCTTTGGTAGGAACAACAAGTTTAGTAGATGGAGAAACATATTATGCAACCCAAACAGACGCTACAACTAGTTGTGAATCTTCAATTAGGTTTGAAGTTATTGCAGAAATATATCAATCACCAAACCCAGGTAATCCTAGTGCAACTGGAATTTCTGCTTGTAATAATGATAATAATATAGACTTAAATAATGGTTTGGATGGCACTCAAGATGCCGGAGGTGTTTGGCAAGATACAGACGGAACAGGAGCATTAACAGGAAACATTTTTGATGCTACTGGACTTGCAGCTGGAGATTACCAATTCACATATTTTGTAGCAGCTACTTCACCATGTGTCGACGATAGTACTACTATAACAGTAAGAATTGATACGCCTTTAGATGCAGGAACTGATGGAACTTTAGATGACTGTAGTAATAATGGAACAACAGATTTATTTACTCGATTAGGAGGAAGTCCAGATACAGGAGGAACATGGTCACCAGCTTTAACAAGTGGGACAGGTGTCTTTGATCCATTGGTTGATGTTCAAGGAACATATATTTATACACTAACTAATGCTTGTGGAACATCAACGAGCGAGGTTGTGGTTTCTATAACACAAGCTCCGTATGCAGGAGCTGATGATTCAGTTTCAATATGTGTTATCGATGGAGTTACAGATTTATTCCCATTATTAGGTTCGGGAGCACAAAGCGGAGGGACATGGTCGCCAGCTTTAGCAAGTGGAACTGCTAATTTTGATCCAAGTGTAGACGCATCAGGTGTTTATACATATACTGTTCTTGCTACTGGTTTTTGTACAGTAGATTCGAGTGCTCAAATAACAGTAACTGTTAATGACAGTTCAGCCCCAACTGTAATTGATCCAAATCCAGGATTTTGTTTAGTAGATAACCCTACAGTTTCAGATTTAGATAGTGCTTTAACGATAACGGGTACAATAATATGGTACGAAGATGCTGCATTAACTACTGTAGCGAGTGCTACAGACACCTTAGTAAATGGCGAAGATTATTATGCAAGTCAAACCAATAGTTCAGGTTGCGAGTCTTCAACAAGTACTTCAGCAATTACTGTTACTATTAATGATGCCCCAACACCAACATTAATTAATTCTAACCAAGAATTATGTGTTAATGATGGACCAACCATTTCAGAATTATCCTCAAATATTAATGAGTCAACATCAACACAATATAATTTAGTTTGGTATGATACTGAAACAGGAGGCTCTGTTATATCTAGTAGTTCAATATTAAATAATGGTGTAACGTACTATGTTGTTTTAGTAGATATTGCAACAGGTTGTGAAAGTAGTTTACGCTTAGCAATAACTCCAGACTTAACAGCATGTGGTAAATTGGTAATTCCAGACGGATTCTCTCCAAATGGAGATGGAGTTAACGACACTTTTGATATTGATAATTTAGAAATATTATACCCGAACTTTGAAATAGAAATTTTTAATAGATATGGAAACGTGGTTTATAAAGGAAATGCTAATTCACCTAGGTTTGATGGCAAATCTAATCAATCAGGAACACTAGGAAATGGCGATTTGCCAGTTGGAGTATATTTCTACATTTTCAATTTTAACGACGGTATAAATAAACCAGAAGAAGGACGCTTATACTTAAGCAGATAATTTATAGATAAGCAAAATTTAGAATCATGAAAAAATTAAATATATATAAAATAGCTGCTTTGTTAAGTATAACATTATTGTCTTTCCAAAGTTTCGCACAACAAGATCCACAATTTACACAGTATATGTATAATATGAGTGTAATAAACCCTGCTTACGCAACTGCAGAAGAAGGTATATTAAATTTAGGGGGATTTTATAGAACACAATGGGTTGGTTTTGAAGGGGCACCAAAAACAGGTAGCTTCTTTGCACATACACCTATAAATGATAAAATTGAATTAGGTCTTTCTTTTACCAATGATAATATTGGCGATATTGTAAATGAAAATAATGTGTTTGCAGATTTTGCCTATGTGTTACCAGTTGGAGTTGAAAGCAAAATTTCGTTTGGAGTTAAAGCTGGGTTTACTTTTTTTGATGCCATCTTTGATGATTTTGTATTGCAATCTGGTAATGTAAGTACAGATGTAGCATTCAACGAAAATATCAGTAAAGCATTCCCCAATATAGGAATTGGCGCATTCTTTTTCTCTAATAATTATTACTTGGGATTATCTGCACCTAATATGCTTACAACTAAACATATTGAAAACGAAAATGGGATAAAGGCAACTGGAGTTCAGGATATTCATTTCTTTTTTACAGGAGGATATATTTTCGATATTAATCCAAACCTTAAGTTTAAGCCTGCATTTATGGCTAAGGCTGTAAAAGGGTCTCCTATGGCTATGGATATTACTGCTAATGTACTTGTAAATGAAAAACTTGAAGCAGGTTTAGGCTATCGTTTAGGAGACGCAGTAAGTGCTTTGGTTAACTTTAGGATAACACCAGATTTAAAAATAGGTTATGCTTACGATTATACAACAAGTAACTTAGGAAATTTTAATTCAGGTTCTCACGAAATATTCATTTTGTTTAATGTCGATTTATTTGGATTTAAAAACGGATATGATCGTTCACCAAGATTCTTCTAAATAATTTAATAATTGGAAAACATGAAAAAACAAATATACATACTTGCAAGCCTTTTATTAGTTAGTGGAATAGGATTTGCACAAAAGAAAAATTTAAAACGAGTTAATAAGCTTTTTGAAATAAGAGCTTATAAGGATGCCGCTGAAATTTATGAAACTAAAGAGCGCAATCAAGAAGTGCTTCAAAATTTAGCTGATAGCTATTATTATAATACAAGTCTTCAAAAAGCAATTAAAACTTATAGAGAACTGTTTGTAGAATATGGAGACTCAATTGATATTGAATATCATTTTAGATATGCACAAGCTTTAAAAGGTGTTAAAGATTATAAAGAAGCAGATAAACATTTAAGCAGATATTATAACAAATCAGTAAATACCAGTGCATTTATTGAAAATACAGATAAAACAACACCGCATACGTTTAAATTAAAGCAAATAGAAAATCAAAATTCTAGCAGCGATTTTGGATTGTCGTTTTATGGCGAAAACAAAGTAGCTTTTGCTTCGGCAAGAAATAGTGAAAACCCATCGTATTCATGGAATAATTTACCATACCTAGATTTATATAGCGCAACGTTAACAAATGATAATATTTTAGAAGATATTGTACCTTTTTCGGATGCTATAAATACAAGCACGCACGAAAGTAATGCTGTGTTTACTAAAAATGGTAAAACAATGTATTTTAATAGAACAAATACAACCCGTAAAAAAACAGACGAACAAAGGATCGCGCATATTAAAATTTATAAAGCAGAATTGGTAGATGGAAATTGGACAAATGTTTCCGCATTACCATTCACTTCAAATGCATATAGTACAGAGCACCCAGCTTTAAGTAAAGATGAAAAAACACTATATTTTGCTAGCGATATGCCAGGAACTATAGGTAGTTTTGATATTTATAAAGTGACTATTAATGATGATGGAACTTATGGAGAGCCTGAAAACTTAGGACCAACAATTAATACAAAACACAGAGAGCAGTTCCCATTTATTAGTGAATTTAATGTGCTGTATTTTTCATCTATAGGTCATCAAGGCTATGGAGGTTTAGATGTGTTTAGAAGTAATAAAGTAAATAATACATTCGATAAACCAGTAAACTTAGGAAGCTCAATAAATAGTAATTTGGACGACTTTGCTTATGTAGTTAGAGAAAAAGATAACAAAGGTTACGTGTCTTCAAATCGAACAGGTTATGATAGGTTGTTTGGTTTTGGTAGAGAAGAAAACCCTTTAACAAAATATCAAGTAGAAGGAATTGTGCAAGATTTAAATAGTAAAGAATTATTAGCAGGGTCTTTAGTAACTCTATTTGATGAATCAGATACCGTAATTCAAGATACTATTGTTGGAGATGATGCACATTATATTTTTAAAATAGAACCGAATAAAAAATACAAAGTAAGGGGAACCAGAAAAGCATATATCCCTCAAGATGTTGAATTTTCAACAGATAGCAAAGGGAAAGTACAGCACAATATTTATTTATCTTTAGAGTCTTTTGCCGATGCAGAAGAACGTGTAAAAGAAAACGAAAAAGGTGATGTGCAAGTAGAATTAGACAAGATTTATTTTGATTTCGATAAATCTAATATTCGTGAAGATGCGGCTCTAACTTTACAAGTATTGGTAGATTTAATGAAAAAATACCCGTCAATGGAAGTAGAAGTGTCTGCACATACTGATGCTAGAGGTCCAGATCAATATAATTTAGATTTATCTAAACGTAGAGCAGCTTCAACCTTAGAGTATTTAGTTAGTCAAGGAATAGAAAGAACGCGATTAAAAAGTATTGGATACGGAGAAATGCAACCACTTAACGAATGTGTTAAAGAAGGTATTTGTGATGATGAAGCGTATGATATAAACAGGCGTTGTGAATTTACAATTCTGAATTAAAATAAAATCAAATTAATATTAAAAAGCCTTTCTGTTTAGAGAGGCTTTTTAGTTATATTTGTTAGTGATGAATGAAAACCTAGATCCAACAGACGAAAATTTTTCTCCAGAAGAATTAGATGTAGAAAAAAAGCTGAGACCCTTATCTTTTGATGATTTTACAGGGCAGGATCAGGTATTAGAAAACCTTCAAATTTTTGTTCAAGCTGCAAATTTACGCACAGAAGCTTTAGATCATACATTATTTCATGGACCTCCTGGATTAGGAAAAACTACACTTGCTCATATTTTGGCAAATGAACTTAGTGTTGGTATTAAAGTAACTTCTGGCCCTGTTTTAGACAAGCCTGGAGATTTAGCAGGGTTACTTACAAATCTTGAAGAAAGAGATGTACTGTTTATTGATGAAATTCATCGATTAAGCCCCATTGTAGAAGAATATTTATACTCTGCAATGGAAGATTATAAAATAGATATCATGATTGAATCTGGACCCAATGCAAGAACGGTGCAAATCAATCTTAATCCATTTACCTTAATTGGAGCAACAACACGCTCGGGTTTGTTAACTTCTCCAATGCGAGCACGTTTTGGAATCCAAAGTAGATTACAATATTACAAAACCGATTTACTAACAACCATTGTACAACGTAGTGCGACTATTTTAGATGTACCAATTTCTATGGAAGCAGCTATTGAAATAGCAGGTAGAAGCCGAGGAACACCAAGAATTGCGAACGCATTATTGCGTCGTGTTAGAGATTTTGCACAAATTAAAAGCAACGGGAGTATCGATATAAAAATTGCAAAATATGCTTTGGAAGCTTTAAACGTTGATGCCCATGGTCTAGACGAAATGGATAATAAAATTTTGTCAACCATTATTGATAAGTTTAAAGGCGGACCAGTAGGTATTACTACTATTGCTACAGCAGTTAGCGAAAGCCCAGAAACTATTGAAGAGGTTTACGAACCATTTTTGATACAACAAGGGTTTATTATGCGAACCCCTCGAGGGCGAGAAGTAACAGAACAAGCTTATAAGCATCTTGGTAAAGTAAAAGGATCAATTCAAGGCGGATTATTCTAATGCCTAAATACAGCTACCCAAATAAAATACCATTTCGAAAGTTTTTATTAATGTCGGCTTCTATAGCCAAAAACCCTATCCCGTTTCATAATAAATGCTTTAATAACGCAGGAGACACCTTTGCTATTAAATCACCTTTTTATGGACATATTGTTTTAACTCGAGAAATAAACATTGTTAAACACATACTTCAAAAAAACCATAAAACCTATCATAAATCAAAAATTCAAACCAAATATTTATCAAAATATGTAGGGCACGGGTTGCTAACTTCAAGTGGCGATTATTGGTTAAAACAACGTAGATTAATACAACCAGCATTCCATAAAGAAAAACTGCAAAACTTAGTTTCAATTATTAATAATGCTATTGAAACTCAAGTAAATTTAATTGAAGAAGGAGAGTTTGTAGATTTATACCCTATAATGAATGAATTAGCTTTTGAAGTAGTTGCTAAATCTTTGTTCAATTTTTCTGCAGAAAAACAAACTTTAAAACGCTTGCAATTCATTATTGAAAAGTTACAATTGTTTATTGTAAAAGAATTGAGAATGCCTTACAAAAAGTTATGGTATTTTTTAAAAGGCGATATTAGTTACCACATGAAATTGGTAAAAGAAAGTAGAGATATAATAAATACTATTATTGATCAAAGACGAAATTCTGATGATGAGCATGATGATTTATTAGATATGTTATTACATGCTAAGTATGAAGACGGAACAACTATGAGTAACGAGCAATTAATTGACGAAATTTTAATTTTGTTTGTTGCTGGACATGAGACTACCGCCAATGCATTAACATTTACATTAAAACTTTTAGCACAAAATAAAAAGGAATTAAAAAAGGTTGAAGACGAAATTAACAAAGCAAAAAAAGAAAGCTTAACGTCCTTACAAACCATTACACAATTAAATTATACTAAATGTTGTGTTGAAGAAAGTTTACGGTTATACCCACCAGCTTGGATCACCGATAGAGTAAATATTGAAGATGATGAAATAGAAAATTATGTCTTAAAAAAAGGCACTATTGTTGGAGCATCAATATACGAACTGCACCGAAATAAAGATTACTGGAGCGATTCTGAAGATTTTAAACCTGAGCGCTTTTTAGAAAAAAACAGAAAGCAAATATTACAATATTATATGCCCTTTGGTGCAGGACCAAGACTCTGTATTGGGAACAATTTTGCGATGTACGAAATGATTTTAGCGGTAAATGCTATTATGAAAAAGTTTAATGTTTCTACAGATAATGATATTATTAAAATAAATCCTTTAATTACTTTAAAACCAGTAGATGTTAAGTTAAAGTTCACTTTAAAAGCATGATGGTAAAATCAAAAGCAAACCATACTAAGCTTATTAAAACCGAAGCTAAACGTCTTGGGTTTTTGTCCTGCGGTATAAGTAAAGCTGATTTTTTAGAAGAAGAAGCACCACGATTAGAAAAGTGGTTGAAAAATAATATGCATGGGGAAATGCACTATATGGAAAATCATTTCGATAAACGATTAGACCCAACAAAGCTTGTTGAAGGCTCAAAAAGTGTAGTTTCATTATTGCTTAATTATTACCCAAGCCAAGAGCAAATAGCTAGCAGCTATAAACTATCAAAATATGCCTATGGAACCGATTATCATTTTGTTATTAAGGATAAACTTAAATCGCTACTAAATTTTATTCAAGATGAAATAGGAGAAGTTAGCGGAAGAGCTTTTGTAGATTCTGCCCCTGTTTTAGATAAAGCTTGGGCTGCAAAAAGTGGCTTAGGCTGGATAGGTAAGCATAGTAATTTATTAACCCAACAAGTAGGCTCGTTTTATTTTATAGCCGAACTTATAATAGATTTAGAGCTCGATTACGATATGCCAACCACAGATCATTGTGGTACATGTACGGCATGTATTGATGCTTGCCCAACCGAAGCCATTACAGAGCCTTATGTAGTAGATGGTAGTAAATGCATTTCTTATTTTACTATTGAATTAAAAGAGAATATACCAACAGAGTTTAAAGGAAAAATGGACGATTGGATGTTTGGTTGCGATGTTTGTCAAGATGTTTGCCCATGGAATCGATTTTCTAAATCACATAATGAACCCCTATTCAATCCACATCCAGAATTATTATCGATGACAAAAAAAGATTGGGAAGAGATTACTGAGGACACTTTTAAAAAAGTATTTCAAAAATCTGCAGTAAAACGAACTAAGTTTTCAGGCTTAAAAAGAAACATCAATTTTTTAAAAGATTAGGCTTATCCTATCATAGGATTATTATCTTTGTTGGTTTGATATATTTAAACTAATCCATAATGAGCGAAGAAAGTAAACGAAGAGAAGCCCTTATATATCACGCAAAGCCAACTCCAGGAAAAATAAAGGTAGTTCCAACCAAAAAATATGCTAGCCAAAGAGATTTATCTTTAGCCTATTCGCCAGGTGTTGCAGAGCCTTGTTTAGAAATAGAGAAAGACAAAAATAATGCTTATAGATATACAGCCAAAGGTAATTTAGTAGCAGTAATATCTAACGGAACAGCAGTTTTAGGATTGGGAAATATTGGCCCTGAAGCCTCAAAACCAGTAATGGAAGGTAAAGGCTTATTGTTTAAAATATTTGCTGATATTGATGTTTTTGACATTGAAGTTGATACCGAGAATGTTGACGAATTTATTGCAACAGTAAAAAACATAGCTCCAACTTTTGGGGGTATTAATTTAGAAGATATAAAAGCTCCAGAAGCTTTTGAAATAGAGCGTCGCTTAAAGGAAGAGTTAGATATTCCTGTAATGCATGACGACCAACACGGAACTGCGATAATTTCTGCGGCAGCGTTATTAAATGCAGTTGAGTTAGCAGAAAAAAAGCTGGAGAAAGTTAAAATAGTAATAAGCGGTGCTGGGGCAGCAGCTATATCATGTTCTCGTTTATACCAAGCTTGTGGTGTAAAGCGTGAAAATATGGTTATGCTAGATAGCAAAGGTGTTATTAGAAATGATCGAGAAAGTTTGTCTACTGAGAAAGCAGAATTTGCTACACACAGGAAAATAGACACGCTTGATGAAGCTATGAAAGATGCCGATGTTTTTATCGGTCTATCAATGCCAGATATTGTCACTCCAGATATGCTTTTAACTATGGCAAAAAATCCTATTGTATTTGCAATGGCTAATCCAAACCCAGAAATAAAATACAATACTGCAATTGCAACGCGCAAGGATATTATTATGGCAACAGGGCGTAGCGATCATCCTAATCAAGTAAATAATGTACTAGGATTCCCATTTATTTTTAGAGGAGCTTTAGATGTGCGTGCAACAAAAATTAACGAAGCTATGAAAATGGCTGCAGTTAAAGCTTTGGCTAGATTAGCTAAAGAGCCAGTGCCAGAGCAAGTTAATATAGCTTATGGCGAAACACGATTAACATTTGGGAAAGAATATATCATTCCAAAACCATTTGATCCGCGTTTAATTGCCGAAGTACCCCCAGCGGTTGCAAAAGCAGCTATGGAAAGCGGTATAGCAAAAGAGCCTATTATAGATTGGGAAAAATACCAAGACACACTTAGAGAACGTTTGGGTTCTGATAACAAATTAGTAAGGCTATTATTAAATAGAGCAAAGCTTGACCCTAAACGTGTTGTATTTGCAGAAGCTGACCAGCTAGCTGTTCTGAAGGCAGCACAAATAGCTTATGAAGACGGTATTGCATATCCTATTCTATTAGGAAGAAAAGAGACTATTGAGAGTCTTATGAAGGAGATAGAATTTGATGCCGATGTGCCAATTATCGACCCTAAAACAGAAGAAGAAAACCCGCGTAAAGATAAATATGCAAAAGTATATTGGGAACAACGTAAGCGTAGAGGAATAACATACTATTCTGCTCAAAAATTAATGCGTGAACGTAACTATTTTGCTGCAATGATGGTTAGTGAAGGAGATGCAGATGCTTTAATTTCTGGATATTCTAGAAACTATCCTACAGTTGTAAAACCTATGCTAGAATTAATAGGTATGGCAAAGGGAGCAACAAGAATTGCTACCACAAATGTTATGATGACTAAAAGAGGCCCGCTTTTTTTAAGTGATACATCTATAAACATAGACCCAAGTGCTAAAGATTTAACCAAAATAGCACAAATGACATCTCAAGTTATTAAAATGTTTGGCATGAAGCCTGTCATGGCTATGACTTCTTATTCTAACTTTGGGTCGTCTCAACATATTAATGCATCAAAAGTTAGAGAAGCTGTATCGTATTTACATCGACATTTTCCAGACATGATTGTTGATGGTGAATTGCAAACTGATTTTGCTTTAAATGATGAAATGCTTCGAGAAAAATTCCCATTTTCTAAACTGGTTGGTAAAAAAGTAAACGCGCTAATATTTCCTAATTTAGATTCGGCTAATATTACTTATAAACTATTAAAAGAACTGAACGACTCTCAATCTATTGGACCAATAATGATGGGCATGCGTAAACCAGTACATATACTTCAGTTAGGGGCTAATGTTGATGAAATTGTTAATATGACAGCAATTGCAGTTATTGATGCACAACATAAAGAAAAATGGGAACTAGAAAAGGCTAATTCTTAATCGTTTTAATGTAAATAATTTTATTACATTTGATTGACTAAGATATAGGGGATTTATGATAACACATATTAAAGGAAAACTTACTGAAAAAAACCCAACAAGTGTTGTTATTGAATGTAATGGAGTGGGCTATATGCTTAATATTTCGTTGCACACATATTCTCAAATACCAGACAGCGAACAGCTAAAATTATATACGCACCTTCAAGTTAAGGAAGATTCACATACGCTTTATGGCTTTACGTCACTAGCAGAGCGCGAAATTTTTAGATTATTAATTTCTGTAAGCGGAATAGGTTCTAGTATTGCACGCACCATGTTGTCTTCTTTAACACCTAAACAAGTTAGAGAAGGAATAGCTGTTGGTGATGTAGCTTTAATTCAATCTATTAAGGGAATAGGAGCAAAAACAGCTCAGCGTGTTATAATAGATTTGAAAGATAAAATTTTAAAGATATACGATATAGACGAAGTTTCTGTTTCAAAAGGCAATACCAATAAAGATGAAGCGTTATCTGCATTAGAAGTTCTTGGTTTTGTAAAAAAGCAGGCTGAACGTGTTGTGGACAAAATTATTGTGTCTGAGCCCGAGGCTAGTGTTGAAACCATTATAAAACAAGCTTTAAAAAATTTATAATAGATTTTGAATATAACTAACCCAAATTTTTATAAATCAAAAAAACATTACTTTTTTTTAGGTTTTATAGTCTTGTTTTCTACTATGGCTTGGTCTCAGCAAACAGAACAAGATTCTGTAAAAACAGGGTTTAATTTAGGAGAAATAAAAGCACCAAACCCTAATAGTGTAGAATCTAAATATACTTTTGACCCTTTAACGAACCGTTACATTTACACTGAGAAAATAGGAAGTTATAATATTAAATACCCAATTATTTTAACACCAAAAGAGTATTATGCTCTTGTGGCTAAAGAAAATTTAAAAGCATATTACAAAGAAAAAATTGATGCATTTGATGGTAAAAAATCAGGTGCAAAAGATGGACAAAAAAACTTAATTCCCGAGTTTTATGTGAAGTCCGATTTTTTCACATCTATTTTTGGGAGCGATACCATAAGCGTGATTCCGCAAGGTTCTGTTGAAATGGATTTAGGAGTATTGTTTTCAAAACAAGATAACCCTTCATTTTCACCAAAAAACAGAAGTAATTTTACTTTTGATTTTGACCAGCGTATTAGTTTAAGTTTACTAGGTAAAGTTGGCACAAGATTACAAGTAACAGCAAATTATGATACACAAGCAAGTTACGATTTTCAAGATATTATTAAATTAGAATACACACCAACTGAAGATGATATTATTCAAAAAATAGAAGTTGGTAATGTAAGTATGCCTTTAAATAGCTCTTTAATTACTGGAGCACAAAGTCTTTTTGGAGTTAAAGCACAATTGCAATTTGGTAGAACAACCGTTACTGGTGTGTTTTCTGAACAGAAATCGCAAGCCAATACAGTAGTTGCCCAAGGAGGTGGAACACTTGAGGAATTTGAATTATTCATTCGAGATTATGATGAGAACAGGCACTTCTTTTTAGCGCAATATTTTAGAGATACTTACGACGCTTCATTATCAACTTACCCCTATATGAATAACAAAGGGCTTCAAATTACTAGGCTTGAGGTTTGGGTAACAAATAGGAGTAATAGAACAGATAATGTTAGAAATATTGTTGCCCTTCAAGATTTGGGAGAAACAGATTTAATAGGTTTGCAAACACCTCCAGCAGGTTTTGTAAATGCAGGATTTGGTGCCATTCCAGATAATAGTAATAATGATTTTGATCCTACAGCTATTGGATCAACAAGTTTACTTACAGAAGCGGTTAGAGATGTAGCAACCGTCCAGTCGGGAATATTAGTGCCCAATATTAATGAAGGATTTGATTATGCTAAATTAGAGAATGCTAGAAAATTAATTAGTGGGCAAGAATATAACTTAAATAAAGATTTAGGGTATATTTCATTAAATCAGCGTTTAAATAACGATGAAGTATTGGCCGTCGCATTTCAATTTACTATCGGAGGAAAAGTATACCAAGTAGGAGAATTTGCAAATGATGGTGTTGATGCAACAGGTGTGACCACAGATACCAATACTGGAGATATAACCTCTGTAGTTAATAAAAACTTAGTTTTAAAATTATTAAAAAGTAGTATTACAAATGTCAATCAGCCAGTTTGGAAGCTGATGATGAAAAATATTTATGATACAGGTGCTTTTAATTTAAGTCAAGACGATTTTAAACTGAATATATTTTACAATGAAGCCTCTCCTTTAAATTTTATTTCGCCAGTAGGAACAACAGCGTTTCCCACACCTGGACCAAATGAAGACCCTCTAAATGAAACACCTTTATTAAGAGTGTTTAGTTTGGATAAGTTAAACTTTAATAACGATCCGCAAGCAAAAGGCGATGGGTTTTTTGATTTTGTCCCCAATATAACAGTGTTGCCGCAAACAGGAAAAATAATATTTCCAAGTGTTGAACCATTTGGAGAATATCTTTTTAACAAGCTATCACTTAGTGCTGCTGAAAATTATAATATAAATACCTCATATAACGAAAATCAAGTAAAATACGTTTACGATGTGCTATACAAAAGCACAAAAACAGCAGCGCTAGAAGCCGTTGAAAAAAACAAATTCAAACTTAAAGGACGTTATAAATCTTCTGGAGGCGATGGAATTCCTATAGGATCGTTTAATGTGCCAAGGGGTTCTGTTAAGGTTACTGCTGGCGGACGTGTTTTAGTTGAAGGTGTAGACTATACAGTAAATTATCAACTAGGGCGAATTCAAATTTTAGATGAAGCTTTAAAAGCATCAAACACACCCATTAATGTTTCTACTGAAAACAATGCTGTTTTTGGTCAGCAGACAAGGCGTTTTACAGGCATCAATGTAGAGCATAAATTCAACGATAATTTTGTTTTAGGCGCAACACTTTTAAATCTTAATGAACGCCCAATAACTCAAAAAGCAAATTACGGTTCAGAACCTATAAATAATACTATTTTTGGTTTTAATGGAAACTATTCTACCAAAGTACCGTTTTTAACTCGACTAGCAAATAAACTACCAAATATAGATACCGACGTAGAATCTAATTTGTCGTTACGCGGGGAGTTTGCTTATTTAGCTCCTGGAGCTCCAAAAGGAACAAACCTTAATGGTGAAGCAACATCATATGTTGATGATTTTGAAGGTTCACAAGGAAGTATCGATTTAAAATCGCAGCAATCATGGTTTTTATCTAGTACACCATTTGATCCTAATTTGGGCTATGTAGATGTAACAGACCCTAACAATCCTTTAAACTTACAAAACGGTTATCAAAGGGCATTATTAAATTGGTATACTATCGACCCTATTTTTTATAGCGCTAGAAGACCAGATGAGATTTCAGATGATGACGTGTCTGATTTATTTACGAGTCGTGTATTTATAAACGAGTTATTCCCAGAAAGAGATTTAGTTCAAGGTCAAAACTCAGTAATATTTACGCTAGATTTAGCGTATTATCCATCAGAAAGAGGGCCATACAATTTTAATCCAGTAGCAAATGGTAACATACTTCCTAATCCACAACAAAGTTGGGCAGGAATTACGCGACAATTAACATCAACAGATTTAGAACAAGCCAATGTAGAGTATATCGAGTTTTGGTTACAAGATCCGTTTCAAGAAAACCCAACAAATCCTGGGGGTAAATTGGTTTTTAATTTGGGAAATATTTCTGAAGATGTACTGTCTGATGGGAGAAAACAATACGAAAACGGATTGCCAGATTCATCAAACAATGCTTTTACAACAGAAACATCTTGGGGGAAAACACCAGGAAATCAATCCTTAATTTATGCTTTTGATACTACGGGGCAAGACAGAATTCTTCAAGATATAGGTTATGATGGTTTAAATGACACAGATGAAGGGCTTAAATTTCCTGCTTTTTCAGGATTAGAAGACCCAGCAAATGACAATTACAGTTATTTTTTAAATACTGATGGAGATATTTTTGAACGCTATAAAAAATACAATGGTGTTGAAGGAAATACGCCAGATACATTTACAAATACAGAAAGAGCAGCTAATACACAACCAGATGCTGAAGATATTAATCGTGATAATACTATGAATACGATTAATAGTTATTTTGAATATGAATTAGATATTACACGTCAAAATTTACCAGAAACTGAAGCCGATTTTGATAATATACCGGCTAGTAACCCTATAAAAGATTTTTTAAGAGATTTTAAAATAAGGCCAAGGTTATTACCAAATGGAGATACAAAAGATGTACGTTGGTACCAATTTAGAATCCCAGTTCAAGGAAGCCATGTTACTTCTGTCGGAGGCATTAGCGATTTAAGGTCCGTTCGTTTTGCACGTGTATTTCTTAAAGAATTTTCAGAAAACACAGTATTTCGTTTTGGAACTTTAGATTTAGTAAGAAGTGACTGGAGAAGGTATACTCAAGCCTTAGATAAAAATGATCCAACGCCTGATGACCCGCAAACTGATTTTTCAGTTGGCGTTATTGGTACACTAGAGAATGAAGGAAGTTACCAAAGACCTCCAGGAATCGATCCTGAAGAGTTGTTTAATAACAATACAGTTATTCAACAAAACGAGCAATCATTAGTAGTTAATGTCTGTAATTTAGAATCAGAAGATTCCAAGGCAGTTTATAAAAATATAAATATAGATATGCGTCAATATAAACGTATAAGAATGTTTATGCACGCTGAAGCAGATGAGTCTGGAAACTCTTTAACAAATGATGATTTGGTTGGGTTTATAAGAATGGGGAATGATTTAACGGAAAACTTTTATCAAATAGAAATCCCTTTACAAGTTTCTACATCAACAACAAGAGAAGGGCTTTGGCCAACGGATAACGAAATTAATTTACCGATTGAAATTTTAGGTCAAATTAAATCTATAGGGATCTCAGATGGAAGTTTAACCAATTTAGATCCTACGTACTATGATGTTATTAACGGAGAAGCTATTCCGCTTACTGGTGATGAATTTTCAAATTACGTAGCTGGTCAACACAGAATAGCTATAAAAGGAAATCCTAATTTTGGAGATGTAAGAACGCTTATGGTGGGTGTAAAAAATGCTACAAATAGAGATGATGTTTGTGCCGAAGTATGGTTTAACGAGTTGCGTTTATCCGATTTAGATAACGAAGGCGGTTGGGCAGCTGTTTTAAGCGTTGATACCAATATTGCAGACTTTGCAAATATAAGCGCCACAGGTAGGCAAAGCACTTCGGGTTTTGGTACTATCGAACAAGGTCCAAGTCAACGTAGTTTAGAAGATGTTAAGCAATACGATGTAGTAACTAATGTTAATATTGGACAATTATTACCAAAAAAATGGGGAATTCAAGTACCATTTAATTATGCTCAGAGCGAAGAGCTTATTACACCTAAATATGATCAGTTTTATAAAGATTTAACTTTAGAATCTAGATTGGCTGCGGCAGATACAGAGGAAAAAAGAAGGCAGGTTAAAGAAGATTCTGAAGATTATACAAGAAGACAAAGTATCAATTTTATAGGCGTTAGAAAAATAAGAACAGGAGATTCTAAGCCACGTTTTTATGATGTTGAAAATTTAACATTTAACTATTCCTATAATAAAGTAGAACATCGAGATTTCGAGATAGAAAACTCAGTAAACAAAACCGTTAGAGTTGGTGCTAATTATGCATTTAATTTTAATCCAATAACAATTGAACCTTTTAAAAAGAACGATTCATTATTTAGAGGTAAATATTGGAAGATTTTAAAAGATTTTAACTTCAACTTATTACCAACAAGTTTTACAGTTAATACAGATATTAATCGTCAATTTAATCGTCAAAAATTCAGGGATATTGATTTAGGTGGCGGTAATATTGGTATTGAAGAATTGTTTAGAAGAAACTATACTTTCGATTTTCAGTATACTATCAATTATAATTTAACCAAAGCCCTTAGCTTTAATTTTACGGCAGCAAATAATAATATCGTCCGTAATTATTTTAAAGATAATATTGTAAATGGCGATCAGGATCCAACCTTAGATGTTTGGGATGGTTTCCTAGATTTTGGAGATCCAAACAGACAAACTCAAAATTTAGGAGTTACCTATGAATTGCCAATACATAAAATTCCAACATTTAGTTTTTTAAAAGCAACGTATCAATACTCCGGAGATTTTATGTGGCAAAAGGGCTCAGATTTATATGGGAATTTACCATTAACAATAACAGACCCAATTACTGGTGCTGAGACTACAACTAGTTATGACTTAGGTAATAGTATTCAAAATGCAAATACTCACAATTTAAATTCAACTTTAGATATGAAAAAGTTGTACAAGTATATTGGGCTTGTAAAAAAGCCAATTAGAAATGTGAGATCAAGAACACCTCAAAAAGGAAGACCACCTGGGGCAAATCAAAATAAAAAACCTACGAAGAGTAAAAATAAGTCGGCTACAAAACTGTTAAACGCAGGAGTTGATATCTTAACAAGTATTAAAAGAATTCAATTTAATTATTCTGAAAACAACGGAACTTTTTTACCAGGATATACTCAAACACCTGGGTTTATTGGTACACTTAGACCAACATTAGGTTATACTTTTGGTAGTCAAAGTGATATAAGACATTTGGCAGCTAGAAATGGCTGGCTAACTGTATTTCCAGAATTTAATCAGCAGTATACTGAAACACACACAAAGCAGTTGGATATTTCAGCAAATTTAGAACCTGTAAAAGATTTAAAAATTGATCTTGTGGGTAATAGAGCATATTACGAAAATTATAATGAAAATTATAAAGTAGAAAATGGGGTTTATAATTCATTAACACCAAATACTTTTGGAAATTTTAATATATCTACTATTCTAATTAAAACAGCATTTGGGAAAAGTGATGAAAATGTGTCAGAAGCATTTAACGATTTTAGAGCTAACAGATTAAAGATTGCTGAAAGGCTAGCAGAAAATTTTTATGGAAACTCTACCTATGCTAGGGATACTGACGGTTATCCGTTAGGCTTTGGTAAAAATAATCAAGCTGTTTTATTACCTGCATTTTTAGCCGCTTATTCTGGACAAGATGCAAGTAAAGTTAAAACTAGTGCTTTTAGAGATGTACCAATTCCTAACTGGGATTTAAAATACACTGGGTTAATGAAATTTGCTTGGTTTAAAAAACGCTTTAAGCGATTTTCTATAACTCACGGTTATCGTTCAACGTATACCATTAACCAGTTTAGTACAAACTTAAATTTGAATTTAGATCCTCTTGATAATGAAGCTCCAATCCTTGGATTAGATTATGCCAGCCAACCATCAGAATCTTTAGACCAATCTGGTAATTATAAAAACGGAACTTTATTTAGTAACATTAATTTAACCGAATTATTCAGTCCATTAATTCGAATTGACTTCGAAATGAAAAACTCTGTAAAGATTCTTGCTGAAGTTAAAAAAGATAGACTGTTGTCGCTTAGTTTCGATAATAATTTATTGACAGAGATTCAAGGAAACGAGTATATTATTGGTTTAGGATATAGAATTAAAGATGTACGCATTCGCTCAAAACTTGCAGGACCTAAAAAGCGTATTGTAAGCGATTTAAATATGAAAGCCGATATATCAGTTAGAGATAATAAAACCATTATTCGGTATTTAGATTTGGAGAATAACCAAGTAACATCTGGTCAAACCATTTGGGGCTTAAAATATTCGGCAGATTATGCGTTCAGTAAAAACTTAACAGGCATTTTCTATTTTGATTATGCATTCTCTGAATATGCTATTTCAACAGCATTTCCTCAAACAACAATTCGCTCAGGGTTAACACTCAGATATAATTTTGGTAATTAACAGGTAATCTATTTGAAATTATAATTTGAATAAATACATTTGTCAAAATAAACAAACAAACTTAAATTAATATAATGAATATTCCATCAGAATTAAAATATACTAAAGACCACGAATGGATTAGTATTGAGGGCGACGTTGCAACAATAGGTATTACAGATTTTGCACAAAGTGAATTAGGAGATATTGTGTATGTTGAAGTTGAAACTGTTGATGAAACACTTGATTTAGAAGAAGTTTTTGGAACCGTTGAGGCAGTAAAAACTGTATCGGACTTGTTTTTGCCTTTATCTGGTGAAATTATTGAGTTTAATGAAGCTTTAGAAGACGAACCGGAAAAGGTAAATAGTGACCCTTATGGTGAAGGTTGGATGATTAAACTTAAATGTTCTGATCTTTCTCAAACAGAAAATCTTATGTCGGCTGATGATTATAAAGCACTTGTAGGTGCTTAAAAAGTATGCTCTTATAATTGCGATATTTTATTCGGTTGCTTTAGCGACAGTGAGTTTAATTAAAATTAATAACTTACCAAACGCAGGTATATCTTTTGCCGATAAAATATTTCATTTTTTAGTCTATAGTGTGTTAGCCTTTTTATGGTTTAACACATTTTTTTTTAAGTTTAAATACAAAAAAACAAAAGCAATTATTTACGCCGCTATATTTTCAATAGCTTTTGGTATAATAATTGAGATATTACAAGGAAGTGCTACTGCATCAAGGCATACCGATGTTTATGATGCTATAGCGAATACTTTGGGAGTGTTAATTACTGTAATAATACTGTTAATTAACAAAAAAACGCATATTAAAAATTTATAAACGCTTGCTTTTTTGACAAATAAATGGTTATTTTAGCAATCTTCAAAAACAATTAAATTATGGAACCTAAAAAAAATCCTAAAGCAAATGTAGGGCGTAACAGTTCACTATATTTTGCAATTGGCTTAGCTTTAATGCTTTTTTTAACAAATTATGCAATTAACTATAAGACTTATGATAAGTCTGATATTGATATAGGACAGTTAAATTTAGATGATCTTGATGATGAAGAAATTCCATTAACAGAACAAATACAAACGCCACCGCCACCGCCACCGCCACCAGCAGCTCCAGAAGTTATTGAGGTAGTAGAGGATGAGGAAGAGGTTGAAGAAACTGTAATTGAATCAACTGAAGCCGATCAAGAAACTGAGATAGTTGAGATTGAAGAAGTTGAAGTAGAAGAAGTAGAAGAAGATATAGAAGTTCCTTTTGCAGTTATTGAAAACGTACCAGTTTTCCCTGGTTGTGAAAAAGGAAATAATGCAGCTAAGAAAAAATGTATGTCTGATAAGATTGCAAAATTTGTAAACAGAAAATTTAATACAGATTTAGCAGGTGATTTAGGTTTATCAGGTAGACAACGTATTAACGTTATTTTTAAAATAGACAAAACAGGTAACATTATTGGTGTACGAGCAAGAGCTCCACACCCAGGTTTAGAAAAGGAAGCTAAACGAGTTATTAGTTTGTTGCCTAAAATGAAACCAGGAAAACAACGTGGTAAAGCAGTAACAGTTCCATATTCATTACCAATTATTTTCCAAGTGCAAGATTAAATATTTCACCCTGTAAATACAGGAATTCAAATAATTTAAAATCCCGTTACAAAATTTGTAACGGGATTTCTTTTTTGGTATGCTTATTGTGATTTTACCATAATATTAACATATAAACTATAATTATTATGAGTAATCCAAAAAAAACTCACGAACTCATTCGGCAAAATGAGAAAATCGTGAAAAAATCACAAAAACATGATGCAAATTTACAAAAAAACTCAACCCTTTACTTTCAAATTGGGTTAATTGTTTGTTTGTTGGGAGCCTATGGCTTGTTTGAAATGAAGTTTGAAACTACTATTCCTAACTATGGTGAATTGCCAAAGATAGAAGATCCCACTTATGTTGCTATTCCAATAATTAAAACAGTAAAGCCAACTTTTGATGAACCAGTAGAAAAAAAGCAAAGCAAGCCATCTAATGAATTTGTTGAAGTACCAGACACTACTCCTGATAAACTTTTTAATGATGAGCCTATTAAGGAAAAGCAGTCAGATAATGTTAACCCTCCAATAAACGATGGGGATTTTAACGTAGAGCCTCCTACGGAAGAACTCCCAATTGATTTTATTAGAGTTGAAAAAGTACCAATTTATCCAGGTTGCGAAAAGAAAAAAACCAACGCAGGGAAACGTAAATGTATGTCCGAAAAAATAACGAAACTTGTTCAGAAAAAATTTAATACAGATGTTGGAGAAGGTTTAGGGTTATCTGGAAAGCAAGTAATTCGTACGCAGTTTAAAATTGATAAAACGGGGCACGTAACTGATATTAAAGTTAGAGGTCCACACTCTAAGCTAGAAAAAGAAGCACAACGTGTTATTAATAAAATCCCTGAAATGACTCCAGGAAAACAACGCGATAAAAATGTAGGAGTTATATATTCTCTGCCTATTGTATTTAAAGTAGAAAATTAAATATACCAAATACTTTAAAAATTGGAAAACCGTTATTAGTTAAACTGATAGCGGTTTTTTTAATAGATGCATTATCAAAAATATAGTATCTTTCTGCTCAAAATCAATTCTCATTAAATTTATGAAGAGATTCGTTGTCCTATTTCTACTTTTAGTTCAATATAATATATACGCACAAGATACTTTCCAATATGAAAAGGCTCCAGTTTTTCCTAATTGCGAAACGATAGAAATTGATTCATTACAACAGTGTTTTGATAGGAATGTATTCACGCATGTTTACGAGAACTTTAAAGTGCCACAAAAAGTTTTAGATGAAAATTATAAAGGTAATGTTGCAGTGCTTTTTGAAGTAGATACAACAGGCCTATTTAAGGTTATCTATATTGATGCCATTTATAAAGAATTAAAAGACGAAACAGAAAGGGTTTTTGGGCTTTTACCTAAAATAAAACCAGCAACTTATAACGGAAGAGTAACCTATAAGCAATATTCTACTTCTATTAAAATACCATTAATAAATCAATCCATAGTTTCTAAAAGCGTCACAAAAGTTAATGCTTTTTCCAAATTAGAAGCAAAAGCAAAAACAGAATTTGACAGCGTAAATGCTAGTTTAGTAGCTTTTGAAAATAAAGGTTATACAAGTCAGTTAAATATTCCTTTTACGCATAGCGATTATTCAAAGTTTGACAGGCAAATGAATTTGATTGGAACCAATAGTCACACTGCATCAAAACCATTTGTTTATGAAGAGGTTTCAAAATATTACGATTTTAAAGTCGAAAAGGAAAAACTTAAAAAAGAAACTGATACTTGGGCTGGAAGAAAACTTTGGAATGAGCATTTAGTACAATTGCAAGGAAAAGATTATTGGTTTACTATAGACCCTATTTTTGATTTGCAAGTTGGGAAAGATACCGATGCAGAATTTAGCTCAACCTATAATAATACCCGAGGATTTTTAGTTCGAGGAGGTTTAGGTAAAAAGTTGAATTTTTATGCCTCTGTTTTTGAAAGCCAAGGGCGTTTTGCAAAATATGTTAATGAGTATGCCGAAAGTTTAAAAGCGTTTGGTCCAGATCCAGCAATAATTCCTGGTCGTGGTATTGCTAAACGTTTTAAAAGTGATTCTTACGATTACCCTGTTGCTGAAGCATATTTGTCGTACGCTCCAGCAAAATTTATAAATATTCAGTTTGGGCATGGTAAAAACTTTATTGGTGATGGGTATCGATCTTTATTATTAAGCGATGTAGCGAGTCCACATCCTTTTTTGAAATTGAACACTAAATTTTGGAAAATAAAATACACCAATACTTGGATGTGGTTAAGAGACGTGCGACCAGAAGTTACTGAAGACGGAGCGTTTTTAACCAAATACATGGCCAATCACTACTTAAGTTGGAATGTTTCCAAAAGATTTAATTTAGGTTTGTTTGAATCGGTTATTTGGACGAATTCAAATGATAGAGGTTTTGATGTAAACTATTTAAACCCTATTATATTTTACAGAGCCATCGAATTTGAAACAGGACAAGACGCAGGAAATGCTATTATTGGGGCATCGGCAAAATATAAATGGAATGATAATGTAAATATTTATAGTCAATTTGTTTTAGATGAGTTTTCGCTAAATGATATTAAAGGAGGAGAAAAAAGTTGGAAAAACAAATACGGCTACCAAATAGGTGTTAAATATTTTAATGCTTTTAAGGTTAGCAATTTAATGCTTCAGTTTGAATATAATAGAATAAGACCTTATACATATTCGCATAATACAATAGCAACAAATTATGGGCATAACAACCAATCTATGGCGCATTTATGGGGAGCAAATTTCAGCGAAGCTATACTAATTGGTCGTTATCATTACAAACGTTGGTTTGCCAATGCTAAGTTTATTTTTGGTGTTCGTGGCTTAGATTTTAATGACGGAACTGATAACTTTAGTTATGGAGGAAATGTGTATCGAGATTATGATGATCGACCTTTTGATACCGGTGTTGAAGTGGGGCAAGGTATAAAAACAAAAACCTTCAACGGGAATTTACAAGCTGGGTATTTAATAAACCCTTCATCAAACCTTAAGGTGTTTACTGATATTAATTTCAGAAATTTTGACCCAGAATCTATTACAACTTCAACGTTTAAAAGCAGTACAGTTTGGTTTAATTTTGGGATAAGAACCGATTTATTTAATTGGTATTTTGATAACTAATCAATTCTCGCGAAATCAAGAATCTACTTTTAAGTTTATTTATATCAATTTTTATGAAGTTAAATTAACTTATTCTTCTTTTAAACTTCTATAAAACGTTTGACGTATTTGGGCGTCTTTAATAAACCAATCTCCATAATTTAAAGCGGTGTATTCTTTGTTAATAGTTTCGTTATTTGTTACCTCTTCTTCGGTTTTTCCTTCTTTAATTTCTGCTAAAACACGGGTTTTTAGAGTTTCTAGCATGGTTAAGTATGCTGTTAATTCTTTTTTGTTTGATAGGTTTCTGTGTCCAGGAATAATTTTAGTGTCGTCATCAATTAGTATTAAAGCACGCTTTGCAGCATTTATATAACCATTTACACTTCCGCCAGTTGCTAAATCTATAAATGGATATTTACCTTGAAAATAAGTGTCGCCCATATGTAGTACATTACTATTTGTAAAATATATCATAGCATCGCCATCAGTATGTGCATTATCTACATGAAAAACCATAATGTCTTCACCATTCATATGAAACGTTATGTTATCCGAAAAAGAAACCAATGGTAATTTTGTTGGAGAAGCTTTGGTAGTCCTGTTTCGGTATTTATCAAACTGATCTACACTCATACGTTTTCTAACATTATCATGGGCTACTATAATAGCGCCTTCATTTTTAATATTTTCGTTGCCGCCAACATGGTCGTGATGCCAATGTGTATTGATTAAAAACTTTATGGGTTTATTACTAATTGCTTTAATGGCGGTTAAAATTTTAGGCGTTAATGGGGCAAACTGGCTGTCAATCATAACAATACCATCTTCTCCAACAGAAATACCAATATTACCACCTTGACCTTCTAGCATATATATGTTCTCAGACAGTTTGTTGGTTTTAATAACAACATCGTTGTTTTGTGCGCAAACTATTAAGGAAAAGCAAAAAACAAAAAGAGAAAATATAGCTTTTAAAGATTTCATAATAAGATGTGTAATGTTAAGTTTTCAATAAAAATACAAAATATTGAGAGGTTAATGATGTAAATAAATTTACCGCTAAAAAGGATTGCTCAAATTGCTTTAATAAAGTATCTTTGCACTCGCATTATAAAGCGACCAAGAAAAGGAAACATTGAGCAACTCAAAATCTTCATTAGCAACATATTCTGTAATTTCAGATTTTAAGGAAATCACAAAAATGCGATTAGCATTAAGTGTTGTTTTTTCTTCACTTGCAGGCTATTTATTAGGCGCAGAAACCGTAGATTTTAAAACTCTAATTTTACTAGCTTTTGGCGGGTATTTTATGGTTGGAGCTTCAAACGCATTTAATCAAATTATTGAAAAAGATTTAGATGCCTTAATGAGTCGTACTAAAAATAGGCCAATTCCAGGAGGAAGAATGTCTGTTACTACTGCTTTTATAATTGCATCAATTTTCACATTATTAGGCATTATTATACTATACACCATCAATAAGCAAACGGCTATGTTTGGTGCTATTTCAATATTTTTATATACATGTGTTTATACGCCTTTAAAAACTAAAACACCATTAGCGGTTTTTGTTGGAGCTATACCAGGTGCCATTCCGTTTATGTTAGGTTGGGTTGCAGCTACAGACGATTTTGGTATAGAACCAGGAACTTTGTTTGCATTGCAGTTTTTTTGGCAATTCCCTCACTTTTGGGCTATTGGCTGGTTTTTATTTGAAGATTATAAAAAAGGCGGATTCTTTATGTTGCCAACAGGAAAGCAAGATAAAGGCACAGCAGTACAAACTATTATGTACACTATTTGGACGCTAATAGTATCAATAATTCCTGTTTTTGGAGTTACTGGTAAATTAGAATTATCAATAGTATCAGCAGTTATCGTATTTCTTTTAGGACTATGGATGCTGTATTATGCAATTCGCTTATTTAAATTAATGACTGAAAAATCAGCAAGACAGCTTATGCTAGTTAGTGTATCTTATATTTCATTAGTACAAGTTGTTTATGTAATTGATAAATTTATTAGATAACCATGGATTTAACTCAAGGGACTTTAGAAGAAAAAAATAACCGAGCAAAAAAAATGATGCTTTGGTTTAGCCTTATTTCATTATTTATGGCTTTTGCAGGATTAACAAGTGCTGTAATTATTAGCAGGAGACGACCAGATTGGTCTAGCGAATTAGAATTACCAAATATTTTTTTAATCAGTGTTTTTGTTGCTATTGTAAGTAGTATTACTTTTATTTTGGCAAAACAAGCATTAAAAAAAGGAAATAGATCGTTAACATCTATATTAATAGTAACAACATTTTGTTTAGGAATTTTATTCGTGTTTTTACAGTTTGAAGGATTTAATGCTTTAATAGAATCCGGTTATAGATTTACAGGAGAAATAAGTAACCCAAAAGCTTCTTTTATCTTCTTGATAGCTTTCTTTCATGTTTTACATGTAGTTGCAGGACTAATATGCATTTTAGTAGTAATTTATAATCATTTTAAACAAAAGTATAATGCAACTAAAATACTTGGGTTTGAATTGGCAGCTACCTTTTGGCATTTTGTTGGTATACTATGGGTATTTCTTTATTTATTACTAACTTTTGTAGGGTAAAATTATAAAGGTTTTTTCTGAAAAAAGAAGGTTTTAGATATAATGCGTTATAACCATTTTAAAAATTACTTAAACGATATTTTATTACATAGATAATTTGATTATTTTTGTGCAACTTTTAAATAACAACCATTACATATGAGTACTACAGTTGTAAATACTGGAACAGAAGGTAAAACTTGGGGCGGAGGAAATAAACCGCTAAATGCAAGTTATGGTAAAATGATGATGTGGTTTTTCATCGTTTCAGATGCTTTAACGTTCTCTGGGTTTTTAGCGGCCTACGGATTTTCAAGATTTAAATTTATAGATTCATGGCCAATTGCCGATGAAGTGTTTACTCACTTTCCATTTTTACACGGTGTAGATGCACCAATGTATTATGTGGCTTTTATGACATTCGTACTTATTATGTCGTCTGTAACCATGGTGTTAGCGGTTGATGCTGGTCATCATTTAAATAAAGGAAAAGTAACCATTTACATGTTTTTAACCATTATTGGTGGTTTAATATTTGTGGGCTCTCAAGCTTGGGAGTGGAATACTTTTATTAAAGGCGACTATGGCGCTATTCAAACAAAAGGCGGTAACATATTACAGTTTGTAGATACTGATGGTCATCGAGTTGCACTAAGAGATTTTGCAGTTGCAGAAGAAACGTATAGAGCAGAGCATGGTCGAAAAGACGGTTTGTGGTTTGTACAAGAAGGGACATTGCCAACCTATACCGTTGATGAGGTTATTAATGGTTTTGAAGCGCATGATAATATTTTAGTAAGAACACAAATTATAGACGATGCTGGTAAAAAAACAGTGCTATCTAGAGGAGAGTCATTAAAGCTTTTAAAAGAGAATGGTAGAACTGTTGTAGAAGGGGCTAATCTACATGTAAACGAGTATGGCTCTCCATTATTTGCAGATTTCTTTTTCTTTATAACAGGTTTTCACGGTTTTCACGTATTCTCTGGAGTTATTATTAATATCATCATTTTCTTTAATGTGATATTAGGAACCTACGAAAGACGTAAAAACTACGAAATGGTTGAAAAAGTTGGTTTATACTGGCACTTTGTAGATTTAGTTTGGGTATTTGTATTTACATTCTTCTACCTAGTTTAATTAAAATATATTTCATTTCCTTGAAGAAAGGAGACATTAAAAGCATTTAAAAATGGCACACGAACATAAATTAGAAATATTTAGAGGCTTATTAAAATTTAAGTCAAACACTCAAAAAATTTGGGGCGTTTTAATTTTTCTTACCATTGTAACTATAGTAGAAGTAGTGTTAGGGATATTAAAACCAGAGATATTAATGGGGCAAGTTTTAGGAATGAAAGCTTTAAACTGGATTTTTATCATCTTAACCATAGTAAAAGCCTATTACATTACTTGGGATTTTATGCACATGCGAGATGAGTTAAAAAGCTTAAGACGCATGGTAGTTTGGACAGCAATCTTTCTAATTTTATATTTAATATTCATCTTGTTACAAGAAGGCGGCTATGTTTTTGATGTTTATAAAGATGGATTTGTTAAAAGAGATTTCTAAAGACTTTATTTATAGTTTACACATAGTGTAATTTAAGTGTTAAATAGATATACAAAGGCGGTTTTTAGACTGCCTTTTTTTATTTTTGCAACCGTATTTATTTTCAATAAAAAGGCATCTATTCAATGGATTATAAGAAAATTAGCCGTTATGTAGTTTTAGGAGTTTTATTTTTTCTTCCTGTAACATTTTTGTTGTTTTTATATCCTGCAACTCACAATTATGAACCATTGGATATAGTAAATGAAAATGTATTAGATTTACAATCGTTTTCTTCAAACTCTAGCGAGCAAATTATATTAAAAGATCACATTACTGTGCTGGGTTTTTTTGGTAATGAGCCTGATAATAAATCAACAACAGCTTTAAATTTAAAAGAACTTGTTTACGATAAGTTTAAAGGATTTAAGCGTTTTCAAATAGTAATTATAATGCCAAAGGGTACTGAGTCTGCTGTTGAAAACCTTAAAAGAGAAATAGCATCATATGAAGATTTGCGATTTTGGCATTTTCTTTTTGGAGAGCCAAATGATATTCAACGTTTATTTTATAGCTTAAAATCGAAACCGAATCTTAGCGATAATTTGTCATCAGATAATGTTTTTGTTGTTGATAAAGATTTAAACCAACGTGGTAGATTAGATGATAGAACTGATAAAGAACTGGAAAAGGGAGAACCTATTTATGGGCTATATTCTTATAATTGTATTGAAGTTGCAGAAATTAAAAATAAAATGAGTGACGATTTACGTATTTTATTTACAGAATATAGACAAAAACGAAAAGGCGAATTTAATTCTGATACTAGAAGAGCAAACGATTTAAATAAAACCAATGAGCAAGAAAACTAATTATTCATATATAGGTATAGCATTTATTATACTAGTTTTTGGAATAATATTCATACCTAAAATTGTTGACAGAATATCTAATAACGATATTATACGCAATGAAAGTAGAAGTGATTCTGCTAAAGAAAAAAAGTCAACAAAATCAGATTTAGCATTCATTGAGATTAATGAGCAACCAAAAAAAGTGCCAACGTTTTCGTTTACTAATCAAGAAGGGAAAACAATTTCTAATAAAGATTATAAAGGGAAAGTTTATGTTATAGAATTTTTCTTTACAACATGTCCAACTATTTGCCCGCGGATGAATGCTAACCTTATTCAAATTCAAAATAGCTTTAAAGGTTTTGAAGATTTTGGTGTTGCATCATTCACTATTAATCCAGACTATGACACGCCAAAAATTCTAAAGGGATATGCAGAGCGCTATGGAGTGACTAACCCAAATTGGCATTTAATGACTGGGAATAAAGATGAAATTTATAAATTGGCGAACGAAGGGTTTAATTTATACACAGGAGAAAATGCAGAAGCCGAAGGAGGTTTTGAGCATTCAGGTAATTTTGCTTTAATTGATAAAAATGGATTTATACGCTCAAGAAAAGATAAATTTGGAAATCCCATAATTTATTATAGAGGAATAATTTCAGAGGAAGAGAAAGTTGATGAAGATGGTGTTAAAGAAGAAATTAGTGCATTAAAAGAAGATATAAAAAAACTACTTAACGAATAATTTTCCGTTAAGAACGAAGCAAAGAACCTCTTAAAAATGAATAATCAAGAACCTCTTTTAGACGAAAAAAAATATAACAAGTTAATAGTTATATTATCAATAATTATCCCAATTGTTGTAGCTACTTTATTTAGAGTTAAAATACCAAACGTAGAACCTTTGAGCTTTTTACCTCCAATTTATGCAACTATAAATGGGCTAACAGCAGTTATTTTGGTTTTGGCTTTTTTAGCAATAAAAAAGAAAAAGATTGTACTTCATGAAAACCTAATGACTACAGCTATATGGTGTTCTGTAGTTTTTTTAGTTATGTATGTGGCTTATCATATGACGAGTGATTCTACAAAATATGGAGGAGAAGGTGTTATAAAATATGTTTACTATTTTATTTTATTAACACATATTGTTTTGTCTATTGCAGTTATTCCGTTCGTGTTAATCACTTATGTAAGAGCGATAACAAACAACTTTGAAAAACATAAAAAAATAGCCAGAATCACATTCCCTTTATGGTTATATGTAGCTGTAACTGGCGTTATTGTTTATATAATGATTTCACCATATTATGCTTAAAACGATGAAGAAGCGCAAAATAGTTTTTCTTGTTTTTTCTTTTTTCTTTTTCTTAGAAACAAATGCACAATGCGCCATGTGTCGTGCAGTTTTAGAAAGCGAAGAAGGGCAAGCTACAGCCGAAGGCATTAATGATGGTATTGTATACTTAATGGCAATACCATATATACTTGTAGGAGGATTAGCTTACTTTATTTATAAGAAATTCAATACGTTAAATAAATAATAAAAATTTTTAGGTACAATTTTTGTAACATTTCTTTGTCTTTTAAGTCTAACTACAAAGCCTTAGCTTTATTAAATCAATCAAAGTAATGTTAAATATTAGCCAACTACACAAGTCCTACCCAATAGGCGATTCCAGTTTACATGTTTTAAAAGGTATTGATCTTTCTGTAGAAGAAGGAGAAATGGTAGCTATTATGGGCTCCTCAGGCTCAGGAAAATCAACATTACTAAATATTATTGGTATGTTAGATGAAGCTGATGAAGGAGATTATGTTTTAGATGGATTACCAATAAAAGATCTTACCGAAAAAAAGGCAGCCGTTTATAGAAATAAATTTTTAGGATTTATTTTTCAATCATTCAATCTTATAAATTATAAAAATGCGCTTGAAAATGTAGCATTACCATTATATTATCAAGGTATGAAACGTAAACAGCGTCAAGAATTGGCTATGTTTCATTTAGAGAAAGTAGGCTTAGCAGATTGGGCAGAACACTTACCTAAAGAACTTTCAGGAGGTCAAAACCAGAGAGTTGCTATTGCAAGAGCTTTAGCTGCAAACCCTAAATTATTATTGGCCGATGAGCCAACAGGTGCATTAGATACTAAAACGTCGCATGAAATTATGGCTTTCATTCAACAATTAAATGATGAAGGAAAAACCATTTTAATGGTAACGCACGAGGAAGATATTGCCAATATGTGTAAACGTATTGTAAGATTACGAGATGGCGTTATAATGGAAGATAAAAAAGTAGAACAAGTTAGGGCAGAACAGTATGTTTGATATAGACCTTTGGCGCGAAATATTTCAAAGTATTAATAAAAACAGAACCAGAAGTTTATTATCTGGTTTTACTGTGGCATTTGCCATATTATTATTTACCATTCTTTTTGGAATTGCTAATGGTTTGAAAAACACATTTGCTGAAGCATTTGTTGATGATGCAAATAATTCTATTTTTATTCGATCTGGTAGAACTACAAAAGCCCATAAAGGATTACAAGCAGGAAGACGTATTCAGTTTAAAAATGAAGACTTTGATTATGTAAAAGATGATTTTGGTAATAAAGTAGAATTTATAACTGCTAGAATTTATAAAAATGTTCAAGCGTCTTTTAGAAACGAACAAAACAGTTATAGATTAAGAGCAGTACATCCAGACCATCAATACTTAGAAAAGACAAATATAAAAGAAGGACGATACATTAATCAGAACGATTTACAAAATAGAACAAAAGTTGTTATAATTGGTAGGTTGGTTGAAGAGGACTTATTTTTAAAAACGGCAGCTTTAGGGAAATATATAAACCTTAATGGAATACAATATAAAGTTGTTGGTGTTTTTACAGATGATGGTGGCGATAATGAAGAGCGATTAATTTATATACCAATAACAACGGCACAGCATTTATATGGCAATAACGATTATATAGATCAAATAAACCTAACATATAATCCAGAAATGGATTACGATCAAGCATTAGCTTTTAGCTCTTTATTAACTAAAAAAATGAAAGATCGTTTTTCGGTAGCTAGGAATGACCAAAGAGCAATTAGAGTTCGTAATATGGCAGAAGGAACAAAAGCTGTTGGACAGATGACAGGAGGGCTAACAGTTATTATTTTAGTTATAGGCTTTGGTACTCTAATAGCTGGTATTGTAGGTATTAGTAATATCATGATTTTTATTGTTAAAGAACGCACTAAAGAAATAGGAATACGTAAAGCTTTAGGAGCATCGCCACGATCAATAGTATCCATAATTTTAATAGAGTCTATTTTAATAACTGCAATTGCAGGATATGTAGGGTTGTTAATTGGTGTTGGTGTTTTAGAAATTGTAGCTCCATATTTAGAAGAATATTTTATAAAAGAACCAGGAGTTAGTAATAGTCTTGTAATAGGAGCAACACTAACATTAATAACAGCTGGAGCAATTGCTGGATATTTACCAGCAAAAAAAGCTTCAAGAATTAAACCTATTGTAGCACTAAGAAACGATTGATTATGTTTAAATTTTTATTTGATAGAGATACATGGCAAGAAGTTTATGATAGCTTTAGTAAAAACAAGCTAAGGTCTATACTTACTATGGTAGGTGTTTGGTGGGGTATTTTATTATTAATAGGGCTGTTAGGGTCTGCCAGAGGGTTAGAGAACTCATTTAACAGGTTATTTGGAAGCTTTGCTACTAATAGTGTTTTTGTTTGGGGAGAAAATACAAGTAAACCTTTTAAAGGATTTCAAGAAGGAAAACAGGTAAGGTTATCATTATCTGATGCTAAAAAAGTAGAAGAAAATGTTGAAGGGATAGAATTTGTTGTTCCTAGAAGTGTAAATCAGGCATTAGTAGTTAGAAAATTCCTTTCCGGAAATTTTGGAATCTATGGAGATTATCCATTGTTAGATCAAGTCCAAAAGAAAAAATTAGTACATGGCAGGTTTATTAATCAGAATGATATAGATGATAATAAAAAAGTAGCTGTCATATCAGACGAAATTTATAAACAATTATTTGAAAAAGACGAAAACCCAATCGGGGAATATATTCAAATTAATAGTATAAATTTTAAAGTAATTGGCATGTTTGAAAATGGAAATGTAAATATGGGGCCATCGGCAGATATCCATATTCCTTTCACAACATTTCAACAAATATACAATCAAGGTGATCAAATCGGTTGGATGATGATTACAGGGAAACCAGAGTATGATATTAAGCAAATTGAAAACGACGCAAAACTATTACTTAAAAACTTAAATAGTATACACCCTAAAGATAAACGTGCTTTTGGTAGTTTTAACTTAGGGAAAGAATTTGCGAAAGTCACAGGGTTTTTAATTGGGATGCAATTCTTAACATGGTTTGTTGGCATTGCAACATTAATAGCAGGCGTATTTGCCATAGGTAATATTTTACTAATTACGGTAAAAGAACGTACTAAAGAAATAGGAGTACGTCGAGCCTTAGGGGCAACACCTTTTGAGATTAAAAGGCAAATAGTAGTTGAGGCTGTATTTTTAACTTTAGTAGCTGGATTATTCGGAATTATATCTGGAGGATGGATTTTAATAGGTCTAGATGCAGCCTTTGGGCAAGGAGACGATGCCGCAATAGTAAATGCATCTGTATCAATTGCTGTAGTATTTATAGCATTAATTATATTAGTAATATTAGGAACTTTAATAGGCTTAATTCCAGCATTTAAAGCAACAAGTATAAAACCAATTGAAGCATTAAGAGAAGAATAAACAATCAAAAAAATGAACAAAACAGTAAAAATTATTTTAGGAATCGTTGTTTTAATACTATTAGTATTTGTGTTAAAATATTTTAAAGATGCCAATTCAAAAGATGTTGTAGATTTTAAGGTTGAAGAGCCTTTTTACACATCAATTAACACAAAGGCTGTAGCAACAGGCAAACTAAATCCAGAAGAAGAGATTGAACTAAAACCTCAAATTTCAGGAATTGTTGATGATATTCTTGTTGAAGAAGGAGACATTGTTAGAAAAGGTGATTTAATTGCAAAAATAAGAGTTGTACCAAACGAGCAAAGTTTAGTAAGCGCTAAAAGTAGAATAGCATCGGCTAAACTTTCTTATGATAACTCTAAAACATTATACGATAGAAATAAATCTCTTTTTGAAAAAGGAGTAATATCACAACAAGATTTTGAAAATAGTGCTTTGTCATTTAATCAAGCAAAAGAATCGCTTAATCAAGCTCAAAACGATTATCAAATTATAAGACGTGGTTCTATTTCTGGAGGAAGTTCTGCAAATACCAATATTGTAGCTCAAATACCAGGTACCATTTTAGAAATTCCAGTTCGAGAAGGCGACCAAGTTATACAGAGTAACAATTTTAATGCAGGAACAACGATTGCTACTATAGCAGATATGAGTCTTATGATTTTTGAAGGAAAAGTTGATGAAGCTGAAGTTGGTAAACTTGAAGAAGGTAAGGATATTAAAGTGCTACTGGGTGCTATAAATGACAAAGAGTTTCCTGCGAAACTAACTTTTGTTGCGCCAAAAGGGCAAGAGGAAAACGGTGCTGTACAGTTTACTATAAAAGCTGATGTACAAATAGAACAAAGTACAGATATTAGAGCAGGTTATAGTGCCAATGCAGAAATAGATATAGAAAGTAAAGACAGTGTTTTGGCAATTAAGGAAGCCCTTTTACAATATAATAGAATAACAGAAAAACCTTTTGTAGAGATACAAAAAGAAGAAGGCAAATTCGAAAAGAAGAACGTTACTTTAGGTTTGTCTGACGGTATAAATGTAGAAATCACTGAAGGCGTAAAAGAGGGCGATAAAATTAAAGTTTGGAATAAGGCATCAAAAGACAATGAAGATGAGGATAATGATTAAGTTAATTAGCAGTTTCTTACACGGATTTAGAAATTTTGTAGGAGTAAGGCAAAAGCATTCTGTTTTATTATTTAGTGTGTTATTTACTGTAACATCTTTTGCGCAGCAAAAAAAATGGACACTACAAGAATGTGTAGCACATGCAATTGAAAATAATATTTCTGTAAAGCAAACCGAAAACACATTGCTTTTAAACGAACAAGATATTGTAGCTGCTAAGGGACAATTTCTACCATCTGTTAGAGGTAGCGTTTCTCAAAGTTTAAGCTTAGGGACTAGTTTAGTGGCTGAAGGGATTTTCGCAAATAGAACAAGTAATTCTACAAATTTAGGCTTAAGCGTATCACAAAACTTTTTTAGCGGGTTTAGAACTTTAAACCTTTACAAACAATCTAAATTGAACTCAGAGCAAAGTCAATTAGAACTAAAGCGCTTAAAAGATGATATTTCTTTAAATGTTGTAGATGCCTATTTAACTACGTTGTTCAATAAAGAAAATTTAGAAACCGCGAAAGCCCAGTTTAATTTTAGTGAGGAACAACTTAAACAAGTTAAAGATTTAGTTGACGCAGGTGTACAGCCTAAGGCTAATATTTATGATACTGAAGCTACTTTAAGTAGAGATGCACAACAAGTTACTATTGCAGAAAATAATTATAATTTGGCTTTGCTTACACTGTCACAGTTATTACAAGTGCCATTTAGTGGTTTTGATTTAGAGATTATTGATGTTGATACGCCTTCTGAAGCTTTATTATATAGTGAAGTTGCACCTATTTTAAATTATGCTTTGCAAAATAGGAATGAAATTAAAATTGCAGAAAAAGATATTGAAAATGCCACGCTAAATACTAAGATTTCTAAATCTGGCTATTTGCCTAATGTTTCATTTAGTTATGGTTTTGGTACCAATGCGTTTTATTCTAATTTAATAAATAATGAACAAGCATTTTTGGATCAATTAAATGACAATAAAGGCCATAGCTTCAGTCTTAGTGTTGGAATCCCTATTTTTTCTAAATTTCAGAATAAAACAGCTGTTGCTAAATCTAAAATACAAGAAGAGAATAGTAAATTACGTTTACAGCAGGCTAAATTAGATTTAGAGTCTAACATTCAAAGAGCATATACAGATGCACAAGCTGCATTTAAAGCCTATGATGCTGCAAAAAAGTCAATGGCATCTCAAGAGTTGGCTTTTAACAATTCGAAAGAGCGTTATGATATTGGTAATATGACCGCTTTCGATTTAGAACAAGCTAGAGTACGGCTCATAAATGCACAATCATCTCTAATAATTGCAAAGTATGATTTTGTTTTTAAGACTAAAGTTTTAGACTTTTATATGGGAAAATCTTTAACTAATTGATTTGGCATTAATACTTAATATAGAAACCGCAACAACTAACTGTTCAGTCTCACTTTCAAAAGAAGGTGAGACTTTAGTTTTAAAAGAAGATTACGATAAAAACTATTCGCACGCAGAGCGACTTCATGTATACATTGAAGAAGTTTTAAAAGAAGCCAATATAGATTCGAAACGGCTAGATGCTATTGCAGTAAGTAAAGGTCCAGGGTCTTATACAGGTTTGCGTATTGGGGTTTCAGCAGCTAAAGGATTTTGTTTTGCTTTAGACAAGCCACTAATTTCTATACCAACTTTAGAAGCTTTAGCGCATCAAGTTAAAATTGATGAAGGTCTGATAGTTTCTATGTTGGATGCTAGACGTATGGAAGTGTATTCGGCTATTTTTGATACAGATTATAACCAAGTACGAGAAACTCAAGCGCAAGTTTTAGATGAATCATCTTTTACTAGTTATTTAAAGCAAGGCAAAGTGTATTTTATTGGTAATGGTGTTGAAAAAACAAAAGCACTTATAAGCCATCCAAATGCTGTTTTTATCGAAGATAAATTACCATCAGCTAACGAAATGGGTTTGCTAGCTTATGGCAAATATAAAATAAGCGACACCGAAGATGTCGCTTATTTTGAACCGTATTATTTAAAAGATTTTGTGGCTTTAAAGCCTAAAAAATCTTAAGCTTGTTTTTGTATTTCTACAGCGTGCGGATAAGGAATTTCTATACCAGCCGCATCAAGTGCCTCTTTTACATTTTCAGTAACGTCAAAGTATACATCCCAATAATCTTCTGTATTACACCAAGGTCTTACTGCAAAATTAACAGAACTATCTGCTAGTTCAAGCACAGTAACTGCTGGAGCAGGATCTTTTAAAACTTTAGGGAGAGAAGTTAATACTTTCATTATAACTTCTTTGGTTTGTTTAATGTTGGCATCATAACTAACACCATAAACCAAATCTACTCTACGAGTACCTTCTGTGGTATAATTAATAATATTTCCGTTAGATAAAGAACCATTAGGAATAATAATCTCTTTGTTTGAAAGGCCAGTTAATTTAGTTGTAAAAATTTCAATCTCTTTAACTACACCAATTTCACCCTGAGCTTCAATTAAATCACCAATTTTAAAAGGCTTAAAAATCATAATTAAGACGCCTCCGGCAAAGTTGCCTAAAGATCCTTGAAGAGCTAAACCAATAGCTAAACCAACTGAAGCTAAAATAGCAGCAAAAGAAGTAGTTTCAACACCTACGGTACCAAGAATAGTTACAATTAAAACTATTTTTAAAACCCAATTAAGTAGGTTTAATAAAAACTTTTTAAGACTCTCATCGTAGTCTTTTTTATCCATGGCTTTTGTTACGCCTTTAAGGAGCATTTTAATTATCCACGAACCAATAATCCAAATAGCTATGGCTGCTAATACACGTGGGCCAAAATCTATAATTAAGGCATAGCCTTTGTCAATCCATCTTTCTAAATCCATTTACTTTTAACTTTAATTTAATTGATAATTATTGTGATTAGTGCAATTATAGCAGGGATGCTTTGCACATAAAACAATTTAATTTTCTTTGTAGAATAAGACCCATATATACCAGCAATAGTCACACAAACAAGAAAAAATATTGCAATATTTATATCTTCTTGTATGATGGAGTAAATTAATCCAGCAGATAAAAATCCGTTATATAGTCCTTGGTTTGCAGCTAATACTTTTGTTTCTTCAGCAAAGGCTTTCGATTTTAGCCCAAATGTTTTTATTCCTTTTGGTTTGGTCCATAAAAACATCTCTAATATTAAAAAATAGAAATGCTCTAAGGCTACAAATGCTACTAAAATAATTGTTAAAAGCGTCATTCTTTCAAAAATTTTATGGCATCACTTACTTTAGTAACAGGTAGTTTACATGCTCTGTTAACACATACATAAATAAATGTATTACCGGGGTTGTATCTGTTTTCTAATAAAGGCATATTGTTTTCAGATGTGCTAGCAGCAATAAGTTTATTAGGTAAATAAGTTCTATTTAATTCGGTTATTTTTTCTTTAGCATCTTCTCCTACAATGGCAACTTCATAAAATGGCTGTGCGTAGTTTAGCATTAAATCGAGCCAATTTGAGTAACCAGAAGGATATTCTAACATTTCTGGTTTTACATTGTTAAGCATACTCATAGCTGTTTTGCTATAATGTTCATTGTCAAAATAATGAGATAATTTAAATAGATTTTTTGCTAATATAGAGTTACTTGCAGGAATTACATTGTCGCGATATTCGATACTTCTAGATACCAAAGATTCGTCTTCATTTGAAGTGAAATAAAACATACTGCTTTTCTCATCGAAAAAATGATCGAATGTATAATTTGCCAAATCACGTGCAGAAGTTAGCCACTTTTCATTTAATGTACTCTCATATAATGCGATAAATGCATCAATGGTTGCAGCATAATCTTCAAGATAACCATTATTAGTACTCTTTCCGTTTTTATAATTATGATACAATCCGCCATCTTCTTTTAACTGATTGTCAACAATAAAATTTGCATTCTTCTTTGCGACTTCTAAATATTCAACAGTACCAAAAACTCTATAGGCATCAACATAGCCTTTAAGCATTATTCCATTCCATGATGTTAATGTTTTATCATCCAACCGTGGTTTTGATCTTTTATTACGCTCTTTTAATAAAATAGTTTTCCAATTTGATTTCTTTTCTGCTAGTTCATCTTTAGTTAAATCATACTTTTTAATAATTTTAATGTCATCATCTTTTCTAATTAATACATAATTACCATGTTCCCAAAATCCATAATTGTTTATATTATAATAATCTGAAAATAAATCAAAATCATTTTTCAAAAGTGTTTTTAACTCTTCTTTTTTCCAAACGTAAAAAGCGCCTTCTTCAAGTTCTCCTTCTGGTGTTAAACTATCGGCATCCAGTGCTGAATAAAATGCCCCATTATCAATAGTCATTTCGTTTTTTACATAGTCTAAAGTTTCAGTAACAATATCTTTATATAAATCATTTTTTGTAATAAGATAGGCATCAGCATATAAGCTAACTAATTGACCATTGTCATAAAGCATTTTTTCGAAATGAGGTACATGCCATTTCGTATCTACAGAGTATCTGGAAAACCCGCCACCTAATTGATCAAAAATACCACCATACGCCATTTTTGTTAAGGTTAAATTTACATAATCTAGTAATTCTTTATCATTTGTTTGATAGGCATATCGAAGTAAAAAATGATAATTGTTAGGCATCATAAATTTAGGAGCACGATTCATTCCTCCTAAGTTGTTGTCAAATTGCTTTGACCAATTTGTTAAAGCATCGTCTATATAATTTTTTTCAAAAACTGGTTCATCTGTATTCAGTGTAACAACATCTAAAGCTTTAATGCCTTGCTCCAATTTGTCGGCGTATTCGAGAAGTTTTTCAGGTTTCTCAATATAAAGTTTAGAGATTTGCTCTAGGGCATCCACCCATTGCTCTTTTTTAAAATAAGTGCCTCCCCATACTGGTCTTCCATCAGGTAATGCGATAACATTTAGAGGCCAACCACCACTTCCAGTCATAAGTTGCACTGCATTCATGTATACTTGATCAACATCTGGACGTTCTTCTCTGTCAATTTTTATATTAATAAAATTATCATTCATTACTTGGGCAACTAGTGTATCCTCAAAACTTTCGTGTTCCATAACATGGCACCAGTGGCAAGCCGAATACCCAACACTAATTAGCATAAGTTTGTTTTCAGATTTTGCTTTAGCTAAGGTTTTTGAGCTCCATGGATTCCAGTTTACAGGATTATGAGCATGTTGGAGTAAATACGGACTAGTTTCGTTTATAAGGTCGTTAGTATATTTGTGTGTCATAGTTTCAGAATTCTGACCTTTACAGCTTATTAATGCAATAATAAGAATTGATGTTATAATGGACTTCATTTTTCAAAGTTAGCGAAAATTGAGCACAAAAAAAGCGTTCAATTAATGAACGCTTATATTTTAAAAGAAAAGTAAAATTACTTTACTTCAAAAGTGATTTTTAAGTTTACTCTAAATTCTGTAACCTCACCGTCTTTTACACTAGCACTTTGGTCTTGTACATATACAGAACGAATGTTATTTACACTTTTTGAAGCGTGCTTAACTGCTTTTTTAGTTGCATCTTCCCAACTTTTATCTGAGTTTGATAAAATCTCAATTACTTTTAATACTGCCATGATTTATTTTTTTAAGGTTATAATTTAACTACCTGTTCTAATTTAAGATAGTTGTTTTTTTGACACAGTTAAATCTAAAAAGTCACCAAATAAAAAATCACACCAAATTTATCCATTTATAGCTTCAACCATGTTTACTTTTCCAGGAAGCATTTCTTTTAGCATATTTTCAATACCACTTTTTAATGTGTAGGTTGACGATGGACAACCACTACAAGCGCCTTGAAGCATAACACTTACGTTTTTACTTTCAGCATCATAAGAAATAAATTGAATGTTACCGCCATCACTAGCTACAGCTGGTTTCACATACTCTTCAAGAATATTTACAATTTGTTTGGAAGTGTCATCCATATTTTCAAATTGATTGTCTAATTGAGTTGTCGATTTTTTCAAAGCTTCTGCAGCATTTGGTAGCACAACTTCTTTCCCATTTTCAATATAATTTCTAATAAACTCACGAAGCTCGACAGTTATATCTTGCCATTCTGCCATATCGTACTTTGTAATAGAGACATAGTTTTCGTCAATAAAAACACTTTTTACAAACGGGAAATGAAACAATTCAGTAGCTAATGGTGATAATTTTGCATCATCGATTGAAGTGAATTCAAAAAGAGTAGTTACTATTTTTTTATTTGCAACAAACTTCATTGCAGAAGGGTTTGGGGTACTTTCAGCATAAACAGTTACTGGAACTTTTTTAGATGTTGCAGTTTCTTCAACCACAATACCACCATTATTTAAATAAGTTTCAATTTGTTCAGCAACTTCATCTTTAACATCATTCCATTCAACAATGTCATAGCGCTCTACAGCAACAAAATTACCAGAGACATATACTTTTTTTACAAAGGGTAAGTAAAATAATTGTTGCGCTAAAGGCGATGATTTAGCCTCATCAATGTTGTTAAACTCAAAGCTTTGATGCTTGGTTATAAATTGATTTACCTCAAATTTTACTATGGCGTTATTGGTTGTTTCTTGCACAGAAACCTTGAAATTGTTCATTTTAGCTAATTTTTTGTAAAAATACAAAAGAAACTTTGAGATATACATATATTTGAAGCTTTGTGCTAAATATTATTGGTTCAAAAAAAACAATTTATTTTTTAGGGTTAAATGCTACTAAACTGTTTTTATAAGACTATGTAGTGTTTAATTTAAATTGACTATGAAAAACGTTTTACTAATTGTATTTTTTATTTGTTTATCTGTAGCTAGTTATGGGCAAATTATAAGTGTAAATAACCCTGCTGATGCAGAATCAAGTTTTTCTTTAGATAAGCTTGTTGAAGATATTTTAATATCTAGTGAGTGTTCTACCGTTGATACTTTTTCTTCTCAAGTTAGTGGTACGCCAACTCAAACAAGTACAAAGAGTTATGGTTATTTTAAAAAACCTGTTGGAAGCTCTTTTCCTTTTGATGAAGGAATTATAATAACATCAGGAAGAGCTTTTGAAGCAGGGAATACAATTGTTACACCCCCAGTAGGAACCGCACATCCTGATAATATTAACGGACTTGGTGGCGATGCAGATTTACAAACAGCATTAGGAATAATAAACACTTTTGATGCTACTTATGTGAAATTTAATTTTGTTCCGTTAGTAAACACAATTAGCTTCCGTTTTTTAATGGCATCTGAAGAGTACGATGGTGCAACCGAATGTAGTTTTGCTGATAGCTTTGCTTTTTTATTAAGAGAAGTAGGTACAACTAAATATCAAAATTTAGCAGTATTACCTAATGGGCAAAGAGTAAGTGTAAGAAATATTAATAATGCAGCTGCTTGTAGAGCTAACACCGAATTTTTTGAAGGTTATAATATACCAGACACTAATTACGGAGGGCGAACTAAAGTGCTTACAGCAAGCGCAGCAGTTGACCCTAATAAAACTTATGAAATAAAAATAGTTGTAGCTGATCAAGGTGATTCTCAATGGGACTCTGCTATATTTTTAGAGGCTGGAAGTTTTGATATTGGAGGTAACCTAGGTGTAGACAAAACTATTAAGGGAGGAAATCCTGCTTGTAGTGGTAAGCTTTTTGAGTTGGATGCTACTTTAGCTATACCAGGAACAACATATAAATGGTTTAAAGACGGTGTAGAAATCCCTGGAGAAACAAATCCAACATACAATGTTGCAACTGAAGGAACTTATTCGGTACAAATTGATGTTGCGGCAGGATGTAGTTCAACAGATGATATTATTGTTCAATTTACTACAAATCCAGTAGTATCTGCTCCACCAGAAAATATTGTTTTGTGTGAATCGGATAACGATTTAACAGAAATCTTTGATTTTTCAGCAAACGAAGCTTTAGTTTTAGGTAGTCAAGCAGCGGCAGATTTTCCTATTAGTTTTCATACTAGTCAAACAGATGCTGATACTAATCAAAACCCTATTGCAACACCTAACACGTATACCAATACAATACAAAATGAAACCATTTGGATTCGTATTGCAGATAAAACACAAACTTGTTTTGAAGTTACAAGTTTTAATATTACTGTAAATAAAGAATCAATAGCTAATAAACCAATAGATTATGAGCTTTGTGATGATGCAAATGATGGTGACGATACGAATGAAATTGTAACTTTTGATTTGTCTACAAAAATAAATGAAGTACTAGGGTCTCAGCCATCTACAGATTATGATATTAAATTTTATAATTCTCAAATTGATGCTGATGCTGCAATTGTAGGAACTGAAATTACTTCGCCAATTCAAAATACAAGTAATCCACAAATCATTTACGCAAGAATAGAAAACAAAGGAAATACTAGTTGTTATGATACAACTACTTTTAATTTAGTAGTAAACCCATTGCCAACAGTAAACCCTATAGTTACCTTAACTCAGTGTGATAATGATACTGATGGTTTTTCAAATTTTAATTTAACTGAAGCCAATACAATACTGTCAAACAATTCAGTAAACGAAATTTTTACTTATTATTTAAGTGATGCTGATGCTCAAGGTGGTTTAGTCGCAAATCAAATTACAAACTTTATTAATTACCCAAATCCAACTGCACTTAGTAGTGTGGTTTATTCAAGAATTGAAAATGCTAAAGGTTGTTACCGTACGGCAAGAATAGATTTAGTAGTTAGTGCTACTCAAATACCGTCAACATTTAATTTGACATATCAGGTTTGTGATGATAAACTTATTGATAATGATAATACTAATGGTATCGCTGCTTTTGATTTTAGTGATGCCGAACAACAAATAAAAAACCTTTTTCCTAGTAGTGGACAAAATACCACAATAACTTACTATACTAATGAAGCTGATGCTTTATCTGAAACTAATGCAATTATAGACATTAGTAACCATAGAAATGACACTTCAGCAAATACACAACAAATATATGTACGTGTAGATAGCGATGTTGTTAATGCTTGTTTAGGATTGGGGAGCCATATTACTTTAACGGTTAACCCATTACCAGTACTAAATACAATTGATGATTATGTGTTGTGTAGCGATACAGATTTTACTGTTTTTGATTTGCCAACAAAAGATGTTGAAGTCATTGGAACACAAACCAAGGCTATTTTAATAAGTTATCATCTTACTGAACAAGATGCAATTGACAATATAGCGATAGCTAATAGTAGTACTTATTCAAATATAAGTAATCCGCAACAAATATTTGTTCGTGCTCAATTTGATGAAAATGGAAATGGAGTGGCAGATGCCAATGAATGCTTCAGTACCGATATGAGTTTTAACCTTGTTGTAAATTATAATCCAACTATATTTCAACCAGATGATATTCGAATTTGTAGTGACATTGTAACAACAAATTATGATTTAACTGTTAAGGAAAATCAAATTACTGGAGGTGATACATCTATTGTATTATCTTATTTTGAGACTCAATTAGATTTGGATAATAATAACCCAATCACAGCCCCAACTGTATACACCAATACAGTTTTAGATAGAGATATTTTAGTTTTAGCTACAGGTTCAAATACTTGTACGTCTACAACAACATTATCTTTAAAAACAATTATTTATGACAATTTAAATAAAAACCCTTCTCCTATAGAAGAATGTGAAGTTGATAATGATGGCTTTGATTTTTTTGATGTTACAAGACGAGAAACAGAAATTTTAAACGGACTTGGCGAAGCGGATTTTAGTTTTACTTATTATGAAAATGAGGCCGATGCCATTGCTGGAAATAGTAATACAATACCTAATAGTATTAGTTTTGAAAACACAGAGGCAGTGACCCAAACTATTTACGTAAGAGTATTACCAAATGCAAATGAGTGCTTTATAGTGGTTCCTATAAATCTAGTAGTAAACCCAGTTCCAGAAATAGATATTGAAGAAGAGTATGTAATTTGCTTAAATAGTAATAATGACGTTATAGCCCCTGAAAACGCAACATTATTGAGCAATCCCCCAATCGATACACAATTAAATACTACAGATTATACATTCCAATGGTATAATGGAACAGAAGCTGAGGTAAATGCAGATCCTATAGGTACAGTAATAACTGGAGCTACAAATGCTCAGTTTACACCAGTAGTGGTTGGTAATTATACTGTATTTGCAACTAATATAGCAACGGGATGTAGAATTCCTGCAAGCACCTTGGTTGTTGGGTCGTATCCACCAGAGAGTATGTCAGTAGAATTATTGAGCACATCTTTTTCAGACAATAATATTATAGAAGTAACAGTTATAGGTGTTGGTGAATATGAATATAGGCTAAATTCTGGTTCGTGGCAGAGTTCTAATGTATTTGAACGATTAACTGGGGGAGAACATACGGTATATGTACGCGATTTATTAAATTGTAACGAAATTTCAGAAATGCAGATTGTGATTGATTACCCTAAATATTTTACACCTAATGGTGATGGTGTACATGACACATGGAATATTAAAGGAATAGCAACTCAGCCTAATGCAGAAATTTATATATTTGACAGATATGGTAAGCTATTAAAACAGTTAAACCCTAAAGGGTTAGGATGGAATGGAACGTTTAATGGGCAAAAATTTCCAACAGGAGATTATTGGTTTGTAGTAAAATATAATGAACCGCTTGATAACACACAAAAAGAGTTTAGATCGCATTTTACCTTGAAAAGATAAAATTATAGTATGAAAATAAAACATATTTTTATAGTAATTATAGGAGTGTTGAGCACCCAAATTGCAACTTCGCAAGAAGGATTGCCTATATATACAGATTATTTAACAGATAATTATTACCTCATTCACCCGTCAATGGCAGGTATAGCTAATTGTTCGAAAATTAGACTTACATCACGCCAACAATGGTTTGGACATGAAGATGCTCCAAGACTTACTACGTTAAGTTTAAACGGAAGAATAGGCGATACACCTTCTGCAATTGGAGGTATTTTGTATACAGATAGAAATGGATACCATTCACAAACTGGAGCATATGCTACCTATGCACATCACCTTTTATTTTCTAGAAACGAAGTAGATTTAAATATGCTGTCTTTTGGTTTAAGTGCCGGTTTTATTCAATATAAGTTAGATGAAACATCATTTTTATTTGATGGACCAGATGCTATTATTGATGGCATTGTACAAAATGAAACTAATTTTAATATCGATGTAGGGTTTTCTTATCATTATTTAGATTATTATGCGCATGCAACGGTTAAAAACGTTTTAAGAAATGCTGGTATTAATAAAGACCCTAATATAACAAGTAATTTAAGACGTTATTTGTTTTCTGTTGGAGGGATCTTTGGTAAATTAGGGAGCGAATGGAGTTATGAACCTTCGTTGATGTTTCAATATAGAGATGCAACTCAAGAAGCTTCAATTGATATTAATGCTAAGGTTTATAAAGAAATGGATTTTGGTAAAATTTGGGGAGGCTTATCATTCAGACAAAGTTCTGATGGTGCTGAGTATATTACTACCTCCAATACTATAAAAAGTCAAAAACTACAGCAAATAACGCCAATATTAGGAGTTGATTATAAGCAATTTATGTTTGCTTATACATATACTTATCAAACCAACTCATTAGTGTTTACCAACGGAGGGTTTCATCAATTAACCTTAGGGTATAATTTTGCTTGTAGAAGAAAACAATACGATTGTAAATGTCCTGCTGTAAATTAAAAAAAAGAGGCTCGTATAACGAGCCTCTTTTTTTAATTCCAAGTATACTTTTTCTTTTTAGCTTGCTCTTTTATGGCTTTTGTCATTGCGTTTTCTAGCCCATTTGAGTTTTCTTTTTTATGATCTAGAATATAGAGTTTTCGTTTTTTATTTAACTCTTGAATTTTCTTTTGAATGCTTTCCCGTTCTTTTCGTTTTTTAGCAACATAAGCTTTAATTTCAGTTTCAGATTTACCTTTTAAAACTTCTGGTAATTGACTTTTTTCTAAATCATCATATTTGAAATTTTCTTCTCTCTCTGCATCGACTAAATCCCAAGATTTATTTTTATATAAATGTGAGCTCTTGCTTACTGTTCTACTAACAGCATTAGCTTTACTGTATAAACCAGCATTAGTATCCTGCTCAGCTTGAAGAGCCATTTTTTGTCTGCCAGCATGTCCATAAATAACATAAGTTTTATTCAATTTTTGATTTAAAATTAAAATATCGTCATCATAAGGCGATGCTATATGTACAGTGGCATTGTTTTGATTTATAGCCATATAATCGCCGTTAGTTAAGCTTGCTCCATCTCTCCAACGGCTAGAAATACCTTGTTGGTAATCACCACAAAAAATAGTATTAATGGTAACATCTTTTTCTTTAGCATTAGTTGATGCATCTTTATAATTAATTTTTCCTTGTGTAAAAGGTTCATTACCTGCAATAAAAATAAGCTTTAAATCATCTGGATTATCACCCCATTTTAGTTGATTTAATGAAGTTTGAATAACTTGCCCGCAATACTCTTCACCACCATTTGTAGTTAACGAAAATAGTTCCTTTGAAATTTCATCCAGATCTTCGCTAAAAGTTAAAACCTGTCTTATAAAACCTTCGTCTCCATTTAACCTGTCGTTTCCGTATTCATACAAAGCAATTTGTAAATTTGGTTTACTATCATGGCATTTTGCATACGATAACTCATTAACAATATCCCAAAGTTGGGCTTTTGCCTGATCTATTAACCCATCCATACTATTGCTAGTGTCTAATAAAAGAGCAACTTTTATGTATTGTTTACTAGGTTTATGTGCTGTTATTTGTACTTGCGCATAATTGGTATTTGCTTTTTTATTATTTGCATTACAGGCTGTAAATCCCATTAGCAACATGCTAAAAAGAAATATTTTAAAGTGTGTTTTCATAATAATATTGTTTTTTTGATTAATGATAATTTTACCAAATGCCCATCATGGGCTTTTTTAATTTAATGAGAATTTTGCCTTAACTGAGGCTGCTATTGTAATAGTTTTAATGTTTAAATCTTGAATTTTTTCTTGTTTGCCCCTTGAACCATAAATGTTACTATAGCCTCTAATAACAATACCATTTGCGTTACCATTTAATCTGTTTAAGCTATTTGTAGCTTGTTCTTGAACAAATAAGGCTTTCCTTATGGTTTGATTAATTACCGTTGCATAATCATTAGCTTTTTCTTTAGCTACTTTAAGGGCTTTTAACTTAGTGTCTCTTCTTATTTTTTCAATATCAGAATGACTTGTTTTAGTGATATGAATATTAGAAACATCAATTCTATCTAAAGCTTGATATACTTTGCCTAGAGTTTCACCATCGTTTACAATTAATTCATAATGTTTCTTTTTTGTTACTTTATCATCGCCTAAAAACTTTCTTTTGTAGTATCCATTAAAATCCAAAATGGAGAAATTTTTGTCTAAATCTATATTTAAAGATTTTAAAATTGTTATCATTTGATTTTCTTGTTGCTCAATACTTATTTTGCCTTTTTTGTCATTTTCATCAAGTTCAATGTTTAAATAGATTTCATTGGGAATAATTTCAGTTTCTATTTGCCCTGTGACTTCAATGTATGGCTGATCGATAAAATTTTTTTCTCCGTTTTGAGAAAAAGACACGATTGTAAATAAAAGGGCAAAAAAAAGGTGATTTGTAATTTTCATAAGATTATTGTTTTCTGATTAACAGTGTAAAACTAAAAGCAACTTTTTTCTTAAAAAAAGAGGAATGAGTTAAATAGTAATTTGGATGAGTAAACAAAACTTTTGATTGGGTAAAAGGTACTTTTTCAACATAAAAACATGAAGAATTGTAAAATGACCATTTTATTATAACAAAGAAAGTGCGTAAGTTTATCTATTATAAAGTAACCATGAAGTTATTAGTTAAATACATTAGTTTTTTATGCCTTCTTTTTTGCACAAGTTTTTTACTTGCTCAAGAAAGAAACGATGCTATAAACTCAGAAAAAAGATTTACTGTACGTGGTTCTGTAATAGAAAGTGATACCAATAAGCCAATATCTAATGTTAATATAGAAGTTGGAGGTGGTGCATATACCACAACTGACGCTTTAGGAGAATTTAAAATTGTTGCAAAAAAGGGTGACGAGCTTACGATAAAGCATAAAGATTTTGAAACGGTTTATTATATTATTGAAGATAGTGAGCGCATTAAAGTTAAGGTAGAACCTAATAAAATAGAAGAGTACAGAAGCAAACTTTTTAAATCAAAAGCAAATACCCAAGTCTTTAAATCACTTATAGACTCTGCAGAAGTATATTTAAAAAAAGATGCAAAAAAGAGCATTCAATTTATTGCAGATGCTTTAAAGGATAGTAGGTCAGTTAAGGAAAATAGTGAAGCTTACGAAGTTTTAGGCGATATTTACACGTATTGGAAACAGTTTGATTTGGCAGTTTCAAATTACAGAATTAGTATTCAAAATAGAACAAGTAATGCCGTTAAAATTAAATTAGCGAAAGCGTATCAGCTTAATAAAAATTACCAAGAAAGCCTTAGTATTTATAATGAGATTGATAAGAAGCAACTATCAAATTGGCAACTCGTTTCGCTTTACGAGGGGCTTGGAGATGTACACCAAAACACAAAAGCTTTTGACGCTTCAATAGATGCTTATACAAAAGGGTTAGAAGTGGCACAAAAACATTTAATAACTCCAAAGATTACGGATTTAAATTCTAAACTAGCTCAAGCACATATTAATAATGGAGAGCTCCAAGAAGCACAACTTCGATTTAGTAATTCTCTTAAGTTAGCTAGTCAAGAAAACAAAAGAAGAGGCGTAGAGGAAAAAGTTAAAGTAGCAGATTTTCAAAATAATTTAAATGATTATTCCAGCGAAATAGAACTGCGTAAAGAAGCTTTGGATGATATAAATGATATAGAGAGCGATTCGGTTTTCGATAACAAAAGTGCCTTAACACCACAAAAACAAAATTATAAAATAGGAAATGCTTATGCTTTGCAAAAAGATTATGGAAACGCTATAACCTATCTTGAAAAAAGTATTGAAGAAGCTGATGATAAAGAAGATTTAATCGTTCAAAAAGATGCAACTAAAAAACTATCAGACGTATTACGTGATGCTGGCGAATTTGATAAAGCACGAATTGCGTTTGAAAATTACATAAGCTTATTAGACAAAGTCTATGTAAAAAGAGAGCAAGAAATATCACAAGCAGCACGATTTAGTCAAGATATAATTAGTAAACAAAACAGGATTTTAAGTTTAGAGAGTGATAGAGAGCTCTCAGAAAGTAAATATCAACTTAATGTTGAACAAGCCCGAACACAAAAATTGATTATTTACTCGCTAATTGGAGGGGTTCTATTGTTGTTAGTTACAGCATTTTTAATGTTTAAATATATAAAGCAACAACGGTTAGCTAATAATTTATTGGCATTAAAAACGTTACGCAGTCAAATGAATCCGCATTTTATATTTAATGCCTTAAACTCTGTAAATAGTTTTATAGCTTCGAACGATGAGCGAACAGCAAATAAATATTTATCAGATTTCTCATTATTAATGCGAGCTGTTTTAGAAAATAGCGAAGAAGATTTTATTCCATTAGAAAAGGAAATAGAGTTATTGCAATTATACACGAAATTAGAACACTTTAGGTTTAAAGATAAGTTTGATTATAATATTACTGTGGATGAAAACATTAATGTAAACAATTTTGTAATTCCGCCAATGCTATTACAACCTTATATTGAAAATGCCGTTTGGCACGGACTGAGATACAAAAAAAGTAAGGGGCGTTTAGATATTAAAATTACTCAAACCAAGCCTGATGAAATAAGCATAGAGATTGTAGATGACGGTATTGGTAGAAAAAAATCGAAGTCTTTAAAAACCGAACATCAGCAAAAGCAAAACTCAAAAGGTATGGGTAATATTAAGAAGCGTGTATCAATTTTAAACGCAATGTACAAAGATAAGGTTGATGTTTTTATTGACGATTTTCAAAATAAGGAAGATACAGGAACCAAAGTTGTGGTAACACTTAAAAAGGATTAAAAATGAAACTAACCTCAATCATAGTTGAAGACGAAGAAACAAGCAGGCAAATTCTAAAGAATTACTTAAAAAAGTATTGCCCAAATGTAACTGTTTTAGGCGAAGCAGAAAACGTTGAAGAGGCTTTAGTATTGATTAGAAATAACGATTTAGATTTGGTATTTCTCGACGTAGAAATGCCCTATGGTAATGCTTTCGATTTACTTGAAAAGGTTGGCGATATAGATTTTGAAACCGTATTTGTAACCGCTTACAATCACTATGCTATGGATGCTTTAAATGCGCATGCATCGTATTATTTAATGAAACCCATTTCTATAGACGAGCTTATAAAAGCAGTTGACTATGTAACCGAAATAAAAATCAAAGAAGAAGCGCTTCAAAATCAAGTATTAGCCCCAAAAACAAATACAGTAAATGGTAAAATTACTATTCCGCAGCTAAATGGTTTTGAGGTTATTAATACATCAGATATTTTATACTGTAAAGCCGATGATAATTATACCGAGATTTTCCTCAACACCAATAAAAAGAAACTGGTAAGTAAAACACTTAAATATTTTGAGGATATTTTAAAGGATACAAGTTTTGCCCGTGTACACAAATCGTATTTAGTAAATGTAAACGAGGTTGTTAAATACGTAAAAGGTAAAGGAGGAAGCGTGGTATTAAGTAACGGAAAGGAAATTATGGTTTCAGCATCAAAAAAATCAGGTTTATTATCCTATTTTAAATAGATTTGTCATTACTAGTAGATAAGTGATGTGGTAATCTTTTAAAGTAAAAATCAAATAATAATAAACTTACTAAAAGATTGTCACTGCAAATAAATTTGCTTCACAATAACAACTTAATGAAACAACACATAAACAGTAACAGATGCCAATAATAAAACCAGTAAACGGAAAATCACCACAAGTACCAGACGATTGTTATGTAGCCGAAAACGCAACCATTGTTGGCGATGTCTTAATGGGCAGCCAATGCAGTGTTTGGTTTAGTGCAGTAATTCGTGGCGATGTACATTACATAAAAATGGGGAACAAAGTAAACGTGCAAGATGGTGCTGTTATACACGCTACCTATCAAAAATCACCCACAACCATTGGAAATAATGTGTCTATTGGCCACAATGCCATTGTGCACGGTTGCACCATTCACGATAATGTTTTAGTAGGGATGGGTAGTATTATTATGGATGATTGTATTGTAGAGAGTAACAGTATTATTGCAGCAGGAGCAGTTGTAACTCAAAATACAAGGGTAGAAGCTGGTAGTATCTACGCAGGGGTTCCAGCAAAAAAGGTAAAAGATATTAGCCAAGAGCTTATTTCGGGCGAAATAGACCGTATAGCAAATAATTATATAAAATATTCAGGTTGGTTTAAAGAGTAGGGCGTTACCACAACACTTCGACTGCGCTCAGTGCAAATGGTCGCGCTTTCCGTTATATCTTTTTCTCGTGCCTCAAAAAAGGATGCCACTGCAATCGCTAACGCAAAAAGGGTTCAATTAAAAGTCCAAATAATCCACATTATATATTCCGTCCAAAAGGGGCTTCATAACTTCTGGGTTTCCATTTGAGAAAAAAATGTTTTTTGCAATTGTAGTTTCAGTATTCAATAAATTATTCTGCTTTAAAACAGCTTTAGTTTGTCTAGCTACAGCTTCGCCAGAATCAATAATCTTTACGTTATTTGGTAATAAATCAATAAGTAAAGGCATTAAATAAGGATAATGCGTGCATCCTAAAACTAAATAATCAATGTTGGCATCAATCATAGGTTGTAAATACAATTTAAGTAAGGCCTTCATGTCCTCAGAATGCAATTTTCCACTTTCAATAAGCTGTACAATACCTTCTCCAACGCGTTCAATAACATTAATGTTGCTAGTAAATAACCCAGAAGTTTTTGAGAATAAAGAGCTACTTAAAGTCCCTTTAGTTGCTAAAATACCAATAGCGTTTGTTTTAGTTTGTAACGCAGCAGGTTTTATTGCAGGTTCAATACCAATAAATGGAACATTATAAGTTTCTCGAAGATAATCAATAGCATTGGTAGTAGCAGTGTTACAAGCCACTACGATAAGCTTACATTTTTTATTTAATAAAAACTCAGTGTTTTTTGCGCTAAGTTTAATAATAGCTTCTTTTCCCTTTGGGCCAAAAGGAGCATTTTTACTGTCGGCTAAATATATAGTATTTTCATTAGGTAAAAGGTGGTGGATTTCTTTCCATATAGAAGTTCCACCAACACCAGAATCAAAAACACCAATAGGAAATTTACTCATACGCGTATAAATTTACTCAATAAAAACAAAAAGCCACCTTGATTAAGGTAGCTTTTATATTATTTTTATTGAGTGTTTTTATATCCCTAGTTCTTTTTTTACATCATCAAGTAAATTTTTACCATCAGACATAATTACTACACCTTGTGCCGAATCTAAAACATATTCGAAACCTTGAGCTCTTGATACTTTTAATATTGCTGCTTTGGCTTTTTCTGTTATAGGCTTTAAAAGTTCAAGCTCCTTAGTTTGCATATCTTGTTGAGCTTGCCCTTGAAATTGACGAATATTTTGCTCCATAGTTTGTACTTCTTGAGCCCTTTTAGTATTCTCTTCTTGAGTTTTCGTAGAAGCTTCAGCATCGTATTGCTTTACTTTAGTTTGAAACTCAGTAGCCATAGTTTGGATATCAGTTTCGTAAGTTTTTCTCAATGTTTCCATCTGCGTTTGTGCCGCTTTCATTTCTGGCATAGCAGTTATTAATTCTTGAGTATTTATATGGGCAACTTTACTTTGTGCTTGTGTAAAACTAAGAGTTCCTATACATAATGCCGTTGCTAATAAAATAGTTTTAAATTGTTTCATTTTTAAATAGTATTAATGTGTTATAAATTGTTTTGTTAATTGTTATTTATACTGTCTTTTATTTTTTGACGCTCTTCTAATATTTTTTTCTTTTTGTCGTCTAGAGCCTTTTTTCTCGCTTCTCTTTCTTTTAATTTTTTTTGTCTGTTTTCTTCAACAAGTTGTGCTCTCGTTTTAGTCTCTCCAGTTGTTTTTTCATCAACAGATTTTCCTGCTTCGGTTGTTTTATTTTTAGCATCCAATTTAGCCTGTTTAGCTTTTGCACGATCGTCCAATATTTTTTGACGTCTTTCAGCAGCAGCTTTTACTTTTGCGTCACGAGCCGCTAATTTTTTTTGTCTTGCTATTTCAATAGCACTTTCTCGAGCTGCTTTCTTCTCTTCTAATGCTTTTTGACGTTCTTCCAATTCTAAATTAACCTCTGGTACAACTTCTTCTTTTTCTGCAGCTTTTCGTTCAGCTTTTGTTTGAACTTGCTTACGTTTTGATGCTCTTTTAATACTTCTTAAAATCTGTTCGCTTAAATCAAATTGTTTAGCCGAATATAGCATAACAACATCTGCAGATTTATCAAATATAAAATCGTATTTTCTACTTCCAGCTAAATCTTGTACGGCAGCAAAAATTTGATCTTGTATAGGTTGCATTAATTGCTTTTTCTGAATCATTAAATCACCATTAGGGCCGAAACGTTTTTGTTGGTAATCTAATATTTCTTGTTCTTCAAAAGTTATATCTTCTTCGCGTTCATCAACAAGTTCTTTTGTTAAAAGTGCTTTTTCATTACTTAAATCTTTACGTTTTTGTTCAACAGCACTTAGTTTGGTTTGAATTTCATTGTTCCATTTTTGAGCCTTTTCATCTAATTGAGATATAGCTTCTTGATATTCTGGAACATTTTCTAAAATATACTCTGTATCGATATATCCAATTCGTACCCCACGCTGTGCATGTAACGATATACTTAATGTAAACACTAGTATCAGTAAAAAAAGAACTTTGTTTTGCATCTGTTTAATATTTTTATAATTTATAGCTATAAATTCTAAAATAGACAGATGATAATTTTTTTAAATTCTGTCATTCTTTGAATTGTATTTTCAAAATTAACGAATTTTAATCTGAAAAATTTCAATTCTTATTCAAATCATCAAATTGTTATTAGAAAATATCGTGCCAAAATAAATTTTGTTATAATATTGATTGATTAAAACTGTTGCCCAATAATGAAATGTGTCTCCCAGCCATTTTTAGCAGTTTGCCCTGGCAATGCATCAAACCCGTGACCGAAATCGATACCTAATAAACCAAATGCAGGCATGAAAATACGAATACCTAAACCAGCTGATCGTTTAATATCAAAAGGGTTGTAATCTCTAAAACTATTATAAGAAGCTCCACCTTCTAAAAAGCCTAATGCATATATTTTAGCAGAAGCTTTTAATGTAATTGGGTAACGAAGTTCTAACGAAAACTTATTGTAAATTGTACCTCCATCTTGATCAGATAAAGACTGGTTTGGATAGCCACGAAGCGCAATAGCCTCTCTACCGTCCAAACTATAATTGCCTAAACCATCACCACCAACAAAGAAACGCTCAAAAGGAATAACACCTCTGTCATTGTTATAAGCACCTAAGAATCCAAATTCTACACTTGGTTTTAATACTAAATCTTTTACAATTTCCGTATACCAATCTCCTTTAAAGTTTATTTTGTAAAACTCTAACCACTTGTAGCGTTCTTGATCTATTTCTCCAACTCTATCTGATGCTTCTGTTCTTTCATCAATAGTTTTTGTACCATCACCAATTATAATTTCTAAATCATCTCGCTCATCTTTAAGTGCTTTGTAATCTACTTTATTAAATAATGAATAAGGAACAGAAAATTTAGCGGTAGCAGAAAAGTTTGAGCCGCCAGTTGGATAAATAGGGTCTATTCTGGTGTTATTTCTACTTAAACCAATAGTATATGATAAGTTGTTTGAACTACCGTCTCCAAACGTAAATAAACCTGTATTATAGTTTTGTAAATCGTAGTGCTGAAAACTTACAGCTTGAGATAATGTAAAATAATCATCAGGAACCGTTAATCGTTTTGCTAAACCTACTGAAAGACCTGTAATATTAAAACGTCTAGACTTATCAGCATTTCTAGTTATAGGATTGTATAAAAATTGTTTTGTATGCGATAATGATGTAGAAAATTGTACAGGTTTTTTACCTCCTAACCAAGGTTCAGAAAATGAAAAACTATAAGTTTGATAAAAACGACTCGCTTGTAAACGTAAAGCCAATTTTTGCCCATCACCCATTGGAATTGGTTTGTATGCTTCTTTTTTAAAGATATCTTTAATAGAAAAATTATTAAAAGAAAGACCAAGAGTTCCAATAAATCCGCCACCGCCGTAACCTCCTTGTAATTCTATTTGACTAGAACCAGTTTCTTTAACAGAGTACTCCATGTCTATAGTACCTTCATTAGGGTTAGGGTTGTTAAAGTTTGGCGAAATTTCTTGAGCATCAAAAAAGCCTAATTGACCTAGTTCTCTTACCGAACGAACAACATTTTCTTTACTGTATAACTGCCCAGGGCGAGTACGTAACATTCTGTAAATAACATGATCGTTAGTTTTGTCGTTTCCTACTACTGAAACTTTATTGAAATAGGCTGGCTTTCCTTCAGATATTCTAATTTCCATGTCTATAACATTGCCGTCTGCATTAACTTCAACTGGATTAATAGAAGAGAATAAATATCCACTATTTTGATATAGGTTTGTTATGTCAGCAGCATCAGGTTTTGAATTATCAGCAATACGTTCTTGTAATAAAACACCATTATATGTGTCGCCTTTTTTAATTCGTAAATATCTGTTTAATTGCTCGTTAGAATATACAGTGTTGCCAATAAAAGTAATATCTCCAAAAGTGTACAGTTCGCCTTCATTAACATTTATATGAAGCGATACGGTTTTGTTATCGTCATTAACAACTAGACTGTCAGATAAAATACGCGCATCTCTATAGCCGTTCTCTTTATATTTATCTATAACATGGTTTAAATCTGCTTGATAGGCAGAGTCAATGAATTTTGAACGCTTTAATATGCGTAATCGGTTTATCTTTTTTGTGTTTTTCATGGCCTTTCTAAGCTTTTTATCGCTTAAAACATTATTGCCACTAAATACAATATCTTTAACTTTAACTTTTTCGCCTTTGTCAATATTTAATACCATATTAACTCTAGCTGTTTCTAAAGAATCTTTTACATCGATGGTGTTTATTAATATTTTGGAATTATAAAAACCATTTTTTTTATATTTTTTAGTAAGAAAATTTTTGGTAGTAGTTATAAGGTTTTCGGTTACTTTAGTGCCTTTATTTAAACCAGTTTCTTTGATAATGGCTTCTTTTTTGCCCTTTTTAACACCATTAATTTTTAACTCATTAAGTTGTGGTAAATCAGATAGTCTAATTTCTAAATAGGCAATATCACCTTCTATTTTAGAAATATATACTTCAATGTCGCTAAACAATTTATATCCCCAAAGTTTTTTAATTGCTTTACTAATATCTTCCCCAGGAATAGTTATTTCTTTGCCTTTTCTTAGGCCAGAAGTTGTTATAATTGTAGCTTCACTAAATGTAGTGTTACCAGAAACAGAAATACCGCCTAAAGTGTATTTTTTACCATCGCTATATGGTAAATCTTGCGCTTGTGCATTAAAACTAAAAGCAATTATTAATGCTACTAAGCAATGTTTTATATAAGTTGTCAAAGATAAAATATTAGCTAAGTTGTTCACTTGTTTTCCCAAATCGTCGTTCTCTTTTTTGATATTCAATAATAGCTTCATACAAATGTTGCTTTGTAAAATCAGGCCAAAGTGTACTGGTAAAGTACAATTCTGCATATGCAATTTGCCAAAGCAAAAAATTACTTATACGTTGTTCGCCACTGGTTCTAATAAGCAAATCTACATCTGGTAAATTTTGCGTGTAAAGATGCTCATTTATAATCGATTCATCAATTTTTTCGGGCGAAATTATATTATTTTTAACTTTAATACTAATCTCTTTAACAGTATTTAGGATTTCTTCCCTAGAACCGTAACTTAAAGCTAGTGTTAAAGTCATCCTTTGGTTGTTTTTTGTGCTTTCTATAACCTCTTGAAGTTCTTTATATACTTTTTTTGGCAGTGTATTTAAGTTACCAATGGCTGAAAGCTTAATATTGTTTTCTTGAAGTGTTTTTATTTCTTTTTTTAATGAAGACACTAAAAGTTTCATTAAGGTTTGAACCTCAAGTTTAGGCCTGTTCCAATTTTCGGTGGAAAATGCGTAAAGAGTTAAATTCTCAATCCCAAGCTCAGCAGAAGTTTCAACGGCTTCTCTTACTGCTTTTGTGCCATTTTCGTGGCCAAAAGCACGCAACATACCTTTTTGCTTAGCCCATCTTCCATTGCCATCCATAATTATGGCAATGTGTTTTGGTAACGCATTAGTTTGTATGTTTTCTTTTAAATTCATTTAATCTGTAGGACAATAACAAGGGTTTAAACCAAAAGTGTATGTCAAAGTAATACCTGAAAAGACATACCAATCATTGTTGTTTATATTACCAAATCGATATTGCAAGTTTGTCTTGCTATCTGGAACACTACCATCAATTTCATCTGAAAAAGTATAACGTGCTCCAACCTCAATACCTAAAATAAAATCTCCTAAAAGATTAGCTTTTACACCTAATGCCATAGGAATACCATAGGCCCAACTAGAATTATTCTCAGAAGTTTGTACACCATTTAAAAAGTAATGATTGTCGTGCTTGGCAACACTTATGCCCGAATATATATAAGGTGTCGCAATTTTTTCGCCAGTATGTAAATTGAAATCGAAAAAAGTAAACTCTATACCAGCTGATATTTCTAATAAGTTGGAATCAAAATTATATCCTCTCTGTACTCGTCTTGGATCATCCGAATCTATATCATTCGCTTTTAAATCAGAGTATATAATGGATGTTCTCCATGAATGCCTTGGGCTTGCATTCCATTTGTATATTAAACCTAAAGCAGGACTATCAGGAGAAATGTAGTTGGTAGCACCAACATCTCCAATAAAATTACTACCACCTGCAAAAACACCAATTTCGTTAATTTGCGAATGGTTTAATTGAAAGCTTAAAATGCTTAATATCAGTACGGTTAAATGCTTCATAAATATTCAAAGTTTGCAAATATAATAAATAAGATTAGCTCAATACTAATTAAACTTTAATTTGAGCTAAATTGTATGATGTTAAACAGTTTTTCTATTGAAATATTGCCTAATTACGCTTGTCTTCTCCCCAAAGTAGTTTTTTGCGAAGAGTGGTTAGAAAGCTTTCATTTAAAAGGTCAATCATTTTAATTTTGAATGGTGCCTTTTTAATTTTGATTAAAGTACCATTATCTAAAGTTGCAATTCTTGAATCGAGTGATACTAAATGTTGTTCTTCTCTACCATCTACTTTTAATTGTATTTCGGTAGTATCGGGAATTACCAAAGGGCGTGCACTTAAATTATGTGGCGCTATTGGAGTTAACACAAAGCTATTAGTGCCCGGAGTTATAACTGGACCTCCACAACTTAAAGAATAACCTGTGGAACCTGTAGGTGTAGAAACAATTAAACCATCACTCCAATACGATGTTAAATACTCATTATCTAAATGAGTTTCAACAGTAATCATAGAGGTTGTATTTTTTCTACTTACTGCCACTTCGTTTAAAGCAAAATTAAGAGAAGTAATAGTTTCATTTTTTGGAGTAGTTTCAACTGAAAGTAAACTACGTTCAGATATTCTGTATTTACCATCAATAATATCTTGTATAGCGTTTTCTATACCATCAACTTGAATAGTAGCTAAAAAACCCAACCTTCCTGTGTTAATTCCTATTATTGGAATGCCTAAATCTTGCACAAATGTAATGGCTCTTAAAATAGTGCCGTCTCCACCAACACTAACAAGTAAATCAAAAGAGGGGTCTAAAACTTCAAATGTTTTAAATGAAGCGTAATCTTTTTTATTTTGCTCTTCTTTTTTTATTAGGTTGTAAAATTCTGTTTCGATATAAGCATCAAAATTGTTTTTTAATAAATAATTAAAGAGTGTCTCAACCGAAATTGTTGTACGTTCATTGTAAAATCGTCCAAAAACTGCAACCTTCATAGTTTACATATTTAAATATTTTCTCAAATAATCTGATCGTTCTTTAAGGCTTTCATTGTAGCTGTCTTCTTCGTGCCCAGAAACAATATTATAACTGTATCTCCTGAAGGTCTGTATAATTTCATTAAGGCTAGAGTTGCCAATTTTTAAGGTAATTTGAACTACATCATTCTTCATTTTTGAAACAAAAGCACCTAGAAGTTTGCCGTTGTTCGATTCAACAATCTGGCTTATTTCGCTAAACGAATAATCTAAAATCCCTTTTTCAATAACTAAAATGCCACCGGCTTCAAAAAAGAAAGGTGTTTCGTTAAAAAGACCAATAACATCATTTAATTCATAATAACCCAAATACACATTTCTTGCATCTAAAACGGGCATAATATTAGAAGAGTTTTTTGCAAAAGCTTCTAACACGTCAAGCCATATTGTGGTGTCTCTAACATAAAAATCTTCGATAGAGTATAGATATTCACTTATAAGCTTATCACCATCAAAACAATGTGCATCGGTTTCAGAAAAGCTTCCTAAATAGCTGTTGTTTTTGTCTTTAACGGGGATGTGAGAATAGGTCAATTGGTTAAACAACAATTGCAAATCACTTATTTTGCTATCACCATCTAAGGGCTTTATGTCATTAATAATGTATTCTGAAAGTCTCATTATTTTACTTTATAAGTGTGCAAATTAATCAAAAAAATAGTATATAAGCTTGTTCTACTTTGTATTTTTGTCTTTTAAAATAGACAGATGACAAAGTTAAGTGTAAATATTAATAAGATAGCGACTTTACGAAACTCTAGAGGTGGTGATATGCCAAATGTAGTACAGTTTGCAAAAGACGCTCAACGATTTGGAGCAGAAGGGATAACAATTCACCCCAGACCAGATGAGCGCCATATTCGTTATCAAGATGCTCACGATTTAAAACCAGAGGTTTATACCGAATATAATATTGAAGGAAATCCTATAACTAAATTTATTGATTTGGTTTTAGAAGTTAAACCTACGCAAGTAACACTAGTTCCTGATGCTGTTGATGCAATAACGAGTAATGCAGGTTGGGATACCATAAAGCATAGGAGCTTTTTAGCTGATGTGATAGCGGAATTTAAACAAAATGGTATAAGAACATCTATTTTTGTTGACCCCGTTTTAGATCAAATAGAAGGCGCTAAAGAAACTGGAACCGATAGAATTGAACTGTATACAGAAGCATTTGCACATGAATATAGTTTAGGTAATAAAAAAGCTATTAAGTCTTACACAGATTGCGCCGAATTGGCAAATAGTTTAGGCTTAGGGATTAATGCTGGGCATGATTTGTCTCTTGATAATATTAAGTTTTTTAAAGAAAATATTCCAGAATTATTAGAAGTTTCAATTGGTCATGCACTTATTTCAGAAAGCTTGTATTTAGGTATTGAGAACGTAATTCAAATGTATTTGAAGAAACTTAAATAAGCTTACAGTTAAATAAAAAATATTCAAAAAATTCGTTGTGATTAAAGAAATTTTACACTCAAATATTATAGGAGAAGGGCAACCATTTGTAATTCTACACGGCTTTTTAGGTATGAGTGATAATTGGAAAACATTAGGGCGGCAGTTTAGCGAACAAGGTTTTGAGCTGCATATGATTGATCAACGAAATCATGGGCGAAGCTTTTGGAGTGATGCTTTTAATTATGAGATTCTTGCTGAGGATTTAAAGCACTATTGCGATGCACATCAGTTAAAAGACATCATATTACTTGGGCATTCTATGGGAGGGAAAACGGCTATGTTATTTGCAACTGAGTATCCCGATATAGTTTCAAAACTAGTGATTGCTGATATTTCACCGCGCTTTTACCCTATTCATCATGACGCCATACTAGAAGGGTTAAGTACTTTAAATTTTGACACTATAAAAAGCAGAGGGCAGGCAGATACTATTTTAAGTAATTATGTTTCAGATTTTGGAACGCGCCAATTTTTACTTAAAAATCTGTATTGGATCGAAAAAGGTAAGTTAGCCCTACGCATTAATTTAGATGTTTTAAAAAATGAAGTTGCCGAAATTGGTGAAGCATTACCAAATTATTCAAGATTTGAAAAAGACACCTTGTTTTTGCGTGGTGACCGATCAGAATATATAGGTGTTGATGATGAAAGATTAATTATTAATCATTTTCCAAAAGCAAAAATAGGTAACATTTCAAATTCAGGACATTGGTTACATGCCGAAAATCCGAAAGACTTTTTTGAAGCTGTGATGCAATTTGTATGTTAGATTTTGTTCTTAAATTTCATTACCTTTAAAGATAATCTAGTTTTGTAAAACATTTGTGAATTTGTAGCAATTCATATTAAAAATTATTTAAATGAAACTCCTTATCAAACTTCTATTAAATGCCGTTGCAGTATTTGTAATTGCTCACTTTTTATCTGGCGTAAATGTAGATACTTATGTAACCGCTATTATTGTTGCTGTGGTTTTATCAGTGTTAAACCTGCTTGTTAAACCCGTTTTAGTTATTTTAACTCTACCAATAACTATTGTAACACTAGGCTTATTTTTGCTTATAATTAATGCACTAATTATTTTATTAGCAGATAAACTTATTGATGGTTTTTCGGTAAGTAGTATTTGGATTGCAGTTTTATTTAGTATACTACTTTCTATCTTGCAATCTATCTTACATTCTCTTTTAAAAGAAGATAAAAAATAGCTTCAAAATCAAGTATTTAAAAACTTTGTTGGGATGTAAAAATATGTTATTTTTGCATCCCAATTTTGGTTACATAAATTTTAGGTTTTTATAATGAAACCTTTTTGTTAAATGCCTGATTTAAGGCTTTATATCATTAAAATGAATATTACAAGAGAAAACGTTGATGCATTAAATGCAGTAGTAAAAGTTGATATTGCTAAAGAAGATTATAGCGATAAAGTTGAAAAAATATTAACAGATTACCGTAAAACGGCTAATATTCCTGGTTTTAGAAAGGGGCATGTGCCAATGGGAATGGTAAAAAAGCAATATGGAAAAGCGGTTTTAGTTGATGAGGTGAACAAGCTTTTGCAAGATGCTTTAAACAAATATTTAACTGAAGAAAAGTTAGATGTTTTAGGGCAACCATTACCAAAACCACAAGATGATATTGATTGGGATGCTGAAGGATTTTCTTTTGAATTCGAATTAGGCTTAGCACCAGAATTTGATGTAAACTTAAAAAGCAAAAAAGCTATTACACAATACAACATTGTGGCCGATGATAAAATGATTGATGAGCAAATTGAACGTATTCAAAAGCAATACGGAAAATTAGTATCTCAAGATACTGTTGAAAAAGATAGTGAAATTACAGGAACATATACTAACGAAGAAAAAGAGATTGATAATAAAGTAACCTTAACTTTAGATAAATTTAAAGGTAAAGCAACTGCTAAACAATTTATTGGAGCTAAGGCGGGAGATGTTATTGTACTAAAAACTAAAGGTCTTTTTGAAGATGATCATGATTTAATGCACGCTTTAAAAATTGAACATGATGATGCCCATGGTTTAGATATTGAAGTATCTTTTACAATTTCTGAAATTAATGAAAGAGAATTAGCAGATTTAGATCAAGAGCTGTTTGATAAGCTATTTGGAAAAGATGGGGTAAAGTCTGTTGCCGAATTAAGAGCAAAAATAAAAGAAGACGCAGAAAAGCAATTTGTTCAACAATCAGATCAAAAGCTTTTAAATGATGTTACTGAGTATTTAGTTGAAAACACAAAATTCGATTTGCCAGCAGAGTTCCTTACAAAATGGATGCAAACTGCAGGCGAAAAAGAAATGGATGCAGAACAAGCTAAAGAAGAATATGATAAATCTGAAAAAAGCTTACGTTATCAATTAATTGAAGGCAAGCTAATTGAAGAAAACAATGTCCAAGTTACTATGGACGACATTAAAGGTCATGCTCGCGAGATGATAAAAGGGCAAATGGCTCAATTTGGACAAATGAATCCTTCTGATAAAGAGTTGGATGATATTGCTGCTCGTGTATTATCAAATCAAGATGAGGCACGTCGTATTTCTGAGCAATTAGTAAGCCAAAAATTATTATCACTTTATAAAGAAAAAGCAAACATAAAAGTAAAAGAATTGAGTTACGAAAAGTTTGTTAAAGAAGTATACGGAGATAAATAAATCAAAGAATAATTCCTTATATTTAGGCACTTAAATCTACAGATTTAGGTGCTTTTTTATTCAATAAAACAATCTAATAAAAATAAACTTTAGCTTATCTTGATGCATGTCAAGGGTTTAGTAAAATTAAATTATTAAAATTAACTATGGATTACGCAAAAGAATTTGAAAAATTCGCGATAAAAGATCAAGGAATTAGTAGCACATATTACAATAAAATTATTAGTAGTATGTATCCAACAAATCTCACACCGAACATTATTGAAGAGCGTCAGATGAATATTGCAGTTTTTGATGTATTCTCTCGTTTAATGATGGATCGAATTATTTTTTTAGGCACAGGTATAAACGACCAAGTTGCCAATATTGTTCAAGCACAGTTATTATTTTTAGAAAGTACTGACGCTACAAAAGATATACAGATATACATAAATTCACCAGGAGGAAGTGTTTATGCAGGTTTAGGTATTTATGATACTATGCAATTTATAAAGCCAGATGTTGCAACTATTTGTACTGGTATGGCAGCTTCAATGGGAGCGGTGTTATTGTGTGCTGGCGAAAAAGGAAAACGTAGTGGTTTAACTCATTCTCGTGTTATGATTCATCAGCCTTTAGGTGGCGCTCAAGGGCAAGCCAGTGATATAGAAATTACTGCTCGCGAGATTTTAATTTTAAAAGAAGAGCTTTACAAAATAATTAGTAAGCATTCTGGTCAAGATTACGACAAAGTATATGAAGATAGTGATCGTGATTACTGGATGAAAGCTGATAAGGCCAAGGAATATGGTATGATAGACGAGATTTTGGCTCGTAATTAAATAAATTTTTGTAGTTTTATAAGATAATTACTGAGGGATTATAAGAATTCTCATCTTCTTAAAGATAAAGATTAATGGCAAAGGAAGAATTAGAGTGTTCGTTTTGTGGACGAAAAAAACCTGAAACGAATTTATTAATAGCTGGATTAGATGCACATATATGCGACCGTTGTATAGAGCAGGCGCATGGTATTGTAATCGAAGAATCTAAGCAAATAGACAGCAGTGACTTATCTGCTGAGTTGAAACTTAGAAAACCTCAACAAATTAAAGAATTTCTTGACGAGTATATAATAGGACAAGGCATGACAAAAAAAGTAATGTCTGTAGCCGTTTATAATCACTATAAAAGATTGTTACAACCACCATCTAATGATGATATTGATATTCAAAAATCTAATATCATTATGGTAGGTCAAACAGGAACTGGTAAAACGTTAATGGCAAAAACTATAGCAAGAATGCTTAATGTGCCTTTAGCTATTGTTGATGCTACAGTATTAACTGAAGCTGGTTATGTTGGCGAAGATGTAGAAAGTATTTTAACTCGTTTGCTTCAAGCTGCCGACTATAATTTAGAGAAAGCTGAAAAGGGAATTGTTTTTATTGATGAAATAGATAAAATTGCACGTAAAAGTGATAATCCATCTATTACTCGTGATGTTTCTGGTGAAGGAGTACAACAAGCGCTACTTAAACTTTTAGAAGGAACTGTTGTTAATGTGCCACCTAAAGGTGGACGTAAACATCCTGATCAAAAATTTATTGAAGTAAATACAGAAAATATTTTATTCATTGCAGGAGGTGCTTTTGATGGAATTGAGCGCGTAATTTCTAAACGGTTAAATATGCAAGCCGTTGGATATAGTGCTTCAATGTCTGATGATGTAGTTGATCAAGATAATTTACTTCAATATATTATTCCTAAAGATTTAAAAGATTTTGGATTAATTCCTGAAATTATTGGACGTCTTCCTGTACTTACTTATATGGACCCACTTGATGCGAAAACATTAAGAGCAATACTTACAGAGCCTAAAAATGCTATAATTAAGCAGTATAAGAAGTTGTTTGAAATGGATAAAATTGAGTTCTCTATTACTGATGGGGCATTAGATTTTATAGTAGGGAAAGCAATAGAATATAAACTTGGAGCAAGAGGATTACGCTCTTTATGCGAAGAGATTTTAACAGATGCTATGTTTGAATTACCAAGTAGTAACGAAAAGAAACTTAACGTTACAAAAATGTATGCAGAAAGTAAGTTGACTAAAACTACAATAAAGAAACTTAAAGCAGTTTCATAAGGAAAGATTATTAATTTTAGATATAAAAAAACCACGCTAATTAGCGTGGTTTTTATTTTATGGATGTTAATTAATAATAGACACTATGATTAATTTTTTATCAAGGAATATCAACTTTTTTAATGAGGGTATTAAAATATTTAGTTGAGTTTATGTTGTCTAGCAATTAATACTTTTTAAAAGTATGCTTAATTATAAAGCCTACAAAGTGTTTTTTAAGCTTTTAGATGATTAGACGAAATACTCGTTTAAACACTTTTTTTACTTGTATTTAGTCGATTTGTATTGTTTAATCTAAAATAACAAATTCAATACGTCGGTTAGATTGATGCTCTTCATCCGAACACGTATTTGTTTTACAGTCAATTAATGGTTTTGTTTCGCCATAACCTTTAGATGTAATTCTATTTTTAGCAATACCATTTTTAATTAAATATTGTAATGCAGATTTAGCTCTTTTGTTCGATAATTTTAAATTGTAAGCATCATTACCTCTTATATCTGTATGGGCATTTATTGCTAAGTTAATTTCTGGCTTATCTTTTAGTACTTTAATAATCTTATTTAAAGAAATAGTCGACTCTTCTTTAATGCTGTATTTTGCAAAATCGAAATAAATATTTTCTAATACAATCCTTAATTCATCATCAACTTTAGCAATTACAGGTTCTGTAGTGTTTAGTTCTAAATTCTTTTTATATGTTGTATCAAAATTCCTGTTTGCTAAAAATTCAAAATCAGCATCTTTAAAACCATCTTTATAGGTACTTAAAGTGTATACTTCAAAAGGCTCAATATTTTTAAAATTAAAAGCTCCAGTTTCATCTGTAATTTGTCTAGCTACTTCATTGTTGTCTTCATCTTTAAGAATCACTAAGGTATTTGGGAGCTTAATTTTTGTTACCAAATCTATAGCATTACCTTTTATAGATTGAATAATTTCATCGTTAACCGCGGTGTAAATATCAAAACTACCTTTACCATTTGGTTTGTTTGATGATACGTATCCTTTATTTTTTGTAGCTAAAAAATAAGCGATTTCATCATAACTGGAATTAATTGTATTTCCAAGATTTCTTGGCGCTTTATAGGAGTTGTTAAGAATTCTACTTGTAAAAAGATCATAACCACCTATGTTTTGATGCCCTTTAGAAGAAAAATATAAGTGCTTTCCGTCTATTGATAATGAAGGATATTTTTCATCGGAAGTTGTATTTATTGAGTGTCCCAAGTTTTTTGGAGTATCTAATGATCCATCTGCATTAACGTTTGACACATAAATATCATAACCCCCAATTGATCCAGGCATATTTGATGCAAAATATAACTTATCTCCTTTTCTATTTAAAAAAGGAGTTTCAATAGAAGTATTAGCTTTATTTATATCTAATAATTCTACATTTATCCAATTACCATGAGAGCCTTCCTCAAGGGAGGCTTTATAAAGTTTATATTCAAGAGAATTTTCTTTACTACTTCTTGTAAAATAAACAGTTTTTTCATCCGGTGAAAACGTAAGTTGATCTTCACTGTCGTTGGTATTTAATATTCTTGAAAACAATAAAGGTTTACTTAATGCACCATTTTTACCAACATCTAAACAAAACAATTCTTTGTAAGCCTCGTTTGTATTAAGGTCAATTTTTGCAAACCCGCCAAGCTTTTTAGACGAAACCATAATCAGTTTGTTTCTAAAAAAGCCTGTGCCTATTTCAGAGTATTTAGTATTTACACCTGCATCTAAAAGTTCAAATTCAAAACCGTTAGTTCCTATTTCATTTGATGAAACAGAATTGTTAGTATGTATTAAAGCAGATTTTGAAGTATCAATATTACCTGCAATAAGATTTGAAGGGCCTTGGCTAAAAATAAAATTTGAGATAAAACAAATAAGAACGAAAAGATTAGTTTTCATTTTGAGAGAGGGATTTATGATTAATTAGTCTTTCAAAAATACTTGTTAACCTAAGATAAAATGAAATTTACTAGACCAATCGCAATTTAATTCGTTAAGTAATTGTTTTTCAGAGCCTTTTGCGTTTTAAAGATTAAGAGTTTAAACTCAACAAATCATCTATATAGTCCCTAGTATTTGAGAGCCTGGGGATTTTATGCTGCCCACCTAATTTATTGTTTTGCTTCAGCCAATCATAAAATAATTGCTGTCTAGCTATATGTATCTTAGGCTTATTAAGTGTTAAGTTGTTATACCGCTTTGCTTCGTAATCAGAATTTAAAGATTTTAAGGCATTATCAAATAGCTCATTAAAATAGTTAAGATCTTCTGGAGGTGTTTTAAATTCAATAAGCCATTCATGAGCACCTTTCTCTTTACCTTTCATAAAAATTGGAGCCGCAGTATAATCTACAATTTCGGCTTTTGTGCGTTTACAAACTTTTTTTAAAGCATCTTCAGCATTCTCAATAATTAACTCTTCACCAAAAGCATTAATATGGTGTCTGGTTCTTCCAGAAACTTTTATTCTATATGGATTTAATGAAGTAAATCGAACAGTATCACCTATTTTATAACGCCATAAACCTGCATTAGTGGTAATAACAACTGCATAATTTTGGTTTAGTTTTACTTCACTTAACGGAATGGCACATTCATTAGAAGACTCATAAATATTCATAGGAATAAATTCATAAAAAATGCCATAATCTAGCATTAATAACAATTCGCTTGAATTATTTTGATCTTGAATAGCAAAAAAACCTTCTGAAGCATTATAAATTTCGTAATATTTAAAGTTGTTTTTAGGCAATATTTTTTTGTACTGGTCTACATAAGGTGTAAAGCTTACACCGCCGTGAAAATACACTTCTAAGTTAGGCCAAACATCATGTAAATTTTGTTTTCCTGTGGTTTCTAAAACATTATTTAACAAAACTAACATCCAAGATGGAACACCAGCCAAACTGGTAACATTTTCATTTATAGTTTCGTCAACAATTGCTTGCATTTTATATTCCCAATCGCTCATTAGCGACACTTTACTACTTGGAGTACTACTAAATTCTGCCCAAAAGGGCATATTGTCAATTAAAATCGCAGATAAATCACCAAAAACAGTACCGTTTTCTTTATATAATTCTTTACTTCCACCTAAGCGTAAACTCTTCCCAGTAAATAATTGAGAATCTTCATTGTTGTTAAGATACATACACAATAAATCTTTTCCAGCTGCATAATGGCAGTCTTCTAAAGATTCTGAGCTAACTGGAATAAATTTACTTTTGGCATTGGTAGTGCCACTAGATTTGGCAAACCATTTTATAGGACTTGGCCAAAAAATATTGGTTTCGCCTCTTCGCGAACGTTCTATTACATCTTGCCAGCCTTCGTAGTTTTTTATTGGAATTCGTTCTGCAAATGTTTTATAATTTGTTATAGATTCAAAACCGTATTGCTTGCCAATTTCGGTGTCTTTAGCCATATTAATAAGGCTTAAAAGTAATTCGTTTTGTACTTCATTTGGGTATTTTAAAAACAATTCTATTTGATGAAATCGTTTTTTTAAAAACCAAGAAGCAATAGAATTTACTAAAGGAATTGGCATATTTATTTTATCTTTAAAGTTCTTAAAAATAAGACTTTTTTTTATGAACTACCAAGGCGTTTTAACAAAAATGGAAACTGAGTTTTCGCAACCTATACAGTATTTTTTAGTTTTTGAAAATGATTTTTTGAATATGAATCAGTTACTAAATAAAACTATTACTATGCAATTTGTTAAGTACCAATGTTTAAACTGTGGATTGAATAAGCCTATTTACAGACAGGGTTTTGATAAACAATGTTTTTATAACGTGCCACAGGCAGCAGACTGGATTATGCGTCCAGAATTAAGTACAGCACATTTAGGTAAAGAAGACCGAGATTTAGAATTTGAAAAAAAAGTGCAATTACAACCACATATTGTGTATTTAGCAAACTCCAGTAATGTAAAAGTTGGAGTTACAAGAAAACAACAAGTACCAACACGTTGGATAGATCAAGGCGCTCATGAAGCTATTGAAATTGTTGAGGTTCCTAATCGTTATCTTGCAGGTATTACCGAAGTGGCGTTAAAAGATTATGTAGCAGATAAAACAAATTGGCGTAAAATGCTTAAAAATGAGATTGAAGATGAAAATTTGGTTGAATGGAGAGACCGCTTAAAACAATATATTCCTAATGAAGCGATAGATTATTTTATTGAAAGTAATACTGAAACTAATTTAGAATTCCCAGTTTATAAATACCCTGAAAAACCAAAAAGCTTAAACATTATTAAGCAACAACAGTATTCTGGAAAACTTGTTGGAATTAAAGGGCAATATTTAATTTTTGAAGATAATACTGTTTTTAATGTTCGAGCTAATGAAGGTTTGGTGGTTAATATTTCTATTAATTAAAAAGAATATATATTAATTACTTGAACAACCCCAATAATAACTAATAAAACACCTGTAATTTTATTAACTACCAAAGCTATATTTTGAGCTTTGTTTTTAATGATTAAACTAAATCTGCTATAAAAATAAAGTGTTAGTAATTTGCCCAGATAGACACCTGCAAAAAACAAAAACAATACACTAAATGATGATTTTAGAGATAGCATAATGTCATTGTTATTTATAAATCCGTAAACGAGAACCCAATAAATTAATACAGGTGGATTTAACAACCCTAATATAAACCCTGTAGCATATTTTGATTGTACTAACTTTCTTTTTTTAGATTGATTTATAGATTCTTTTTTAAAGAAAAGAAATATACCAATCGCTAATAATAAAATAGTTATAAAAATTTGCACCCACATATTATTATTAAAAAAATCTTTAACCACTAAATTACAGTGTAAGGCATAATATGATAAAATAACTTCAGCTATTCCAGCTGCTACAGCAATTTTGAAAGCTTGTGAAGCATTCTGTTTTAATGTAGTGTTTATTACGGCAATATTTGAAGCACCTAGAGGTAAGGCACTTAGTATAGAAGCTAATATTCCAATTAGAAAGTAAATTAAAATCATAATCCTTTTGTTGAGTAAGATTATGAAAGCTTACAAAAATAAAATCCCAATTACATGACATTGTAATTGGGATTTATATATGTTGTATAAACTAGAGATTAAATATCTTCTTGGTCTCTTAAGTTTTGAATGTAAGCGGCTTTCTGAATTTCGCGACGTCTCTTAACTGATGGTTTTGTAAAGAACTGTCCATCTCTTAAGTTTTGCATCACTTTAATATTTCTGTGTTTTCTTTTGTAGCGTTTTAAAGCTCTCTCGATGTTTTCACCATCTTTAACTATTATCTTTAACATAAATATAATTTATTTTATTTTCTATAAAATCTTAAAAAGGGTGACAAAGTTCAGTTTTTTTATTAGGAAAACCTAATTAATTGTATCTTCTTTCTTTTTTTTATTCCCTAACAACCCACCAAGTGCATTTTTAACAGCATCAGTAGTATTGGTTTTAGTAGAATCTGACGATGTTTTATTGCCTCCAATTATACCTCCTAAAACATCTTTTACAGTATTGTTTTGTTCTTTTTTTAGAGAGTCTGTTTTAGTTTGATTACCCCCAATAACATCTCCAATTAAGTCTTTAACCTTGTCTTTTCCTTGATTTAATAATTTTTGCTTTTCAATTTCAATAAGTTGATTTGTTAAGTTGTTAATACCGCTTGATAAATCTGTTTTTACTATTGGACTAGTATAGGTTCCACCAATATTTGCAGTTACTGGAATAGAAATATTTTTAGCATCTTCAGTACCAATTTTACCAATTAATTGATTTATCTCACTTCCTAAATATTTTGCTGGCACATTAAAAATGGCATTATAACTCAGGGTTTTGTCAAAACCATGAGATCCTGAGACATCAATAATAATGTCTTCGTATTTTAACTGAAAGGGCTTTACGCTTACCTGTCCGTTGGCAAACTCCAGTTTGGTTTTTAAATCTTTTAAATCTAGTTTGTCAAAATCTATAAAGCTTATAGCACCTTCTAATTTACTGATTAAACCATTTTGGTTTTCACTAATTTTTGTGGCTAATAATTCTGCAAAAGCATCACCTGAAACACTACTTAAATTCGGAGAAAATTCCTGATCTAAATTTCCAGACAAATTAATATTTGTATTTAATTTTCCATCAAAAAGCTTTGCAATAGGTGCTATATTTTTAAGTAATTCTAAATCTTTAAACGATTTAGAAATATCAAATCCGTTTGCGCCTAAATTTAAATTAAAGGAAGGTGTTTCGTTTTTTGTTGAAACATCTCCAGCAATTGATAACGCACCATCAAATATGCTAGATGTCATGTTTTTTATTTTGGCTTGCTGGTCTTTTATCAAAAGCGTTCCTTTAACATCTTTCAAATTTAAGTTGTCGTAAATTACTGTTTTTGCATTCGCATTTATGGAGCAATCCAAGAAGGCTGGAATTTTTAAAGATTCGCTATCTGAAGTCGTTTTATTTTCGGACGTTTCACTACCCTCAGTCATAAAATCACTCACTTTAAACATATTAGAGTTTACATTGAAATCTCCTTGCAAAGTGTTATCGCTTAATAAAAAACCTAATAAGTTTTTAATAGTTCCAGTAGCATTTAAATCGCTACCACCAGTTTGTGCTTTAAAGCTAGTTAATGTAACCGTTCCAGGGTTAAACGTCATGTTAGCGTTGGAAATATGAATAGGATTTACAATATCTGTTGAAGAAAATACAAAATCAGTAATATTAGCAGAACCGTTATTTTTAATACGCTCGTAAGCATTGGTTTCAATAGCCTTCATGTCGAAAGCAGTGTTGATTTTACCCTTTAAAATACCACTTAAAGCATTTTTTAATTCAATAGGATATACTTTGGTAATATTTGCTAAGTTTAAAACCCCATCGACATTGGCATTAACTAGCATATTTTTTGTGATGTTTTTTAATGTAACTGAAGATTTAAAGATATCATCATCAATTTTAAAGTTTAATTTTTGAATATCTATATAAGTGTCATCTGCATTTCCAGTTGTGTTTTTTATAGACGTGTTTATAGAAATATTACTAACGCGTTTTGGTAAGTTAGGATATTTAAACGATGCATTATTTGAAGCAATATTAATATCTAAATTAGGAATTGTTTCTTCAGAAATTAATCCTTTTATAATTCCATTTACTTTAAAGTCGCCAGTAGTTTGTACGTCTTCAATATCTTTAGAATATGCTTTAGGAATAACAGCTAAAAAGCTCTTGAAATCCGATTCTGGATTTTTAAAAGTAATATCAATCTCTTGTCCGTTTTCAAGCTGCTGTACATAACCTTGAAATTCTAAAGGTAGATCGTTTAAAAGGCCTTTGTTTTCCTTAAAAGTGTATTTGCTGTTATTTAAATCTAACCCAATTAAGGCGTCTAATTTAACAGGGTTGTTGCTTAAATAATTTGTGCTATCAATAGTGATGCTAATATTGGCTTCGCTTTTGGTATCTAATTCTGAGTTTTCTACTGAAAAAATACCATTTCCTTCGTGGTTTAATTCTGAAACATGTATTATAGTATTTGATGCTTCATCTAGATATGTTAATGCACTATTGTTAATGCTGTAATCTTCAAGATTAAATGAGAAGCCGCTAGTTTCAGTCTTGTTTAAAGCATCTTCATCAGTTTTAGTAATATCGTAGTTTGTGTCACCAAATTTATTGGTTTTTAAGGTTAGTAAAGCCTCATCTATATCAATTGAATTTACAATAATGGGAGCCTCGTCAGACTTTTTAAATAACTCTTTTATAGGCATGGTGAATGAAATATTTTTTGCAGTAGCAAAAGTTTCATCTTTAAAAGGCTCAAAATTAGTAATTACCAAATCACTTACACTTATATGCGCTTGTGGAAAACTACTAAGGAAACTTAAACTCACATCACTAAACTCTACCTTGGCATTAACATTTTCGTTAATAAAACGTTTAACCATATCTTTTATTTGGCCTTGAAAAGCAAAAGGAATAGCAATTAAAAGCGCTATAATAATAAGTAATGTAATTCCAATAATTTTAAAAACTTTTTTCATAAACAAAATTTTGTCATTCCAACTAAGGCTAGAATTTTATTAAATAAAATGTTGTTAGTTTATATACGCAAAAATTATGCTAAAAGTTGAAACGAATGGTAGCTAATACATATTAATGGTCAATTTTACCTATGCTGTCTATTAAATTATTATCTTCTAAAAGATTAATCTCTTCGTTTACTTTTAAGTTGAAACGTCTTCTAAATAAATAAACGCCTAAATACAAAAATGGTGTATCGCAAGCTGCAACTATAACTTTAAATAGAAAGCCGCTTATTAGTAATCCTTTAAAATTTGCCCAATCAATGATGCCAAAAGAGCATAATAAAAACACAATGGTAAATGTATCGACAAATTGTGAAAACCAAGTGGAGAAGTTATTACGTAGCCATAAATGTTTTCCTTTGGTTAAACGTTTCCAGAAATGATAAATCTGTATGTCTACAAATTGAGCAAACAAATATGTTAGCATACTTGCAAAAACAGCTATCGCAGAGTTTCCAAAAACGGTGTTAAACATATCGTCTTTTACGTAAGACCATGAAGTGGCAGGAACATGGCTTGCAACTAAAATAATTAACAGCGAAAATAATGAAGCAAAAATACCAGTAACCACAACATCGTTAGCTCGCTTTTTACCATAAATTTCACTTATTAAATCGGTAATTAAAAAGGTAATAGGGTAAGGTAAAATACCTACCGAAATTTCAAAAAGCTTACTTCCAAAAATCTCCACATCAAATGGATACCAATAAAAGAATTTCTGAAAAATAAGATTTGAAACTACTAATGATGTTATAAATAGGGCTCCTAAAAGGATGTAAATACGTTGTGCAGCTAGCTTATCTTTTAAAGTCATATAAATTGTGAATAAATACGTCTTGTAAATATAAAGGATTAAAAATTGTTTTAGTTATTTTGCTTTCTCTATGATAAAACCAACAACATTTCATATTGCATTGGGTAGTAATAAAGGAGATAAATTTAAAAACCTTCAGAATGCTATTGATGCTATTCATGCAAAAATTGGAAATATTAAACAGATTTCTAAAGTATATAAATCTCCAGCTTTTGGCTTTGAAAGTGATGATTTTTTTAACTGTTGTTTAGTCTTAGAATCTCATTTGCAACCAAAAATTGTATTAAAAGAATTATTATCTATTGAGACTGCTTTAGGACGCACACGAAAAAAAGGCGCAAATTATGAGGCGAGAACCATTGATTTAGATATTGTTTTTGCTGAAGATAAAATTATAGACACTAAAACATTACAAGTACCACATCCAGAAATGGCGAAACGTAAGTTTGTTTTGCAACCACTTAACGATGTTGCTGCTAAAGTGAAGCACCCTAAGTTTAATAAAGAAGTATTTGTTTTGTTAGATGAATGCGAAGATGATTCTCTTTTAGAACCTATTAATATTTGGCTAAAAAACCCGAGTAAAGCATATGATTTTTCAAAATATAATTACATTGCTGTAGAAGGGAATATAGGTGCAGGAAAAACCAGTTTGGCAACTAAAATGGCGCATGATTTTAATGCTAAATTAATTTTAGAGCGCTTTGCAGACAACCCGTTTTTGCCAAAGTTTTATGATGATGCACAGCGTTATGCTTTTACTTTAGAAATGTCTTTTCTTGCAGATCGATACCAGCAAATTTCTGACGATTTATCTCAGCTTGATTTGTTTAAAGATTTTATTGTGAGCGATTACGATGTTTTTAAATCACTTATTTTTTCTAAAATTACTTTAGCAGAAGATGAGTTTAATTTATACCGAAAACTATTCTATTTAATGTATAAAGACATTGCAAAGCCAGAATTGTATGTGTATTTATATCAAAATACGGAGCGTTTACAACAAAATATTAAAAAGCGTGGACGCGATTACGAACAGAATATTGCGGATGATTATTTAGAAAAAATTAATGCTGGCTATTTAGATTTTTTAAAAACTCAAAAGGATTTTAATGTAAAGATTATTGATATTTCTGATAAAGATTTTGTGGAAAATCGCGCAGACTATTTATGGGTTTTGGGAGAGATTTGTGGAGGATGATTTTGAGGTGAGGCTTATCGTTTGGTGTATGGCTTATTGCAGAAAATCAGCATGATTTTCCGATTAAGGAAACAAGATGCAAATTGCGCAAGAATTTCCGAGTAGGAAATTCAAAAGCAATGAGCTATACACGTTGTTGTGTACAGTATTTATTCCACTAAATTTTTAGTCAAAGTCAGAATGTATTCTGCGTTAAATGATTTCATTTTTTTATTTAGTTCGTCACAGTCCTTCTGCTCCGCTTTTCTCAAATTGAGTTTTTCACAAATTACATCAATCAGTTCAATATCATCTAAGCCATCAATTCCGTAAACTTTATGAATGTCATCTTCTGGGTAAATTGAGAAATCATTCATCTGAATAAATTCTCGAATTTCGTCGTGAACGACTTCTACGTGTTGCTTATCAAATCCGTTTTTTACAAGTCGGTTTATGTATTCCGTTCGAGTAAGATTTGATCGACTTTTGTTTAATTTTCGTAACCTGTTTTCGTTTCGTTTATTTTGTATATAACTGAAAATCAACATTATAAAAACGATTCCTCCAATTATGATTAGGGTTTTATTCATATTACATACAGCTTGAATTATATGACGTCATTTTAATGACTTATATCAGTCAATAAACAAAATTAGATTTTTTTGAGCATAGAATAAAGTTTAAAAAAAGAGCTGATTTAAAAAACTTTAAACAATGTCGTTACAATACGCCCCTTACTATTTTCTAAAAGATACTCTCCAAGTTGTTTTTCTTCTTTAATTTTAAAATTGAAAGGAGCTTCCAGTACATTAACGCCACTATTTTGTTTTAGTCTAATGCCTTGTCCAGTAATAATATTTTTGTTTGGAACAAAGTTGCCTAATGGGATATGATCGGTTAAAATGACATATTTATAATGCTTTATCTTTTTAACAACTTTTTGTATTTCTGTATTAGATAAATGCTGTAATACCTGTCTTAATATAATGCAATCTCCTTTAGGAAACTCATCTTTTGTAATGTCTAAACAATAAAACTCTAAGTTATCTTCTTTATATAATTTTTTGTTTCTATTAATAAGAGTTTCAACAATATCAATAGCAATATACTTTTTAGAATATTTGGTTAGGTGTTTTCCAATATTGAAATCTCCACAACCTAGATCGCAAACTACTAAAGGTGGATTTTGAGATTCTAAAAAATCAGTTAAAACTTTTAAATAAGGGTCTATAATTTTTGGATCGTGCGAACCTGCTCCAGAATAAAAATCGAATGTTGTACCACCCCAAAGATTCTTTTCATAAATCTGGGTCATCACATCTTTTGTAGGCCAAGGTTTCTTTGTTTTTTTAGACACTCTCTTTAAGTTTGCTAAACACATCCCAAATAACAATCCCGCAACTTACAGAGATGTTTAAAGAATGTTTTGTGCCAAATTGTGGAATTTCAATAACAACATCACTAATATTAACCACATCTTGCGCTACACCTTTTACTTCGTTTCCAAAAATAAGAGCGTATTTAGTATTGGGTTCAACTTTAAAATCGTTTAACATGGTAGCGTTTTCTGCTTGCTCTATAGAACAAATCTTTACGTTTTCATTTTTTAATTTTTCAACTAAATCAAGCGTGTTTTTTGCATATTCCCAAGCCACTGTTTCGGTGCTTCCTAGTGCCGTTTTGTGAATGTCTTTATGTGGTGGTTTTGCAGTAATGCCACAGAGGTAAATTTTTTCAATTAAAAAAGCATCGCTTGTTCTAAAAACTGAACCAATGTTGTTTAAACTTCTAATATTATCAAGTATAATAATTAAAGGTGTTTTTTCTACGCTTTTAAAAGCATCAACACTTAATCTATCTAATTCGCTATTTTTAAGTTTACGCATTGCAAACAATTGTTTTTTTTATTTCTGTGAAGATAGAAATCTTTTTTGTTGAAATCTCACTCTAATTGTAGATAACTTCTAAAAAATCAACTTCAAAAAACATGAAATTAATGGTACATTGCATGCTACAATTTTGTCAAAAATAACATTAATAAATAACTTTTCCATTGGCTACAAAAAGTAAAAAAGTAACCCCTTTAATGAAGCAGTATAATGCTATTAAAGCAAAGTACCCTGATGCGTTATTACTGTTTAGAGTTGGCGATTTTTATGAAACTTTTGGTAGTGATGCCGTAAAAGCGGCAGGGATTTTAGGGATAATTTTAACTAAGCGCGGTGCAGGTAGTGAGAGTGAAACAGAGTTAGCAGGATTCCCACACCATTCTTTAAATACGTATTTGCCTAAGTTGGTAAAAGCAGGCGAGCGTGTTGCTATTTGCGATCAATTGGAAGACCCTAAACAAACCAAAACCATTGTAAAGCGCGGTGTAACCGAATTGGTAACTCCAGGAGTAGCTTTAAATGATGAGGTTTTAGTGTCAAAATCTAACAACTTTTTATGCTCTGTCTATTTCGATAAAAAATATATAGGAGTTTCATTTTTAGATATTTCTACAGGTGAGTTTTTAACCTCGCAAGGTAATGCTGAGTATATTGATAAACTGCTTCAAAACTTTAGCCCGAGCGAAGTTTTAGTATCCAAGCAAAAACGAACACTTTTTAATGAAACGTTTGGAGAAGATTTTCATACCTTCTATCTGGAAGACTGGATATATCAAACCGATTATGCATACGAAACCCTAATAAAGCATTTTGACACAAAGACCTTAAAAGGGTTTGGTGTTGAAGATTTATATGAAGGTATTATTGCTTCTGGTTCTGTTTTGCATTATTTAGGTGAAACACAACATCATAAATTACAGCATATTACGTCTATTTCTAGAATTGCTGAAGATGATTATGTGTGGATGGATAAATTCACAATTAGAAATTTAGAATTATATAATTCTACAAATAATAATGCGGTTACGCTTTTAAATGTTATTGATAAAACTATTTCACCTATGGGTGGAAGAATGCTTAAACGATGGTTGGCTTTACCCTTAAAAAATGTTGATAAAATTAAGCAACGCCACGAAGTAGTTAGCTTTTTAACCAAGGAAAATACGGTGCTTCAAAAAATTCAAAACCATATTAAGCATATTGGAGATTTAGAGCGTTTAATTTCTAAAATTGCAACAGGAAAAGTTAGTCCGCGAGAGGTTATTCAACTTAAAAACTCATTAGAAGCTATTGTGCCTATAAAATCGTTAGCCTCTAATTGTGATAATGAATCGCTTAAAATTATTGGAGATAACTTACAGAGTTGTGAAGTACTTCGCGAAAAAATAAAAGAAACACTAAATGAAGATGCACCAGTTAATGTGCTAAAAGGAAATAGCATTGCTGCTGGTTTTTCATCTGAATTAGACGAATTGAGAGATTTATCTAAATCTGGGAAAGATTTCCTAGATAATATGCTGCAACGCGAAAGTGAGCGTACAGGAATAACATCTCTTAAAATAGCATCAAATAATGTTTTTGGATATTATATTGAAGTGCGTAATACGCACAAAGATAAAGTTCCAGAAGAATGGATACGAAAACAAACTTTGGTAAGTGCTGAACGCTACATTACCGAGGAACTTAAAGAGTATGAAGCCAAAATTTTAGGAGCCGAAGATAAAATACAAGCCATCGAGCAACAACTATTTGCAGAATTGGTAGGTTGGATGAATCAATATATAAAACCAGTACAACAAAATGCTTATTTGATAGGTCAAATAGATTGTTTGTGTGGGTTTTCGCAACTTGCTAAGGATAATAATTACATCAACCCTAATATTGATGAATCGTATGATTTAGATATTATAGATGGACGCCATCCTGTTATCGAAAAACAATTACCAATTGGTGAAGCTTATATCGCTAATAATGTGTTTTTAGATAGAACAACACAGCAAATAATAATGATTACGGGACCCAATATGTCTGGTAAATCAGCTATTTTAAGACAAACAGCACTTATAGTATTATTGGCGCAAATAGGGAGTTTTGTACCAGCTCAAGAAGCTAGAATAGGTTTGGTTGATAAGATTTTTACCAGAGTAGGTGCTAGTGATAATATTTCGATGGGAGAATCGACCTTTATGGTAGAGATGAATGAAACAGCTTCTATTTTAAATAATATATCCGACAGAAGTTTAGTGTTGTTAGACGAAATAGGTCGTGGCACTAGTACTTATGATGGTATTTCGATAGCATGGGCTATTAGCGAATATTTACATGAGCATCCTGCAAAACCTAAAACACTTTTCGCAACACATTACCATGAGTTGAATGAGATGAGTGAAACTTTTGAGCGTATTAAAAACTTTAATGTCTCTGTTAAAGAATTAAAAGATAATGTTCTTTTTTTAAGAAAATTGGTTGAAGGAGGTAGTGCACATAGTTTTGGAATCCATGTAGCTAAAATGGCAGGTATGCCTCAACAAGTTTTACACCGCGCAAATAAAATTTTGAAGAAATTAGAGCAATCACATTCAAGTGAAGAGCTTACAGATAAGGTGAAATCTATGCAAGATGAAATGCAACTAAGCTTTTTTAATTTAGACGATCCTTTATTAGAAAATATTAAGGACGAGATTTTACACATTGATATTGATACACTTACACCTGTAGAAGCACTTATGAAATTGAATGAAATTAAGCGTATGTTAGTTAAGAAAAAACAAGCTTAAAATTATTTTTATTTATTTTACTAAAAGGCTTTGGAATTCCTAGAAATATTTTAAATTTGCATCCGCAATAGCAATATTGTATGTTCATATAAAAGACTGCGAAAGTAGCTCAGGGGTAGAGCATCACCTTGCCAAGGTGGGGGTCGCGGGTTCAAATCCCGTCTTTCGCTCTGAAACTTTCTTAAAATATACCAATGCTGAAGTGGTGGAATTGGTAGACACGTTGGACTTAAAATCCAATGTCCATTAGGACGTACGGGTTCAAGTCCCGTCTTCAGTACTAAAGCCTTATCAAAATTTGATAAGGCTTTTTTTATGCTATTAAATTAAAAGTTTGCTTTAAGCCGTATAGAATATCAAACTAACAATTGTACCTTTATTTTCTGCACTTTTTACTTGAATTTTGCTTTTATGTAGGAGCATAATTTGTTTACATAGACTTAAACCTATACCGCTACCAGTTTTTTTTGTGCTAAAAAATGGAACAAAAATATTTTCTATTATTTCGTTTGGAATGCCTTTTCCGTTATCCCTTATTTTTATAATGGCTTGCCCATTAATATTTTTTTGAGCTGATAAAATAATTTTAGGATGCTTAACTTCTTTACAGGCTTCAACCGCATTAAGTATTAAATTAATTAATACTTGTTCAATTAAATACGTATCCATTTCTATTTCAAGATTTGGGTTTTCAATTTCGAAATGCAACTCAATATTTTTATTTTCTAGCGAAGGAAACATTAATGTTTTTATGTTTTCGAACAGCTCGATTACTAATATATTGCTTAAATTAAGTTTGGTGATTTTATTCAAACTTCTGTAGGTCTTAGCAAATTTTAATAAGCCTTCACTTCTTTTTTTAATACTTTCAATTCCTGTGTCTAAATCGTTCATGTCTATTTGATGCTCGTTGGGATCACTTATAGATTGTTGAACTTTGGTTTGTAGTGTTTCCGCTAATGACGATATTGGCGCAATTGAGTTCATGATTTCATGCGTCATAACACTCAAAAGCTTTTTCCATGCCTCGGTTTCGTTTTGGGTTAATGTACTTTCTATATTTTGTAAAACAATAAGTTTATATGACTCTTCCTTTATTTGGAAAATGGAACTAGCTATTAAAAGTTTTGTTTTTTCGTTCTCAATAGTTACGGTTATACTATCCTCAATGTTATGGTTTTTTGTAAAAACAATATTGTAAAGCTTGGGGTTTCTTTTTTCAATAAACTGAACATTTTTTAGAGAAGGAACGCTTAAGGTTTTTTTTAAAGCATCATTGATCCATAAAACTTTACCAGACTCTATATTATAAGCAATTATTCCTGTATTAATTAATTCTAGTATTTTTTTTAGGTACAAATGCTGTGCTTCTTTTTCTTTATTTATTTCGTGTATGGTTTTGTTAACTTCATTGAAGCCTTTGCGTAACTCCTTAATATCTTCAGGCCCAGATTTTTCGTTAAACCATCGGGAGAAATCTCGATACTTTACAGATTCAAAAAAATCATCCATTTCATAAAATCGCCTAAATATAAACTTGTATAAGCCTCTAAAGGAGTAATACAATATGATTAAAAAAGGGGCTAGTATAGCAAGACTAAGTTGTAAATTGGTTTGAAAATCTAAATAGGTAATTGTAAACGCTAAAATTGTTAGCGCAAAAAATAGAATAATGACTCTTAAGGTAAGAACTAATTTATATTTTCTATAAGCCATACTTATTTAATCTTCTATAAAGTGCTGTTCGCGTAATCCCTAATTCTTTAGCAGATTTAGAAATGTTACCATTATTTTTCTCAATAACTTTTAAAATAGCATTCTTTTCTATGGTTTCTAGTTTTAAATCGGATGTGCCAATATTATTCCCTCGTTTTTCTATTGGAGAAAACACTAAGTCTTCTTTATATAAATAATCACTGTCAGCCATAATCACTGCTCTTTCCAAAGCGTATTGTAGTTCGCGGACATTACCTGGAAAATAATAGCTCCTTAATTTTTCAATAAAACCATCATCTAGTTTAAAGCTGGATTTTAAATACTTTTCGGCGTAAACATTAATAAAATGCTTAGCAAGTAAAATAATATCTTTATCACGGTTTCTAAGCGGAGGTACGATAATTTCAACAGTATTAATTCTATATATAAGATCTTTTCTAAAATTAGCTTCGTCTGCAAGAAATTCAATATCTAAATTAGTTGCACAAATAAGTCGAATATTAATATCTATAGCTTTGTTAGAGCCTAATGGTGTTACTTTTCTGTTTTGTAAAACCGTTAAGAGTTTTGCTTGTTGTTGCAAACTTATATTACCAATTTCATCTAAAAAAAGCGTACCGCCATCGGCAGATTCAAACCTTCCTGGTCTGTCATTTTTTGCATCTGTAAAAGCTCCTTTTTTGTATCCAAATAATTCACTTTCAAACAATGTTGCAGTTAGCGACCCAACATCAACTTTAATAAAAGGTTTGTTTTTTCTTAACGAATTATCATGTATAGCTTTAGCAATTAAGTCCTTGCCCGTTCCGTTTTCTCCCAAGATTAAAATATTAGCGTCAGTAGGAGCAATTTTTTTTATCTTTAAAAAAACGTCAGTCATAGCATGACTTTCACCCAAAATTTCATGTCTTGTAATTGAGGTGCCTGCTTTTTTATATGTGTTTGATTTTTTCTTATTTAAGATATCAGTAATCGACTCAATAAGCTTGCTGTTTTCCCAAGGTTTTACTAAAAAATCTGAAGCTCCTTCTTTTAAAGATCGGATAGCCAAATCTAAATCACCATATGCTGTTATTAGAATAATAGAAACTGATTTGTCAATGTCCTTAATTTTATTAAGCCAATAAATACCTTCGTTACCAGTATTTATAAGCCCATTAAAATTCATATCTAGAATAATAATATCGAATTTAGTTTTCCCTATTAAGGAAATTATATTTCCAGGGTTTTTCTCAACAACAACCTCCTTAACTCTCGATTTTAACAGTAATCTCATAGCTGTTAAGACATCGGTATCATCATCTACAACTAATATGTTTGCGTTTTTTAACAACATAATTACAATAATACAATAATAATGAGGGCATTAAAAATTATTAATCTACAATTATTTAAGCATTAAAAAGTGTTTTGAAAGCGAACACAGTTGTATCATTTTCGAACACCTTTGTTTATAAAATTATTTTTAACATTATGATTTATAGGTGTTTACGCGATTGGCATAGTAATGACTATATAGAGGTTATAAATATTGGTACTGTATGGATATCCCTTTAGAAAAGAAACGATTTAATAAGAAACAAATTAGCATAGCTATTGGATTAATTCTTCTAATTTCATTAATCACTTTTGTAATTATTTCAACTGGAGGAAACTCTAAACTAAATGTAGATAAAGAGCGAATTTCCATTAGCGAGATTAAAGAAGGAGTGTTTCAAGAAAATATACCTGTTTCTGGAAATGTTTTACCAATTACTACAATTTATTTAGATGCTCTTGAAGGTGGTCGAGTAGACGAGCTTTATGTTGAGGATGGAGCTATTATGAAACAAGGTGACCCTATACTTCGCTTATCAAATACCGATTTAGAATTGAGTTTAGTAAATCAAGAAACATCAGTATATAATTTATTAACACAAATGCAGATTTCTCAGAATGCTGCACGTCAAAATACCATTAATAAGTTGACTAGAATGACAGATGTTGAGAATGCGCTTATTGAAGCTAGTAGAGTTTATCAACTTAATAAAAAACTATTTGATCAAAAAGCTATTGGGCGTCAAGAGTTTCAAGAATCAGAAAATAACTATAACTACCAAAAGCAGCAGATGGAACTTGCTCAAGAAATTTTAAAACAAGATTCGATATCAACTAAGCAAGAAACTAATCAAGCTCAAAATTCATTTTCTAGAACCCAAAGTGCTTTAAAATTAATGAGGAAGAAGGTTGGAGATTTAGTAGTAAAAGCTCCAGTTGATGGTCAGTTAACATCTTTGGATGCCGAAATAGGACAATCTAAAAACAAAGGTGAACGCTTAGGACAATTAGATGTTTTGAGTGGGTTTAAAGTACGTGCCGATATTGATGAACATTATATATCTAGAATCTATACAGGGCAACGAGGTACATTTCTTTTTAATAGTAAAGAGTACAGTCTTATTATTAAGAAAGTATTTACTCAAGTTACTGGAGGTCGATTTCAAGTAGATATGCTTTTTGAAGAAAAAGTAGAAGGGGTTCGTCGCGGACAATCGCTACAAATTCGTTTGGCTTTAAGTGAAGAGAAGCAGGCCATTCTTGTCCCAAAAGGAGGCTTTTTTCAACAAACAGGAGGTAATTGGATTTTTAAATTGAATGAAGCTGGAACAATAGCTTATAAAGTAGATATACGTCTTGGAACAAAAAATACAGAATATTACGAAGTATTAGAAGGACTGGAACCTGGCGATAAAGTCATAACATCTAGCTACGATAATTATGGCGATAAACAAGAATTGGTATTAAAATAAACTAATAGATATTATGATAAAAATTAAAGATTTAGAAAAATATTACAAAACGGAAGAGCTACAAACCATAGCTTTAAATAAGCTGTCTTTTGAAGTGAAACAAGGCGAGTTTATAGCAGTTATGGGGCCTTCTGGATGCGGAAAATCTACGTTGCTTAATATACTAGGTATGTTGGACGATTCAGATGGAGGCAGTTTTATTTTTAATGGTGAAGAGGTTATTAATTATAACGAGCGTAAAAGGGCTAACATCCGTAAACATAATATTGGGTTTGTATTTCAAAGCTTTAATTTGATTGATCAACTTACGGTTTTTGAAAATGTAGAACTACCTTTAATTTATACAGGCGTAAAAAAAGCTGAAAGAAAAAAGAAAGTGCATGAGGTCCTAGAAAAAATGCAAATTATGCATAGACGCAAGCATTTTCCACAACAACTTTCTGGTGGACAACAACAAAGAGTTGCAGTAGCTAGAGCGGTAGTTAACGACCCTAAATTAATACTTGCCGATGAGCCAACGGGAAACTTAGATAGTAGTAATGGTAATGAGGTTATGGAATTGTTAACCGAATTAAATAACCAAGGCGCTACTATAATAATGGTAACGCATAGTGAACATGATGCTAAATATAGTCATCGTATTATTCGCATGTTAGATGGACAAAAAGTGACTGAGAATAGTTTGATATAATATTATAACAAGGATATCATGATTCAAAATTATTTAAAAATAGCACTTAGAAACCTCCTTAAAAATTGGGGCCTTACTTTTATAAATATTATAGGTTTGGCAACTGGTTTTGCAATTACATTGCTTATTGTACAGTATGTTCAGTTTGAAAGAAGCTATGAAAATACACATCTTGATTCAGATAGGGTTGTTCGACTCACTTTAAACCTTTTAACAGGAAATTCGGTAACGACTCAAGACAGCGAAGTATACCCACCAGTTGGACCAAAGCTACAAGCAGAAGTTCCAGAAGTAGAAGCCTATACGAGGGTTTATGCCATTGGTGAACCAAATTCACCTATGCAAATTGGAGAGCAACAATTTCTTATGAAAGATCTCTATGCTGTTGATGCCGATTTCTTTCGCATGTTTAATTATAAGTTGATGTATGGTAATGAAAAAGACCTTTTCAAAAAGCCCAATGAGGCTGTAATTACAGAATCAACAGCCTTAAAATATTTTAACCGAACAGATGTTGTTGGAGAAGTTATAAAATCTCCAGGAAGTAATGGAGATATACTCTATAGTGTAGTAGGAGTTACCCACGACAGTCCACCAAATACACATCTCAAATTTGATATGCTTATTTCATATCCAACTATGCTTGCAGATACAGAGATGTTAAGAAGACATGGAGAAAAGAAAGATAATTGGGATAATAATAACTCTTATATGTATGTGCAGCTAATAAAAGGTGCAGATTACAACCATTTTACTAATTCTTTGGAGGCATTTAGCAAACGATTAGTTGATGAAAAAAAGATAAAGAGTGAAGCTATTATTGGTCAAAAAATTGCAGATATACACCTATATTCTAAGAAGACTTTTGAGCCTGAAGCAAATGGAGATGCTAACTCTGTTTTCTTTCTTTTTGCAGTGGCCTTGTTAATTATAATAAGCGCTTTTGTGAATTATATAAACCTTACTACATCTCAGGCTCTGGACAGAGCAAAAGAGGTTGGAGTTAAAAAAGTGTTGGGATCTACTAAAACTCAGTTGAGGATTCAATTTTTAGTAGAATCAATAGTCATAAATATTCTTGCTGGTTGTGTTGCCTTAGTACTCGTTTTGATAGGAAAATCGCATTTTCTTTCCCTTTCAGGGCTACCAGAAAACTTTGTGCTTTTTGGCAATTTATCTTTCTGGTTACTTCTATTAACTTTTATAATATTAGGAGGCCTTCTTTCAGGATTATACCCAGCTTTTGTTTTATCCTCTTTTAAACCTTCGGCTATTCTAAAAGGTAGTTTTTCACATTCTGATAAAGGTACTTTACTGCGTAAAGGCCTTGTTGTTTTTCAATTTGCAATAACTATTATTTTACTCATTCAAACATTTACTGTAAATGAGCAAATTGATTTTATGCGTGGTTTGGACAGGGGAGTTAATGTTCAAAAAAGTATTGTTGTTGAGGCACCTACAAAGAAAGCTACTGAAAATTATTCTGTATTTAAACAAAACTTATTGGCAAATGCAAATATAAAAGCTGTTTCGTTGTCGCATACAGTTCCAGGACAGCCATCGGGTTCCTTAACAACTACAGCTGATATACATATTACAGGAATCACACCAGATGAATACCATAATTTTTACCTTACATTTATCGACAAAGATTATATTCCATTGCTAGGTGTAGAAATGCTAACAGGATCCAATTTTGATGAGAGCACTACACGAGAAAAGCGACAAGTGATTGTAAATGAAGAAGCCTTAAGAAGATGGAACATAACAAATTCTGAAAAGGCAATAAACAACAAGATTTCTTTTTGGGGCAGTGAATGGACCATTAAAGGTGTTGTTAAAAATTATCATCAGCAATCACCAAAATCACCATTGTTGCCAATGATTCACATATTTAGCAACACATTTAGAAGTTTAGCTACAGTACAATTTGTTGGAGGTACATCAAGCGATAACCTTACGTTGGTAAAGGAAGAGTTTAATACTGTTTATCCAGGATCTGCATTCTCTTATTTTTTTATGGGTCAGGAATACGACAAGCAATTTAAGATTGAAGACCGTTTTAAAAATGTGTTTATGATACTTACAGCTTTTTCTATTCTGATAGCATGTTTAGGGCTGTTAGGTCTTGCTTCTTTTTCAATTTCAAAAAGAAGAAAGGAGATAGGTATACGTAAAGTAATTGGTGCAAGTACTGCAAATATTTTAATCTTACTTTCAACGGATTTTATTAAAACAGTAATGATTTCTGTTATAATAAGTGTTCCTCTTACTTATTTTTTAATTCAAAATTGGTTGAAAAATTTTGCGTTCAAGATCGATTTACATTTGTGGTTATTTATCCTTCCTATTCTTTTGGTACTAGTCTTGGTAATATTTTCCATTGGAGTGAAGACTGTACAAACAGCAATTGCAAATCCAATAAATAGTTTAAAAACAGAATAATTAGCATCAATCAAAAAACGAACAATCATGCTTAGAAACTATTTCAAAATCGCATTGCGAAATTTTAAAAAGGATAAGAGCTTTACGTTTATAAATCTATTAGGTTTAGCAACAGGCTTTGCTATTACGTTGCTTATTATCCAGTATGTAAGATTTGAGTTTAGCTATGAAAATACACATGTAAACGTTGATAGACTTGTACGGTTGACCATGGATTATATGGACGGAGAAACAGTAACTGCTCAAGATTGTGAAACGAATCCGCCAACAGGGGCAAAAGTATTAGCAGAAATGCCAGAAGTAGAAAACTTTACCAGAGCTTACCCTATAGGAGAACCCAATGTTAATGTTGCCATTGATAACGAACATTTTATATTAGAAAAACTATTTGCCGTAGACCATTCTTTTTTTAATATGTTCTCTTATCCTTTAATATATGGTACTAAGAAAGATATTTTTAAACAACCTAATCAAGCTGTCTTAACTGAGACAACGGCACTCAAGTATTTTAATAAAAAAAATGTTGTTGGAGAAACACTAGAAATTCCTTTTGCTAAAGGGTCAGTACTATTAGATGTTGTTGGTGTTGTAGCAGATAGTCCTCCAAACACACATTTAAAATTTAATATGCTTATGTCTTATCCAACCATGTTATCAGATAAAGCGATGTTAGAAGAGTATGGTGAAAAAGAAGATAATTGGGGTGGGAATAATACATTAACCTATTTACTATTAACACCAAATACAAACTACGCAAGTTTTACGTCATCACTTTTGGATTTGAATAAGCGAATGGAAGTTGAAATGAATTTTAAAAACCAGCGCATTATTGGACAAAAGATTGGTGATATTCATTTATACTCCAACAAAACTTTTGAAACGGAGCCTAATGGAAAAGCATCCTCAGTATTTTTTCTATTAGGTGTTGCTTTTTTAGTTATTATTAGTGCCTTTGTAAATTATATTAATCTAGCAACATCAAAAGCATTAGATAGAGCTAAAGAAGTTGGTATTCGTAAAGTAGTAGGTTCAACCAAAAGCCAATTAAGAGTTCAGTTTTTGATAGAATCTCTTCTTATTAACTTTTGTGCAGGAATCTGTGCTGTATTATTAATTTTAATTGCGAAATCTAAGTTTATTGAAGTATCTGGATTGCCAACAGATTTTAGCATTTTTGAAGATTCACTCTTTTGGCTTATACTTGGAGCCTTTATTTTATTAGGAGTACTGTTTTCTGGGGTTTATCCTGCGTTAGTGCTATCTTCGTTTAAACCTTCTTCGGTGTTAAAAGGTGCTTTTACCCATTCAACACAAGGCGTGCTCCTTCGTAAATCCTTAGTGGTTTTTCAATTTGCAATTACCATTATTTTACTTATACAAATTTTCACGATTAATCAGCAATTAGAGTATCTGCAAAATATAGATTTAGGTGTAAATACAGACCAAACTATTGTTGTAAATGCGCCTACTCAAAATACCGATCGACAAAATTATAGTGTTTTTAAACAAGAATTATTAGCAAATTCTTCTGTAAGTTTAGTATCGCTTTCTGGAGCTGTACCCGGACAAATGGCAAGTCAAATGGGTACAACTACAGGTATTAACCTTTCAGAGGTTATAGAAGACCATAATTATAATTTTTACCTCACTCAAATTGATGCCAATTTTATTACTGTAATGGGAATGGAATTATTAGAAGGTAACAATTTTGATGAGACCAGTCATCCAGATAAGAAAGAAGTTATAGTTAACCAAGAAGCTATTCGTTTATGGGGCATTCCAGAGGCTAAAAATGCAATAGGTAAAAAATTGAAATTTTGGGGAAGTGAGTGGACTATAAAAGGCGTTGTTAAAAACTATCATCAAGAATCAGCTAAATCTGCTCATATACCAATTATACATAGATATTCTGATTATTTTGGAGGTTTTGCAAGTATAAAATTCTTAGGAAATAACCCTAAAGAACAAATTTCACAAATAGAACAAACTTATAAATCAGTTTTCCCTACAGCCCCATTCTCTTACTTTTTTATGGATAGTGAATATGATAAACAGTTTAAAGCTGATAAACAGTTTCAAGACGTATTTACTGTACTTACAGGCTTTGCTATTTTAATTGCATGTTTAGGATTGTTTGGTTTAGCATCATTTACTGTTTTAAAAAGGAAAAAAGAAATTGGCATTAGAAAAGTAATTGGTGCAAGTGTTGTAAATATTTTAGTGTTACTATCAAAAAACTTTATAAAAACCGTTTTTATAGCAATGCTTATAGGTATTCCTGTTACTTATTTGTTAGCAACAAAGTGGTTAGAAAATTTTGCATTTCATATTGAGTTGAATTGGTGGTTATTTACGCTACCAGTCATATTGGTAATGGGACTAGTTGTTTTTTCAATTAGTATTAAAACTATTAATGCCGCTATTGTAAACCCTGTAGAATCTTTAAAAGATGAATAAAGAAAGATATTATGCTTAGAAACTATTTTAAAATCGCGTGGCGGAGTCTTATAAAAAACAAATTGTATTCAGTTATTAATTTAACAGGATTAACTATTGGCATGGTGTGTTTTATTTTAATAGCGCTTTATATTCAATTTGAACTCAGCTATGAAGCACATCATGAAAAGGCAGATAGAATTTATAATATTGTTCAGCAACAGAAAGGAAATGATTATAGAGGGACAGACTTGTTTGCTGTTGCTCCAATGCCAATGCGTAATGCCTTAAAAGAAGATTTCCAAGAAGTTGAGGCGGTAACCAATGTAAATATTAGAGGATCATTGTTAATTCACAATGACAAATCATTTTCTGAACGAGGCCTATACACTGATGAAGATTTTTTTAATGTTTTTACAGTTCCTGTAATTGAAGGAATTGGTAAGGAAGCGTTAAAAGATCCAGACATTATTTTACTTACAGAATCCCTAGCTAAAAAGATTTTTGGAAATGCACCCCCACTTAATCAAACTATTGTGTTAAATAGTTTACAAAGTTTAACGGTGAAAGGTATAATAGCTGATACGCCTAAAAATCAACATTTTGATTATGATTATATTGTTTCAAACAAACTTTCTAGTACTTTTTTAGCAGACGAGAATAATTGGTCAAGTAACAATTATCATTCCTATTTGCTTTTATCTAAAGGGGCAGATTACAAAAACTTAGAAGCCAATTTAAGCATCTATGATAAGTTTACTAAACCTATTTATGAGTCTGTAGGGCTTAAATTTTTTCCCCAATTTTTCCTCAGACCACTAAAAAATATTCATTTATATTCTAACATGAATGTTGAAATGAGTCAAAATGGTGATATTAAATATGTGTACCTCTTTGGGCTTATAGGCTTAATTATTATAGTTCTGGCTTCAATTAATTATATGAATCTTGCTACTTCTAAATCTGCAGAAAGAGCAAAAGAAGTAGGCGTTTCTAAAGTTTTAGGGGCTAGAAAAGGGCATTTAATTATGCAATTTTTGGGCGAATCTTTTCTGTTTACATTGTTCAGTTTTTTAATTGCATTATGCTTATCCTTGCTTTTACTGCCTGCTTACAATGTGCTTCTTGGTAAAGACATCCCTTTTACAATTCTTGGTAGTTGGTGGGTTCTTGTTGGCATGTTACTCATTGCCTTATTATTAGGTGTTTTGTCTGGACTTTATCCTGCGTTGTTTTTATCTGGTGTATCACCTGTAAAAGCATTAAAGGGCAACTTTTTAAAGAATCATAAAAAGGGAGAATTGCTTCGAAATTCACTCGTTATAGGTCAGTTTGTAGTCGCCATTGCTTTAGCTATTGGTAGTGTGATTATTCATCAACAATTGGGATTTATTCAAAATAAAAAATTAGGATACAATAAGGACATGGTGGTACATGTACCTTACTGGGAAAAACAGATATCCGAAAAAGAGGAGGTCATAAAAGCAGAACTATTAAATCATTCTAAGATAGATAAGGTTTCCATTTCTACACAGATTCCATTGGATTTGACAAGTCAAGGACCAGTAAGAGAATGGGAAGGTAATGTAGATAATAAGGAAATGTGGATTTATAGAAGTTATGTAGATTATAATTTCATGGAACTTTTTGAAATGGAACTTATAGAAGGACGTGGTTTTTCAAGAGAGTTTGCTACTGATTCTTCCGAGGCTTATATTTTAAATGAATCTGCCGTAAAAAAACTGGGATGGAAAACTGCCGTAGGTAAAAAGTTTGATGATGGAAGAGTTATAGGTGTTATAAAGGATTTTCATTTGCAAACTTTTGATTTTGCTATTGAGCCACTCTATATGACTCTAAGAAGACAACATTTCACTCGAAATTTTGGTCATGTCATTCTAAAGATAAAAATGGATGATTTTGAAAACACAAAATTATTTATTGAAAAGACCATGAAAGCAGTTGTGCCATTAGCACCTTATGAAGTAAGATTCATGGAAGACTCTTATATAGCACTTTACGAGGAAGAAAGAAGGCTAGGAAAGGCTTTTAACATATTCACACTTTTAGCATTGTTTATTGCAGGAATGGGATTATTTGGATTAGTATCGTTCCAAGTGCTTCAACGTACTAAGGAAATTGGTATACGAAAAGTTTTAGGTTCAAGTATCACTGGAATAGTTACACTTTTAGTAAAAGATTTTTTAAGACTTGTAATTATGGCGTTGCTAATTGCCACGCCTATAGCTTACTATTTTATGTATAATTGGCTTCAAGGTTATGCTTATAGCATTGATATAGAGTGGTGGGTTTTTGTTTTAGTTGGTTTTTTAGCTTGTGGTGTTGCATTTGCAACAATAAGTTTTCAATCGATAAAAGCTGCTAGATCTAACCCAATAAAAAGCTTAAAAACAGAATAACTATGATTAAAAATTATTTTAAAATCGCGTGGCGGAACCTTATAAAAAACAAAGGACTTTCTTTTATAAATTTAAGTGGTCTTGCACTAGGTATGGCGGTAGTTATTCTTATAGGATTGTGGATATATGATGAGGTTACTTTTAATCAAAATCATGAAAATTATGATCGTATTGCCCATGTTTTGATGAATAAAACGTCTTCTAATGGGGACAAGAGAACTAGATTCACTATGCCTTTTCCTTTAGGAAACGAATTAAGAGACAAATATGGCGATAATTTCGATTATGTAGTGATGAGTTCTTTTCACGGCGATAATATTATATCTATAGATAATAAAAGTCTTACTAAGTTAGGAGGGTTTATGGAGCCAGACGCACTTAGAATGTTGTCTTTAAGAATGATATATGGAGATTGGGATGGGCTTAAAAATCCTAATTCTGTTGTTATCTCTCAATCTACATCAAAAGCCCTTTTTGGAGATATAAACCCCATTGGAAAGCCATTAAAAATTAGTAACCTTTTAGATGTATTTGTAACTGGGGTATATCAAGATATTCCTTTTAACGCAACATTTAACAATTTAGAATTCATTGCTCCCTGGGAATTATATGTTACGTCTCATAGTTGGGTGCGATATGCTAGAGATAATAATTTTTGGGATAATAATTCTTACCAGTTGTATGTACAAATTGCTGATGGTAGAAATATGAAATTGGTAAATGCAAAAATTAAAGATGCCGTTTATGATAATTTGTCTGGTAATAGTAAAAAAAGTCATCCAGAACTCGTACTGCACCCAATGAAAGATTGGCATTTACGATCAGATTGGAAGAATGGTGTTAATGTAGGCGGGTTTATACAGTATGTATGGCTATTTGGTATTATAGGTCTTTTTGTATTGCTTTTAGCCTGTATTAATTTCATGAATTTAAGTACAGCGCAATCAGAAAAACGTGCCAAAGAGGTGGGTGTTCTTAAGTCTATAGGTTCTTCTAAAAAGCAGTTAATAAATCAATTTTTAAGTGAGTCGTTCTTAGTGGTTGTATTGGCATTTATACTTGCAATTAGTATTGTTTTTTTAGCCATACCTTCATTTAACCAATTGGCAGATAAACAGATTGTATTTCCTTATAAAAACATTCTGTTTTGGTTAATAAATATTGGGTTTGTAATAGTAACCAGTCTTTTAGCTGGTAGCTATCCCGCATTTTATTTGTCCTCTTTTCGCCCAGTTAAAGTACTAAAAGGAGGTTTTAAGGCGGGTAAATCGGCCACGTCGTTTCGTAAAACACTGGTAGTTGTACAATTTGCAGTATCTGTAATGCTAGTTATAGGAACCATTGTTGTAAAAAAGCAGATTAACCATTCTAAAAACCGACCTATAGGCTATGAGCAGGAAGGATTGGTAATGATTGGAAAAGTTACTGAAGATTATGAAGGTAAATATAATGTTTTACGTAGTGAACTTTTAAACACTGGAGCAATTGAAAATATGTCTGAATCTTCAAGCCCATTAACAGACGTTTGGTCCAGTGGCGGTGGATTTGAATGGCAAGGAAAAGACCCTAATTTTTTGACCAATATAGTAACCGTTTGTGTATCTCATGATTACGGAAAAACAGTAGGATGGAATATTGCTAAAGGAAGAGATTTTTCACGAACGTTTTCTACTGACTCCACTGCATTTATTCTTAATGAAGCAGCTGTTAAATATATGGGGATAAAAGATCCAATAGGTAAAACAATACGATGGAATAATCAAGACCATAAAGTTATTGGCGTAGTTAAAAATATATTAACAGAATCGCCTTTTCAACCTGTAAAACAAGCAGTTTACATGATAAAGTATGATAATACAAATTGGATAGAATTAAAACTCAATCCAAGTAAAAGTGCAAGCGAATCATTAGCAGCAATTAAAACCGTTTTTAATAAACATGCCCCTAATGTACCGTTTGAATATCAATTTGTAGATGAAACTTTTGCTGAAAAATTTATTGCTGAAGAACGCATTAGAAAGCTGTCAACAATATTTTCCTTCTTTGCTATTTTTATTAGTTGTTTAGGGCTTTTTGGGTTAGCATCTTTTATAGTAGAACAACGTACTAAAGAGATAGGAATTCGTAAAGTAGTTGGAGCTTCGGTGTTTAATTTATGGAAATTATTATCTAAAGATTTTATAACCTTGGTAATACTTGCTACCATTATCGCTATTCCTCTAGCATATTATGGAGTAAATAATTGGTTAGATAATTATGAATATAGAACAGAAGTTTCTTGGTGGGTTTTTGTTACAGTTGGAATAGGAGCTATAGTTGTTACACTAACAACTGTAAGTTTTCAGGCTATTAAAGCAGCAAATACTAATCCTATAAAAAGTTTAAAGACAGAATAGTCATGATTAAGAATTATTTCAAAATCGCATGGCGAAATATTAATAAACATCGCTTTTATGCTGCAATTAATGTACTAGGATTGTTTACAGGTGTTGTGTTTACATTACTGATTGGTGCTTATGTCTGGGGAGAATTACAGGTTAATAGAACGCTTAAAAATTCAGATCGGCAATACTTTTTATTAAGCAAATGGGAGAAATCTAATATGGGCGTTGATTTTGCTACATTAGGACCATTAGCAAAACGCTTAAAAGAAGATTATCCATCTTTGGTAGCTAATTATTATAGATTTGATGGGATTTCAACTATCATTTCAAGAGGAAAGAAACGTTTTAGAGAGGGGATTCAGTTGGGTGATGCTTCCTTATTAACCATGTTTGGTTTTGAATTGTTACACGGAAATAAAGAAACGGCTTTTAAAAACCCTCATTCAGTAGTAATATCTACTGACAAAGCGCGAAAATATTTTAATAAAGAAGATGCCGTTGGCGAAACAATCACCATTCAAAATTTTAATGGGGAAGACCATAATTTTAATGTAACGGGTGTTTTTAAAGACCTTCCTGAAAATTCGGTAACACACATAAATAATGAAAATAGCCCAAATGCATTTTTAGCGCCAGAATTTTTTATGCCAACAAGCATATATGCTTTTTTTGATCGCACAGATTTTGATTCTTGGCAAAATGTTTTTATACCCTCTTATATTGAGTTAAAAGCGGGAGTTTCTGCAGATGATTTGAAAACTCCAATTGAAGACTTGATATCGCAACATGCTTCTGAAGAAGTTAAAAGGAATTTAACAGTAAGTGCTATTTCTCTAACTGATTTTTATCTTGAAAAAGATGGTGGACTTGTAAAAGGGATGCTTTACACTTTATCTATAATTGGATTATTTATTTTATTAATGGCAATAGTAAATTTCATTAATATCTCTATAAGCATGTCTGGTAGTCGCATGAAAGAGATAGGAGTTCGTAAAGTATTAGGCGGAGTACGTAGACAGCTTATTTTTCAGTTTTTGGTTGAGTCATTTATATTAGTTTTAATAGCCACCATATTAGCATTGTTTGCTTTTTCATTTTTAAGGCCATTATTAAATGATATTGTGGCTACTGAAATACCTAAATTATCAACTTTCCCTCTTTCAATTGTTTTTATACTATTGCTGTTTGTGTGCGTGGTTAGTGTCTTGTCAGGCTTGTATCCTGCATTTGTTTTATCGTCTTTAAAATCGATAGAGTCTTTAAAAGGTAAACTACAAACAAAAAATGTGCCTTTCCAAAGGTCATTAGTAGGCTTTCAATTTTCAATTGCTTTATTTATACTGATAAGCGCCTTTATAATTACCCAACAGGTTGATTATTTTTTTGATAAAGATTTAGGGTACAATAAAGACTTTGTTTTATCTGCACAGGTTCCAAGAGATTGGACTGATGATGGAGTTGAAAAAATGGAGGTTATTCGAAATGAATTTGAAAGTTTGCCAAATATTACAAAATCATCATTGTCTTTTGAGATCCCTAATGGAAATAATGGGAGATGGCTTCCTTTACAACGATTAGAAGTACCTTCAGACCAAGTAGTTAGAATGGTGTCTTTGTCTGTAGACGACCATTATATTGAGACCTATCAAATACCTTTAATGAAACTAGAAAATTTAGGAAATAGTAGCCCTTCTAAAGGGCAAAAGGTAGTTATAAATAAAACCGCAGCAATAGCATTGGGTTGGAATAACCCAACAGATGCTATTGGCGAAAAATTAAAAATTGAGGATGGAGATTATGAGTATATCATACAAAATGTTACTGAAGATTTTCATTTTAGTTCTATGAAAGAACAAATTCAACCCGTTATATTTTTTAATCTCGATATTTTCCCTACTTACCGTTATCTCAATTTTAGAATAAGGTCAGAGAATATACAAAGTACTATTTCTAGTATTCAAAGTAAATGGGCTGAATTGATTCCAGGTAGCCCATTTGATTATCGCTTTATGGATGACTCTTTAAATGAATTGTATACCTCTGAAGTTAAGTTTCGAAAAGCTATATATAATGCTTCATTATTGTCTTTAATTATAGTGCTTTTAGGAATAATTGGACTAGTATCATTAAGTGCTCATAAAAGAATAAAAGAAATTGGTGTTCGCAAAGTTTTGGGTGCTTCTGTATTAAATATAGTTGTACTTTTTATTAAAGAGTTTATTACAATTATTGTTATCGCATCTGCGATAGCAATTCCATTATCATATTACTTTATGACAGCATGGTTAAACAATTATGTGTATAGAATTAATATCTCATCAAAGCCCTTTTTTATATCGATAGTATTATTAATAAGTATAACTTTTTTATTAATTGGCTTGTTAAGTTTTAACACAGCAAAAGCAAACCCTATAAAAAGTTTAAAAACAGAATAGTCATGATTAGAAATTATTTTAAAATCGCGTGGCGAAACCTAATTAAAAACAAAGGATTTTCTGCTATAAATATTGGTGGATTGTCTGTTGGATTAACGGTTTCTATAATTATTTCAATTTATGTATTTAATGAGTATAGTTATGATAATTTCCATGAAAACTATGACAAATTATACCGAGTACTTCGAATAGGAGGAATAAATGACGATAAATATTTAATTGGTGTTACTAGTGGTCCTTTTGGTCCAGCATTAGAAAATGATTTTTCAGAAAGTATAGAAAATACAGTTAGGGTAATGCCAAATGATGGTTTGGTAACTTATAAGAATAATTCCTTTTATGAAAAGAAAGTATATCTAGCTGATTCAAACTTTTTCGAAATCTTTTCATTCCCCTTAAAAGAAGGTGTTAAAGAATCAGCTTTAGAAAAGCCTAATTCTGTTGTTTTAACCCAAGAAATGGCTGCCAAGTATTTTGGCGATGAAGACCCAATGGGTAAAACATTACAATTAGATGATAATTTTGAGCTAACGGTTACAGGTATAATGGAGGATTTGCCAACAAACTCTCATTTAGATTTCGATTTTATTGTGCCTATAGCTATTATAAAAAACTATGAATGGTTTAATGATTGGTGGAATAATTCTATGCTCACTTATGCTTTGATTGATTCTCGAAAAGAAGCAAAATATGTAGAAAGTAACCTTACAGGATTTATGGATAAATATTTTGCTGAAGATTTTAAGAAAAATGATAGCAGAATTGATTTAACATTACAACCCTTTTCTGAAGTGTATTTTAATAATAAAGTGCGTTATGACCGAATTACAACAGGAGATAACACTGTCGTAAAAATGTTTTTAATCATTGCCATCTTTATTTTATTAATTGCATCAATAAACTTTACAAATTTAACAACAGCTCGCTCAAATAGGAGAGCAAGAGAAATTGGTGTTCGTAAGGTTCTAGGGGCAATTCGTTCAAAACTTATTTGGCAATTTTTTGTAGAGTCCCTTTTGCTAACTTCTATTTCAATTCTTATTGCAATTGTATTAGTATTATCGATTTTACCAATTTTTAATAGCTATTTTGATTTACAATTAAGCATTAACTTTTTAATGCCTAAAGTTATTTTAATGCTAGTAGCTTTTTTGCTTATAGTAACTTTAATTGCTGGGAGTTATCCTGCTTTGTTGCTGTCTTCTTTTCGGCCAGTTAAAGTTTTAAAAAGTAGTTTGTCAAAATCATCTTCTAGTATTTTTATAAGAAAAGGGCTAGTTGTTTTTCAGTTTTCTGTCTCGTTTTTTTTAATTGCTGGAACCCTATTGATTTCTAATCAACTTGATTTTATGCAAAGTAAAGACAAAGGGTTTGATGATGAAAGTGTGGTTTTGGTAAGAATGAATAATTCTGATATACAAAGAAACGCTATAGCATTTAAAAACCGTTTAAAGGCAGAGCCAAATATTATTAGTCTAACAACAACATCTGGTGCTCCAGGAGGATTTCATGATACATATTCACATACTGTAGAGCAAGTAGATGGAAGTATAAGATTGCGAACTGTATTTGCAGATGTTGATTATACTAAAACTTTTGGGTTACAGATAGTGTCGGGGAGAGACTTTTCTAAAGATTTTGGTACAGATGAAACACATGCAGTTTTGATAAATGAAACTTCGGCTAAAAATTTAGGCTGGACTAACGAAGAGGCTATAGGAAAAAACATTGTTAATACAATGATTGAAGGTTATGGAACAAGAAAAGTTGTTGGCGTTGTAAAAGACTATCATTTTTCATCGCTTAAAGATAAAATAGATCCGCTTATAATTACTGCTGACCCTTTTTCTTGGTTGTTGGCAATTAAAGTGAATGCGGCTAATATAAAACAAGCCATTGCTCAAATTGAAACCCAATGGAAAATAATTGCTCCAAATTATCCTTTTGAGTATACTTTTTTAGACACAAATCTGGACAAACTCTATAAAAAAGAACAACAAGAGTCTCAACTGTTTATTATTTTTTCGATTCTTTCAATTTTAATAGCTTGCCTGGGAAGCTTTGCTTTAGCGGCATATTCAGCAGAAGAACGAACAAAAGAAGTTGGTGTTCGTAAAATCTTAGGTTCATCTGTATTTGCTATATTCTTATTGCTAACAAAAGATTTTGTTAAAATAGTGTTTTTAGCAATAGTTATTACCTCACCTTTCGCCTATTACTTTATGAATAAATGGCTTCAAAATTTTGCTTATCAAGTTGGAGTAAACACTAGCATATTTATAACAGCTGCGTTCGTTACAGTTTTTATGGTTTTGGTTACAGTAAGTTGGCAATCTATAAAAGCTAGTAGAAATAACCCTATTGATAGCCTGCGGTATGAGTAATTAAGATAAAAATAAAAGTTTAAAAAAATAAAGACAATATGTTACTAGAAATTAAAGACTTATTTAAATGGGTAAACTCAGGAGGGAATAGAATTTTCTTATTAAATGATATCGAGTTAACTATAAATGAAGGTGATTTTATTTCCATTATGGGACCCTCTGGATCAGGCAAAACAACCTTGTTAAATATTATAGGTATGCTTGATGACTTTAACGAAGGAGAGTATAATTTCTTAAATGAACCTGTGCATACTTTAAAAGAGAAGTACAGAGCAAATTTATATAAAGAATATATAGGTTTTGTGTTTCAATCTTATCATTTGATAGATGAGTTAACTGTTTATGAAAATATAGAAACACCATTACTTTATAAAAATTATAAATCGTCAGAACGTAAATCTTTGGTTGCAGATATGTTAGATCGATTTAATATTGTTGGGAAAAAAGACTTGTTTCCATCGCAATTAAGCGGCGGACAACAACAAATTGTTGGTATTGCAAGAGCCCTTATTTCCAACCCTAAACTTATTCTTGCTGATGAACCAACAGGAAATCTCAACTCAAAACAAGGAGAAGAAATCATGAACCTATTTAAGCAATTAAATAATGACGGAGTTACTATAATCCAAGTTACTCATTCTGAAAAAAATGCAACATATGGTTCGAGAATAATTAATTTATTAGATGGAATGATAGTGTAATGAAATTAAGTAATAAATCCTTTTAAAACCTCAAGGATAGAACAAATAATTAAGTATAGTGAGCTTAAAAAAGTAATAAATAATAAAAATAGAGGAAGCCAATGTATTATAAATAACATTGTAGTGTGTATGTATGATCCAAAAGAGGATAAGCCAGTACCAGATAAACTAGATACGTTTAGTGAAGATGTTTATGTTTTAAATGAAAAAGGGCTTAATGGGTTAGCTTGTTTTGTTATAAGAGTAATCGATGGAAGTTTCATACGGAAATGAAGGAGGATTATAATAATACTGAATTAAATATTAAATGGTGGTGGTATTACCCGCCAGTTAAAGTATCAGATATAGACCGGTGATATGTTTTTAAATACTAAAATGAAAATGAAGAATAAAAAAATAGTTGCAGTAATAGTTTTACTAAATATCTTTTATAGTATAGGGTTTGCTCAAAACACTGAACAATCTAAGTTTACTTTAAATGATTGTATTTTATTGGCATTAGAAAATAACAATGACTTAAAAAGTTCTAAGCTCCAAACAAAATCATCTTCCATCAATTATAAACAATCTATAAATGAATTGCTCCCTAGCCTTAATGTAAATTATAATATTGGAGTTAATGATGGTAGAAGTATAGATCCTTTTACAAATAGTTATAGCAATCAAGAACTTACATTTTCAACGCTAGGTGTAAATTTAAATGCCACTGTTTTTAATGGATTTAGAGTTTTAAATAGTATTAAACAGAGTAAGTTTAATATGAAAGCTTCAGAAATGGAATTGGAAGAAGCTAAGCAAAATTTAGTTTTACAAGTTACCATTGGATATATTCAAATATTAAATAGTAGAGATTTGTTAGACCTTTCTAAATCTAGATTAACAACCACAGAAGCTCAATTAAAAAGGTTGAAGACACATTATGATGAAGGTGTTGGAAATCCTGTTGATTATACCGATATGCAAGGACAATATGCAACAGATAAGATAAATATTGTTGATGCACAAAACAATTTGGAAGCTGCAGTTTTAGATTTTATAACCTTATTAAATTTGGAATCAGATTCTGATAAAGATTTTGAGAATATTTCAGGCTTAATAGCTTCTGATAAGTATGAGTTTTCTGCAAACGATGTTTATAATGATGCATTACAAAACCTAGCAACATTTAAATCAAAACAGTTTCGAATTGATGCCGCCGATAGTGGTATTAAAGTGGCACGTTCCAGTTATTATCCTGAAATATCATTTTTTGGTCAGTTAAATACAAATTATTCTAGTGCCGCAGAGATTTTTACTGAAACAGGAAGCAGTATTATAGAGACAGGTGATTATGTAACTGTTGCTAATCAAAATTATCCGGTACTTCAAAATCAAAAGCAATTTTCTGGAAGCAAAATTAGTTATGAAGACCAATTTGATAATAATCTTAATTCTGTTGTTGGAGTTTCAGTAAGAGTCCCTTTATTTAATGGTTTCAGAGCAAAAAATTCAGTGCAATTGCAAAAAATAGAATTTGAAGAGTCTAAGTTAGAACTGGAAAACACAAAATTGCTTTTTAAACAATCTATAGAACAAGCTTATAATAATATGGAATCGGCATTTAATAGATATCATATTTTATTAGAACAAGTTATCGCATTTGAAGAATCATACCGAATAAACGAAGTTAGGTTTAATAATGGTGTATCAAACATTGTAGAATATATAAGTAGTAAAAACAATATGGATGGCGCTAAAATTAACTTGAATAAAGCTAAGTATGAGTACTTATTGCGCGTTAAAATTTTAGACTATTACAGAGGGGTGAACTAGTTAAATTATTGATATTTAGTGAAATATAAATACTGTTTTTTTATCGTTAACACTTTTTAAGCATAAAAAAAACCACCTAATCGGTGGTTTTTTATAAATTTTAATGGTTTTTAGTTACCACCAGTTGCTTCTTTTAACTTGTCTTTTGCAGCATCAGCAGCATCATCCACAGCATCAGCAGCAGCATCAACAGCTTTATCAGCAGCTTCACCAGCAGCATCAACAGCTTTGTCTACAGCTTCACCAGCAGCATCAACTGCTCCTTCAACAGCATCGCCAGCAGCTTCAGCAGCTTCTTCAACAGCATCACCAGCAGCTTCAGCAGCTTCTTCCGTTGCTTCAACAGCATTTTCTACAGCATCTTCAGATTTTTTTGTATCTCTACAAGACGTAAATGATAAGCCTAATACTAATAATAAAGCAGTACTTAATAATAATTTTTTCATCGGTTTTTGTTTTAGTGTTAATTTTTTAAATATCTAGATTACGAATTTAATAACTTCATGTTAAAATTTGCTATAATTATGTTAATTTTTTAACATTTGCTATCAAAATCATCTTATATACGTAAATAATCGAGTATTTGGATGACTGCTCCTTCGTTTTTTTTGATGTAATTTGAATTTTTCTTACCAGAATTTACTCTTTTGCTCTCATTTTTAATGAGTTCATTTAAAATTGTATTAAACTCTTTTTGATTAGAAACTGAAAACATACCATTATTGTCAATCATAGATTTAGCTTCAGGAAATTTTGAATGATTATTTCCAATAATAATAGGAATACCAAAAATTGCAGGCTCTAATGTATTGTGTAGACCTGTGTTACCCATAGCGCCCCCTACATAAGCTATGTCAGCATAGCTGTAAACTTTAGATAAAATGCCTATAGTGTCAACAATAAAAACTTGAGCGCTAGAAAGTTTTTGATTCTCTTTATTAGAAAATAATATAGTTTTAGTATTAATTTTTTCTTCCAGAAGTTTAATTTGTGCAGGCTTTATGTTATGTGGAGCAATAATAAATTTGATGTTCTTTGAGGCTTCAGAATTAATAAAATTTATAAATAGGTTTTCATCTTCTGGCCATGAACTGCCAGCAACTATACAGAGTTTGTTGTTTTTAAATTCTTCAATAAAGCTTAAATTATTATTTGTGTTTAGTTGATTTGAAACACGATCAAAACGAGTGTCTCCAGAAACAGTTACATTATTATAATTTATAGATTTAAGTAATGTTTTACTAGTTTCATTTTGAGTAAAAATATGCTCAAACGAAAATAAGGCATTACGCAATGTTTTTCCATATAACTTAAAAAAGGGTTGATTTTCTCTAAATGCTGCCGAAATTAAAATGGCCCGTAAGCCTCTTAGCTTTAGTTCATTTAAAAAATTAGGCCAAATATCATATTTAACAAAAATAGTTAGCTCAGGTTTGATAATATTAAAAAAGGTTTTTGCATTCTTTTTTGTGTCTAACGGCAAATAAATAACAACATCAGCAATAGGAGAATCTTTACGAATTTGGTAACCCGAAGGAGAAAAAAAAGAGAGTATAATTTTATGCTTTTTGTAATGTTTTCTTAAGGCTTGAAAAACAGGGAGGCCTTGTTCGTACTCACCTAAAGAGGCGCAGTGGAACCAAAGAGTTTTGTCTTGTTTGTTAAGGTTGCTTTTTAAAATATTAAAAGCCTTAGAACGCCCAATAATACCTAGTTTGATTTTTTTGTTGAATGGTGCAACACATTTTAGACCTAAATGTGTTAAATAAATTAATAAATTATAAATTAAACTCAATTTTATTTCTTTAATGCTAAAATACATTTCTTTAAAATAAATTCATTGGTTAGCGTATATGAATTTTGTAATTTCGCTACATTAAAACTCATTATTGAGTATTCATTAAAATAAAGCTTGTTTGTTTTCTTAAGTAGAAACAGGTTGTAAATTTTTTTAGATGAAGAAAATTCAAATGGTAGACCTAAAAGGTCAATACAATCAAATAAAAGATACAGTAAACCCTTCGATTCAAGAAGTTATTGAAACCACGTCATTTATAAATGGACCAAAAGTTCATGAGTTTCAGAGGAATTTAGAGCAGTATTTAGATGTAAAACATGTTATTCCATGTGCAAATGGCACCGATGCGTTACAAATTGCAATGATGGGCTTAGGATTAAAGCCTGGTGACGAAGTTATTACTGCAGATTTTACTTTTGCCGCTACTGTTGAGGTTATTGCATTGCTTAATTTAACACCAGTACTGGTTGATGTTAATCCAGATGATTTTAATATAAATATTGAAGCCATTAAAAAGGCAATTACTCCAAAAACAAAAGCTATTGTGCCTGTGCATTTATTTGGTCAATGTGCAAATATGGAGGCGATAATGGAAATTGCTAAATCACATAATTTATTTGTTATTGAAGATAATGCGCAAGCTATTGGAGCAACCTATACTTATAAAGATGGTACTAAAGCAAAAGCAGGAACTATAGGTCATGTATCATCTACTTCGTTTTTTCCTTCAAAAAATTTAGGTTGTTATGGAGATGGTGGAGCCATTTTTACAAATGATGATGATTTAGCACATACTATAAGAGGTATTGTTAACCACGGAATGTACGAGCGTTACCATCATGATGTAGTAGGAGTAAATTCAAGACTTGATAGTATACAAGCCGCTGTTTTAGACGCTAAATTGCCACATTTAGATGATTATTGTGATAGAAGAAGAGATGCAGCTAATAAGTACGATGAAGCATTTAAAAATATAAGTAGTATTGAAACACCTTATAGAAACGGAAGTGATGATAATCATGTATTTCATCAATATACATTAAAGGTAAAGGATATTGATAGAGATGCTTTGGTAAAGCATTTAAATGCACATAATATCCCATGTGGAGTATATTATCCAATTCCACTTCATTTACAAAAAGCATACGCAGATTCTCGTTATAACGAGGCAGATTTTTCGATTACAAACCAATTGGTAAATGACGTTATCTCATTGCCAATGCATACTGAATTAGACGACGAACAAATTGAATATATTACATCAACTCTTATAAATTTTATAAATGAATAAAATATTAGTTACAGGTGGTCTAGGTTTTATAGGATCACATACTGTTGTTGAATTGCAAAAAGAAGGCTACGAAGTTGTAATTATTGATAATTTATCTAATTCTTCAATAGATGTTTTAGACGGAATCACTTCAATTTCAGGAAAAACACCCATTTTTGAAAAATTAGATTTAAAGGATAGAGAAGATGTTGAAGCTTTTTTTGCTAAACATAATGATATAAAAGGTGTTATTCATTTTGCAGCTAGTAAAGCAGTTGGTGAAAGTGTGCAAGAACCATTACTTTATTATGAAAATAACATTAGTACATTAGTATATATTCTTAAAGAATTAAAAAAGTTACCATCAGCAGCGTTTATTTTTAGCTCGTCATGTACGGTTTATGGTCAGGCAGATGAGTTACCAATAACAGAAAATGCTCCTGTGAAACAAGCTGAGTCTCCTTACGGGAACACCAAGCAAATTGGAGAAGAAATTATAAGTGATACTTGTAAAGTAACACCAAATTTAAAGGCTATTGCTTTACGTTATTTTAACCCAGTAGGCTCTCATGAAACAGCTAAAATAGGAGAATTGCCAATAGGGGTGCCACAAAATTTAGTGCCATTTATTACACAAACTGCTATTGGTATTCGTGAACAATTATCTGTTTTTGGTGACGATTACCCAACACCAGATGGCACCTGTATTAGAGATTATATTCATGTTGTAGATTTAGCTAAAGCACATGTTGTAGCTCTTAATCGTTTATTGCAAAACAAGAATAAAGCTAATTATGAAACCTTTAATCTAGGAACAGGAACAGGAAGTTCTGTATTAGAAGTAGTTAAATCTTTTGAGAAAGTTTCAGGCAAAAAGCTTAATTATAAAATAGTAGGTAGAAGAGAAGGCGATATTATTTCGGCATATGCAGATACAACTAAGGCAAATAATGAATTAGGTTGGAAAACCCAATTGACACTTGATGATGCAATGCGTTCCGCTTGGAAATGGGAACAAATTGTTAGAAACAGTTAATAATCTTTTTCAATTTCAGATACTGACAATTTAATAGGAATACTAATCTTAGTAATCACTTTATTCAATTCATTATAAATATTAAGTTTATAATTATTACCATATAAAGTATCAAGCCTTTCTTTAATATTATTAAGACCGGTGCCTTTTTTTAGTAAAGCAGGGAGTTTTTCTTTTATAGCTTTACCATTGTTTTGAATTTTAACAATAAGTTTATCATTCTTTTTATATATATCTATTATAATTTCTAACGAAATAAATTCTGTACTATAACCATGCTTAGTTGAATTTTCTACAATGGGTTGAATAAGCATATTAGGGACTAAAATATTTTCTAACCCAGCCTCAATATTTAGATGAATATTTAGTTGATCAGAAAACCTTGTTTTTTTAATATGAATGTATTTTTTTAATATTACTAATTCTTCTTGTAATTCAATTAAGTTTTCATCTTTTTTCTCTAAAACATTTCTTAGTAAATCACTTAAGTCTACAACCATGCTTTTAGATTTATCAATATCTATTCCCATTAAGGAATGAATACCATTTAATGTGTTAAAAAGAAAATGCGGATGCATTTGAGACTGTAAAAATTTTAAGTGAGATTTTGATAGCTGATCTTGCAGTTTAATGGTTTGTATTTGACTTTCTTGACTTTTTTGAAAATAGTAATACATGTAAATAATGGTTACTAAGGATAGATAAATTAAAAAGTGTAAATCAATCAACCTTATAAAAGAAATGCATAGTTCGGAAAATGAAAATTCAGCAAGCGTTCCAATATTTTCTACAACCCATGAAAGGCCAATAGTAAAAGCGCCAATAAACAACGAAAAAAATAAATGTATAGAAACAATGTAAATTATCTTAATTTTTTTGCGCATTAAATATTTTGTGGTAAATGCAATAAAAATCATAAAAACGGTTATCAAAAACCAATCTAATACATTGGCAAAAACAAATCCTCCCCAATCTGTTTTTCTCTTCATATTTATTCTTAAAAAAACATTTTTAAAAGAATAAATAATAACAAAGACCATGTAAACCAAAGATAGAATACCTATAAGTTTAAAATCGAAATACTTTTTTAGGTTTTTAAACATAAAATTAAGGTATTAAATTCCCATTTTTTTCTGAAACTCCTTTTTATGAGTTTTACTTATTCTAAATAATTTTTCATCCTGCATTTTCACATCAATTTCGCCATAGTTTGAGTATAAAACTTCTTTTATTAATGATGAATTAATAATAGTTGACCTGTGAATTCTAATAAAATTAAAAGATTTAAGTTGTTCTAAAAGAGAATTTAACGATTCTCTTAAAAGATATTTTTTTTGCTCGGTAAAAATTTCAGCATAGTAGCCAGAAGCTTGAATATACTTAATATCGTTTTTCTCAATAAATGAAACTTTTCCATTAGCTTTAATAGCTAATTTGGAATGTTTAATTTCTGAGAACCCTTCATTGGGATTTTCTATATATTTTAATAAGTTGTTTATTTTTTTGTTAAGACCATTGGATTTGTTTGAAGTAAACAATTCAATCACTTTGTTTGTAGATTGAAAAAAACGTTCGTCTTTAAAAGGTTTTAATAAATAATCAAATGCAAAAAAATCAAAAGCCTTTAATGCAAATTCATCAAAAGCGGTTATAAATATTACTAATGGCATAATCGATTCATCTAATTCTTTAAGTATATCAAAACCAGTCATATCGGTTATTTGAATATCTAAAAAAATAAGATCGGGTTTTTTTTCATTTATAGCTTTTATAGCTTCTTTTCCAGAACTGCATTCTTCAATTAGTTCAATCTCTTTTATATCATTTAACAAATTGGAGACCCTTTTCCTAGCTAAGAACTCATCATCTATTATTATGGCTTTAATTGGAGCAATCATTTATGAATTTATTAATTGAGTATTCGAAACTAGCATAAAAAAACGACTTTTTAAATTTAGTTAATCCACTTTTACTGCAATAATCGAGGCATTCAAATCAATTTAAAATAACTACAATTCAAAAAAAATACAGTTTAAATCAATTTATTGCAAACTGACTTCACAACGAATTTGCGTTTTTTAAGAATTTATAATTTACTGTTTTAGCATTAAAACGTGCATTTTTATTGATGTTATTAAGTTATGAAATATATATGAAATCAAAACGAATCATTCATTTATCTGTTTAAGTTATAAAATAAGTTGATCAAATCATTTTGGAGACCCTTCAAATCATACTTACTCCAAAAAGCCAATTAAACTCCTTCTTTTACTACTGCAATTGTAAAAGGTAAGGCAGTTATAAGCTTTACTACTATCACTAAAGTTTCACTAAACTTTGGATTTGTGGAGTGATTTTTTTTGAATTAGTCCTTAAAAAAATATCATAGCTGTCTTCCTTTTTTACAATCTGCAAAGACTAACTCAAATTAACAAATATGAAAACAAAGTTTAGTAGAATGCTAACGCTAATTCTAGCGTTTGTTGTGCAGTTAACTCTCGCACAAGAAAAAACAGTGTCAGGAATAGTTTCTGACGAGAATAGTTTACCACTTCCCGGAGCTACAATTATAGTACAAGGAACTACAAACGGAACATCATCAGATTTTGATGGTAATTATTCCATTACTGCAAATGCAGGAGATGTACTTGTTTATAGTTTTGTAGGTTATGCAACTAAATTAATTACTGTAGGAGCTTCAAACACAATTAATGTATCCTTAGACGCAGATAACGCTTTGGATGAAGTTGTAGTTATTGGTTCAGCCTCAGGAAAATCAACTAAGGAGCTAAGTTTTTCTATCGGGCAAGTCAAAAATGAACTGCTAGAAAATGTTCCTGCTACTAATATTGCTGGTGCGCTTCAAGGGAAAATATCTGGTATTTCTGTTTCGCCAACTGGCGGACAACCAGGAAGCGACGTGTCTATTCAATTAAGAACTGCAAACTCATTAGCAACAGGACAACAACCACTTATTATTGTTGATGGTGTTATTTTAGAAGGTGGATTATCAGATATAAATACAGAAGATGTTGAACGAATTGAAGTAGCAAAAGGAGCTGCTGGAGCATCTTTATATGGTTCTCGTGCCTCAAATGGTGTAATTCAAATATTTACAAAAAGAGGAAAAGGAAATGATAAAGTTAGTGTAACTTATAGAAGCGAAATTGGCTGGAAAGATGTTTCAGACAGATATGATTTAGCGACAACGCATCGATTTAAAATGACTGCAGATGGATCAGCTTTTGACTTAACAAGCGGATCTCGAGAGGTAGATGCAGATGGGTTAAGTGATAATTTATACCCATCAAATATAGTTTTTGATTATCAAGATGAAATATTTAACAGAGGGATATTTAACACTCATTATGCATCTGTTACCGGTGGTGGAGAAAAAGCAAGATATCTTTTTTCTTATCAAAGGCTTCAGGACGAGGGTATTATTGCTTTAGTTGAAGATTATAGAAGAGATAACTTTAGATTAAATTTAGATAACAACATTTCTGATAAGATTAGTTTAAAAACTTCATTTTTCTATAGTAATTCTAATAGAGACGGCAGTTTAGGAGGAGGTATTGCTGGTACTAATCCATTGTTTGAGGCTTTAATTACTGAACCAATTTACGATTGGCATGCTGCTAATGAGGAAGATGGTTCTCCTTATAATTTTGATGCCAATACATTCGATCCAAATCTTTATAATCCACTTTATCAATTAGCAAATCAAGACAAAATAGAAAAGAGAAATCGTTTTTTAGGTAATGTGTCTTTAGACTATAAAGTACTGCCATGGTTAAAGTTAAATGGAGCTTATTCTATCGATTTTGAAAATAACACTTTTGAAGACTATATACCTAAGGGGTATTTATCTGCAAGTCCAGATGGTCAAGCACAAAACATTGGATTTCTTCAGCGTTCTAATTTTAATGGTAGAGCACAAAATATTAGATTAAATAGTTTGATAACTAAATCATTTGGAGCTGAAGACGAATTTAATTTAAACTTAAGATTAAGTTATTTACATGAAAGATATGCTAACGAGTTTAATAATGCCGAAGGCTATAACTTAGCAGTATCTGGTATAAGATCGTTGGATAATATTGCAGGAGGACCAACAGTATCGTCTGCAACTCAAGAAATATTAACAGATAGTTACTTTGCAGTAGCCGATTTTGATTATAAAAAGAAATATATATTTAGTGGTGTAATTAGAAGAGAAGGATCTTCGCTTTTCGGACCAGATACAAGGTGGGCTAATTATTTTAGAACAAGTGTTGCATATCGTTTAACAGAAGATTTTGAAATCCCTGGAGTTCAAGAATTTAAGCTAAGAGGTTCTTACGGTACTGCAGGTATTAGACCAACTTACGAAATGCGTTTTGAAACATTTAATCTTCAAAATGGCTCGCCAACAAAGGCTACTTTAGGTAATAACCAATTAAAACCTGCAAAAACGGGCGAGTTAGAATTAGGTATTAATATTGATTTTTTAGATAAATTTTCTTTTGAGTTTAACTATGTGAAGGCAAAAACTGAAGATCAAATACTTAGAGTTCCTTTATCTGCTTCAACAGGATTTGGAGCACAATGGAGAAACGCAGGAGAAATTGATGCTACCACATATGAAGCATCATTAAATTATGATATTATTCAAAACAATAATTTCTCATGGAATCTAGGGGTTGTTTGGGACAAATCTGAACAAAAAATTAGCCGTTTAGATGTACCTGCATATTTAACAGGTCCTGGTACACAAGAAACAACTTTGTTTAGAATAGAACAAGGACAGAATTTTGGTGCTATGTTTGGTAACATATACATTAGAGATTTAGCCGACTTACCAGCGGGGTCAAATGCAAGTAATTTTGTTGTTAATGAATTTGGATATGTTGTTGATGCAGCGACTAGAAGCACACCTGTAAAAAAAGTTGATAGCTCTGGTAACGAATTCTTTACTATGGGAGATATTACCCCAGATTTTAGAATGGCATTCAATACCACACTTAAATATAAAAACCTAGCATTATATGCACTTGTAGACTGGAAACAAGGAGGAGATATTTACAATAAAACAAAGCAGTGGTTATATAGAGATGGTAGACATACTGATATTACTAGTGGATTGCCATATAATTTCTTTCAAGGGTTATACAACACAAACTTAGCAAGTTCTGCTTTCGTTGAAGATGGTACTTTTGTGAAATTACGAGAATTATCTCTGTATTATACTCTTAACTCTAAGGCATTAGGAAACATCGGAAACTTTATCGATACAGTGAAGTTAGGTTTTATAGGGCGAAACTTAATAACTATTACTGATTATTCTGGATTTGACCCAGATATAACAAATCAACCAGAATCTAATAGAGCAAACTTAACTTCTAGAGATACAGACGGTATTGGTAGTGATGTAAATACCCCTGGCGGGGATCCAAATGTATTTAAGGTAGATAATTTCCCTTACCCATCTACTAAAACATACAGTTTCTCTGTTCAATTAACATTTTAAAAAAAAGAAAAATGAAAAATTATAATTTTAATAAAATACATATAGCATTGGTCAGTTTTGTGTTGCTCTTTTTCTCGTGTGGCAATGAAATTGATAATGTAGTAAATTCTAATAATCCAGACAGAAATCAAGTATTAGCAACAGGTTCAGATTTAATAGGTGTTACTAGCGGAGGATTTGTTACATGGTGGCAAGCAAATGGTAGAGACCTCTATCCACCTTTAGCTGTAGCTGGTGATATTGCAACATGTTCATGGGGTAATTTTGGTATGAGAGTACTATCAAGCGAACCAAGAAATCCAATAATTAATGCTTCTTCCTGGGCAGATGTAAGTGTGTTAGAGCAACCTTGGCAAGGAAACTATGGTGCTATTTCATCTGCAAATGACGTGCTGGGAGCAATAAACAACAACGGAATTACTTGGATTGCTGCGGGTGTAGATAATACGCCTATGGTATCAGCAGCTTCATATTTATTAAGAGGATTATCATATGGGTATTTAGGACTATTATTTGAAAAAGGATTTGAGGTTGATGAAAATACCGATTTAAGCCAGAAATTAGAATTTGTATCGTACCAACAACTAATAGGCTTAGCAATTGCAGATTTAGATAGAGCTATAGCATTGGCAAACTCGAATACATTTGAAATTCCTAACACAGTTATAAATGGAGTTGCAATATCTGATGCCAACCTAATTAAGCTGTGTAATTCTTTTAAAGCAAGATTTATAGCGCAATCTGCAAGAAATATGACAGAGACAAATGCTATTGATTGGAATCAAATAAAAACTTTAACAGAGAATGGTATCACCGAAGATTTCGGGCCAATGGGAGATGATGGTATTAGCTGGTGGAATAACTCAAACGTACTAATGGATTCTCCAAACGGTTTTGGACCTTTTGGAGCACGTTTAGATATGAGGCTTGTTAAGCTTTTAGATCCAAGCCAACCAGAATTTTTCCCAGCTACATCAGGTTCAACTTTAACTAACCCAGAAATGACTAGCGCAGATGCTAGAGTAGGGGCAGGTAGAGATTTTGAGTTTAGACCAGACATATTATTCAGATCAGAAAGAGGAAGATTCCATTTTTCTCATTATATCCATACACGTTTTCAAAACGATCCAACTTTTTCAGATGGAGCAGATGCTAAGCAAATAAAAACATTCATGTTTGAAGATAATAGATTGCTATTAGCAGAAGCAAAAGCTAGGTTAGATGATTTATCAGGTGCGATTGCAGATGTTAATTTAAGCTCAAGAGTAACTAGAGGTGGATTAGCTCCTTTGGCTGGTACAGCATCAAAAGATGAAATATTAGATGCTATTTTTTATGAACGTTACATAGAATTATTTAACACGGCTGTAGGAAGCGGTTACTTTGATAGAAGAAGAACCAATGATTTACAAGTAGGTACATTTAGACATTTTCCTGTGCCATCATCAGAATTAGAAGTGTTGAGTGAAGCTCTTTATACGTTGGGGGGCACAAATGCAGATCCGTCTGGAACCATGCCACATTATGATTTAACTGCTGCAGCTGAAAGAACAGATGACAGTTTTATTCCAACCTTTAATTAGCATTATTAAGAATTAGAATCGACTAACTAACTCTTAAATTGAAAAGGACTGCTGTGAAAGGCAGTCTTTTTTATGTTATTAAACTTGTACTTTAATATTGGTTTCTACTTTTGCAAATTAAAACTGCGTTAACATATTTTTAAGAGTTTTTGAGTTTTAGTTTAATTATAAATAAGTACTTTTATAGTTGGACTAATTCAACTCTAATGAAGTTTAAAATAAAGTTTTACTTCTTATCAGCTATTTCGAGTCTATTTTTTCTTAATAGTTTTGCATTAGAGCGTCCCAACGTTACAATAAGTTCAATTCAAGAATTTGCTGAACTTTATAGCCAAAATAGTTCCCACTTAAAATTAATAAATAATAAAGACTTAAGCGATTCAATTGTTCTTTTTAAAAATTTGGCCATTCAGCATGTCGATTTAGATCGACCTAATAAGGCGTCGTTGTATCTTGAAAAATATATTGACTATACAGCAGATTTTTCAATTTTGAATAAAGAGGCTTTCGTCAAACTTAGTTCTACAAAGAGCTTTAATAGATTATCTGATAAGTATCTTCCTAAATTTAGTGCACTTGATTTTTTTTATTTTTATATCGCTTTAATAGGGTTTTACATCGCTATAGTTTTAAACTTCACAAAAAACACAGATAAAAAAGGAAAACGATTAATTAGCGGTTTTATAGCTGTGCAAGCATTTTTTATTTTAGACTACGTGTTTTATAGTACCAATTACCAGTTTAAATACGCACATACATATTTAATGTCTTCATCTGTTGCATTACTGTATGGGCCGTTATTGTTTTTCTATTTCAAAAGAATAATTCAACAGTATCAGTTTAAACGAACTGATTTATTACATTTTTTGCCAACTGTAGTCTTATTATTTTTCTTATTACCTGTTTACAATTTACCTTTTGAAGAGAAAGTTAAAATACAACTAGGAACGAGTACAATATATTCGCAAAATGATTTTTTATATATAATATTTATTCCAAAATTACTATCGATAACTATTTATGGTTTTTTAATAAGTAAACTTTATTTAAAAAAGGAAAAAACTAACCAATTCAAAAATAAAAATGCTATCGCTTTTTGGAAAAAAGGCGTTTATAGAATGTATGTTTTTTATGTCGTATCATATTTGGTATATGGAATAGCAATAAGTGGAATATTTTTTAATCCTAATAGTTATTTATATCAATCTCAAATTGTTGCTATGTCATTAATGGTATTATATATGGCATATATGGCACAAGTTCAGCCACAGGTATTTAGTAAAGAAGTTGTATTATCAGATAAAACATTTTTCTCTAAATATCAAAAATCGGGGTTAACGAAATCATTATCAGAAGAGCTAAAAGAGCAATTAATTTATTTATTTGAAAAGAAAAAAATTTATAAAGATAATACCTTGAACCTTGACGCACTTTCTGATAAATTAAATACCTCAAGACATAATACTTCACAAATTATTAACGAGCATTTTAATATGAGTTTTTTTGAATTGATTAATAAGTTTAGAATTGATGAAGCTATTAAATTGTTACAAAATGATACTTCTCGCTCACTTCAAATTATTGATATTGCTTATGAAGTAGGCTTTAATAATAAGGTTACTTTCAATAAAGCATTTAAAAAAGAAACTTCAATTACACCTTCACAACTCGTATCTTCTTTAAATAACGAAAGAAGGTAAACTATTATAGGCATTACCCTATAAGTTGCTTTAATTTCATTTTTTTAGACTGCAGTTGTTAAAGGTAAGGTCGTATAACTTTACTTCAAAAAATAGGACATCACTAAACTTTGTGTTGTTTTTGTAAGGTGATTTATTTGAATTAGTCTTCTAAAAAAATCACGGCCTTCCTTTATAACTTGCAGTGACTAACTCAACATCCTAAGAATTAATTAACTAGCTTTTATGAAAAGGACTGCTGTGAAAGGCAGTCTTTTTTATGCACTACTTGCTAACAATATTTATTATGATGTTAAATATATTTAATTGTATATTTATTTCAAACTAAATAACAAGCATGAAAAAGTTACTTTTTATATTATTCGTTATCATTTTTTGGTCAGGCTTTTCGCAAAACACATACTTACATTGTGGAAAATTAATTGATACTAAAAAAGGGGTAGTTCTAGAAAATAAAACAATTGTAGTATCTGGAAGTAAAATCATTTCTATTGAAAATGGATTTAGTTTACCTCAAAATGAAAATGATAAAATAATCGATTTAAAAAATAAAACGGTGATGCCTGGGTTAATAGACATGCACGTACATATTGAGCATGAATCTAGCCCAAAGCGATATATAGAAAAGTATACACTGAATGAAGCTGATGTTGCTTTTAAGTCTACGCTATACGCAAAGGCGACTTTGCAAGCCGGATTTACTACTGTTAGAGATTTAGGTGGTTCTGGAGTTAATATTGCCTTAAGAAAAGCAATAAATCGTGGAGATGTTAAGGGGCCTAGAATTTTTACAGCAGGTAAGTCTTTAGCAACTACAGGAGGTCATGCCGATCCTACAAATGGCATGCGTAATAGCTTAAAAGGGGACCCTGGACCCAAGGAAGGTGTTATTAACAGTGTTGAAGATGCAAAAAAAGCAGTAAGACAACGCTATAAGAATGGAGCTGATTGTATTAAAATTACAGCTACTGGAGGCGTGTTAAGCGTTGCTAAAAGTGGAACAAATCCGCAATTTACTATAGAAGAGGTTAAAGCCATTTGTGAAACGGCTAAAGATTATGGAATGCATGTAGCAGCACATGCCCATGGCGACGAAGGTATGCAACGTGCCATTATAGGGGGCGTTAAAACTATTGAACACGGAACACTAATGAGTGAAGAAACTATGGAGTTAATGAAAAAGCACAATGCCTATTATGTGCCTACTATTACGGCAGGAAAGGAAGTTGAAAGCAAAGCTAAAATAAAAGGGTTCTATCCAGATATTGTTGTGCCTAAAGCATTAGCCATAGGTCCGCAAATTCAAACAACTTTTTCTAAAGCATATAAAAAAGGAGTTGGAATTGCGTTTGGAACTGATGCAGGAGTTTTTAAGCATGGAGATAATGGTAAAGAATTTGGATTTATGGTAGAAGCAGGAATGCCGGCTATAGAAACTATTCAAAGTGCAACGATAACGAACGCTAAAATTTTAGAAATGGAAAATGATTTAGGACAACTTAAAGAAGGGTTTGTAGCTGATATTGTTGCAACTGACGGAGACCCTACTCAAAATATTAAGGCCATGGAAAATATCATTTTTGTAATGAAAGAAGGAGTCGTTTACAAAAAATTAGATTAGGCTTCTTTTTCTGTTTTTTTCTTTCTAAAGCTAGCAATTACTAAAACAATCATTCCAGTGGTAACAAAAAGATCTGCAATATTAAAAATACCAGTTCTAAATACACCACCTAAATCAATATGCCAAAAATCGGTAACAGAACCATAAGCGATACGATCAAAAACATTAGCAATTCCACCTCCAATAATACTTGAGAATGCAAAAAGAGAAAGGTTATCTAGTGTTTTATCTTTTAAAATATGGCGAAGCACAAATGCCAAAACCACAACAGGTAAAACAAGTAATAAAATGATTCTAAGTGTATCATTCAATTCGCTACCCATACCTAAAAAGGCACCTTTGTTTTCTACATTATGAAGTGTAAAAAAATCTCCTATAATTTCGCTAGTACTCCCTTTAATAACATTTGCTCGAGTCCAAATTTTAGATATTTGGTCTATAGCTATTGTAATAATAATTACTAATAGAATATAGATGGTACGCTTTGTAAACTTCATCTATAAATTACTTTCAAAAGTTGCAGAGGCTGTTTGAGATTCTCTGTTTATCTTTTTTACTAAACCTTGTAAAACTTTACCTGGGCCAACTTCAGTAAATAAAGTTGCGCCATCGGCAATCATTTTCTGAACCGATTGCGTCCATTTTACTGGAGCTGTAAGTTGCGAAATTAAGTTTGCTTTTATTTCATCTTCATTAACCACAGCACTTGCAGTTACATTTTGATAAATAGGGCAGTTAGGCTTGCTAAATGTTGTGTTTTCAATTGCAGCTGCTAATTCTTCGCGAGCTGGTTCCATTAATGGTGAATGAAATGCACCTCCTACTGGTAAAACTAAAGCACGTCGTGCACCTTCTTCTTTTAAAGCGTCACAAGCTCTGTTAATAGCTTCAACCTCTCCAGAAATAACTAATTGCCCCGGGCAGTTATAATTTGCTGCTACTACAACACCTTCAGTTACCGCACATATTTTTTCAACTACATCATCATCTAAACCTAAAACAGCGGCCATAGTACTAGGTTGAATTTCGCAAGCTTTTTGCATAGCTAAAGCACGTTGAGATACTAATTTCAAACCATCTTCAAAGTTTAAACTACCATTTGCAACTAATGCAGAAAATTCACCTAAAGAATGTCCTGCAACCATATTTGGGTTAAAGCTATCGCCTAAAGTTTTAGCTAAAATTACAGAGTGCAAAAATATAGCTGGTTGAGTAACTTTGGTTTCTTTAAGAGCTTCAGCAGATCCTTCAAACATAATGTCTGTTATGTGGAAACCAAGAATATCATTGGCTTGTTCAAATAATTCTTGAGCTAAAGGAGAGTTTTCATATAAGTCTAAACCCATTCCTGAGAATTGTGCGCCTTGACCTGGAAATATATATGCGTTCATGTTGTTTTAAAATTTAATGATGCAAAAATAGGAATTATTAACTATTATCTATGGTTTTAATAATTTTTGCTGGATTACCTGCGATAACTACATTATCTGGGAAACTTTTAGTTACAACCGAACCAGCACCAACAACTACATTATTGCCTAAAGTTACACCAGGACAAATCGTGCTATTGCCACCAACCCATACATTATCTCCAAAAGTTACTGTGGATATATCTAAGATGCAGCAATTAAAATTCATATATATATTTTTACCACCTATAATATTATAGCCATATTCACAGAAAAAGGGAGGTTCTATATATAGGCTGTTATCGATATTTTCAATAAGTTGTTGAATTGCTATATTTCGTTTTTTTTCTTCTTTTGGACTTAGTGTATTTATAGTATTCAATAATAACCTAGCGTTATATCTGTCTTTTGAAAGTTCTTCATTCGAAGGTTTGTACAATTTTCCAGCAATCATTTTTTCTTTTTCTGTCATAATTGGTTTTATTATTAATAAAGAGAGTTAAGATAATGAAAATTACAAATTTTGAGAGGCGGCTTCAGCACAACGTTCGCCATCCATAGCAGCAGAAACTATACCACCAGCATAACCGCCACCTTCTCCGCATGGAAAAAGACCTTCTATTTCTATATGTTCTAAGTTATCCTTACGTGGAATATTTACAGGCGATGAGGTTCTAGATTCTACACCAACAATATTGGCTTCTTCGGTATAGTAACCTTTCATTTTTTTTCCAAAAGCTTCAAAGCCTTTTCTTAATCTACTACCTATTAATTTTGGTAATAAAGAATGTAGTGGAGCCGATTTTAATCCTGGCTGATATGATGTAGTATTTAAATTATTTGACAAGTTTCCTTCAACAAAATCTGTTAGACGTTGTGCAGGAGCAACCTGACTTCGTCCGCCAGCCGTAAACGCTAATTTTTCAAAATTCTTTTGATACTCTAATCCTTTTAAAACTCCAAACTGCTCGTACTTTCGTAAATCTTGTTCGGCATTAATTTCGACTACAATACCAGAATTTGCATATAAATTATTTCGTTTTGATGGCGACATGCCATTAACAACCACTTCGCCATTAGCAGTAGCCGCAGGTACTATAAAACCACCAGGACACATACAAAATGAATACACACCACGTTCGTTAACTTGCTGTACCAACCCATAAGAAGCTGCGGGAAGCAATTCGTGTCGTTTACCAGAACAATGGTATTGAATGGAATCTATAATGCGTTGCGGATGCTCTACACGAACCCCCATAGCAAACGATTTTGCTCGTAATGCGATTTGTTTTTTATGTAGTAAATAATAAATATCGCGAGCCGAATGACCTGTTGCTAAAATGACTCTATTTACTGCCATTTCATCACCATTTAACAATTGAATGGCTTGTATTTTGTTGTTTTTTATAGTAAAATCGACTACACGTGTTTCGAAATAAATTTCTCCACCATAATTTAAAATGGTTTCTCGAATATTCTGAACGACTTTGGGTAATTTGTTGGTTCCAATATGCGGATGTGCATCCACTAGAATCTGATTGGTTGCACCATGAAACACTAAATTTTCAAAAATACGCCGTACATCACCACGTTTTAAACTTCGTGTATATAATTTTCCATCACTATAGGTTCCAGCACCACCTTCGCCAAAGCAGTAGTTAGAATCTTCGTTTACAAAATGATCTTGATTTATGGCTTTTAAATCTCTGCGACGGTCTTGTACATTTTTTCCGCGCTCTAAAACAATGGGTTTAAAACCAAGTTCTATACATCGTAAAGCAGCATACATACCTGCAGGACCAAACCCAATAATATGAATAGGTTTTGCCTTTGAAACATCTTTATAGTTGAATTGATATTCTGAATTTTTTGGTAAAGCTTCTTTAATATAGACTGCAACTTTATAGTTGAAAATTATTTTTGGTTTACGTGCATCAATAGATTTACGTAGTACTTTAACTCCAGTAATATCTTCTTTATCAACATTTAAAGCATGAGCAGATTTTATAACAAGTATGTTGCTACGTTCTTCGTCTTTAAGAGGTATACGAAGTTGAATTTCTTTTACCATGTTGCGAAATTACGGAAAATAGAAGAGGAGATGGGAAAGAATTTCCTAAGACTTGTTTAACAGCTTTTTAGCTACTGGTTTTTATTTTTTCAAAAAATGTACTTATGTTTTGACCATTTGGATTTGAAAACAAATAATTCCGTTTACTTAATTTGCATTTACTGTTTATCAATACTCTATTTTTATCCAATATTATAGTAATATCCTCTCCAAAACTACCTGTAAGTAAATCAGAGAATGTTTTGATTTTTAAATAATTTTTTCCAAAATCATATATTGTCCATTCTTTCTCGTCACATACATCTTTTATTATATCTATTAATTCCTTTTCGGGTAAACGTGTTCGGATTGATTTAAATTTCAGCTGTCGTCTCTGAATAATCAAAAACAAGATTCCGAGGATAGTAAAAACACCAACTAAAATCAAAATTTTGTTGCCTGAATTTACCTTTTCATCAGTGAAAAGAGACCTCGTTTTCAGAAAAATGAAAACTATTGGAACAATCAGGAATATTGAAGTTTTTCCATAATGATTAAGCTTGTCTAAAAAGTTCAATTTTAAATATTTAGAAGTCAGTGAGTATTTAATTTCTTCAGTTGTCATTTTTAGCTTGTAACTAATGTTTTTCAAGTATATAAATCCGTGTTAAACGAAGTTAGCTGAAAATTTTTACAAAGTCAAACTCAACTATACTCTTTCATACGTTAAAAACGAGAACTCATATTTATGGTTTTCATCTTTTTTATGAAAGGTATTAGCAGTTTCTTTCCAAACAGATGTATCAATTTCTGGAAAAAACGTATCAGCTTCAAAACTTTCGTGTACCCGGGTTAACTCAATCTTATCGGCTATTAACATGGCTTGTTTGTAAATTTCACCACCTCCAATTATAAATGGTTGCAAATCGTTTTTTGAAGCATCTATGGCGTCTTCTAATGAATTTACAAGAATAACACCATTAGGAACTTTGTAATCTTGTTGCCTTGAAATAACTACATGAGTTCTATTAGGTAGTGGCTTTGGAAAACTCTCAAAAGTTTTACGTCCCATTATTATATGATGTCCATTAGTTAAGCTTTTAAAACGTTTTAAATCGTCGCTTAGATGCCAAATAAGTTTGTTGTCTTTGCCAATAGCATCATTTTCCCCAGCTGCTACAATAATGGTAAGTTCTGATTTAGGGTTATTAGAATTTGTGTTTTCAGCTTTTGAAGTTGTTTCGTTATAAACTTCGCTTTGCGCAATTAATGTTTCTTCTTTTACAAATCCTTCTTTTAATTTATCAATACGTTCTTGTTGTTTTGCAACTAGTTTATCCAGTTGGTTTTGTTCCCAAGCCTTTCCCATAAATTTATGAGTGATAAATACATTGAAAGCATGATAGACAAAAAAGAAAAGCCATAAAAGAATGGCATAAACAAACCAGTCGATCTCAAAAAACTGTACATCTTTTCCAATACCCAAAACGGTATTAGCAGCTATTAAAAAAATAGCTCCAATTAAAAAAATTACAAAATGAATGTATAAGCGCTTTTTTTGTTTGATGCGTTTTTGAGCGTTTTGAATAAGCTCTAATTGAGCTTTGTCTATTTGTGGCTTTTGTTTTTTCTTTCCGAACATATCAAAAATATAATGATTGTAAAGTTAAAACTTTTAGCAATACCATTAAAAGATAATTAAGCCTTAAAAACGAAAACGTTTTCGGTTTAAAATCGATAAAATTAAATAAATAGGCTTCTATATTCCTTTATCATTTCAGTAAATTATTAGTTAAAAAAAGCGAATACTTTAAATTAACGTAAAGGCATATTATTAAATTGATAATTCTTTGATGTAAAGCATTTTAAATATTAAAAAACGAATAATTGTTTTATAAATTTGCGCTGTAAAATAGAATGTTAATTAAACAAAAAAATAAAATTATGGCTATTACAAAACAATATTTAAAGAGCAAACCTATATGTAAAGTTACTTTTTCTGTTCCTGCTGAAGAAGCAAAAGAAGTTGTTGTTGTAGGAAGTTTTAACGAATGGGATTCGAAAGCTACATCGCTTAAAAAATTAAAGAATGGTACTTTTAAAGGTGCTTTAAACTTAGAAAAAGATAATTCTTACGAGTTTAGATACTTAGTTGATGGTAATTATATAAATGATGATCAAGCAGATGCTTATGCTTGGAATGATTACGCTGCAGCTGAAAATGGTGTATTAAACGTTTAGTTAAATTCAAAATGAACTAAACTAAAAGTGCTTTCAATTTAATTGAAAGCACTTTTTTTATACAGCAACAACACCCTTTATATGTGGATGTGGATTATAATCTACTAAAGTGAAATCATCAAAAGTAAAATCGAAAATATCTTTTATTTCTGGATTTAGTATCATTTTTGGTAACGCTCTTAAATCACGAGATAATTGTAATTCTAATTGTTCGTAATGATTACTATAAATATGAGCATCTCCAAATGTGTGAATAAATTCTCCAGCTTGATAACCACAAACTTGAGCCATCATCATGGTAAATAATGCATAACTTGCAATATTGAAAGGTACACCTAAGAATATGTCGGCACTTCGTTGGTAGAGTTGACACGATAATTTTCCGTCAGCTACATAAAACTGAAAAAAGGCATGGCAAGGGGGCAATGCTGCTTTACCATTTGCTACATTTTCGCTAAAACTTTTGGAAGTATCTGGTAATACTGATGGGTTCCAAGCAGAAACTAACATTCTTCTACTATTAGGATTGTTTTTTAGCGTGTTAATAACATCTTTAATTTGATCTATTTCATCACTATTCCAGTTACGCCATTGGTGCCCGTAAACGGGCCCTAGATCACCGTTTTCATCCGCCCATTCATTCCAAATTCTAACACCGTTATCAGTTAAATAGTCAATATTTGTATCTCCTTTTAAAAACCAAAGCAATTCGTAAACAATAGATTTTAAGTGAAGTTTTTTAGTGGTAACCATTGGAAACCCTTCACTTAAATCAAAACGCATTTGATGACCAAAAACACTTTTTGTTCCTGTTCCTGTTCTATCTCCTTTTTCATTTCCGTTTTCTATAACGTGCTTTACTAAATCGTGGTATTGCTTCATTTTTTATTTCAGTTTCAAGAGTTTAAAAATAAAAAAATAGGGTTGAATCTTTGCGAATCACCTTTAGTTTTATTTAAAAGTTATTAACTAATTTTTTAAATAGAATATTTTACAAATATTCTGTAGTAGTTTAATATTATCCAATAATCATTCCAGCAATAGTAGCTGAAATTAAAGATGCAATTGTACCTCCAATTAAGGCTTTCATTCCAAATTTAGATAAGGTTTTACGCTGGCCAGGAGCTAACGAGCCGATACCTCCTATTTGAATACCTATAGACGCAAAATTAGCAAAACCACAAAGCATGTAAGTTGCCATGATTATTGATTTTTGATAACTAAGATGCGTTGAATTTGCTGCGTTTTTTAAATCGGATAATTGAATATATCCAATAAATTCGCTTGCTGCCAATTTAATACCAAGTAGTTGCCCCATTAAAGCCATATCTTCTTTAGCAACTCCAATAAGCCACATAAGTGGTGCAAAAACATATCCTAAAATGAGTTCAAGTGATAAACTATCGTAAGAGGTGTTATTTGCAACCCAGTCATTTAACGAGGTTACATCTCCTATAGAACCCAAAATCCAATTAATCATAGCAATAAAAGCAACAAATACTAAAAGCATAGCACCAACATTAACTGCTAGCTTTAGGCCTTCGGTTGTACCGTTTGCAATGGCATCTAATATGTTTGAACCAATTTTATCTTGAGATACTTTTACATCTGTATTTACATCTTCAGTTTGCGGATATAGTATTTTTGAAATGACAATGGCACCTGGAGCAGCCATAACCGAAGCAGCTAATAAGTGTTTTGCATAAAACAATCTTAAAGCTGGGTCGCTACCACCTAAAAAACCTATATAAGCTGCTAAAACAGCACCAGCAACAGTAGCCATGCCGCCAATCATAACAAGTAGCATCTCGGACTTATTCATTTTTTCTAAATAAGCCTTTATTAAAAGTGGTGCTTCGGTTTGCCCTAAAAAAATATTTCCAGCAACACTTAAACTTTCAGCTCCAGATATTTTTAAAAGCTTAGAAAGTAACCAGCCAAAAGCTTTTACGACCCATTGTATTATACCTAAATAAAACAAAACGGATGTTAAGGCAGAAAAGAATATAATAGTTGGTAGCACTTGGAAGGCAAAAATAAACCCAAAAGTATCCATATCTACAACTAAGCCTTCAAATAAAAATTTGCTTCCAGCTCTAGTAAACTCAAGCACTTGGACAAACATGCCACCTATAAATTCGAAAATAGTTTTTACAAATTCAACTTTTAAAACACCTACTGCAATTAATAGCTGAAAAGCTAAACCTATACCAACAATTTTCCAATCGACAGCTTTTCTATTGCTACTAAAAAGAAAGGCGATAAAAACTAAAGTAATCATTCCTAAAACACCTCGCCATAAACTGTTTATTGAAAAACCTTGGCTTGGAATAATAGTGTTTTCTGTTTCACTTGTGTTTGAAGTAATTTGCTGATTTTGGTCAGTGGACTCAACAACTTGCTCTGTTATTTGAGAAGAATCGACTGATGCGCTTGGTGTTATTTCAAGCGTTTGAGAAGTGTTTACAATAGTATCTGTAATATCATTTTTGTCTGTTTCTTGCGCTGTTAATGTTAAGGTAAATAAGAAAAAAACAGCAACTAAGGACAAAAAAAAAGATTTCATAGATATGTTGTTAGATTAGCGTTTAGAAATTTCGTCGCGAATATGAGCAGCAGCTTCGTAATCTTCGTTTGATACAGCTTCGTCTAAAAGCGTGTGAAGTTCTTCAAGTGTTTTTCCTTTGTAATTTTCACGAGGTGCATTAGGTTCTAATTCATTAGCTAATAAATCATCAACTAAAATGCTATCTTGAAGTTCGTCTTCGTCTTCTTTTTTAGGATTCACCTTTAAATAAATACCTGCTTTATCAAGAATATTTTTATAAGTAAAAATTGGTGCATCAAAACGAAGTGCTAAAGCAATAGCATCACTGGTTCTGGCATCAATAATTTCTTCAATTTTATCGCGTTCACAAATTAAACTTGAGTAAAAAACACCATCAACTAGTTTGTGAATAATTACTTGTTTTACAATAACATCAAATCTATCTGCAAAATTTTTAAATAAATCGTGAGTTAAAGGGCGTGGTGGACGAATCTCTTTTTCTAAAGCTATGGCAATAGATTGTGCTTCGAAAGCACCAATTACAATAGGAAGTTTGCGTTCGCCATCTACTTCATTTAAAATAAGTGCATAAGCGCCATTTTGGGTTTGACTATAGGATATGCCTTTTATGTTTAATCTTACTAAACTCATAATTTATAAAAAACGCAAAGAACTGTTTAAATTAGGAATTAACCAACTGCCTAGGACAGAATTATGATATAATGCTAATTTAATCAGTTCTGTGGAACAATACAATTTATAAAAAATAATTTATTGTTGAGCTTTAAAAGCTTTTAATTTTTCAATGAGTTGCGGAACTACTTCAAAAGCATCGCCTACAACACCATAATCGGCAGCTTTGAAGAAAGGTGCTTCAGCATCAGTATTAATTACCACTTTTACTTTCGAGGCATTAATACCAGCTAAATGTTGAATAGCTCCAGAAATACCAATTGCTATGTAAAGGTTTGATGCTACTGGTTTTCCTGTTTGTCCAACGTGCTCACTATGTGGTCTCCAACCTAAATCTGAAACAGGTTTAGAGCATGCTGTTGCAGCTCCTAAAATATCTGCTAGTTCCTCAACCATACCCCAATTTTCTGGACCTTTTAGTCCACGCCCACCAGAAACCACAATTTCGGCATCTGCTATAGTTACTTTATCAGTTGCTTTATCAACTGATTGTACATTTACACCAAATTCTGGAATTGAAGGCGAAAAATCTTCCGCGGAAGCGTTACCATTAGATTCTACTAATCCAAAAGCATTATTAGAAACAGCAACTAGTTTAACATCAGTATCTATAGTTGTTATATTAAAAGCTTTATTTGTAAAAGCAGTACGCTTTACAGTGAAAGGTGAAGTGCTTGTTGGCGCTTCAACAACGTTTGATGCAAATCCTGCATTTAAACCAACAGCTAAAAGAGGTGCGAGGTATTTGCTATCTGCACTTGAGCTAACGATAACCACTTTAGCGTTTTCGTTTTCGACTGCTTGTTTTAAAACATTGGCATAAGCCTGAGCATTAAATGTATCAAGCTGTGAATTATTTACGTTTAAAACTTTATCAACACCATATTTTCCTAATTCTGTAGTATCATTGGCATTTATAGTAACAGCTGTAACAGTAGTTCCTAGTTGGTTTGCTACTGCTTTGGCGTATGATGCTACTTCTAAGGCTACTTTTTTAAAAGCACCTTTTTCTGATTCTGTATATACTAAAACTGACATGTTTTTTTCTTTTTTAGAAGATTTGTTAAATCACTTTTGCTTCGTTGTGAAGTAAGTTTACTAATTCGTCTAAGTTATCTGGAGAAACTAAAGTTACTGCACCTTTTGGTTCAGGTTTTTCAAATTTAACTGATGAAGTTTCTGCAGATGCGTCAACTGGTTCTGCAACAGTTAAAGGTTTTTTTCGTGCCATCATAATACCTCTCATATTTGGAATACGTAAATCGCTTTCTTCAACCAATCCTTTTTGCCCACCAATTACTAATGGTAGTGATGTAGAAACAGTTTCTTTCCCACCATCAATTTCGCGTGTTGCAGTTGCATTTGTACCGTCTACTTCAAGATTGATGCAGTTATTTACAAAATTAGCACCGGTTAAACCTGCTAGCATCCCAGGCACCATCCCACCATTGTAATCGATAGATTCTCTACCAGCTATAACCAAATCGTATCCGCCATCTTGCACTACTTTTGCCAATTGTTTAGCTACTTGAAATCCATCAACTGCAGCTGTGTTAACACGTATGGCACTATCTGCACCAATAGCTAAAGCTTTACGAAGTGTTGGCTCGGTTTCTGCGCCTCCAACATTTACAACATCTACACTTGCACCTTGTTTTTCTTTAAACCACATAGCACGGGTTAAACCAAATTCATCATTTGGGTTAATAACAAATTGAACACCGTTGGTGTCAAATTTTGAATCGCCATCTGTAAAGTTAATTTTTGATGTAGTGTCTGGAACGTGACTAATACACACTAAAATTTTCATATTTTTGTAATTAAATTAAGACTAATTGTTTGGGAAGCCTAGAACTATAACGTTATCGTTTATGCTATAATTTTGCGCTCCAAATTTAGGCAACGAAGTTAATTATTTTATTTCGAATATTTACTATGCGTGCATAATAAATTTTAAATAATTCTTTTAATCAAAGTATTCTATTTATTGTTATTTTTGCAATTCGATTTAAAAACACATTTAATGAAGACAATTCAATTTAGAGAGGCTATTTGTGAAGCTATGAGCGAAGAAATGCGCAGAGATGAAAGCATTTATTTAATGGGTGAAGAAGTAGCAGAATATAATGGAGCATACAAAGCTTCAAAAGGCATGTTAGATGAATTTGGAGCAAAGCGTGTTATTGATACACCTATAGCAGAACTTGGATTTGCTGGAATTGCCATTGGATCTACTATGACAGGTAATAGACCTATTGTTGAGTATATGACTTTTAACTTCTCTTTAGTTGGAATTGATCAAATTATAAATAACGCAGCAAAAATTAGACAAATGTCTGGTGGGCAATTTAAATGCCCGATAGTATTTCGTGGCCCTACAGCTTCTGCTGGTCAATTAGGAGCTACACACTCACAAGCTTTTGAAAACTGGTTTGCTAATACTCCTGGTTTAAAAGTAGTAGTGCCATCTAATCCGTATGATGCAAAAGGTTTATTAAAAGCTGCGATTAGAGATGATGACCCTGTGATTTTTATGGAAAGCGAGCAAATGTATGGAGATAAAGGAGAGGTGCCAGAAGGAGAATATATTTTACCGTTAGGGGTTGCTGATGTTAAACGTGAAGGAACCGATGTTACTATTGTATCTTTTGGAAAAATAATTAAGGAAGCTTTTGCTGCTGCTGATGAACTAGAGAAAGAAGGAATTTCTTGCGAAATTATAGACTTACGTACTGTGCGCCCTATGGATAGAAAAGCTATTGTTGAATCTGTTAAGAAAACTAATAGATTGGTAGTTTTAGAAGAAGCATGGCCTTTTGGTAATGTAGCAACAGAAATAACTTATTTAGTACAATCTGAAGCATTTGATTATTTAGATGCTCCAATTGTAAAAATAAATACAGCCGATACGCCTGCACCATATTCACCTGTTTTATTAGCAGAATGGTTGCCTAATAGAAACGATGTGATTAAAGCAGTAAAAAAAGTTTTATATAAATAAATTACAATTTTTTACGTTATATAAACTTCATTAGCACGATTGTTGATGAAGTTTTTTGTGTTATGAAATAAACTCAAATTTTATTTTTTCAATTTTATGCAACCAAAGACAACTTATATTTGTCTTTAATAGAAAATAATTAAAGTCTTTTGATGAAGATAAAACTACTTTTTGCCCTATCCCTACTAAATGTGTTTTTTGCAATAGCGCAGACCAAGGTTAGCGGTTATGTGTTTGATGAGGGAAATCAACCTGTGTCATTTGCTAATGTTATATTTAAAGGTTCTACTGAAGGAACGATAACTGATGAAAACGGAAAATTTTATTTAGAATCTACTGAAACGTGGAATGCTTTAACCATCTCGTTTATAGGATACGAAACCAATGAAGTTCCTTTAACTAAAAAAGTAAATTATAATTTAAAATTTACGCTTAAAGAGGAAGCAGCTCAATTGGATGCTGTAGTTATTGTGTCGGGAAAACAATCAAAAAAGAATAACCCTGCTATCGATTTACTACGTAAAATTTGGGAACATAAACGAAGAAACGGCTTGAATCTTTACAAGCAATACGAATACGACAAATACGAAAAAGTAGAATTCGATATTAATACAATAGATAGCGCGCTTATTAAAAGTAAACTATTTAGAGGTATGGAGTTTGTTTTTAACGAGGTGGATACATCACGTGTTACTGGAAAAACGTATTTACCAATGTTTATTAACGAAGCCGTATCAACAGTTTATGGTGACAATGTAATTAACAAAACAAAAGAAGTTTTAAAAGGAAATAAAAACTCTGGTTTTAGCGATAATCAGGTAGTGATTGATTTTGTTGACGATTTGTATTCCGATTATAATGTATACGATAATTATCTAAAGTTTTTTGATAAAAGTTTTGTAAGTCCACTTTCAAAAACAGGAATAAGCACCTATAACTATGTGCTTTCTGATAGCGCTTTTATAGACAACAAATGGTGCTATAATATTATTTATTATCCTAGACGGAAAAATGAGCTTACTTTTAAAGGTGATTTTTGGGTAGCAGACTCAACTTATGCCATTAAAGAAATTAACCTACAAGCTTCAAAGAGTGCCAATATAAACTGGGTAAAAGATATTTATATTGAACAAGAGTTTGAAGTTTTAAACGATTCACTTTTTCTTGTAAAGCGCGATTATATGATGTCTGATTTTGCATTAAGTAAAAAAGAAAAATCGCGAGGTGTTTATGGTAAACGAACAACCTTATATAATAATTACAAATTTGATAAAGTCAAGAACAAAAAATTCTATGATGAAGAAGTTTATAATTATGATAAAGATGTTTACGATAGAGATGATGCATTTTGGGCAGAAAACCGACTTGAAGAATTAAACAAAGATGAAAAGGGTGTCTATAAAATGTTAGATACTTTAAAAACTGTAAAAAAGTTTAAACGTCTTTATAATTTGGGAAGTATTCTATCGTCAGGTTATATTGAATTTAATACGTTGCCGTTAGATTACGGACCTATTTTTTCAACCTTTGGATTTAACGAAGTTGAAGGCTTACGTTTGCGTACAGGAGGAAGAACTTATTTTGGTAGAAACGATTTGTGGCGATTAGAAGGGTTTTTAGCTTATGGTTTTAGAGATGATAAGTTTAAATATGGCATTTCCGGTAAATGGTTAATAGATAAAAAAAATAGATTGATTGTTTCTGGAGGAAACAGACGTGACGTTGAACAGATAGGAGCAAGTTTAACAACAAGTACCGATGTTTTGGGGCGGAGTTTAGCGTCTTCATCGGTTGTGGGTACAGGTGCGAATGACAAGTTGACTTCAATAAATTTAACAAGTTTAGCAGTTGAATTAGAGCCCGTTAGAAATCTTATTTTTAGGCTAGGAACAAACTACCGAACTTTAGAATCAGCTTCACCAACTTTTAGTTTAGACTATGTTGATGCAGATTCGCCAACAGGTTTTTCATCTGAAATAAAACAATTTGAAACCTCGTTATCTGTATCTTATTTTCCTAAACGAAAAATGACAGGTTTTGGAGTAGAGCGTCGTACAGCAAATGATGATTTTGCACGCATTTTTGCACAAATAAGTCGCGGAGATAAAAGCATGTTAAATAGCGATTTTGATTATACGAAATTACAATTGTCTTACTTACAACCATGGCAAGTAGGAGGTTTTGGAAGGTTGAATACCACTATTGAAGCTGGTAAAACATTTGGAGAAGTGCCTTTAGGTTTGTTAAGTGTTATTCCTGGAAATCAATCGTATTTTTCAATATATAATACGTTTTCGCAGTTAGATTTTTATGAGTTTGTGAGTGATACTTATGTGTCATTTCATTTAGAACATAATTTTAATGGGCGTTTATTTTCAAGAATTCCATTTTTACGTAAATTTAATTTGCGCGAAATAGTAAGTGTACGTGGAGTTTGGGGAGAGATTTCTCAAGAAAATATAGATTTAAATACAACAAATAACCCAAACAGTATTTTGCTTGCAGCTCCAAGCAATAAACCATATTACGAGTACAGTTTAGGTGTAGGGAATATTTTTAAAATCTTTAGAATCGACTTTAATTTTAGAGGAAATTATAAGGACAAGGTTCTATATCCAGATGCACGTAAGTTTGGTGTTACTGGTACTTTTGGATTTCATTTTTAGAAGTTTTTTCATTACTGATTACTAAGTAATGTTTAATCAGTATTAGAAATAATATATTTTTTGTATTGATTTATGGTCTAAGAAATTAATAGCATAACTGATTTTTGTAGTTAAATTTGTTGATTCAAATTGCACTTTGTCAATAAACAATAAAGCGTAACTAAACTCTGTCATTTGTTGTTGCTATGGCTTCTATTTTAGTTTCAATTGATTTTAGAATTTCAACAAACTTATCAAATTGTTCTAAACTCGATACTCCATAAGCTGGGGTTAAAAGAATGTTTTGTGAAGTTTTTTTGTTTATTACAATATACACTTCTTCATTAAGAATATTTTCAATAAATAACCTATCAGAGGTTAATTCATTTATTAATTTTTGATTTCCATCAAATGAAAATTGACTTCGAATTTTTCTAGGAATTTTGAGGCTTTTGCCTGGGATAAAAAATTCAACAAGCTTTTTGAGTTTACTCTTTGGAAATATAGTTAATTCTGTTCTACTGTCTTTTTTTAAGAATAAAATAATCCGAATTGGGTCTGCTGTTCGTACTGCACCTCTGGCTCCAGTTGAGTAAATTGTAATTAGAGACCCATTTACATCGATAATAGTTTCCTTAGCATCAAAAAAGAGCTTGCCTTCTGGTCCCGAAATAAGTTTTTCCCCTTCTTCATTATAATATCCATCATGCTTAGAGGCTATTTCTTTAAAAATATTCATGTAGTTTGCATGTTAATTACACCTAATGCTAAGTTAATATGAAATAGTTTTAATGACTTATAGCAATGTTAAACAAAATCAAGTTCGGTTTTAGTTAAAATAAAAGAGTATATTTTTAATCCTTTTGTCTTGACTTTAATTCTTTTTGTAGTTTTAAAAAAGTCATTCGATTAGTTAAAACCATAGGTAAAAAGAAAAGAGGTAAAAAAACTGAAAAACTCACTCCATTTTCTTGATAACTAAAAAAGCTGGTTACAAACATTATCAAAACAAGCACGCTTAGCACTATGGTTGCCATTTTGTATGTTTTAGTTTTTTTTACGAGTTCTTCAAAACTCATTTTTTCTATTTGCTCTTTTTTCATACTCTAAGGTAACAATTTTATAATCTATTTAGGAAACAGATGCTCTACAATAATTTTGGCTGCCGATTCACTTCCTTTTTTAGAAGGATGAAAACCATCAGAGCCATAATAGTCATAATTATTTGTGGTTTTGAAATGATTTCTCCAAACTTCGCCAACAGGACATAGAATAGCTTTGTTAATTTTTGCGGCGTATTGATGATTCTTTATTACCCCGTCAAACCTTTCAGGATGATTCATGGGAGGCCATGCCATAAAATACGCAAGCTTAGCATTGCTATTTTTACAAAGTATATTATATTTTTTACCATACTCTATAAGTAGTTGTTTGCCGTCTTGTTGCGATGATGGACCTTGTTGTATAACTACAAAATGAAATGTTTGGCTTGCTATTAGTTTTTGTACTTCGCCATCATACCAATGGTCAGAAATAGCGTAATTAGGCTTAGCAATCATTTTTGTGTTTACAGTAACACCATGTTTTTTTGCATACTTTTTTACTAATAACGGTAAGTTGTTAGTATAGGTTAAACTGTTACCTATAAATAAAATATTAAACTCCGTTTTTTTTGACTGACTTTCTAATTGCCAAAAAAAGCCAATACAAATAAAAATTACTAATATGTATTTGCTGAAATTCACTTGAGTTAAACATCTTTAAGTACTAAAACTAATTCCCCAGCTTTTTATTTTTAAACTCATCAAATTCTGACGGTGTTTCAACCTTAGGAAAGCTGTTGTTTTTTGTATCAACATCGGCAAACTCAAAATTAGGGTCAAGATTAACTTCTGTAACTTCTTTTTCCTTTATAAAAGTGTGTTTTGCCTCGTATTCGTTTCTACGCCATATTTGAGCTGGTAATTTGTCGATATCTTTAGTGCCATCAGTATAAACCCATTCTATAGTAACAGGCATAATTAATCCGCCTTTATTCTTTATCGTTACTTCGTATATATTTTTGCCAGACACATGTTTTCTAACTTCGGCTTCATCAATTCTAGATAAAAATTGACCATAAGCAGCATCAGGAGTTGCAGCCATGTTTATAACTTCTGGTCCATTAGAAAAATCTTTTGCTTTAGTACTAGAATTTTCACCTTCAATTTTAAATTGAGATTTTTTCTTTTGATCTTCAATGTTTGCGTCCTCCTCAAAAACTTTAAACCATTTTACATTAGTTAGTTCCATGTCTACATTATCAGTTGTAAAAAACCAACCTCTGTAAAACCAATCTAAATCGGCTGCAGTAGCATCCTCAAGAGTTCTAAATAAATCTGCTGGATTTGGATGTTTGTATTTCCAACGATTTGCATATTCTTTAAATGCTTGGTCGAAGAGTTCTTTCCCAATAATTGAGTTACGTAGCATTTGTAATCCAACAGTTGGTTTTAAATAAAAATTAGCTCCAAATTGACTCATTAATTCATTATCTGAAGTTGTCATTATTGGGCGTAAAATGTTTTTATCGCCGCTCATAAATGGAACAATACTTTTTGGAGTTACACTATTAAAATCTGGATAGCGCTCAGCAACGGTACGTTGGTGTAAAAAAGTATTTAAACCTTCGTCCATCCACATCCATTTACGTTCATCTGAACTTACAATCATAGGAAACCAATTATGTCCAACCTCATGTATAATGGTTCCAATCATACCTTGTTTTGCGCCATCGCTTATTTTACCGTTTTTTGGTCGACCACCATTAAAACTAATCATTGGGAACTCCATTCCAATATTTGATGTGTTTACCGAAATACATACTGGGTAAGGATAGTCAAATGTTGCTTCAGAATAAACTTCAAGTGCATGCATAATAGCTTTAGTTGATTCTCCTTGCCATACAGGTAATCCTTCTTTTGGATAAAAAGACATGGCTATTACAGTGTTAGTTGGCAATTTTACTGCTTGTGCATCCCACATAAATTTTCGAGACGATGCAAATGCAAAATCTCTAACATTTGTGGCGTTATATTTCCAAGTCTTTAGTTTTTTTGATTTTGTTTTCTCATTAGCTTCAGCCTCTTCTTTTGTAATTATCATTACAGGTTTATCGAATGATTTACGAGCTTCATCCATTCTCTTGCGTTGTGTTTTTGTTAATACATCATCGCTATTTAGAAGGTTTCCTGTAGAAGCAACAATATGATCTTCAGGAACAGAAATTTCTACCTCATAATTACCAAATTCTAAAGCAAACTCACCAAGTTTTTGGAATTGTTGGTTTTGCCACCCTTCAGTATCATTATAAACTGCCATTCTAGGAAACCAATGCGCGATTAAGTAAACAGTATTATCATCTTCAGGAAAATATTCATAGCCTTCTCTAGATAACAAATACATACTACGATCTGTAATTGGGTAAGACCAAGCTATTGAAAAACTCATGGAAGTACCAGATTTTAGTGGCTCATCAAGCAGTACTTTCATCATAGTATTGTTAACCAATGATTTTATAGTGTTTCCATTAGTGTCTTTTATATATTTAATAGAATAACCTGCGGGAAAATCGATAGCTCTAGTAAGAAACTGCATTTGTCTTGTACTCATGCCTTCTTTTATGCTGTTATTAATAGAGCCAAAATCTTCATTTTCTTTTTTATTCACATTTTGTTCAAGCTGAATCCATAAATAACTTAAATCATCTGGAGAATTATTATAGTACGTTATAGTTTCTTCACCAGAAAGAGTATTGTTGGCTTCGTCTAAAATCGCTTTTATTTTATAGTCTGCACGTTGCTGCCAATAAGCTTTTCCTGGCGCTCCACTTGCAGAACGATAAGCGTTTGGTGGCGCTATCATATTGTCAATAGGCTCAAACTTACCTTGCCAAGGTTGATTCTGTGCGTATAATGTTGATAATGAAAAGAGAGCTAGGAATATTAATAAAATTGAGCGCATCATTTATTGTAATTTGTTTGAGTTAGTCGAGCGCAATATAATAAATATAATGAATAAATTTTCTTACAAAATAGTTAAAGTCTTTGACTTAATTAATTTGAAACAAATAGGATAAATATTGATTACTAAATCTAAGAAATTATAGCATTCTGCTAAGAAATAATTAATATATAGTAAAACCATGTAAAAGAACTTTAAAACTAACTTCTTTTGTTGCTTACTCTTAAAGTGTTCTGTACATTTGCACCCCAAAATAGAATTGAAGATATGACTAAGAAAAAAGATTTAACATTTGACGTGTTAATTGAGATACCAAAAGGAAGTAGAAATAAATACGAATACGATTTTACATTAAATAAAATTCGCTTCGATCGTATGTTGTTTTCATCAATGATGTATCCAGGAGATTATGGTTTTGTTCCAGAAACTTTGGCATTAGATCAAGACCCTTTAGATGTTTTAGTTTTAGGTACTGAGCCTACTTACCCAATGGTAGTTATGGAAGTAAAGCCTATCGGTGTTTTTCATATGACAGATGAGAAAGGTCCAGATGAAAAAATTATTTGTGTTCCTGTTTCTGACCCAGTTTGGAACCAAAAATCTGATATTATTGATTTAAACCCTCATAGAATAAAAGAAATTGAACATTTCTTCCAAGTATATAAAGATTTGGAAAAAAAGAAAGTTGATGTTGGTGGCTGGGGAAATGCAAAAGAAGCTATAGAAATTTATCATAAATGTGTGCAACGTTATGATGAAAGTGAGCATAAGAAGAAAAGAACTTTTACTATCTAATAGAGATTAAAAACATAATAATTTAAAAATGAGCCATCTTAAGTTTAAGGTGGTTTTTTTTATCACTTATATTTTCCTATTTTAGGCTCCGTTAAAAAAAAATTATTAATTAATACTAACTAACTAATATGGATTTAATAGTAAAATTTTTACCTCTTTTTGGTGTTTTAGCTTTGATTTTCGTTTTTCTTAAAAGCGGATGGGTTTCGAAACAAGATGTAGGTGATGAAAAAATGTCAAGAATTGCTAAGAATATTGCAGAAGGAGCAATGTCATTTTTAAAAGCAGAATACAAAGTTTTAGCAATTTTTGTAGCGGCAGTAGCTGTCTTATTATATTTTAAAGGATCATCAGAAGAAGGGTCAAGCGGCATGGTAGCTGTATCATTTATTATAGGTGCTATCTGTTCTGCCTTAGCTGGATTTATAGGTATGAAAGTAGCAACTAAAGCTAATGTTAGAACAACACAGGCGGCAAGAGCATCATTAGGAAGAGCTTTAGAAGTTGCTTTTGCTGGAGGAGCTGTTATGGGCTTAGGTGTTGTTGGTTTAGGAGTTTTAGGCCTTAGTGGTTTATTTATGATATATCAGGAATTATGGCCTGGTGCTGATAATTTAACATTGGTATTAAATGTGCTTTCTGGTTTTTCATTAGGAGCTTCATCCATTGCCTTATTCGCTCGTGTTGGTGGAGGTATTTATACAAAAGCGGCCGATGTTGGTGCAGATTTAGTTGGTAAAGTTGAAGCTGGTATTCCAGAAGATCATCCATTAAATCCTGCAACTATTGCAGATAATGTTGGTGATAACGTTGGAGATGTTGCTGGAATGGGAGCAGATTTATTTGAATCTTATGTAGGTTCTATTATAGGTACTATGGTATTAGGTGCTTTTATTATAACTCCAGATTTTAGTGGCTTAGGTGCTGTGTATTTGCCACTAGTTCTTGCAGCAGTTGGAATTTTAATGTCCATACTAGGAACATTTTTTGTTAGAGTAAAAGATGGCGGAAACCCACAAACGGCTTTAAATATTGGAGAATTTGGTTCAGCTGGATTAATGGTTGTAGCCTCTTATTTTATTATTGATAGCATGTTGTCTGGTACAACAGGTTTACCTCATGGATCAATGGGTGTTTTTATAGCAGTAATAGCTGGTTTAGTAGCAGGTTTAGCGGTTGGTAAAATAACAGAATATTATACAGCTACTGGTAAAAAGCCAGTAAATTCAATTGTTGAGCAATCGGAAACAGGTTCTGCTACAAATATAATAGCAGGATTGGGTGTTGGAATGATGTCAACGGCAATTCCAATTATCTTAATAGCTGCAGCAATTATTGTATCACATCATTATGCAGGCTTATACGGTATTGCTATTGCAGCGGTTGGAATGTTAGCAAACACTGGTATTCAATTAGCTGTAGATGCTTATGGACCAATTTGTGATAATGCTGGTGGTATTGCTGAAATGGCAGAGTTACCGAGTGAAGTTAGAGAACGTACAGATAAATTAGATGCTGTTGGTAATACAACTGCAGCAGTTGGTAAAGGATTTGCAATTGCTTCTGCAGCGTTAACAGCTTTAGCATTATTTGCAGCTTTCATGAAAACAGCTAACGTTACAGCTATTGATGTATCTCAACCAAAAATTATGGCAGGATTATTAGTTGGAGGGATGTTACCTTTTGTATTTTCAGCCTTATCAATGAATGCTGTTGGTAGAGCAGCCATGGCTATGATTGAAGAAGTTCGTCGACAATTTAGAGATATTCCTAAACTAAAAGCTGCTCTTGAAGTGATGAGAGCTGTAGATTCTGATATGACAAAGGCAACAAAAGAGCAACGCGATATTTTTGATGCTGCTGATGGTGTTGCTGAATATGATAAATGTGTTGCAATTTCAACAAAAGCATCTATTAAAGAAATGGTTTTACCAGGTTTGTTAGCAATTGCTGTGCCAGTAGCTGTTGGCTTTTTTGGAGGTGCCGAAATGCTAGGAGGCTTACTTGCGGGTGTTACTACTTGTGGTGTACTTATGGCTATTTTCCAGTCTAATGCTGGAGGCGCATGGGATAACGCTAAGAAAACTATTGAGGAACAAGGTAGAAAAGGAACAGAAGCACATAAAGCGGCTGTTGTTGGTGATACTGTTGGAGATCCTTTTAAAGATACATCAGGACCATCATTAAATATCTTATTAAAATTAATGAGTGTTGTAGCATTAGTTATAGCGCCTAGTATTGCAATAACTACCGATGGAATTGCTGCTTATACTGAAGAAAAAGATGCTACAGAATTAGTGGCTCAAAATATTTCTAAAGAGATTAAAGTAGAAATGAACGAAATTGAAGAAGGTGTTTTTAAGGCAGTAGTAACTACTGTTGTAAACGAAAATGGAGAAAGGTCTACTAATTATGAGACTTTTGAAGGTACTGAAACAGAAGTAAAACAAGCTGTTTCAAATTTGAAGAAAGAAGAGAAGAGCTAAAAAAACTAGCTGTTAAAAACAAAAGCCACATCATTTGATGTGGCTTTTGTTTTATGATTGTTTTAGTTAATCACTTACTTTATGATTAGTTGATTCCTGCATAATTAATACCTGTTAAATAATGCATGTCTCTATCAAAAGTTGAAAGGTCATCATGATTAAATTTATTGACATTGTCATAACCACAAGAACGTGCTACAACTTTAATTAAATCGTTGGTAGCTTCAAAGTAGTTTTGTAATTGCTTTGCAGAAGAAGATATAATTAACCTACTACGCAACGACTCCTTTTGTGTTGCAATACCAACAGGGCAGTTATTGCTTCCACAAGCGCGCATTCCTAAGCAACCAATAGCTTGTAATGCAGAGTTTGAAACAGCTATCGCATCTGCCCCAAGCATCATTGCTTTAGCAAAGTCTTCAGCTACACGTAAACCTCCAGTAATAACTAAAGTAACATTTGTAGCTCCAGCTTTATCTATATATTTTCTGGCTCTCGCTAATGCTGGAATAGTTGGTACATTAATATGATCTCTTAAAATAGTAGGAGCAGAGCCAGTTCCACCACCTCGTCCATCAAGAATGATATAATCTACACCAACATCGAGCGCAAATTGAATGTCTTTTTCTATATGACTTGCTGCTATTTTAAAACCAATTGGAATACCTCCTGTACGTTCACGTACCTTATTGGCAAAATCCTTAAAATCTTCTACTGTATGAAAATTTGGGTTTGCCGCAGGAGAAATAGCTGTTTCACCTTCTTTTAACCCACGAACCTCAGCAATCTCTTTACTTACTTTATTACCTGGAAGGTGTCCACCTGTTCCTGTTTTAGCGCCTTGTCCGCCTTTAAAATGAAAGGCTTGTACATGATCTAATTTATCCCAAGAAAATCCAAATTGTGCTGATGCTAATTCATAGAAGTATCTTGAATTATTTGTTTGTTCTTCTGGCAGCATGCCGCCTTCACCAGAACAAATTCCTGTTCCAGCAAGTTCTGCACCTTTTGATAAAGCTATTTTTGCTTCGCGTGATAATGCCCCAAAACTCATGTCACTCACAAATAATGGCATATCTAGTTCTAATGGTTTTTTTGCTTTTGGACCAATAATCACTTTGGTGGCAACAGACTTATTATCTAATAAAGGACGCGATGCTAATTGTGCAGGCAAAAATTGAATATCGTTCCATTTAGGAAGTGTATTTCTATCAACACCCATAGAAGCTGAAAAGCCATGGTGACCAATATTTTTTAAACCATTTTTTGCGAGTTCTTTTATATAACTAGTGTAAGGTTCTGTGTCCTCAGGATGCGTATCTGCATAAGTGCCCAAATACTCATCTCGATTGAAAGGTTGGGGGTGATTAATTTCAAATTCTGCAATTTCATTTTCATCTACTAATAAAGAATCTTCTTGAATATATTCTTGAAATTTATGAAGTTGTTCATCGTTATTATACTCACTAACGCCAGTGTCGTACCTATAGTCCCAATGATGGACTCCACAAATAAGATTGTGCCCATCAATATAACCATCTGCTAATAAAGCTCCACGATGATGACAACGTCCATATAGAACAGAAATTCCCTTTTCATGTTTTATAATTACTAAATCGGTGTTTTTTACTAAGGAGTAGGTAGGTTGTTTGTCTTTAAGGTTTGAGATTTTTGCAATTTCAATTTTTTTTGACGACATAAAGTTGGAATTAGTTAATTACTAAAGTTACAACTTTTTTGACGAGAAATATTTGTGTTAATTACAAGTTAGAATTGATGTTATTTTGCGTTAGCGATTGATGTGGCATCCTTTTTTGAGGCACGAGAAAAAGATATAACGGAAAGCGCGGTTTACCTTTTTTGGTAAAACGCCCTAAAAAAGACCGTTAATTTCGGCTTCTACTTTATTAATAATACCGCCTAAATCTTCTGGATTATCAACAAAATCTAAATTATCAACATCAATAATTAGCAAATTACCTTTATCGTATTTAGAAATCCAAGCTTCGTAGCGTTCGTTTAATCTGCTTAAATAGTCAATACTTATTGAGTTTTCGTAATCGCGACCACGTTTATGGATTTGTTCCACTAAATTAGAGATTGAACTACGTAAATAAATAAGTAAATCTGGGCCTTGTACAAAGGATTCCATAAGATTGAAAAGCGATGAGTAATTCTCAAAATCGCGATTAGTCATTAAGCCCATAGCATGCAAATTGGGTGCAAAAATATGAGCATCTTCATAAATAGTTCTGTCTTGAATAATGTCTTTTCCACTTTCGCGAATTTGAGCTACTTGACGAAATCTGCTATTTAAAAAATATACTTGCAAGTTAAAACTCCAGCGTTCCATTTGATTATAAAAATCGTCTAAATATGGATTGTCTACAACATCTTCTAGTTGCGCTTCCCATTTATAGTGTTTCGCTAGTAATTTTGTAAGCGTTGTTTTTCCTGCGCCAATATTTCCTGCAATTGCAACGTGCATAATTTAATCTTTTATTAGTTGGTATTCATGAAGAAATTCATTGTCGTAAATATACAAGCTTCCTCTGGTTACTAAAAACTGTTTTATTAACAATTTTGGTATTTCGATTGGTGTAATATTTTGATCACGATCTGTTAAATAGAGTAACCTATTAGCAGATTTTAGTAAAATATTGTCATTATAATCTAAAGCTATAGCTGTGTAATTTTTATTTTTAATTTTATAAATAAGGCTTCCGTAAGTATCATATTTATATAAATAGTTTTCTGTGAGCAGCCAACAGCTATTATAGCTGCTTTTCAGATCAATAATATTTGACTGTATTGGAAGAGATTTTGCTGATACTTTATTTGCTTTGTAATTGTAAAGTTCTAGTTGTTGTAAATCTTGATTGAAAACCCAAAGCTTGTTCCCAAAACCTGTAGAAACATGTGATACATTTTTATATGGCTTTATAGCGTTAAAATCAATTTTATCAGTTTCAGCTAAGCGATTATCTAAAACTATAACTGTATTAAAATTTTTAAAGAAGAGCTTAATCTTTAAAGGGCTAAAAGCATCTACGGATGTTATTTCACCTAGTTGGACATTACTATAATTATAAAGAACAGAATTTTTAATTTTTTTAAACAGAGTTTTATTATCTACATATTTAATAACTTCAGAACCATTGAATTTTTCAACAGAAATAATAGCTTCGGCTTTTATCTCAATGGTTTTTACAAATGAAGTCTTAATCGCTTTTTGAGGAAACGCAGCTATCGAAATAAAAAATAAAAGAAATGTAATTGACCTCATAGTATTTGGAAAAATACAAAAATCAAACCACTTTTAGCAAATTAATTTATATCCAAACCCACGAACATTTATAATTTGAATACTATCGTCTCGATTTAGTTTTTTTCTTAGTTTGGTAATAAATACGTCCATACTTCTTGCCGAGAAAAAATCATCATTCCCCCAAAGCTTATTTAATATTACTGACCTGTCTAAAACGGCGTTTTTATTCTTTATTAAATGAAATAATAAATGTGCTTCGCGGTGTGTTAACTGAATGTTTTCATCAGTTTTAAATTGAAGTATTTGTTTAGGGAAATTAAAAGTATATTCTCCAATATTTAGTATTTCCGATGTTTTTTGAAGCTTAGTTCTGTTTAGTAAATTGTTAATACGTACAATAAGCTCTTCCATACTAAAAGGCTTTTTCAAATAGTCGTTACCGCCTATAGTAAAACCTTCTACTACATCTTGTGTTTGCGATTTTGCGGTTAAAAATATAATAGGAATAGTATCGTCTTCTATCCTTACCTCTTTAGCTAAAGTAAATCCATCTTTTTTTGGCATCATTACATCTAAAACTAAAAGCTCTGGTTTTTCTTTTTGATAGGTTTTAAAAGCAACCTCGCCATTTTCGCATAGCAAAACCTGAAAGCCCCTAGTTTCTAGGCTTTCTTTAATTATTAACCCTAATGCAGGCTCATCTTCAGCTAAAAGTATGGTAGTTAATTTACTCATTAGGTAAAGACATTTTAAAAGTTGTTTTATTGTTTTCTAAATCTAAATGAATAGTACCACCATGTTTTTCTGCAATTTTTTTTGCATAATATAAACCAATTCCAAAGCCTTTTACATCATGAGTATTACCTTTTGGAACGCGATAAAATTTTTCAAATATCTTTTCTTTATTTGCTTTTGTTAGTGAGTTACCATCATCTGAAATGGAAATTGTAAAGGCAATTGGGTTTTGAGATAAATCAATATTAATTGTATTTCCGCCGTACTTTATCGCATTATCTAAAATGTTATTTATTGCATTTTCAAAATGAAAAACATCAATATTGGCAGTTATTTTATTTGAGGTTGCTGCGTAGTTTATTGATTTTTCAGTTTGTATTTTATGCTTTTCAACTATAGTTTGTAATATGTCTGATATATTATAATTGTCTCTTTTAAGTTTTAAGCTATCGCTATCTAAAGTTGCGGTTTCAAGAAGTTTTTCAACCATTACATTGAGCTTAGATAATTGATTGTTAGACATGTCTAAATACGTTTTAGTCTTCTCTTTATCATCAATTACATTAAAACTTTTAATACTTTCTATAGCAACACCAATGGTAGCAATAGGTGTTTTAAACTCATGGGTAATATTACTAATTAAATCGTTTTTTACTTCGGCTAGTTGTTTTTGGTTTTTTATGATTTTTAAAAGATATAATAAACAACTAATAACAGCTAAAACAAGAATTGTTGACATTAACAAACTTAAAGCACTTCTCTTTAAAATGATTTTTGTAGCATTTGGGTAGGTTATTTCTAAACTTTCATTTTGTTTTAAAAAGGTTGATTTTGATTTAGTTTTTAGAAAATCAGGACTATCGAACTCAATATTATATGCATTAAAAAGACTATCGTTTTTATAATGTTCTAACAAGTAATCAATATCTAATTGCTTTCTTTTAAGTTCATCGTTAATAATAGGTGTTAATTTTTTAAAATCTAATGTATCATTATGGATGGATATAAAAATGGACGTAATGCCTTTTATAAGTTTTAAGCTATCTGCAGCTTTTTTGCCTTTAATGACTTTAATTCGTTTTATATGATTTTCTTTTTTTGAAAATGTAAAACCACTATCTGAGTCTATTATTTGTGTAAATCCCGATATTTCTTTATCAATCTTACCTTTATAATCTTCTTGAACTTTTCTTATTATCAAATCGGGGTTTATGTGATTTAATTCATCTTTAAATTTTAAACTGTCAGCTTCAATGTCAATAAAAGTCATTTGGTTAGATTCAGCTAAATCTGCATAGTAAGTGTCCAAAGCATTATCAAAACTAACCTGCACTTGGTTTATAAAGTTTTGTTTGTTTTGCAAATAATTTTTGTAATTCCAATAGCATTGTACAACTATTGTTAATAATACAGTTGTAACAATTAAATATAAAAGCCATTTATATTTTTTTTCATTCATAATTCAAAAGTAAATGTTAAACTAATACAAAACCAATTGGTTAACACACGTTAACACTCATTAACTATTAAAAGATATTTTACTTTTCATATTTGTACCTCATTAATCAAAAAACGAATAGTAATTAATTTTAAAAAGAAGATTAACATGAAAACAATTATTAAAGCAGTTATTGTATTACTAACCTTAGCGATAACTAAGGTTAGTGCCCAAGATTTTCAAGGCGTAGCTACTTATAAATCACACAGAAAAGTAGATTTAAAGCTTGGTAATGAAAACATGAATGATGAGATGCAAAAACAAATTCAAGAACAATTGCGAAAACAGTTTCAGCAAGAGTATAAACTCACCTTTAGTAAGCATGAGTCTATATACAAACAGGTTGAGAAATTAGATGCTCCCAATCCAATTCAATCGGGAATTCAAATTCGTGTATCTCAAGGGTCAAACATTATGTATAAGAATATAAAAGAGAATAGGTTTGCCAATAAAACTGAAATATTTGGAAAAATATTTTTAATACAGGACTCTTTAACAAATAGAAAATGGGAGTTAGTTAACGAAACAAAGAACATTGGAGATTATACCTGTTTTAAAGCGGTGTTTAATGATGAATATACTACAGAAACATTAACACAAGGAGGAGAAATAGAAACGGTTACTAAACCAAGAACGACTACGGTTTGGTATACACCTCAAATACCTGTTAATAATGGACCAGCAGAATTTTTTGGATTGCCAGGGCTTATTTTAGAAGTTAATGATGGTGATTTAACCCTTGTTTGTACAAAAATTGTAATAAACCCAAAAGAGGATATAAAAATTGTTGAACCTTCAAAAGGAAAAAAAGTAACACAAGAAGAGTTTGATAAAATTCGCGACGAAAAATCTAAAGAAAGGATGGAACAGTTTCGTGCAAGAAGCAGTGGCGAAGATGGAGAACGTGTTATGATTAGAATTGGTGGATAATAATAGTTAAACATTATTTTTATTCATCTATTAAACTAATGGCAATTATTGTGGTCTAAAGATTAAGTGAAATCTTTAAAAAATATTTTGTTTAATTATTTATTATATTTGTTAAACAAATAATTTACACAACCGCAATGAAAATCTTTATCACTAAATTCTCTGCTTTACTTTTTATTTTATTTTATACCATTTCAATTGAAGCTCAAGAGTTTCAAGGAAAAGCTTACTATTTTTCCAAAACTCCTATGGAGTTAGGGCGTTGGGGAGCTAAAATGAGCGAGCAGCAGAAAAAACAAGTAGAAGCACGATTAAAAAACAGGTTAGAAAAAACGTATGTTTTAACATTTAACAAACAAGAGTCGATGTATAAAGAAGACGAAAAACTTGATGCGATTTCTGGAGCTACAGATTCTTGGGGTAAAAATTTCACACCTGGTAATCAATATAAAAACATAAAGACCAATACATTTATTCAAAACCAAGAGTTTTATGGTAAAAAGTTTTTAGTTAAAGACAGTTTACAACCCATTGATTGGAAAATGGGTAGTGAAACAAAAACTATAGGTAAGTATACATGTTTTAAAGCAACAGCTTTACTTCCTAAATATCAGCTTTCTTGGTATTCTTTTTCATGGGGTCAATTACGTAATAATACCGCAAATTCTAATGATGAGAACAATAATAGTGAAGTAGAAATGGTAGAGGTTGAAGCTTGGTATACATTGCAAATACCTATAAGCCAAGGCCCAGGAGAATATTGGGGTTTGCCTGGTTTAATTCTAGAAGTTAGTGAAGGTAATACTACTATACTTTGTTCAAAAATTGTAATGAATCCAAAAGAAAAAGCCAATATAAAAGTTCCAGAAAAAGGGGAGAATGTTACCCGTAAAGAATATAAAGAAATTATAACCAAAAAAATGACAGAGTTTAGAGAGAATAGAGGGAGAAGAAGAAGACAGTAAATTACTCCACTATTTTTAATAAACACGTTTGGAAATCAATCAAAATCATGAAAAAAATAATTTTTGTAGCGCTTTTGTGCTTATCAAATATTACATATGCCCAAATTAAACTTCAAGGAGTAGTTAAGGATAGTATAGGAAACCCATTAGAACTTGCCAATGTTATAGCTATAAATCAAAAAACAAAAGCTCTGGAGTCTTATGGAATTACTAACGAAGCAGGACGTTACAAATTAGATTTAGCAAAAAATACAACATATAGTTTACAGATAAGCTATATAGGAATGAAAGCTTTTAAAGAAACTATTTCTACTAAAGAAATTGACATAGCTAAAGATGTTACATTGGTTGCAGATAATACCTTAGATGCTGTGGAACTAACCTATGAAATGCCCGTTACGGTTAAAGGCGATACATTAATTTATAACGCAGATTCCTTTAAAAATGGTACTGAGAGAAAGCTTGAAGATGTTTTAGAAAAATTACCAGGTGTTGAAATTAATGATGACGGGCAAGTTGAAGTAGAAGGGAAAGTTGTAAATAAGTTAATGGTTAATGGAAAAGACTTTTTTGATGGCGATACCAAATTAGCCACCAAAAATATACCATCAAATGCAGTAGATAAAGTACAAGTGTTACGAAATTATTCAGAAGTTGGACAATTAAGAAATGTTACAAATAATCAAGATAATATAGCCTTAAATATTAAACTTAAAGAAGGAAAAGAAAATTTTTGGTTTGGAAATATTACAGCCGGTAGTGGAGCGTCTCCAGACAATGAGTTGTATATAGCACAGCCTAAATTGTTTTATTATAGTCCTAAGTTTAGCCTTAATTTTATTGGAGATTTAAATAACATTGGAGAGCTAGCTATAACCCGTCGCGATCTTCGTGGTTTTGGAGGAGGTTTTAGATTACCTAGTAGGCGTAGTGGTACTAGTATTAATTTAGGCGATAATGGACTTAACTTTTTAACAAGCCAAAATAATGCACTTGAAATTGAAAATAAATTGGCTGCAACCAATTTTAGTTATTCGCCAAATAAGGCATTAGATATAAGCGGATTTGCCATTTTTAATAGTAGTAGAATACTATCAAAAGAAACGAGTTTTGTTCAATATACTGATGGTGATTTAGGGATTCCAGATGAGACTACCGAGCAAAATAGTAAAGAACGCTCTAATCAAGGTTTGGCTAAGTTAAGCGCATCATACAAGCCAAATTTGAATAACCAGTTAGATTATGATGTTTTGGGACGATTTTCTAAAGATACCCAAAATCAAAATCAATTTTCTTCAGTTATTGGTAATACTAATCAATTAGATAAAGTAACACCATTCAGTTTAAATCAAAATTTAAATTACTATTATACACTTAATGAAACTAATATTTTTGCTTTTGAAGCACAGCACTTAATAAAAAATGAAGATCCGTTTTATAATGCTCTATTAGTAAACGACCCTAACAATAATAACGAAACTAATCCAGACGATAGAGATGCTTTTGATACAACTGCTGAAGCAATGGGATTTAATACTCTACTAAATAATTACGATTTTGCTCAAAACAGACGTATAAAATCTAATCAACTTGATGCTAAGCTTGATTATTACAATATACTTAATGCAAAAAGCAATATTAACTTTACTTTGGGGACTATTTTAAGTAAACAGCAATTTAATTCTAATATATTCCAGTTTTTAGATGATGGCTCACAATTTAACCCTACACCAAATTTTAATAATGGTCTTAGCACTAATGATACCGATTATAATTTTAGCGATTTTTATTTAGGAGCTCACTATACATTAAAAGCAGGAAAATTTACTATAACTCCTGGGTTTTCTGTACATGCATATGGTAATAAAAATAGTCAATTTGGTGAAACATTTAAAAATAATTTCTTTAAGTTCTTACCAGATTTTGAAACTCGAGTTCAATTTAAAAAGAGTGAGAGTTTAACTTTGAGATATAATATGCTAAATCAGTTTACAGATGTTACCCGTTTAGCTCAAGGGTTGGTTTTTAATAACTTTAATAGTATTCAATATGGCGAGCCAGATTTACAAAATGCTTTATCTCATAATATAAGTTTGTTTTATAGCAGTTTTAATTTGTTTAATTATACCAATGTATTTGGGCGTATTTCATATTCAAAAAATATAGATCAAATTAGAGGGCTTACAGATTTTGAAAATGTAATAAGAACCAGTTCTTTTTTTAATTCAAATTTTGCAGATGAAAGCGTGTCTGCTAATGGACGTATACAGCGCACTTTTGGAAAAATAAGGGCAAGTTTATCTACTAGTTTTAATTTTAGTAAAATTAATCAATTTGTTCAAGGAAGGCAGTCTGTAAGTGAGCGCTTTACACAAAGTTATCGGCCAGAATTACGTACAAATTTTAGAGTAGCACCAAACCTAAGGCTAAGGTATCGTTATAGTGTTACAGATAATAATTTAGGAACAAGTACAACCAAGTTTATAACTAATGCGCCTTCAATAGATTTTGATGCTTATATATGGAAATCTGTTACTTTTAAAACGGAGTATACATACACTAACCAGAGTAGTAGTGTGCAACCTTCGCAATCATTTGAAACTTGGGATGCTTCTTTAGCCTATCGAAAAGATAGAGATGCCAAATGGGAATATGAAATTAAAGCTACTAATTTATTAGATATAGATTCGCGAATAAGAAATAGTGCTAGTAATTTAGCAGTATTTAATTCAGAAACTTTCATTCAGCCCCGATTTGTAACCTTTAGAATACGTTATGAAATTTAGTATATATTTCTTTTGTTAAATTGATAAACAGTAATATATTTGCGGTCGGTTTTGGGGAGATACTCAAGCGGCCAACGAGGGCAGACTGTAAATCTGCTGACTACGTCTTCGCAGGTTCGAATCCTGCTCTCCCCACAAATAATACAAAGTCTGCATGTAAATGCAGACTTTTTTATTTTAACTAAAAAGAAGGAAGTATAATAACTTTATTCTTGAGAGTTATCTATGAAACCCTTCAGAAACAAACTTTAAAACCTCGGGAAGCGATTCTCGCCAATATTTCCACGAGTGTCCACCATCTCTAATTCTAAACTCATGCTTTACTTCCTTTTTTCTTAAAGCAAGATGTACTAAGCTATTGCCTTCATAAAGAAAATCGTCATCACCACAATCTATATACCAACGTACAGATTCAATTTGTTTTTTAGTCATATTTTCAATTAATGACAACGCATTATGTTTTGGAAAATAGCTTTCAGCATCAGCATCGTTAACTTCAAAATTATTATAGCGTTTAGCAAACCGCTTCATTTCATCAATCGATTTTGGTCCGATATAAGCGCTTAAAGGGCACGCCGATGCAAATAATTCTGGATGATGTAAAGCATACATAAAAGAGCCTCCACCTCCCATTGATAAACCAGCTACAGCACGATACTCTTTTTTGCTTTTAATACGATATTTACTTTCTACATAAGGCATTAGCTCTTTAAAAAAGTAATCTTCGTAATCCCAATCACCTCTTACATCATTAAAGTAGCCTAACCTAGTTGTGTAGGCATCTGGCATTACAATTATCATAGAAGTAGCATGACCTTCTTTTATTGCTTTATCTGTAATTTGTAATACTTCGCCAAATTGTATCCAACCTGTTTGATCATCGCCAGCACCGTGTAATAAATACAAAACAGGATAACTACGTTGCGAAGTATCATAATCTGGAGGTAAATAGATTGCAAAATTTCGCTCTTGTTTTAAAATTTTACTGGTATGAGATAATTGATCAAATACCTTTCCTGTTTGTGAAAACCCAATACTTGAAGCTAAAAAGCATAGTATGAATAGTAGAACTGTTTTTTGCATGATTTTTAAAAGTGAATTAATTATGAGAACAAGTTAAATGTTATTAATATGAAAATCAATTATTCTGGAAACTTATCCTTTATTTTATTCAAACATAAATTATGAATACTCCCAATGTGCGAATGTTTTTTAGACATGTCTGGTGTATATGTTCCTGCTTGTACTTCATTACCAATTTTTTGATAAGCCTCTCTAAAGCTCATCCCATCTACCACTAAATTATTAATATTATCAACAGTAAATAGGTATTTATATTTATCATCATTTAGGTCAATGTCTTTAACAACAATTTGCTGAATGGCATAATTAAAAATATCTAAAATAGCTTTTAATTCTTCAAAAGCAGCAATAGTATTTTCTTTTAATAATTGAAAATCTCTATGATAGCCACTCGGTAAATTGTTAGTGATTAATACCATTTCGGTTTGTAAAGCTTGTATTTTATTACATTTACCTCTAATCAATTCAAACACATCAGGATTCTTTTTATGTGGCATAATGCTACTTCCCGTTGTTAACTCGTCTGGGAAGGTAATGAAACCAAAATTCTGACTCATATATAAACATATGTCCATTGCAAAACGCGACATGGTGTTTGCTAGACCTCCTAATGTAGCAGCTATAGTGCGCTCACTTTTACCACGACTCATTTGTGCAGCAACTACATTATATTTTAAGGTTTCAAAACCCATTTCTTTAGTTGTAATGTCTCTATCGATAGGGAAAGAACTACCATAACCTGCTGCTGAACCTAACGGGTTTTGATCTATAGTTTTTATAGCAGCGTTTAATAAATACACATCATCAATTAATAGTTCTGCATAGGCAGAAAACCATAAACCAAATGATGATGGCATGGCCACTTGTAAATGCGTGTAACCAGGTAATAATGCTTCTTTATGTGTTTCAGCTAATTGCAATAAAGTTTCAAAAAAGGTTTTTGTTTTTGATTTTATTTTAGATAAGTTGTCTTTATAGTATAAATGAAGCGCTACCAAAACTTGATCGTTTCTTGAGCGTGCTGTATGGATTTTTTTCCCAACCTCACCTAAGGATTTGGTAAGTTCAAACTCAATTTTAGAGTGTACATCTTCAAATTGTCCATCAATTTCAAACGTTCCATCTTCAATTTGGGTTTCTAAAATTTTTAACCCACTTAACAAATCAACTAGTTCTTCAACAGTTATAATGCCAATTTTTTGAAGCATTTTAGCATGTGCCCTAGATGCTATTACATCGTATTTAGCAATATGTATATCAATTTCTCTATCGTTGCCAACAGTAAATTGCTCTATTTGCTTGTCTATTGTAAATCCTTTATCCCAGAGTTTCATCTTCTTATTGTTTATTTGTTTGTACGTTGATTTGTTTAAACTATCACTTTGTTTAACAATTCAATATAAATCCTAATCCCTTCTTCTATTTCGTTTACATAAATAAATTCATCTGCAGTGTGAGAGCGCGTACTATCACCTGGACCTAATTTTAGCGAAGGGCAAGTCAATACCGCTTGGTCTGATAAGGTTGGAGATCCATAAGTTTCTCTACCCATAGTTATTCCTGCTTTTACTAATTCGTGTTCAATTGGAATCGATGACGAGTTTAATCGTAAGCTTCTGGCTTCAATAGTATCACACGGCGCATTGGATACTAATAAATCGGCTATTTCTTGATTGGTATATTTATCATTTACTCGAACATCTATAACCAGTTTTACATCAGCAGGTACAGCATTATGTTGCTTTCCAGCGTTAATTTGGGTAACTGTCATTTTTACCTCACCCAGTACTTCCGATATTTTATTGAACTTAAAGTCTTTAAACCATTTTAGTACTTCAATAACATTGTAAATAGCATTATTATCATTTGGATGTGCTGCATGACTAGGAGTTCCATGTACTTCAGCATCAAAAACAACCAATCCTTTTTCAGCCACTGCTAAATGCATTAAGGTAGGTTCACCAACAATAGCTACGTTTATTTTGGGAATTACTGATAGCATGCTATTTAACCCATTTGGCCCACTACTTTCTTCTTCAGCAGAAGCTACTAAGACCAAATTATATTTTAAATCTTCTTTTTCGTAAAAATAAGTAAATGTTGCAATTAAAGACACCAAGCAACCACCAGCATCATTACTGCCTAAACCATATAATTTGCCGTCTTCTATAATGGCTTTAAAAGGGTCTTTAGTGTAACCATTATTAGGCTTTACTGTATCGTGATGCGAATTAAGCAATAAGGAGGGCTTATTTTTATCAAAATACTTATTGACTGCCCAAACATTATTTTTTGTACGTGTATAATCAATATTATTGGTAGCTAACCAAGTTTCTAAAATCACTGCTGTATGTTCCTCTTCAGATGAAAAAGACTGTGTTTCAATAAGCTTTTTTAGTATAGCAATTGCTTCTTCTGTTAATTCTTGTTGTGTTTTCATTACCCTTGAATTGTGGTATATTTTATATTTGATTTAAAAAGCATTTCTGGTTTGCCAATACATACTTTATCTACATTATGGTTAATGGCATGAAAGCAGTTGTTAAGTTTTGGTAGCATACCATCTGCAATAATTCCATCATTTATTAATGCTTTATAATTTTCAGAATTGATATGTTCAATAACCGAATTGTCATCACTTACATTCTGTAACACACCATTTTTTTCAAAACAATAATATAATTCAGTTTTAAAAATATTGGCAAAACCGATGGCTAATTCTGATGCAATTGTATCTGCGTTTGTGTTTAAAAGTTGCCCGTTTTCATCATGAGTTATAGCACAAAATACAGGAGTTACTCCAGCATTTAAAAGCACTTCAAGCGTGTTAGTATTAACCTTTAGGACATCACCCACAAAACCAAAATCGACATCTTTTATAGGACGCCTTTCTGATACTATGGTATTTCCATCTGCTCCAGAAAAACCAATGGCATTGCATTGTTTTGTTTGTAGTTTTGCGATAATATTTTTATTGATTTTACCTGCATAAACCATGGTAATAATATCTAAAGTATCAGCATCTGTAATACGCCTCCCATTGGTCATTTTTACTTCAACCCCCATTTTATTAGCTAGCTTCGTTGCTAGTTTTCCCCCACCATGCACTAAAATTTTAGGACCTTCAATTTTTGAAAACCTTTCAAGAAAGTGATTTAATACTTGTTCGTCGTCAATAATATTTCCACCTATTTTAATAACTTTTAGTGTTTTCATTTTAAATCTTCTAATATTTTTTTTAGTACCCATTGTGCCGCAAAAGTTCTGTTGTTGGCTTGCTCAATTACTATGGAGCTATTACTGTCTAAAACAGCATCTTCTACTACTACATTTCGTCGTACGGGTAAACAATGCATAAATTTTGCCGTTCCTAATTTTTCTTTAGTTATTGTCCAATTTGTATTTGTATTTAGTACTTTTCCGTAATCGTTATAAGCACTCCAGTTTTTAGTGTACACAAAGTCGGCATCTTTTAAAGCTTCTCCTTGATTATATATAACTGGAGTGTTGCCAATTATTTTAGGATTTAAATCATACCCTTCGGGATGTGTAATTACAAAATCAACATCCATACTTTGCATGGCATGAATAAAGCTATTTGCCACAGCATGTGGTAATGCTTTAACATGTGGAGCCCAACTTAATACCACTTTTGGTTTATTTACTTTTTTGTGCTCAGTAATAGTTATAGCATCGGTGAACCCCTGTAACGGGTGTGCCGTTGCGCTTTCCATATTTACAATAGGTACAGAAGCATATTTTACAAAAGAACTTAGTACCTGCTCACTTTCATCTTTAGCTTTATCTGTTAGCGTAGGGAAGGCTCTAACTGCAATAATATCGCAATATTGAGAGACTACAGCTGCAGCTTCTTTAATATGTTCGGCTGTACTAGTATTCATTACAGTACCATCTTCAAACTCAATACCCCAAGCATCTCCAGAGACATTCATTACAATAGGATTCATTCCTAAGTTTAAAGCTGCTTTTTGAGTGCTTAACCGCGTACGCAAACTCGAATTAAAAAAGAGCAATCCTAATGTTTTGTTTTTTCCTAATTCTGAAAACTCTAACGGATTTTTTTTCAAATGAAGAGCCTCTTGAATGGCTTCAGAGAAATTCTTAATATCTGATATGTTGGTATATTTTTTCATTTTAACTCTTTTTTTAAAGCCTCAAAAAAGACATCGACATGCTTTTTTTGAAGCGTTAAAGGAGGAAGGATTCTTAGTAAATTGGGGTTTTTAGCACTTCCTGTAAATACATGATGGTTGAAAATGAGGTTTTTACGCATCGCGGTAATTGATGAATCAAATTCTAATCCTAGCATTAAACCTCTTCCTTTTACAGTTTTTATCTGAGGAACTGCTTTTGCTTTTTCAATAAAATATTCTGAAACAATTTTGGCGTTTGTCATTAAGTTTTGACATCGCATCACTTTTAAAACGGCTAATGAAGCTGCACATGCTAAATGATTTCCGCCAAAGGTTGTTCCTAATAATCCGTACGACGCTTTTATACTTGGGTGAATTAAAATGCCCCCAATTGGAAACCCATTACCCATACCTTTTGCCATTGAAATAATATCTGGTGTAATACCATGTTTCTGATATGCAAAGAAATCGCCAGTTCTTCCAAATCCACATTGAATTTCATCAGCAATTAAAAGTGTATTATATTGAGTTGATAAACTTTCTAAACCTTTTAAGAATTCTGTAGTAACTTCATCTAAACCACCAATGCCTTGAATGGTTTCTATAATTATAGCACAAACATCGTTTTTAGATAGGGCCTTTTTAACACCTTCTAAATCACCTAATTCAAAAAGTTCAACCTCTTGTTGTGCGTTTATTGGGGCTATAATTTTAGTATTATCCGTTGCTGCAACTGCTGCTGATGTTCTTCCATGAAAACCATTTTTAAAAGCAATAACTTTTGTTTTGCCTGTATGAAACGACGCTAATTTTAATGCATTTTCATTAGCTTCTGCTCCAGAATTACACAAAAACAATTGGTAATCTTTACATCCCGAAAGACTTTCTATTTCTTTTGCTAATTCGACTTGTAATGGGTTTTGGATAGAGTTGCTATAAAATCCAATGTTGTTTAGCTGGTTGCTTAACGAACATACATACTCAGGGTGAGAATGTCCAATAGAAATAACAGCATGTCCACCGTAAAGATCTAAATACTCAACACCATTTTTGTCGTAAACATAAACGTCTTTTGCTTTAACAGGCGTAATGTCAAACAAGGGATATACATCAAATAGACTCATAATTGTTCGGTTTTTATAGTGTTGATTTTATTAAAAGATGCTACCATACCTTGGATTAAAGATGAGCTCAAACCTTGATGTTCCATTTGGTTTAAACCTTCAATAGTACAACCCTTAGGCGTAGTTACTTTATCTATTTCTTGTTCAGGATGATTACCAGTAGTAATTAATAAATTGGCTGCTCCTTCGCAAGTATGCATGGCCAATTCTTGTGCTTCGTTTGCTTCGAAACCTAATTGAATAGCAGCTTGAGTAGTTGCCCTTATTAATCGCATCCAAAACGCAATACCACTTGCGCAAACTACGGTTGCCGCTTGCATTTGATTTTCTGGAATAGAAATAGAAGTTCCTAAGCGGTTAAAAATAGCTTCGGCAATTTTAATACGTTCAGTTCCTTTTTTGTTACTACATAAACAAGTCATCGATTTTCCTACAGCAATGGCTGTATTTGGCATTGCCCTGATAATGAATTGGTCTAGACCAACAACACCCTCCATTTTAGAGATTGAGAACCCTGTAATAGTAGAAATTAAAACATGTTTTTCATTTAACAAAGGTTTAATATCGTTTAAAATAGTTTCAAAATGTGCTGGTTGTACAGCAAAAATAATGATATCTGATTGTTTAACCGCTTCATTATTATCCGTGGTTAAAAAAACATTTTTATACCCTTCAAATTCTTGAATAGAATCTAAATTCCTTTTGGTTAAATACAAAGATGTAATGGCATTGCTTGTTATTAAACCTTTAGCAATCGATTTTCCTAAATTCCCCGTTCCTATAATAGCTATTTTCATTTTTAAATCCTTTTTTGTCATTCCCTCAAAGGAGGAAATCTTTTAATTTTAACTTTATGTTGATTAGATTTCCGCCTTCGCGGAAATAAAAAATATATCTATTAAAAGAAATTTGCTTTTAGTTGAATGCCTTCAGTTTCTTCAAATCCAAACATCAAATTCATGTTTTGAATAGCTTGACCTGAAGCCCCTTTTAATAGATTGTCTATGCAACTTGTAATCAATAATTTATTATTGTGTTTATGTAAATGAATTAAACATTTATTAGTATTTACTACTTGTTTTAAGTGCAATTGATTATCAGAAACAAAGGTATAAGCAGCATCTTTATAATACCTTTTGTAAATAGATTTTGCCTCTTCTAAACTGCCATCAAAATAGGTGTAAAGGGTTGCAAAAATACCTCTAGAAAAATCCCCTCTATTAGGCATAAAAATAATCTCTGACGAAAAATTGTTTTGCAACTGTTTTACCGATTGATTAATTTCTCCTAAATGCTGATGTGTAAACGGTTTGTAATAAGAAAAATTATTATCGCGCCATGTAAAATGTGTGGTTTTTGATAATGATGTTCCTGCTCCTGTAGCACCAGTTACGGCATTAATGTGTACATCGTTTTTTAATAATCCATTAGCAGCTAACGGCAGTAAACCTAACTGAATTGCTGTTGCAAAACATCCCGGATTTGCTATATGTTTTGCTTGTGTTATGGCCGCTTTTTGTAACTCTGGTAAGCCATAAACGAAGGTTTTTTTATCAAAAATCTTGTCAGATTCCAATCTGAAATCGTTTCCTAAGTCTATAATTTTTGTATGCTCTGAAAAGCTATTGTTTTCTAAAAACTTCACCGAATTCCCATGCCCCAAGCATAAAAACAATACGTCTACATTTGGGTTAACAGTATCTGTAAATTGTATGTCTAAACTTCCTTCTAAATCTTGGTGGATATCACTAATTTTATTGCCAGCATTCGAGGTGCTATAAACAAAATTGATTTGAACCTTTTTGTGATTTATCAACAATCTAATTAGTTCTCCTGCAGTATAACCTGCACCTCCTATTATTCCAACTTGAATCATAACTTACGAATTTACTTGTTGATATATTTTATTTTGATTTCCTAGAATTTTGATAAACCCTTTAGCATCATCGGCAGTCCATGCTTTGTTTTCTTCACCATAACTTCCAAACTTTGCACTCATTAAATCATGTTCAGAAATTATTCCGTCTAAAGAGAAATGGTATGGTTTTAATGTAACTATAACATCTCCCGAAACTTGTTCTTGACTACTTTGTAAAAAGGCTTCCATGTTTCGCATTACAGGATCTAAATACTGACCCTCATGTAAATGCATTCCGTAAAAACTAGATAAGTAATCTTTGTGCTGTAATTGCCATTTAGTAAGTGTGTGTTTTTCTAATAAATGATGTGCTTTAACTGTAATTAAGGCAGCTGCAGCTTCAAAACCAACACGCCCTTTTATACCCACAATAGTATCACCCACATGGATGTCTCTTCCAATGGCATAAGCTGAAGCAACATCGTTTAACAATTCGATATTTTTTTCTGGAACATTTTCTTTTCCATTTAGAGCAACTAACTCGCCTTTTTTAAAGGTTAAACTAACTTTTTCTTCTACCTTTTTTTCTAGCTGTGATGGGTATGCATGCTCTGGTAATGGCTTTTCGGATGTTAAAGTTTCTTCACCACCGACACTAGTTCCCCAAAGGCCTTTGTTTACAGAGTATTTTGCTTTTTCCCAAGACATATCAATGCCATTACTTTTTAAGTAATCAATCTCCTCTTGTCTGGTTAATTTTTGATCTCTAATCGGCGTTATAATGTTAATTTCAGGCGCTAAGGTTTGAAAAATCATATCAAAACGCACTTGGTCGTTACCTGCTCCTGTGCTACCGTGCGCAATATATTTGGCATCTATGTTTTTAGCATATTCTACAATTTCAATAGCTTGAATTATACGTTCTGCACTTACTGATAATGGGTAAGTGTTGTTTTTTAACACATTCCCAAAAATTAAATACTTAACTACTTTTTGATAAAAAGTAGACACGGCATCTATATTTTTATAAGTTGCAACACCCATTTTATAGGCGTTACTTTCTATGGTATTAATTTCGTCCTTGGTAAATCCACCCGTATTCACACTTACCGCATGTACTTCGTATTCTTTTGATAAGCTTACGGCACAGTAAGAAGTATCTAATCCGCCACTATAGGCGATAACTAATTTTTTCATTTTTTATTCTTTTTAAAAAACATGCTCTGTTTTATATTTTTTAACCTTGTCCAAACTTTTTTATCGTAATTATGCTTGTGTATTTTTGACCCTTCTTTTTTATTAGGGTCGAACAGCATTCCTGTACACAGACACATAGATTGGTTTGTTCTTTGTAAAACATCATAGTTTTTACAGGTTTGACAACCATTCCAAAAGGATTGATCGTCTGTTAATTCTGAAAATGTAACAGGTTTGTAACCTAAATCACTATTCATTTTCATAACGGCTAAACCTGTAGTAATACTAAACACTTTAGAGTTTGGGAACTTGTTTCTTGAGTGTTCAAAAATTTTCTTTTTAATCTGTTTAGCTAAACCTCTTCCTCTGTAATTTGGGTGTACAATTAACCCAGAGTTGGCAACAAACTTACCATGTCCCCAAGCTTCTATGTAGCAAAAACCTGCAAAAGAGTCTCCGTCTAAGGCTATTACCGCATTACCATTTTTCATTTTAGTAATGACGTATTCTGGAGTACGTCTGGCAATACCAGTGCCTCTAACATTTGCAGAATCTGCAATAGTATCGCAAATGTCTTTGGCGTATATACTATGTGATTTATCAGCAATAATGATTTTCATTAGTTACTTCTTATTGTTTTTCTAAGGTTTAATGCAATCTTACGATTTCATTATCTAGATTTTATTGTTTTTTTGTTTTGAAATATTGATTTTGAAAAGCTGAACTGGACTCACCTAAGTTCAATGATTTATTAGATACCCTTACGGGCGACGCGGGAAAATGCGACGTGCTAAACTTCTATTATTTAAAGAAATAATAATTGTTTGAAGTTGTAAAGTAAAATATGATATAAACATGATAAAAAAATAAAATTAAACGTGACGATTATAATAGCTAAATAGAAGAATTAGCGACGGCGGTTGCGCAAGCGCAAACCGGGAGAAAACGTACGTATTTTATTTTTCTGTGAATTCATTGGTGTAAAACTATAAATTAAATTTTAGTAACAACCATGGTTTTACCATTTTTTGAAAATAATTATGAAATTTTATTTAAAATACCCATTTTGCTTTTAATTCTTCATTTGTAAGAGGCAATATTTAAAATATCATTTTTACAAAAGACTATAATATATAATCAGTACTTATGAAGTTAGATGATTTTTTCTCTAATAATTCATTCAAAATGGCATTGTTATAATCGTTGTCTTTTGAGGCTACGAAAGTTCTTATAGAAAATGAACGAAGCGCATCATGAACGCTTAATGTTCCAAATGCAGAATCTTTTCTTCCAGTAAACGGGTATACATCTGGACCTCGTTGGCAAGAACTGTTTAAGTTTACTCTACAAACTAAATTTACTAAAGTATCAATTAAAGGAGATAAAGTATTTATATTTTTTCCAAACAGACTTACTTGCTGCCCGTAATCAGATTCTGCCATATCATCTAAAGGTTCTTCAATATCTGAGAAAGAAACAATTGGAACCACTGGTCCAAATTGCTCTTCTTTAAAAACTCGCATATCTTTAGTTACAGGGTATAAAACTGCAGGGAAAATATAATTTCCAGACGTTTCGCCTCCTTTTTTATTTATAACATTTGCGCCTTTTTCTTTAGCATCATCAATTAGTTCTTGAATATATGCTGGCTTGTCTTCTTCAGGAAGAGGTGTTAATTTGGCTCCTGCCTCCCAAGGATTTCCAAATTTAATCTGATCTACTTTAAAGGCAAAACGTCTATTAAATTCCTCGACTACAGATTCATGAACATAAATAACTTTTAGTGCCGTACAACGTTGTCCATTAAACGATAATGAACCAGCTATACACTCTTCTACTGCTAAATCTAAATCGGCATCAGGTAAAACAATAGCTGGATTTTTTGCTTCTAAACCTAACACCATTCTTAATCTGTTTCCTTTTGGGTGTTGAGCTTGTAAAGCATTAGCAGATTTACTATTTCCTATTAATGCTAATACATCTATTTTTCCTGATTGCATAATAGGGGTTGCTAAAACACGACCTCTTCCATAAACAATATTTACCACACCTTCTGGAAAACTACTTTGAAATGCATCCAATAATGGTGATATTAGTAAAACCCCAAGTTTTGCAGGTTTAAATATTACAGGGTTTCCCATAATTAATGCAGGGATTAATAACGTAAATGTTTCATTTAGTGGGTAGTTGTACGGTCCTAAGCATAAAACTACACCTAGAGGCCCTCTACGAATGTGAGCATAAACACCTGAGTTTTTTTCAAACTTTGCAGAGTCTCTATCTATTTGTTTATAAGCTTCAATAGTGTCGTAAATATAATCTACGGTTCTATCAAATTCTTTTTCAGAATCAGGAAGATTTTTACCAATTTCCCACATTAAAAGCTTTACAACTTCCTCTCGTTTAGTTTTCATTTGTTCTACAAAAACCTCCATACAAGCTATTCTGTCAGCAACTTTCATTGTTGGCCATAAACCTTTTCCGTTATCATAAGCTGATGTTGCAGAATTAAGTGCTTCTAAAGCTTCTTTTTCGCCTAACTGAGGAATACTTCCTAAAAGTGTTGGTTTATATTTTTCAGTAGAAGAAATCGTAGAATATACTTCTGCCGAATCACCTTTCCATTGTTTTAACTCCCCATTAACTAAATAGGTTTTTTGATGTAAAAGGGAGTCGATTTTATAGGCTTCTGGAATTTCTAAAAAAGTCGTTTTCATATCTAAAAAATAGTTTTAAGCTATAGCTAATATATTTATATTTAAGCTTTAGCACTTTTAAAAATATGAGTTTGTTGGAAGAAATATCATATTCTTAACGCTTTAATTACATCAGCGTAAAATATTTATGACTCAAACGTTTTCGGCTGTTAATTTTAATGTTAAGATTCTGTAAGTAATATGTTCTATATGATATTTTTTTGTGTAACTCTAAATAGAATCGCTTTCAAACATTGATTTATCCCTTTCATTATATATTACATTTTCTTTTGTTAAAATATCGATTGGAGAATATATTTTTTTAATTGGTGTTTTATTTTTGATTAAAAAATCAGTCATTAAATGAATAGATTCATAGCCTTGATCAAAAGGCTTTTGAGAAATTAAAAATGAAACTTTGTTTTCTTGTAAGCATTTTATATTAGGTTCTGTGTTGTCAAAGCCAATTAAGTTAAGATTATTCATTAGTGGTTCATCTATACAATTTACTATTATAGAAATCCGACTAGAAGGAACAAAAACTCCTTTAATAGACTTTTCTTTTTTTAATAAAGAGTTTAAATTTTTGCCAACTTCTTTTAAGTCTTTTAGGTTGTCAAAATTTAAGTTTATAATATTTACCTTAATGTCATTTTTAGTAAAGTAATCGTTAAAACCTTCAATTCTTTTAGAAAAAGCATAATAGTTATTAATATTTATTCTAGTTTGTATTACTAATATAGAAGATTGGTCAGGGCAACTTAAATGCATTAACTTACCTGCAACATAACCTGCTGCATAAGAGTTTTGGCCCACAAATAAAATGTTTTTAAATCCCTCTAAATCAATGTTCAAGAATGCATACGGAATGTCTAATTTCTCTAATTCGTTAACAATTTCTTTAGTTTCTTTAATAAATGTAGGAGCTATTAAAACAGCATGCGGTTTTGACTTTATTAAAGTTTTAAACTCATTTAAATATGAAGAAGGCTTAAATTGATCAAAAGTATAGTTAGTTACCTCTACGCCATATGCACGAACTTCTTGGCTTGCCTTTAGTACGCCTAATAATGGAGATTTCCAGAATAAATTTGTTTTATCATGATTAGGCATTAATGTATATAAACTAAATTTATTCTTTATAGAAAGAGCTCTGGCTATAGGGTTTACTGTATAGTTATGCTTTTTAAGAATTTCTTTAATTAATTTTTCTGTTTTTAATGAAACTCCTCCTCTGTTATGTAAGACTCTATCAACTGTTCCTTCTGAAACATTTGCCAATTTTGCAACATCTTTAATTGTAATCATGTTCTAAAAAAGTCTTATTTTATAGTTAGTTAATTTGAAGCAAAATAGTAATAATATTTAATACATAATAGTGATAGTATTTAATAATATTTATATTTTCGTGTTCGCACACGTAGAATTTTGTATATTTCGTGTTCTGATACGAACCAAGATTAAAAATAAATGAACAATCTTTTTGATATAGAGAATAAAATAATTGTAATTACTGGTGGTACTGGTGTGTTGGGAGGCTGTGCAGCCAGAAACTTAGTAGAGTTAGGAGCAAAAGTAGTTGTTCTGGGTAGAGATCTTTCAAAAGCCCTAAAAAAAGCTAATGAACTAAACAGTTTTAGTCCAAACTCTGCTTTAGGTTTAGAAACAAATATACTATCCGAGAAATCTTTGAACGATGTAAAAAATAAAATAATAGCGCATTACGGTAAAGTTGATGTCTTAATAAATGCTGCTGGAGGTAATATGTCTGGGGCAACTATAGGAGAACACCAAACTGTTTTTGATCTTTCAATGGAAGATTTTCAAAAAGTTACAGATTTAAATCTTAACGGTACTGTATTACCATCTTTGGTGTTTGGTAAAGTAATGGCAAATCAAAAAGAAGGTGTTATTATAAATTATTCTTCAATGGCAGTAGATAGAGTTATTACAAGAGTAGTTGGGTATTCAGCATCTAAAGCAGCTATGGAAAACTTTACACGATGGATGGCTGTAGAATTGGCAACAAAGTTTGGAGGTAATATTAGAGTAAATGCTATTGCACCAGGGTTTTTTATAGGCAATCAAAATAGAGAATTGTTAACCAACTCAGACGGGTCATATACCCAAAGAGGGCAAACAATAATTAATAATACACCAATGAAAAGATTTGGAAACGCTGATGAGTTAAATGGTATTATACAATTATTATGCAGTGATGCTTCTAAATTTATTACAGGAACTGTAATTCCAGTTGATGGAGGTTTTAGTGCCTTTAGTGGTGTTTAATTAATTAATATTTCCAGTATGAAAGAAACTTTTAGGTGGTATGGTGAAACGGATTTGGTTACGTTATCAGATATTAAGCAAGCAGGAGCAACAGGCGTTGTTACTGCATTGCACCATATTAGAAATGGAGAAGTTTGGGAGATAAATGAAATTCAAAAGATTAAAAACACCATATTAAATGCAGGCTTAGAATGGACATTTGTTGAGAGTATTCCAATCCACGAAAATATAAAACTACGTAAAGGTGATTACCTAATTCGTATTCAAAATTATAAACAAAGCTTAATTAATGTTGCTAAATGTGGGATTAAAAATGTGTGCTATAATTTTATGCCAGTTCTTGACTGGACACGAACTCACCTTTATTGGGAACTCAAAGATAAAAGTACAGCATTAAGATTTGATAAAGTTTACATGGCTATTTTTGAATGTTATATTATGAAATTAGAAGGTGCTGAAAAATCATATACTAAAGACGTTTTAGAATTGGCTAATTCAAAGTTTTTAAGCATGTCAGTACATGAAAAAAAACAATTAGAAGATAGTATCTTAAAAGGTTTGCCTGGAACAGTAGATGACTTAACTATCCCTGTTTTTAAAGAAATGATTGCTCAATATAAAGGTGTTACACACGAAGATTTAAAAAGTAACCTATCATTTTTTTTAAACGAAGTAATTCCTGTTGCAGAAGCAAATGGCATTAAAATGGCAATACACCCAGACGATCCTCCTTTTGATATTATGGGGTTACCAAGAATTATAAAAAATGAAGATGACCTAGAAGATTTAGTAAATTGTATAGATAGTGTTTCTAATGGAATTACATTTTGTACGGGATCATTAGGAGCTAATCCTAAAAATAATTTACCAAAAATGATAGAAAAGTTTAAAGACCGAATTCATTTTCTTCACCTCCGTAATGTAAAGCGTGAAAATGATGGTAGTTTTTATGAAGACAATCATTTGGAAGGCTCATCAGATATGTATGAAATTGTAAAAGCAATCTTAAAAATTGAAAAGGAAAAAGGGATATCTATTCCTATGCGACCAGATCATGGTCATCAAATGTTGGATGATTTACAAAAAGAAACTATACCAGGGTATTCAGTCATTGGCAGGTTAAGGGGATTGGCTGAATTACGAGGTTTGGCATTAGGGATATCTAAAAGTTTAAGCTGATGAATCAAATAAATTCAGAAACATTTATTACGGATAATTTTCTGCTCAACTCAAAAGAGGCTATAATTTTATACCATGATTATGCAAAGAACATGCCTATAATTGATTATCACAACCACTTGTCTACAAGACAGATAGCCGAAGATTTGCCTATTGAAAACATAACAGATGTTTGGTTGAATGATGATCATTACAAATGGCGAGCAATGAGAGCAAATGGGGTTGAAGAAAAATATATTACTGGAGGAGCTTCAAAAGAAGAAAAGTTTAATAAATGGGCAGAAACTGTGCCTTACACATTAAGAAATCCTCTATTTCATTGGACACAATTGGAATTAAAGAGATATTTTAATATTGATGATATATTACAACCAAGTACAGCTGCAACTATTTATGGGAAAGTAAATGATGCTTTAGAAAATAAAACACCAGCTAAGTTATTAGAACAGATGAATGTGAAAGTAGCTTGTACTACCGATGATCCAGCAGATGATTTAAAACATCATCAAACCATTGCTAAAAAAAATACTTTTACCAAAGTATTACCCACTTTTAGACCAGATTCTCTACTATTAATTGAAAGCGTTACATTTATAAGTTACCTAGAGAAAATAGAGGCTTGTGTTGGTTTCTCTATTAAGAATTTAGAAGATTTATTAGATGCAATACAAAGTAGAGTAGATTATTTTAATGAGCATGGTTGTCGCTTATCAGATTATGGTTTGGAGCAAATATTTGCTTATAATTTCACCGAGGAAGAAGCAAACGTTGTATTAAAAAAACGATTGAATGGTGATGAAATTACAAAACATGAAGCAAACATATATGCTTCATGTATTTTATATAAGCTGTGTAAAATGTATCACAGCAAAGGCTGGGTACAACAATTTCATTTAGGAGCTTTACGAAATAATAATAGCCGGCTACTAAAGGAAGTAGGAAAAGATGTTGGTTGTGATTCTATTGGAGATTTTAGTCAAGCAGAGTCTATGTCAAAACTATTTAATTTGTTAGATTCAGAAAAATGCTTGAGTAAAACTATTACTTATAATTTAAATCCATCTCAAAATGAAGTATTTGCAACAATGATGGGTAATTATAGTGAAGCAGGAATACCAGGGAAAATGCAATGGGGATCAGGCTGGTGGTTTTTAGATCAAAAAGATGGTATGGAAAAGCAAATAAACACGCTTTCAAATATGGGGCTTTTAAGTCGATTTATAGGCATGTTAACAGATAGCCGTAGTTTTCTGTCTTTTCCAAGGCATGAGTATTTCAGAAGAATTTTATGCAATTTAATGGCAGAAGATATGAACAAAGGCTTAGTTCCAAATGATATTCCATTTACAGGAAAAATGATACAAGATATTTGTTATTATAATGCAGTCAATTATTTTAACTTTAAGTAGAAAAAACATGCTTAAAAACAAACTACCACTAATTATTATCTTTTTTTTACTAATTATATCTTGTAAAAAAGAAGAAGGTGCTAAAGTGCTTTATTTAGGACATAGTTTGCCACAATCACATCCTGTGCATAAAGGCATTTTAGAGTTTCAAAAGGCATTAGAGAACAAATCAGGAGGTACATTAAAAGTTAAGATTTTCCCTGATGGACAATTAGGCTCTGAAAGAGAGGTATTAGAATTACTGCAAATAGGTAGTGTTGCAGCTACTAAGGTAAGTGCAGCAACTTTGTCCAATTTTGTGCCCGAATACCATATTTTAGGAATTCCTTATTTGTTTAGAGATAAGAATCATCGATTTGAGATTTTAGAAGGAGCCATTGGTAAATCTATATTAGAAAAAGGGAGTAAGTTTTGGCTGCGCGGGCTTTGCTATTATGATGCTGGTAGCAGAAGTTTTTATACTAGTAGTAAACCCATTAGGACTCCTGATGATTTAAGAGGATTAAAAATTAGAGTAATGAATAACCAAATGGCTATTAATATGGTAAATGCTATGGGTGGTTCGGCTACGCCTTTAGCATACGGAGAACTTTATACTGCCATTCAGCAGGGTGTTGTGGATGGCGCAGAAAACAACCCACCTTCTTTTGTTACTTCTAATCATTACGAAATAAGTAAATACTATACCCTAGATCAGCACTCTGCAGTACCTGATGTGCTTTTAATTGGAACTAAATTTTGGGATAAATTATCTGATAAGGAAAAAATTTGGGTACAACAAGCAGCAGATGAGTCGGCTCAAGCACAAAAGAAGTTTTGGAGCGACTCTGTTGATGAGTCGATGAGAATTGCAAAAGAAGCAGGGGTAGAAATAATTATTCCCGATAAATCTCTATTTGCTAAAAAATCAAAGTCAGTTTTAGAAGAATTTGTGAATAAATATCCAGATATGGAAACAATTGTAAACCAAATTAAAAATGAGTAGTTATGAGCACAGCTAAAATTATTTTTAATAAGGTGAATAAGTTACTTGAATGGTTCTTAATTGTAATTTTTGCACTTTTGGTGCTAGATGTTTTATTTCAAGTCTTTTCAAGATATCTTTTAGGAACCTCCTTTACATGGACAGAGGAATTTGCACGCTTTTCATTGATTTGGATGACCATTTTAGGAGCAGCTTATCTTAATGCAAAAAGAGAGCATTTATCCATGGATTTTTTATATCAAAAATTCTCAACCGCTAATAAAAGAAGAGTATCAATTCTTATAGAAGTATTTATTTTTCTTTTTGCCTTAGTAGTTATGGTAATAGGTGGATTGAATTTAGTTTATACAACATTGCATTTAGAACAGCTTTCAGGGACACTACGAATTCCTCTAGGTTATGTTTACGCTATTATGCCTTTTAGCGGGTTGTTAATTATGTGTTTTTCTATCTATCATATTTCAAATATTTATTCAAGTAAAACCAATAATTAATTATGAGTATTGAAGTTATAAGTATCATCGTTTTATTTGTAAGTTTCTTCGGGTTACTATTATTGAAAGTTCCTGTGGCTTATAGTATTGGAATTTCAACGACTTTAAGTTTGTTGTTAAATATTGATAAAATGCCAGGTATAACAACAATAGCTCAAAGGATGACAACCGGAATTGATAGTTTTGCCTTATTAGCTATTCCATTTTTTATATTAGCTGGTGAAATTATGAAACGTGGAGGTATTGCAAATCGATTAATAAATTTTGCAAAATCTTTGGTAGCTAGTCTTCCTGGGGGGTTAGCTTATGTAAACGTATTAGCCTCCATGCTTTTTGGTGCAATTTCTGGGTCGGCCCTTGCAGCAGCATCTGCAATAGGTTCAATTATGACTGATAGAATGGAAGAAGAAGGCTATCCAAGAACTTTAAGTGCGTCAGTAAACATTACCGCCTCAACAACTGGGTTGTTAATTCCACCAAGTAACATTTTAATTGTTTATGCCTTAGCAAGTGGCGGAACGGCTTCTGTTGCTGCATTGTTTATTGCTGGTTACTTGCCGGGAATATTATTAGGATTAGCTATTATGGGGTATGTTGCATTTATTGCGATTAACAAAAATTATGCTAAAGGAAAACGAGCCACATTGTCAGAAATTTGGACTTATTTTAGGAAAGCTATTTTTAGTTTGCTGCTATTGGTAGTTGTAGTAGGAGGCATTGTAGCAGGTATTTTTACAGCAACTGAAGCTTCAGTAATTGCTGTTTTGTATGCCGCTTTGTTAGCTTTGGCTTATGGCGAGATGAAAAGAAAAGATATTCCATCGATATTATTGTCTAGTGCAAAAACAACTGCAGTAGTTATGTTTTTAATTTGTACTTCAATGGCTATGTCTTGGTTGTTTTCTTTTGAAGGCATTCCAGAAATGATAAGCTCTTTTTTATTAGAGTCATTGCATAATAAATTTGCCATATTTTTTGCTATAAATATTATTTTACTCATTATAGGAACTTTTATGGATATGACTCCGGCAGTTTTAATATTTACCCCAATTTTTTTACCTGTAGTTACTGCTTTAGGAATGGATCCTGTTCATTTTGGAATTGTAATTGTATTAAATTTGTGTATTGGAGTTTGTACACCTCCAGTAGGTACGCTTCTTTTTGTAGGGAGTGGTGTAGCTAAAGTTTCAGTCACACAAGTAATTAAGCCATTACTGCCTTTTTTATTAATTATGATAGCTGTTTTAATGTTAATAAGTTACATCCCTGAAATATCAATGTTTTTACCAAGACTATTTGGATTGTAATGTTATGCTCAAATGATTTTAAAACACCATACGCTTTATAAATTAGGTATATAAGCAAATGTTTTCGGCTTTATATTTTATTTGAGCTCATAATGTTAATCGTTTCAAATTAGTTACTGGTCGTGTAAACTTAGTTATCCATATAATAAACTCGTTTTTTTAGCAAAATCCCTTGTCTTTTTCCTATATTTAATTCTTAATTTATTTGATAATAGAATCTCATTTAATGATAAAATAATTAAGTAATATATTTTAATTCCATGAAACAATCAATTTCAATTTTAGCAATTATAATCATTCTTTTTTCTTGTAAACAGAATAAAAAGGTAGAACAAGAAGTAGCCGACCAAAAAGTCGAAGCGCAAGTAGATGACTGGATTTATCTTTTTGATGGCACAAGTTTAGATGGGTGGCGAGCTTACAATGGAGATATACTACCTGCTGGCTGGATTATAAAGGATAGCACATTAACCTTTGATACAGAAAAGCGTTTAGAAGCCAATCGTAAAGGAGGAAAGGATATTATTTATGCCGCTGAAAAATTCGATAATTTCGAACTATATTGGGAATGGAAGATTCCTGAAGGCGGAAATAGTGGAATGATGTATCATATACAAGAAGGTGATTGGGCGCCGTACGAGGTGTCTCCAGAATATCAAATGTTAGATGATTTAAAATGGGAGGAAATTAATAATGCGACCTTAGAAGAATGGCAGAAAACAGGAGCTGACTACGCCATGTATCTGCCAGATTTAAGTCAAAAAATAGTAAAACCAGCTATGGAATGGAATACTTCTCGTATCATTTTTACAACAGAAAAAGTAGAACATTGGCTAAATGGCAAAAAACTACTTGAATTTGTGCCTTGGTCAGAAGATTGGGAAACTCGAAAAAAATCAGGTAAATGGAAAGACTTTCCAAAATATGGTACTTTTAAATCTGGCTACATTGCTTTTCAAGACCACGATAGCCCTTTATGGTTACGAAACATAAAAATAAAGAAGCTGTAATATAATTAAAGGTTATAAAAATGAATAAAAGAGATTTTTTAAAGAAAAGCGGGTTAGGAGTTGCAGGTATTACATTAGTACCTTCGCTAATTATGTGTAAAGAAAAACCTGTAATAAAGGAACGTATTCGAACTGCTCATATTGGTGTAGGTAACATGGGACTAGCAGACCTTAAAGATATATCATCTCACCCATTAGTAGATGTTACAGCTTTATGCGACGTTGATTCAAATTATCTTAATGAAGCTAAAAAACTGTTTCCAAATGCAAAAACTTTTTCTGACTATAGAGTGATGTTGAAAGAGATGAAAAATGATATTGATGCTGTTGTTGTTTCAACACCAGATCATACTCATGCTCCAGCATCTATGCTAGCTATGAACATGAACAAATCTGTGTATTGTCAAAAACCATTAACACATCATGTTTCGGAAGCAAGAGCGATGAACAAACTCGCTAAAGAAAAAAACTTAGTTACTCAAATGGGTATTCAAGTGCATTCTTTTTATGATTATAAGCTGGCTACGCTGTTAATTCAGTCCGGAATTATTGGTAAAGTACATACTGTACATGCATGGTCCCCAAAAAATTGGGGTTATGATGGGCCTGCTCCTGAAGGTAGTGATACAGTTCCTGAAACATTAGATTGGAATCTTTGGTTGGGAACTTCGGCTAAGCGACCTTACAAGGAAGGGGTGTATCACCCAGGGAACTGGCGTAAATTAGTAGATTATGGATGTGGAACTTTAGGAGATATGGGAGTGCATATTTTTGACACGCCTTATAATGCTTTAAAACTTGATGTGCCTAGAACGATTAAGAATGAATGCAGGCAACCTAATGGCTTTGGTTACCCAGAAAATAATATTGTTACGTACGAATTTCCACAAACAAAGCATACAGCTGAAACCTTAAAGTGGATTTGGTATGATGGTCCTGGAGTGCCAAAAGAGCATGAAGATTTAATACTACCAGGAGCAAAAAAGGAAAAGCCGTCAAATAGTGAAGACAAATCTTTAGAAGATAAAATGTCCTTAGATACTAAAATAGCAAGCGAAGGCACTTTGCCTGAACAAGGCGCCATGTTTGTTGGCGAAAAAGGGCGCTTGCTTTTACCACATTTTATGCAGTTGCCTAAAAAAATTGTTGACGGGGAATATGTAGATATATCCTCTGAAATTACTGCTGTTGAAAAAGCTAATAATATGGGGAAACCTATTCGTAATTATGCTTCTGAAGGCCCAAAACACTATCATCAGTTTATTGATGCTTGTTTAGGTAAAGATACATGTAGTGCGCCTTTCTCTTATGCGTCCAGATTAACTGAGACCATACTATTAGGTGTTATTGCTGGACGTTTTCCAAATGAAACGTTGCATTGGGATAGCGTTAATGCTAAATTTTCAGAAGAAGAAGCTAATCAATATTTAAAAGGAGACTATCGGGAGTTTTAATGAATCATTGATAAATAGTTAGCAAATACTAATAGAAATCAAAACTTTTTAGTATAAAAAATTGGATATCAATCATAAATATGTAAATTTACGTGTGCGCACACAATTTTAAAAATACACTCATGAAACAACCTCAATTTACACTCCTTTTCTTAATTAGTTTTCTTATAATAAACCTAATGGGTTTTAAAGTTAACTCACAAACATCCGAAGATGGATGGACCTCTCTTTTTAATGGCAAAGATTTAACCGGTTGGAAACAATTAAATGGTACCGCTAAATATAAAGTTGAGAACAACGAAATAGTTGGCATTACTAAAACCAAAACCCCAAATAGTTTTTTGACTACTGAAAAGAATTATGGTGATTTTATTTTAGAGTTTGATGTTATGGTTGATCCATCCATTAATTCTGGAGTTCAGTTTAGATCTAATAGTTTTAAGGATTATAGAAATGGTCAAGTTCATGGATATCAATTTGAGTTAGATCCTAGCAATCGTGCGTTTAGTGGAGGCATTTATGATGAAGGAAGAAGAGGCTGGGTGTATCCATTGTCTTTAAATAATAACGGACGAAAGGCTTTCAAAAATGGTGTTTGGAATAGTTGTAGAATTGAAGCTATTGGTAATTCCATTAAAACTTGGATAAATGGTATACAATGTTCAAACTTAATAGACGATTTAACGCCTTCAGGATTCATTGCATTACAAGTTCATGGTATTGGTTCGAACGAAAATCATGCAGGAAAGGAAATTAAATGGAAGAATATTAGAATAAAAACAGAGAACTTAAACGAAGAACGTTGGTCTTCAAACCCAAATGTAAAAGAAATGAGCTATTTAATAAATAGACTTACTCAAAATGAAGTAGATAAAGGTTGGCGTTTACTTTGGGACGGTAAAACTAGTAAGGGATGGCGTGGAGCGAAGCTTGATTTTTTTCCTAAATCTGGTTGGGATATTAAAGATAATGTATTAACAGTGTTGGCAACCGATGGCGCAGAATCTACTGGTCCTGGTGATATTATAACGGAAAATGTTTTTAGCAGTTTTGAATTGGAGTTAGAATTTAAAATTACTAAGGGAGCAAATAGCGGAATTAAATATTTTGTTGATGCCGAGCTTAATAAAGGAACTGGTTCAGCAATTGGATGTGAATTTCAAATTTTAGACGATAAAAACCATCCTGATGCAAAAGCAGGTACAAATGGAAATAGAACTGTTGGTTCTCTTTACGATTTAATTAAAGCAGAAAATCTCTCGATACCAGGAAGGGGTAAACAGTTTAAGGGTATTAATAACTGGAATAAAGCAAGAATAGTTGTTAAGGGCCCTCTTGTAGAACATTGGTTAAACAATGAAAAAGTGATTGAATATGATAGGTCTTCTCAAATGTTTAGAGCCCTTGTTGCTTATAGTAAATATAAAAAGTGGCCTGAATTTGGACAATGGGTAAGTGGTCATATCTTGCTTCAAGACCATGGAGATACAGTGCATTATAGAAGTATAAAAATTAGAGAGTTCAATTAAAAATAATTAATAAGATGAGTTCAAATAGAAGAGATTTTCTTAAAAAAGCAACTGCTGGAGCTGTTGGTGTTGCATTTACTGGTGGTTTAACAAGTCTTACTGCTCAAAGCTACTCCAGAGTCTTAGGCGCTAACGATCATATAAATTGTGCTGTTATTGGTGTGCGAAGTAGAGCGAAAGCCCATGTTATAGCAATTCATCAAGATTTAAATGCAAAAGTGCTTTATAGCTGCGATGTGGATGATACTATTTTAGAAGAACATAATGTTTGGTGTAAAAAAAATATTGGCTATATACCTAAAGTAGAAAAAGACTTTCGAAAAATTTTAGAAGATAAAGATGTTGATGCTGTTTTCATAGCCACCCCAGAACATTGGCATGCTCCTATGGCTATTTTAGCATTACAAGCTGGTAAACATGTTTATGTTGAGAAACCTTGTAGTCACAACCCTTATGAAAATAATCTTTTAGTTGCTGCACAAAAAAAATATGGAAAGAAAGTACAAATGGGAAACCAACAGCGTTCAGCTCAGACATCTATTAATGCCATAAAAGACATAAAAGCAGGAATTATAGGAAACGTTTATAAAGGAGAAGCCTATTATTCAAATAACAGAGGCTCAATTGGTATTGGAAATAAAATAGACATTCCAAATACATTAGATTGGGATTTGTGGCAAGGACCAGCCCCAAGAAAAGACTATAAAGATAATATACATCCATATAATTGGCATTGGTTTCGTAGTTGGGGAACTGGAGAAATTCACAATAATGGCACTCACGAAATTGATATTTGCCGATGGGCATTAGGAGTTGACCTCCCTGAGAGTGTTACTTCTTTTGGTGGAAAATATACTTATAAAGATGATTGGGAATTTGTAGATAATCAACAAGTAACCTACAAATTTGCTGACGATAAATTCATCACTTGGACTGGACATAGTAGAGGTATAATGAAGCCGAAAAGACCGGGGAGAGGAATCACTATTTATGGAAGTAAAGGTTCTATTCAATTAGATCGTAATTTTTATAAACTTTTCGACTTACAAGGAAACTCAATTAAGGAAGAATTAGAAAAAACGGCAAGTGCAACAACTAATACAAGAGGAATTGGAGGGCTAGACGTAAACCATATTGGTAATTTCTTTGATGCAATAAGAAAAGATAAAAGCCTTAATTCTGATATTCAAGATGCCAGTATATCTACAATGCTTTGCCATTTAGGTAATATGGCACAAGACGCTGGAGAGACTTTAAAAATAGATTCCATTACTGGTAAAGTTTTAAACAACGAAAAAGCCATGAAGAGCTGGAAAAGAGAATACCAACCAGGGTGGGAACCTAAACTATAAATGTAATTTAGGAAATTCAATTATATACTTAAGACTAGCATGCTGTATAATTATTTTTAGAAGCATTGCATAACAGAAAATATTCAAGAATGAAAATGTAATGATATTTTTAAAAAAAAGCTTATACACACTAATCGCATTTGCATCCTTAACTTTTTTAAGTTGTCAAAAGTCAATTAAAAACACAATAGACATGTATTCTGTAGTCCCATTTCCAGAGACTTTAGAAATAAAAGATGGTAGATTTAATTTAAATAGTGAAACAAAATTTGTTTTTATAAATAACTCAAATAAGTTAAAAAACTGTAGTACTGTATTTAGAGAATTAATCGAACAAAAACTGGGATTTGATTTAAAAGTTGAAACAGAACTAAAATCAAATAAAAATTATATTTCTGTAAAAACTGTTTCAAGTTTATCTTCTGAAGAATCATACAATTTAATTGTCACTAATAATTCAATTAATCTTATAGGAGGTTCAGAAAAGGGTGTTTTTAATGGATTACAATCCTTAAGACAATTGCTTAGATTAGATACTATCCAAGGCAAAGAAAAAAATAATGGAATTGAAATTCCTAATGTTGAGATTAAAGATTCACCTCGTTATGCTTGGAGAGGTATTATGGTTGATGAATCACGGCACTTTTTTGGAAAAGAAAAAATCAAGCAGCTTTTAGAGTTAATGTCTTTACAAAAGTTGAATAAATTTCATTGGCATCTTACTGATGCTCCAGGTTGGCGTATTGAAATTAAAAAATACCCAAAGCTTACTCAAATAGGAGCCCTAGGCAATTATAGCAACCCGACTGCAGAACAACAATTTTACACCCAAGAAGATATAAAAGAAGTTGTGCAGTTTGCTTCTCAACGAAACATTGAAGTTATACCAGAAATAGATATGCCTGGGCATGCTTCAGCAGCTATTAGAGCTTATCCTGAACTTTCGGGTGGTGGCACTGAAAAGCATCCTCATTTTACGTTTCACCCAGCACGTGCTTCCACCTACAAATTTTTAACAAACGTTCTGAAGGAAGTTACAACTTTGTTCCCTTCAAAGTATATTCATATTGGAGCTGATGAAGTAAGTTTTGGGAATCAGCATTGGGCAAAAGACGAAGAGGTTATCGCTTTAATGAAAAAAGAAAATTTAAAAAACATTAAAGAAGTTGAAACGTATTTTATTAACCGAATGAGGGACTCAGTTATTTCATTAAAAAAAGAAATTATAGGATGGGATGAAGTTATTGAAAATAATATGAATAACGAAAATACACTAGCCATGTGGTGGAGACATGATAAACTTGATGTTTTAGAAAAAGGATTATCTAAAAATTACAAAATGATACTATGCCCTAGAAAGCCTATGTATTTTGATTTTGTTCAAGATGATACACATAAACTTGGTCGCAGATGGGATGGTTTTGGTTCACTTAACGATACTTATGATTTTCCGGATTCTTTGAAAAATATTGATGTGACAAATCCAAAAATTTTAGGTATTCAAGCAAATTTATGGACAGAACAAATTAAAACCGAAGAAAGGTTTGATTATATGTTGTACACGCGGATGTCTGCAATGGCAGAAGCTGCTTGGACAAGAAAAAACAACAAGTCCTTTAAAAGTTTTGAAAACCGATTGAAAAACATCTTTAATATTTATAAATCAAAAAACATCTATTATTTCGATTACTTCTCACCCCAAAACACAAAAGAACCAGGTGAAGTTTTAAAACCTAATTGGACTCAAAACTTTAGTACTTTCAAAAATTGAAAGCTAAAATTCTAATTATAAATCCCTTTTTTATATATCTTCGAAGTCGATATGATCAATAACCTATGCTCAATTCAATAGTTATAAAATTAAAACATACCACATTTCTTTTATTGACGCTCCTACTAATAATTTCTGGATGTAACTCTATTTCCTATAACGAACCTAAAGTTTCTTTAGACAAGTATCAAATTGAAGAAGGATTCAAACTACAAGCAATCGCTTCCGAACCATTTATTGAGGCCCCAGTAGCAATGGATTTTGATAATGACGGTCGAATTTGGGTGGTTGAAATGAAAGGTTATATGCAAAACCTTGAAGGGACTGGTCAAGAGATGCCTAATGGTACAATTACTATTCTAGAAGATTTAGATAACGATGGTATTACCGATCATTCAAAAGTATTTATAGATAGTTTGATTCTTCCAAGAGCAATTGCTCATGTTTATGGAGGTTTATTATATGCAGAACCACCAAATCTTTGGTTTGTAAATATAAAAAATGACAAACCTGTAAATAGGGTGTTAGTTGACTCTTTGTATTCAGATGGTGGAAATGTAGAGCATCAACCTAATGGCTTAATGATGCACATAGATAATTGGATTTATAGTGCTAAATCGAATTTCCGGTATCAAATTAAAAACGGAAAGTGGGTTAAAGAGCCTACATCATTTCGAGGCCAATGGGGGATAACTAAAGATAATTTTGGAAGGTTATATTACAATAATAACTCCACTCAATTAATAGGAGACTATATTTTGCCAAATGTTTCTATTAAAAACCCTTATTATAAACCCAATGCAGCATTAAATAATATTTTAACTCCAGATCAAAGAGTATATCCTTTACATGCAACTTCTGTAAATAGAGGATATCAAAAAGGAGTTTTAGATAAGGACAGTCTTTTAGTTAATGTTACATCAGCATGCGGACCAATGGTTTATAGAGGAGATCAATTTTCTAAAGCATATTATGAGAATGCATTTGTCTGTGCACCAGAAGCAAATCTTGTTAAGCGAAATATTTTAACAATAAAAGGTAATAAAGTAACGGCTAAACAAGCTATAGATAATAAAGAGTTTATTGCTTCTACTGATGAAGGCTTTCGGCCTGTTAACCTATTTAATGGACCCGATGGCAATATGTATATTGTAGATATGCATAGAGGAATAATACAAGATAAGGCTTTTTTAACGCCTTATTTGCAAAAGCATTATGCCAATAAAAAGTTAGATACCATTATAGGAATGGGGCGAATTTTAAAAGTAAGTAATGAAGAAAGTAACTCAAATGAAATCATAAAAATTGAAAAATTAAATACTAAAAAGGTAGTTGATTTATTATACAGTACTAATGGATGGCTAAGAGATAGAGCACAACAATTACTTGTTTTTAGAAAGAATAAATCTGCTACTCCTCTTTTAAAGATAGTAGCTACTGATAAAACCAACCCTATTGCTCAAATACATGCAATGCATACTTTAAATGGGCTAGATACTCTTAATTATAAATTACTAGAAGGGATACTTTCTTCAAATAGTGAAAGTGGTGTAATAAGTCACGCTTTAGTTTTAATAGAACAATTTGCTTTTATAGATAATTTAGATTCAATATCTAATCTTATAAATAATTTGCTTCTAAAAAATGATGAAGAGATTGATTTGTATACAGCAACAGCTTTAGGTAAATGGATACAGGTTTCGACTGAAAAGTTTTTTCCATTGATATTAAAACTATCAAATAAATATAAAAACAATCAAGCATATCAAGAAGCTATTGTAAATAGTTTGAGAGGTGTTGAAAAAGAGTTTTTAATTTTTTCGAATCTAGTTAAAGAGGATTTGTCTGAAACAATTTTATTAGAATTGTTAAATGAAACTTTAGAAAATAAAAAGAAAGATTTAAAGAATTTTATATACACAAAAACATCAGTAGGGACAGATTCTAGAACTGCTGGATTCAAATTGTTTAGGAATATATGTGCCACTTGTCATGGAGTTGATGGAGACGGAATTGATGGTTTAGCACCTCCATTAAAAAATTCAGAATATGTTAAAGGGTCAACCGAAAAACTAACTTTAATTATTTTGCATGGATTATCCGGTCCAATTCATGTCAATGGTAAGTTATATGACATGAATGTTGTTATGCCAGGATTAGCGAATAATCCCGATTTTACAGATAAGGATTTACAAGATATTATTAGTTATATAAACAATGCTTTTACAAATAAATCTGAGAATATAAGTATAGAAGAAATAAAGTTATTGAGAGATAAAAAACCAGACAACGGAAGTACGTTTAGCGAAAAAGAATTGCTTGAATTAAAGTAACGTGTTAAAAAAATATTAGAGCTATACTAAAAACTGAAACAAATCTGGTTTATTATTTAGGTAATCTCCATAAAACTTCTGCTGTTTCATTTTAGCAATTAAAGGGTCTAAATCATTTGAAGATTTTAATTGAATGCCAACTACGGCTGATCCATTTTCTCGATTGGTTTTTTTAGCATATTGGAAGTAAGTGATATCATCATTTTCGCCTAAAATATCAACCACAAATTCTTTTAATGCTCCTGCTCGTTGTGGAAATTTAATTATAAAATAGTGTTTTAAATTGGCATATAATAAGGCGCGTTCTTTTATTTCAGAAGTTCTAGTAATATCATTATTACTTCCGCTAACTACACAAATCACATTTTTTCCTTTAATATCTTCTGCATAAAAATCGAGAGCCGAAATACTTAGCGCACCAGCAGGTTCAACCACAATGGCATCTTTATTATAAAGTTCTAAAATAGTTTGACATACTTTGCCTTCAGGAACTGTTATCATATCATAAAGACTCGCCTTGCATATTGGAAATGTTAAATCTCCAACACGTTTTACTGCTGCACCATCAACAAATTTTTCTATGTGTTGTAGTGTAATATTTTTATTATTTTTAATAGATGTAGACATAGATGGAGCGCCTTTAGGCTCTACACCAATAATTTTCGTTTTGGGAGATAAAGTTTTAAAAACAGTTGATAAGCCTGCGGCTAAACCACCACCGCCTACAGCAATAAATACATAATCTATTGGAACATCGGTTTGTTCTAAAATTTCTAAACCTATGGTTGCTTGTCCTTCAATGACTTTTTTATCATTAAAAGGATGAATAAATGTTTTGTGTAATTCTTCACACTCTGCTTTTGCTAAATGGTAAGCATCATCAAAAGTATCGCCTTCTAGAATAATGGTGACATAATCATCTCCAAACATTTTAACTTGCTCTACTTTTTGATTTGGTGTTGGTGCAGGCATATAGATGGTTCCTTTTATTTGCAGTAACTTACAAGATAAAGCAACACCTTGAGCATGATTTCCTGCGCTGGCACAAACTACACCTTTTTTGGCTTCATCTTTTGATAATGAACTTATCTTATTAAAAGCACCTCTAATTTTGTAAGATCTAACTTGTTGTAAATCTTCACGTTTTAAAAAGATGTTTGCACCGTACTTTTTAGAATACCTCAAACTTTGCCCTAAAGGCGTAACTGCCGATACATTTTTAATGGTATCGGCAGCTACTTTAATATTATCTATACTAGGAAAATATGTGACGTTTTCCGTATTCATAATTTTTATTCTTTATACTATTGGCTTCATAGCCGTCATAGAAGCTCTCAAAAATTCCCCAACTTTTTCAACTGGATGATTTCTTAAAGTAGCATTGATTTCAATTAGCCTTGCATTATCAACACCTTCACCATTGTCTGCAGCGTATGTTTTTCCAATAACATCGGTATCAATAGTTTTCATGAAATCTGCTAATAAAGGTTTACAAGCATGATCGAATAAATAGCAGCCATATTCAGCCGTATCAGAAATCACACTATTCATTTCGTATAACTTCTTTCTTGCTATAGTATTTGCTATAAGTGGCGTTTCGTGTAACGATTCGTAATATGCAGAAGCATCAATAATTCCAGAATCTGTCATAGCTTCAAAAGCAAGCTCTACGCCGGCTCTAACCATGGCAACCATTAATACTCCATTATCATAAAATTCTTGTTCAGAAATCTCAACATCTCCGGCAGGTGTTTTTTCAAAAGCAGTTTCAGCTGTTGCTGCTCTCCAGCCTAATAAATCTTTATCATCATTAGCCCAATCGGCCATCATTCCTGCAGAAAAACGACCTTCAATGATATCATCCATATGTTTTTGGAATAATGGACGCATAATATCTTTTAATTCTTCTGATAATTCAAAAGCTTTAATTTTTGCAACATTAGAAAGGCGATCCATCATATTAGTTATTCCTCCATATTTAAGACCTTCAGTAATAGTTTCCCACCCGTATTGAATTAATTTTGAAGCATAACCTGCATCTATTCCTTTTTCAACCATTTTATCAAAACAAAGAATAGAACCTGTTTGTAACAAGCCACATAAGATGGTTTGCTCTCCCATTAAGTCACTTTTAACCTCGGCAATAAAAGATGAAGCTAAAACACCAGCTCTATCACCACCAGTTGCTACTGCATAAGCTTTAGCTTGAGCCCACCCTTTTCCTTCTGGGTCATTCTCTTCGTGTACAGCAATTAAAGTTGGTACACCAAAACCTCTTTTGTACTCTTCTCTAACCTCTGTGCCAGGGCATTTAGGTGCTACCATAATAACCGTAAGGTCTTTACGTATTTGCATGCCTTCTTCAACAATATTAAAACCGTGAGAATAAGATAGTGTAGCGCCTTGTTTCATTAAAGGCATTACTGCGTTTACAGCACTAGTATGTTGCTTATCTGGTGTTAAATTTAATACCAAATCTGCCGTTGGAATTAACTCTCGGTATGTGCCAACTGTAAAACCATTTTCTGTTGCATTTAAATAAGATTTACGTTTCTCTGTAATGGCAGCATCACGTAAAGCATAAGAGATATCTAAACCAGAATCTCTCATGTTTAAACCTTGATTTAATCCTTGAGCACCACAGCCTACTATGACAACTTTTTTGCCTTTTAAAGCATTTACACCATCTTCAAATTCTGAAGAATCCATAAATCTACACTTCGATAATTGATTTAATTTGTCTCTTAACGAGAGTGTGTTAAAATAATTTCCCATTTTAATTTTATTATTATTGGTTATTGAATGCCTGAAGCATTTCGGTTATTTTCATTGGTTTTTTAGTTACAGAAATACGACCAGAACGCACAAATTGCATAATACCAAAAGCGTTTAACTCTCGTCTTAATAATTCAATTTCTTGACGCCTGCCTGATTTTTCAAGAACAAAAAACTCTTTATTTACAGTTACAATTCTTGCATTACTATCTTTAATTATGTTTTGAATTTGAGGCTCATCAAATAGTAAATCTGATTTTATTTTAAACATACCAGATTCTTGATATATGGTTTCTTCATCAGTATGATAATAGGCACGAATTACCTCTATTTGTTTTTCAAATTGACCTATAATTTTTTTGGCTTGAGGTTCTGTGATATTTACTACCACCACAAATCTATTAACACCTTCAATTTCTGATTGAGATGTTGTTAAGCTTTCAATGTTTATGTGTCTGCGTTGAAAAATGGCAGATATACGATTTAATAAACCGATATTATTTTCGGTGTATATTGAAATAGTAAGTGTTTTTATTTCTTCGTTCATTTCTTTTAATATTTAGCTTAATCTTACATCGGAAACTGATGCTCCTGACGGAATCATAGGAAATACATTATCTTCTTTTTCTACACAAACTTCTAAGAAATAAGATTCTTTTGAAGTTATCATTTCTTTAACGGCATCAGCTAATTCTTCTCTTTTTACTACTTTTTTAGCTTTAATATAATAGCCTTCTGCAATAGCAACAAAGTTTGGATTTGTCATTTCAGTAGATGCATAACGCTTATCGAAAAATAACTGTTGCCATTGGCGTACCATACCTAGAAATTCATTGTTTAATACTACAATTTTTACAGGTACTTTTTGCTGAAAAATGGTGCCTAATTCTTGAATATTCATTTGGTAACCACCATCACCAATAATAGCAACTACTTCACGATCAGGCGCTGCCATTTTAGCACCAATTGCTGCCGGTAATGCAAACCCCATTGTTCCTAAACCTCCAGAAGTAATATTACTTTTAGTTTTATTGAATTCTGAATAACGACAAGCAATCATTTGGTGTTGCCCTACATCTGAAACGATAGCAGCGTTACCTTTACTTTGCAAATTTATTTCATTTAAAACCTCACCCATGGTTAAACCTTCTTTAGTTGGGTGAAGATCGTTTTTTATAACTTTTTCGAATTCAATAGCATATAAATCTTTAAATTTTTGATGCCATGAATCATGTGAATTTTTATTTAATAATGGTAATAATTGTGCTAAGCTATCTTTAGAATTACCTAAAACAGCCACATCTGCAAATACATTTTTATTAATCTCAGCAGGATCAATTTCAAAATGAACCACTTTTGCTTGTTTAGCGTAAGTATTTAAATCACCAGTAACACGATCATCGAAGCGCATACCGATAGCAATTAATACATCACACTCATTTGTTAGTTTATTAGGTGCATAATTACCATGCATACCAACCATACCAATATTTAATGGATGTGAGGTAGGTAAAGCTGAAGCTCCCATAATGGTCCATGCAGCTGGAATACCAGCTTTTTCTATAACAGCTTTTAATTCTGTTTCTGCTTCTCCTAAAATAACGCCTTGCCCCCAAACAATCATTGGTTTTTTAGCAGCATTAATTAATTCTGCAGCAGCTTTAACGGATTCTGAGTTAATTTTAGGAACAGGAATGTAACTTCGTACACCTGTACATTTTTCATATTTAAAATCAAGCTCTCCAAATTGTGCGTCTTTAGTAATATCAATTAAAACTGGTCCTGGGCGACCGCTTTTGGCAATATAAAATGCTTTTGCTAAAACTTCAGGAATCTCTGAAGCTTTGGTTACTTGATGATTCCATTTTGTAACAGGAGTTGAAATACCAACAATATCTGTTTCTTGAAAGGCATCACTACCTAGTAAATGGGATGGGACCTGCCCAGTAATACAAACTAATGGGGTAGAATCTATTTGCGCGTCAGCAATACCTGTAATTAAGTTTGTTGCTCCTGGACCAGATGTAGCCATAGCAACACCAACACGACCAGAAATTCTGGCAAACCCTTGGGCTGCATGTGCAGCTCCTTGTTCGTGACGTGTTAAAACATGATGAATTTCGTTTCTGTATTTATACAATTCATCATAAACAGGCATAATAGCTCCTCCTGGGTATCCATAAAGAATATCAACACCTTCAGCTATTAAACTTCTAACGATTGCTTCACATCCAGTAATGCGCTCACTTGGTTGGTCTAAAAACTTTGCTTTTGTCATAGTCTTTGCTTCCATAAATTTCAATTAAAACGCATCAGTTATACATCCTTTAGAAGCAGATGCAACTGACTTAGCGTATTTATATAATATTCCTTTTTTGTGTTTTAATTCTGGAGCTACCCATTGTGATTGTCTCTCAGCAATTTCTTCATCTGATAGTAATACATTGATTGAGTTGTCTTCAGCACTAATTCTAATTTTGTCTCCAGTTTTAAGTAGACCTATAGTTCCTCCAGATTGAGCTTCAGGAGTAATGTGGCCTACTACAAAACCATGCGTTCCTCCAGAAAATCTACCATCAGTAATTAAAGCAACTGATTTGCCTAATCCAGCACCCATAATTAATGAGGTTGGTTTTAACATTTCTGGCATTCCAGGGCCCCCTTTTGGTCCAACATAGCGAATAACAACTACATCACCTCTTTCTACTTCTCCATTTGAAATTCCTGTATTTGCAGCTTGCTCACCATCATAGACCACTGCTTTTCCTTCAAAATTTAAACCTTCATTTCCACTAATTTTAGCCACAGCACCTTCAGATGCTAAGTTTCCATAAAGAATTTGTAGGTTTCCTGAAGATTTTAAAGCTTTATCTTTTGGGTGAATAACATCTTGGTCATCTTCAAATGTAAGAGGTTTAACATCAGCTAAATTTTCGGCTAAAGTTTTTCCTGTTACTGTTAAACAATCACCATGTAAATAGCCGTTGTCTAATAAATATTTCATTACTGCAGGAGTTCCTCCAATACCATGAACATCTTCCATTAAGTATTTTCCTGATGGTTTTAAATCAGCAATTAGTGGTGTTCTATCACTAACTCGTTGAAAATCTTCTAGAGTAAAATCAATATCTGCAGCATGTGCAATTGCTAAAAAGTGTAATACTGCATTTGTTGAACCACCTAATGCATTTACAAGAGCGATGGCATTCTCAATAGATTTTTTTGAAATTATATCTAAAGGTTTTAAATCTAATTCTAAAAGATTCTTAACTGCTATAGCTGTTCTTTCACTTTCCGATAATTTATTTGGATTTTCCGCTGGAATAGAAGAATTATATGGTAAAGAAAAACCCATACATTCTATAGCAGAAGCCATGGTGTTAGCTGTATACATACCGCCACAAGCACCTGCTCCTGGAATAGCTCTTTTAATAATTTCTCTATATTCATTTTCATCAATTTCTCCAGCAACTTTTTGCCCTAAAGCTTCAAAAGCCGAGACAATATTTAATTTTCTTCCTTTATAGTTACCAGATGCTATGGTTCCGCCGTACATCATTATTGATGGACGATTTAAGCGCAACATTGCTATAACCGCTCCAGGCATATTTTTATCACAACCTACAACAGAGATTAATGCATCATAACTTTGAGCATTCATAACAGTTTCAATAGAATCTGCTATAATATCTCTAGATGCTAAAGAATAATTCATACCAGAGGTTCCCATAGAAATACCATCACTAACACCAATAGTATTAAATCCTAAACCAACTAAACCTGCTATTTTGCATTCAATTTTCACTTCTGCCGCTAAATTGTTTAAATGCATATTGCAAGGGTTCCCATCATACCCTGTACTTGCAATACCCACTTGAGCTTTTTGCATATCTTCATCAGATAAGCCTACGGCGTATAACATGGCTTGCGATGCAGGTTGAGATTCGTCTTGTGTTAGTCTTTTGCTATGTTTGTTGAGTTCTTTCATATTTATTGCAAAAAATTTTGCTTTTATTCTTTAATGATATATATCTTCTTGATATTTAAGATTTTGTTTAAAAAGTTTACAATACCTTTAAAAAGGTTACGAAATTAATTTATTACATTTTTAAATCTGTTTTTCAGTGTTTTTTATGGTTAAATTCAGCATGATTAAATTTGATTTATAATACTGATTATCAATTTGTTAAACTATATTTTTTATGATGTTCAAAACATTTAAAATATTCAATAAAAAAAGCCTTCCGTTTAAGGAAGGCTTTAAAATTTATTTTAAGTTTTAATATACCATCCCTTATCGTTGTGAAATAATCACAATGACAATAATTGAAATGATATTTAAAATTTGTTTTTTCATCTTTTGTTGCATCAAATATTATAAATAATTTTTACATAACAGTTCTTTTTTTAAAAAAAGAAAAATTCACTTCCATATTCTTTTATTTTTTTACTTTTGCCAACATAAACAATAGAGGAAAGATTTGACTGATTGCAACCTCTTATATCGAATTAGATTATTGATATAAATAAAAATGCTAAAGGCAGTGTAAACTACCTTCGACGCCATCGTCAAATCTTTTAATAAAATTTAAAATATGGCTTATTTATTTACTTCAGAAAGTGTTTCTGAAGGGCACCCTGATAAAGTAGCAGACCAAATTAGTGATGCTTTAATTGATAATTTTTTGGCGTTTGATACAGAATCAAAAGTGGCTTGTGAAACATTGGTTACTACAGGGCAAGTTGTTTTAGCTGGCGAAGTAAAATCGTCAACCTATTTAGATGTTCAAAAAATAGCAAGAGAAACTATTAATAAAATAGGGTACACTAAAGGTGAATATATGTTTGATGGAAATTCTTGTGGAGTTTTATCGGCTATTCATGAGCAATCAGATGATATTAACCGAGGAGTAGATAGAGCTAGTAAAGAAGAGCAAGGAGCTGGTGATCAAGGTATGATGTTTGGTTATGCCACTCGTGAAACTGAAAATTTTATGCCTTTGGCTTTAGACTTGTCGCACAGAATTTTAAAAGAACTTGCTGAATTACGTAGAGAAAATAAAGACATTACTTATTTAAGACCTGATTCTAAAAGTCAAGTAACTATTGAATATAGTGATGATAATATTCCGCAACGTATTGATGCTATCGTAGTTTCTACACAGCATGATGATTTTGGAGATGACGAGACTATGCTTGCTAAAATAAGAAAGGATATTGTTGAGATTTTAATACCTAGAGTTGTAGCAAAATTGCCAAAGCAAATACAAGTATTGTTTAATGATGCAATTACATATCATATAAACCCAACAGGGAAATTTGTTATTGGAGGCCCTCATGGTGATACAGGTTTAACGGGACGTAAAATTATTGTAGATACTTATGGAGGAAAAGGCGCTCATGGTGGTGGTGCATTTTCTGGAAAAGACCCTAGTAAAGTTGATAGAAGTGCAGCTTATGCAACTCGACATATAGCAAAAAATTTGGTAGCCGCTGGAGTAGCTAATGAGGTTTTAGTACAAGTTAGTTATGCAATTGGTGTTGTTGAGCCTATGGGTATTTTTATTGACACCTATGGTACTTGTCCTTTTAATATGACTGATGGAGAAATTGCAGAAAAAGTTTCTGAACTATTTGATATGCGACCATTTGCTATTGAAGAACGTTTAAAACTGCGCTCACCAATGTATAGTGAAACAGCTGCTTATGGGCATATGGGACGAGAAAACGAAACAGTTACAAAAACATTTAGTCAGCCAAATGGGGAAACTACTACTCTTGATGTGGAGTTGTTTACTTGGGAAAAGTTAGATTATGTTGATAAAGTAAAAGAGGCTTTTGGATTGTAAATGTCAACCCCAATAAAATAATATTAAAAACCTTGTAATCTATTTTACAAGGTTTTTTGCTTTTGGTAGAATCTTGATTTAGTCAGAAAAAATGGCGAAATTCGTTTAATGTTTTTCAAGTATACGTTTCTGTAACGTCATGTTAATAAAAAATAAGCATCAATTAAGTAATAATCAAACATTATGAAATCTAAAACTATTTTGTTTTGCATAATACTAATTCTTTTTTCATTAGAAGATATCTGTGCTCAGGAAAATTTTCCAAATACACCACCAGAAGAATCGCCAATGCCAATGCAACCAGAAATGACTGAAATATGGGAGCCTCAGGTTAAGGTTATATCAGCTGCTAAAACTTTAGGAAATCCCCCATCAGATGCAATTATTTTATTTGATGGAAAAAGCCTTGATGCGTGGGTAAGTCAAAAAGATACTATGAAATTAGCGCAATGGAAAATTATTAATAATGATTACTTTGAAGTTGTCCCTGGCTCAGGTTCAATTCAGACAAAAATGAAATTTGGAGACTGTCAATTACATATTGAATTTAGTGCTCCAGATTCTGTGAAGTTTTCGGGACAAGGGAGAGGTAATAGTGGCGTTTTTTTTCAAAATCGATACGAACTTCAAGTCTTAGATTCGTATAACAATAGAACATATTCAAATGGTCAAGCAGGAAGTATTTACAAAGACCATGCACCTTTGGTTAATGCAATGCGTAGCCCTCTCGAATGGAATTCTTATGATGTTATCTATACTGCACCTCGATTCAAGAAAAACGGAAAATTAGAATCACCTGCAAAAATTACTGTACTACACAATGGCGTATTGATTCAAAACAATGTTTCTATTAATGGTCTTACTCGTTATATTGGTTTGCATGATTATCCTTCTGCTCATGGTGATGACGTTATTTTGCTTCAGGATCATGGAGCTAAAGTTCAGTTTAGAAATATTTGGATAAGAAAAATATAGGCGAGAATGAATATGTTATTTTGCGTTAGCGATTGAAGTGGTATTCTTTTTTTTGGTACAAGAAAAAGATACAACGAAAAGCGCAACCTTTGTGGTAACGCCCAGATAAAATAAAAAAGCGCACTTTAGAAATGCGCTTTTAATAATCCCAAAAATTTTTAAAAAAGTGACTAACTTAAAATAATTAAATAATTGTGGACTGTCCGAGATGTATGTTTTTAAAGTTTAAATTGGTTTCTTCTGGGTTATTTATAAAATCCTCTATAAAATCACCCACTTTTGTGGTGGTTATATTATCATACTTAGTGTTTAAATCCGGTGTTGTAATATGTAATTTTAACGATTTATCTACAGCTTGTCTCACCAAAGCAGCTTCTTTGTCTAATCCAAAATGATCCAGTAGCATAGCAGCTGATAAAATTGAAGCTATTGGATTAGCAATACCTTTATTTGCAAATTTATCATAAGCACCGTGTATAGGTTCGAACATGGCATACTTATCATTTATTGATGCAGATGCTAGCAAACCTATGGAGCCAACAATAACACTGGCTTCTTCAGATAAAATATCACCAAACATATTTTCGGTTAAAATAACGTCAAATTGTCTAGGGTTTATAATGAGCTCCATGGCTGCATTATCTATGTACATGAAATTTAATTCAACATTTGGATATTGTGATGCTAATTCTTTGACCACTTTGCGCCATAATCGAGAGGTCGCTAATGCATTGGCTTTATCTACCAAAGTTAGTTTGCCTTTTCTAGTTTGGGCTGCTTTAAAAGCTAAATGTGCAATACGTTCAATTTCAAAACGTGAGTATTCACAAATATCTGAAGCGTTATCATTGCTGAGTTTTTTTTCTCCAAAATATAAACCACCAGTAAGCTCGCGATAAATCAAAACATTTGTATCTCTTATTTGCTTTACTTTCAAAGATGATTTATTTAGTAAATCTTCGTAGGCTATAACAGGTCGAATATTAGCATATAAATCGAGTGATTTACGAAGTCTTAAAAGACCTTGTTCTGGCCTTACTTTAGCATCAGGATCCATATCATATTTAGCGCTTCCAATGGCACCAAATAAAATAGCATCTGCGTTTTGGCAAATGCTAATAGTTTGTTCTGGCAAAGGGTCGCCGGTTTTATCTATTGCCGATGCACCCACAAAAGCTTTGTTGAAAGTAAATAAATGACCAAACTCCATGGCTATAGCTTTTAAAACCTTGACGGCTTGTGCTGTAACTTCTGGTCCTACACCATCACCTGGTAAAACGGCAATATTTAATTTCATTTCATTTCAATTTAAGCAGAAGTAATTTCATTATATACTTTGCTATTTTCTACAATTTGATGAATGTCATTGTCATCAACTTCTTTCTTTTTATCTGCAAAATCTAAAAAGTTAGTATAAATTTCGTCTAGTTGAAGCTTCGTTAATTCATAACCAATATTTTTTGCTCTGTAAGCCAAAGCTGCTCTTCCGCTTCTTGCTGTTAAAACAATTGCAGATTCAGTTACACCAACATCTTTCGGGTCAATAATCTCGTAAGTTTCACGATTTTTAATAACACCATCTTGATGAATTCCAGAGCTATGTGCAAAAGCATTTGCTCCAACAATAGCTTTATTTGGTTGTGTATAGATTCCCATACTATCTGATACTAATTGACTAATACCATATAACATTTCGGTTTGAATCTTAGTATCTAAATCCAAATAAGGGTGTTGCTTTAAAATCATAACAACTTCTTCTAGTGCTGTATTTCCTGCACGTTCTCCAATACCATTAATAGTACATTCTATTTGTCGAGCACCATTAATAACTCCCTCGATAGAATTTGCTGTTGCCAAACCTAAATCGTTATGGCAATGGCACGATAAAATGGCTTTATCAATACCTTTTACGTTTTCTTTTAGATACTTTATTTTTGCTCCGTATTCATGAGGTAAACAGTATCCAGTTGTATCTGGAATATTTAAAACTGTGGCACCAGCTTTAATAACGGCTTCGCAAACGCGGGCTAAATACTCATTATCTGTCCTTCCAGCATCTTCTGCATAGAATTCAACATCTTCTACAAAAGATTTTGCATAGCTAACGGCTTTAACAGCGCGCTCAATAATATCGTTTTGAGTCGATTTAAATTTATGTTTTATATGAGAATCAGATGTCCCAATACCTGTATGTATTCTAGGTGTCTTAGCATATTTTAAGGCCTCGGCAGCTACTTTTATATCGTTTTCAACAGAGCGTGTTAAACCACAAACTGTTGCGTTTTTTACAATTTTAGATATTTCTTCAACCGATTTAAAATCTCCTGGACTTGAAACAGGAAATCCAGCTTCAATTATATCTACTCCTAAATTGTCAAGCTGTTCTGCTATAATTAATTTTTGTTCTGTATTAAGTTTACAACCAGGAACCTGCTCTCCATCACGAAGTGTTGTATCAAAAATTTGGACGTTATTATTAGACATTTATTAGAATATATTTTTGTATTGTACTACGAATGTATATTTTGGTTTCGTAAAACGAGAATTCAACATATAGTTTTTACGATGTTTAACCTAAAGTATTAATTTTTAATTTATTGAATATAAGCAAGTTAAATGTGTTTTATTAACTATGACAAAAGAGCAAAAAGATAATTTGTTTGTATTAGTAAAGTCGTTGTCTAAATCTGAAAAAAGACAATTTAAGCTTTACGTTGGCAGACTAGGGGTAAATGAAGATTCAAAATTTTTGACTCTTTTTAATATTCTTGATAAGCTTTCTGTATACGATGAGGTTGTTATTTTAAAGAAAGGAATTGTAAAAAAACAACAATTATCAAACTTAAAGGCACATTTGTATAAGCAAATTCTTATTAGTTTAAGGTTGAATCCATCACATCAAAATGTTAGAATTCAAATACGAGAACAACTAGATTTTGCAACTATTTTGTATCACAAAGGACTTTATAAGCAAAGCCTAAAAATTTTAGATAAAGCCAAAACTTTAGCAATAAATAATGAAGAAAAAAATATTGCTTATGAGATTGTTGAGCTCGAAAAAATTATTGAGTCTCAATATATTACGCGAAGTTTAAATAATAGAGCAGACGAGTTAACAGTACAAGCAAAAGACCTTAGTTTACAAAATGTTTTGGCTAGCAAGTTATCTAATTTATCACTCCAATTATATGGATTGTTTTTAAAAACAGGATACATAAAGAATGATACCGAACATAGAAGAATAACAAAATATTTTAATGATAGACTACCAGAATATGATATTAATAAATTAGGGTTTAGAGAGAAATTATGGCTGTATAAAGCATATTTATGGTATAGTTTTTTAACTCTAGATTTTTTATCGTGCTACAAATATGCTACTAAATGGGTAGACCTTTTTTATGGGAATAAAGATATGATTGTATTAAATCCTGTCTTTTTTTTAAGAGGAAATCATTATTTATTAGAAGCTTTATTTTATTTAAGACATTATGAAAAGTTTAAAGAAACCCTTTATAAATTAGAAGAAGTTACTAAAGAAAAATGGTTTCCGTTAGATGATAATAATGAAAGCTTAGCGTTCTTATATATTTATAACAATAAATTTAACTTACATTTTATTGAAGGTAGTTTTTCTGAAGGATTACCTTTAATAGATGAGGTCTTAGAGCAATTAAAAAAATATAAAAACCGCATTGATGAACACCACGTTATGGTTTTTTATTATAAAATTGCTAGCATGTATTTTGGTGCAGGCGAAACTAAAAGATGTATTCAGTTTTTAGAAAAAATAATTAGTAATAAATCGTTGCACATGCGAGAAGATTTGCTGTGCTTTTCTAGAATATTAAATTTGGTGGCACATTATGAAGCTGGCTTAGATTATAATTTAGATGTGTTAATAAGAAGTACTTATAAGTTTTTAATTAAAATGGAAGACCTATATGAAGTACAAAAAGAGTTTATCAAGTTTTTAAGAGGTTTAGGAGATATTTATCCACAAGATGTTAAGGGAGAATTTATTAAACTACATAAAAAGCTAAAGCAGTTTGAAGATGACCCATACCAAAGTCGAGCATTCTTGTATTTAGATATAATTTCATGGTTAGAATCTAAAATTGAAAACAAACCTGTTGGTTTGATAATCAGGAATAAATTTGAAGCTCAAATTTTACGAAATCCATAATTTTTTCAAAAAAAATTCAAAAAAATTTGGTTTATAACTTTTTCTGACCGAATATTTGCACTCACAAAGTTCAATAACTTATTGAAATGTTATCAAGAAAGGTGGAGGGATTAGACCCTGCGAAACCTTAGCAACCCTTTATCCGTAAAGAAGGTGCTAAATTCTACTTAAACTACTAATGTAATTAGTGTTTTAGATAGATAACCAAACGAAATTACTTTCAGTAATTTTTATAATTTCTTTTTAACATTTTTCTATTAAGTACGCTTTTATAAGCGCATTTTGACTTTTGGTTTAATCATTTATTAACTCAAAAAAATTAGAAAAATGAGTACACAAAAATTAGCAACAAACGCATTACACGCCGGACACGACGTAACTACAAACGCAGGAACTAGAGCAGTACCAATTTATCAAACTACATCATATGTTTTTAATAATTCAGATCATGCTGCAAACTTGTTTTCATTACAAGAATTAGGGTTTATTTATACGCGTTTAAACAATCCAACAAATCAAATTTTACAAGACCGTTTGGCAGCAGTAGAAGGAGGAATAGGGGCTGTTGTATTTGCATCAGGAACTTCTGCTATTTCAACAGGCTTATTAACGTTATTAAAAGCTGGAGATCATATTGTAGCATCTAGTAGTTTGTATGGAGGAACTTATAATCTATTGAGTGTAACATTACCACGCTTAGGTATAACAACTACATTTGTTGATGCTTCTGAACCTGAAAATTTTGCTGATGCTGTACAAGATAATACAAGAGCATTTTTTGTTGAATCTTTAGGAAACCCAAAACTAGATGTATTAGATATAGAAGCTATATCGGAGCATTCAAAAGCAGCAGGTGTTCCTTTTATTGTTGATAATACAGTAGCAACGCCTGCGTTATTAAATCCATTGAAGCATGGAGCAAATATTGTTATTCATTCATTAACAAAATATATTGGTGGTCAAGGTACTTCTATAGGAGGAGCTATTATTGACGGTGGAACTTTTGATTGGAGCAACGGGAAATTTCCTGAATTTACTGAACCATCAGCAGGTTACCACGGATTAAAATATTATGAAACTTTAGGTGCTGCATCTTATACCTTTAAATTAATTCTAGAAGGCTTAAGAGATTTTGGAGGGGCTTTAAGTCCAACAAATGCATTTAATATTATTCAAGGTTTAGAAACGTTGCCTGTTAGAATAAAACAGCATAGTGAAAATGCCTTAGAGCTTGCCAAATGGTTAGAGTCTCAGGATGAAATTGCTTGGGTAAATTACCCAGGTTTAGAATCTAGTCCATATAAATCATTAGCTGATAAGTACTTGCCAAAAGGGCAAAGTGGTATTGTAACCTTTGGACATAAAGGCGGTTTTGATGCAGCTAAGAAAATTGCAGACAATACTAAATTATTTTCTTTACTGGCTAACATCGGTGATACTAAATCACTTATTATCCATCCAGCTAGTACAACTCATCAACAATTAGATGAAACTGAGCAAGAATCAGCTGGTGTTTCAGCAGATTTAATCAGATTGTCAGTAGGTATTGAAGATATCGAGGATTTAAAAAATGATTTAAAAGAAGCATTTAAAACGATTTAATTAGCATAAATTTTTCTATTGGAAGATTCACTGTCGCATATCATTATTTCAGACTTTATTACCGAAAGTAAAGCTGCAAACCCTGAAATTAAGTTGAGCTATCAAGTATTTGGTAAACCTATAGGTACAGCACCAATAGTTTTGGTAAATCATGCTTTAACAGGAAACAGTGATGTTGCAGGAAAAAATGGTTGGTGGTCAGATTTAATTGGGAATAATAAAGTAATTGATACAAAACTGTATTCCGTTTTAGCATTTAATATTCCTGGGAATGGTTATGATGGTTTTGTTATCGAAAACTATAAGGGTTTTGTAGCTCGAGATATTGCAAAACTGTTTTTGATTGGTTTAGAAAAGCTAAAAATAGAAAAGTTATTTGCTGTCATTGGAGGATCGTTAGGCGGAGGGATTGCTTGGGAAATGGCCGTACTACAACCTGATTTTACTGAGCATTTAATTCCGGTAGCGACAGATTGGAAGTCTACCGATTGGTTAATTGCTAACTGCCAAATTCAAGAACAGTTTCTGTTAAATTCTAAAAACCCAGTACATGATGCAAGAATGCATGCCATGCTTTGTTATCGTACTCCAGAATCGTTTAAGGAACGTTTCCAACGCTCAAAAAATGAAGCTTTAGAAATTTTTAATGTTGAGAGTTGGTTATTACACCATGGTAATAAATTGCAAGAACGTTTTCAGCTTTCAGCTTATAAATTAATGAATCAATTACTAAAAACGATTGATGTTACTAAAAACAGAAAAAACGATTTTAATGTACTAGAAAACATTAAAGCCAATATTCACATTATTGGTGTAGATTCTGATTTGTTTTTTACTGCTGAAGAAAACAGGCAAACTCATAAGCAACTTGCAGTTACGCACCCTAATGTTACCTATAACGAAATTAATTCTGTACATGGACACGATGCGTTTTTAATAGAATACGAGCAATTAGAAAAAATAATAGAAGGCATTTTTGTGCCAAATTCTAAAAAAAGAAAAATGAAAGTATTAAAGTTTGGAGGGAAATCTTTAGCAAACGGAAACGGATTAAATAAAGTACTTTCCATTATTGAAAATAAAATAAATGATGGTGAAAAAATTGTCGTGGTCGTTTCGGCTAGAGGCAATGCAACTGATGATTTAGAGTCCATCTTAAATGCATCGATTAAAGGAGAAGATTACCAAAATCTATTAAAAGTTTTTAAAGACTATCAAAGAGAACCTTTAAAAACGATTGACTTTTCTGAAGAATTTTCAGTCCTAGATAAACTTTTTGAAGGCGTAAGTTTATTACGAGATTATAGCCAAAAAACTAAAGACAAAATTTTAGCACAAGGCGAGTTACTATCAGTTAAACTAGTGTCTGCTTTATTAAATGAAAGAGGAATAAAAGCAAAAGCGACAGACTCTAGGCAGTTAATTAAAACTGATGAATCTTTTGGGAATGCGCAACCAATTTCTCAGCAAACTAAAGATAATGTTAGAAATTATTTTAAGCAAAATAATGGAGATACGGTTAACATTGTAACAGGTTTTATTGCATCAAATTCTAAAGGAGAAACGACTACGCTAGGTAGAAACGGTAGCAATTATTCAGCAGCTTTATTAGCAAATCATTTAGATGCAGAAGAGCTTCAAAACTACACCCATGTAAACGGAATCTATACAGCAAATCCAGATTTAGTGGCAGATGCTCAAAAAATTAGAGAATTATCATTTAGTGAAGCTAACGAACTTGCTAACTTTGGAACTACTGTTTTACACGCTAAAACTATAATTCCACTAGTTGAAAAAAACATTAGCCTTCGAATTTTAAATACTTTTAATCCAGATGATGAAGGAACTTTAATTACTGCGAAGTCAAATTCAAAAGAAGTAACATCTTTATCTGTTTTAGATAATGTGGCTTTATTAAATTTAGAAGGACGCGGGTTATTAGGAAAGATAGGTGTTGATGCTCGAATTTTTAGAGCTTTAAGCGACCATGGCATTAGTGTAAGCATTATTTCTCAAGGGTCGTCAGAAAGAGGTATAGGGTTAATTATAGATGCAGAAAAAGCAACCCAAGCAGTAATTGCTTTGGAACGTGAATTCGAAAATGATTTTTATTCGCAAGATGTAAATAAGATTGAAGTAGTTGACGATGTTTCAGTAATTTCAATTATTGGGATTGAGCTTAGTTCTTTCCATAAACCGTTTAATGCATTAATTAAAAATCAAATTACACCACTATTATTCAACAATACATTTACAGGTAGAAATGTGAGTCTGGTAGTTAAAAAGAATCAATTGCATAAAGCCGTTAATGTTATTCATGGTGAAGTTTTTGGAATTTCAAAAAAGATAAACATTGCAATTTTTGGTCACGGAGGAGTAGGAGGCGCCTTAATTAATCAAATTTTAAAGTCTAAGGATGAAATTGAAAAACGAAAAGGAATTAACCTAAATGTTTTTGCTATTGCTAACTCAACAAAACTCATTTTAAATAAAAATGGCGTTAATGAAAATTGGCAAGATGATTTAAAAACAACTTTACAAGAAAGTTCAATTGAATCTATTATTGCTTATGCAAAAGCACATCATTTGGAAAATTTAATAGCAGTTGATAATACTTCAAGTTCAGAGTTTCATTCAAATTATGTGCCTTTAGTTGAGGCTGGTTTCGATTTGGTATCGTCAAACAAAGTAGCGAATACTATATCGCACGATTTTTATACAAATTTAAGAGTTCAGTTAGAAGAGCATAATAAACAATATCTATATGAAACAACGGTTGGCGCAGGTTTACCATTGATTGATACGATTAAACTGCTACACGAATCTGGTGAAAATATTACGAGAATAAGAGGTGTGTTTTCAGGAACTTTAAGTTATTTATTTAATAATTTTTCTATTCAAAATAAACCTTTCAGTGAGATTATTCAAGAAACAATAGACAAAGGATTTACAGAACCAGACCCAAGAGAAGACTTTTCAGGAAATGATGTGGCAAGAAAGCTCTTAATTTTAGCAAGAGAGTTGGATTTACAAAATGAATTTGAAGATGTTGAAGTTCAAAATTTAATACCAGAAGCATATCAAAATATTTCGGTCGAATCATTTTTAGGTCAGTTAAATGTTCTCGATGAATCATTTCAAAAGATAAAAGATAATCAAGAAGAAGGGCACGTATTAAGATATGTTGGTGATTTGTCAGGAGATTTATCGAAAGATAAAGGGAATTTAGAAGTAAGGCTAGTTTCTATTCCAGAAGATAGTACGTTGGGTCATGTAAAAGGATCAGACGCTATTTTTGAAATATTTACAGAATCATATGGAGAGCAACCTATTGTAATTCAGGGAGCAGGAGCAGGGGCAGAAGTAACAGCTAGAGGCGTTTTTGGAGATATTTTGAGATTGTCAAAACATATCAATTAGTAGCGTTGTCCCCTCGAGCGCAGTCGAGAGGTTATTTATTTTAAAAAACTAAGAGGCCTCGACTGCGCTCGACCAGACAAATTTTAGAATTAAAGCTTTTAACAAGCTTAGAGAATATGACAATGAATAAAAAACAATTTGAGACAGAAGCTATTCGTACACAAATAAATCGTACAGAATTTTTAGAACATACCAGTCCGTTATACTTAACATCAAGTTTTGTTTTTGAAGACGCCGAGGATATGCGAGCATCTTTTAGCGAAGAAAAGGAACGTAATATTTATAGTAGGTTCTCAAACCCGAATACTTCAGAGTTTGTAGATAAAATTTGTAAAATGGAAGGCGCAGAAAGTGGTTACGCTTTTGCTACAGGAATGGCAGCTGTGTTTTCAACCTTTGCTGCGTTGCTAAATAGTGGTGATCATATTGTGTCAGCCCGCTCTGTTTTTGGTTCTACACATTCATTGTTTACAAAGTATTTACCAAAATGGAATATTGAAACCAGTTATTTCAATATTAACGAGCCAGAAACTATTGAAGGTTTTATTACGCCAAAAACTAAAATTTTATTTGCAGAATCGCCAACAAATCCAGCTGTAGATATTATCGATTTAGAGCTCTTAGGTAGCATCGCGAAAAAACATAATTTAATTTTAGTCATAGATAATTGTTTTGCAACACCATATTTGCAGCAACCCATAAAATATGGAGCGCATTTAGTAATCCATAGTGCCACCAAATTAATTGATGGACAAGGGCGAGTTTTAGGAGGTGTTACTGTTGGAAATGAAGATTTAATTCGAGAAATTTATTTGTTTGCCAGAAATACAGGTCCAGCCTTATCACCATTTAATGCGTGGACGTTATCTAAAAGTTTAGAAACTCTTTCAGTAAGAGTTGATAAACATTGTGAAAACGCTTTAAAAGTAGCTGAATTTTTAGAAGCACATCCGCAAGTAAACTGGGTAAAGTATCCGTTTTTAAAATCTCACCCGCAATACAAAGTGGCCAAAAAGCAAATGAAACTAGGAGGTAATATTGTTGCTTTTGAAATAAAAGGTGGTATCGAAGCTGGTCGTAACTTTTTAAACGCAATCAAAATGTGTTCGTTATCTGCTAACTTAGGGGATACCAGAACTATTGTAACACACCCAGCCTCAACCACACACAGTGGTTTGGCTGAAGCCGATAGACTTGTAGTTAATATAACTGACGGTTTAGTACGTGTATCAGTTGGCTTAGAACATGTGGATGATGTTATTGGAGATTTAAAGCAGGCATTACATACTTAAGCATACTTTGATATTGCTTATAAATATCTTTTATATTACAATTTACTTTTTCCATTTGAAATTTAGTAAAGCGAAATTTTGAATAGTTATATTTAACTCATTCTAAATGGGAAATATACTTTTCAATAAAAAAGGGGAAAAGGTTTTAGCTTTAATACCTATTTCAAAACAAACCATTGCTTCGTTATTTGAAGTGCCTAACTTTTATGCTGTTTTTTTCTTTGAAAACGCAGCAGGTAATATTGTAATGGATGGACAGGAGATAATAATTAAAGAGCACTATATTTTATTTTATTATCCTTATCAAAAACTGAGCTTAAAAGGCGACTTTGAAGGTGTTTGTATTCAGTTTCATCCCGACTTTTTTTGCATAGATATTCATGCTAAAGATATTGGTTGTCAAGGTGTTTTGTTTAATAATTTTTTTGGTGACGGTTTGTTGAGGTGCTCGGCAAAGGAATATAAAAAATTATCAGAATTCTATTCAAATCTAAATAAGGAACTGTTAGTTAAAGAAATGGGACAATTGGATATGGTGTCTAGTCAACTTAAAATATTTTTAATAAATGCAGTTCGAGTTAAAGCAAAAAGGAATCAAGATGCTTTACCAGATAAAGATAATTTACACTATCAAATAAAGTTACTTATTGATACAAATTTCTTTGTAGAATCCTCTCCTAAGTTTTACGCCAATGCCTTAGAAGTTTCGCTAACAACTTTTAATAGATTGTGTCATAAATATTTTCAGAATAGCTTTATTAATATTCTGAATTTAAAACGGATTGCAACAGCCAAAAACAAATTATTCTTGACTAATTTTCCTGTTAAAAATATAGCATATGAAGTTGGTTATAATGATCCTCTATACTTTACAAGGGTTTTTAAAAAGTATACAGGAATATCTCCAAAGGACTTCAGAAAGCAATTGAAAAATAATAGATTGGTTTAATTATCCATGTGATAATTAAATGCTCCTTGTACATAACTTGCCTAGTAGCATAATTTTGTCTTTATAATTTTAAACGATATAATTATGGAACAAAAAGAATTATGGCTAACAAGCTTAATAGTAGACAATCCACAAGAAGGATTTGAATTAGCAATAAAGCTTTCAAGAATGGGAGTAAAATCGACACAACCAGATATTGAAGTGTTGAAAAAATTACGAAAAGATTATTCTAATAGTGCACCTGGACTTACTGCAGCGTCTCATGTTATTGCAGTTAATTTTCAAACTATTTCTGCCGCGAATAATTATTGGAAAAAGTAATTATACCAATATTATAATCTTTTGTGTTGTATTATAAGTTTGCTTCAAGCACGAAATTAAGTATCTTAGCATCATGCTATCTAAAAAAACGAAATACGGATTAAAAGCACTAACTTATATTGCAAGAAAAGAAGGGGAATCTCCTGTTCGAGTTAGTGAAATAGCCGAAAGTGAAAACATACCACAGAAATTTTTAGAAAGTATTTTACTTACTCTCAGAAAGTCAGGCGTTTTAGGCTCAAAGAAAGGGAAACATGGTGGTTATTATTTAAGGCATGAACCATCGGAAATTAAAATGACCGATGTAATGCGCGTTCTTGAAGGACCTATTGCCATGGTGCCTTGTGTAAGCTTAAATTTTTATGAAAAGTGCGACGATTGCCCTGATGAAGAAAAATGTAGTGTTAATAAACTCATGATACAGGTACGAGATAATACACTTCAAGTATTCAGAAATACTACTTTAGCAGATCTCTCTAGTATATAGTGTTGAGAATTTCATAAAATATTCAGTTTTTCTTGCTTTTTTCTCCCACTTACTCTTAAAATAGTTCATTATTCTAAAAAGTTGTTAAATATATTTTATATGTAAAAATATGTTTTACATTTGTATTTCCTATTAAATCGATAGGATTAATATAAAATGAATTTAAAATGATTATTGACGCTGTTTTAAATAGAAATAATAAGGATGTAAAAGTGATTGATATTAATAATCCTTCGGGAGATAAAATATCAAAAACCGAAGAGCAACCCGCTGAAAAAGTAAAACGAAGTTTGGCAAAAACCATTAGTTGGAGAATTATAGGAACTCTAGATACTTTGATTTTATCTTGGATTATAATAGGCGAAGTTTCAACGGCAGCAGCTATTGCTTCGGTGGAATTTGTCTCAAAAATGATATTATATTTCTTTCATGAACGCGCTTGGAATAAAATAAAATGGGGAAAATGATTATGATAGATCAAAATCAAATAGAAACTCTAAACGAGTCATATAAAAACGCAACGCCTTCTGAAATTATAAAAAAAGCTTTTGAGCTTAATGCAGAGGCTGTAGTGACTACTAATTTTAGACCCTATGAAGCTGCAATTTTACATGCAGTAAATAAAGTAGTGCCTAAAACTACCGTGGTTTGGTGCGATACAGGATATAATACACCACAAACATACAGGCATGCGGAAAAGGTTATTTCTGATTTAGATTTAAACATACATTTATATGTGCCTAAGCAAACATCAGCTCACAGGGATGTAGTTTTGGGAATACCAAGTGTTGATGACCCAGAGCATACTCTATTTACAGAGCAAGTAAAGTTAGAGCCTTTTAAACGTGCCATGGAAGAGCACAAGCCAAAAGTGTGGTTTACAAACTTGCGCCACGGACAAACAGCATTTAGAAATAGTATTGGGATTTTTAGTTTGAGTAAAGATGGTATTTTAAAAGTAAGTCCATTTTACTATTGGTCTGATGAGAAATTAGACGCCTATCTAAGTGACAATAACTTGCCTAACGAATTTAAATATTTCGACCCAACAAAAGCATTAGAAAATAGAGAGTGTGGTTTACACGCTTAATATAAAAGATAAAATGAATACGATGAACAAAGATACATCACATATAAATTCGCTTGAAAACGAAGCTATATATATTATGAGAGAAGTGGCAGCACAATTTGAAAAACCAGTGTTGTTATTTTCTGGAGGAAAAGATTCTATCACTTTGGTAAGACTTGCTGTAAAAGCATTCTATCCTGCCAAAATTCCATTTCCTTTAATGCATATAGATACGGGACATAATTTTCCTGAAACTATCGAGTTTAGAGATAGACTGGTAAAAGAACTAGGCTTAGACTTAATAATTAGAAATGTTCAAGATTCTATCGACCAAGGTAAGGTAAAAGAAGAATCAGGCAAATATGCCAGTAGAAATCAATTGCAAACTACAACGCTTTTAGATGCTATCGAAGAGTTTAAATTTGATGCTTGCATTGGTGGCGCCCGTCGTGACGAAGAAAAAGCAAGAGCTAAAGAACGCATTTTTTCAGTGCGTGATGATTTTGGACAATGGGATGAGAAAAATCAACGCCCAGAATTATTTGATATGTTAAATGGCGATATTGAGCATGGACAAAATGTACGTGTATTTCCAATATCAAACTGGACAGAATTAGATGTTTGGTCTTATATAGAAAAAGAGAATATTGAAATCCCTTCAATATATTTTGCACATAAACGTAAAGTATTCTTAAGAGATGGAATGATCTGGTCTGCAGATGATGGCATTGTTTACAGAGATGAGAATGAAGAAGTTATTGAAGAATTAGTACGTTTTAGAACCGTTGGTGATATGAGTTGTACCGCAGCTGTATTATCCGATGCGGTATCTATTTCTAAGGTCGTACAAGAAATTAGAGAGTCAACAATTTCTGAACGTGGTGCACGTATAGATGATAAACGCTCAGAAGCTGCCATGGAAAAACGTAAACAACAAGGGTATTTTTAAAATGCCAATTTTTGCCATTTCCGCGAAGACGGAAATCTTTTAAAACGAATATTAAATAGGCCAGCAGCAAAAGCTAAAAGCCAACAGCAAATAAAAATGGAAGTATTAAAAATAGCAACAGCAGGAAGTGTAGATGATGGAAAAAGTACCTTAATAGGGCGAATTCTTTATGATACAAAATCATTAACTACAGATAAATTAGAAGCTATTGAAAAAACAAGTAAGCAACGTGGTTATGATTACCTAGATTTTTCGTTAGCAACTGATGGTTTGGTTGCCGAGAGGGAGCAAGGTATTACAATTGATGTTGCCCATATTTATTTTTCAACTAAAAAGAAAAGTTACATTATTGCAGATACTCCTGGCCATGTGGAATACACACGTAATATGGTTACAGGAGCTTCAACATCACAAGCTTCAATCATTTTAATTGATGCGAGGAAAGGTGTTATAGAACAAACCAATCGTCACTTCTTTATTAATAATTTATTAAGAATTAAAGACGTAGTTGTTGCCATTAATAAAATGGATTTAGTTGATTATTCTGAAGAGATTTACAATAAAATCAAAGCTGATTTTGAAGAATTAATGAGTAAACGTGATTACCAAGATCAAAAAATAACATTCATTCCAGTAAGTGCTTTAAAAGGAGATAATGTTGTTAATAAATCTGAAAAAATGCCTTGGTATAAAGGCGAAGCTTTATTAGAACATTTAGAAGAAATAGATAAAGCAGATATTTTTAATATTGGTACACCACGCTTCCCTGTGCAATACGTAATTCGCCCTAAGACTGAAGATTTTCATGATTATAGAGGTTATGCAGGTAAAGTTTATGGCGGTAATTTAAGTGTTGGGGATGATATTGTAGTATTACCATCGCAAACTAAATCAAAGATTAAGGACATTTACTTTTATGATGAAAAGTATGAAACAGCATCTAGACGTTCTTCAGTAACAATTACTTTAGAAAACGACATTAATGTTAGTCGCGGTGATATGATTGTTAAAGCTGGTGATTTACCAACTATTGAAAAACAATTCACTGCGAACGTGTGCTGGATGGATTCAACTCAATTAATTCCTGGAGGAAAATATGTGGTACAGCACGGTATAAATAAAGTGTTAGCAAAAGTTGATAAAATTAATCACAAAATAAATCCGGATTATTCTGGGATAGACTCAGATGTTTCTGGATTAGGAGTAAATGATATTGCTTCAGTTAGTTTCAAGTTAAATAAGCCCATTTTTTACGATCAATTTAAAAATCATAGAACCAATGGTTCATTCATTTTAATTGACCCACAATCAAATAATACGGTTGGAGCGGGCTTTATTCAATAAAAAGAGAAGATGCAAAGTTTTAGAACAGAAATAGAGAATCCAGTTGTAGAAAACGACATTATAGAATTAGCTAATAAGATTGAGTTATTTCATAATGGAAAGATTGATGAAGAAAAATTTAGAAGCCTTCGTTTAGCACGTGGTGTTTATGGTCAGCGTCAAGAAGGGGTACAAATGATTCGTATAAAATTACCTTATGGTAAAGTTAAGAGTAATCAATTACATAGAATTTCTGATGTGTCAGATGAATATTCTAGAGGAAGATTACACATTACAACACGTCAAGATATTCAAATTCATTACGTAGATTTAAATAGAACGCCAGAACTTTGGGCAGAATTAGAACGTGATGATGTTACTTTGCGTGAAGCCTGCGGTAATACTGTAAGAAACGTAACAGCTTCTGAAACTGCAGGAATTGATCCAAACGAACCGTTTGATGTATCGCCATATGCAGATGCACTTTTTAAATTCTTTTTAAGAAACCCTATTTGTCAAGAAATGGGACGTAAATTTAAAGTCTCGTTTTCATCTTCAGACGAAGATACAGGCTTGTCTTACATGCACGATTTAGGATTTATTGCTAAGATTAAAAACGGAGAGCGTGGATTTAAAGTGATGATTGGTGGTGGATTAGGTTCTCAGCCGAGGCACGCAGATGTGTTATACGATTTCTTGTCTACTGATAAAATTATTCCAGTAATGGAAGGTGTTTTAAGAATTTTTGATCGTCATGGTGAACGTAAAAGTAGAGCCAAAGCACGTATGAAATTTCTTTTAAAGGATATTGGGTTGGATGCGTTTAAGGAATTGATTGAAGCTGAACAGAATGCTATTGAATTTAAAACAGTAGCCATTGATGCAGATACATATGAAGCTTCAGTTCCAGTTGAGGTAAATAAAACCCCTAAAGTAATTATTAAAGATCAAAAAGCTTTTGAAACATGGAAGTCTACTAACTTAATTCCTCAAAAGCAGCAAGGTTATGTTGCCATTGGAATAAAAGTGCTTTTAGGAGATTTTTATACAGATAAAGCAAGGTTATTAGCTGATTTAGTAGAAAACTATGCTGCTGGCGAAATTCGTCTGTCCCTACGCCAAAATATTGTAATTCCTTTTGTTAAAGAAGAATTAGTGCCATTTTTCTATACAGAATTAGAAAAATTAGGATTTGTTGAAGCGGGGTATAATAAAGCAGTTGATATTACAGCTTGCCCAGGAACCGATACTTGTAATTTAGGAATAGCAAGTAGTACTGGAATTGCTGATGAGTTAGAGCGTGTTATTAAAGCTGAGTATCCACAATATTTAAATAATGAAGATTTAGTTATTAAAATTAGTGGATGTATGAATGCTTGTGGGCAACATAATATGGCTAATATAGGTTTTCAAGGGATGTCAGTTCGTACACCAGATAAATTAGTAGCCCCAGCATTACAGGTATTACTTGGTGGAGGAAACTTAGGTGATGGAAATGCATATTTTGCAGATAAAGTAGTAAAAGTACCAAGCAAAAGAGGACCAGAAGCATTACGTAGAATTTTAAATGATTTTGAGGCAAATGCCAATGGTGCAACCTTTGTAGAATATTATAAAGAAAAAGGCGAAAAGTATTTTTACGATTTTTTAAATGATTTACAAGATGTTACGAATTTAACTCAAGATGATTTTATTGATTGGGGAGAAGAAGAAAAATATGTTAAAGAAATAGGTATAGGCGAGTGTGCTGGTGTAGTAATCGATTTAATAGCGACTTTATTTTTAGAAAGCGAAGAAAAAATTGATAATGCTAAAAAAGCATTAAGCGATAAAGTATACTCTAGTGCTATATATTATGCTTATAGTTCTTTAGTTAATTCAGCGAAAGCGTTACTATTAGCTGAAAACAAAAAAACAAATACTCATGCTGGTATTATTAGTCAGTTTGATGAATTGTTTGTTGCTAATGATAGAATAGACTTAGGGGTTGATTTTTCAGAATTGATTTATCAAATTAAAAAGTATGCGCCAACAAAAGAGTTTGCTACTAAATATATTGAAAATGCAAATCAGTTTTTAGATAAAGTAAGAGCTTTCAGAGAAACTGAAACCGAAATAAATAAGCTTCAAAGGAAAGCAGTTTAAAAACAAATGAATATAAAAACTCCAAAGCTAACAGTTGTAGGTGCTGGACCAGGAGATATAGATTTAATAACGCTTAAGGCAATTAAAGCTATTGAATCTGCTGATGTTATTTTGTATGATGCACTTATAAATGAAGCACTTCTTAAGTATGCTTCTAAAAAAGCAGAGCTTATTTTTGTTGGTAAACGAAAGGGGTGTTATAGTTTTCAGCAAGATCAAATTAATGAACTTATTGTTAGTAGAGCAAAGTCTCACGGACACGTTGTACGTTTAAAAGGAGGTGATCCTTTTATTTTTGGACGTGGAGCAGAAGAGATAGATTATGCCAAACAATTTGGTTTAGAAACATACGTTGTGCCAGGAATTACATCGGCTATAGCCGTTCCTGCATATCAAGGAATTCCACTAACTAAGCGAGGAGCTTCAGAAAGTTTTTGGGTGATTACTGGAACTACAAAAGCACATAAATTATCTAACGATGTGGTACTGGCTGCAAAATCTACAGCAACTGTTGTAATTTTAATGGGAATGAGTAAGCTTAATGAAATAGTTAAGGTGTTCTCAGCAGAAAATAAGAAAGATACTGCTGTAGCAATCATTCAAAATGGAACCACTCAAAACGAAAAATTTGGAGTAGGTACTATTAGTACAATTAGCAAAGTGGTTGAAGAAAAACAACTGTCATCACCAGCTATTATAGTTATAGGAGACGTAGTTAAAGAACGTGTAGTTTTAAATTCTATTTATAAAGATTTTGCAATAGCATAGTTATGGAAAGAAATAATTTGTACCCTATTTTTTTAAAGGCACAAAATTTAAATGTGCTTATTGTAGGTGGTGGTTATGTTGCGGAAGAAAAATTGAGATTTTTATTAAAATCGAGTCCAGATGCTTGTGTAACATTAGTGTCTCCCATGTTTAGAGAAGATACTATATCTTTGACTAAGAAAGGAAACGTTACGCTAATAAAAGATAAATATGATAAACGTTATTTAAAAGGAAAGCATATTGTTGTTGCAACGACTGATGTTCCTAAAGTAAACATAAAAGTTTATAAACATTGTAGAAAAAGAAGTATTTTAGTAAATGTTGCCGATAACCCACCATATTGTGATTTTTATATGGGTGGAATTGTAACTAAAGGTAATGTAAAAGTGGCGATTTCAACTAATGGAAAATCACCAACAACAGCTAAACGATTACGACAATTTTTTGAGGATGTTATCCCAGAAGATGTTGACGATTTAGTTAAAAATTTAAATGAATATAGAAAAACAATAAAAGGAGATTTCGAGCAGAAAGTAGAAACGCTTAATGAATTCACCAAAGGATTAATTGCAAAATAGAATCGTAGAAATGATTAAAACAGATATACTCATAATAGGAGCAGGACCAACTGGATTATTTACAGTTTTTGAAGCAGGTTTATTAAAGCTTAAATGCCATTTAATTGATGCATTACCACAACCAGGTGGTCAATGTTCTGAAATTTATCCAAAGAAGCCAATTTATGATATTCCTGGATTTCCAGAGATATTGGCAGGAGATTTAACTAAAAATTTGTTAGAGCAAGGAAAGCAATTTGAGCCTGGTTTTACTTTAGGTGAACGAGCAGAAACTATAGAAAAACAAGACGATGGGTCTTTTATTGTAACAACGAATAAAGGTACAAAACATCATGCTCCAGTAGTAGCAATTGCCGGTGGTTTAGGATCATTTGAACCTAGAAAACCAGCCATAGAAGGTATTGCTGGTTATGAAGATAAAGGTGTTGAATATATTATTAAAGATCCAGAGTTTTATCGTGATAAGAAAGTTGTTATTTCTGGCGGTGGTGATTCAGCTTTAGACTGGAGTATCTTTTTAACTGATGTAGCTTCAGAAGTGACTCTAATTCATAGAAGAAATGAGTTTAGAGGGGCATTAGATTCTGTAGAAAAAGTAAGAGAGTTAACACTTTTAAACAAAATTAATTTAATTACGCCAGCAGAAGTAAAAGGACTTCATGGTGATGGAAAAATTGAAGCTATTACTTATGTTAAAGACGGCGAAAAAACTAAGATAGAAACAGACCATTTTATTCCTTTATTTGGTTTATCACCAAAATTAGGCCCTATAGGAAATTGGGGATTAGATATTGAAAAGAATGCCATTAAAGTAGATAACTCTTTAAACTATCAAACTAATATACCAGGAGTTTTTGCCATTGGAGATGTAAATACATATCCTGAGAAATTAAAATTAATTCTTTGTGGATTCCATGAAGCCACATTAATGTGCCAAGCGGCTTACAGAATTATTAATCCAGGTAAAAAGTATGTTTTAAAATATACAACTGTTAGTGGTATAGATGGTTTTGATGGAACACGCAAGGAAGCACCAAAGGCGGTAGTTCAGGCTATTAATTAAACATCTCAATCACATAAATAAAGTTTCTGTGAAAAAAAGTTATAATGTTTGCCTTAAAGATTCGGTTAAAACCTTCACTAAACGCCTGTTTTATGCCTTATTTGATGAGCAACAGGAAAAAGCCCATGCAGAATATTTAGAAACAACATTCTTGAAGATTCTTTTAAAACTTTCTGTTGAAAACGGACAAGAAAAGTGGGAAAAGTTTAAAGAGCAATTACCAGAGATTAGAAAGGCGTTAGATAAAGATGCCATTGCTTTTGAGTGTAATGACCCCGCATCATCTTGTTTAGAAGAAGTCTATTTAGCATACCCAGGTTTTCATGCTATTTCAATTTATAGATTAAGTCATACACTTTATAAGTTGAATGTTCGTATTCTGCCAAGAATGATGAGTGAATATATTCATGGTATCACAGGAATTGATATTCACCCAGGAGCAACTATAGGAAAATCCTTTTATATAGATCATGGTACAGGTATCGTAATAGGAGAGACATCTATCATAAAAGATTATGTTAAGATATATCAAGGTGTTACGTTAGGAGGTATTCAAGTAAGCAAAGATTTAGCTAAAACAAAGCGCCATCCTACCATTGAGGATAATGTAACAATTTATGCCAATGCAACTATTTTAGGCGGTGATATTGTTATTGGAGCAAACACAACAATAGGTGCGAATGTTTGGATTACACAATCAGTTCCAGAAGATTCATTAGTTACTTATCAAACTGAAATTAAAATCAGACCTAAAAAAAATGGCATACGGTAGTACTATTTTAGACCAAATTGGAAATACCCCATTAGTTGAAGCGACACATCTTATTTCTAAAGAAGGTGTACGACTATTTCTTAAATTAGAAGGAAATAACCCTGGTGGAAGTGTAAAAGATAGGCCAGCGTTTAATATGATTAATGAAGCTTTAAAGCGTGGAGATATAAAAAAAGGAGAGACCTTAGTTGAAGCAACTAGTGGCAATACAGGAATTGCTTTGGCTTTTATTTCGAAGCTTTTAGGGCTGAATATGATTTTAATCATGCCTGAAAACTCAACAGAAGAACGCGTAAAAACGATGCGCGCCTATGGTGCAGAGGTTATTTTGACACCATCAGATATTGGTATTGAAGGGTCAAGAGATTTGGCTTTTAAGCTTAGAGATGAAAAGGGGTATGTGCTATTAAATCAATTTGAAAATGATGATAACTGGAAAGCTCATTATAAAGCCACTGGGCCAGAAATATGGAGAGATACAGAACATGAAATTACTCATTTTGTGTCGGCCATGGGAACTACAGGAACTATAACAGGTGTTTCTACATTTTTAAAAGAGAAAAATAAGAATGTTACTATAGTTGGGGCGCAACCAGCTGACGGATCAAGAATCCCAGGTATTAGAAAATGGTCACCAGATTATGTGCCCAAGTTTTTTGATAGAAATAAAGTAGATCAAGTTGTTGAAGTAACTGAAAATGAAGCTAAAGCAATGACGAAACGTTTAGCAAATGAAGAAGGTGTTTTTGCTGGGATGAGCAGTGGTGGCTCAGTATTTTGTGCTTTAAAAGTTGCCGAGTCAATTGATAAAGGTGTTGTGGTAGCTATTATTTGCGATAGAGGAGATAGATATTTGTCTTCCAGTTTATTTGAGTAAATTTACAAGGGAGCCAGTCTAGCCCTTAAGTAAATTTATACCCTTTAATGAAAAAAATATTCTTCTTTGCTATTATCTTAATAGCTTGTAAACCGAATAAAGAAACTAATAAATCAACAGATTTTGAAATAGGAATTATTGCAGACTGTCAATACTGTAATTGTGAAACACAAGGCAAACGATTTTATAAACAATCACCAGATAAATTTAAGTCTGCAATAAAAGAGTTAAATACTAAGAACTTAGATTACACAATTCATTTAGGCGATTTTATTGATCGTAATTTTGAAAGTTTTGATACAGTATTACCAATTTGGAACCGTTTAAAATCTAAAAAATATCATGTTCTTGGTAATCATGATTTTAGTGTTCAAGATTCTTTAAAGCCTTTGGTTCCTTCTAAAATGGGATTAAAGAATCGTTACTATAGTTTTATCAAAAACAATTGGCGTTTTATTGTTTTAGATGGTAATGACCTTAGTTACCATGGAGCACTAACTTATGAAAAGGAAAAAGAAACCGATTCTCTTTTTAATCTTTTAAAAATAAATAATGAACCTAATTTACAAACTTGGAACGGAGGCTTAAGTTCAAGCCAATTACAATGGATTGAAAAAGAACTAAAGGATGCAAAAAAAAAAGATGAGTATGTTGGATTTTATTGCCATTTTCCTGCTGGGAGAGTTGGTGAAGCTCATAATTTATGGAATTACAAACAATTTCTTCAGCTAATAAATAGTTACAATAACGTGAAATTTTATTTCAATGGACATAATCATAATGGTGATTATCTAGAAAAGAACAAGGTCCACCACCTTACATTCAAAGGGATGCTAGATACTAAAAAAACATCAGCATTTGCTATTGCTAAATTCACAAAAGATTCAATTTTTATACAAGGTTATGGTAGAGAAACATCCAGAAGATTAAAAATTAACTAGGATGGTCTAAATTTTTAAATAAAAAATGAACAAATAAAGTTAATTGTATTACTTTTGCTTATCAGTTCATTAATGTACTAATATTGTTATCAAGAAAGGTAGAGGGAATAGACCCGTTGAAGCCTTGGCAACCCTTTAACTTTTAAAGAAGGTGCTACATTCTACTAATGTTTTTAAAATGTTAGAAAGATAACGAAAAGTGTTTCTTTTACTTTTCTTGATGACATATAGATATAAATAATATCAAATGTCAAACATACAACAAGCTTTAAAACAACGTATTCTTGTGCTAGATGGTGCCATGGGGACTATGCTGCAAGCCTATAAGTTTACCGAGGAAGATTTTAGAGGCGAACGTTTTAAAAACTATCCAACGCCATTACAAGGAAATAATGACTTATTGTCTATTACTCAGCCAGAGGCTATAAAAACTATTCATGCTAAATATTTTGAAGCTGGTGCAGATATTGTTGAAACCAACACGTTTTCTGGAACAACAATAGCTATGGCAGATTATCAAATGGAGAATTTGGTATATGAGCTAAATTACGAGTCTGCAAAGATAGCTAAAGAGGTGGCTGACAAGTTTACTGCTAAAGAACCACATAAACCACGTTTTGTAGCTGGCTCAATTGGACCAACAAATAGAACTGCAAGTATGTCGCCAGATGTTAATGACCCTGGTTATAGAGCTGTTACTTTTGATGAATTGCGTGTAGCTTATAAACAGCAAGTAGAAGCTTTAGTTGATGGCGGTGTAGATTTATTATTAGTAGAAACGGTTTTTGATACCCTTAACGCTAAAGCAGCATTATTTGCAATTGAAGAGGTAAAAGATGAAAGAAGTATAGATATTCCAATTATGTTAAGCGGGACTATAACTGATGCTTCTGGTAGAACATTATCAGGGCAAACAGCTGAAGCTTTTTTAATTTCAGTGTCACATATACCACTATTATCCATTGGTTTTAATTGTGCTTTGGGTGCTAATTTATTACAACCACATTTGGAAGCTATTGCCAATAAAACTGATTTTGCTATTTCTGCTCACCCTAATGCAGGATTACCAAATGCTTTTGGTGAATATGATGAAACTCCAGATGAAATGGGAGAACAAATTGAGGAATATTTAAAAAAGAATTTGATTAATATTATAGGTGGTTGTTGCGGAACATCACCAGAACATATAAGGGTTATTGCAAATATAGCAGCAAAGTATAAACCACGTTATCATGCTGAATTAGTTTCAGAAGTAAACTAAATCAAGGACATGATTCTAGAAGTTGCCATATTGAATATAAAAGAAGGACTTTCAGAGGTTTTTGAAACAAATTTTCAAAAAGCAGAAAGGATCATTTCATCAATGAAAGGCTATATATCGCATGAATTGAAGAAGTGTATAGAGCAAGATGATAAATACATATTATTAGTGAACTGGGAAACGATTGAAGACCATGAAATAGGGTTTAGAAAATCAGAACAATATCAAGAATGGAAAGCTCTTCTGCATCATTTTTACGAACCTTTTCCAGTAGTAGAACATTATAAATAATGGAAGTAAAGCAAACAAAATATATGAAACTTTCAGGATTAGAGCCATTAATCCTTAATGAAAACAGCAACTTTATCAATGTTGGTGAACGAACGAATGTTGCTGGATCACGAAAGTTTTTACGTTTAATAAAAGAAGAGAAATTTGATGAAGCACTAGATATTGCACGTCATCAAGTTGATGGTGGTGCACAAATTATCGACATCAATATGGATGATGGTTTGATTGACGGTAAGGAGTCCATGGTTCGTTTTTTAAATCTTATAGCTGCCGAACCAGATATTTGTCGTGTGCCAATAATGATAGATAGCTCTAAATGGGAAATTATCGAAGCTGGACTTCAAGTTGTACAAGGTAAATGCGTAGTAAATTCTATTTCTTTAAAAGAAGGCGAAGACAAATTTATATGGGAAGCTAAACAAATTAAGCGCTATGGAGCAGCAGTTATTGTAATGGCATTTGATGAAGTTGGGCAGGCCGATAATTATGAAAGGCGCATAGAAATAGCTAAGCGATCGTATGATGTTTTGGTAAACAAAGTAGGGTTTCCTTCAGAAGATATTATATTCGATTTAAATATATTTCCTGTTGCGACAGGGATGGAAGAGCATCGAAAAAATGCTATCGATTTTATTGAAGCTACACGTTGGGTACGAGAAAATTTACCCAATGCAAGTGTTAGCGGCGGTGTAAGCAATGTGTCTTTCTCTTTTAGAGGAAATAATACTGTGCGAGAAGCAATGCATTCTGTGTTTTTATACTATGCCATACAAGCAGGAATGAATATGGGAATTGTAAACCCTGCTATGTTGGAAGTATATGACGATATTCCAAAAGATTTATTAGAGCATGTTGAAGATGTTATTTTAGATAGAAGAGATGATGCAACAGAGCGATTATTAGATTTTGCTGAAACCGTAAAAGGGACTAAAGCGGAAAAAACTGTAGACTTATCTTGGAGAGAAAACCCATTACAAGAGCGTATTACACATGCTTTAGTAAAAGGAATTGATGCATTTATTATTGAAGATGTAGAAGCTGCAAGGCAAGAAGCAGAAAAACCCATTGAAGTTATTGAAGGCCATTTAATGATTGGGATGAATGTTGTTGGTGATTTGTTTGGTGCAGGAAAAATGTTCTTACCTCAAGTAGTAAAATCAGCTCGTGTTATGAAAAAAGCTGTAGCCTATTTAAACCCGTTTATAGAAGCTGAAAAGGGAGAAGAACAAAAAGCTTTAGGTAAAGTGTTAATGGCAACGGTAAAAGGTGATGTGCACGATATTGGAAAGAATATAGTAAGTGTTGTTTTGGGGTGTAACAACTACGAAATAGTGGATTTAGGAGTTATGGTCCCTCCTGAAAAAATTATAGAAGCGGCTATAAAAGAAGATGTAGATGTTATAGGACTGTCTGGTTTAATTACGCCATCCCTTGATGAAATGGTGTATTTAGCTAAAGAAATGGAACGTCAAAACTTTAAAGTGCCATTATTAATTGGTGGAGCTACGACCTCAAAAGCGCATACAGCAGTTAAGATTGATACGCAATATAAAAATGCAGTAGTTCATGTAAATGACGCTTCAAGAGCAGTAACTGTAGTGGGGGATTTATTGAATAAAAAAACTGTACATGAATACACAGCAAAGCTAAAAGAGGATTATGATGAATTTAGAACTAAGTTTTTAAAACGAGGAAAGGAAAAGACATATATATCAATAGAAGAAGCACGAAAAAGAAAATTTAAAATAAATTGGGAATCTGTTGAAACTTTCAAGCCTAAAGAGTTAGGTATTCAAGTTTTAAAACAATTGAGTTTAAAAGAATTATTACCATTTATAGATTGGAGTCCGTTTTTTAGAAGCTGGGATTTACACGGTAAATTTCCAGACATTTTAACTGATGAGGTTGTTGGCGAACAAGCTACTCAGTTGTATGATGATGCAGAAGAAATGATTGAGCAAATAGTTGCTAAACAATTACTAAAACCTAAAGCGGTATTTGGTTTATTTGAAGCAAACACAGTAAATGAAGATGATATTTCTATACAGAAAAAAGGAAAGGAGATTGCAGTTTTTAGAACATTGCGTCAGCAATTAAAAAAGAGAGAAGGTATACCCAATCATGCATTAGCAGATTTTGTTGCGCCTAAAGAAACTGGTAAAACAGATTATATGGGCGCATTTTGTGTGGGCATTTTTGGGGCACAAGAATTAGCCAGTTTTTATAAAGAAAAAGAAGACGATTATAATGCAATTATGGCACAAGCTATAGCTGATCGTTTTGCTGAGGCCTTTGCAGAATATTTGCATAAACAGGTAAGAATAAAGCATTGGGGTTACGCAGAAGATGAAGATTTAACAAACCAAGATTTAATTAAAGAAAGTTATAAAGGTATTCGTCCAGCTCCAGGTTATCCGGCATGCCCAGATCATTTAGAAAAAGAAACTATTTGGGAATTGTTAGATGTTGAACAGTTAATTGATGTAAAACTGACAGAAAGTTTAGCCATGTGGCCAGCGGCGGCGGTTTCGGGGTATTATTTCGGAAATCCAGAAGCCAAATATTTTGGTTTAGGAAAAATAACAGATGACCAAGTTACTGATTATGCCACAAGAAAAGGTATTACGAAAGATAAAGCTAGAAAATGGTTGCACCCTAATATAGCAAGTCGTTAGAAATAAATTTTAAAATTAACAATTTCTTTCACTTCAACTAATAAATAGAGGTAATCAAAGTTAGACATTTGTAGTCTAAATAAAGTAAAAATGAAAAAGTACAAAATTGAAATTAGGTTTTTTATACAATTCTTGATGTTAGCTTTATTAGCGTTAAGTATTGCTTATTTTTTGAAATAAAATCTAGAGAAAAGAATAAATGAAATCAAAATATATTGAATTAACATTAGGAAGTCATATTATTAGCCATGGATACGATAGCAATAATAAAGAAATAACAGAGGAAGTAACCGTTAGTGGTTTCTCAAAAAAGATTGTGGCAATTTCCAGAATTAAATCAGTTAGTGAAAAATACATACTAACAGATTATGCTGATGGAAGATGGATATATTGGGAATACGAGGAAGCTTTTGACGAGCTTAAAAAGCTGCTAGTTTAGTTTGTGTTAGCGATTGAAACGGCATCCTTTTTTGTGAAACGAAAAAGATATAGTGGAAAGCGCGACTCTAGTGGTAACGCCAAAAAACAAAAAATAGATACTGAAAAATTCAGCTTAAATGAAAGTAACAGATCACATTAAAAAAGCAAAAGGGAACACCTTGTTTTCGTTTGAAATTATACCACCAAAAAAAGGAAAGAACATCCAAGAGTTATACAACAATATAGACCCACTGATGGAGTTTAATCCACCATTTATTGACGTAACAACATCTAGAGAAGAGTTTGTTTACATAGAGAAAGAAGGGTTGTTTGATAGAAAGATTACCAGAATGCGACCAGGTACTTTAGGTATTTGTGCTGCGATAAAGCACAAGTATAATGTAGATACTGTACCGCATGTTTTATGTGGAGGATTTACAAAAGAAGAAACAGAATACTTATTAGTCGATTGCCATTATTTAGGTATTGATAATGTGATGGCGTTACGTGGTGACGCTATGAAAGGCGAACAATATTTCAAAGCAACAAAAGGAGGTCATTCATACGCCACACAGCTAGTAAAGCAAATTCAGAATTTAAATTCAGGTAAATATCTACACGGAACTTTAGATGTTGATGATAAAGCAGATTTTTGCATTGGAGTTGCTGGATATCCAGAAAAACATTTAGAATCTCCATCAATGCAAAGTGATTTAAAGCGTTTAAAAGAAAAGGTTGATGCTGGAGCCGATTATGTAGTTACTCAAATGTTTTTCGATAATAAGAAATATTTTGAATTTGTTGATGCTGCTAAAAAAGAAGGGATTGATGTACCAATCATTCCAGGTATTAAACCAATAGCTGTAAAGCGACATTTGCAATTGTTACCTCAAGTATTCAAAATAGATTTACCAGAAACATTAATTAGCGAAGTTGAAAAATGTTCAGATAACAAACAAGTGCGTCAAGTTGGTGTAGAGTGGTGTATACAGCAATCTAAAGAGCTTTTAGATGCAGGTGTTCCTGTACTCCATTACTATTCAATGGGTAAAAGTGATAATATAAAATCTATTGCATCACAGTTATTTTAAATAATCTATTACTTTTGCTACATCCTTTTTATTCAAAAATCGCCCATTTTATAATTAAAAAGGTGTTATATAAGCAAATCTATTAATGAGGTTATTTTTAATCTGTCTTTTTTGTGTTGTAAGTTGTAAGCTGTTTTCTCAAGAAAAAGAGCATACTTCGTATTTTGATCTTAGCTATTTTAAAGGTAATATCGCATTACATAATAACGATATTCTTCATTTAATAAAAGGACACCCCGAAGGTTACATTTTAAGTTGGAATAAAAAAACGTTTGGATATAACGATTGGGAACAGCATTATAATTATCCAGATTATGGTGTTTCGTTTGCGTATCAAAATTTAAAAAACGAGGTTTTAGGCGAGGTATCCTCATTATATGCGCATTATAATTTTTACTTTTTAAAAAGAAACTTGATGTTTCGTATCGGGCAAGGGCTTGCTTTTACTACCAATCCGTACGATAAAAATAACAACTTTAGGAACATTGCTTTTGGTTCTAAATTAATGAGTAGTACTTATGTCATGCTTAATTATAAAAAGGAACGAGTTATAGATAATTTTGGTTTCCAAGCAGGATTATCACTCATTCACTACTCTAATGCAAATGTTAAGGCTCCCAATACAAGTATTAATTCATTAACATTTAATTTAGGGGTTACTTATAGTTTAGATGATGAAGATCTAGAGTTTGTTACCACATTGTCTGAAACTAATGATGAAAAGTTCACACAGCCTGTAAAGTATAATTTGGCTTTTAGGAGTGGTGTAAATGAGAGCGATGTAGTTGGTAGCGGACAGTTTCCTTTTTATATTATATCTGCTTATGCAGATAAAAAAATCAACCATAAAAGTGCTTTGCAGTTTGGAACAGATGTGTTTTTTTCAAATTTTTTAAAAGAGCTTATTTATTATAAAAGTGTAGCTTTTCCTGAAGAAAATGTTTCTGGAAATGAGGATTATAAACGAGTAGGAGTTTTTGTAGGACATGAGTTATTTATAAATAAAACATCATTAATAACTCAATTAGGATATTATGTATATTATCCATTTGACTTTGAAGGGAAAACCTATTTTAGAGTGGGCTTAAAACGCTACATAAATGATAAATGGTTTGGCGCCTTGACATTAAAATCACATGGAGCTAAAGCTGAAGCTGTTGAATTTGGAATAGGAGTTAGGTTATGAAAAAAGCAATTTACATATTAATCTTATTATTAGTTTTTGCCTGCGATAGTGAAAGTGCTGGAGATTGTTTTCAAAAAACGGGTTCTATTATTCAACAAGAAGTTAGTGTTGACGCTTTTGATAAAATATTAGTTAATCGTGATATTGAATTAATAATTAAAGAAGGGGCTACACAAAAAGTAATTATAGAAACTGGTAAAAATTTATTAAATGATGTTGAGGCAAGTGTTGTAGATGGAAAACTAACCCTTACCGATAATAATAATTGCAATTATGTACGTGGTTATGGTATAACCAAAGTGTATATAACTTCACCAAATATTACTGAGATTAGAAGCTCTACACAGTATGATATTAGATCAGATGGTGTTTTAACTTACCCAAATTTAACTGCTCTATCTGAAGATTTTGGAGCCCCTGATACATTTACTAATGCAAATTTCAGATTACAAATTGATAATAATTCTTTTAGATTAGTTTTTAATAATTTATCTAATTGTTTTATTTCTGGTAAAACAGATAATTTAAGTATAACATTTGCGGCAGGAACTTCGCGTTTTGAAGGTCGAGATTTAATAGCTCAAAACGTACAATTTTGGAATAGAAGTTCTAACGATATGATTGTAAATCCGCAACAAGAAATAAAAGGAAAAATTTCTGGTACAGGTAATGTAATTGCAGTAAATAAACCTCCAGTTATTGAAGTAGAGGAAGTTTATAAAGGTAGACTTATTTTTGAGTGATTAGTCAGCAGTTAACTCTCTAAACAAGCTTTCTAAACTTGCGTTTTTTTGATTAAGCTGAAGAATTTTCAATTGGTTATCATGCGCAAAATCAAAAACATAAGAGCGCATATCTTCGGTAGTTTTAAAAGTGATTTCGTATACAAAACCATGAGTGTTTACAACACTCTCAACTTTTGGAAGTTTTAATAGAAAAGCATCTTCAACCCGGTAATCAAATTCAACAATAACAGTTTGTTTTTTACCTTCACGTAATTCCTTCAACTTTTTGTTGGCAACTATTTCACCTTTATTAATAATAATAACGCGGTCGCACATTGCTTCTACTTCTTGCATAATATGGGTAGAAAGGAATACTGTTTTAGTTTTGCCTATCGTTTTGATAAGGTTTCTAATATCGATTAATTGATTTGGGTCTAAGCCAGTTGTAGGTTCATCTAAAATTAAAACATCAGGATCATGCAATAAAGCATTTGCTAAACCTACACGTTGGCGATACCCTTTTGAGAGTTGTCCTATTTTTTTATTTACTTCAGGTGTTAAACCAGTAAGCTCAATTACTTCGTCTACCCGCGCTTTTGCAACCTTGTATATATTCGCATTAAAAGCCAAATATTCTTTAATATACATGTCTAAATACAACGGATTGTGCTCGGGTAAATACCCAACACTTTGCTGTACGTCTTGTGTGTTTTCGTTAATGTTAAATCCATTTACTTTGGCATTGCCTTTTGTGGCATTAATATATGTAGTTAAAATTTTCATCATGGTAGATTTTCCAGCACCATTAGGTCCTAAAAAACCAACAATTTCAGGTTTATTAACCTTAAAAGATATATTGTTTAATGCTTTTTGACTTCCATAAAGCTTTAAAATTCCTTCAACTTCAATAGACATAATTTAAATAGTTTGTTCAAAAATAATAATTATATAATGTAAAGGTTGGTTTACTATAAAATCTTTAAAATTTTTAATAAAACCGAAAAAAAGATTATATAGTATTTTGATTTCTTAAAATATTATTTACTTTAGCCACGTAATTATGACAACAACAATGCATTATACATATTTTAACAACTGGTTTTATTTCTTTTTTAGCAAAAGGAACGAGGCGTTGTATGTATAATTTATAACTATAAATTTAATATGAGTCTCGATGAAAATCGAGACTTTTTTTTTTGAATATGATAAAGACAGTAGCTATACAGGGTGTAAAAGGATCATTTCATCATATAGTTTCTCAACAGTTTTTTAATAAAGATGTTGAAGCTATTGAGTGTTTAACTTTTGATCGTGTTGTAGAAAGCTTAATAGGTGAAGAATGTGATGCAGCGATAATGGCTTTAGAGAATTCCATTGCAGGTTCAATTATTCCTAATTATGCATTAATAGATAGTTGTAATTTGCATGTAGTTGGTGAGCATTATGTTGATGTTCAACATAATTTAATGGCTTTGCCAAAGCAAAGTATTTCAGATATAAAAGAAGTGTATTCACACCCTATGGCATTGTTGCAGTGTAAAGAGTTTTTTAAAGAATACCCGCATATAAAACTTGTAGAAGATAAAGATACAGCCGAAGTAGCACAGCGTATAAATGAAAAAAAATTAAAAGGTATTGGAGCCATTGCAAGTGTAAAAGCTGCTGAAATTTTTAAACTTGATATATTAAAACCTAGTATACAAACTATTAAACACAACGAAACACGTTTTGCGATTGTAAAGCGAACAAATTCTGAAGTACCAGAAAGCGAAATAAATAAAGCTTCGATAAAGTTTGAAACCGACCATAAGCGTGGAAGTTTAGCAGCAATTTTGAATGTAATGAGTGACTGTAAAATGAATTTAACAAAAATTCAATCATTACCAATTGTTGAAACGCCTTGGAAGTATGCTTTTTTTGTTGATGTAACTTTTAGTGATTATGCAGATTTTAAAAAAGCAAAAAATATAATTGATATTATGGGACAAGGATTTAAAGTTCTTGGAGAATATAAAAATGCAAAGTTATGATTGAAGTCGCTAACAGACTGCATACCGTTGAAGAATATTACTTCTCAAAAAAATTAAGAGAAGTTAATTTACTTATTGCAAGTGGTAAGCCTATTATTAATTTAGGTATTGGTAGTCCAGATTTACAACCGCCACAAAAAGTAGTTGAAGCTTTAACTGAAGGATTGTCAAACCCATTTGCACATAAATATCAAAGTTATCAAGGGCTACCAGAGCTTCGGGATGCTATAGCAAAGTTTTATAAAGAACATTTCTCGGTTGATTTAAGTGCTAATACTGAGGTTTTACCTTTAATGGGAAGTAAAGAAGGTATTATGCACATTTCTATGGCATATTTAAATGAAGGCGATGAGGTGTTAATTCCTAATCCGGGATATCCTACTTATCAATCGGTAACAAAATTAGTAGGAGCAAAACCTGTTTTTTATGAGTTGGATGCTGCTAATAATTGGATGCCAGATTTGAAAAGTTTAGAAAAGTCTGATTTAAGTAAGGTGAAATTAATGTGGGTTAATTATCCGCATATGCCAACAGGAGCAAAAGCTAATAAGTACTTGTTTGAAGATTTAGTTGCCTTTGCAAAGCGAAACAATATTTTAATTGTAAACGATAATCCATATAGTTTTATTTTAAATGATAACCCAAAAAGCATATTAGAAGTAGAGGGAGCAAAAGAGGTGTGTTTAGAACTTAATTCTTTAAGTAAAACGTTTAATATGGCAGGTTGGCGTGTTGGTATGTTAGTTGGAAATGATGAGCACATAAATAATGTTTTAAAGGTGAAAAGTAATATGGATTCTGGAATGTTTTATGGAATTCAAAAAGGAGCTATTGAAGCTTTAAAGTGCTCTAAAATGTGGTTTGTTACATTAAATAGTGTTTATAAACAACGACGAGATTTAGTTTGGAAATTAGCCGACGCATTAAACTGCACTTATGATAAAACAGCAAAAGGACTTTTTGTTTGGGCTAAATTACCAGCATTTGTTAAAGCAGAAGAGTTTATAGATTTAATTCTTAAAGAGAACCATGTTTTTATTACCCCTGGAACAATTTTTGGAAGCCAGGGAGAAGGTTACATAAGGTTTTCTTTATGTGCCTCAACCGAAGTTTTAGAGAAAGCATTAGCAAGATTAAAATAAGTATGAAAAATATATACATAATAGGAGTTGGTTTAATAGGCGGGAGTCTTGCTATAGATATTAAAAAAAATAATTCAAGTACGGTTATACATGGTATTAGTAGAAAAGATTCTACTTTAAATGAAGCATTATCTCTTAATTTAATTGATAAAAAGGCCACATTAGATGATATTGAAAATGCAGACTTGGTTATTGTATCTATTCCAGTAGATGCAACCGTTAAATTATTACCAACCATTTTAGATAAAATTTCGGATAATGGATTGGTTGTAGACGCAGGATCGACAAAAGTAGACATATGTAAAGTAGTTGAGAATCATCCTAAACGAAGAAATTTTTTAGCAATGCATCCTATTGCAGGGACAGAGCATTCTGGACCAAGCGCAGCGATTCCAGATTTGTTTATAGGTAAAACAAATATTATTTGTGAGGTAGAAAAGACAACATTTAAACTTCAAGAAAAGGCATTAAAACTATTTACCGATATAGGGATGCGTATTCGATATATGAACCCAGAGGCTCACGATAAGCATATTGCTTATATGTCGCACTTATCTCATATTAGTTCATTTATGTTAGGTAAAACAGTTATTGAAAAAGAAAAAAATGAGCGCGATATTTTTGATATGGCAGGTAGTGGGTTTGAATCAACGGTTAGGTTGGCTAAAAGTTCACCAGAAATGTGGACGCCTATTTTTAAACAAAATAAAACCAATGTTATTGAAACATTAGAAGAGTATATTACGAATCTTACGCATTTTAAAGAGTTAATGAAACAAGATGATTTTGATGCCATTTTTAGCGAAATGAAAGATACCAATCATATAAAAGATATTTTAAACGGAATTAGTTAAGTAGTAAAATTATGGAAAACAAAAAAGAAATGAGAACATGGTTAGATGATTTAAAACTAGATCATCCATTAGTAATTGCTGGACCATGTAGTGCAGAAACCGAAGAGCAAGTTTTAAAAATAGCACACGAGCTTAAAGATACCGATGTTAATTATTTTAGAGCAGGAATATGGAAACCAAGAACACGTCCGGGAATGTTTGAAGGTGTTGGTGCTTTAGGGTTAAAATGGTTGCAGAAAGTAAAAGAAGAAACAGGAATGAAAACCTGTACAGAAGTTGCTAATGCTGCCCATGTAAAATTGGCTTTAGAGCATGATATTGATTTATTATGGATTGGAGCACGCTCAACGGTTAGCCCCTTTATTATGCAAGAAATTGCAGATGCCTTGCAAGGAACTGACAAAACAGTACTAGTAAAAAACCCTGTAAATCCAGATTTAGCTTTATGGTTAGGTGGTATTGAAAGATTACATAGTGCAGGTATTAAAAATTTAGGCGCTATTCATAGAGGGTTTTCAACATACGAAAAGTCGAAATATCGTAATATTCCAGAATGGCAATTAGCCATAGAATTTCAAAATAAATTTCCTGATTTACCATTAATAAATGACCCTTCTCATATTACAGGTAAAAGAGATATGGTTTTTGAAGTATCTCAAGAAGCATTAGATTTAAATTTTGATGGTTTAATGATTGAAACTCATCATGATCCAGATAATGCTTGGAGTGATGCAGCACAGCAAGTGACACCAAAAGCTTTGATACAGATGATGATAGATCTTAAAATTAGAAAAACTACTGATAAAGAAGCAGATTATACTAATGCACTAAATAATTTAAGAGCACAGATAGATGTGGTAGATAATCAAATTATTGAATTACTTGGTAAACGTATGAAAGCTGCTGATGGTATTGGAGCTCTAAAAAAGAGTAAAAACGTAGCGGTATTACAATCTAAACGTTGGAATGAGATTTTAGGTAAAATGGTTTTAGAAGGAGAATCTAAAGGATTAAGTGAAGAGTTTATTTTAAAAATGTTTAAAGCTATTCACCAAGAGTCTATTAATCATCAAGAAAAGATTATTAATGGATAAAGTTTGTAAACAAAAAAGCCCTCACAATTGTGAGGGCTTTTTTTATAAGTAACATTCTGTTATTTATTTCTTTTGAAAAGGTAACGTGTTATAAAAATACCTTTACCATCTCCTTTTCCTCCTTCACTTTCTACAGCACTAGTAACAAAAGCTAGCTCCCATCCCTCTTCTATCATTGTGTTAATTTTAGAAGTAATTATCGCATCATTTGCAGCTATATTTTGAAAACGAATGCCTCCAAGGTTATAAAAGTTTAATAATTTAGTTTCGTCAAAACCTTTAACTCTTATGTCCCCACGTTTAGATTTGTTACGTGTTTTATCCTCTTCAGTTTGCGTTGTTGTGTACTCTTTGTAGTCTTTTTGTTCGTTAGCACTAATAAGTCTAGAACGTCCTAAACCATTAGGGACAATAGATTCTACACTAGTAATAACTTTGTACTCTACTTGAGCCGTTGCATCCATAAATGCGAAAAGGCTAATAGCCAAAACAATAAATAATTTTTTCATGTTGTTGATTTTTGATTAAAATTAATAATGACAAGATTAACCAATATCTATGCCAAAAAAAATATTTTTTAGTTTTACTTTTGAAAAAGTTATGACAGGACGCGTTTATAAATCTACAGGTAGTTGGTACTCAGTTAAAACCGAATTGGGTGAAATGTACAAATGCCGTATAAAAGGGAAGTTTCGTATAAAAGGAATTAAAAGCACCAACCCCATTGCTGTGGGTGATATTGTAGATTTTGAATTAGAGACAGATAATGATCAGGAATCAGGGATTATTCATAATATTAAAGATAGATTTAATTATATTGTTAGAAAATCGGTAAACCTCTCTAAGCAAACACATATTATTTCGGCAAATATTGATCTAGTCTTTTTAATGATTACTATTAATAACCCACCAACACTAACCAGTTTTATTGATAGATTTTTAGTAACAGCTGAAGCATACTCCATAAAAACCATATTGCTGTTTAATAAGATTGACACTTATGACGAGGATACATTAAATGAGGTTAAATATTTAGCACATGTGTATAGAAAAATTGGCTATGAATGTATAGGGGTATCAGCTGTAACAGGAAAGAATGTAGATAAAGTAAAATCTTTAATGCGTGGTAAAGTAAGTATGTTTTCTGGACATTCTGGAGTTGGTAAATCTACACTTGTAAATGCTATCGAGCCTTCGTTAAATATTAAAACAAAAGAAATTTCAACCCAACATATGCAAGGGCAGCATACTACTACATTTGCAGAAATGTTCGATCTAAGTTTTGATGCTAAAATTATCGATACTCCAGGAATAAAAGGCTTCGGAGTTGTGGATATGGATAAAGAAGAAGTAGGCGATTATTTTCCCGAAATATTTAAATTAAAACAAGATTGCAAATTCAATAATTGTTTGCATACCAAAGAACCAAAGTGTGCAATAAAAAAAGCCTTAGATAGTGATGAGATAGCGTTTTCGCGTTACAGAAGCTATTTGCAAATTATTGAAGGTGAAGATGAGCATTATAGAACTGATAATTGGGAAAAGTAATAGTTAATTGTTTACCAAATTAAAATAATTTATAATATATGAAATATTTTTTTGTATCTCTTATTGCTTCATTATTGACTGTAAGCTGTTTGAATAGAAAGACTGATAATCCAGAAAATAAAGTTCTTGAAAAAACTAAAGATATCTTCAAACTAAACACCTTATTTAAGCAAGGGGAAGGCGGCTATGCTTGTTATAGAATACCAGCGATTGTTACTGCTAATAACGGAGCTATTTTAGCTTTTAGTGAAGCTCGAAAATCTAGCTGCTCTGATACAGGAGATATAGATTTGGTTATGAAAAAATCTATAGATAATGGTGTTACATGGAGCAATGTTAAAATAATTTGGAACGATAAAGCTAATGTTTGTGGAAACCCATCACCGGTAGTAGATGTTGAAACAGGTACTGTTCATTTGCTAGTTACTTGGAATAACGGAGAAGATCATGAATCAGAAATTATTAACGGGACAAGTATTGATGGCAGATTAGTATATCATTTAGTGTCAACTGATCATGGAGAAACATGGTCAGAGCCAAAAAATATTACTGCTACTACTAAAAAGCCCAATTGGTCGTGGTATGCAACTGGACCTGTACACGGTATTCAATTAAAAAAAGGAAATTATAAAGGAAGGTTGATAATTCCGTGCGACCATATTGAAAAAGAGACAAAGAAATACTATTCACACGTTTTTTATTCAGATGATCATGGTGTTTCATGGGAGCTAGGGGGAAGTACTCCTGTTGATCAAGTAAATGAATGCACAATAGCAGAGTTAACAAATGGAGACTTACTGCTTAATATGCGCAATTATAATAGAGATGCTGTTAAATCTAGACAAATAGCGATTAGTGAAAATGGAGGTGATACATGGATTAATCAAAAATTTGATACCCAATTACCAGAGCCTAGGTGTCAAGGCGCGTTATTATCTGTTCAAAATAGTAAAAAGAACGCTTTACTATTTACAAATCCAGCAGATTCAATGGCAAGAGTAAATATGACGCTTTCAATAAGCAATGATGATGGTTTAAGTTGGGGCAAAAAAATTCCTATATATAAATCGCATTCTGCTTATTCAGACCTTACAGAATTAAAGAATGGAAATATTTTAGTTTTATATGAAGGGGGTATTGAAAATGCCTATGAAGGTATTCATTACAAAATTATTCCTAAAAACCTTATTTTTAATTAAGGCTTATTTATAATGAAAGTAGTTATACAAAGAGTTACAAAAGCTAGTGTTACTATACAAAATAGAAAAGTGGCATCCATCAAAAAAGGACTATTAGTGTTTTTAGGAATTGTAAGCGAAGATTCTAATGATGATATTAAATGGTTAATTAATAAAGTAACAAACCTTCGTGTTTTTGGAGACGAAAATGGAGTAATGAATAAATCGGTTATTGATGTAAACGGCGATGTTATTGTTGTTAGCCAATTTACTTTACATGCCTTAACAAAAAAAGGCAACAGACCAAGTTATATTAAAGCCGCAAAACCAGATACTGCAATTCCGTTATATAAAACTTTTGTAAACCAGTTAGAATTAAATTTAGGTAGGCCAATTCAAACAGGCGAGTTTGGTGCTGATATGAAAGTAGAACTAATTAATGATGGGCCAGTAACTATTATAATCGATTCTAAAAACAAAGAATAATTGGCATCAATTTTTGGGCATAGTGCAGTTGGCCTTACAATTTCAAAGCTTATAGATAAAAAGAATAGTAGATTGCTATTATTGATTGCTATTTTGTCAACTATATTACCAGATTTTGATGTTATAGGTTTTAAATTTGGTATTCCATATACGCACCCTTTAGGGCATAGAGGTTTTACACATTCTATAATTTTTGCAGTATTATGGGCACTTATTTTAATGTTTACAATAGGTAAAAAAAATAAGCTCATGTGGTTTCTGGTTATTTTTTTATCCACATTGTCTCATGGTATATTAGATGCTATGACATCTGGTGGCGAAGGTGTTGGGTTTTTAATTCCATTTGATAATAATCGATTTTTCTTTCCTTTTAGAAAAATAATAGTGTCGCCACTTGGAATAAAAAACTTTTTCTCAGAATGGGGTTTGCAAGTCGTTTTTAGTGAAATAAAATATGTGATTCTCCCATGTTTTTTTATATTAGCTGTAAGAATTTTAATTAAAAGGGTAAAGAAAAATTTTTAGTGAATATGATTTTTCTCATATTAGTATAGATTATATTCCTATAAATTCACCTTTTAATCTTGTTTAAAAAATAAACCATGATATTAAAGCCAATTGCGAGTATTTTAATGCTATTCGTAACACTAACCATTTTTTCACAAGATAACCTATATTCCAGTTTAACAATTCCTGAAGATTTAAAAGAAAATGCAAACGCAGTAGTAAGGCTTAATGAAATTGTTGTTTCATTAAAATCTTCTAGCGAAATGTCTGTTAAAGAAAAAAGAATTATAACCGTATTAAATAAACAAGGGAATAGAGCTATTGATGCCTACGTGCATTACGATGAAAATGTAAAAATAAAGGCCCTTGATGTACTTGCCTATGATGCATTAGGGAATGAAATAAAAAAAATAAAAAAGAATGATTTTAAAGATGTTAGTGCCGTTGATGGCGGTACTTTATACTCAGATTCAAGAGTTAAATATTTAGAGTATACAGCTATTAATTATCCATATACGATTGAGTTTACTTATGAAACTATTACAAGTAACACAGCTTTTATTCCTTCATTTATGCCAATTGATGATTATTTTGTTAGTGCAGAAATTAGTTCTTATACAATAAATTACCCTGAGAATATTACTATCAGAAAAAAGGAAAAAAATATTGAAGGGTTAGATGTTGAACAAGAAATTACTGCTGGAAAGTTTTTTTATAAAGCTAAAAATTTATCTGCATACAAGCCAGAAGAATATAGTCCATCTTTGGATGCATTTGCTCCAAAAATTTTATTTGCGTCAAAACAATTTACTTTAGAAGGAGTGCATACTGTTGTTGAAAACTGGGACGATTTTGCTAAATGGATGTATCATGATTTAATTAAAGTTACTCATGATTTACCAGAAGGTACAATTGCAGACATTCAAAATTTGGTTAAAGATGAAAGTAATGATATTAATAAGGCGAAAAAAATTTATCAATATGTTCAAGATAAAGTAAGGTATATAAGTGTGCAAGTTGGTATAGGTGGTTGGAAGCCTTTTAATGCTTCAGAAGTAGATAAGTTGGGATATGGAGACTGTAAAGCGTTAACAAATTATACAATGGCGCTTTTAAAATCGGTAAATGTTGAATCAAATTATAGCGTGGTATATGCTGGGAGTACTCAAAGAAGCATAGAGCAAGATTTTACATCAATTCAAGGTAATCATGTTATTCTTTCAATTCCAAATAATGAAGAAATAGTTTGGTTAGAATGTACAAGTCAAAAACTGCCTTTTGGCTTTATTGGTGATTTTACTGATGATAGAGATGTATTAGTGATTACTCCAGACGGAGGAGAAATTAAGCATACAAAAAAGTATACAACGGAAGAGAATACTCAAATTATTAAAGGGAATTATATTGTATCTAATGAAGGAAGTATTGATGTAGAAGTCAAAATTGAATCTAAAGGAATTCAATATGATGATAAATACTGGTTAGAGTCTGAAACAGAAAGAGATTTGGATGAAGGCTATAAAAAACGTTGGAGGTATATTAATAATGTGGTTATTAATAGGATGAGTATTGAGAATGATAAAGATAGCATTGTGTTTAACGAAACTATAAATTTTAAAGCTTCAAACTATCCTAAAGTTGTTGCGAATAGAATGCTTTTAACGGTTAATGCATTAAACAGAAACACCCATATTCCAGACCGATATAGAAACAGAAAATTGCCATTAAAAATAAAGAGAGGATTTAAGGACATTGATGAGGTTGTGATAGCATTACCAAAAGATTATAAAATAGAATCGTTGCCAAATAAAAAAGTAATTGAAAACAAGTTTGGAAATTATGTAGCAGAGGTAATTGCTAAAGATGAAAATACGCTACTTTATAAAAGAGAGTTTATTGTTAACGATGGTGAATTTCCTAAAGAAGATTATGCCGATTTTAGAAAATTTTATAAAGAAGTTTCAAAACAAGATAACGCAAAAGTAGCACTAATTAAAAAGGAATAATAAATGAAAAATATAATTAACCTATTAGTAGTATTGTTTGTTAGTCAACTAATAATAGCCCAAGACTATAAGTTTGGTAAGGTCTCAAAAGAAGAACTGCAAGAAAAATTCAACTCTTTAGATTCATCGGCAAGTGCTACTTACTTATATAAGTATAGAAAAACGTTTTATGAATATCAGGAACAAAAAGGGTTCCAATTAATAACTGAAATTCACGAACGCATAAAAATATATAATCAAGAAGGTTTCGATTATGCAACAAAAGCAATAAACCTTCATAAAAGCGGGTCATATCATGAAACGGTAACTGGTTTAAAAGCTTATACTTATAATTTAGCCGAAGGTAAAATTGAAGACACTAAATTAAAGAAAGACGGCATTTTTAAAACAGAAAAATCAAAATATCGTAATGAAACGAAATTTACTATGCCTAACATTAAGGAAGGTTCAGTTTTAGAGTATGAATACAAAATAATATCTCCTTTTTATCAAAACGTTGATGAATTTCATTTTCAGTATGCGATTCCAGTAAAAAAACTTGAAGCACAATTTCAAGCCCCAGAATATTATAACTTTAAAGTGAATGTAAAAGGGTATTTGCGAATAACCCCTAAAGTAGAAAACAAAAGAGATAAGATAGTATTTAGAAATAAAAGTAGATCAGGAGGAACAGGATTTGGAAATCCTACATCTAAAACAACATTTAGTTCTTCAACTTTAGAGTTTAATAAAGAGGTATCAACTTATAATTTAGAAAATATTCCTGCTTTAAAAGAAGAACCTTATGTGAATAATATCAATAATTATAGATCTTCAGTTAAATATGAATTATCATACAAAAAATTACCGCAATCTACTATAGAATATTACTCCACTACTTGGGAAGATGTTGTTAAAACTATATATAAAAGCTCTAGTTTTGGTGCAGAATTAAATAAGTCTGGATATTATGAAGACGATATAGATAATCTTATAAGTTCTACCTCAGATCCTAAAAAAAGAATAGCTTTAATTTTCGATTTTGTAAAATCTAAAGTAAAATGGAACGAATATTATGGCTATCATACAGATGATGGTGTTAGAAAAGCATACAAAGAACAGGTTGGTAATGTTGCTGAAATTAATTTGATGTTAACATCAATGTTACGTTATGCGGGTTTAAAAGCAAACCCAGTTTTAGTAAGTACAAGACAAAATGGGATTCCAATATTTCCAACAAGAGAAGGTTATAATTATGTGATTTCTTGTGTTGAACTACCAACCGGGAATGTTTTGTTAGATGCTACCAATAAATACGGCTCGCCAAATATATTACCATATAGAACTTTAAATTGGGAAGGAAGAATTATTAAAAAAGGAGGAGCATCTAGTCAAATTAATTTGTATCCTAATGAAAACTCTAAAAACTCAATTTTAATGATGATTGATTTATCTGAAGAAGGCGATATTGAAGGGAATTACAGAAGTGTAAAAACAAATCATTCTGCTTTATCGTACAGAAACAGGTACAATAACTCTGATAAAGATGACTTTTTAGAGAAGTTAGAAAATAAGTATGGTGGTCTAGAGGTGTCCGACTTTAAAGTAACAAATACTACTAATCTATCTAAACCAATAATGGAATCGTATAAATTTGCAAAAGAAAGTCAAGCAGATATTATAGGAGATAAAATATATTTTTCACCGTTATTTTTTTTATGTACAAAAGAGAATCCTTTTAAACTAGAAAAAAGGGAGTTTCCTGTAGATTTTGGTTACCCATCATCAAGTACATATAGAATTACAATTAATTTACCAGATGGCTATAAAGTAGAATCTTTACCGGAAGCTTCGGCTTTAGTTTTACCAGAAAATTTGGGGTCGTTTAAATATATTTTATCCCAAAATCAATCAACAATACAGTTGTTAATTGATACTAAAATGAATACTTCAATTGTATCACCTTTGTATTATGAAACTTTAAAATCGTATTTTAAGCAATTCATAGAAAAAGAAAATGAACAAATAGTTTTAACCAAAATATAATGGGTATTAAAAACGCACAAAAAATAGTAGACGATTGGATTAACCAGCACGGTGTACGTTATTTTAACGAGCTTACTAATATGGCGCAACTTACTGAAGAAGTTGGTGAGGTGGCACGTATTATAGCACGCCGTTATGGAGAGCAAAGCGAAAAAGAAAGCGATAAAAACAAAGACTTAGGAGAAGAATTAGCAGATGTATTATTTGTAGTTTTATGCTTAGCTAATCAAACTGGAGTAGATTTACAAAAAGCATTTGATAAAAGAATGGATAAGAAAGCAAAACGTGATCACGATAGACACCATAATAACGAAAAATTAAAGTAAATTTGCATCTTCTTTAAATTAGAATTTATTCGAATATGTACATTACTCTTCAAAAATCTAAAACAGCTAAACAATCATCAATTCAAATTACAGGTTCTAAAAGCGAATCTAATAGGTTGTTGTTGCTAAAAGCATTATATCCTGAGATAAGTTTAGATAATGTTTCAAATTCTGATGACAGTCAACTTATGGCAAAAGCTTTGGCTTCTTCTTCCAATATTGTTGACATTAATCATGCAGGAACAGCAATGCGATTCTTAACCGCTTTTTTTGCAGTACTAGAGGGTAGAGAAGTTGTATTAACAGGCTCTAAAAGAATGAAAGAGCGACCAATTAAAATTTTGGTTAACGCCTTACAAGATTTAGGAGCAGATATTAGCTATGTTGAAAATGAAGGTTTTCCACCAATAAAAATAAAAGGCAAAAAGCTAATTAAAAATAAAGTATCACTAAAAGCAAATGTTAGCAGTCAGTATATATCTGCATTATTACTTATAGCTTCAAAGCTTGAAAATGGATTAGAATTAACGCTTGAAGGAGAAGTTACTTCTATCCCATATATAAAAATGACTTTGAGCTTACTAGATGAAATAGGTGTAGAGTCATCTTTTATAAACAACACAATTACAGTAAAACCCAATACAAAAACCCAAAAACCTAAGACGTTAACCGTAGAATCAGATTGGTCTTCAGCATCCTATTATTTTAGTATTGTGGCATTAAGCGATGTAGGTACAGAAATCACATTATCATCTTATAAAGAGAATTCGCTTCAAGGAGATTCAGCATTAATTGATATTTATAAAGCGTTTGGGGTTGAAACAGTTTCTTATAAAAATACAATCACCTTAAAAAAGTTTTCAGAAAATAGAGAACCAAAAAGTTTCAATTTAGTTAATGCTCCAGATATTGCTCAAACCATTGCAGTAACTTGTTTTGCTTTAGGAATCGCTTGCGATTTAACAGGGTTGCATACCTTGAAAATAAAAGAAACAGATAGACTAGTAGCATTAAAAGTAGAGATTGAAAAATTAGGCGGTAAAGTAGATATAACAAACGATTCGTTGTATTTGCACCCATCAAGTTCTATTAAAGAAATGGTTTCAATTGCAACATATCACGACCATAGAATGGCTATGGCTTTTGCGCCCTTAGCTTTAAAAACAACAATTATTATAGAAGATGCTATGGTAGTTTCTAAATCTTATCCTACGTTTTGGGACGATTTAAAATCTGTAGGATTTAAAATAACTCAATAATAATTAGCTATTTACTTGACAACCCCTATTTGCAGATTGTATATTTGCAACTTTCCAAAAAATAATAATAAAAATAATTTAGATGAAATTATCACATTTTGGCTTCGAATTACCAGAAGAGTTATTAGCAGAATATCCAGCAGAAAATAGAGATGAGTCTCGTTTAATGGTTTTAAACAGAAAAGAACAAACCATTGAACATAAAATGTTTAAAGATATAATTGACTATTTTGATGAAGAAGATGTATTAGTACTTAACAATACTAAAGTTTTTCCTGCGAGATTATACGGGAATAAAGAAAAAACTGGAGCTAGAATAGAAGTATTTTTATTAAGAGAATTAAACGAAGAGCAACGCCTTTGGGATGTTTTAGTAGACCCTGCAAGAAAAATTAGAATTGGTAACAAACTATATTTTGGTGACGATGATACTTTGGTTGCAGAAGTTATAGATAATACTACTTCAAGAGGGCGTACGTTACGCTTTTTGTATGATGGATCGTATAATGAGTTCCGCAGAAAATTAACAGAACTTGGAGAAACACCATTACCTAAGTATATTAAAAGAGATGTTGAGCCAGAAGATGAAAATCGTTATCAAACTATTTTTGCAAAAAATGAAGGCGCTGTAGCAGCACCAACAGCAGGGTTACACTTTTCAAGACACTTATTAAAACGTTTAGAAATTAAAGGTGTCGATTTTGCAGAGGTAACACTTCATGTAGGTTTAGGAACCTTTAATCCAGTTGAGGTAGAAGATCTTTCTAAGCACAAAATGGATAGCGAAGAATTAAGTATTAATGAAAAAGCTGTAAACATTGTTAATACAGCAAAAAATAACAAAAAGCGTGTTTGTGCTGTAGGTACAACTGCAATGAGAGCTATTGAAAGTGCAGTATCATCAAACGGAGAATTAAATGAATTCGAGGGTTGGACTAATAAATTTATATTTCCACCATACGATTTTAGCATTGCTAATTGCATGATTACTAATTTTCACACGCCAAAATCTACACTGTTAATGATGGTTTCTGCATTTGCAGGCCACGATTTTATAAAACGAGCTTACGAAGAAGCTGTAAAAGAAAAATACAAGTTTTATAGTTATGGTGATGCCATGTTAATCATTTAATTTAAAAAGTATAAAAGCCTCTTTTTTAAGAGGCTTTTTTATTGGGCATTCCCCAAATGGGTCGGGCTTTCGCTACTCGCTTCCCGATAGAAAAACTGGGAGAGCTTAAACAGACCGCTCAATCCCTAATGCAAAATTTTAACACCAATTAAAAATCGTTAATAGTAATTCGTCAATCGAAATTCCTTTCACTATTTTTGCAATCAAATGGAAATCAAGAAAAAAGACATACGCGCTTTAACCAAAGAGCAATTAAGAGAATTCTTTGTCAATCAAGGGGATAAGGCTTTTAGAGGCAATCAGGTTTACGAATGGTTATGGCAAAAATCGGCACACAATTTTGAGGATATGACTAATGTTTCAAAAGAAACACGTCAAATGCTCGAAGCTAATTTTGTAATAAACCACATAAAGGTTGATACCATGCAACGCAGTAACGATGGCACAGTAAAAAATGCTGTGCGATTACATGATGGTTTAATAGTAGAGTCGGTGTTAATTCCAACCGCAACTCGAACAACAGCTTGTGTGTCAAGTCAAGTTGGCTGTAGTTTAGATTGTAAGTTTTGTGCAACAGCACGTTTAAAACGCATGCGTAATTTAAATCCAGATGAAATTTACGATCAAGTAGTTGCTATCGATAAAGAAAGCAGATTATATCATAACCGCCCGTTAAGTAATATTGTTTTTATGGGAATGGGAGAACCACTCATGAATTATAATAACGTTATTAAAGCCATCGATAAAATAACATCGCCTGAAGGTTTAGGGATGTCTCCAAAACGTATAACGGTTTCAACATCTGGTGTACCAAAAATGATTAAAAAAATGGCAGATGATGAAGTTAAATTTAATTTAGCAGTATCGTTACATTCGGCCATTGATGAAGTTCGAACTACCATTATGCCTTTTAATGAAACCTTTCCTTTAAAAGATTTAAAAGAATCTCTTGAATATTGGTATTTAAAAACCAATAGAAAGATAAGTTACGAATATGTAGTTTGGAAAGGAATAAATGATACCCAAAAAGATATTGATGCTTTTGTTAAGTTTTGTAAATATGTACCTTGTAAAGTTAATATTATAGAATATAACCCCATTGATGATGGTGATTTTCAGCAAGCTAGTAATCTGGCTTTAGAAAATTATATCAATACCTTAGAGAAAAATAGAATAGTGGTTAATGTACGTCGAAGCAGAGGGAAAGATATTGATGCTGCTTGCGGACAATTAGCAAATAAATCTTAGAATATAATTTACTAAAACTTATATTTGATACTTCTTAATTTATAGTTTGAAAATAGTAGAACAAATAAAGCAACCAATAGCCTATGAGATGGATCTTTTCGAGCAAAAGTTCCAGCTGTCAATGTCTAGTAAAGTAGCTTTGTTAAACAGAATTACGCACTATATAGTAAACCGAAAAGGGAAACAAATGCGACCAATGTTTGTGTTTTTGGTAGCTAAAATGGTGTCGAATGGAGAAGTAAGCGAACGTACATACAGAGGAGCCTCTGTTATTGAGCTAATTCATACAGCTACTTTGGTGCATGATGATGTAGTTGACGATAGTAATCGTCGTCGAGGTTTCTTTTCAATAAATGCACTTTGGAAAAATAAAATAGCCGTTTTAATAGGTGATTATTTATTGTCGAAAGGATTATTACTTTCTATTGATAATAACGATTTTGATTTACTTAAAATCATATCGATTGCTGTACGCGAAATGAGCGAAGGCGAGCTATTACAGATTGAAAAAGCTCGAAAATTAGATATTACAGAAGCCATTTATTACGAGATAATCCGTCAAAAAACAGCAACACTTATTGCTGCCTGTTGTAGTTTGGGTGCAGCATCCGTTAAGCCAGAATCTCAAGACGTAGAAAAGATGCGAAAGTTTGGAGGGCTTATTGGCATGGCATTTCAAATTAAAGATGATTTGTTTGATTATGGCGACACGCAAATTGGTAAGCCAACAGGCATTGATATTAAGGAACAAAAAATGACTTTGCCTTTAATTTATGTATTAAATCAAGCTAATAAAAAAGACAAACGCTGGTTGATTAACTCTATTAAGAACCATAATAAAGATACCAAACGAGTAAAAGAAGTTATTGCTTTTGTAAAAGCAAACGGAGGTTTAGAGTATGCTATTAGTAAGATGAAAGCATTTCAAACAGAAGCTTTACAATTGTTAGAAACTTACCCAGATTCAGAGTATAAAAATTCACTAAAACTTATGGTGAATTATGTTATTGAAAGGAAGAAATAATTTAATTTTTTCAAAGGTTCGTTTAACGGTCTCGGCTATGAGTAGTTGCGTGGTTTAGCACTTAACTTTGCAAGTACGCACCAAACTGAAAATCCACGAGGATTTTCAGAAGTAGGCGAGAATAAGTAATTACTTACAACCATTGTTAGAAAATGTTATTCTTCTATATATTTCCATAAATCTCCAAATAGCCAAACATGCTTTGGTGTAGTTAAGTCATGACTATTATAATAGAAACTTGATGGAGACCAATAATCTTTCCATGAATCACCCCCATCAATAGTCTTGTAAAAAACTTCGAGACTGTTAGGGTCAGAAGGGTTCTGATTATGGATAGCAAAGCCAATATTTTCATTTAAAAAATGATAGTCTAGAATGATGCGATTTAAAAAATCGATTTTTGACCAAGAATTTCCTAGATCAGTAGTTTTATACAAATCAATATTTGATGTAGTATATCCAATATCACCAAAAAATATTGGTGTTTCAGGCCCAATGTCGAATTCTGAATACGTAATATTCGGAAAATTAATTTTTATTAGAAAATTACCCTCATTTGGATTAAGAAAAATTAAGTCATCATTTATTGCATTAAAGTCCCAAATCTTTATTTTTCCAAACGGTAAAGAGCTTAAGTTTGGATAGTAATCATAAATATTTTCAAAAGAATTATTATCGCTAACATACATTTCTTGATTGTTATCCACGAAAAAACCTTTCGTCAGAGATGTGAACTTGATTTTTCTAATAAATTGTCCAGGAGTATAAGGTATTTGGAATTTCGTGTCAAAATTAGTTCCCCCATTACTAGAATAACGAATTGTTACTTCGGGTATTGTACCTTCCTTATAAACTCCCAGCCAACAATTACTCTCATCAAGAAAATTAAAAGAAGTTATATGGTAACCGTTCTCTATAGTATAAATTACCTCCCATGTATAATAACCATCTTCAGATTTGTATAATTTTTTACCATCTGTTATTATTGCTACTTGATCACTAAGTGTTTGTAATTGATTAATATCAATATCATTTTTGATAGGTATAAAACCTACTAATTTTAAATCATATCCCCCTGTTTTAGAACCAGCTGATATAGCTATGTCCTCATGAAAAAGATTTTTGTTTGGAACTCTTATGGTAATTTTTTCATTAGTTTTTGTTATAAACGAGGATGTTTCAACACTCAAATTACTAAAAGAAGGGTGCGTGTGATTGAAATAAAATTGGCTAATTTTATCTAAATTAACACCAGTAATTGTAACAGTATCACCAAGTTTTACTCTAAATGGATTAACTTGATTAATACTAGTTTTTTCTTCTGAATCTATAGAATCATTGCTTGAACAACCGATTATGATTATGAAAAATAAAATTTTTAAAATTAGTTTCATGTTTTAATATTTTCCAATGTTTTTTACGGATATGCGTCGTTTTAATACTGAAATAAATTCAGTACATGTGATTTATATCCGACGTTAAACGAAGTTAGCTAAATTTTCTGATAGAGTCAAGTAAGCTAATTTTCATTCTTATTTAATATTTTTTCATTTAACATTTTGTTGAATAATTTCAACTATAAGTTGTTACTTCGATACTAAACTCACTCCCGCTTTAACCTCTTTTTTCCATAGTTGGAGCTTGTTTGAGAGTTTCTTAACTAAATCGGGGTTAATTAAACTAACATCATTCGTTTCTTGTAAGTCATTAGATAAATTGTAGAGTTCAATTTTATCATCATTCTTATTCTTTTTATAAACTAATTTCCAATCTCCACTTCTAACAAAGCTATTATTACCATAAGCAAAAAAAACATCTCTTTCAGGTAGATTAGTTTGATGTATTAAATTCTCTTTAATACTAATTCCATCAATGTGGGTTGAACTTGGCTTTTGGTCAATAAAATCTAAAAACGTAGGCAATAAATCCATAGTGAGAACGATTTGATTATTAATCATTCCTTTTTTTACTTTATCGGGATAACTAAAAATAGCAGGAACACGACTGCCTCCTTCATAAACACCACCTTTATGTCCCTTAAGTACACCATTACTGCCAAAACGATTAGCGCCATTGTCAGATAAGAAAACAATTATAGTATTTTCATATTGTTTTGTTTCTTTAAGTACCTGAATTATTTTACCAATCCCTTCATCCATTACTTCTACCATTTCTTTGTATACAGACGGAATACTATTCTTGCTTATAGGTTTTGTTCCCGCTTTACCAACTGTTCTTAAAATACTATCTATACGCCTTTGGTAGGGGCCATGTGGGGCTTCGTGTGGTAAATAAAGAAAAAATGGTTTAGCTGTATTTTTAGGATTATTTTTTTCGATATATTTTACTCCATACTGTGTTATCAAATCAGTTGAATAACCCTCTTCATTTTCAATTTTAGTGCCTTTCCACCAGTCAAGGTAACCTTCTTGGTCAATATGAGCATGATAATCAATGTTTCCACTCACAAATCCAGTATAATCATCAAAACCTTGTAATGTAGGGTTATATTCTTTAGAATATCCTAAATGCCATTTCCCAAACATCCCACAATTATAACCATGTTTTTTTAATTCCTCTGCAATAGTAATTTCATTTAAATTTAAACCAACATCTCTATGGCTTTTTGCGGTAATAACACCTTCAACACCTGTGCGTTGTTGGTATTTGCCTGTCATTAAAGCTGCACGGGTAGGACTGCAAACAGCTCCATTAGAATGAAAATCTGTGAACTTAATACCTTCTGAAGCTAAAAATTCTAAATTTGGTGTATGGATAGTTGTACTACCATATGGTTGAATATCTCCGTAGCCCAAATCATCAGCCATGATTAACACTATGTTAGGGGGCAAATTTGTGGCATCCTCTTTTTTAATACAAGATAGTACAAAAACAAAGCTAATAAGAAGTATTATTTTTTTCATTTTGAGATATAAGCATGTAAGTCTCTTAATAATTTAATCCAAGTTAGGTTTTACCCATGCTTTGACCCCATCTAATTCTTTTTGCTTATTATATTCTATCCAAAAAGGTTTTTCCTCTGCCAAAGGTGTATTTTCGTTAACCAAGTATGGTTTAATGTTGCTCCACCAATTGTTATAAGCTGTTCTCATTTGAGAAACAATTTCAGGATTATTTGAAGCGATATCAAGAGTTTGTCCAGGATCGTTAATGACGTCATATAATTCTTTATTATTTATATAGCGATAGCGCTCATTTCTTATTGCGCAGTTTTTGTATTTAGAGTTATCAGGATTAGAGCTTTCTAGTGTTCCAACCCAGCGTTCACTTCCTTTTTGTTTTGACGCGTTTTTTGGGTTTAATGCCCATCTTCCTCCATGGAAAAACCGATAGCGATCGTCAGTTTTATAAGATTCACTTTTTAAATAGGGAAGAAAACTTTGTCCGTCTATATCTGGTATATCTGAAATGTCAATTCCAGCAATATCAGCAAGTGTTGGTAAAATATCGTAATGATTTAGTAAAGCATCAACTTTTCTTCCAGAACTAAATTTATCTGGCCATCTTATAAAAAAAGGTACCCTTGTACCTCCTTCATGAGCACTACCTTTGAATCCTTTCATTCCAGCATTGTAAGTACTACCATGAACATTGTTTTGTCCACCATATGTTTTTCCGTTATCTGACATAAATATTAAAATGGTGTTGTCAGCAATTCCCCATAAATCAAGTTTTTCCATCAGTCTACCCAAATTATCATCTATATTTTCAATCATACCATAAAAACCTTGAGCCTTTTCAGGGTAACCTTGTTCAATAAACTTTTTTTTATATTTTTCTGGCGCTATAAAAGGGCCGTGTGGGGCGTTAGTTGCTATGTAAGCAAAAAAGGGTTTACTTTCTTTAGATTTATTTTTTAACCATGATAGTGCTTGGGTGAAAAAAATATCAGTACAGTATCCTTTGGTTTTGACAAACGTACCATTATGTTTAATGGTAGGGTCAAAATATTTATTATCAGGAACATCGGCACAGGAACCAGCATAAGCTTGACCAATACCTCCAGCACCGTGAATAAAAACCTCGTCAAACCCACGATTTTCTGGTTGATAATCTGATTCATCACCTAAATGCCATTTACCAAATATACCACTAGTATACCCTCCTTTTTTTAAAACTTGTGGTAAGGTTGTTATTCCCAACGCCATACGTTCTCTTTCCAAAATAGTATGTGTAATTCCATTTTTAAAAGGGTGTCTTCCTGTCATTATTGCCGACCTTGTTGGGGCACAGGTTGGACTAACTTGAAAGTCTTCTAAGCTAATACCTTGAGATTTTAGTTTGTCCATATTAGGTGTAGATACATCAGGACTTCCATGTGCGGAGATATCTGCGTAGCCTTGATCGTCTGTCATCACAACAATTACATTAGGCTTATTTAGTGATACTAATTGTTGTGATGATTTATCTTTGCATGAATACAAAGACAACAAAACGAATAATAGTGAACAATAAGAAATTATATTGATGTTATATATTTGCGATATTGATTTCATTTGGTTAAAATTTTGTTATTTTTTTACAGGTTAGAGTTAGTGACTATTGAATCATTTCTTGGATATCAAGATTTAATTATGGATGCATCATAAGTTTATTTGAATTAGCTAATGTGTTTCTATTTTTTTTGATCCCATTTTATATTTCTGTCAAATAGTACTACATATTTTTCGTATCCATTACGTTTCACACCCTCTTTTTTCCAATGTTTCAATTGCTCATCATACAATATTCTCATTTTAGTTAGTTGAAGGTTGTAATCAGACTGTTCAACAAGGTTTACCATTTCATAAGGGTCGTCTTTAATATTGAACAATTCCTCGCTAGCAAATATTTTTTCATCCTCATTTTGAAAATACCAATAAATGTATTTGTACTCTTCATCCATTACCGTTAGACAGTGTGTTTCTTTCGGTCCCCAAACTTGAATAATAGGTAAGGATTTTCTAACCTGCTTGTTAGGTTTATTTATTATAGGAAGAAGGCTTTTACCATCATAAACAGAAGGGATTTTAATACCTGCAACATCCAATATGGTAGCAGCTATATCCACATTACCAGACAAAGCATATGTTTTTTTGATTTTTTTATCATTTTTTATACGAGGATCAACAATAATAAGCGGAACACGAGAACCTTCTTCATAAGGAAGTACCTTTGAACCCAATCCATGAGAACCATTAAAGTAACCATTGTCTGAGGATAAGATAATAACTGTATTATTATCTATTTTTAACCTTTTAAGCTCTTCTAAAACCATCCCAATGGCATAATCAACACCATAAATGAGTTGATTGTATTTCCGCAGGGCATTTTGATACGATTCCTCTTTGTCATAGCCCCATTGAAAAAATCGTGGATATTGCCTCCCCATTCTAGATTGTGGTGCCAGATGTTCTCCTGCTTTTCTTCCATAATTAGGAAGCTTTCTAAAATCAGTATCCTTATAAATATTATCGAATATAGAATCTGGTTTAACAGGTCTGTGAGGTGCCTTAAAAAAAACACTCATACAAAACGGTTTGTTTTTGTTTGTTGATTCCCTAATAAAGTCTATGGTGGCAGCTCCATAGGCACGTGTACTATGAGGATACTTTTCGGCGTATTTGGCTAAAGTTTTATTTTGCGATGTAACATATGATGTTTGACCAGGGCCACCAACCCAAAAATCAAAATCGTGTCGGGCAATTTCTCCTTCCTTATTTTCAGTTTTGGAACCATCATCTGATATTGCAAAACCAAATTTTCCACCAAAACCCACACGATAACCAGCTTGTCGCAATAAAATTGGATAGGAGGTAGACCATTGCTTCGTTCCTAAAGCTCCTCGATTAAAGTTACAACCTGTTTTGTATTCATATTGGCCAGTCATAACATTTGCTCTGCTTGCCATACAGATAGCTGTAGTGTTATAATGTCTATAAAACACAGTACCCTTATCTACCAATTTATCCATGCTGGGTGTTTTGGTGTTTGGATTACCATAAGCTTTTTGGGTGTCATAAGCTTGATCATCGGTAAAGAAGAAAATAATATTGGGTGTTTTATTTTTTTGAGCCCACACAATTGCGCTTGCACATATGATTAGAATTAGAGTCCCTATTCTTAAAGTTGATTTTTTCATTTTTTACTCTTTTATTTTAATAATTACTTATAAAGAGTATTATCTGTATTATGTTTATAAATCAGTATTTATAAATTTTGTTTGTTTCCAATCAAATGTAATCGAATCATTTTGTTGAGATTTCCCAGGTGTACTTCTACCTTCAACTATATATTTGGTAAGCAAAGTTTTTAATTCTTTAACTTTTTTGGAATTTGTTGCTATTAAATTATTAGTTTCACTTGGATCATCTTTTAAATTATAAAGTTGGTATTTTGGTAAAGAGTCTATAGCAGCTTTATTGCCAGGTCTTGGAAAGCTCCAGCCTCCAGAGCCTGCACACATAATAAGTTTCCAGTCATCTTTTCTAATAGCAAAGCTTCCGTTAATGGAATGATGTACAGTAGCTTCTCTAAACGGCTTATTAAGTTCTTTTTGGTTGAGTATTGGCATTAAACTGTAGCTGTCTTCAGCTTCATTATCTAAAAGCTTGTACCCAGATATTTCGGCACAAGTTGCCATAAAATCGGTTGTGCAAATTGTTTCTTTGGATGTAATTCCTTGCTTTATCTTATTTGGCCATTTAACTATAAAAGGGACACGGTGTCCGCCTTCAAAAATATCAGCTTTATGACCGCGATATATGTAACTTGGATTATGGTTTTTTTCTTTCAAAATGTTATAGTCTGCTTGTGGAGAGCAGCCATTGTCACTTGTAAAAACAATAAGAGTATTATCTTCAATACCAGCTTGTTTTAAAGTCTCGGTAAGTTGTCCCATATATGCATCTATCATCATCATAAAATCTGCATATGGGTTTAAATTGCTTTTACCCAACCATTCTTTAGTAGGCAAAATAGGTGTGTGAGGTGACGGCAATGCTAAATATAAAAAAAAGGGCTTGTCTTCTTTTGCTTTCTCGTTAATGTACTTAAATGATTTTCTGAAAAAATTAGGTGTTACATCATCATGTATAAAATCTTTAGATGTAGGACCCTTCCGCCACCACGAATATTTACCTGTATTTTCAGTAATTGAATCTGGAACTACCGTAATATTTCCATTTTCAACATATACATAAGGCGCCATATCTAAAGAGCCAGAGTGCCCGTATGCATAAGTAAACCCCAAATCGTTTGGACCATTCTTAATAGGTTTAGTAAAATCAATATTATCAAAATCTTTTGCATTCCAACCGCTTCCGCCTAAACTGTCTATATTCTTTAAAGCCCAGTCCCAACCTAAATGCCATTTACCAATAAAGGCCGTATTGTATCCTTGTTTTTTTAACATAGAAGCTACAGTACTTCTGGAATTGGGAATTAATGCTTTAGACTTCCCCGTTAATACACTACTTTTTAGTGTGCTTCTCCAATTATATCGTCCGGTTAAAATACCGTATCGTGTAGGAGTACAAACAGCAGATGATGTATGTGCATCAGTAAATTTGATACCCTGATTTGCTAATTGATCGATATTTGGAGTTTTAATCTTTCCATTTTCATTAAAGCTAGAGATATCTCCATAGCCTAAATCGTCTGCTAATACATAAATAATATTTGGTTTTTGTTCTGCTACTGAATCATTTTTAGGTTGCTTGCAAGATAGAGAGAGGGTTAAAAAAAGGAAAATACTAAAAGCTGTTTTTAAACTTGTTTTTTCCATTGTAAGGCCTTTTTTCATAATTAAATTAGTTATTAAGTGAATCATAATCTAAGAGATTCTTTTAATTGTTGTAATTTATTTATTAAAACAGGTAATAACTACTTAATTATCTACCATTCTTGATACTTTTTTTACTTGATGTGAGTAAGGGAATAGTATAAATGACTTACAAAAAAAGGGAATTGCGTTTTATTAATTAGAAGATCTCGTCTAAAAAAGTATTTATATTTTCTTTACTTTTCTTTAAAAGCTCAGCTTTAGCATTTTCCATGTCACTTTTCTTTTTGTCTTGAGAAAGTTTGAATTTTCCTTCCCAAGATGTAATATCAATCTCGAAACCCTTAATGTAATTAATTAAACCGTGCATTCTTGGGTTATCCATTTTTAGTTTGTATTTATGGTATGGAGCTTCAAGAAAATCAGTCATGTCTACTAAACTTTGCTTTACTTTTTTTTCATCATTTACTTCAATTACTGAGCCTTTTAAGTGCACTTTTATATAATTCCAAGTTGGTAATTGTGTGGTTGTGTAAACATTTGGAGAAATATAACATTGAGGTCCAGAAAAAATAATAGTTACTGAGTTATTGTCTTTAAGTAATTCGGCTTGCGGATTGTAAATGTCGATATGTCCTATTAATTTTTTGTCGGTTTCACGATAAATTAAGGGTAGGTGTGTTATTAAAGATTCATTGTCTTTTATCGAAATAACAGTGGCTAAAGGATACTTTTTAATCACTTTAATCATGTTATTAATGTTCGAGTCTTGATGGTGTTTTGGTGGGTAAGTCATAAGCGTTAAGCACCAAATTGAGTTAAATGATGGTCTAAATGTTTGTATTGCATTTTACCCCATTGCTCTGTTGTAAAATCTCCAAAAAGAGGATGTGTAGGCCAATTGGTTTTTTCTTTTAATTGTGAAAAGTCATTGATAACTTGTATTAATTTGTTCTTTTGACTTACAAATTCTTGAGGATCTGTTATTCTAAATTCTCGAACAGTTCCTAAATTTTTTTGCCATGGTTTATCATTATACATAGCAGATTTAAAAAGCTTAAACATGAGTTTTTTTGCAAAGCCAATTTTTGTGTTTAAATGCAAAGTCCCGTTCGCAACTTCTAACGGTTTTTGGCAATGCGTTAGCATTTGTGCAACATCCATTTTCCCCCAATTTGCTTGAGTTTTTTCATTTAAATTTTCTATTCTTTTTAAAATGAGTTGTTGTGTTTCAGTTTCAAATAATGACTTCATAATAAATATTTTAATTGCACTTGAAATTTACAATATTTATCTTTAACCAATGCAAGAAAAACCATCATCGTTTTCAATAAAAAATTGGGCACAAGACGATCAACCTCGTGAGAAATTATTATATAAAGGGAAAAACACTTTAAGTGATGCAGAGCTAGTAGCTATTTTAATTGGATCTGGTAATAGAGAAGAAAGCGCTGTAGCCTTAAGCAAGCGTATTTTGGCAAGTGTTGATAATAATTTAACTGAACTTGGAAAGCTCTCGATTAAAGAACTAATGGGGTTTAAAGGTATTGGAGAAGCTAAAGCAATTACTATTACCGCAGCTTTAGAACTAGGTAGAAGACGGAGAAGCGAAGATGCTTTACAGAAAAGTAAAATTACTTCAAGTGGTTCAGTATTTGAGTTAATGCAACCCATTATTGGAGAATTACAACATGAAGAGTTTTGGATTATTTATTTGAATAATTCTAATAAGGTTATTCAAAAAAAGCAATTAAGTAAAGGCGGAATTACAGGTACTTTAGTAGATGTGCGTTTGGTGTTAAAAAATGCGCTGCAAGTTGGAGCAACAGGTTTAATTTTAGTTCATAATCACCCATCTGGAACTATAAAACCTAGTGAAGCAGATAAGCAAATTACTCAAAAATTAAAAATAGCAGCACAAAGTTTAGATATAAAAGTATTAGATCACTTAATTATAACAGAAAAAGCATACTTTAGTTTTGCTGATGAAACTTTATTGTAAATGCTTTTAATTTATACCCATAAAATATCACCAAGATTAAAATATATTTTCAAGCATATATGCACAAGAATATTAGATGTTAATGTTTCGTTTACCACAAAAATTGAAGAATTTATAGCTCACGATAGTTTAAAAATGTCGTATACAAGACAGCAACTAGGGAATGAGTTTTTTATTAAGAGTCATGATATTTTATTTGAGCAAGGTCTATCAGATGTAGAAATACATGTGCACGACTGGGGTGATACTAAAGGGTTCTTTTCTAATGGAGACAAAAGTGCTATACCATTTGATATCTTTGCAGCATCATTTTATTTATTGTCAAGGTATGAAGAGTATTTACCACAAGTAAGAGATGAGTTTGGACGTTTTTTAGCAACCGAAAGTGTGGCATTTAAACACGATTTTTTACACCAACCTGTTGTAGATATTTGGGCATTTAAGTTTAAAGATGCATTACAATCCCATTTCCCAGATTTTAATTTCCCAAAAAGAACATATAGTATTAAACCTGTAATAGATATACCTAGTGCATATAATTATAAATTAAAGGGAATTATTAGAACTTTTGGTGGTGCCATTAAAGATTTGTTACGATTAAGGCTTAAGAATTTGTACGACAGGTTTATGGTGATTTTTGGTTTAAAACATGACCCATTCGATACGTTTAAGTATATAATAAATAAGCAAAAACAAAGCCGTTTTAAATTTGTGTTTTTCTTTTTAATTGGTTCGTATTCTACATATGATAAAGGGATAAATGCGAATAAAAAGAAGTTTGTATCACTTATAAAACAAGTTGCAGATTACTGTATTGTTGGGTTAAAAACTTCCTTTTTTGCTATTGATAACATAACTGTTTTAAAGAAGGAAAAGGTACAAATGGAAGCTATTATAAATACCTCACTAACAGCTTCAAAGCAATCATATTCAAAGCTTAATTTACCAGAAACATACAGAAATCTTATAGAGCTAGAAATTGAAGAAGATTATACTATGGGATATGTAAATCATATCGGTTTTAGAGCTGGTTCGTGTACACCATTTTTATTTTATGATTTAGACTACGAAATACAAACCCCTTTAAAAGTGCATTCATACCACTTAATGGATTTTGCCTTGTTAAAAAATCATTCATTATTAGATAAAAAGATGGTTTTAAATCAAATTATGAATGAAGTAAAGCAAGTAAATGGAACGTTTATTCCTGTATTTCATAACTATACTTTTAGTAATGACCAGCGTTGGTTTGGATTTAAGGAATTGTTTAATATTATTTTAGAATCAGTAAATGAAGATTAAAAACATTACAGACATTTTTTTTGATTTAGATCATACACTTTGGGATTTTGATAAAAACTCTGCCCTTACATTCGATAAAATTTTCAAACAAAATAATATTGAAATTAATTTAAAAGAATTTTTATCTTATTATGAACCCATAAATTTAAACTATTGGAAGCTATACAGAGAAGAGAGAATAGATAAAGAATCATTACGATTTGGAAGATTAAATGATGCCTTTACTGCGATAAACTTTACAGTTGAAAAACATTTAATCAATAAGCTTTCTGAAGATTATATAATGCACTTAAGTAGTTTTAATCATTTGTTTGAAAATACTTTTGAAATTCTAGAGTATTTAAATCCCATGTATAATCTACATATCATAACAAATGGATTTAGCGAAGTTCAACATGGTAAGTTAACAAATTCTAATATTGATCATTATTTTGAAACGGTAACAAATTCAGAAATGGTAGGAGTTAAAAAACCAAATCCCAAAATTTTTAATCATGCTTTGAAAGTTGCAAATGTAAATGTAGACCAATCAATAATGATTGGAGATAATTATGAAGCAGATGTACTTGGAGCACTAAATATTGGAATGGATGCTATTTTTTTTGGTACTTATAACGATAAGCTAGAAGCAACAGTTAAGCAAATTGACAACCTAATTCACCTCAAGAAATATTTGTAGCTTCATAATATGTTTATGATATTATTCGTTTAACTTAACCTATGATAAAGAAAATTGTTAAATACTTAGCTGTAGCTGCCTTTTATGGTTTTTTTATAACTTCATGTACTGAAGAGGTAGATTTTAATCAAGCAAAGGATTTAACATTAGAACCTGTTTTAGCTTCAGATTTAATTTTTTTTAATGCACCAGCTACTAAATTTTTTATTGACGGTAGTGAATTAAGTACGATTAGAGATTCTGTTATTATTGATTTATTTAATCGCGATTTTGTTGTAGATAATGTAGTTAAGGCAGAATTTGTTTTTGAAACTACGAACTCTATTAATAGAGCATTTAGTGTTCAAATTGACTTTTTAGATGATACAGATTTGCTCAAGCATTCTTTTACAATTTCTTCCCTAGCGTCTCCAACTAATACAGATATTGTATCCACGCATACTGAAGTATTTGAAAACACATTACTTGATGCTTTAAAGGCGTCAAATAAGGTAATATTGACTGTGCAGGCACTATCTGGAGGGTCGCCTCTTAATGATAATACACCTGGAAGAATCCAATTAAAATCAAAAGGTATATTCTATTTAAAAATTGAAGAATCTGAATGAGAAAAGCTAGTTTGTTATTTGGTTTAATAACCTGCTTGTCTTTTTCGCAGAATAAGCAAATATTATATGGTTTTTCAGAAATACCACAAGCACTATTACAAAACCCTGGAGGAAAAATAAGTAATGATTGGTATTTTGGCATACCACTACTTTCTCATATTCATGTAAATGGGGGGGCGTCTGGAATATCTGTCTACGACCTTTTTGCTAAAGACGGAGTTGATTTCAATGTAAAGCTTCAAAATGCAGTAAATAAAATGAAGTCAACAGATTTTTTTACATTTAATCAGCAACTTGAAATATTTTCTGCCGGATTTGCAATGGGGCCTAGTTATGAAAAAAAAGAATATTTAAGTTTTGGTTTATATCAAGAAACAGATTTTATAGCCTATTTTCCTAAAGATATTGCAGTTTTAGCTTTAGAAGGAAATGCAAATAATATTAACAGACGGTTTAACTTAAATCATGTAAATGTTAATGCCGAAGTTATTTCAGTCTTACACGTGGGATACAACAAAAAAGTTAACTCAAGTTTTACTTATGGAGTAAGAGGCAAGATATATTCAAATATTATCAATTTAAATTCAACAAATAATAAAGGGGTATTTGTTACTATTCCAGGAGAAAACAATTTTTATAATCATATTTTTAATTTAGATTTAGAGTTAAGAACATCTGGGTTGAATAGTATAACTGAAGAGGATTCAGATTTTTCAGGAAAAGATTTAGTTAAACGTACATTATTAGGAGGGAATTTGGGTTTGGGTTTTGATATAGGTTTTACTTATAATTTAACAAAACAGTGGTCTTTAGATGCCAGTTTATTGGATGTTGGTTTTGTTAGACACAGTAAAGACATAAAAAACTATGTAGTAGATGGTGTTTATAGTTTTGAAGGGATAAACCCGCTTTTTCCAGAAACAGATACCGGGCAAACAGCCGAAGATTATTGGAATGAAGTAGGTGAAGACTTTGAAGACCTTTTTGAATTGGATAGCACTGCAACAAAGTACACTACTTGGCGACCTGTAAAATTAAATGCATCATTAAATTATTCGTTTGGTAAGAAGCAAAGTGAAGATTGTAATTGTTTAAAAGAAGATAATGGTTATTTAAATGCAGTAGGGATGCAACTTTATGCGATTAATAGACCTAAGCAACCACAATTAGCTTTAACAGCTTATTATTACAGAAGATTATTTAATAATTTAAGAGTTAAAGCTACTTATACTATAGATTCTTATTCATTTAATAATGTAGGTTTAGGTATCTCTACCCACTTAGGAGGTTTCAATTTTTATGTAATGGCAGATAATTTTTTACAATATAAAAACATTTATGACGCACAAAGTGTATCTTTACAATTAGGTTTTAACTATATATTTAATAAAAAATGAAAACAAAATTATTCACAACACTTTTAGCTTGTTTTATTATAACAAGTGTGTTTTCTCAATCTAATTTAAATGATTATAAATACATAATAGTACCCAAAAAATTCGATTTTTTAAAACAAGAAAACCAATATCGTTTAAATGCTTTAACTAAATTCTTATTTGAAAAAAATGGATTTACAACAGTAGTTGAAGGAGAACAATATCCAGATGATTTAGCAGGGAATGTATGCATGGGACTAACTTCTGATGTAGAAAAAGGGAAGGGGATGTTTAAAACAAAATTGAGTATAGTTTTAAAAAATTGCCAAGGAGGAGTAATTTATAAATCTGAAGTTGGAGAAAGTAGAATAAAGGAATACGATAAATCTTATGCTGAAGCACTACGAAATGCTTTTAAATCGTTCGAAACTGTTGATTATAAATATACACCTAATGGTAATAATAGTGTAATTGCTTCAAATAAAGTAGAAACTAAGAACGAAGTCTCTCAAGAGCTCCAGAAGTTAAAAGAAGAAATAAAATCTTTAAAAGAAGAGAAGAAAGAGGCTGTTAAAGTTGCAGAAAATAAGGTTTCTGAAATTGTTGAAGTGCCAGCAGAAGCTACGAAAACAGTACAGGAAAATGTTATAGAAGGCGCATCTAATATTTTATATGCTCAAGAAATGGCAAATGGTTTTCAGTTAGTAGATAGCTCCCCTAAAGTGGTTTACAGAATTAAAAAAACAAATCTAAATAACGTATTTTTGGTGGAAAACAAGAACGCAATTATTTACAAAAAAGGAGATGATTGGGTTTTAGAGTTTTACTCAAATAACTCTTTAATACAGGAAACTTTAAATATTAAATTCTAAAGTTTTTTAAAAATCTGATGTCGCGTTAGGGATTGGAGTGGAAATCCTTTTTGAGAGGTACGAACAAAAAGATTGTATCGTAAAGCCCGACCCTTGTGGTAACGCCCTAAATTTAATAACCATATTTATCTTTCCAACGTTGTTTTAAAAATTCACGATGTGCGTTTTCTCTAGCATTATTCCCAGGATCGTAAAGCTTAGAGTTTTTTATTTCATCTGGTAAAAACTCTTGATTTGCAAAGTTTGAGTCATAATTATGTGCGTATTTATAATTGTCGCCATAACCAAGCTCTTTCATGAGTTTTGTTGGTGCATTTCTAACTTCCAAGGGCACACTTAAATCGCCAGTTTCTTTAACCAATTGTTGTGCCTTCCCAATGGCCATGTAAGCGGCATTACTTTTTGGAGAACATGCTAAATATGTAGCACACTGGCTTAAAATAATTCTAGATTCTGGGTATCCAATTGTTGATACTGCTTGAAATGTATTGTTAGCAATAACTAAAGCTGTTGGGTTTGCGTTACCAATATCTTCGCTAGCGAGAATAAGTAAGCGGCGCGCTATAAATTTTACATCTTCACCACCTTCTACCATGCGAGCTAACCAATAAACAGCAGCATTTGGATCGCTACCACGAATAGACTTTATAAATGCTGAAATAATATCGTAATGTTGTTCGCCTGTTTTATCGTATCGTACCGTATTATTCTGGATTTTTTTTAAAACGGTCTCATCAGTAACTTCAACAGTATTGGTACTATACGAATTTACAATAAGCTCAAAAATATTAAGTAGTTTTCTAGCATCGCCACCAGATAGCTTTAAAAGAGCATTAGTTTCTTTTAAAGTAATGTTTTTTTTAGAAATTAATTCATCTTTTTCAATGGCACGTTTTAAAAGTGTTTCTAAATCTTTTTTGTTAAAAGCATTTAAAATATAAACCTGACAACGAGATAAAAGCGCAGAAATTACTTCAAAACTAGGGTTTTCGGTGGTTGCTCCAATTAATGTGATCCAACCTTTTTCAACAGCTTGTAGTAACGAATCTTGCTGTGATTTACTAAACCTATGAATTTCGTCAATAAATAAAATTGGGTTTTTGGTAGTAAACAAACCGCCACTTTGTTTAGCTTTATTAATAACATCTCGAATATCTTTAACGCCCGAGTTTATAGCACTAAGCGTATAAAATGGTCTGCCAGATTCGGTAGCTATAATGTTAGCAAGAGTTGTTTTTCCAGTACCAGGTGGCCCCCAAAAAATCATTGAAGGAATTAATCCTTGCTTAATATGCTGTGTTAAAGAACCATGTTTGCCAACCAAATGGGTTTGACTCACATAATCTTCTAAAGTTTTAGGTCTTAAACGTTCAGCTAAAGGCTCATTCATAATGTAAAATTAAAGTAAATTTTTCGTTTTGAGCATGCCCTAAAGAAAATTCGGGGTCGTGTTTTTTAGTACAATCTTTTTTTTTGGCCTCAAAAAAGGATTTTCTTTACAATCATTCATGCACACATATCTGCCATTTTAGCATTAAAATAAAACATGGTTAACTATTTGCTATATTTATTTCAATGAATAATAAAGAACATTTTAAATTTTCAACAGGGGTAGTTGCTTACCCTATATTATTTGTATTAATAATATGGATTGTGTTTTGGGCCGAGGTGCGTTTTGGGTTTAATTTCAGTAAATATGGAGTTTATCCTCAAACTTTAAAAGGGCTAAGAGGTATTGTTTTAAGTCCGTTTATTCATGGTGATATTCAGCATATTTATCATAACACCATTCCATTATTGGTTTTATCAACGTCTTTGTTTTATTTCTATAGGCCAATAGCTTGGAAGGTATTGGTTTTTGGAATTTTACTTTCAGGGTTTTTTACTTGGTGTATTGGAAGACCATCATATCATATTGGCATTAGCGGATTAATTTATGTTTTAGTTAGTTTTACTTTTTTTAAAGGTGTTTTTGCTAAACATTATAGACTGATTGCTTTATCGTTATTAGTGGTATTTCTTTATGGGAGCATGATTTGGTATGCTATACCCATTGAAAAAGGGATTTCTTGGGAAGGGCATCTATCTGGTTTAATTACAGGTTTATTATTTGCTTTGTTTTTTAGAAAAGAAATAGCAAAACCTAAAAAATATGTTTGGGAGCAAGAGGGTTATAATGAAGATAACGACCCTTTTTTAAAGCACTTTGATGATGATGGAAATTTTATTGAACAACTAGAATCTGATGAAAGTCAAGAATCATCAACTATAAGTTATACTTTTAAAGAAAATAAAAAATAAGATTAGTTTTTATCTAGGCGTTGCCTAACAGCTTCATATAAAAAAGCACCACAAGCTACAGATACATTTAGCGATTCAATATCTCCTAATAGAGGTAATTTGGCTTTTGCATCAACCACTTTTAAAGTAGATGGATTGATACCTCGACCTTCAGAGCCCATAATAATTGCACAAGGCTCAGTAAATGAAACATCGTATAAAGTATCATTAGTTTTTTCAGTAGCTGCAATTACTTTTATACCAGATGCTTGCATGTAAAATACAGCATCTTTTATATGATCTACTTTGCAAATAGGAATTTTAAATACTGCTCCAGCACTTGTTTTAATAGTATCTCCGTTTACAGGAGCACCACCTTTTTTTTGTATTACTATACCATTAACTCCAGTACATTCTGCAGTTCTAATGATTGCTCCAAAATTTCGGACATCACTTAATTGATCTAACAACAAGAATAATGGTGTTTTTCCAGATTCAATAACACTTAAAACTAAAGTTTCAAGATTATGAAATTCAATTGGTGAAATTTGAGCAACAACACCTTGGTGGTTCTTTTTTGTTAAACGATTAAGTTTTTCAATAGGAACGTAAGATTTGTTAATAGATTTTCTATTTAATAAGGATTCTAATTCACTAAATAATTCACCTTTTAGGCCCTTTTGAAGAAAAGCTTTATCTATGTTTTTGCCAGCATTTATAGCTTCTATCACTGCTCTTATGCCAAAAATTTGAGTTTGATCTTGCATGGGGGTAAATGTATAAAAAAGTTATTGGTCTAAGAAGTTTAACTTACAAAGAGTTTATTTTGAGCTCCAGAGCCTTTGTGTTAACTTTAATCGATATTTTGACCATAAAAAAGTAGAAATTAGAGGCAAAAAACCTTTAAACCTCTTATAATCAGAGCAAATATGACTATATTTACAATAGTCAATCAAAATTAATCAAAAAATTGAAAACTAAGTTATTATTTATAATATTAGGATTTAGCGTATGCTTTGTTTTTTCTCAAAAACAATCAGCAAATTGGTATTTCGGAGAATTTGCAGGTCTTAATTTTAACACTCCAAATCCTACCCCTCTTTTAGATGGACAATTAATTACAAAAGAAGGTTGTGCTACTATTTCTGACCCTAACGGAAATTTGTTGTTTTATACAGATGGCGTTACAGTTTGGGATAGGCGTCATCAAATTATGCCTAATGGTCAAGGACTTTTAGGACACAGCTCTAGTACAGAATCTGCCTTAATAGTTCCTAAACCAGGAAGTACCTCAAAGTATTATTTGTTTACTATTGATAAACCAAGTTACTATTTAACAGAAGGAGAACCCATTGATGGGGTTAATTACTCTGAGGTTGATTTGTCATTAAATAGTAGTTTTGGAGATATTGTTCCTGGAGTTAAAAACATGCATTTAGTAACTTATGATGTTAATGATGCTACACAAAACGAATATAAATCTTCAGAAAAAATCACTGCGGTTTCGCATAGTGATGGGAGTTCTGTTTGGGTTATTACTCAATTTATGGACAAGTTTTATTCGTTTCTAATTGATGGAAATGGAGTTAATGAAACCCCAATTATATCTACCGTGTCGCAAATGGTTCGACCAGTTTTTAATAGTGACGGTGCGAATATCAGTGCTATTGGTTATTTGAAGGCCTCACCAGATGGAAAGAAAGTTGCTATTGCACATAGTTCTACTAACATTGGTGGTGGAGGACCAAGATCTCCAAGAAGAGAGTCTGGAAGGGTTTTGTTATATGATTTTAATAACACAACAGGAATAGTTGCTAATGATAATATTATAATTGATAATACATACCCTTATGGTGTTGAGTTTTCACCAAATTCAAAATTGTTATATATTACTAATAACGTGTTTGATGATAATAACATTTTCGATCATAGTCACGTTTATCAGTATAATTTAGAAAGCTCTGACATAGTAGGATCTAGAGAAGCTATTAGTAATTCTCAAAATGTAGCAGGGGCATTGCAATTAGCAATAAACGGTAAGATATATAGAGCAGGGTTTAGGTCTTCTTCAGTTGGTTTAAGTTTATCGGTTATTAATAACCCTAATGAAATTGGGAATGCTGCAGGATATTCGGAAAATTTTGTTGATTTGGGAGGCAAAGCTGTTCAGTTAGGGCTTCCTCCATTTGTACAATCTATATTCTTGTATACTTTTGATTTTGAAGATACTTGTTTAGGTGATCAAACTCATTTTTTCGTCACTTCTGAAGAACCTTATGACAGTGTGCTTTGGGATTTTGGGGATGGACAAACATCGACACTTATAGAACCATTGCACACCTATGCACAATCAGGTGTCTATACTGTTAGTTTAACCATGTATTTAAATGGTATTGAACAAGGACCCTTTTTAAAACAAGTAATAATTTCTCAACCGCCAGATGTATTGCAAACGACTTTTGATTTAGTTCAATGTGATTCTGCTGACAATAACCCTAACGATGGAATAGCTCCATTTAATTTACAACAAGCTAATGCTCCTTTGAGCTTGTATACTCAAGATGCGATTCAAGTTTATTATTATTACTCAATGGCAGATGCTATTAATGATTTAGATAATTCTAACTCTATTGATGAAATTTACACGAATCAATATCAAGGAGAAATATTACATGCCAAAGTATTTAAAACAAATACGGATTGTTTTAGTATGGCAACAGTAAGATTAAATACAACTCAGGCAGTAGATATTAGTACTCATGAATTGGGAGCTTGTGACCCTGATGAAGATAACTTCGCTGATTTTGACTTAGAATCAGAAGGTTTAAGAATTGCAACAGCATTAAATTTACCAACTAATGTTACAATTTCGTTTCATGATGATGAAAATGATGCAGCTATAGGTATTGATGCGCTTCCTAGTATTTATACATCATCAGATAGAACAGTATACATAAGAGCTGAAAGTGATAGCGCATGTTATGGAACAGGGGTTTTAAATTTAGAAGTAAGATCATTTCCTCAATTAGAAGATCAAGTTATAAATGTATGCCTTTCAGATTTCCCGATATCGATTAATGCTGGACTTAATGCTAGCCAAGTAAATAGTTATGATTATAGTTGGAGTACAAATCAAAATTTAGATGAAATTTTGATTTCTCAAGCTGGCATTTATACGGTTAATGTTATTGATCCTTTGCTTAATTGCGAAGATTCTGTGACTATTACTGTTAACCAAAACGAAATACCTATTATACAAGATTTAGTTATAAATGATAGAAATTTAACTGTTGTTCTAGATAATAATAGCGAGAATTTTGTTTACGCAGTTAATGATGAATTTGGTGCTTACCAAGACAGTAATTCTTTTTTAAATTTACCTCATGGAAAGCATACGCTTTATATTATGGATGGTTTGAATTGTGAAAGAATTTCGAGAGATTTTTATATACTAGGATTTCCTAAGTATTTTACTCCAAATAATGATAGCTCTAATGATACATGGAACGTAGCAGGTTTAGACCCTACATTATTTGATTCACAACTATTAACTGTAGAAATCTATAATCGTTATGGAAAGCTTTTAAAAACATTTAACCCAAACCAATCTATTGGTTGGAATGGTGAGTTTAATGGTAACCTTTTAACTGATGACGATTATTGGTATTGTTTAAAACTTCCTAATGGGGAAGAATTTAGAGGTCATTTCTCATTAAAAAGATAATAGTTTTATAAGTAGAGAATTGTTATTAATGGTAAACTAATTCTTTAAATATATCTTTAAAAGCCCATTCAGCTGCCACGTAAGACTTTGGACTGTCTAGTTTTTGACCTTGTCTATTACCCGAAACAGCATATCCAAAGGCATCCCATATATTGCCTTCATTATCTGTAAGTACATTAGGGAATTCGCTTGTGTCTAATGCAGTGAATGTTAAATTACTTGGTAAATAAAATGCGTTAAAGTAAACTTTTTCTTTACTACCCACAACAATTACATTTTTACTGTTTACAGAGGTATAATCTATTTCTATTCCGTTTGCAAAATTACTATAGCTAAATAAATGTACTATGTCATCAAATACATGTTCATGCATTACACCTAACAAATTATTAAAATCTATCGGAACAGGTGTCTCATCACAATTGCAATTTGCAACATCAGGATGATTAAATACCATTGCATTAGGAAAATGTGTTTTAACTCCGAGCCAGTAAGATTCAATAATGTTATAAGTATTTAACCTTATATCTTTAGTAGATTCTCTAAGACCACGTATAGCCATCTGCGACCAATAATAATTTAAATCTGCATCAGTAGCGATAAGGTTGTCTTTGTACAAAAAACCAGAGGCTTTCATTGTAATGGTTTCTCCGTTAGGCAACCTTCTGTCAAAAGATAAAGCACTTTCTGTTATTGGACAATAAGTTATAGCCAAAGGAATATCTCCAAACGTATCGTTTATAACTTCAAAATTATTTGTGTAATCATAAGGATAAGCATAAACTTGTCCATTTATTTTTAAAAGTGCAAGCCTAGAATTGTCATTTAAAAAACCAGTAGCATCAATTTCTGATATACTTTTATAATCTGGGTTTTCTTTTATTTCATATGATCCGCCTCCAGCAATATCCGTTTTTGGAACGCACCATAAATTGTCTGCGACTTCATCTGTATTATCTTTTACGCTAGTTTCTGTTGAACAATTAACTAGTAAAATGAAAGTTAATATTATGAATCGTTTCATATTTAATACATTTATATTTAAGTCGGTGTTTGTAAATGTTTCTTACAAAAAAAGCCCTATAAGTTATATAACTTATAGGGCTTTAAATATTTATAAAGGAACTAAAACTAGTTTACATCCCAGAATAATTTTGTTTGTTGTGAATCTCCACCAATGGCAGTAGATGCAGCAGTCCAATTATCCTCATTTAAGTTTTGTTCATCAATTGGATATGTATATCTGTAAGGTAATGGATTTCCTTGATCAACTGGAAGTTGAAAAGTTGGAGTATCATATCTTCTCCATGCAGTAAATCCTTCAAACCCTCTGTTGTACATTGCTATCCATAATTGGTTACCAATTTTTTCTTTATCAGTACCAGGAGCAGTAGCCCAAGCTACATCTGGATTAGCCATATATGTAGCTAAATCACTTGCACCCCAATTATCAAAAGATGCCATAATTCCATTGTTATAATGCTGTTCAGCTGTACCGCCAACAGACCATCCTTCTAGAGCAGCTTCAGCTAAGTAAAAAGATACTTCAGCGAAATCTAGTAATGAAGCAGGGTTAGTTGCTTCATAGATTGGATCACCAAAATGAGTATGTGAAGCAAAACTAGCTACTGTACCAAAATTTCCACCAGTATAAACACCAGCACCTAAGTTATCGTCAAAATAAACTGCTCTCCTTGGATCATCAAGATTATTCATGAAATTAACAATAGTATTTGCAGGAATATGATCAGAACGACCAGATTGAACTATATCAACCCAAACAGGGTTGGTGTTAGGTGTTGTACCTTCGTACTGTATAGTTGCATTATCAGCATTTGATGTAAATGCACCTCCACTGTATCCAGCTAAAATTGTAGATTGAGCTAACGAAGGGTTAACATCTACAAGGCGGTTACCTATACGAATTAATAAAGAGTTTGCAAATTTCACCCAACCAGCAGAGTTACCTCCGTATAATTGGTCCGATCCACTATAACCAGATCCGCTTAATCCAGAAATTGCAGCTGTTAAACGTGTAATTAAATCTGAATAAATTGTTGCAGCATCGTCATATTTTGGTAATGCAATATCTCCTAAAGCTTCACTGTAAGGAATATCTCCCCAAGTATCAACCATTTGTTGGAATGTATATACCATTAAAACTTCAGCTTGAGAAACTCTAGCAGTTTGCTCAGACCCGCTTAAAGTAGCATCAGCCATAGCAACTTCTTTAGAAGTTTGTAAATCTAGTAATACATCTCTGTACATTTCAGACCAGTGGTAACCAGGAATTGTTCTAGTTACTAAATCAAAGTTAGGTTCTTCTGTATATGTAGTTGTTGTACTATATTGTGCAAAAAATCTAAAACTATTACGGTTTACATTAATTTGCGTCATTTGATCAATTAAACTCTTAGTAGCAGAATTAAATAAAAAGTCTGCAGCAACTTGAGTTGGGTTCTTTGGATCTCTGTTTAAGTTTTCGTATTGCTCATCACTTTTACAAGATGTTAACACAATAACTACAGAGAGAACAGCTGTTAATAATATTTTTTTCATTTTCTCTTTTTTTAAAATTGTAATTTAATACTTGCTCCTATTTCTTTAACAGCAGGATATGATCCTGATTGATTTCCTTGGAAATTACCAGCACTCAAACCAGCCTCTGGATCAGCATATGGTACATGTTTTTCAATTATCCATAAGTTTCTTCCAATAAGAGATACCGAAGCAGAAGTAAATGGTAATTTATCTAAAATTTTAGAATCGAATTTATAAGATAAAGTAGCTTCACGTAATTTTACATATCCTGCATCATAAACGTGATTAGCTTGTGGTTGACGGTAACCCCAAAGACCAGCAGATGTTGCTGAAGCTCTAATGTTATTAGGCGATCCATCAGCCAAAACACCTTCGAAAAGAACACCACCACTATCAGCACCATAGTTTCCTGGAGTTCCAGTTACAGGATCTCTGTAAGGATTTCCTAACTCATTGTTACCAGCTGTAAAGTCATATAAACCAGTACCAAAACCGTAGTATGTATCTAATGAGAATATGTCTCCACCTTTTTGGATGTCAATTAAGAAACTTAAATTAAAGTTTTTGTATGTAAAGCTATTAAAAATACCAGCTTTCCAATCAGGGTTAATATCTCCAATATTATTGTTACTAGTTGCAGTTCTTAAATAGCGACCATTAGTACCTATAGTTTTTTGTCCATTAGTATAAACAAAATCACGTCCTCTAATAGTTCCATAAGGCTGACCAACTACAGCGTTTATTGTAAGACCAGTTTGGAAACTAGCTAACTCTAAAGTATTAATACCATCAGCTAAAGATAAAACTTCACTTTCGTTTTTATCCCAGTTTAAAGAAAGGTTCCATTCAAAATCTTCACTTTTTAATGGTGTTGCGTTAAGTTGTAACTCAATACCCTTGTTTTGAATTGTACCTGCATTTAAAAGTAATCTTGAATATCCAGTAGATCTAGTTACAGGAACTCGTGTAATTTGATCTTCATTTTTAGTATTAAAATATGTTACATCAAAACCAAGACGGTTATTTAAAAACTTCACTTCCATACCAACTTCCCAGTTTTTTTGAGTTTCTGGTTTTAAGTTTAAGTTGTTTTTATTAGTAGGATTTGATGCACTACCTGAACCACCAAAAGGAGGATTAATACCATAGGTGTTAAATACTCTAAATGGAACTGTACCATTACCAACTGTACCATAATTGGCTCTTAATTTACCAAATGATAACCAATCTGCTTCAATAAGTTTAGAGAATAATAAAGTACCAGTAACAGACCAATAATTGTATGCATTTTTAGCTCTAGGTAAGCTAGAGTTACGGTCTCTTCTAAAAGTTCCTTCTATAAAAGCTGTATTGTCAAAACCAAGGCTAGCACGACCAAATACACCATCTACCATTCTTGATGCTTCATATTCTGTAGGAGCATTTATTGGACTTACACTATTTGCTAAAGTATAAACACTAGCTAAGTTTAAACCACCATTAGTAAGAGCATAAATATTACTCCAATCTTTTCTACTTAAATTCATTCCCACGGTTCCTTCTAAATTTAACTTTTCAGTCAAATCTCTATTAAAGTTAAGGAATAAATCATAGTTGTATTCAGAAACAGCATTATTAAACCTTGTGTATAAAGGAACATTAGAACTACCAACGTTAGTTCTTTCTTCTTGTAATTCAGTATACGTATCATACGTAAATCTACCCATGGCATTTAACCAATCGTTGATTTCATAATTTAAAACTACATTACCAAAAAATCTTGAACGTGTATCTGTTTCAAAGTTTTCGTAAAAAGTCCAATATGGATTATCAGAATAAATAGGTGTTCTATTTGTATATGAATTAGGGTTCCAAGTAATGTTTTCACGAGTAGCAAAATAAGCCTCTTGTTGTTCTTTAACATCAACATTAACTTGCCACCACTGTCTAAATTGTTGCATTACGTTGTTTGCATCGTAACCAGTACCGTAACGACCTCTACCATCAGTTTTAGTAAAAGTAAAAGAAGTTGATACAGATAATTTTTCACTTAAGTCTTGACTACCGTTGAAATTAATACTATTTCTTTTAATTTCACTATTAGGTAAGTTACCTTCTTGTAACATGTTTGTAAAACCTAATCTAAAAGAGCCAGTTTCGCTACCACCATCAAGAGAAACAGAGTTAACTAAAGTGCTAGATGTTTCCCATATATAGTTAGGATCGTTTACACCAGCCAACCAAGGAGTTGGTTGTAAATAACCATCTAATTGAGGGTAAATACTATTCCATTGATAAACTAATAAGTTAGGATCGAACTCACCACCGTAAGATGCATCCTCTGTAAATGGAGTTGCTAAATCAACAGTTCCATCACCATCAACATCAATATCATCAAAATATCCAGTTGATCCGTAGAATGGACCATAACCAGCACCATATTTCTTTTGATAAACTGGTAATGTAGACTTGTCTACCTCACCAACAGTAATACTAGAGTTTATTGTAACTCCTAATCCTTTTTTTCTTGCTCCTTTTTTTGTTGTAATCATAATTACACCATTAGCAGCACGAGATCCGTATAAAGCCGATGCAGCTGCACCTTTTAATACGTTGATTGATTCAATGTCGTCAGGGTTAATATCTGATGCAGCATTACCGTAATCGTAACCTCCTCTACCACTAGTCTGAGATCTCTGCTCAGAAGCAATAGCTGTTACAATTTGATTGTTAACGCCATTATCGATAGGAACACCATCAATAACAAATAAAGCTTGATTGTTTCCAGAAATAGAAGCATTACCTCTAATAATTACTTGGGTAGAACCACCCATAGTACCTGAAGGCTTAATTTGCAGACCAGCTACTTTACCAGATAATGAGTTTACAAAGTTTTGGCTTTTTACTGCTGATACAGCTTCACCTTTAACTTCTTGAGTGGCATAACCCAAACTCTTTTTATCTCTCTTAATACCTAATGCAGTTACAACAACTTCATCTAATACAGCTGCATCCTCTTCCATTGTGACATCAAGCGTATTAGAAGCTCCAACTGTTGCTTCTTGCGTTTTTAACCCTACATAACTAAATACAAGAACATCTCCTGCATTAGCATTGATAGAATACTTTCCATCAAAATCGGTTTGTGTACCGTTAGTAGTGTTTTTTACAATAATGTTAACTCCAGGGAGCGGCATACCAGAATTATCTGAAATCGTACCTGAAATTGTTTTTTCTTGCGCAAAAGAAAATTGCACAACAAACGCTAGTAATAGCGTTAGAATTCCACTAAACTTTGTTTTCATTTTATGATTTATTTGAATTAGTCAATGCCAAAAATCATAATAAAAAGTTAATAAAACAATAAATAATGGTTAAAATTTAGTTTTTAAGGCAAAAAATTATGAAAATCATAATTTAAACTCTTAAAAACCAGCTATTAAACTAAGATGTATTTTTGAGTTGGAAAACTTAAAAGGTTGATTCTCAGTTTTACCATTAGCATAATTAAACTTAAAAAGGCCAGCTTTAGTTAAAATACCAAATCCGAAACCATAACCAAAAAGCTTTTCTTTCTTGTTTACGATTTTATTTTCAAAGTATGCCAAATCTGTTATAGTGTGAATATATATGGTGTTGTTAAGCTGATATCTGTATTCAGTATTTAAAACCCCAAAAAGAGATGCGAATAAGCTATTTTCTTCAAAGCCTCGAATAGAATTTATGCCTCCAAAACGGAAAAGCTCATTTTGAAAATATGAGTTTGAATTTAAATTAGAGCCATTCATTCTTAGGTAAAAACTATTTTTGTTATTTAGATTGAAAATTTTAAAAGCATCAATGCTATAATAAGATTGTTTCTCATTTGAATTAGTTGTTTTTCTATTGCCAAAATTTGTTTCTAGTAAAACACTCGATTTTATAGGGAAAAGTAAATTATTAGCTTGTAATTTTAAAAATTGATAGGAGACCGAAAAAAAGTTTGAGTCATAATCGGTTATGCCTTGTAAATTGTTTGTGGATAATAAATTGTTTGAAGTGGTGGAAGTAATACCACCATATACTTTATGTTTTGAGTTTATTTGATAATGTAATTTGGCAGATTGGTTTATTGTAGTAAAAGAGGAATCTTTTTTAAAGATTTGTAAACCTAAATCTAGACCTATTGGCGACCTAAACAAATAGGGTAGAGTTAAATCTGTTCTAAATGTTTTTTGATCGTTTTCATCACTCTTGTAAAGCAAACTAAATGACTCACCAAAATTTAAATTGTTGGTTAAGTTTAAATTTAAATAACCGTCAAACTCTAATTTATTTGTGTCTTCATTAGTGCCGAAACCCAAAAAGCCATCAAATGAATTGCTTTTAGCTTTTTCCGTGTATATATATAAGGTTGTAGAATCTTTAGAAAAAAGAACCTCTGGAGGTTTTATTTGATTAGCAAACTTTAAGTTGCCTAATAGATTCGTTTTTTGTTTAATCTTGTTTAAATTAAAAGTTTGATTTTGTTTAATTTTCAAATAATACTTCAGATATGACTTTGGGAATTTATCATAGCCTTTTATTATTATCCTATTTATAGATCTTTTTTGTTTTTGAGAATCAATTATTAAATCAGCTTTTAAATTACCCTTGTCAATTTGAATATTTGATAATTTTAATTTTGAAAAAGGATTTCCCGTTTCTGAAGTTTTTGAGTTAATAAAATTCAAACTGTTTTCTAAAGTGCTAAATGGAAGAATAAAATAGTCGTCAAAAACGTCATCTGAAACTAATTTTATAATTGAGGTTTCAACAACCGAATTATTATAATATATATATATGGTGTTGTATTTTTTTTTAAGGTGAAATTTTGCGGTAAAAAATGAATCGTTTTTTTTGATGATGCCTTTTAAATCATTTTCAATGTAACCTGTCTTATAAAGTAGATTTTGAATAGAGTCTACTTCAGCTTTAATTGATGCGTAATTTTTGTGAGATTTTTGATAGCTTAATGAGTCTATTGCTCTGGTTTCAAACTTATTATTTCCTAAAACTCTTAAGTTTAAATTTTGAGAATATAGCTTAGGAGAAAAAAGTATATATATAATAAGGAGTAAAAAAGAAGTTTTTTGCACGGGTAAAGATTACTAAAATAATTTAATAAAATGGTTTTAGGCTTCAGTTTTCAAACTTCTAGCTTCTAACTTTTCGGTATAAATCTAACGGAAAATCTACGCTTATAATATAGGTAATGATATAATTTTTGAAAACTCTTAAAAATTAATGATTTAGGGTTTGAATTATTCATTTTAATTTCTACCTTTGCAGCCCTCTTAGAAGAGGATAATAAAATTTATATATAATATATATGCCAACAATTTCGCAATTAGTAAGAAAAGGAAGAGCCAAAATAACCAAGAAGAGTAAATCGGCTGCTTTAGATTCTTGTCCGCAAAGACGTGGTGTGTGTACTCGTGTTTACACAACAACTCCTAAAAAACCTAACTCAGCAATGCGTAAGGTAGCAAGGGTTCGTTTAACAAACGGAAACGAGGTTAATGCATACATCGGTGGAGAAGGGCATAATCTACAAGAGCACTCGATAGTATTGGTTAGAGGTGGAAGGGTAAAAGATTTACCAGGAGTTAGATATCACATTGTACGTGGTGCTTTAGACACAGCAGGTGTTTCAGGTAGAACGCAACGTAGATCTAAGTATGGTGCAAAACGCCCTAAAAAGTAATTAAAACTTTAAGAAGAAGACATGAGAAAAAGAGCAGCAAAAAAGAGACCGCTTTTACCGGATCCACGTTTTAACGACCAGTTAGTAACTCGTTTCGTTAACATGATGATGTGGGATGGTAAAAAGTCTGTAGCTTTTAAAGTATTCTATGATGCTATTGACATTGTGGAAGAAAAGAAAACTGACGAAGAAAAAACAGCTTTAGAAACCTGGAAAGATGCTTTATCAAACGTTATGCCTCACGTAGAAGTACGTAGTCGTAGAGTTGGTGGTGCAACATTTCAAATTCCTATGCAAATTCGTCCAGATCGTAAAGTTTCAACAGCTATGAAATGGCTTATTAGCTATTCACGTAAAAGAAACGAAAAATCTATGGCTAATCGTTTAGCAGCAGAAATATTAGCTGCAGCTAAAGAAGAAGGAGCAGCGGTTAAGAAAAGAGTAGATACTCACAAAATGGCTGAAGCAAACAAAGCATTCTCTCACTTTAGATTTTAATACGACATGGCAAGAGATTTAAAATTCACTAGAAATATAGGTATTGCTGCACATATTGATGCAGGAAAAACTACTACTACAGAACGTATTCTTTATTATACAGGTGTATCTCATAAAATTGGAGAAGTACATGATGGTGCGGCTACAATGGATTGGATGGAGCAAGAACAGGAAAGAGGTATTACAATTACTTCTGCTGCAACAACTTGTGAGTGGAAATTTCCAATTGAAAATGGAGAGCCAACACCAGAAACTAAAGGATATCATTTTAATATAATTGATACACCGGGTCACGTAGATTTTACAGTTGAGGTAAATCGTTCATTACGTGTACTTGATGGTTTAGTGTTTTTATTTAGTGCAGTTGATGGTGTTGAACCACAATCTGAAACTAACTGGAGGCTAGCCGATAACTATAAAGTTCCTAGAATTGGTTTCGTTAATAAAATGGACCGTCAAGGATCTGACTTTTTAGGTGTATGTCAACAAGTAAAAGATATGTTAAAGTCTAACGCGGTGCCAATCGTTTTAAATATTGGTGACGAAGAAGATTTTAAAGGAATTATCGATTTAGTAAAAAACCGTGCTATTGTATGGCATGATGAAACTCAAGGAGCAACCTTTGATGTTGTTGAAATTCCAGAAGAGTTAAAAGAAGAAGCTCGTAAATATCGTGCACTACTTATTGAAGAAGTTGCTGGTTATGATGAGAATCTTTTAGAAAAATTCATGGAAGATGAAGACTCTATTACAGAAGAAGAGGTGCATGCTGCACTTAGAGCTGCTGTAATGGATATGGCTATCATTCCAATGATTTGTGGTTCTGCATTTAAAAATAAAGGGGTACAATTCTTATTAGATGCTGTATGTCGTTACTTGCCTTCTCCAACGGATAAAGAAGGTATTGTAGGTACAGATCCAGATTCAGGAGAAGAAATTTTACGTAAGCCAGATGTAAAGGAACCATTTGCAGCTTTAGCATTTAAAATTGCTACAGATCCTTTTGTAGGTCGTTTAGCATTTTTTAGAGCATATTCAGGTCGTTTAGATGCAGGTTCTTATGTTTTAAATAACCGTTCTGGTAAAAAAGAACGTATTTCAAGAATTTATCAAATGCATGCTAACAAGCAAAACGCAATTGATTTTATTGAAGCTGGAGATATTGGAGCTGCTGTTGGATTTAAATCTATCAAAACAGGAGATACACTTTCATCTGAAAAGCATCCAATAGTTTTGGAATCTATGGACTTTCCAGATCCAGTAATTGGTATTGCCGTTGAGCCAAAAACTAAAGCTGACGTTGATAAATTGGGTATGGGCTTAGCTAAATTAGCTGAAGAAGATCCTACATTTACAGTACGTTCAGATGAAGCTTCTGGGCAAACTATTATATCTGGAATGGGTGAGCTTCACTTAGATGTAATTGTTGATCGCTTAAAACGTGAGTTTAAAGTTGAAGTAAATCAAGGTCAACCACAAGTTGAATATAAAGAAGCAATTACTCAATCTGCTGATCATAGAGAAGTTTATAAAAAACAATCTGGTGGTCGTGGTAAGTTTGCTGATATCGTATTTACTGTTGAGCCAGCAGATGAAGGAGCAGTAGGACTTCAATTTGAATCTATAATTAAAGGTGGTAATGTTCCTAAAGAATTTATTCCTTCAATTGAAAAAGGATTTAAAATGGCAATGGTAAATGGTCCATTAGCAGGTTACGAAATCGATGCTATGAAAGTTACATTGAAAGATGGATCTTACCACGATGTGGATTCGGATCAATTATCTTTCGAATTAGCAGCTAAATTAGGATTTAAAGCTTGTGCAAAAGCAGCAAAAGCTGTAATAATGGAGCCTATTATGAAGTTAGAAGTTATTACTCCTGAAGAAAACATGGGTGATATTGTAGGTGACTTAAATAGAAGAAGAGGACAAGTAAGTGATATGGGTGATAGAGCTGGAGCAAAAACTGTGAAAGCTACTGTGCCATTATCAGAAATGTTTGGATATGTTACTACATTAAGAACATTGTCTTCAGGTAGAGCAACATCAACAATGGAATTTTCACACTATGCTGAAACGCCTTCAAATATATCTGAAGAAGTAATTAAAGCAGCTAAAGGGGAGCAATCTTAAAAGTTAAGAAAATGAGTCAAAAAATCAGAATAAAATTAAAGTCTTACGATCATAACTTAGTAGATAAGTCTGCTGATAAGATTGTAAAAACAGTAAAAAGTACTGGTGCAGTTGTGACGGGACCAATCCCTTTACCAACTCACAAGAAAATTTTCACTGTATTACGTTCTCCACACGTAAACAAGAAATCAAGAGAACAATTTCAATTAAGCTCTTATAAGAGATTACTAGATATTTACTCTTCGTCATCAAAAACAATTGATGCGTTAATGAAACTTGAATTGCCAAGTGGTGTTGAAGTAGAAATCAAAGTTTAGTAATAAGCTTACATGTCCTAAGCTGCGAGCGAGGGAAAAACGGTAAAAATACAATTCAAGGCTGAAACGTATTTTCAGCCTTGAATTTTAATAACTAATAGTAATAAATTAAATTAATAAATATGTCTGGGTTAATTGGAAAAAAAATCGGTATGACCAGCATCTTTGATGAAAACGGGAAGAATGTTCCTTGTACTGTAATCGAAGCTGGACCATGTATCGTTACCCAAGTCAGAACCGATGAGGTTGACGGCTATGAAGCTGTACAACTTGGTTTCGATGACGCGACAGAAAAAAGCGCTACAAAAGCAGACTTAGGTCATGCTAAAAAAGCGGGTACTTCTGTAAAACGCAAAGTTGTTGAATTCAAAGGTTTTGATGAGGAGTACAAATTAGGAGATGCAATCACTGTAGAGCATTTTAACGAAGGAGAATTCGTTGATGTAGCAGGAACATCTAAAGGTAAAGGATTTCAAGGTGTTGTAAAACGTCATGGTTTCGGTGGTGTAGGTCAAGCTACTCATGGTCAACATAACCGTTTAAGAGCACCAGGATCTATTGGAGCTGCATCTTATCCTGCTCGTGTTTTTAAAGGCATGAAAATGGCAGGAAGAATGGGTGGTGAAAAAGTGAAAGTTCAAAATTTAAGAGTTTTAAAAGTAGTTGCTGAAAAGAATTTACTTGTTGTTAAAGGGTGTGTACCTGGACACAAAAACGCTTATGTAATTATTAGAAAATAATGAAAGTAGCAGTTTTAGATATAAACGGAAAAGACACAGGTAGAAAGGCAGACCTTTCTAAAGATGTGTTTGCTATTGAGCCTAATAATCATGCTGTATATTTGGATGTTAAACAATATTTAGCAAACCAACGTCAAGGAACTCATAAATCGAAAGAAAGAGCTGAGATTTCTGGAAGTACACGTAAGATTAAAAAGCAAAAAGGAACTGGTACGGCAAGAGCAGGTAGTATTAAGTCTGGTGTATTTAAAGGAGGTGGACGTATGTTTGGTCCAAGACCTAGAAATTACAGCTTCAAACTTAATAAAAACTTAAAGCGTTTAGCGCGTAAATCTGCCTTAAGTATCAAAGCTGGAGAGAAGTCAATTACTGTTTTAGAAGACTTTAATTTTGACGCTCCAAAAACTAAAAATTTTACAGCAGTTTTAAAGGCTTTAGAGCTTGAAAACAAAAAATCTCTGTTTGTGTTGGGTGGGTCAAATAATAACGTATATTTGTCATCGCGCAATTTAAAAGACTCTGAAGTTATAATAGCTTCAGAATTAAGCACTTACAAGATTTTAAATGCAAATCAAGTTGTGCTTTTAGAAGGTGCTTTAGAAGGAATTGAAACAAACTTAAGTAAATAAGAAACAGATGAGTATCTTAATTAAACCTATAATCACAGAAAAAGCGACTGCAGATAGCGAGTTAAGAAACTGCTATACTTTCGCGGTGAATACAAAGGCGAACAAGGTAGAAATCAAAAAAGCGGTGGAAGCTGCTTATGGCGTTTCTGTTGAAAAAGTTCGTACTATAAATGTCCGTCCAGATAGAAGTACTAAGTTTACAAAAACTGGTATTCAACATGGTAAAACAAATGCTGTTAAAAAAGCAATTGTACAACTGGCGGAAGGTGAAATGATTGATTTATACAGTAACATGTAATTAAAGACTAATGTCAGTAAGAAAATTAAAACCAATCACACCAGGACAGCGTTTTAGAGTAGTAAACGGTTACGATGCCATTACTACTGATAAGCCGGAAAAGAGTTTACTTGTTCCGAATAAAAGGTCTGGTGGTAGAAACAATCGAGGAAAAATGACCATGCGCTATATTGGTGGAGGTCATAAGAAAAAGTATCGTATTATCGATTTTAAAAGAGACAAAGCAGGAGTTCCTGGTGAAGTAGCTTCAATTCAATACGATCCAAACAGAACAGCTTTTATCGCATTATTGAATTATCAAGATGGTGAAAAAAGATATATTATTGCTCAAAATGGACTTCAGGTTGGGCAAAATGTAGTGTCTGGTAAAGAAGGCGTAGCTCCAGAAATTGGAAATGCAATGCCGCTTAGTGAAATTCCATTAGGAACTATTATTTCTTGTTTAGAGTTGCGTCCAGGACAAGGAGCTGTTATGGCTCGTAGTGCTGGTGCATTTGCTCAGTTAATGGCAAGAGATGGTAAATTTGCTACGGTTAAATTACCTTCAGGAGAAACAAGATTAGTGCTTGCAAATTGTATGGCTACAATAGGTGTTGTTTCTAACTCAGATCATCAATTATTAGTTGGTGGTAAAGCAGGTAGAACAAGATGGTTAGGAAGAAGACCACGTACTAGACCGGTAGTTATGAATCCAGTTGATCACCCAATGGGTGGTGGTGAAGGTAAATCTTCAGGTGGACACCCTCGTTCTAGAAACGGTATTCCTGCTAAAGGTTACAGAACCCGTTCTAAGACAAAAGCAAGTAATAAATATATTGTAGAACGTAGAAAGAAATAAGACATGGCAAGATCATTAAAAAAAGGACCTTACGTTCATTATAAATTAGAAAGAAAAGTAGCTGCAAATGTTGAAGCTAACAAAAAGACTGTAATTAAAACTTGGTCTAGAGCAAGTATGATTACACCAGATTTTGTTGGACAAACTATAGCAGTGCACAATGGCCGTCAATTTGTTCCAGTATATGTTACTGAAAACATGGTAGGTCATAAATTAGGAGAATTTTCACCAACACGTTCATTCCGTGGACATGCAGGTGCTAAAAATAAAGGTAAAAAGTAGTAAGCTATGGGAAGTCGTAAAAAACAAATGGCAGACGCTATTAAGGAAGCAAAAAAGCATGTTGCTTTTGCAAAACTTAATAACTGTCCTACGTCACCAAGAAAAATGCGCTTAGTAGCCGATTTAGTAAGAGGTGAAAAGGTAGAAAACGCACTTAATATCTTGAAATTCAACAATAAAGAAGCTTCTGGTCGATTAGAAAAGCTGTTATTATCAGCTATTGCTAACTGGCAATCAAAAAATGAAGACGCTGATGTTGAATCTGCAGAATTATTTGTAAAAGAGATTAGAGTTGATGGTGGATCTATGTTAAAAAGATTACGTCCAGCACCTCAAGGTCGTGCACACAGAATTAGAAAACGTTCTAACCATGTTACATTAGTGGTTGGAGCTAACAATAACACACAAGCTTAATAAGAGTATGGGACAAAAAACAAATCCAATCGGAAATCGCTTAGGAATTATCAGAGGATGGGAATCTAACTGGTACGGAGGAAACGATTATGGTGATAAACTTGCCGAAGACGATAAGATTAGAAAATACGTTCACGCGCGTTTATCTAAAGCTAGTGTAAGTAGAGTAATTATTGAGAGAACTTTAAAACTTGTAACCGTTACTATCACTACTGCAAGACCTGGTATTATTATCGGTAAAGGCGGACAAGAGGTAGACAAGTTAAAAGAAGAGCTTAAAAAGATTACTGGTAAAGAAGTTCAGATTAACATCTTTGAAATTAAGAGACCTGAACTAGATTCATTTTTAGTAGCATCAAGTATTGCTCGTCAAATTGAAAATAGAATTTCATACAGACGTGCAATAAAAATGGCTATCGCTGCTACAATGAGAATGAATGCTGAAGGAATTAAAATCCAGATTTCTGGTCGTTTAAACGGAGCTGAAATGGCACGTTCTGAACACTATAAAGAAGGACGTATTCCTTTATCAACCTTTAGAGCCGATATTGATTATGCTTTAGTTGAGGCACACACTACTTATGGTAGATTGGGTGTTAAAGTATGGATCATGAAAGGTGAAGTATATGGTAAAAGAGAACTTTCTCCGCTTGTTGGTTTATCTAAGAAGCAAGGAAAAGGTGGAGCCGGAGGACGTGGTGGAAATAAAGGACCTCGTCGTAGAAAGTAATTTTTTATAAAGTAAAGAAAAATGTTACAGCCTAAAAGAACAAAATTTCGTAAACAACAAAAAGGACGTATGAAAGGTATCTCTGGTAGAGGTCATCAACTTTCAAGCGGAACTTTTGGAATAAAATCATTAGACTCGAATTTTTTAACATCGCGTCAAATTGAAGCAGCTCGTATAGCCGCTACACGTTACATGAAAAGAGAAGGACAACTTTGGATTAAAATATTTCCAGACAAGCCTATTACAAAAAAGCCTCTTGAAGTACGTATGGGTAAAGGTAAAGGTGCTGTTGAATATTGGGTAGCTGTTGTTAAGCCAGGAAGAGTTTTATTTGAAATTGGTGGTGTGCCATTAGACGTTGCTAAAGAAGCATTGCGTTTAGCAGCACAGAAGCTACCAGTTAAAACTAAGTTTTTAATCGCTAGAGATTACGAAGCATAATTTATTTGATATTATGAAACAATCAGAAATTAAAGAATTATCTGTAGCTGAGTTACAAGAGAAACTTGGTGAAACAAAAAAGAGTTATTCAGACCTAAAATTAGCGCATGCAATATCTCCTTTAGAAAATCCAATTCAACTACGTTCAATAAGACGTACTGTAGCTAGAATTGCGACTGAATTAACTAAAAGAGAATTACAATAATTCTGCTGAAAGATGGAAACAAGAAATTTAAGAAAAGAACGTATAGGAGTTGTTACTAGTAATAAAATGCAGAAATCAATTGTGGTTTCTGAAGTTAAAAAAGTAAAACATCCTATGTATGGAAAATTCGTTTTAAAAACGAAAAAGTACGTAGCACACGACGAACAAAACGATTGCAACGAAGGTGATACTGTAAGAATCATGGAAACAAGACCTTTAAGTAAATCTAAATGTTGGAGATTAGTTGAAATTTTAGAAAGAGCTAAATAATTATGTTACAACAAGAATCAAGAATAAAAGTAGCAGACAATACTGGAGCAAAAGAAGTCTTAGTTATCCGTGTTTTAGGAGGAACTAAAAGAAGATATGCTTCTGTAGGAGATAAGATAGTTGTTTCTGTTAAAGATGCAACTCCTAATGGAAACATTAAGAAAAAAGCAGTTTCTACAGCAGTAGTTGTTCGTACTAAGAAAGAAGTAAGAAGACCAGACGGATCTTATATAAGGTTTGACGATAACGCTTGTGTTTTATTAAACCCAACGGGTGAAATGAGAGGAACACGTGTTTTTGGTCCTGTTGCTAGAGAACTTCGTGATAAACAATTCATGAAAATTGTATCATTAGCACCAGAAGTGCTTTAATACAGAATAATTAAGATGGGAAAGCTTAAAATAAAAACTGGAGATACTGTAAAAGTAATTGCTGGAGATCATAAAGGATCAGAAGGGAAAGTACAAAAAGTATTTATAGCAAAGAACAAAGCGATTATTGAAGGAGTAAACATGGTTAAGAAACATACTAAACCAAGTGCACAAAACCCTCAAGGCGGAATCGTAGAAAAAGAAGCAGCTATTCATATATCTAACTTATCATTGTTAACTTCAAAAGGAGAAACTACAAGAGTTGGTTATAGATTAGAAGGCGATAAAAAAGTAAGATTTTCATTAAAATCTAATGAAGTAATATAGTTATGGCATATTCACCAAGACTTAAAGAAGAGTATAAAAGCAGAGTAATTGCAGCTCTTACAGACGAATTTGGATATAAGAATGTAATGCAAGTTCCTAAACTTACTAAGATAGTTATATCTAAAGGTGTAGGTGCAGCGGTTGCAGACAAAAAGTTAATTGACTACGCTGTAGAAGAATTAACAACTATATCTGGACAAAAAGCTATTTCAACATTATCTAAAAAAGATGTTGCATCCTTCAAATTACGTAAAGGTATGCCAATTGGCGCTAAAGTTACTTTACGTGGTGAGCGCATGTACGAGTTTTTAGATCGTTTAGTTACTTCAGCACTTCCACGTGTTAGAGACTTTAACGGAATTAAAGCTACAGGATTTGATGGACGTGGTAACTACAATTTAGGAGTTACTGAACAAATTATATTCCCAGAAATTAACATTGATAAAGTGAATAAAATTTCTGGTATGGATATTACATTTGTAACGACTGCAGATACTGATAAAGAAGCAAAATCATTATTAACTGAACTAGGGTTACCTTTTAAAAAGAACTAAGTTATGGCTAAAGAATCAATGAAAGCCCGTGAGGTAAAAAGAGCAAAAACAGTAGCTAAATATGCTGAAAAACGTAAAGCTTTAAAAGAAGCTGGAGATTATGAAGCATTACAAAAGTTGCCAAAAAATGCTTCTCCAATTCGTATGCATAATAGATGTAAATTAACTGGAAGACCTAAAGGTTATATGAGAACATTTGGAATATCTCGTGTAACATTCAGAGAAATGGCAAACCAAGGTTTAATACCTGGTGTTAAAAAAGCAAGTTGGTAATATTATTAAAATAATCAGGTTTAAGGTTCAAAATAGTTTGAAAACCAAAACCACAAAATCAATTCATTATGTACTCAGATCCAATAGCGGATTATTTGACAAGAATTAGAAATGCAGTGCGTGCTAACCACAGAGTGGTTGAGATTCCTGCTTCTAATTTGAAAAAAGACATAACTAAAATCTTATTCGAACAAGGATATATTTTAAGTTATAAATTTGATGATTCAACTGTACAAGGAACAATTAAAATTGCTCTTAAGTATAATAAAGAAACAAAAGAACCAGTAATTAAGAAACTTCAACGCATTAGTACACCAGGTTTACGTAAGTATGCAGGGTCTAACGAGTTACCACGTATTTTAAACGGTCTTGGTATTGCTATTATCTCAACTTCTCACGGAGTGATGACAGGCAAGCAAGCTAAAAGAGATAATGTTGGTGGCGAAGTTTTATGTTACGTTTACTAATTTTAATACCAGAAAGAAATGTCAAGAATAGGAAATAATCCAGTAGCCATTCCAGAAGGTGTAACAGTTGACGTTAAAGAAAACGTAGTAACTGTAAAAGGAAAATTAGGAGAATTAACACAGAATTTCGATGCTGTTGAAATTAAAGTTGAAGACGGAAATGTTTTAGTTACACGTTCTTCTGATTCTAAAGAGCAAAAAGCAAAACACGGTTTATACAGATCGTTAATGAATAATATGATTGCTGGTGTATCTAAAGGATGGACTAAAGAATTAGAATTGGTAGGTGTTGGTTATAGAGCATCAAACCAAGGACAAAAATTAGATTTAGCTTTAGGTTTTTCTCATAATATTGTATTGAACTTAGCTCCAGAAGTTAAAGTAGAAACAATAAGTGAAAAAGGTAAAAACCCAATTATTAAACTTACTTCTCATGATAAACAACTTGTAGGACAAGTTGCTGCAAAGATTCGTGGTTTTAGAAAACCAGAACCTTACAAAGGAAAAGGAATTAAGTTTGTTGGCGAAGAATTAAGAAGAAAAGCAGGTAAATCAGCTTAATAATTAAGTTATGGCATTAACAAAGAACCAAAGAAGAATAAGAATAAAAAACAGAATTCGTAAGGTAGTTTCTGGTACAGAAGCTAGACCGAGATTAACTGTTTTTAGAAGTAATAAAGAAATTTATGCTCAAATAGTTGATGATGTTAATGGTAAAACCATTAGCGCTGCATCTTCAAGAGATAAAGATATTAGTTCTGCAAAAGGAAATAAATCAGAAGTAGCTACCTTAGTTGGTAAAGCTGTTGCTGAAAAGGCTTTAAAGGCAGGCGTTGAAACTATTGCTTTCGATAGAGGTGGTTATTTATACCATGGTAGAGTAAAATCATTAGCCGAAGGTGCTAGAGAAGCAGGACTTAAATTCTAAGAAATTATGTTTAAAAAATATAAAAGTGCAGAATTAGTAAAACCAGGTGGATTAGATCTTAAAGATCGTTTGGTTGGTGTACAAAGAGTTACAAAAGTAACTAAAGGTGGTAGAGCATTTGGCTTTTCAGCAATTGTTGTAGTTGGTGATGAGGCAGGTGTTGTAGGACAAGGTTTAGGAAAATCTAAAGACGTTGCTAGTGCAATTGCAAAAGCTGTTGAAGATGCTAAGAAAAACCTAGTTCGTATTCCTATTATTAAAGGAACATTGCCACATGAGCAAAAAGGTAAATACGGTGGGGCAAGAGTAAACATTATTCCTGCTGCTCCTGGTACAGGAGTTATTGCTGGTGGTGCAGTTAGAACGGTTTTAGAGGCAGTTGGAGTACATGATGTATTGTCAAAATCTCAAGGATCTTCAAACCCTCATAATGTAGTAAAAGCAACTTTTGATGCTTTATTACAATTAAGAGACGCTAACGCTATAGCGAAAGACAGAGGTATTTCACTTGAACAGGTTTTTAACGCTTAATAAAAGACAGAAATGGCAAAGATTAAAGTAACAAAAGTTAAAAGCGCAATCAATCGTACGCAAAGACAAAAAAGAACTTTAGAAGCTCTAGGTCTTAAAAAGATTGGTCAAGTAAAAGAGCATGAAGCTACACCAAATATACTTGGTATGGTTGCTAAAGTTTCACATTTAGTTTCTGTAGAAGAAGCTTAAAAATATAAACTGAAAAATGGATTTAAGTAATTTAAAACCTGCAGAAGGTTCAGTAAAAAACCAAGGTAAAAGAATAGGTAGAGGACAAGGTTCTGGAAAAGGAGGTACGGCAACTCGTGGTCACAAAGGGGCTAAATCTCGTTCTGGTTATTCTAAGAAACTAGGATTTGAGGGTGGTCAAATGCCACTTCAAAGACGTGTGCCTAAGTTTGGTTTTACTAACATTAACCGTGTAGAGTATCAAGGTGTAAACTTAGATACATTACAACAATTGGTTGATGATAAGAAAATAAAAGAGACAGTAGATTTTGAAACATTATTTGCTAATAGATTAGTTGGGAAAAATGACCTAGTTAAAATTTTAGGAAGAGGTGAGTTAAAAGCAAAATTAAAAGTGTCTGCTCATAAGTTTACTGCTTCAGCAAAAGCTGCTATTGAAGCTGCTGGAGGAGAAGCAATAACATTATAATATTTTATTATAAGCATGAAATTTATAGAATCATTAAAAAATGTTTGGAAAATAGAAGAGCTGAGAAACAGAATCATTGTTACATTGGGTCTGTTATTAGTTTATCGTTTTGGTGCACAAGTTACATTACCTGGTATTGACGCAGGTCAACTTGCTGAATACGAAGGTAATTTTGGCGGCGGCGGTTTAGGAGCTATTCTTAATATGTTTACTGGAGGAGCCTTAGCAAGAGCATCTGTATTTGCACTAGGTATTATGCCATACATTTCTGCTTCTATTGTTGTGCAATTAATGGGTATAGCTATACCTTACCTTCAAAAATTACAAAAAGAAGGGGCTAGCGGACAAAAGAAAATAACTCAGATTACACGATGGTTAACCATAGCAATCTGTTTATTACAAGCGCCAGGGTACTTAGCAAGCTTACCAAGTTTAGGTGTTCCACAAAGTGCATTTTTGTTAGGAACAGGTCCATTGTTTTATTTCTCATCAGTTACTATATTAGTTACAGGGTGTATTTTTGCAATGTGGTTAGGTGAAAAAATTACTGATAAAGGTATTGGTAACGGTATTTCATTATTAATTATGGTAGGTATTATAGCTACTTTACCACAGTCATTTATTCAAAATGCGGCAACTAGATTAGAAGGTAATAATGTAATGTTAATTCTTTTTGAACTAGTGGTTTGGTTTGTAATTATACTAGCTTCAATAATGTTAGTAATGGGTGTCAGAAAAATAGCTGTCCAATATGCTAGAAGAACTGCTTCTGGTGGTTATGAGAAAAGTGCTATGGCTGGGTCAAGACAATACATTCCTTTAAAGCTTAATGCTTCAGGAGTAATGCCAATTATATTTGCGCAAGCTATAATGTTTGTGCCTAGTTTAATAGGAGGGTCATCTTTTTTGAAAGACACTACTGTTGGAGCATGGATGCAGACTAACTATTCTGATGTTTTTGGATTTTGGTATAATGTAACTTTTGCTTTATTAATTATAGTTTTTACATACTTTTATACAGCTATCACTGTACCTACCAATAAAATGGCAGACGACTTAAAGCGTAGTGGCGGTTTTATTCCTGGTATTCGTCCAGGTTCTGAAACCTCTGAGTATCTTGATAAAATAATGTCTCAAATAACCTTACCAGGTTCTATATTTTTAGCACTTATTGCTGTGTTCCCAGCATTTATTGTTAAGCTTATGGGAGTAGGTCAAGGATGGGCTTTGTTTTTCGGAGGGACATCACTATTAATTATGGTTGGAGTTGCAATCGATACTATGCAACAGATAAATTCTTATCTGTTAAATAGACATTATGATGGCTTGATGAAAACGGGTAAAAATAGAAAGGCAGTAGCTTAATATTATAAACTATGGCAAAACAAGCAGCAATAGAACAAGACGGAACCATTATAGAAGCATTATCAAATGCTATGTTTCGTGTTGAATTAGAAAATGGTCATATTGTGACTGCACACATCTCAGGTAAAATGCGTATGCATTATATTAAACTATTACCAGGAGATAAAGTTAAATTAGAAATGAGTCCTTATGATTTATCAAAGGCTCGAATAACTTATAGATATTAAATTAATTTGTCGGTGGCGCTTAGTCGACACTAATAAATTGATAAAACTTAATTAAGATGAAAGTAAGAGCATCAGTTAAAAAAAGAAGTGCAGATTGTAAAATCGTGCGCAGAAAAGGTAGACTTTACGTAATAAACAAAAAGAATCCTAGATTCAAACAAAGACAAGGATAAGCTATGGCAAGAATTGCAGGTGTAGACATACCAAAACAAAAAAGAGGAGTTATCTCTTTAACTTATATCTACGGAGTAGGTAGAAGTAGAGCAAAAGAAATTTTAGCTTCAGCTAAAGTTGATGAAAGTATTAAAGTTCAAGATTGGACAGATGATCAAATAGCTGGTATTCGTGAAGCTGTTGGTACATTTACAATTGAAGGTGAATTACGTTCTGAAACACAATTAAACATTAAGCGATTAATGGATATTGGATGTTACAGAGGTATTCGTCATAGAGCGAGTCTTCCATTAAGAGGGCAACGTACTAAAAACAACTCTAGAACAAGAAAAGGTAGAAGAAAAACAGTTGCTAACAAGAAAAAAGCAACTAAATAATTAATTAGTCTTTAGTATTTAGACGTTGGAAGGAATCTGTTTGAAATTATTAAGGTTTAGGATTCTAGCGACTATCAACTAAAACTAAGAACTAAAAGAATATGGCAAAAACAAGCACAAAAAAACGCAAAGTTATTGTAGACGCTGTTGGAGAAGCTCATGTTACAGCATCTTTTAACAACATTATTATTTCATTAACCAATAAAAAAGGCGATGTAATTTCATGGTCTTCAGCTGGTAAAATGGGATTTAGAGGTTCAAAGAAAAACACACCTTATGCTGCTCAATTAGCTGCTGAAGATGCTGCTGGAGTAGCTCAAGAAGCTGGGTTAAAGAAAGTAAAGGTTTATGTTAAAGGACCAGGAAATGGTAGAGAGTCTGCTATTCGTTCAATTCATAATGCAGGTATTGAAGTGACAGAAATTATCGATGTTACTCCATTACCACACAATGGTTGTCGCCCTCCAAAACGTAGAAGAGTTTAATAAAATACGATGATAGATTTATGTTTTTTTTAGATTGTTTTAAATCATAAACCATAAATCAAAATCGTCAATAAAATTAATATCATCTGTTTGTCAGATGGTATTAATTTTTTGCATAAATTTGCAAACTGAAAAATAATAAATTAACAAGTATCAACAAGAGATAAAATGGTTATCGAAGGATAAGATTAAGACCTTAATTCATAATCACTCTTAAAAACAATTTAAAATGGCAAGATATACTGGTCCTAAAACTAAAATAGCTCGAAAATTTGGTGAAGCTATTTTTGGAGATGATAAATCTTTTGAAAAAAGAAATTATCCTCCAGGTCAACACGGAAATGCAAGAAGACGTGGAAAAAAATCTGAATACGCAATCCAGTTAATGGAGAAACAAAAAGCTAAATATACATATGGTATTTTAGAGCGTCAATTTAGAGGTTTGTTTAAAAAAGCAAGAGCAGCACAAGGTATTACAGGTGAAGTTTTATTACAACTTTGCGAGTCTAGATTAGACAACGTAGTTTTCAGAATGGGAATTTCTCCTTCTAGAAGTGGTGCTAGACAATTAGTATCTCACAGACACATTACAGTAAATGGAGAGTTGGTAAACATACCATCTTACCAATTAAAAGCTGGAGATGTAGTTGCAGTAAGAGAAAAATCAAAATCACTTGAAGCAATTGAAAGATCGCTTTCAAATTCAAGTCACGTTTACGAATGGATTACTTGGAATAACGATACTAAATCTGGAACATACGTTTCTGTTCCTGCTAGAATTCAAATCCCAGAAAACATAAACGAACAATTCATAGTAGAATTATATTCTAAATAATATATTAATCATATTGGTATTTAGCCAAAGGGTTTGTTGGTCTTCTTCAAACTTATAAACCGCGCAACTAAATAACAATTAAAACGAAGAAAATATGGCAGTATTTAATTTTCAAAAGCCCGACAAAGTAATCATGATTGATTCTACTGATTTCGAAGGAAAGTTCGAATTCAGACCGTTAGAACCTGGTTACGGATTAACTGTAGGTAACGCATTAAGAAGAGTTTTACTTTCTTCTTTAGAAGGATTTGCAATCACTTCTGTTAGAATAGAAGGTGTAGATCACGAGTTTTCTGCAATTGCTGGTGTAGTTGAAGATGTTACAGAAATCATTTTAAATTTAAAACAAATACGTTTTAAAAGACAAATTGAAGATATTGATAACGAATCAATTTCAATTTCAATTTCTGGACAAGAACAAATTACAGCGGGAGATTTTCAAAAATTCATCTCAGGATTTCAAGTGTTAAATACAGAATTAGTAATCTGTAACTTAGATCCTAAGGTTAATTTTAACATGGAAATTACAATTGAAAAGGGTAGAGGTTATGTACCAGCAGAGGAAAATAAAAAGACAGCTGCACCTATAGGTACAATTTTTACAGATTCAATTTATACACCAATAAAAAATGTAAAATATAGCATTGAGAATTATCGTGTTGAGCAAAAAACCGATTACGAAAAATTAGTTTTCGAAATCATTACAGATGGTTCAATTACACCTCAAGATGCTTTAACAGAAGCTGCTAAAACGTTAATTCACCACTTCATGTTATTCTCAGATGAGCGTATTACATTAGAAGCTGATGAAATTGCTCAAACTGAAACTTATGATGAAGAATCGCTTCATATGCGTCAGTTACTTAAAACGAAATTAATTGACATGGACTTATCTGTACGTGCATTAAATTGTTTAAAAGCAGCAGAAGTTGATACTTTAGGAGACTTAGTATCATTCAATAAAAATGATTTAATGAAATTCAGAAACTTTGGTAAGAAATCTTTAACAGAGCTTGAAGAGCTTGTTAACGTTAAGGGATTAAATTTCGGAATGGATTTAAGTAAATATAAATTAGATAAAGATTAATTAATCATATTTTGCTCCTCGCAGGTCGAGTTTGGTAGCAAGATGATAAAACAAATGTCATGAGACACGGAAAAAAATTCAATCACTTAGGAAGAAAAACTGCTCACAGAAAATCAATGTTGGCAAATATGGCTTGTTCGTTAATAGAACACAAGCGTATTAATACAACCGTTGCTAAAGCAAAAGCATTAAAGCAATTTGTTGAACCAATGATTACAAAGTCTAAAACTGATACAACTCATAACAGACGTATTGTTATGGCTAAGTTAAGGCAAAAAGATGCTGTAACAGAATTATTTAGAGATGTAGCAACTAAGATTGGAGATAGACCAGGAGGTTATACAAGAATTATTAAGCTTGGTAACCGTTTAGGTGATAATGCAGATATGGCAATGATAGAGCTTGTTGATTACAACGAGATTTATAATGCTGGTAAGAAAGAGAAGAAAACAACAAGAAGAAGTAGAAGAGGTGGAAGTAAACCTGCTGCTGCTCCAGTTGAAACTCAAGCATCAAACGAAGAAGAATAAATGTTAATAAGCATTTAAATATAAAGGATAAACTATTTTAGTTTATCCTTTTTTTTATGCAATTTTGTAAAACTTTTTTAGGAAAAATATGAAATATCAAAAACGACAAAAAGCCATTGTACTTTTAGCAGATGGTACTATTTTTTACGGAAAAGCAGTTGGTAATAAACAAGGAACTGCATTTGGCGAAGTATGTTTTAATACGGGAATGACTGGTTACCAAGAAATTTTTACTGACCCTTCGTACTATGGACAACTTATGGTTGCCACCAATGCACATATTGGTAATTATGGAACTAATAAAGATGAAGTAGAGTCGGATTCAATTAAAATTTCAGGTCTTATAGTAAAAAACTTTAGCTATGAGTACTCTAGAGAAATTGCAGATAAATCATTAGAAGAATTTTTAGAAGACAATAACCTACTAGCAATTTCAGATGTTGATACTCGAGCTCTAGTTAGTTATATAAGAGATCATGGTGCTATGAATGCTGTTATTTCTACTGATGTTGATAATATTGAAGCTTTAAAAAAACAATTGAGTGAGGTGCCAGAAATGAATGGATTAGAATTGGCATCAAAAGTATCAACTAAAGAGCCATATTATTTTGGTAATGAAAATGCTACCTATAAAGTAGCTGCTTTAGATATAGGAATTAAAAAGAACATTCTTAGAAATATTGCTCAAAGAGATGCTTATATAAAAGTATTTCCATATAATTCAAAGTTCGAAGATTTAGAAGCTTTTAACCCAGACGGGTATTTCTTATCCAATGGACCTGGAGATCCAGAACCTCTTATAGAAGCTCAAGAAGTTGCAAAAGAAATTATTAAAAGAGACTTGCCATTATTTGGGATTTGTTTAGGGCACCAAGTTATTGCATTAGCTAATGGGGTGTCAACTTATAAAATGCATAATGGGCATAGAGGTATTAATCATCCTGTTAAAAATCTAAAAACAGGAAAGGGAGAAATTACTTCACAAAACCATGGTTTTGCTGTTAACAGAGAAGAGTCAGAATCTCATCCTGATTTAGAGATTACGCATGTGCATTTAAATGATCATACCGTAGCTGGTTTAGCCATGAAGAATAAGAATTGCTTTTCGGTACAATACCATCCAGAAGCAAGTCCTGGTCCACACGATTCATCGTATCTTTTCGATCAGTTTATAGAAAACATAAAAAAATAAAACTAAAATAAACCCAAAAATAGATTTCTGTTTTTGGGTTTATTTTTACTAAAACGTTGTAGGTGTCATTTAATAAAATTCTACAATAACATTTAACATAAAACGATATTTAGCCGTAAATTTGAAATAATTAAAAAGATTAAAAACAAACCAATTATGAGTATTATAATTAATATCCACGCAAGACAAATTCTAGATTCTAGAGGGAACCCAACAGTAGAAGTTGATGTAATTACCGAAAACAATGTTTTAGGAAGAGCCGCAGTGCCTTCTGGAGCTTCAACAGGAGAACATGAAGCAGTAGAATTACGAGATGGAGGTAACACATATATGGGAAAAGGAGTTTTAAAAGCGGTAGAAAATGTTAATACTCTTATTGCTGAAGATTTATTAGGTGTTTCAGTTTTTGAGCAAAATTTAATTGATCAAATGATGATTGATTTAGATGGAACACCAAACAAATCAAAACTAGGAGCTAATGCCATTTTAGGTGTTTCTTTGGCTGTTGCTAAAGCAGCTGCAAACGAACTTGGATTGCCATTATATCGTTATGTTGGTGGTGTGTCTGGAAACACGTTGCCATTACCAATGATGAACATAATTAATGGGGGCTCTCATAGTGATGCTCCAATTGCATTTCAAGAGTTTATGATTATGCCAGTGAAGGCCAAAAACTTTACACACGCAATGCAAATGGGAACTGAGATTTTTCACAACCTTAAAAAGGTTTTGCACGATAGAAATTTAAGTACTGCTGTAGGTGATGAAGGTGGATTTGCTCCAAACTTAGCTGGAGGAACAGAAGATGCTTTAGAAACGATTGCTCAGGCAGTTGAAAATGCAGGTTATAAATTTGGTGATGAAGTGAAGATTGCGTTAGATTGTGCATCTGCTGAGTTTTATGAAAATGGACAATACGATTATAAAAAGTTTGAAGGCGATACAGGAAAAGTAAGAACAAGTAAGGAGCAAGCTGATTATTTAGCAGAACTTGTTGCAAAATATCCAATTATTTCAATTGAAGACGGAATGGATGAAAACGATTGGGATGGCTGGAAATATTTAACTGAATTGGTTGGAGATAAAGTACAATTAGTAGGAGATGACTTATTTGTAACCAATGTAGAGCGTTTGTCTCGTGGGATAGAAAACGGGATTGCAAATTCTATTTTAATCAAGGTAAACCAAATAGGTACATTGACTGAAACTATAGCTGCAGTTAATATGGCTCACAATGCGGGATATACATCTGTAATGTCTCACCGTTCTGGAGAAACTGAAGATAATACTATTGCTGATCTAGCTGTAGCTTTAAATACTGGCCAAATTAAAACTGGGTCAGCATCTCGAAGTGATCGTATGGCAAAATACAATCAATTACTTCGTATAGAAGAAGAGCTAGGAGAAGTGGCATATTTTCCCCAAGAAAAAGCTTTTAAAATAAAATAAGTAGTTTTTAAAAAATTTATAAAAAGAGCGGTTATTATTTTAATAATCGCTCTTTTTTGTACTATCAATTTTTTTAATATTTAAATTAGCTAAATCATTAGCTATAAGCTTTAGAAATAGTAAGATATTTTGTAAATTCGTAAGGTCAATTTCGACAAAAAATCAAACATGAAAATTTTACTATATGTCAGATAAAGCTACGTTAGAAATTAACGGTAACAAGCATGAGTTTCCATTAATTGTTGGAACAGAAAATGAAGTTGCAATAGATATTAAAACATTAAGAGGTGTTACTGGAGGTGTTACAACTATTGATGCTGGTTATAAAAACACAGGTTCTTGTGAAAGCGAAATTACATTTTTAGATGGTGAAAAAGGAATTTTAAGATATAGAGGGTATAGCATTGAAGAATTAGCAGAAGAAGCAGATTTTTTAGAAGTTGCTTATTTATTAATATTTGGAGAATTACCTACAAAAGAACAACACGATAAATTTCATGCAGACATTAAATCAAAATCTATAGTAGATGATGATGTAAGAAAGATTATTGATGCATTTCCTAAGTCGGCTCACCCTATGGGAGTTTTGTCGTCACTTACAAGTGCCTTAACTGCTTTTAACCCTTCTTCAGTAAATGTTGACTCTGAAGAAGATATGTATAATTCTGTCGTAAAAATACTTGGAAAGTTTCCTGTGTTAGTTGCTTGGACTATGCGCAAAAAACAAGGACTCCCTCTAGATTATGGATCTAATACTCTAGGTTATGTTGAAAATGTCTTAAAAATGATGTTTAAACAACCTAATGAGAAGTATGTTCAAAATAAAATAATAGTAGATGCTTTAGATAAGTTATTGATTCTTCACGCAGACCATGAGCAAAACTGCTCTACTTCCACAGTTAGAATTGTAGGATCGTCTCATGCTGGATTATTTGCTTCGTTATCTGCTGGAATCTCAGCATTATGGGGGCCACTTCACGGTGGTGCAAATCAGGCTGTATTAGAAATGCTTGAGGCTATTAAAGAAGATGGAGGAGATACTAAAAAGTATATGGCAAAAGCTAAAGATAAAAACGACCCGTTTAGATTAATGGGCTTTGGTCATCGTGTATATAAAAACTTCGACCCTCGTGCAAGAATTATTAAAAAAGCTGCCGATGAAGTATTAGCCGATTTAGGAGTAGAAGACCCAATTTTAGAAATTGCTAAAGGACTTGAACAAGAAGCATTAAACGATGATTATTTTGTGAAACGTAAATTATACCCTAACGTAGATTTTTATTCAGGAATAATTTATAGAGCTATGGGTATTCCTACCGATATGTTTACTGTAATGTTTGCATTGGGACGATTACCAGGTTGGATAGCACAGTGGCGCGAAATGCGATTAAGAAAAGAGCCAATTGGAAGACCAAGGCAGTTATATGTTGGAGAAACGTTAAGACCTTTTAAAAAGTTAGAAAAAAGATAGTAAGTATTTAATTATCTAAGAAATCAAAGCTTCATATTTTATGAAGCTTTTTTATTTTATATTTGCTCGTTTTTAATGAATTAATGGAAATTGAATATTATTAATAATAATTTCTAAAAAAAAGAATATAATTTTTACGTTTGTCGCATGTTAGAGTTAAATATTAAAAATGAAACCTCTCGCTTAAGAGCGGTTGTTTTAGGCACAGCAGAAAGTAATGGTCCAACGCCTAAGGTAGAAGATTGTTACGATCCTAAAAGTATTGAACATGTTATAGCAGGGACATATCCTAAAGAAGAAGACATGATACAAGAAATGGAAGCTGTTGCAGCAGTTTTTAAAAAGTATGGTGTTAAGGTATATAGACCAGAAGTTATAAAAGATTGTAATCAGATATTTTCGCGAGATATAGCTTTTGTTATTGATAATAAAATGATAAGAGCCAACATTCTTCCCAACAGAGAAGAAGAAGTTGAGGCTATAGATTATATTTGGAACCAAGTAGAAACTAATAATAGAATCATTCTACCTGAAGAATGTCATGTTGAAGGAGGCGATGTTATGCCTTGGAACGATTATATTTTTATTGGGACTTATTCAGGAGATGATTATCCAGATTATATAACAGCTCGTACTAACACGGATGCGGTAATTGCTATACAAGAATTGTTTCCAGAAAAAACTGTTAAAGCATTCGAGTTAAGAAAATCTAATACAAATGCTAAAGATAATGCTCTACATTTAGACTGTTGTTTTCAGCCTATAGGTAAAGATAAAGCTATACTTCATAAAAACGGATTTTTAGTAGAAAGTGAATACGAATGGTTGCTTAATTTTTTTGGAAAAGATAATGTATTTGAAATCACAAAAGATGAAATGTATGATATGAATAGTAATGTATTTTCAATTTCCGAAGATGTTATTATTTCAGAACAAAATTTTACACGCTTAAATACGTGGTTGCGAGAACAAGGTTTTACGGTTGAAGAAGTGCCTTATGCAGAAATAGCAAAACAGGAAGGATTATTAAGATGCTCAACTATGCCTTTAATTAGAGATTAATTATAATCCGCTCCAGTGTTACTATTTTCAACCGATTTTTGCCACATTCTTAAATCTGTTTTTAGTTTGTTTACTAGCTGAGGGTTATTTTTACTTATATCCTTTTTTTCTGATTTGTCATTTATTAAATCATAAAGTTCAAAATTTCCATCTTTTTTATCGCCAATCAATTTGTATTGATTAGTTACCCAAGATATTTTTGGGTTACATATAAATCCAATAGGTTTTGTTCTTTCTTTATCAATTCCTTTAATAGCGTTAAATAAGCTAGTACCATCAATAGGTCTATTGTCAGAGTATTCAATATTTAAAATGTCTAGTATTGTGGGAAGGTAATCACTTGTAACAGCTGGAAAATCTATTCTTTTACCACCTATAAGATTGTTTTTCCATATTACAAATGCAGGTACTCTTACTCCACCTTCATAAAGGCTTCTTTTTCGATTTCTAAATATTCCAGCACTTCCAGGAGTTTTATTCTCGGGACCATTATCACTACAGAAAAATATGATAGTCTCATCATCGATACCAGAATTTTCTAATGTGTTCCACAACCTTCCAATTTGCTCATCTAAAGCAGTAAGTGTTCCATAATAAATTTGTTTAGTTAAATCCATGCCATCGTAATAAGAACGATGAATGCTATCGCTAACTACAGGTAAGTGAGGCGTATGAAACCAAATTGTTGTAAAAAACGGTTGTTTTTTTTGATCAGCTTTTTCAATAAAAGGAATAACCCGGTCCATTATAATACGGGAATCATCACCTTTTAAATTGGCAGTTTCTTTTTGTCCAGAATTTTTCCAATATGAAGTACCATATACGCTTGCTGAATCAGTATTTTTTATAGCTCTCCATCCATAGTGTTTGCTTTCTCCATTTATAAATGAAGTTGGATAAAGCATAGGATCAAACGTAGGGACTTTAGATTCGGTACAAAAGAAATTATCATAACCGTGTTCAGATGGGAGGGTATAATCACTTAAGAATTTTTCTTTTCCTCCTCTGTTAGCATCTAGCTCATCTTTTGTTAATGTTCCTAGATGCCATTTGCCAAAATGACCTGTAGTATATCCTTGATCTTTTAAAATTTCTGGTATTGTAATTTCTTCACTTTTCATGTGACCAGAGTTAGCATATGGGATATTCATTCTTAAAGGGTTTCTTCCTGTAATTAAACTGGCTCTAGTTGGAGAACAGACTGCCGAAGCTGAATAAAACCTATCAAAAATAACTCCATTTGAGGCTAATGAATCTAACCAAGGTGTTTTAATTTCGGTATTTCCATTAAACCCTACATCATACCAACCTTGATCATCCGTCATAATTAATATAATATTAGGCTTTTTAGAAGTCTTGTTGCAAGAAGTTAACACAGTAATTAGAAACAAAGTAAATGTGATTCTAATTAAATTGGTCATGGTGTTTGTTTTAAAATAAAATGAGAAGCCTTTTGACATAATGTGCTACGTATTAGTAATATTGATTCAGAAGCTAAGTTACTTTTTTTTGAAGAAAAGACTTTTGTAGTAATATGTTTAAAAACCAAAAGGGAGCTTATGTATTTGTAGTAAAGTGCTTTGGATATTACATCTTTTTTGATTGTTGTACTTCAGTAGTTTCAAATTCCAGTAAGTCTATACTGTATGTTTGAGAAGATGGTGTTTTGGAATATTCATTTTCAATATACCCTCCTATTATATATAATTTGTTTTTATAATAATGAATTTTTGAAGCTTTTAAATTCAGGTGTATATTATATTCATTTAAAATTTTAGTGGAAATGTTATATGTTAAAATTTTTGAATCATTAAAAATATATATAGTATCATTAAAATAGGTTAGTGAAGGGTTTGCAATTCCGTTAAATAAATGCCCTTCATTTTCCCATTCCCCACTATTTATACTATAAGACTCTATTTCTGATAACGGTTTTCCATTAAAACCGCCAATTAAGTAAATGGTATTATTAATCAAAACACCTTTTACTTCTTTAGCTTTAGTCATTTTTTTTAATTCGTACCAATAGCCAGATTCTAAATTAAAAAGGTGAGATTTGTTTGTATAAGTTTTTTCCCCTTTTTTGTTTATTTTGGTAGAACCTCCCATAATAATTAGATTTTTATTGTAATTAAAAGAGGCAAAATTAACTGCTTGATGAGGGTTTGTTTTGTCTAAAATTATACTATCTTTTTTTAAGTTATAAACTTCAATAGTTTCATCTAAATACTCTTTTTTTTGGTTTACAGATATTCTTTTTCCTCCTAATACATATATATTGTCATCAACTAGATTTATATTATGATATGCTCGTTTTCTGAAATCTAAGTCAGATTTAGACCATTCGTTATTTTCAATATTATATACAAAAAGATTATCTCTATAATTATTCCATGTAGGGTTTATAATTAATCTTTTTAGCAAATCACTTAATGTTGGGTTAGCAAAGCTTTGTACTTCAAGTAAGGCTTTTTTGCCTGTATCTTCAATATAGGAACCATCACCACTAACTAAGTATATATAATCGCCAATTAAGACAGAACCAAAAGAATGAACCCCTTTTTTAATAGGTTTTAATTTTCTAAAAGATATTTCTTTTTTTAACCCCTGATTTGAATGAACAGTTATTTCCCTAAGCTGTTCAGTTTTTTTAGAAAGATTAACTATAAAATTTTGCTTTTTTAATTTTGATAAGGTTATTTTTTTTGAATAATAACCAATAATTGAAAAAGTAATACTGTCAGACACATTATGATTGAAATTACTTTTTAAATGAAACAACCCTTTTTTATTTGTTGTTGTTCCTTTTTTTAAGTTTTCGAGGTATACAGATACATTTTCTATTGGTACTTTAGTGTCTATATCAATAACCTTACCTTTTATGCTTTGGCCTAATAAAGAAAAAGTTGATAATAAAAAGAGTATAAAAAGTTTCATGGGTTGGTTTTTGATTACTTTTTTTATTACCACAAAAAATACGCCAAGACTAATTTTTTTTAAAATATTTCTAATGAAAGTAAAGTTTAGTATATCATTATTGTTTAATAATTAATTATATTTTTGCGAAACAAATTTTCAATCATGCAACAAACAACCAATACTATATTAATGATTCGCCCTGTTAATTTTAGGATGAATGAGCAAACAGCTGTAAACAATTATTACCAAAAAGTAATTGATAATTTATTACCAGAAACGGTTAATACAAAAGCACAACAAGAGTTTGATGCGTATGTTGAAAAACTCAAAACAATTGGTGTAAATGTGGTTGTTGTAAATGACACTAAAGAGTTTGATACACCAGATTCAATTTTTCCTAATAACTGGGTATCGTTTCATGAAAACGGCAACGTAGGGTTATATCCTATGTTTGCTAAAAATAGGCGTTTAGAACGGAGAGAAGATGTTTTAATTCGGTTAGAAGAAGAAGGTTTTACAATTAACCAAATAGTAGATTATACGAGCGCAGAAGATGAAGAAGTGTTTCTAGAAGGTACCGGTAGCGTTATTTTAGATAGAGTAAATAGAAAAGCATATTGTGCCTTATCACCTCGAGCTGATGAAGATTTATTTATTGAGTTTTGTGAAGATTTTGAATATACTCCAGTAATTTTTACAGCGAATCAAACAGTAAATGCTGATCGTATGGCAATTTATCATACTAACGTTATGATGTGCTTAGGTGAAACCTTTGCAGTTATTTGTTTAGATAGCATTGATGATAAAAAAGAACGCAAAAACCTTATTAATCATTTAAAAGAAAACGATAAAGAAATTATAGACATTACCGAAGCACAGGTTAACAATTTTGCTGGTAATATGCTACAGGTAAAAGGGGTAAATGATGAATTATATTTAATAATGAGTCAGGCTGCTTACAATTCGTTGACTGAATCTCAAATTGAAAGATTAGAAAAGCATACTAAAATCATGTCTAGCTCTTTAGATACTATTGAAGCTTGTGGTGGTGGCAGTGCACGTTGCATGATGGCGGAAGTGTTTTTACCTAAAAATTAGTTTGAAAAAGGACTGCGTTAGGGATTGCAGCGGCATCCTTTTTTGAGGTACGAAAAAAAGATATAGCGTAAAGCCCGACCTTTAGGTAACGCCAAAATATATAAATGATTAGTTTGAAACTCTAAGCTGATGGTTTAGATTTTGGTAATTGTACATAAAACGTACTACCAACATTTTGAGTGCTTTCTACCCAAATTTTACCATTGTTAAGTTCAATTAACTCTTTACAAATAGAAAGACCCAAACCTGTTCCTTTCTCATTATTTGTGCCCATAGTAGTAAAAGTGTTGCTTTTAAATAGTTTTTCTATGTTTTGTCTAGAAATGCCTACTCCAGTATCAGCAATACTAATGATACAACTTCCATTGCTAATATGATTTGAAATGGTTATAGTATCACCACTATTACTAAATTTTAGAGCATTAGCTAGCAAATTTTGAATAACAATTTCAAACATACTTCTATCGGCATATGCAAAATCGCGTAACGAACGGTCTACGAGTGTGATGCCTTTGTTTTCCATACGTTGTTCAATTAGCTTTACTTTATCTTCAAAAACTTCTTGAACATCAAATAAGCTTGGTTTAGGTTCAAGCGAATGCATTTGAGATTTAGACCAGTTTAGTAAATTAAATAAAAGTAGAGAGGCGCTATTAGCATTTTCACTTAATTCAGGAATTAAATTATCAAATTCCTCTCGAGAGAGAGAGCCATCTTTTAGTAAATCTATAAAACCATTAATTGATGATAACGAGTCTTTTAAATCATGAGATACAATTGAGAATAATTTGTCCTTGACATTATTAACGTTTTCAAGATGTTTTGTTTGCTCTTGAAATGCCTCATTTTGTAATTGAATTTTTATATTTTTCTCTTCAAGCTCTTGAGTGTATTTTATACTACTGTTGCGTTTTAAATAAATCATTATTAAAAAAGTAGATACTATAGCTAATGCAGCTAGCAATGCATAAAAAATCAGCTTAAGTCTATCAAACTTTTGCTGATTTTCAGTAACAGTTATACTATTTGTAGTATCCGTTTTAGTATCATTAGGTATTAGAACTTCTTTATCAAAATTTGGATCTAATTCAAGTTTAGTAGTTTCACTGGAGCTTAAGTCAACATTAATACTGTTTTTGCTTAGCTCATTTTTTAATTTAAAATATTCGCGTTGCCAAATAAAAGCTCTATCAAACCTTCTTTTAGTTGAATCTAAAGCTTTCATTAATTTGTAATGCCTTAATAATTCGTTTTTATTATTAAGGTCTTTGGCGATAGCTCCAGCTTCTAGTAGTTGTTTTTCTGCTAAAATTAATCTTCGTTGTTGTAAATTTAGATCTCCAAGGTTGTTTAAAACGGTCAATAAACTTGATTTATCCTTACTTCTTACATTTATGTTATAACCTTGTATTAAATATTTAGTGGCCTGTTCGTAATCATTAAACTTTAAATATTCTCCACCTAATTTAGGAAAAACACTTCCGCGAATGGAATCATTGTCGGTACCAACACTAGTTAGTACTTTTTCATAATATTCGATAGCCTTTCTATGTTCTTTTTTTATAGAGTATAGTTCAGCCAAATAATTATTAGATTCATTTATACCAACGGTATCATTTAATTGTTCTTGTATTTCTAAGGCTTTTAGATAATACTCAATTGCTTTGTCAAAAGCATTGATGTTATAATAAGCTTTGGCTAAGTTGCTGTATGAAAGTTTAAGCTCGTATGTAAAGTTACGTTTTTCTAATTCTTCTATAGCAGATAAAGAGTATTGTAACCCTTTAGCATAATTACCGCGTTTAATTTCTAATAAGCCAATACTATTGTTAACTTTTGCTACGCCTAGAGCATCGTTTAATTGACGAAATAAAGCTTTCGATTTTTCATACCCACTAACGGCATTTATATAATCATTTTTTTGAGCATAAATTAAAGCTTTGTAATACGCAACTTCTGCAATACCTTTATGGTAATTGAGGTCAGTTGATAGTTTTTCACTTAATATGATATACTTTATAGCTTTATCGTAATCATTTAACTCATAAAGAGATTTTATAAGTTTGAGTGAAGTGTCTACTTTTAAGCTATCTTGATTCTCGTAAGCTAACTGTATGGAAAGACTGTCTATCTCTTCAGTTTGAGCAAACCCAGAGTACACAGATAAAAATATAATTAACGTAATTATTTTCCTCATACAATACCTAAATTACACCAATAACAAAGCAATGATATAAAGAAGCCTTATTTGAGGGAAATAAAGATTACTCTATTAAGCTGTAATATTTGTTAGTTTTTAATAGTCTTCAAATGTTGAATACTAATAGCTTTACCAAACAAAAGTTGTAAAAAGACAAGCATAAAGCTAATTTCTGCGTTTTAATGCCAAAAAATTAGATAAAAAGAACACTAAATATTTGTTAAAAAATCGATGAATAGATTAACGGCAAAAAACATAGAAAAACGACACTTTTATCGACGAAATGCACTTTTTGTTTTTTATTTTTTTTAACTCAATTAAATAGGTGTTAAAAAGTTGAATTTACACTATAATAGAATATTTATTATCTTAATAAAAAATTAAACTATTCTATTATGAACAAAAATGTAAAAATAATTCTTTTAGTTGTAGGCGTTATACTGGTAGGTTACGGAATTTACACTTTGGTTGCTCCAGAAGCTGCTGTTAGTATTGGAGGTTTGAGTGTTGAGGCTCAAGATAACACTAACTCGTATATTACAATTGCTTTAGGTTTAGTAGCAATAGCTCTAAATTTTTTAGGAGGAAAAAAGTAAAAATTGTTGTAAATGATTAGATTTAAGTTTAGTTGCTTTATGAGTAGTTAGACTTTTTGAATATTGAAATTAATTAAACTTTAAAAATTAATAAATATCCTATCTTTGCTCACTTAAAATGTTAAAGTAAATGAGCCTTCAGGAGATATTATCTGTCCATGTAAAACAAGCTATACAAACTTCGTATAATTTAGAAATTGATACTGTAGAATTTCAGGCAACCAGAAAAGAGTTTGCAGGAGATATTACCGTAGTGATTTTTCCAATGCTGCGTTTTATTAAAGGGAATCCAGTTCAGATTGGAGAGAATATAGGAAATCATTTAGTTAAGCATGTAGAAAATGTTAAGGCATTTAATGTTGTAAAGGGCTTTTTAAATATCGAAATAAGCGATGTTTATTTTACACATTTTTTTAATGAAACTCTTGAAGATGATACCTACGGATTTTCAAATGTAAATAATGATGGTAAAGCTGTAATGGTAGAGTATTCTTCACCAAATACGAACAAACCATTGCATTTAGGCCATGTAAGAAACAATTTGTTAGGTTATAGCGTTGCCGAGATTTTAAAAGCTTCAGGAAAAAAAGTTTATAAAACTCAAATTATAAACGATAGAGGCATTCATATTTGCAAAAGTATGTTGGCATGGGAGCGTTTTGGTAATGGAGAAACTCCAGAAAGTACAGGCTTAAAAGGCGATAAACTGGTAGGGAATTATTATGTAAAGTTCGATCAAGAATATAAGAGAGAAGTAGCTGATTTAATTGCCGAAGGAAAAACTGAAGATGAAGCTAAAAAACAAGCTCCTATTTTGTTGGAAGCACAAAATATGCTTTTAAAATGGGAAGCTGGTGATGAAGAGACTGTAGCCCTTTGGGAAAAAATGAACAGCTGGGTTTACAAAGGGTTTGATATTACTTATAAAAACTTAGGAGTCGATTTTGATACCCTGTATTACGAAAGTAAAACCTATTTATTAGGGAAGGAATTTGTGGATCAAGGGTTGAAAACAGGCGTTTTTGTTAAAGAGAAAGATGGTTCAGTTTGGTGTGATTTAACAGATGAAGGATTAGATAAAAAAATAGTGCAACGTGCAGATGGTACTGCAGTTTACATGACCCAGGATATTGGTACAGCTATACAGCGTATTAAAGATTTTCCTGATGTTGGTGGTATGGTTTATACAGTTGGTAACGAGCAAGATTATCATTTTAAAGTACTATTCTTAATACTAAAAAAATTAGGATTCGATTGGGCTAAAAATTTGTATCATTTAAGTTATGGAATGGTTGATTTACCTAGTGGGAAAATGAAAAGTAGAGAAGGGACCGTTGTTGATGCTGATGATTTAATTAGCGAAATGGCTAAAACTGCTGGCGAGATTTCTGAGGAACTAGGAAAGCTTGATGGTTATTCTGAAACAGAAAAGCAAGAGTTATATAAAACAATTGGTTTAGGTGCTTTAAAATATTTTATCTTGAAAGTTGATCCTAAAAAGCGCATTTTATTTGATCCAAAAGAATCTATAGATTTTCAAGGTAATACGGGGCCTTTCATTCAATATACCTATGCAAGAATCCAATCCATAATAAGAAAAGCGAATTTTGATTATTCAAAACCAGTAAAAAACCTAGTAAGATCATTACATAGCAAAGAAAAAGAGTTAATAAAACAACTTCAATTATTTCCAGAAGTTATTCAAAATGCAGCGGTACAACATAGCCCAGCTTTAATTGCCAATTATACTTACGATTTAGTTAAAGAGTTTAATTCATTTTATCAAAACGTGTCAATTTTAGGAGCAGATAATGATTTGGATAAAGTATTTAGAGTTCAGCTTTCTAATAAAGTTGCTTTAACTATTAAAAATGCATTTCATGTTTTAGGAATTCAAGTTCCAGAGAGAATGTAAATTTGTTTTAAAGATTTACATTATTTTTACCTCATGCAAAATCTGTTACAAGATTATATTCCACAAGAGGCAATACCGCGAGTTTTAAAACTTTTAGAGCACGATAATCTAACAGTTAAAATAAAAAACGAGCGTAAAACTCGCCACGGTGATTATAAACAACTACCAAATAAAAAACATCAAATTACTATAAATGCTAATTTGAATGAATACCGATTTTTAATTACGCTAATGCATGAAATCGCACATTTTCAGGCCTTCAGTACTTATGGTAAATATATTAAACCACACGGTTTAGAGTGGAAACGTAGTTTTCAGCACTTAATGTTACCGTTTTTAAACCCAAATATTTTTCCAGATAATTTATTACCACTTTTAGCAAATCATTTTAAAAACCCTAAAGCATCAAGCGATACCGATGTTAAATTAGCTTTAGCTTTAAAACAGTTTGACGCACCTAATAACAAAACCTATATCTTTCAAGTACCAATAGGGAAAGATTTTAAATTATACAATGGTAAAATATTTAAAAAAGGAAATAAACGAGTTAAACGATACGAATGCGTCGAGCTTAAAACAGGAAAGTTGTATCTTTTCAATCCTAATGCAGAAGTAGAATTGTTGAGTTAAAATCACAAACAATAATCATTAAAAAGAAGTCTGTGTTAAAAGAGATAATATGAAAAACAAAAATTATTATGCCATATTAATGGCAGGAGGTGTTGGTTCAAGGTTTTGGCCGGTAAGTACAGAAGAATTTCCTAAACAGTTTCACGACATGTTGGGTACTGGTGATACACTTATTCAAAAAACATTCAATCGTTTAGCAGACTTAATTCCAAAAGAAAATATTTTCATATTAACAAATGAGCGATATAATGATTTGGTTTTCGAACAGATTCCTGAAGTAACTAAACGTCAAGTGGTTTTAGAACCAGCTATGAGAAATACAGCTCCATGTATTTTGTATGCATCGTTAAAAATTCAAAAAGAGAATCCTGATGCAGTAATGATTGTAGCACCAAGTGATCATTGGATTGAAGATGAAAAAGCATTTTCTAAAAATGTACAAAAAGCGTTTGATTTTTGTGCAGAAAATAATGCTTTAATGACACTTGGCATTACGCCAACATTCCCAAATACAGGTTACGGATATATTGAATTTGACAAGACATCCGAGAAAGTAATTAAATCGGTAAATCAATTTAGAGAAAAACCAGATTATGAAACTGCAAAAACATTTATTAACCAAGGGAATTTTTTATGGAATGCAGGTATTTTTATGTGGAGTGTTAAAAGTGTTGTGCAAGCATTTAAAGATAATCAACCTACTTTATATGCCTTATTTGAAACAGGAATAGACTCATATAATACAGATTTTGAAGACGATTTTATTCGAGATAATTATGGCAAATCTGAAAACATTTCGGTTGATTATGCCATTATGGAAAAATCTAAGAATGTATTTGTAATTGCTGCTGAATTTGATTGGAATGATTTAGGAACATGGGGGAGCTTATATGATAAATTAGATAAAGATCACTCTGGAAATGCCGTAGTAAACTCTAGAACTTTAACCGAAGATGCTTCGGGAAATATGATAAGAACCAAAAACGATAAAGTTGTAGTAATCGACGGTTTACAAGATTATATTGTAGTTGATAAAGATGAAGTTTTACTTATCTATCCAAAATCAAAAGAGCAAGATATTAAAAAAGTGCTTCAAAAAGTAAAAACCACTTATGGTGACCATTTAGGGTAAAATGTTCTAAATAGTGTCGTTTACAATGATTATAAAAAATAATGACCTCAAATTTATTTTTTATATTCGTGTATTAGTGGCTAAAATTATATAAATGGAAGAAAATAAATTTAATTTTTCAGAAGAAGAAAATATTAAAGACAAAGCTGTAGAGCAATCTAAAGAAGCTTTAAAGAAAGACGCTCAAGGTTTATTTCAGAGTATAAAAACCTTTATGGTTGAGCTGCTTGATTTTCGTGATGATACAGATAGAGATGCTACTATTAATGCCATAAAAGGAGATATATCCTTTAAAGGAGCTACGGCATGGATTTTAATTTGTTCCATATTTGTTGCATCGGTTGGATTAAATGCTAACTCAACAGCTGTAGTAATAGGAGCCATGTTAATTTCTCCACTAATGGGACCAATTTTAGGCGTTGGAATGTCTATAGCCATAAATGATATAGATACACTTAAAAAGTCTTTAATAAATTTAGCGACGATGATTGTGCTTAGTTTATTAACGGCGTTTATGTTTTTTAAATTCTTTCCATTAGGCAGCCAAGAAACATCAGAGCTTTTAGGCCGTGTAAAACCAGACATTAGAGATGTGTTAATTGCTTTTTTTGGTGGTTTAGCTTTAATTATTGCACGTACTAAAAAAGGTACTATTGCTTCTGTTATTTTTGGAGTAGCAATTGCAACAGCATTAATGCCACCGTTGTGTACAGCCGGTTATGGGCTCGCTATTGGTAATTGGAATTTCTTTGGAGGTGCTATGTATTTGTTTACTATTAACACAATTTTTATAGCACTTGCTACATTTTTAGTGTTAAAGTTGTTACGCTTCCCGATGCTAAAATATGTTAATTCTAAAAAGAGAAAACGTATTGCTCAATTAGCTTCTTTATTAGCAATAATTGTTATGTTTAGAGCAGGTTGGACATTTTGGGAAGTTTATCAGTATAGCGGAATAGAAAACGACTATAATAAATTTAAGAAAGTTGAAATAGAAAACAATCGTGAATTGTGGTTTCAAAATGGAACTTTTGATGAAGAAACAAAAATAATCAAACTATATTTTAACGGTGAAATTAACAATGCTACTGAAGCAGATTTAAGAAACGAAGTTAAACAGTATGAAAAAATTAAAGATTTCGAATTAGAAATTTATGGAAATAAAAACAGAAGTTTTGATAAAATATCTGATGCTTACGATAGGGCTATTACTGATTTAGATAAAAAGGATAATATAATTTCTGGTCTCCAAAAACAGATTGCTGGGTTGCAAGTTGAGATTACAGATTTAAATAAAATAATAGAAAGCAATAACAATCAAAACACAGCAGTTTCTTTTACTAATTTGTCTCGAGATGCCAAAGTAAGGTTTAGTGATCTACAATACTTCGGATATGCTAAAATGCTTGAATCAAATGATTTTATAAAAGTTGATACTATAACAGTAGCAAATATAAAATGGAGGTCTTCTTTGAAAGATAGCATGAAGGTTGTTAAAGAAAAGGAACTAAAAACCTGGTTAAAGCAAAGATTAAAGCTTGATACCTTAGTTGTTAAACGAGCTAATTAGAGATTGTTAGTGTTTTAAGATTAACTCATTTTGATTAAATTATTGAAGTTTGTTTTGCTTACGCATTAAAAATAAAAAGCATTAGGCAACTATTTAATAAGTTTGAACGTCTTAATAAATAGAGACCAACTTATTAAGTTTTTAAATCAATTTATTATGAAAAATAGCACCTTCTTAATATTAATTATTTTTTTAATCTTTAGCTGTAGTAAAAAACAAGAAAAAAAGCAGACAGAACTTATTGTAGTTCCAAAAAATAAAGAAGCTTTATTGATAGGGACATTTCATTATAATAACCCTGGAGCTGATGTTATAAAAACAAAATCTTTTAATATCCTTAGCGAGAAATCACAGAATGAGTTGAAGGAAATAAGTTCAAGTATTAAAAAATACAATCCAACTAAAATATTTGTAGAATGGCCATATAAAGAGCAAAAAGAATTGGATTCATTATATCAACTATATCTTAATAATCAATATTTTACTAATGCTAGCCTTTCAGATTTTTATCTTAAAAATGAAATATTTCAATTAGCTTTTAGAATAGCCAAAGAAAGCAATCTAAAAAAAGTTTATGGTGTAGATTATACAGGAACAGATTTTCCGTTTGATGATGTTATGAGAGATATCGTAGAGAACAATCAATATGAACTTGAAGCAAAAATAGAAAAAGGTATTTCAAGGTTTACTCAAGAGTTTGACAGTAAAATTGAATCAGGAACATCACTTACAGAACTTACTACTTTTCTAAATAGTTCAGAAATGCGTTCTTTTTCTAATTATTTTCACAATAATTTAATGTTGTTGGCTGGTGCTCCAAATGATTTTTCAGGACCATTATTAACTTCTGAATGGTATAAAAGAAATTTGCATATGTGGTCTCTAATTCAAAAACACACTAAAGAATCTGATGAAAGAATTATGGTTTTGGTTGGAGCAAGTCATGCAGCAATGTTTGAGTTGTTTATTAAAGAAAACAAACTTTGGAAAGTGAAAGAATTAGAGGATATTTTAGTGCGATAAAGAAGATTAATAAGCCTCATTAATTTCTAAATTAATCGAATTATTTATTCTCTTCAATATACATTTTACGCACTTTTTTAAATAAGTTAGAAGAGTACACAAAGTCAGTTACCACTTCATTATCAGTTTTAAAAATAGTTTCTTTTGAGCCTTCCCATGCCTTAAGCCCTTCTTTTAAAAACACAATTTTTTCACCAATTTCCATTACCGAATTCATATCATGCGAATTTATAACTGTAGTTATTTGGTATTCGTCTGTAATTTCCTGAATTAAGTTATCAATAACGATGGCTGTTTTTGGGTCTAAACCAGAATTTGGTTCGTCACAAAATAAATATTTAGGATTATTTACTATAGCACGTGCAATAGCTACACGTTTTTGCATACCACCTGAAGCTTCGCTAGGCATTTTTCCATGAGCATCATCAAGATTTACACGTTTTAAAACAAAATCTACACGATCTTCCATTTCACTTTTACTTAGATTAGTAAACATTTGTAACGGAAACATAACATTTTGAGCAATTGTCATAGAATCAAATAAGGCGCTTCCTTGAAAAACCATACCGATTTCTGCACGTAAATCACGTTTTTGATCTTCAGTTAATTGCGAAAATATTTTTCCATCGTAAGCTATAGTACCTTCTTCATATTCAAATAAACCTAGTAAACACTTTAAAAAAACTGTTTTACCAGAACCACTTTGCCCAATGATGAGGTTGGTTTTTCCTTTTTCAAAAGATGTACTAATGCCTTTTAAAACATCAACACCACTAAACGATTTATGTAAATTTTTAACCTCTATCATTGCCCTAACATCATATCTGTTAATATGTAATTCAATAAAATAATAACCACCGATGTCCAAACAAAAGAGGTTGTACTGGCTTTACCAACTTCAAGCGCACCACCTTTCATGTAATAGCCATGAAAGGATGGAATGGTTGCTAAAACAAAAGCAAAAATAAAGGTTTTAACAAATGAATAGGCTACATGGAAGGCATTAAAATCGGTTTGTAATCCAAGAATATAATCTGCCAAAGATGTATAACCACCAAAAACACAAGCAGCCATACCTCCTAAAATACCTAAAAACATTCCGATAGCAATGGCAAAAGGATATAGCATTAGCGCCACTGTTTTAGGAAAAACAAGATAATTTAAAGAGTTGATTCCCATAACCTCTAAAGCATCAATTTGTTCAGTAACACGCATTGTTCCTATGCTAGAAGTTATAAATGAACCCACTTTACCAGCCATAATAATTGAGGTAAACGTTGGTGCGAACTCTAAAATAACAGATTGCCTTGTTGCAAAACCAACCAAGTATTTTGGAATTAGTGGATTGCTAATATTTAATGCAGTCTGGATAGTAATTACACCACCTACAAAAAATGATATAAATGCAATAATACCTAATGATCCAATAATTAAATCGTCAATATCTTTTAGGATTAATGTTTTCATTACAGACCATTTAGTGGGCTTGCGAAACATTTCTGCAATCATTAAAAAATAAGATCCAATATTATGAAGGTATGTCATATAAAAATTTGTTAGTGCTAAAGTAAAAAAAGTTATAGAATTTAGCCTTAATTTTAAAATATCATATTTTAAAATATGTATTTTTGATTTTATAAATTTTTAATCATGCTAAAAAACGTAGTACCTTTTTTTTTAATTATTTTTTTATATAATTCCACTTTTGCTCAAAGACCTAGAGTGAAAAAGCAGAAAACTAAAGTAGAAACAATTAATTCTAGACCTAAATTAGTAGTAGGTGTTGTAGTAGATCAAATGAGGTATGACTATTTAACACGTTTTGAAAATAAATATGGAGATGGCGGGTTTAAACGTATGATGAATGATGGTTTTAATTGTAAAAACAACCATTTTAACTATGTGCCAACGTATACAGGGCCAGGACACACATCAATATACACAGGAACAACACCAAAATACCATGGTATTATTAGTAATGATTGGTATGATAAAGAATTAAAAGACTGGGTTTATTGTGCAGGAGATACTACTGTGCAATCTGTAGGTACAACTGAAAAATCTGGACAAATGTCTCCACACAGAATGAAGACAACGACGTTTGCTGATGAGAATAGATTATTTACTCAGCTTAGAGGAAAAACAATTGGTATTTCAATTAAAGATAGAGGAGCCATTTTACCAGCAGGTCATTCTGCAAATGCAGCTTTTTGGTTTCAAGGAGGAAAAGAAGGATCTTGGATTTCAAGTACATATTATATGAATAGTTTACCAAAATGGGTTAACGATTTTAACGCTTCAGATATAGCCGAGTCTTACTTTAAAGTTTGGAATACTTTATATGATATTGATACATATATTGAGAGCGGAAGTGATTTGAATAATTTTGAAGGTGGGTTTGTTGGTAAAGAAACAGCAACATTTCCTTATGATTTAGCTGTTTTGAAGAATGATAATAATGGTTTCGATATTTTAAAATCGACGGCTTATGGTAATAGTTTGACAACAGATTTTGCAATAGCATCTCTTGATGGCGAACAATTAGGGAAAGATAATATTACCGATGTATTAACAGTGAGTTTTTCATCAACAGATTATGTGGGTCATAACTTTGGTGTTAACTCAAAAGAAGTAGAAGACACCTATCTTAGATTGGATAAAGATTTAGAGCGTTTATTTAATGCTTTGGATGATAAAGTAGGCAAAGGAGAATATACGATATTTTTAACTGCCGACCATGGAGCAATAGATGTTCCGTCTTATTTGCAGACTTTAAAAATACCTTCAGGATACATAGATAATTCGCAGAGAAAGGAAAAGTTTCAAAAATTCCTAATAGATACTTATGGTGACAAAGATATTGTCGAAAATATTAGTAATAATCAAATCTTCTTAAATAGGGAAAAGATTAAAACATTAGGATTAAACCTTGAAGAAGTGCAACAAGCTATAGTTAATGAACAAATTAACTATAAGCATATTTCAAAAGCGTATACAGCTCATACTATGAGCTCTACTAATTTTACAACAGGTATTGAAGCATTATTGCAAAGAGGATATAATCAAAAACGTTCTGGAGATGTTATTTTGGTAAATGATCCTGCATACATAAATTATCATGTAACAGGATCTACACATGGTAGTAGTTTAAATTACGATACACACGTTCCGTTATTATTTTTTGGTAAAGGAATTAAACCTGGGCATACACTTAAAAAAACAGAAGTAACCGATATTGCACCAACCATGTCTGCTTTGTTAGGAATCAGTTTCCCTAATGGTGCTATTGGAAAACCATTAGACTTTGTGCTAGATTAAATTTATCATAATTGAATAAGAAAACAGTTTATTCGTTGTTAGCTATTTTACTCCTTTTAGGTGTTTATGGTTACGAACACTTTTTAAATGAAGATGAGAAAGCTGAAATTATTTATGAAGGTAAATCGACAAAAAAAGAAACTAACGAATATTTCTTACCAACAAGTACAACGGGGCAAGTAATTCATCATAAAGGGTATTCGTTATCATATAGTGAACCACACGAACAAGCCGAATGGGTGGCATACGAACTGAAGAAATCTCATCTTTCAAACACAAATTTCAAACGGCCATATTTCGAAATTGACAAGGCTGTAAAAACTGGGGCTGCTAATTGGCGTAATTATAAAAAGTCTGGGTATGATCGCGGACATTTGTGCCCTGCAGGAGATAGACGTTATAATCAACTTACGCATGACGAAACTTTTTTAACTAGTAATATTAGCCCGCAGGAACATAAATTTAATTCGGGCATTTGGAATACTTTAGAACAAAAGGTACGTTACTGGGCAAGTAAGTACGATGGTGTTTTTGTAATAACGGGAGGTGTTTTAAGTGGTAAAATGGAAACTATTGGAGTTGAAGAGGTTTCTGTACCTAACCAATTTTATAAAGTATTAATTGATAATAATTCTGGTGAAACAAAAATAATCGCATTTTTAATACCGCATAAAAATTCTAATAAACCTTTATACGAATTTGTAGTTCCTGTCGACACCATTGAAAAATTGACAGGAATTGATTTTTTTCCTCAGTTAGATGATAATATTGAAGATAGACTAGAGGCCTCTAGTAGTTATAAAGCTTGGAGCTTTTAATTAAAGTCTTACATAGATACTATAATATTAAAAATCAAAATGTTAGCTGTCTAACATTTTGATTTTTTTTTACCTCATAGCTTTACAAGAATTAATTAATCAATAATTTTATTATGGAAAAAGAACAACTTTTAAGCTATGTTGGATCAAAAATTCAATATACAAGAAATGCCCTTTTAATCGTTTTCCTTTTATTAATGAGTCTCAATTTAAATGCCCAACAGGAGAAGCGAGGCAAATATCTTAATGGAGGAAAAATTGAAACGAAAGACGATACTACAATTTGTATTGATGGAAATTCTACGCCAATTGATGTGTATAGAAAAGGAGCCAAAGGGAAAAAGAAGCGTTGGATTATTACCGATGCTGATAATAATATTTTAGCACTACCAAAAGCTCCTCCTTTTGATTTTGAAGATGCTGGAGCTGGAGTTTGTAAAATTTGGAGCATATCATATTGGTGGTATGTGAGAAACTTAAAAAAAGGTAAGAACTTATCGAAGTTAAGAGGATGGTATGATTTATCCAATCCTATAGAGGTAATAAGAAATCAACCAATGGGCGGTACTTTAACCGGGGGTCCGTTTGAATATACAGTAGGAGATGGAATAGCAGATAACATACCAGAAGGCGCCATTACATTAGAAGGCAATGCGGGATCAAATTCGCAATGGGTAGTAACTGATAGTGAGGGGAACATTTTAGGTTTACCTCCGAGTCCATATGTAGTAGATTTTGATGGTGCAGGGGCAGGCACA
>NZ_MDVN01000004.1 GCF_002741945.1 Gaetbulibacter sp. 4G1
CGATTTACGCGGGGTTAAGTTTAATGACGGAAAGACAGCATACGGAAAAGGGGTAGAGTTTGGTGAAAAGGGTATTTCAGAATCAGCATGGAGAACCCAACACTCCTTGCTAAGAAATGCCGATGTATATCCAACACATGGTTTAGGTCCAGTTGCTGTTATGGCAGATGTAAATAGAGGGAACCGTTTTGTTTCTTTAACCTCTCATGCAACCAAGGCTATAGGTTTAAATAAATACATAGTTGACAATGGGGGGAAGGATCACCCGAATGCCAAGTTGAAATGGAAACAAGGAGATATAATCA
>NZ_MDVN01000005.1 GCF_002741945.1 Gaetbulibacter sp. 4G1
ATGTTTAGTATGGCATTTAAGTTTTGATGGTGATTTAGAAGGTGCTGCAATGGGAAACAATGCATCAGATTTAGTAGGGTGTTATAGTTTATCTAATCCGATAAAAGTAGTTAGAAATTCAGTTATAGCTGATGGAGGTACTTTAACAGGTGGCCCATTTGAATATTGTGTAGGAGATGGAGCTGCTGATAATATTCCAGAGGGTGCCATTACATTAGAAGGCAATACAGGATCAAACTCACAATGGGTAGTAACTGATAGTGAGGGAAATATTTTAGGATTACCACCAAGTCCATATGTAGTAGACTTTGATGGTGCAGGAGC
>NZ_MDVN01000006.1 GCF_002741945.1 Gaetbulibacter sp. 4G1
TTCTCCTTTTCTTGGCCGCTGAAGTATAAAAAAAACCTATAATGACTCCTTTATAATCTAATTTTTATCTTTAATAAAAACTAACACAATAAAAATATAACACGTTAAGGATAGTAATATCATCCTTTTTGAGGCACAATAAAAAAATACAATGGATAAAACAAGCCCCAATCCATATCGAAGTGAAGGCTATAAAAAATTATACCTATATATATATTGTATGTATTTATTTATACTAGTATCTTTGCAAACTGAATTTAATTTATTTTAATGATACATATAACATTACCTAATGGCAGTGTAAAAACGTTTGAAGAAAACGTTACACCAATGGATGTTGCTAAAAGCATAAGTGAGGGGTTTGCGCGAAATGTAATTTCGGCTAATTTTAATAATACTACTATAGAAACCACAACACCTTTAACCACAGATGGCTCTTTAGTTTTATATACTTGGAGAGATGCCGCTGGTAAAACTGCTTTTTGGCATAGTTCTGCTCACGTTTTAGCCCAAGCTATTGAAGAGTTATATGATGGCGCTAAGCTTACAATTGGCCCCGCCATTGAAAACGGATTTTATTATGACGTAGATTTTGGCGAACATACAGTTTCGGAAAAAGATTTTAAAGCTATAGAAACTAAAATGTTAGAAATTGCTCGTGGTAAGCATGATTTTAAAATGCGTTCTGCCACAAAAGCTGAAGCTTTAGCTTTATATAAGGGTAATGAATTTAAAACTGAATTAATTGAAAACCTTGAAGATGGTACAATTACTTTTTGTGACCACTCTACGTTTACTGATTTGTGCCGTGGTGGACATATACCAAACACTAATATTATAAAAGCAGTTAAAGTTTTAAGTGTTGCTGGTGCATATTGGCGTGGTGATGAAAACAAACAGCAATTAACTCGTGTTTATGGTATTTCATTTCCGAAACAAAAGGAACTTACTGAATACTTGGAAATGCTTGAAGAAGCTAAAAAACGAGATCATAGAAAATTAGGAAAAGAGCTTGAACTTTTTACATTTTCACAAAAAGTTGGACAAGGTTTACCTTTATGGCTTCCTAAAGGCGCTGCACTTCGTGAGCGTTTGGAAAACTTTTTAAAAGCTGCGCAAAAAAAAGCTGGATACGAAATGGTAGTGACGCCACATATTGGTCAGAAAGAATTATATGTAACTTCTGGGCATTATGCAAAATATGGTGAAGACAGTTTCCAACCGATTCATACTCCAAAAGAAGATGAAGAGTTTTTATTAAAACCTATGAACTGCCCACATCACTGCGAAATTTACAAAAGCTCGCAATGGAGTTATAAAGATTTGCCTAAACGATTTGCAGAATTTGGTACAGTTTATAGATACGAACAAAGTGGTGAATTACATGGACTAACTCGGGTTAGAGGTTTTACACAAGATGACGCCCACTTGTTTTGTACACCTGATCAATTGGATGAAGAATTTAAAAATGTTATTGATTTAGTGCTTTATGTTTTTGGTTCTCTTGGGTTTGAAAATTTTACAGCACAAGTTTCTGTAAGGGATCCTGAAAATCCAGACAAATATATTGGTGATGTTGAGAATTGGGAAAAGGCTGAGCAAGCAATAATTAATGCAGCAAATGATAAAGGTTTGGATTATGTGATTGAAACTGGCGAAGCTGCTTTTTATGGCCCTAAGTTAGATTTTATGGTTAAAGATGCTTTGGGAAGACGTTGGCAATTAGGTACAATACAAGTTGACTATAACTTACCTGAGCGTTTTGAATTAACGTATAAAGGTAGTGACAACGAGCTGCATAGACCAATTATGATACACCGCGCTCCTTTTGGAAGTATGGAACGTTTTGTAGCTTTATTGTTAGAGCATACTGGTGGTAATTTTCCGCTTTGGTTAATGCCTACTCAAGCAATTATATTGTCAATTAGCGAGAAATATGAAAAATACTCTGAAAAAGTTTTAAATTTGCTAGAAAATGACGAAATTCGCGCCCTTGTAGACCATAGAAATGAAACTATAGGGAAAAAAATTCGTGAAGCAGAAATGCAAAAACACCCATATATGATTATTATTGGGGAGCAAGAAGAGCAAGAAGGAAAAATAACTGTGCGCAAGCATGGTGGAGAAGATTTAGGAATGATTTCTATTGAAGATTTCTCTGAAATTGTAAAAGAAGAAATAAGTAAAACGTTAAAAACGTTTTAAAAGCAATAAGTTTAATTTAAAAATATAACGCCATAGCAATTAGAAGAAGACAGCAACCCCGAAGGGTTTCACAAGAGGACAAACATAAGATTAACTCTAAGATTACGGCACAAAAAGTGCGTCTTGTTGGAGATAATGTAGAAATTGGTATTTATACTAAAGGTGATGCTATGAGAATAGCAAACGAGCAAGAGTTAGATCTTGTAGAAATTTCACCAAATGCTGATCCTCCTGTTTGTAAGGTTATGGACTATAAAAAGTTTCTTTACGAGCAAAAGAAACGTGATAAAGCTTTAAAATCTAAAGCTACTAAAGTTATCATAAAAGAAATTCGTTTTGGTCCGAATACTGATGATCATGATTACGATTTTAAAAAGAAACATGCTGAGAAGTTCTTAAAAGAAGGCGCAAAATTAAAAGCTTTTGTATTTTTTAAAGGGCGATCAATAATATTTAAAGAGAAAGGTCAGATTTTGTTACTAAGATTAGCACAAGACCTTGAAGAATACGGTAAAGTTGAGCAAATGCCTCGTTTAGAAGGTAAGCGTATGACCATGTTTATTGCTCCAAAAAAATAAAAATCCCTGATTTTTCAGGGTTAAAGATAATTAAGCGAAATAATTAAAAACTAGGAGAAAAAATGCCTAAAATGAAAACAAAATCTAGTGCTAAAAAGCGTTTTAAGCTTACAGGTACTGGTAAAATTAAAAGAAAGCACGCTTTTAAGAGTCATATCTTAACAAAGAAGTCTAAAAAGCGTAAGCTTAAATTAACTCATGATGGTTTAGTACATAAATCAGATGAGGACAATATTAAAACCATGTTACGTTTAAAGTAACAAAAGTTTTAATCGGTTAAAACAAATTACAAACCCTGGAGTTAGGCATTAAAAGAGTCGATTTTTCGTCCGCCTACTACAAAAAACTATTAAAATTATGCCAAGATCAGTAAATTCTGTAGCCAAAAGAGCCAGAAGAAAAAAGGTAATAAAACAAGCAAAAGGTTACTTTGGACGTCGTAAAAACGTTTGGACAGTAGCAAAAAATGCGGTTGATAAAGCGATGCAATACTCGTACAGAGACCGTAGAAACAAAAAAAGAACATTCCGTGCTTTATGGATTACGCGTATTAACGCTGGAGCCAGAGAACATGGTTTATCTTATTCTCAATTTATGGGGAAATTAAAAGCTAATGATATTGAATTAAACCGTAAGGTTTTAGCAGATTTAGCTATGAATAACCCTGAGGCTTTTAAAGCCGTAGTAGAGAAAGTAAAATAAGGCGTTTCGCCTATTGTAAAACATATTATTCGCTTAATAAAAATCCGATTCGAAAGAGTCGGATTTTTTTATTTTATCTTTTTTCAAACCTATGGTTTTCACTGTACTTTATTGTTTATATTTTCTTTTTTATAGCTAACTTTAGGGTTCATTAAAAACTATAACATGAAGCGTATACAATTTATCGCAATCCTTATTTCATTCATCACTCTTAATTCATTTTCTCAAGAAGAAAAAAAAGAAAAACCATGGGATGTTTCTAACCCAGAGGGAAATTGGAGTTTTAAAGAACTAAAATTATCCACTAATGAAGGTACATGGATGAATCTTGATGTAAGTCCAGATGGTAAGACCATCGTTTTTGATTTACTAGGAGATATTTATAAGCTAAATATTGATGGAGGAAAAGCTAAGATTTTAAGAGAAGGGCTTCCTTTTGAAATTCAACCGCGTTTTAGTCCAGATGGAAAACATATATCATTTACTAGTGATGCTGGTGGTGGTGATAATATATGGGTTATGAATAGTGACGGTTCTGACGCTAAACAAATCACAAAGGAAAAATTTAGGTTATTAAATAATGCTATTTGGACACCAGATGGGAATTATTTAATAGCTAGAAAACACTTTACCTCTAGTCGTTCTCTGGGTGCTGGTGAAATGTGGATGTATCATAAAACTGGAGGTAGCGGAATTCAGCTTACAAAAAAGAAAAATGATCAGCAAGATGTTAATGAACCAACTCTATCTCCAGATGGGAGGTATTTATACTATAGCGAAGATGTATACCCTGGTGGTTTTTTTCAATACAATAAAAACCCTAACAGCCAAATTTACGCTATCAACCGTTATGATATGACAACTGGGAAAACGATTAGAATTACTGGTGGTCCGGGAGGTGCAGCACGCCCTCAAATTTCTAGAGATGGAAAAAAACTAGCTTTTGTAAAACGTGTGCGCACTAAATCTGTATTATATATACATGATTTAGAAACAGGTGAAGAGTGGCCAATCTATGACCAACTTAATAAAGATCAACAAGAAGCTTGGGCCATTTTTGGTGTTTATACCAATTTCAACTGGATGCCTAATGATGAAGATATAATTATTTGGTCTGGTGGAAAAATCAATAAGATTAATATCAATTCTCTTAAAGTTACAGGTATTCCATTTCAAGTTAATGCCACAATTAAAATTGCGAAAGCCATTGAATTTGATACCCCTGTTTCTCCAGATACATTTGATGCCAAAGTAATTCGTCATGCAACTACTTCTCCTGATGGTAAATCAATTGCTTTTAACGCATTGGGTTATTTATATATACAAAAATTACCTAACGGAAAAGCAAAGCGTTTGACCTCAGGAATCGATTTTGAATTTGAACCTACCTTCTCTCCAGATGGAAATACAATAACTTATGTTACATGGAACGATGAGAACTTAGGTGCCTTATACTCAATTCCAACAAATGGTGGAACTCCAACAAAATTATCTTCGGAAAAAGGGATATACAGAAATCCTTCTTATTCACATAATGGAAGTCATATTGTTTATCGAAAAGAAGGAGGTAATAATGAACAAGGAAGAACTTTTACAAAGAAAGCTGGATTATATCTTATGAATTCAGATGGGTCAAATCCAAAACGTATATCTAAAGAAGGAGATTACCCAGTCTTTAATAAAGATAACACAAGAGTTATTTATCAAAAAGGGGGACAGTTTTTTGGAGCTTTAACTAAAGAATTGAAAAGTGTAGACCTAAATGGCTTTGACGAACGTATTCACGTAAAATCTAAGCACGGAAATATTTTAGTACCTAGTCCTGACGGTAGTTGGATCGCTTTTGTTCATTTACATAAAGTATACATATCTCCAATGCCTAAAGCTGGTAAAACTTTAGATTTGACAGATAAAAGTAAGTTTGTTCCTGTTACAAAATTGTCAAAAGATGCTGGTATCAATTTACATTGGTCAAAGAGCAGTAATCAGTTACATTGGACACTTGGAAACCAATATTATTCTACCTCTATTTCAGAAGATATAAAGCTTGTTGAAAAAGGAATTAAAATAAATTTAGAGGTGAAAACAGATAAACCTCAAGGTAAAATTGCATTAAAAGGTGCTCGAATTATTACTATGGAAGGTGATGAAGTTATAGAAAAAGGAACAATAATTATTAACAACAATCAAATAGAAACCATAGGAAATATTTCCGATGTTTCCATTCCTTCAGGTGTTAAAGTTTATGATGTTACTGGCAAAACAATCATGCCAGGAATTGTAGATGCACACGCTCATATTGGCGGTTTCCGTTATGGATTAACCACACAAAAGCATTGGCAATTTTATGCAAATTTAGCCTATGGTGTAACAACAGCTCATGATCCATCTGCTCATTCTGAAACAGTTTTCGCACTTTCAGAATTACAAAAAAACGGAACTCTTGTTGGACCTCGCCTCTACTCTACTGGATTTATTCTATATGGAGCTGATGGGGATTTTAAAGCTGTAATTAATAATCTTGAAGATGCTCGTTCGTCAATTAGAAGAACAAAAGCTTTTGGAGCATTGTCTGTTAAGAGCTATAATCAACCACGACGTGAACAACGCCAACAAGTATTACAGGCCGCAAGAGAAGAAGGGATTTTTGTTGTACCTGAAGGCGGATCTACCTTCTATCACAATATTACAATGGTTATGGATGGGCATACTGGTGTTGAACATAACATCCCAGTTGCTCCTGTCTATAAAGATGTGCTTGAACTTTGGGGAAATAGTAATGTTGGTTATACTCCTACCCTTATTGTAAATTATGGTGGCATGAATGGAGAAATGTTTTGGTATCAAAATACGAATGTTTGGGAAAATGAAAAGCTTTTAAAATACACCCCAAGAGGTATTATTGATTCACGGTCAAGGCATCGTATTATGATTCCAAATGAAGAATATGAAAATGGCCATATATTAGTATCTAAAACTTGTAAAGCTCTTAGCGATGCTGGGGTTAAAGTAAATCTTGGTGCTCATGGACAGTTACAAGGGCTTGGAGCTCATTGGGAGCTATGGTTACTTCAGCAAGGCGGAATGTCAAACCACGAAGCTTTGAAGGCGGCTACAATTAATGGTGCCAATTACATTGGAGCTGCTAATGATATTGGCTCTCTTAAAAAAGGTAAGCTAGCAGATTTAATTGTGATGGATAAAAACCCGTTAGACGATATTAGAAATTCTGAAAGCATTATTTATACTATGGTTAATGGACGCATGTATGACACAGAAACGATGAACGAAATTGGAAACGAACCAAAAGAGCGCACAAAATTTTATTGGGAAAACTCCAAATATAACCAAGCATTTCCTTGGCATGAAGAAACACAAAGTTTCACTCGCAGTGCTTGTGGTTGTCATGTAGGATCTCATTGAAACTAAAAAATCCGACTCAATTGAGTCGGATTTTTTAGTTTAAGTTATTTCTCTGGTAACAGAATAGATTTTAAGTTTTTCTTCTCTTCCTTTTAACTCTGTATCTCCTATTAATAAGGCTTTATATTTTAATGCTATAAAAGACCTATCCAATAAAGGCTGAGATACTAATAATTCTGAGTTAAACTTATTACATAATCCTTGAATTCTAGATGCTGTATTAATAACATCTCCATGATATGCTAGCTCTTTTTTAATTGTACCCACCTCTGCTATCATTAATTTACCACAATGCAATCCTGCTTTAAATTTTGGCTCATAGTTATATTTCTGGAGATAATATTTTTGTCTACTATTTAGTTTATCAAGAAATGCAAAAAATAAATTAACACAATTATTTTTCCGGAACCCTTTTTTAGTATTCCAGCTAATTACAGCTTCATCGCCTACGTATTGATAGATATCAGCTTCATAAGTTCTTAAAACACTATTTAAATCGCTAAAACAATCTTGAATAAACTTACTATAAGCTTCATGTCCTAAATGTTCCGCTATCTTGGTAGAGTCCTTAAGATCTACAAACATTAAAATACGTTCTTCTTCTTTAGGCTTTTTATATTTTCCTAATAACATATTTAAAAAAACTCCAGGCCCAAATTTATCATTTGAGATTTTTATTAGAGAAAAAATAATAGATGATACTATAAAATATAATATAGTATTCCAAAAAAATGGATCATTATGCCACCAACCACGATCGTTAGGTAAATCAATATCTATTTGTTCTTCTATAAAAACAGAAAACACACTAAGAACAATGATAATGAGAATAAAATAAATTAAAGATTTAATAATTATATTTACACCCAACACAAGTTTTTCTCTAAAGAATTTGTCAAATAAAAATTCAATTATCGCATAAAATATACCTATTGTAAATCCTAATATAAGTGCAAATTGATAAAACTCTGAAACTGGAAGGTACAATGTCTCATCAGTATAAACCTCTAGCTCCTTCTCTAAACCGTTGTATTTCAAAAAAATAAAAAGGAAAAACGCTAACGTCCAAAATAATATAGATTGGAGAAGAGAAATTATAAATTTTTTTAAACGCATTTAATCATATATTTTAATTACCGAATATAGTAATAACAATTTTTCTTGAACCACCACTGTTTCTATGTTCACATAAATAAACCCCTTGCCAAATTCCCAAATTAAGCTTTCCATTAGTTATTGGTATTTGAACAGATGCCCCCAAAATCGATGCTTTAATATGTGCTGGCATATCGTCAGACCCTTCATAAGTATGTTTATAGTATGGTGCATTTTCAGGAACCATTTTATTAAAATGACTTTCAAAGTCAGTCCTCACCGTATAATCAACATCTTCATTTATGGTTAAACTAGCAGACGTGTGCTTAATAAAAATTTGTGTTTGGCCAATTTTAATTTGGCTAATTTCTGGAACTGCATTTAAAACTTCATTAGTAATTAAATGAAAGCCTCTAGAAAATGGTTCTAATTGTATTTCTTTTTGAAAAAATGTCATTTTATATTTTTGTCCAAAAATAATCAAAGTAATTTATCATTTATAAACGCAACCTTTTTTAAATTTGTTCATCTATAATGTATAACCAAAATATAATAAATAATGAAAAAGGTTGTAATAATAGCTTTAAGTTGCTTCTTTGTTTTATCAAATTGTTCAGTAAATGATTCAAACCCAACTACGCCTCAAAAAGTAAGATATTTGTGGCATTTAGTTGCTGTAACTGGAGGAGTAGCTGGTATAGATGAACAATTTAGTCTTAATACTATTGTATGGTCTTTTGATGATGCTACCAAAACACTAGTTGTAGATAATAAAAATACTGATGATACTATTGAAGATGGTTTAGATTCTGGATCTTATGGGTACACTGTTGCAGATATAGATGGCAATACGTATCTTTCAATAGAAGGTAATGAATATGGGAGTTTTGAAATTTCTCAAAATATATTAACCATAAATCAAAATTTAAAGTCTACAGGTAGTGGAACAGATGGTTTTATTTATACATATCAAGTTGAAGCAGTTGCAGTAGATTAACCTTTGTTTATCTCATCAACTGCAGCTTTAAATTCTTTCCAGTTTATATAACCGTCATCATCTTTATCATATCCTTCAATAAGTTTAGAGGACACTATACCTCTAATAAAACCACTTATTTCAGCTTCTTTTAATAGCTTAACAATTTCTTTTTTTGAAAGCTTTCCATTTCCGCTTTTATCAAAAAAATTAAAAGCATCTTCAGGAGTATCAAAATGATTGGTTATTACTATTTGAATTTTCTTAAGTATTTTCTTTTTAGAAGCCATAAATTAAATTTTAGATTCAAGTAGTAATTTACAAAAATTAAATTTTACTTCTAAAAAGGTGCTGTACAAAGTAATTACGTTTTCTGTTTTTTCTTTCTGGCTGCTGGAAACAACACATTATTTAAAATAAGCCGATAACCAGGTGATGTTGGATGCAAATCTAATTCGGTTTTTGCATCTCCAACTCTATGCTGGTAATCTTCAGGATCATGCCCACCATAAAAAGTAAAAAATCCTTTTCCTTTAATTCCATGAATATATTTAGCTTCCCCATTTGATTTATTTTCTCCCATCACCAATACATTAGACTTTATTTCGTCTCTTGTAAATGAAGTTGTTTGCCCCATAAAGCCTTTTACTAAAGCTGTATGATTTTGGCATAACATAGTTGGAATTGGGTCCCATTTAGCAGAAAACTCCATAAGCGAGAAATAATCTACCGTTTTTGGTATCATTCGTTTTCTAGTCATATCGATAGAAGAAAACTCATAAATAGTTGGGCTTCTTTCCAAAGTATAATTTGTAAAAGCAAAAGTTTTATTATAATCTATTTTGTTTTGATACCCTGGTGTACTCCCATCCCCATCAAACATAGGCTCACAAATATCTATCCCTTCTGCAGATAATGCTATATCAAAACTATCAGTTGCACTACACATGGCAAACATAAAACCTCCTCCAACTACATAGTTCCTAATTTTGAGAGCTACATCTAGTTTTTCTTCAGAAACTTTGGCATAACCCAGTTTAATGGCTAAAGCTTCTGCATCTTTTTTTTCTTTAATATACCAGTTTGCTGCTCTATAAGCTCCATAAAATTTACCAAACTGTCCTGTGAAATCTTCGTGATGTAAATGCAACCAATCAAAAAGTAACAAACCATCGTTTAAAACTTCTTCATCATAAACTGTCTCATAAGGAATCTCAGCATAGCTAAGCACCATAGTAACAGCATCGTCCCAAGGTTGTTTTCCGTAAGGTGTATAAACTGCAATTTTTGGAGCTTTTTCCAAAACTACAGCTTCCATATTTCGACTTGGACTACTTATGTCTTCTAATATACTTTCAGCTTTAGAATTGGAAATAACTTCAAAAGAAACACCTCGTATTTGACATTCTCGTTGAATCTCTTCTGTATCAGGCAATAAAAATGAACCGCCACGATAGTTAAGTAGCCATTTAACTTTTAACTGTTTGTCAAGAGTCCAGTAGGTTATACCATAAGCTTTTAAATGGTTTTTTTGGCTCTCTGCATCCATAGGGATAAGGATGTAGGACGCATAGGTTTTTAATCCTAAAAATATAAATAGTAATGTGATAAATATCTTTTTCAATATGAGGCTAAATAAACTCTATTATTTACACCGAAAGATACTTAAAAATTTTTCCTTAAAAAACGATTTAACAGAAGATTAGTTCTTAAAACGGAACATCGTTTTCTTCATCATCATTAAAAGAACTTCCAAAAGCCTGGTCAGGGCTAGCTTTATAGTTATCAGCTTTAAATGTGTCGTCGTTTGCAGCGGCATTCATTTTAGAATGAAACTCGAAAGGCGAATCAAAATCATCTAAATTATCGAACTTACCTAAATGCCCAACAAACTTTAAACGAATATTTTCTAAACCACCATTACGATGTTTTGCAATAATAAACTCTGCCTGTCCTTCTGTTGGTGAGCGCTCATCATCATCCCATTCATCAATTTTATAATATTCTGGACGATAAATGAAACTTACAATATCTGCATCTTGCTCAATCGCACCAGATTCACGCAAATCTGATAATAACGGACGTTTACTGCCTCCACGGGTCTCAACGGCACGCGATAGTTGCGATAAAGCTATTACAGGAACATTCAACTCTTTTGCCAAAGCTTTAAGGTTTCGAGAAATCATTGATATTTCTTGTTCTCTATTACCTCCATGGCTACTTCCTCCTGTCATCAGCTGCAAATAATCAATCATGATAAGTTTTATACCATGTTGTGATGATAATCGCCTTGCTTTGGCCCGTAAATCGAAAATAGATAGTGATGGTGTATCATCAATAAACAATGGCGCTTTTTCTAACCCCTTAACTTTCACATTAAGCTGTTCCCATTCATGCTTTTCAAGTTTACCTGTACGTAACTTTTCAGAAGATAAGCCTGTTTCACTAGAAATTAAACGAGTAATTAACTGCACCGATGCCATCTCTAAAGAGAAAAAAGCTACTGGAATATTTTGATCTACGGCAATATTTCTTGCCATAGATAATGTTAAAGCCGTTTTACCCATACCTGGACGTGCTGCAACAATAATTAAATCGGATGGTTGCCAACCCGATGTTAACTTATCAAGCTTATTAAAACCAGTCGGGATTCCACTAAGTCCTTCCTTATTAGAAATTTCTTCTATTTTCTTTTTAGCTTGAATAACTAAATCTTGTGCCGTTTCACTTGACTTTTTAATATTACCTTGGGTAACTTCGTACAATTTAGCTTCGGCTTTATCTAATAAATCAAAAACATCTTTGGTTTCATCGTAAGATTCTTCAATAATTTCGCTAGAAATTTTTATTAAACTACGCTGAATAAATTTTTGTAAAATAATACGGGCATGAAACTCAATATGTGCAGAAGATGATACTTTTTGAGTTAACGAAATCAAATAAAAATCACCTCCAGATAACTCAAGCTTTGAGTTTTTCTTTAATTGCGTTGAAACGGTTAATAAGTCAACTGGTTCACTGTTTTCGAATAACTGAAAAATAGCTTCAAAAATATGTTGATGTGCTTCTTTATAAAATGCTTCAGAGCTTAAAATATCTATAACCTCATCAACTCCTTTTTTATCAATCATCATTGCCCCCAATACAACCTCCTCTAAATCAAGTGCTTGAGGTGGTATTTTTCCTTTTTCAAGACTAATTATAGTACTTTTATCTACTTTATATCCTTGAATTTGGTTAGGTTGTTTCATAACTACGAAAGTAATTAAATTGCTTGTGTTTTATTAAATAAATTGAATCTGTATTGTTAACCTGTCGTTAACAATTTAACTGTTAATAACTTACAAATATTGTCAATAACCATAAAAAAAATCTGAAGTAATGAACTCCAGATTTTACTATGCTATGATTTTTAAAGGGTTATCCTTTATAAACTCCCATCTGAGCATATTTATCCATACGCTGAGATACCAAATCTTTTGGTGATAAGTTTTTAAGTGCTTCAAAAGTTTTTAAAATAGCGGTACTAACCGAAGTAAAAGTTTTCTCTCTATCTCTATGAGCTCCACCTAGTGGTTCCTTAATAATTTCGTCAACAATCTTTAATTTTTTCATATCTGATGCAGTAAGCTTTAATGCCTCAGCAGCAGTTTCTTTATGTTCCCAACTGCGCCAAAGAATAGAAGAGCATGATTCTGGAGATATTACTGAATACCATGTGTTTTCTAACATAAGCACCTTATCTCCAACTCCTATACCTAATGCTCCACCAGAAGCTCCTTCTCCAACAACAATAGTTATAATTGGAACTTTTAAACGAGTCATTTCTAAAATATTTCTAGCAATAGCTTCCCCTTGCCCGCGTTCTTCAGCTTCTAACCCTGGATAAGCTCCAGGAGTATCTAAAAGCGTTACCACTGGAATTCCAAATTTTTCAGCAGATTTCATTAAGCGTAATGCTTTACGATATCCTTCTGGGTTTGCCATTCCAAAATTACGGTATTGGCGTGTTTTTGTATTGAATCCTTTCTGCTGGCCAATAAACATAAAGCTTTGGTTTCCTATTTTACCTAAACCTCCTATCATGGCTTTATCATCTTTAAAGCTTCTATCTCCATGAAGCTCTAAAAATGTATTTCCACAAATGGCATTTATATAATCTAAGGTGTACGGCCTATTAGGGTGACGTGATAACTGCACGCGTTGCCAAGGCGTAATATTTTTATAAATGTCTTTTTGGGTAGCTTTTAGTTTCTTTTCTATTTGCGCACAAGTTTCGGTTACATCAACTTCACTTTCTTCTCCAATTACTTTACATTTTTGTAACTGATCTTCTAGATCTTTTATTGGTAGTTCAAATTCTAAGTACTCCATAAGAATTTTAGTTTCATTTTAGTTAGCGTACAAAATTACATATTTTATTTTGTTTTAAAATTAGAAACAAAACGAAATAAAATTAATTCTTAATAAATCAATCTGTCTGTTTGCTTTTTAATGTTCTAATATTTTTTAAAATAGCATTCAACATTACTGTTGCTATAATAATAATTGCACCATAATAAAATTCTGGTGTCATTTTCTCTTTCTCAGGAAAAACTAATATCGCCAATAAAATACCGTAAATAGGTTCCAAGTTATAGGTTAAAATTACTGTATATGGGCTAATAAGTTTCATGACATAAACTGATGCGATAAAAGCATAAGCAGTACAAATTGAAGCCAAAATAAAAAGGTAACCAAAATCTGAAGGTATAAGATTAAAAAAATCAACAGAAAATCCACTACCAAATAGTTGTATATAAATAGATATAAATATTACTCCACTAATAAATTCATAGAATGAAATAACTGTAGCTGTATGTTGTTTTAAAAAATCGCCATTTAGTACTGCAAATAATGATGAAAGAAACGCAGATGTTATCCCTAAAATTATACCATTTAAATATTTAATTTCACTTTGAGTGATTACAAAAACGCCTATTATTACTATAATTCCGAATAGAATTTCGTACCAAACAACTGCTCTTCTATATATAATAGGCTCTATGAAAGATGCAAAAAAAGCACCTGTTGAAAACATAGCTAGCGTAATTGAAATGTTTGACTCGTCAATAGCTCCAAAAAACGTAATCCAATGCAAGGCAATTATGATTCCTGCAAACGAAAATTTGACAATTGATTTTATAGAAACTCTTAATTTAACCTTTGCTATTTTAATATAAACTAACATTAAAATGGAAGCCATTACCATTCTAAACCAAACTAGAGGAATTGCACTTATAGTAATTAATTCGCCTAATACACCGGTAAAACCTGCAATAAAAACTAAAAAATGAAGATGAAAATAATTTTGGAGTTTAGCGTTTGGCATTACGTAAAAGATATGCTGCTAAAATACCAAAAATGATATTAGGAAACCATACAGCAACTAAGGGTGAAAAGTCTGACTGTTCTGCCATAACCCCAAAAATTTTATCAAAAAACACAAAAACCATTGCTATACATATACCTACGGCTAAATTAACTCCCATACCGCCACGCCTTTTTATTGACGATACTGCAACAGCAATAATAGTTAAAATAAATACTGAAACTGGTAAGCTCCATTTTCTATAAAGTACTAGCTGATAACGCCCTATATTTGATGAACCTCGCTTTTCTTCTTTATCAATAAAATCTCTTAACTCTTTGTAAGGCAGAGTTTCTGCTATGTAAATAACAGGTGTTAAATCTTCAATATCAAAAGCAAATAATGTATCTTTTATTGGAGCTCTTTCAATAATATCATCAAATTCACCAATAGTGCGTTTTACATAATTTCTTAATTGGTAAGTTGAGTCTTTTTCTACATACTTAATACTAGTTGCATTTATTTTGTGCGTTAGTTTATTTTCTTCAATATGCTCTAAAGTAAAATTACTACCTGTTTTGTTTTTAAGATTGAAGCTACTTACATAAATAAAGTCGTTATCATTTATCTGTCTAAAAACATTTGTATTTTCTGCTACCGGTCTACCTCTATTTAAATATTTATATTTAAAATCGTTAAAACCTTGACTGGCTTTTGGTGTCAAATACAAACCTAGAACCAATGAAAAAATCGCAATCGCAGTTGCTCCAATTAAATATGGTTTTAAAAACCTTGTAAAAGATACACCAGAGCTTAAAAACGCAACAATCTCAGTGTTGTTAGCCAGTTTAGAAGTAAACCAAATTACTGATATAAATAAAAATAGCGGAAATAATAAATAAGTAAAATAGATTGTAAAATCTAATAAGTACACCATTACTGCATTAAAAGGCACTTCGTTTTCTAGAATCTTTCCAATTTTTTCAGCTAAATGCACTGTTATCATAATTGGAATAAACAATAATAACAACATAAAAAATGTAACCAAATAACGCTTCAGTATGTACCAATCTAATATTTTCATTTATATTATAAGCGGTTATTCATTTGTTTTACCATTTTATCTTTCCAAATTCCAAAATCTCCTGCTAATATATGTTTTCTTGCTTCTCGAACCAACCATAAATAAAACCCTAAATTATGAATTGTAGCTATTTGCTTCCCTAACAACTCATTAACAGTAAATAAATGTCTTAAATATGCTTTGCTATATTCTGTATCTACAAATGTAATTCCCATTTCATCTATTGGAGAAAAATCGTCAGCCCATTTTAAATTTTTAATATTTATGGTACCATGCGCCGTAAACAACATCCCATTTCTTGCATTACGTGTAGGCATAACACAATCAAACATGTCTACACCTAACGCTATATTTTCTAAAATATTGATTGGTGTACCAACCCCCATTAAATACCTTGGCTTGTCTTCAGGCAAAATGCTACAAACCACATCAGTCATTGCATACATTTCTTCTGCTGGTTCTCCAACAGATAATCCTCCAATAGCATTACCTACAGCACCAGAATTAGCAATATACTCAGCCGATTGCATACGTAAATCTTTATATGTACTACCTTGAACAATAGGAAAAAATGCTTGGCTATAATCGTATTTTAAAGGCGTCTTTTCTAAATGATTAATACAACGGTCTAACCAACGATGTGTCATATGCATAGATCGTTTTGCATAATTGTAATCGCAAGGATATGGTGTACATTCATCAAAAGCCATAATAATGTCAGCGCCTATGGTACGTTGAATTTCCATTACATTTTCTGGTGTGAATGTATGATAACTCCCGTCAATATGACTTTTAAACTTTACGCCTTCTTCCTTAATTTTTCTATTAGCAGATAAAGAGTATACTTGATAACCACCCGAATCGGTTAAAATACTTCTATCCCAATTCATAAACTTGTGTAATCCACCTGCTTTTTCAAGAATATGGGTTTGGGGACGTAAATACAAATGGTAGGTATTACCAAGAATTATATCTGGGTTAATTTCCTCTTTCAACTCGCGTTGGTGCACGCCTTTTACAGTAGCTACAGTACCAACTGGCATAAAAATAGGTGTTTCAATAACACCATGATCTGTTGTAACTTCTCCTGCTCTAGCTTTACTTTGCGAGTCTTTGGCTTTTAATTCAAATGTCATAATCAAAAATCTGTCGTCGGCAAAGATAATTAACAAAACGGCTTCAACTCTTAAACATTTAATAAATTTTACACCTATAAAGCACCATTTCCGAAGAGTAAAAATGTTATTTATAGTGAATTTTAAAATAAATTTTTCAATTGTTAGCAAATCATCATGTTTCGTTAATAAATGCATCATTTCAATTTTGCTAAGGCTATTTAAAAGATTATTTTTACCGCGCAAAAAAACTAATAATTTAAACATGCCAAACACACAACAATTAGAAGATTTAACAACACAAGTTCGTAGAGATATTTTGCGAATGGTACATAAGGTAAATTCTGGTCATCCAGGAGGTTCATTAGGATGTGCTGAATTTTTTGTAGCACTTTATAGTGAAATTATGGATAGAAAAGATCATTTTGACATGGATGGCATAGGTGAAGACCTTTTCTTTTTATCTAACGGGCATATCTCACCAGTTTACTATAGTGTGTTAGCTCGAACCGGTTATTTTTCAGTAGATGAATTAAATACGTTTCGATTAATTAATTCGCGTTTACAAGGGCATCCTACTACCCATGAAGGATTAGAAGGTATTCGCATAGCTTCTGGATCTTTAGGTCAAGGTATGAGTGTTGCTTTAGGAGCTGCTGAAGCTAAAAAACTAAATGGCGATACTCATTTAGTATATTCTTTACATGGTGATGGCGAATTACAAGAAGGACAGAATTGGGAAGCTATTATGTATGCATCTGCAAAGAACGTTGATAACCTAATTGCTACTATTGATTTAAACGGAAAGCAAATTGATGGTGCTACTGACGATGTTTTGCCAATGGGAAGCATTAAAGCTAAATTTGAGGCCTTTGGTTGGACAGTAATTGAAATTGAAGAAGGAAATAACATAGAAGCTGTTTTAAAGGGAATGGCTGAAGCAAAGGCTGAAACTGGAAAAGGGAAACCTGTATGTGTTTTACTAACAACAATGATGGGTAATGGTATTGATTTTATGATGCACACTCATGCGTGGCATGGTAAAGCTCCTAACGATGAACAATTGGCAATTGGACTAGCACAAAACCCAGAAACTTTAGGAGATTATTAACCATCAATCAAAAGAAAAAATGAAAACATATACATACACAGAAAAAAAAGATACACGAAGCGGTTTTGGTGCTGGATTAACCGAGCTTGGTAGAACCAACCCAAATGTTGTAGCACTTTGTGCTGATTTAATCGGGTCTTTAAAAATGGATCAATTCATTAAAGAAAACCCAGAACGCTTCTTTCAAATTGGTATTGCCGAAGCTAACATGATGGGTATTGCAGCTGGTTTAACTATAGGTGGAAAAATACCTTTTACAGGAACCTTTGCAAACTTTTCTACAGGTCGTGTTTATGATCAAATACGTCAATCAATCGCTTATTCAGGTAAAAATGTAAAAATTTGCGCATCGCATGCTGGTTTAACTTTGGGTGAAGATGGTGCAACACATCAAATTCTTGAAGACATTGGATTGATGAAAATGCTTCCAGGGATGACTGTAATTAACACTTGTGATTACAATCAGACTAAAGCTGCAACTATTGCCATAGCTGAACACAACGGACCAGTATATTTACGTTTTGGAAGACCAGCTGTTCCTATTTTTACACCCGAGGATCAAAAATTTGAAATTGGAAAAGCGATAAAACTTACTGAAGGTACAGATGTAACTATAGTAGCTACAGGGCATTTAGTATGGGAAGCTTTAGAAGCATCTAAAGCTCTGTATGAACAGGGAATTTCTGCTGAAGTGATAAATATCCATACTATCAAACCTTTAGATGAAAAGGCAATTTTAGATTCAGTATCAAAAACGGGTTGTATAGTAACTGCTGAAGAGCATAACTTTTTGGGAGGTTTAGGAGAAAGTGTTTCAAGAACATTAGCGTTACACAGACCAACTCCACAAGAGTTTGTTGCCACTAATGATACTTTTGGAGAATCAGGTACACCTGCTCAACTTATGGAAAAATATGGTTTAAATAGTGCATCAATTGTTGAAAAAGTACAAGCTGCGATTAAAAGAAAATAATCGATACATTAATACAGAAAAAGGTTCTTTTATTAAATTAAAAGGACCTTTTTTATTTTAAATAATTTTTTAGTTAAGAAATAATTAACGTTTGGCAACGTTTTTGATATTATACATCCAAATCACAAAAAACGAACAATTATGAAAAATTCATTTTTTATTACCTTATTATTTTTAGTGTCAATATCTACAGTCACTTATGCCCAATCAGCAAGTGGCTTTGGTTTTAAAGCAGGTTTAAACTATAATGCCAATGGCAATTATTTTGAATCTGTAAGCAACAATGCCGAAAATCCTGATAGAAACATTGGTTATCACTTTGGTGTTTTTGGTAAATTTGGAAAACAAGTTTATTTTAAACCAGAGTTAGTTTACACAAGTACAAAAAGTGATTATACTAGTGATAGTTTTAAAATGCAAAAAGTAGATGCGCCATTACTAGTTGGTTTAAAAGTTTTAGGACCTATTAGTGTTTTTGGTGGACCATCATTCCAGTATATTATCGACTCTGAATTTGATGGTGTTTCTATTAACGATATAGATAATGATTTATCTGTAGGGCTTAACTTTGGTATAGGACTTAACTTAAACAAACTGGGTATAGATGTAAGATACGAAAGAGGTTTTAGCAACAATGAAGCTAAATTTTTGGAGAACAACAATGTTGGTACAAGTAGATTAGATACGCGCCCAGATCAGTTAATTTTAAGTTTATCACTTATTCTGTAAAAATTGAAGCTTTGCTTTTAAAACAAAAAACCTCGCAATTTGCGAGGTTTTTTGTTTTAAATAAAGTTATTTCTATTCGTTATAATTTATTTTAATATTTTCATCAAGGTAATCATCAACACCATCGTTATTAGAATCTTTAATTGTAACCGTTTTTATAGTAATAATTCCACCGTTTTCCGATCTATCAATTTCAAATTCTTTAACTCCAAGTACTGGCTCTTGTTCTCCCAGATTTGTATTAACAGTATATGTATTAGGTTCTAGTTCGTCAAGTGTTGGTACACCATCTCCATCATCATCTAAATCAACATAATCAGGGATATTATCACCATCAGTATCATCATCTGCTACAGCATCATCAACATTAAAAGTAAACTCACCATCTCCAGTTAAATCTTCCATATATGATGGGACTCCATCATTATCATGATCAGCCAGGTCTATTTGAAATAAATCAAACTTAAAAGCAATTGATGCATATGAAGGGATTCCTCCTGTTGCATTATTAAAATAAGCTAACCCAGAAGGCAAAAACATCACTCCTACTCCATGATTCATATAGTTAACAGTTCCATCGTTTTCGCTAGTAAACGATTCTGCTCCATTAAAAAATGGCATTACTTTTCTCCAACCAGGAACCAGTGATACTAAATCAAAATCTACAGGTGTCACAGCACTATCAAATACCTCATTATCTAGTGTAAAACCTTCATAACTCACACGAATTTGATCTGAAAACTTGGGAGAATCTCCTCCAGCAAGTGGATTTAAATCTAACACATAAAATTCATAATTTGTTTCAGAAAAAACTACTGTTTTTAAATCAACAGCATCCATTAACAATTTATTATTGTCTGGATCTGGCACAACACCATCTGAAGGAAGTTCACTAATTATCAAATCTTTAATGCTAGGATCAGGATTATTTACAAATACACTAGCATTATAATAATGTCCGTTTAAATATTTAACTAAAGAATCTTTATCTTTAGCTTGTTGCTCTGTTCTATCTTCTAATTCAATTTGGGTGATATTATCTCCTCCGTCATCTTTATTACATGATAAAAACCCAACTGCTAAACATAAAATAGATAAAGCTATTTTTCCTTTTCTCATTATTGATTATTTTTGAGGCGCAAGATACAATTTTAATATAGTTTTGCACAAGAACATTAACGTAGTTTTTAGAATAATTGTATGCGTATAGACAAGTATTTATGGTGTGTTAGGTATTATAAAACCCGATCGATAGCTACTACTGCTTGTAAAAAAGGTCAAGTTAAAGTAAATAATGATGTTGTTAAGCCTAGCAGAGTAGTATTTGCACAAGATATTATTGAATTAAGGAAAAATCAAATTAATTATAAGCTAAAGGTTAATGATATTCCAGAAAGTAGGCTTGGAGCAAAATTAGTTGATCTTTATAGAACGGATATAACACCAAAAGAACAGTTTGAAGCTCAAGAGCTTTTAAAATATGCAAAAGATTATTACAGAAAAAAAGGTGTTGGAAGACCTACAAAAAAAGATAGAAGAGATATTGATGATTTTACTGATAAAAATGAGTAATTTTAAAACTTTAACTAACAACTGAATATGACAGCCACTAATAATGTTATTTTAAATCATACAGAAATCAATCATAAAATTAGACGTATTGCATTTCAGATTTATGAAAGTAATGTATATGAGACTGAAGTTATTTTAGCAGGAATTGATAGTAATGGTTATATCCTTGCAAAAAAATTAAAAACTGCACTTAGTAAAATATCTGATATTAATCCTGTACTTTGTAAAGTTAGTATAGACAAAAAAAATCCGTCTTCAGAAATTAAAACATCAATTAATCAAAATGATTACAAAAACAAATCTTTGGTTTTAATAGATGATGTTTTAAATTCTGGTACTACCTTAATCTATGGAGTAAAACATTTTTTAAACGTTCCCTTAAAACAGTTTAAAACGGCCGTATTAGTTAATAGAAATCATAAAAAATATCCTGTCAAAGCAGATTTTAAAGGTATTTCTTTATCAACCTCTTTACATGAACATGTTAATGTAGTTTTAGAAGGGGGAAATTTTGAAGCGGTTTTAGAATAGCTCCAAAATGATGTCTTCAATAACATCATCTTTTGTTTTATTATCTATTGTTACATGAGTTTCAGCTTGATTATAAAACTGTACGCGCTCAAATAAATGCTTACCAATAAACTCAGTCATTTCCTCTTTAGTTTCAATATGAGCAATTAAAGGGCGTTTTGCTTTCTTTTTCATCAGCTTATTCACTAAAGTTGATAAAGAAGCTTTTAAATATATACTCTTAACATTTTCAGCATTTAAGATAACATCCATATTACCACTGTAACAAGGAGTGCCTCCTCCTACAGATAATATTATGTTGTTTTTAGCTTGTACTAATTGTTTTAAATAGTGAGATTCTTGCTTTCTAAAATAAATTTCACCTTTAATTTTAAACACATCGCTTACTGATAGGTTTTCTTTATCTTCAATAAAATCATCTAAATCAATAAAACTATAATTTAATTTTTCAGCTAATTTCTTCCCTAAAGATGTCTTTCCAGAAGCCATATATCCAATTAAAACTATGATCATTTTTACGCTATAAATTGATTATTAAAAACATACGATTAAGTCATGCAAAAAAACAAAAATTTCTTTAAAAAAAGTATTGTTTTATTAATTAAACATTTTATATTTGCACCCGCTAACAGTAATACTGTTTGCAGTATTGAAATAATGACCTGGTAGCTCAGTTGGTAGAGCATCTCCCTTTTAAGGAGAGGGTCCTGGGTTCGAGCCCCAGCCCGGTCACAAAACAAAAAAAAGTCTAACTATAATAGTTAGACTTTTTTTTGTTTTTAAATAAACTACACTTTTTTTCTTATTTTGTAAAGTGTAAGACTCTCCCAATTTAGATTTTTACTAAGAAATCAGTCCTCCATGAAGCAAAAACTTAATAAGTTAACGTACCTAAGTAAAGTGCGTTATCGTTTAAAACTCTATGTATCAACCATAGTTATACTTCTACTAATTTCAGGCTGCAACCAAAAAAATGACCGTTTAACCAATAGCACAGATACCCCAGAAGTCAATATTCTAAAACCTACCAGCTTTATAGATGTACCAACACCTACCGTTATTCCCTTTCATCTAGATTCGGTAGAAAATGTAAAATTAACGCCAAAACAAATCCCTTTTAAGGTTCAATCCACTTTTAAAGACCCACACACTCCAGAGTCGTTAAAATTCAGTAATGCCACCGTACTCGATACCACAAAATTCATTCGTACTGAAATTGGAAAAAATGGCACTCCAAATCTGTACACCTATGCCGTATATAAAGATGTTGATATAGAGAATATAACCGACTCCATAGTTACCTACAAGGAAGTCATAGCCAAACAACCTAAGCTTAGGAATACAACATCATTTGTTACAATGATAGATGAGAAGAGATACGACCTCCAATACCTAACATTTGAACAAGGACTGCCAGATACCTACGTAAGATCTATTTGTGAAGACTCTAAGGGAGCTGTTTGGATGACCACCCCAAAAGGCACCCTTATTAAATACGATGGGGTTTATGCATGGGAATACGGAAAAGAAGAAGGCTGTACTATTCCATTGTATGTTAAAAATTTATTTATAGACGAAGATGATACCATATGGATGGGCACCAGGGAAGGCATGATACGTTTTGATGGCTATACGTTTAGGTATTATAACCAAGGTCTTTTTAATGATGTTATTATGGACATTAAAGCAGATCCACAAAAAAACATTTGGATTGGAACGTTAAAGCATGGTTTGCTTAAAATGTCATCAAATAATGACTCAAATCAAGAAAAGATTGAGCAATACACGTCATCTCATGGATTATGTTCAGAGATGATCACGAATATTAGTATCGCCAAATCGGGCGATGTTTGGCTTGGATCTGGAAGGAACTGCACCGTTTTGTTAAATAAAAACAAACTTACCAATCTAGTTCCCATAAAAGAAACTACGAGCGATTACACACGAGACCTTGTTTTAGATCGTAACAACAACCTCTGGATAACGAAATACACTAAAATATTCAAGTATAATATTGATTCAAATACGCTGACGCAAGTAATTCTGGCCAATAGGTCATATGAAACCTTAAAAGATCTTACCGTAGATTCTAAAAACAGACTTTGGGGAAATACTTTCGTAAAAGGTGCATTTGTCATACAAGGCTCAAGCTTTATATGGTTCGATTCGGTTAAAGACCCAAAATGGGTAGAACCCATTGCCGCCAGTGTTAACGATCATGTATGGATGAGTAATGGTAAGGGATTGTATAAACTAAAATTAAACTCTTTCAAATTTATACCCTTTGATAAAGATGTCTTTTATGATCCCACATCAATAGCTCCTGAAATTTTTATGGCAGAAGATAATCAGGATAATCTATGGATGGCTTTCCATAAAAAAATCATGAAATATGATGGAACTCAATTTAATGTTCATCACTTAGAAGCAGATGATGTAATAAGCCGTATAACAAAAGGTACCGATGGAGAACTCTGGATTGGGGGGAGAAAAGGTATCTATAAATACCATAAAGACGGGCTAGAATTTTTTGAACTAAGTGATCATTCTATCAATACTTATGGTTTCCAGAACATGATTGATTACGGGGAAGATGGTCTCCTTGCAAATACTTTTGGTCAATTGTATAGAATTAAAGATGGTAGATTTTGGTCATACAATCTATATGAAAAACTAGGGGTTTATAGGAATATGCGTGTTTTTTCATGTAAAAAGGATAAATGGGGCAGAATTTGGATGGGAGGTGACCAAGGGTTACTAATGCTTGATAATGATCAACTACATTGGCTCAATACCATAGAAGAAATACAAGACATAGAAATAAAAGATCTCATATTTGATAAAGATGACAATCTAGTCATCAGTACTCCCAGAAACACCATGTTTAAGTTAACATTTGATGCTGAAGGTAATTTTGAAGGACCAGATAAATTAATTTCTTACACAGCTGTAGAAAGTCTGATATTTCATTATGCATACAACAGTACAAGTGATCATCAAGGAAATATTTGGCTGGGTACAAGGGAAGGAACATACCGATTAACCCCAAGCTCTAAAAACAAACACCAATATAGGGTAAACCGTTTTTCAAAAAAAAATGGTTTTGCTGCGGGTAGTGTCGAGAACATTAAATTTTCCACCATTAATAATGAAAACACCTTATGGTGGACCAATGTAAAGAATATAGCAAAATTGGACCTTGACAACCTTCAAGAAGAAGAAAAGGAAGCAAACATTCCTACTGTTATGTTAAAGGATATAAATATTAACCAACAGTTTATAGACTTTAAACGGCTCAAAGATACCAGCTATACTACTAATTTAAAACACCATGATAAGTTAGCTAATTATTCCAGTCCTGTGGGGGCTTTCAATAATTATCCGGAATTTCTATCAGTTCCGCACACCATGAATCACCTTACATTTCATTTTTCGGCCATAAACTGGAATGCCCCACAAAACATACAATACCAATATAAAGTGGAAGGTATGGATGAAGCATGGAGTGAGTTGTCTAATACGCCTTTGGCAGATTACCGAAACATCCCTTACGGTGATCATACCCTTAAAGTAAAAGCGGTGAACCAATCTGGTAGTTGGAGCCCTATTATGGAATATCCTTTTACTATAAACCCGCCATGGTGGCTCACGCAGTGGGCTAAGACTATGTGGGTACTAATTGCAATTGGACTTATATCTGGATTGGTGCAATTAAGAATTAGAAGCATTAAAAAGAAGATTAGAAAAGAAGAAAGCTTTCAGAGTAAAATATTCTTACTGGAATCTAAAGCATTGCGGGCCCAAATGAATCCGCACTTTATATTCAATGTCATAAATAGCATTCAAAGCTATGTTTTTTTACATAGTGAATTGGAAGCCAATAAGTATATCAATACGTTTTCGAAACTATTGCGCATGACACTTGAAATGGGTAGTTCTGATACCATTTCGCTTGATGATGAAATAAGATACCTTGAATCGTATCTAGCTCTTGAAAGCATCCGTATAGGAGATGATTTTAAAAGCTCCATAACTATTGATGACACTATTGATAAAGATAGTGTTAGAATACCCTGTATGCTTTTCCAGCCCATCATTGAAAATGCCATAATTCATGGGCTTATGCCTAAATCTGGAGCGAAAAAACTAACGATAGATATGGTGCTAGAGGGCAATTACCTAAAAGGTATTGTTACAGATAATGGTATTGGTAGATTGGAAGCTTCAAGAATAAAAGCAAATCAAGTAGTCACGCATAAATCAATGGCCACAAGAATCATGAAAGAGCGTTTTGATATATCCAATACCATTAACGAGTTAAAACTTTCAATGAAAACAATTGATTTAATTGAGGGTGAAAAACCTATGGGAACAAAGGTTATTCTCAGTATTCCTGTAAGTACTATCAAGGCAACTAGAAATAATTTAAATTCTGATATTTCAACAACGTAATACTAATTAAAAATTAGCACTATTTTTAACAATAAATACCTGTTAAGATTATATATTTGCAAGCTATAAGTTTTTAATAAAAGCGCACGTGGCGGAATTGGTAGACGCGCTGGCTTGAGGGGCCAGTATCCGTTTAGGATGTGGAAGTTCGAATCTTCTCGTGCGCACTCCACTACCTCAAAAAACATTATTTTTTAAAACAAAATTATTTTATTTCGGTATTATTTTAACGATTTATTAATAATTATTCTTATGTTTGTTTAACGTAAATTTATTTTCGATGAACAATATTCAAGTCAATTTCAGTATAAAAGATTTGGAAAACCTTACTGGAATAAAGGCTCACACTATAAGAATTTGGGAAAAACGCTATAATTTACTTAGCCCAAACAGATCCGAAACCAATATTAGAAATTACAGTTTAACAAGTCTTCAAAAACTTCTAAATATTTCATATTTAAACAATAATGGTCTCAAAGTATCAAAAATTGCTAACTTAAAAGAAGAAGAAATTCCTATTAAAGTTAGGGAAATTGCATCAAGAGCAAAAGTTGAAGATCATGCCATTAATGCTTTGAAAATGGCTATGCTAAATTTTGATCAAGTCCTTTTTTATAACACCTACAATAACTTATTAGAAAATAAAACCTTTAGTGAAATATTTTATACAGTCTTCCTTCCTTTACTAAATGAAATTGGTCTATTGTGGCAAACTAATACAATCACGCCAGCTCACGAGCATTTTTTATCAATTCATATAAAGCAAAAAATTCTTTTAAATATTGAACGATTGCAAAGTTTAGAACCTAAACCAAAGTCGAAAACTTTTATTCTTTTTTTACCAGATAATGAAATTCATGATATAGGTCTATTGTTTATAAATTACCAATTAAGAAGTAAAGGCTATCATACCATTTTTCTTGGAGAAAGCGTGCCAATGGAAAGTCTTAATGACTTACTTGACTTTTTTGACGATATTACATTTATATCGTATTTTACAGTATATCCAGAGGAGCAAAACGTTTTTAGTTATATAGATAAGTTTAGCAAAACGCTTTTAAATAACGGAAATGCAGATTTTATGATTTTAGGGCACAGACTTTCTACTGTAGACTTAACAAATCTTCCAAATAATGTTAGTACTTTTAATTCTATTGAAAACTTAGTTAAAGATTTGTAAACAATTTTTCATTTTGTTTATCATTTTACTATATTTGTTAAACAAATGAAAAAAACTATAAATATAATTGGTTCTGGATTTTCTTCACTAGCAGCCTCATGCTATTTAGCTAATGCTGGATATAAAGTAACTATTTTTGAAAAAAATAAAACCATAGGAGGCCGTGCAAGGCAATTAAAAAAAGATGGGTTTGTTTTTGACATAGGACCAACATGGTATTGGATGCCAGATGTTTTTGAGCGATTTTTTTCTGATTTTAAAAGAAAACCTTCAGATTATTATATTCTAGAAAAACTAAACCCTGCATATAGTGTTTATTATGGAAAAGATGATTACATAACTATTGAAGATACATTAGAAAAAATAGTAAAAGCTTTTGAAAAAGAGGAACCTGGCAGTTCTATAAAGCTAAATAAATTCATAAAAGACGCCAAAGACAATTACGATGTGGCTATAAAAGATTTAGTTTATAACCCTGGGGTTTCTCCTTTTGAACTTATTACGCCAACTACAATAAAAAAAATAAATCAATTTTTTAGTACAATAAAAAGAGACGTTAGGAAAGAGTTTAAAAATGAAAGGTTAATAAAGATTTTAGAATTTCCTGTATTATTTTTAGGCGCTAAGCCTAGCGATACTCCTTCGTTTTATAGTTTTATGAATTATGCTGATTTTGGATTAGGCACTTTTCACCCTAAAAAAGGTATGTACCAAGTTATATTAGCTATGGAAAGTCTAGCAAAAGAACTTGGAGTAAACATCAAAACTGAATCATCTATTGATAATATTATAGTAGAGAACGGGGAAACAAAAGGTGTAATTTCTAATGGTAAAACCTATTTTTCTGATGTAGTAGTTAGCGGAGCAGATTATCATCATACAGAAACTCTTTTAGAAAAGCCTTATAGGCAATATTCAGAAAAATATTGGGATAAAAAAACTTTTGCACCATCTTCACTCCTATTCTATGTTGGTTTTAATAAAAAGCTAAAAAATGTAAACCACCATACTCTATTTTTTGATGTAGATTTTGAAGCTCACGCTCATGAAATATACGATTCTCCCAAATGGCCAGAGAATCCGCTTTTTTATGCAAGTTTTCCAAGTAAAACTGATTCGAGCAGCGCTCCAGAAGGAAAAGAGGCTGGTATATTTTTAATTCCGCTAGCACCTGATCTTGAAGATACGCAAGACCTAAGAGATATGTATTTTGAAAAAATAATATCTCGATTTGAAAATTTAACATCGCAAAATGTAAAAAATGATATTATATTTAAAGAAAGCTTTTGTATAAATGATTTTATCAATGATTATAACTCTTATAAAGGTAATGCTTATGGCATGGCTAATACACTATTACAAACTGCTTTTTTAAGGCCTAAGTTAAAAAGTAAGAAAGTAAAAAACTTGTTTTTCACTGGACAATTAACAGTTCCTGGTCCTGGAGTACCACCATCTCTAATATCAGGGAAATTAGTAGCTAGTTTAATCACTAAATACAATAATTAAATATTTTAAAATTTAAATAAATGAAATCTTTTTTTGATACTGTTTCTTATAATTCTAGTAAGCTTGTAACTAAAACTTATAGCACATCTTTTTCTTTAGCTACAAAAATGCTTCATAGTTCTATTAGAGGTCATATTTATAATATATATGGTTTTGTACGCTTTGCTGATGAAATTGTGGATTCTTTCCATGACTATAATAAAGAAGAGCTTTTTAATAAATTTAATGAAGATTTAGAGCATGCTTTAAAAAGTAAGATTAGCTTAAACCCTATATTAAATTCGTTTCAATATACATATCATAAATATAATATAGATAAAAATTTAGTTGATGCTTTTATGAATAGTATGAGGTTGGATTTACATAAAACTAAATATCTAACAGAAAAAGAATACAAGGCATACATATACGGATCGGCAGATGTTGTAGGCCTTATGTGCTTAAAAGTTTTTGTGAAGGGAGACGGTAAAAAATATAATACACTAAAAGAAACCGCTATGTCTTTAGGGTCAGCTTTTCAAAAAGTGAATTTTTTAAGAGATTTAAAAGCCGATTTTGAAGGTTTAAATAGAACATATTTCCCTAATACAGATTTATCAAACCTAGACGAAGCCTCAAAACAAAATATAATTGATGATATTGAAGTAGATTTTGCAAAAGGACTAAATGGTATAAAAAAATTGCCTATTGAAGCCAAATTTGGTGTATTTATGGCGTATAGATATTATAGACAGTTATTAAAAAAACTAAAAAAGACACCAGCCTTACAAATTAAAAATGCTCGCATTAGAGTTTCAAATCCAAAAAAAGTTGAGCTTTTAATGCGTAGTTATGTAAAATATCAATTAAATTTAATGTAATTTTAAGTTATGCAAACCCTACTTTGGATACTTGTTTTTTTAAGCACATATTGTTTTATGGAATTTATGGCGTGGTTTACACATAAATACATAATGCATGGTTTTTTATGGAGCTTACATAAAGACCATCATAAAAAAGATCATGATAGTTGGTTTGAACGAAATGATGCTTTTTTTATCTTTTATGCCATAGTTAGCATTACCTTTTTTTTACTTTGGAAATATAATGGTCTCTGGATAGGTTTACCTATTGGCATTGGCATATTTGCATATGGTTTATCTTATTTTATAGTACACGATATTTTCATTCATCAACGCTTTAAACTTTTTAGAAATGCTAACAATTGGTACGCAAAAGGTGTACGTCGCGCACATAAAATGCATCATAAGCACATAGACAAAGAAGATGGAGAATGCTTCGGGATGTTATTTGTTCCTTTTAAATATTTTAAAAAATAACAGATGCAATATTTATATCTGTTATTAAATTTAGGATCACTATCTATTCCTTTTCTTTTTAGCTTTCATCCCAAATTAAAATTCTATAAATATTGGCAAGCCTTAACTATTGGAATTATTACATCTATGTTAATTTTTATTCCCTGGGATATTATTTTTACAGCTAAAGGTATTTGGGGTTTTAATAATGATTACTTTTTAGGAATAAAATTATTTCACCTTCCAATTGAAGAATGGCTGTTTTTTATATGTATACCCTATGCATGTGTTTTTACACATTTTGCGTTGTTACATTATTTCCCCAACATGAAGTTACAGAAATCTGTCACAAAAAAAATATCTTACTCATTAATTATTGCTTTTTTTATTATCTCTGTTTTTAATTACAACAAATGGTATACTTTTATTAACTTCTTATTAGCATCAATAATAACTTTTCTGGTTTTGATTAAAAATTCAAAATTGCTAAGCGAGTTTTACTTAACATTTTTAGTTATGTTAATTCCTTTCTTTATTGTAAATGGTATATTAACAGGGAGTTTTATTGAAAATGAAGTAGTTTGGTATAATAATGCTGAAAATTTAGGGATTAGACTTTCTACAATCCCTATTGAAGATACAATTTATGCGTTTTCGCTCATCCTTTTAAATCTATTTATTGTTAAAACTTTAGTCAGAGAAAACCAAAATCTATCTTAATAAATCATCAATAGTATTCCTTACAGATTCACTATTCCAATTTGCTGCACCAGTTTTGTCAATAACTACTTTACCCTGCTTGTCTATTAAAAATGTTCTTGGAATACCTTTTACGATAAAAAAGTCTGATTTTGAAACTTCGTTATAAACTTTAAAGGTATAATTGTTTTTTTCTAAAAACGAATAAATAGTTTCAAAGCTTTCGTCTGAAACAAATACAAATTCAATCTTTTTATTATAATCATCATAAAGTTTTTGCAGATTTGGCATTTCTGCAATACATGGTGGGCACCAAGTAGCCCAAAAATTGACTAATACTACTTTTTCTTTGGTTTCTTCAAAATTATAGATTGTTCCTTTCTTATCTTTTAATTTCCAATTATAATTAGTTAAACTAGGTTGTTCATTCTTGTTTATTGTAGACGGGCTAATTAATGCTAATCCTTTTTGTATAAACACTTGTATAGGCTTTCGCGTTTGCGGAATTAATAAAAGCGCCAATACAATTAAAAAAATAATATTACTTCTTTTAGGTTTATTAATTTTCATCTTTTTACTATTACTTTATAAGGATTGTAAGATCCAATTCGTTCATTACAGCTACAATGTTTGGTGTTCTTTTTTTAATCATTCTCATTATTATTAAACTAAAAAAAGCATAGTTTCTAAGTCGAAACTATGCTTCAAATCTAACAAAAACAAAGTATTTTAAAATACTTTTATCTAGATACTGTTCCTGATAAAGAAACAACTGGACCTGCTCCCATATCAATTACTGTATGGTTTGCTGCATTTCCTGGCACTACATGAGCTAAAGGTTTTAGTGTAAATGGCGCTGCACTATTATCTGGGCTAGGTTCAACAGATATTACTATTGTTGCTCCTTTTAAATCTGTTGGAAACGTAGTACCTGCTGGTGCTCCCTGTAAAAAATCTTCTCCAGGAAAGAAACCATCTGCTCCATTAGGAGCTGGCAAAGCTACTAATCCACTATATGGAGCCGCATCGTCAGTTGCTGCTACCTTTGTAAACGTTCCTGTGCTAATTGGAGTACCTCCAATAACTGCCCATCCCTCATATTTCCATCCATCTGGAAGCAATGGTAAAGTCAATCCAGCTACTGGTGGTGGTGCATTTGTATTATCTAAAAACCAAACTCCGCTAGCTTCATTTGTATCATCTGTATCAGTAGGAGTAGCCAAAATATATTTACCAGATGCGCCACTAAAGTCAGCTACAATTCCATTAGAATCTACAGCCGCTGAACTACCTGAAAAATCTCCTGCCAAAATTTTTGTTGGTGCTGGCTCTGGGTTTGGATCTACTGCTGGTTCAATTGAAAGTACAAACTTAGTTGCATTTGCTAATTGAGTTGCATCTACATTAAAGATTTGAGGAAAAGTAACAGATGTAAAAGTTCCTGTAGAAACTGGGGCTCCATTTACAATAATCCAACCCTCGTATACATAATCGCTGCCTAACTCTTCTAAACCAGTTAAGTTTAAAGTTAAACCTGCAGTTGTTGGTCCATCATCATCATTACTACAAGAAGTAGTAAAAATTCCTATTGCTAATATTGCAAAAAACATTTTTTTAATCATCACTATTTTTTTAAAATTATTTATACTTCAAAAGTATGGCGTGATAATTTTATAAAATGTTAGCCACCTAACATTAAGCAATTTTTTTATGAATTCTTATTTCTTTTCTACTAAATTCTATAACCTTTTCTTCTTTTAATTCATTTAAAAGAATGTTTAATGTAGGACGAGATGTACCTATTAAAGAAGCTATATCTTTTTGCGTGTAAGGATGTTTAATAACATGGTCTCCTGTTTTTGGGCAATCATAACCATAATCGTCACATAATTCATCTAAAAACTCAACAAGTCGTGTTTTTGCATCTTTAAATAATAACAGCTGTAGTCGACGTTCTAATTTCTTTAATTTAAAGCCAATAACTTTATAAATTTTAAAACTAAATGTTTGGTTATTTCTCATCAAATCATGCATAGTATTAACGCTTATAGGGCAAATACTCGTAGCATTATCAATAGATTGCGCAAATTCTTCTCTTTTAGATTCGCCTAAAATTGCAGTTTCTCCAAACAATTCTCCTCGAGTTAAAATGGCTTTAACTACTTCATCACCTTCTTCACTGTAATATCCAATTTTTACTTTTCCCTTTTCTATAAGATATACTTTATTTGCAGAGTCTTCTTCAAAGTATATATAATCCTTCTTTTTGTATGCATCAAAATCGTGATCGACTTTATAGGCTTTAAACTTATGAGGACATAATACTTTGAAAAGATTGACGTCGTCAAAAAACCAAAGTGATTTCATTTTTAAATTGTTTTTGTTAGTGCCTTTAAGGTCGTTTTTAATGTCAACTCCTTACAAATAAGGCATAAAAAAACCTCTAAAAATAGAGGTTAGTTATTTAAGTGAAAAATTTAAGCTATTCTTCTTCTTCATGAGTTTTCACCTCATCCTTTTCTGTGTCTAGAAGATTTAACATATTGTGTTTTTGCAATAAGTTATACCATTGCAAAACCTTTTTAATATCGCTAGCATATACTCTGTCTTCATCATAATCTGGTAAAACATCAAAGAAATATTCTTCTAATTTATCTTTACTATCTTTAGGTTTTACACTCGTTTGTTCTCCATTTTCCTTTTCTTTAATTTTAGAAAGAACTTGATTTAAAGGAATTTCTTCTGCTAGAGTATAAATAGCAATTTCACTTAAAACACTAACATTTTGCTGTATGTTTACAGATATACGCTTGCTATCTATTAATGATTCTGCAACAAAACCTCCTCTAGTTTGTGCTATTAGTTTATATAACCCTGGTTTTCCAGAAATGGCTAATACTTTATCTAATCCCATAAATTATTTTTTTAAAAGTGGCAAATATCAATTGTTTAATTATATAGTGCAACTATTATCGTTTCTTTTTTTGATCTGGAAAACGCATTCTATAATCAACATTAATTTTTCCTTTTGAAATATTATTTAACTTTCCTTTTATTAAACGCTTTTTTAAACTCGATAACTTATCAGTAAATAATATCCCTTCAATATGATCATATTCATGCTGAATAACTCTAGCTATTAAGCCTTCAAAAACTTCTGTATGTTTTTCAAAATGCTCATCAACATACTCAACAGTTATTTTTGGTTGTCTAAATACATCTTCCCTTACGTCTGGAATACTTAGGCACCCTTCATTAAACGCCCATTCATCACCTTCTTCTTTAATTATTTTTGCATTAATAAAAACACGTTTAAAATCTTTTAAAGCCTTTTGCGCTTCTTTTGAAAGCGTTTCGTCATCAGCAAACGGGCTTGTATCTACTAAAAACAGACGTATAGGTAAACCTATTTGTGGAGCAGCCAACCCAACTCCAAAAGCATTATACATGGTTTCGAACATATTATCCAAAAGATTATCTAAATTTGGGTATTCTTTGGTAATATCTTTCCCTACCTTCTTTAAAACAGTATCGCCATAGGCTACAATTGGTAAAATCATTGTGGTTACATTATTAATTTGTGCAAAAATAAATACTTAATACTTAAAAATACGTGTTTTATAAAAACTATTTGGAATACAAATAACTTTGAAGTATGAGAGTAGCGCTAATTTCATCAATGAGAGCTTTATTTTGACGCTGTTGTTTTTTTAAGCCACTATCAATCATTGTTTGAAAAGCCATTTTAGAAGTGAAACGCTCATCAACCCTTATTATAGGGATATTAGAAAATTGTTCGCTAAGTTTAATTAAAAATGGTTTAATTAGTATTTCACTTTCAGATGCAGTATTATCCATTTGTTTAGGCTCTCCAACTAAAAAAAGCTCTACTTTTTCTTTACTTGTATAATCTTTTAAAAACGGAATAAGCTCTTTAGTATAAACAGTAGTAAGTCCAGAAGCAATAATTTGTAACTCATCTGTTACAGCTATTCCTGTTCGTTTCATCCCAAAATCTATTGCTAAAATACGTGCCATAAATTGTTTTGTACAAAAATAGTGTATTAAAACAAAAAAGACCGTCTTTACAGACAGCCTTCTTTAATAATTTAACCTTAATTATTAATATTTGAACTTTATTTTATGCTACTTTAGCTTTATTCATTTTAGGGAATAACCATTTAATATTTTCAACCTTTCTTACTCGGTTTAAATAAATTCTGATATCACTATTAGTACGTGCTACATTTTCTTTAACCTCAACCTTATCAGCTTTAGCTTCTTTTTTATTAACAGTATTAGTTACACTATCAACAGTAACAATTACATCTTCATTATTATCAGAAACAGAAACAGTATTTTCAGTTTCAACTTTTACTACGTTATCTTGTGCGTTTGCAAAAGAAAAAGAAAGTAGTAAAATTAATAATATGTAAATATTTGTTTTCATCAGATTTGGATTGTTTGATGGTTCAAATATATAATCACATTAAAGCTAAGCCCAATAAATTAGTTGTAACACATTGAATTTTCGATTATTAGAAAACGGTAGGATTTCCATCGATGAATAGTTTAACGGATTCTTTTTGCCGTCGAAATACATCAAAAGTGTATTTCATCGATTTATTCAATTCCTTAAAAGTGAAAACCGACTTTAATTTTTTAAAAATTCTGCTTAAAAAGGGCTTAATTTTTATCAAATATTCAACCCACATAATGAACATTTCTATCATTTTTTTAAATGATAGACATTATATTTGCTCAAAATATAAATACCAATGACAGAATTACAACAAACCATTGAGAATGCTTGGGATGATAGAGCTCTTTTAAAAGAAGAAGCTACTACTACAGCAATTAGAACAGTTATAGATTTATTAGATAAAGGTGAATTGCGGGTAGCTGAGCCAATTGCAAGTGGATGGCAAGTAAACGAGTGGGTAAAAAAAGCGGTTGTTTTATACTTCCCAATTCAAAAGATGGAAACTTTAGAAGCCGGTATCTTTGAATATCACGATAAAATTCCTTTAAAGAAAAATTTTGCTGAAAGAGGAATACGGGTTGTACCCAATGCTGTAGCTCGACATGGTGCCTATATTTCTAGTGGCACAATATTAATGCCTAGTTATGTAAATATTGGAGCTTATGTTGATGAGGGTACTATGGTTGATACTTGGGCTACAGTTGGTAGTTGTGCACAAATTGGTAAAAATGTACATTTATCTGGTGGTGTTGGCATAGGTGGTGTTTTAGAGCCTTTACAAGCAGCACCCGTAATTATAGAAGATAATGCCTTTATTGGAAGCCGTTGTATTGTAGTAGAAGGTGTTCGCGTTGAGACAGAAGCCGTTTTAGGAGCTGGTGTTGTTTTAACTATGAGTACAAAAATAATTGATGTTACTGGAAACGAACCGATAGAATATAAAGGTAGAGTTCCTGCTCGTTCTGTTGTTATTCCTGGTAGTTATGCAAAAGAATTCCCGTCGGGAAGTTACAATGTACCTTGTGCCTTAATTATTGGTAAACGTAAAGAAAGCACAAACAAGAAAACATCACTTAATGATGCTCTTCGTGAGCATGATGTAGCTGTTTAAAGCTTCTAGCTTATACATTTTAAATCCTAAATTCCATTATTTTACAATAGCTTAATTGGAATTTGGGGTTTTTTATTTGTAATTTGATTTTTGAATGAAAATTTTAGTAATACAACAAAAAATGATTGGTGATGTGCTTACAAGCAGTATTCTGTTTGAAGCACTTCGGGCTAAATACCGAAACGCCCAACTAGATTATTTAATAAACGAGCATACTTTTCCTGTTGTAGAACATAATCCTTTTATTGATAATTGTATTTTTTTTACAAAAAAAGAAGAATCTAGCAAGCGTGCCCTGTTTAAGCTTGCAAAGGCAATTAAAAAAAGTAATTACGATATTGTTATCGATGTGTATTCAAAGATTTCCAGTAATTTAATAACAGTATTTTCCAATGCCAAAACTAAAATTTCTTATCATAAACCTTATAGTACCATTTTTTACAATCATAATATAAAAAGGCAACAAAGTACTAGCGAAAAAGCTGGTTTAGCTATTTTTAATAGATTACAATTATTACAACCACTCGACATTGAAGTAAATTCTATTAAACCAAAAATATACTTATCTGAAAGTGAAATTATAAATAGTAAGTTATTTTTAGAAAAGCACAATGTAAACTTGAACAAACCCTTATTTATGATTAGTGTTTTGGGAAGTGGTGATAATAAAACTTATCCATTTCCATATATGGCTAAAGTTATTGATGCTATTGTCAAAAAAACTCAAGGACAAATTCTATTTAACTATATACCAAAACAAGAAACACAAGCTAAAGCCATTTTAAATTTATGCAGAGCTGAAACCAAAGAACTCATAAAATTTAATGTTTTTGGTAAAAGCTTAAGAGAATTTTTAGCCATAACGCATTATTGTAATGCTTTAATTGGAAATGAAGGCGGCGCTATAAATATGGCAAAAGCACTAAACATTAGAACATTTGCAATATATTCTCCGTGGATAGACAAAGCCTCATGGAATCTTTTTGAAGATGAAAATAATGTTAGTGTACATTTAAAAGATTATAAACCTGAGTTATATACAAAACCTGAAAAAGATTATAAGAAAGAGGCTTCTGTATTATATAATGAGTTTAAGCCGAATTTATATATTGACAAGCTAGAAGGTTTTCTAAACCATTAATTATCCAAAACTTCTAAAGCTTTTTTTACAGCCGCTTCAACAAATTGCCCTTTCATTACTTTCTCTTGCACCTTTAAAACATTGTTCTTCATTACTTTATAATCATCTTCAGATAATTTCTCTAAAATACTGTTTAAATCTTTAAGATTAGAAACTGCAACGCCTAGATTGTTTTCAACAATGAAAGTAGCGATAGCAGCTTTATCCCAAACTATAACAGGAAGTCCACACAATAGATATAGTGAAGTTTTATGTGGATTATTATATTTTAAATACAATCCTAAATCACCACTGCATGACTCGGTAGAAATACCATCCCAAACCAATCCAAAATCTGCTTCAATTTTATATGCAATTTGATCAGATGGGAAAGCCCCTTGGTAAAGAATAACTGAATCCTTTTCATTTACTTTTCGCTTACTCGCATCAAAACCAATACCATAAAGCTTTAAGTTATACTTGCTATGTTCTAAAATATCAAAATCAAAAATGTAAGCATTCTTCCCTTCTCCAAAACCACCAGCATAAGCAATACTATAAATTTCTTTTTTAGTTATTTCCTTATTTTGGGTAGGTTTTTCTTTTGAAACATAATCGAAAATGCCTAAAACTACTATAGGTATTTTAGTGTTTTGATCTAAAAACCATTGTTTCATTGATTCGTTATGCACAATAATAACATCAGAGCATACAATTTTGGATAATTCCTTTTCAACATCTTTGGTTCTTCCTTTTAAGCTTCTAACGTCATGAACTATCGTTATAATTTTACAGCGTTTTAACTTTGCGAAAAATAGTATTAGTTTTCTAAATTTATTGTTTGGATATTGTGTGCATATAATAGATTTAAATGGCAGTCTTAACAATGCTATTGTAATTCCAAAAAAATTCTTTATTGTTCCAATAGCCGAATTTGGGATAGATGATTGTTTAAATCCTAAATTTTTAAATCCTAAATTTTGCAATGTGATTTCACAATCTGTTTTTGCTTTTCCTGCGGCATTAAATAGCGACTTATAATTTCTAGAAATGTAATACATATTGGCTGAAAAATTTTTTTAAGGAAATTAATATTCTAGTTTTGTTAAAAATATAAAAGTATGCAAAAGTATGATTATTTAATTGTTGGAGCAGGATTATTTGGATGCGTATTTGCACACGAAGCCACTAAAGCAGGAAAAAAATGTCTTGTTATAGACAAAAGAACTCATGTAGGTGGTAATGTTTACTGCGAAAATGTTGATGGTATTAATGTACACAAATATGGTGCACACATATTTCATACTAACGATAAACAGATATGGGACTATGTAAATCAGTTTGCAGAATTTAATAATTATATCAATTCACCTGTATCTATTTCAAAAGGAAAATTATACAATTTACCTTTTAATATGAATACATTTTATCAATTATGGGGCACAAAAACACCAGAGGAAGCTAAAACCATTATAGAAAACCAAATAAAAGAATACGGCTACAAGAAACCTAAAAATTTAGAAGAACAAGCATTATCATTAATTGGCAAAGACGTTTATAAAACCTTGATTAAAGAATACACCGAAAAACAATGGGGTAAAAAAGCAACAGAACTCCCTGCTTTTATTATTAAGCGGTTACCTGTTCGATATACGTTTAACAATAACTATTTTAACGATAAATATCAGGGCATTCCTATTGGCGGGTACAACAAAATAATAGATGGATTGCTAGATGGTATTGAAACCAAAACCAATATTGATTTTTTTGAAAATAAAGCAGAATTAACAGCTTTAGCATCAAAAATAGTATACACTGGAAAGATTGATGAATTCTTTAATTATAAGTTTGGTAATTTAGAATATAGATCGTTACGATTTGAAAACACTCGATTAGAAAAAGAAAATCATCAAGGAAACGCAGTTGTAAATTATAATGATAGCGATATTCCTTATACCCGAATTATTGAACACAAACATTTTGAATTTGGTAAGCAAAACCATACTGTTATAACAAAAGAGTTTCCTGAAGAGTGGACCAAAGAAAAAGAAGCCTACTACCCTATTAATAATGAAGACAATCAAAATAAGTATCAACAATACAAAGCATTATCTTTAAAAGAATCTAATATAATTTTTGGCGGCAGATTAGCCGAATATAAATATTACGATATGCACCAAATAATAGCATCAGCATTACAAAAGGTAAAAAAAGAAATAAGCTGAAATAACTATTTTTGTATAACATAAAAGTTAAAAGATATGATTAAACTTTCTGGTGTCATAATTACATATAATGAAGAAGAACACTTAGAAAAATGTTTAGCATCCCTAGTTGATGTAGTAGATGAAATAGTAGTAGTCGATTCTTTTTCAAATGATAAAACACCTGAAATATGTAAAGCCTTTAATGTAAAATTTATTCAGAATAGATTTGAAGGCTATATTGAACAAAAAAACTTTGCGCTTTCGCTTGCAAACCATGACTATATTTTATCATTAGATGGAGATGAAGCTTTATCTGATTATCTTAAAAAATCTATTTTAGAAGTAAAAGAAAATTGGTTATATGATGGATATTATTGCAATAGATTAAATAATTATTGCGGTCAGTGGATTAAACATTCTGATTGGTATCCAGACAAAAAGCTAAGACTTTTTAAAAAAAATAGTGGTGAATGGAAAGGCATAAATCCACATGATAGATATACACTTAAAAAAGGGTTAAAAGCTGGTAAACTTAAAGGAGATTTATTACATTGGATATATAGAGATTACAAAGAGCATAATTTAAAGGTCGAAAATTTTTCTACTATTGCTGCAAATGCATATTTTAAACTAGGAAAAAAATCTTCTTTAATAAAAATTATTTTCAGGCCTTTTTGGGCTTTTTTTAAAGCTTACTTTTTACGCTTGGGCTTTTTAGATGGACTAAATGGTTTTATTATTTGTGTACAAACTTATAACGTTACATTTTTAAAGTACATTAAGCTTTATAGGCTTAACAAAGACAAGTAATTGTTATTTTTTCCAGAATTTTAATTTCTTTTTTAAGCGTCTTTTACGATGGTATTTTTCTTGAAAAGTTTCAGTTTCTTTCCACATTAAATTAAAAATAGTACTGTAATCTTTTCCAGAGCATTTTGCGTATTCATCACTCATGACTTCAACCATAGATTTATGAATAGTTAATTTAGAAAAGTTTTTTATTCGGGTTTCAAAATCTAAAGTTTTAAACTCCATTCTGTTTAAATCAACCAAGTAAAAATCATATCCATTACCAGATTTTTTTATTAATGTATTTCCTGGTGAATGGTCTAAAAAATGAATACCCTTTTCGTGTAAATCAAATGTGAATTTTGTGAAAGCTCTTAAAACAGAGCCGTAGTTAGGAATATTAAAATCTGTTGTTAACTCTCTATATGTATAGTCGCAATCAATCTGTTCGCTTATATAATAGCTTTTTTTGAATAAGAACGAGGTTTTAAACTCATAATACGCTATAGGTTGCGGAGTTCCAACATTTAAACTAATAAGCCTATTTGCATACTCAAAAGATCGTTGCGCTTTACTTTTTCTTAAAAAACGATAAGCTATTTGATTAACGAGGTTAGGAACTCTAAACGATTTAACATTAATCGTTTTATTATCTAATTGAAATAATTTCAAAGAATTTCTATCTTGATTACCAAAGTTTTCGCCTTTTGAATCAAAATTGATAATAATATCATCAAAAAACACACTATTATCTTTAAACTTTTTATGTATTACTTTTTTCATAAAAACAACAACATCAATTAAATGCAAATAAACATAAAAAAATAAAGACTCAGTTTAATAGTTTCAGCTATTTCGTTTTTATATTTTTACGATACAAAAATAGAAGTATGCATAACATTTTTTTAGAATCTCATAATATAAAAAATCAACATTTTGGTTTTGGTCAGTTTAATTATCATTTAATAAAAGGGTTATACAATGCTAATATAGAAGGTTTTAAAATAACACTACATGCTAAAGATACTGATGCTTTAAAAAATGAATTTAATACTTATTTTAACTATAAAAAATATTTCTCATTAAGACGACATAACTCTTTTAGAATTAGAAAAAAATATGATTTGTGGCACTGTTTAAATCAAAATATAAAAATTGAGCCATATCATAATATTCCCTACTTGCTTACTGTACACGATGTAAATTTTATTGATGAAGTATCAAATGATTTAAATCATGAAATTAATACAAGGTTTCAAAATAAGCTTAACAGAAGTCATGCAATTACTTACATTTCAGAATACGCAAAACAATCAACGCACCAATATTTTAAAGTACCAAATGTTCCTGAGTATGTAATCTACAATGGAAATCCTATTGTTGACATACAAATTCCTGAAAATTATGAGCCAAAGCAAACTTCAAAAAAACCATATTTATTTAGTATTGGTGAATTTACCGAACGTAAAAACTTCCATGCTTTAGTTAAAATGTTGGCAGTTTTACCCGAATATAATTTAGTGCTTTCTGGTAACAACAATACTGCTTATGCAAATAGTATTTTACAAGACACAATTAAAGAGCTAAAATTAGAAAACCGTATAGTAATAACGGGAAAAATATCTGAGTTAGATAAGCAGTATTATTTACAAAATTGTGATGCGTTTGTTTTTCCATCGCTACGCGAGGGCTTTGGAATTCCACCAATTGAAGCTATGCGCTTTGGGAAGCCTGTTTTTTTATCAAACAACACGTCGCTGGCAGAAATTGGAGGAGATCATGCTTTTTATTGGAATCATTACGACCCAAACTATATGGCAGATATTTTAAAAAAAGGACTGAATATTTTTAATAAAAACAAAGCTGTTTTATCTCAAAACTATATTAAACATGCAAAAAGCTTTAATTGGAATGATGCAGCTAAACAATATATAGAAGTATATAAAAATATACTATTTAGTAAATAGTAAATTATCTGATTTCCCTTTTTCTTTTAAAACATTAACATAGGACAAGAAACTTTCTTTATCAGTATTAAGGTTAAAAACTTTCGATTTATCATCCATAAATTTTACAGCACTAAAATATGGAATTATCAAATCAAAAAAGGCTTCATTACTTGTATTTGACACATTTTCTAAATGATGTGGTACATACTCAACATATAGGAAACCGCTAGTTTCCAATGTTTTTGTCATCCCTTTTAAAGCATAATATTCTGCGCCTTCAATATCCATAATTATACCTTGTGCTTCAGGTAAATTATTTGCACTAACATGCTCATCTACACTTATCATATCTACTTCAATAACATCTGGATTATCAAATGTATACATAAGTTTATCAATTTCAGGTTTTATCTTACTTCCACCAGAATTAATATTACTTGTATAAAATTTCACCTTCCTTGAAGAATCTCCTGCAGCATTATTAAACAACTTAACATTATCTATTTTGTTAATTAACACATTAGTTTCTAAAAAATAAAATGTTTTTGGATTCGCTTCGTAACCAACAACATTTTTACAATATTTAGAAAGCGGAATAAGCAACGTTCCCCAATGCACACCAATAACATAAAGCGTATCTGTAGGTTTTATAAAATCTTTAATAGTATTTACTTCAGACATGTCGTACTCGCCTTTATGTCCAAGTTTTTTTCCAACAGCAAGGTCATCAACAGGTGCAGTTATATTTCCATTTTTTGTTTCATAAATAACACCAATAGCATATTTTCCTAAAAGTTTTTTTCTTAACGAAGATTTAAACTTTAAAAACGAATACTTAATTTTCTTGCTCATTCTACTGCTTTAAAATTATTTAAAACAAATGTATCAATTATACTTTATTTAAAAAGTAATCTGTTCCATTTAAAAAGTAAATCCTAAATTTGCCCATAACCATTAAAATATACATAATGTTTTTAAAAATAATTATTGCTGTTATATTGTTAGCAGTATTAATACACTATTCCATAAAATTTGCAAAACATAAATCATTATATCCATTTATGCCTTTTAAGTATAATTTTAGAAGACGAAGAATAACTTTTTCAAAAACATTAAAATTGCTGGGCCAAAGGAATGCAAAAGTAATTATTGAAACAGGAACTTCTAGAGAAGGTTTAAAAGCCACTAAAGGAGATGGTGCAGCAACAATTGTTTTTGGTAAGTGGGCAAAACAAAATGGAGCACAAATGCACTCTGTAGATATTAGTGAAGATTCGGTAAAAGGATCGCAAAGCGAGGTTGATAATCAAAACTTAAATGATGCAGTTACAGTATATTTAAATGATTCATTAGAGTTTCTTAAAACATTTAATCAATCTGTAGATTTTTTATATTTAGATAGCTATGATTACTCTAAAACAGATAAAGACATTCAAACTAGAAGCCAAGAACATCATTTAAAGGAATTTAAAATTATTGAAGATAAGCTACATGAAAACTCTATAGTTCTTATAGATGATTGTGGATTACCAGGTGGTGGTAAAGGCAAAACTGTTATAGAATATATGCTCAAAAAAAATTGGAAAGTTTTAATTGATGCTTATCAAGTTTTATTGGTAAAAGAAGAAAGCATTACATAGAAGTTTTTATGCACTCAGAAATTAATAATGCGCTACAAGTACTTAAAAATGGAGGAATTATACTTTATCCAACCGATACCGTTTGGGGTATTGGTTGTGATGCATCAAACCCAGAAGCTGTAAAAAAGATTTATAAACTAAAACAGCGAGAAGATAGCAAAGCATTAATCTGTTTGGTTGCAGACGATAGAATGCTTAAAAAATATGTAAAAACAATACCCGAATCGGCATATAGCATTATTGAAATCTCAGAAAAACCAATAACAATAATTTATGATGAAGCTCAAAATTTGGCTTCAAATTTAATTGCAGAAGATAATACCATTGCCATTAGAATTCCTGATAATGAATTTTGTTATCAATTATCAAGAAGACTCAATGGTGCTCTTGTTTCTACTTCAGCAAATATTAGTGGACAACCTACCCCAAAATCCTTTAAAGAAATAGCTCCAGCTATTTTAAAAGGTGTAGACTATGTTGTAAATTTGCATCACGAAAAAACCTGCGATAAACCATCCTCAATAATTAAATTGAGTAATAGCGGTATTGTTAAAGTGATTCGTAAATAGCTACAATTTCGTTAATGAATTACAAAGAAGCTTTACAGCATTCAATATTTAAAATAATATCACAATCTGCAAAAGAATTACAACTTGATGCATATGTTATTGGTGGTTTTGTACGTGATATTATTTTAAATCGCGGAGAGCCCAAAGATATTGATATTGTTGCTATTGGTAGTGGCATTGACCTCGCAAAGCAAGTTGCAAAAAACCTTCCTAATAAACCAAAAGTTCAAATATTTAAAACATATGGAACGGCGATGCTTCGTTATGATGAGATTGAAATAGAGTTTGTTGGAGCAAGAAAAGAATCTTATAACGAAAATAGTAGAAACCCTATTGTTGAAAACGGAACGTTACAAGACGATCAAAACCGTAGAGATTTTACTATAAATGCTTTGGCTTTAGATTTAAGCAAAAATAAATTTGGCGATTTACTTGATCCTTTTAATGGCATTAAAGATTTAGAAAGTCAAATTATAAAAACTCCTTTAAATCCTGATATAACATATAGTGACGACCCTTTACGCATGATGCGAGCTATACGTTTTGCAACACAGCTTAATTTTAAAATTGAAGAAAACTCACTAAAATCTATCTCAAAAAACAACCATAGAATTAAAATTATAACCAACGAGCGCATAGTTGTTGAGCTTAATAAAATTCTTGAAAGTAAAACACCTTCAATTGGTTTTTTATTATTAGAACAAACAGGGTTACTATCATATATTTTACCAGAACTTACAGCATTAAAAGGTATTGATGAAGTAGAAGGGCAACGTCATAAAGATAATTTTTATCACACTTTAGAGGTCGTAGATAACATTGCTAAACATACTGACAACCTATGGCTACGTTGGGCTGCTTTATTACACGACATTGGTAAGGCTCCAACAAAAAAGTTTAGTAAAAAGGTAGGCTGGACATTTCATGGGCACGAATTTGAAGGATCAAAAATGGTGTATCATTTATTTAAAAGGTTAAAAATGCCGCTAAATGATAAAATGAAATTTGTACAAAAAATGGTTTTTATGAGTTCTCGCCCTATTGTTCTTGCTCAAGATATTGTAACCGACTCTGCTGTACGCCGTCTTGTTTTTGATGCTGGTGATTACGTTGAAGATTTAATGACTCTTTGCGAAGCAGATATTACAACCAAAAACCCTAAAAAATTCAACAAATACCATAACAACTTTAAAATAGTTCGTGATAAAATTATTGAAGTTGAAGCACGCGATCATGTACGAAATTTTCAACCACCAATCTCTGGAGAAGAAATTATGAAAGCATTCAACATAAAACCATCTCGTGAAATTGGTATTATTAAAGAAACTATCAAAGAAGCTATTTTAGAGGGAGATATTCCTAATGAACATGAAGCTGCATATCAATTAATGTTAAGAGAAGGAGAACGTTTAGGATTAAAAGTATCAAATTAATTATGCTAAAATTAGTTAGAACAAATTCCGAAAATATAGACTTTATCAATTTAGTAAAAAAGCTTGATGCTTATTTGACTATTGTTGATGGAGATGACCACGACTTCTATAATCAATACAATAATATTGATGTACTAAAGCATGTAGTCGTTGCATATTTAAATCACACTCCAGTTGGCTGTGGTGCATTTAAGAAGTTTGACAACACAAGTGTGGAAATTAAGCGAATGTACACTAACCCTGAAAGTAGAAGTGGAGGTATAGCATCTAAAATTTTAAAAGAATTGGAAGCTTGGAGTAATGAATTAGGTTATAACTCCTGTATTTTAGAAACTGGTATCCGTCAAGTTGAAGCTGTTCAGTTTTATAAAAAAAATGATTATAGTATAATTTCTAATTTTGGACCATACGAAAATATAGAGAATAGCTTATGCTTTAAAAAAGAGCTTATCTAACATGAAAAAAGACAACAAAAAAGTTATTTATTGGTTGCTTACTGGGTGCTTTCTAATTTTTATAATGGTAATTGTAGGTGGCATAACTAGACTTACAGATTCTGGCTTATCAATTTCAAATTACAAGCTAATAACTGGTACTATTCCTCCTCTTAACGAAACTGAATGGCAAGAAGCTTTCGAGTTATATCAGCAATACCCTGAGTATCAAAAGTTACATTCTCATTTTACAATTAATGATTTTAAAAGCATTTATTTTTGGGAATGGTTACATAGAGTAATAGGTAGAGTAATAGGCATGATATTTATTATACCATTTATATATTTTCTTATTACCAAACAACTCACAAAAAAAACGATTAAAAAATGTTTAGTTCTGTTAATTTTAGGTGGGTTTCAAGGCTTTTTGGGCTGGTATATGGTTAAAAGTGGTTTGGTTGATATGCCAGATGTAAGTCATTACCGTTTAGCTGCGCATTTAACCACTGCTTTTCTCACCTTTGCAGCTACACTTTGGGTGGCATTAGATTTATTTTATCCAAGTAAAAAGTCAGTAAATATTAAGTTTAGAAACCTTATAGTAGTTAGTTATATAATTCTTGTTATTCAAATTATTTATGGCGCCTTTGTTGCTGGGTTAAAAGCTGGTTTATTGCATAATCATTGGCCTTTAATGAATGAAGGCAAATTTATTCACCACACTGTTTATGCACTTGATCCATTTTATAAAAACCTTATAGAAAACCCAAGTTCTATTCAATTTGTGCACAGAACTCTAGCTTACCTTGTTGTAGTTTCAATATTAATGCTATGGTATAAATCTCGTAAATTGTCACTTTCAAACCTGCAAAAAAAGGGCATTAATACTTTATTAATATTAGTTGGTTTTCAATTTCTATTAGGTATTTTCACTATACTGTATGCAGTTCCGCTGTGGTTAGGAATAGCACATCAAATAGGGGCATTTTTCTTATTAAGTGCCATGACTTTTACTTTACATCGCTTTAGTAAATAATACAAAAAAACTTATCTTTGCATCAATAATTTTTTACAATGATTTACAGATTTAGAGTTATTCTTGATAATGATACCGAAGACGATATTTTTCGTGATTTAGAAATCAGAGAAACAGACACGCTTGAAGACTTACATAACATTATTACGCAGTCTTTTGGTTTTGATGGTTCTGAAATGGCATCGTTTTATTTAAGTAATGATGCTTGGGATCAAGGTGAAGAAATTTCATTGTTTGATTTAAGCGACAATGCTTCTGCTCGCTTAATGAATGAAACCTCACTGGATAGTGTTGTACATGAAGCTCAAACAAAATTAATATATGTTTACGATTTTTTAAGCATGTGGACATTTTATGTTGAACTAGCTGAAATTGTTGATGAGACTGAAGGACATGATTACCCAAACTTGATGTTTGTTCAAGGTCAAGTTCCAGATACAGCTCCTGAAAAATTATTTGAGGCAGATGCAGATGATGATTTAGAAGAATTTGAAGACGGCTTGGATATAGATGATTACGACGGGTTAGACTTTGATGAAAACTGGAATTAAGAAAGGAATAACTATCTGAAAATTGCTTTGCCACATTTAAACCTCAATTATTCAGTAAAGTTTACTTAGGATTTACATCTTCATAATTTCTAACTAAATATTCCAAAGCACTTTTTAGTATTTGGCCCATATTTTTACTACGCTTAAATTTCACATCCTGTGTATATTCAAAAATTTTCATTTTTAATAAATCTATATTTTCACCTTTGGAAATCGAGTCTTCTAGCATACAATCCAGTAACTCATCTACCCTATCATGAAAACTTTTTAAACGCTTTACTAAAATAGAGCGTTCTTCAATTTTATATTGATCTATTGAAAATTTCTGAAAGCTTTCAGCAACCAGCTCCACCATTTTTAAATTTTCTTTAAAAAACTGAGGTCTATATATGTTAAACTTACCTTCGTAGCACTGTTGGTCAAAATCAATTGGTCTAATTTTATAAACAACATGATCAAAATCGTGTGTTGGTACAATAACATAATTATACGACCTCATATCACCTAAAAGCCTAATCATACAGCGCTCGTTAAACTTAACAAACTCTTTTGCTATTTGCGACTTTTCAGATTTACTACAATCTGGTAACATGTTTTTTATAAACTCATCACCAGGGATTCCAGCAATATGCTCTTCTATTAAAGTATTTTTATACACTAAAAAGTTCAAGTTATAAGGTGATAGCATATGCTCTAACTCCAACCCATAAACTCGTGATGCGTCAGCTGTTTTTACATAAAAATATGTATAATTATCATTTAAAATGTTTCTTATTTTTATTCTGAATGGTTTAGAGTTTCCAAACGTACAATAATCAATCGCATCAACATTTAAAAACGGAATTGTACTTTCATTTCCATCAGAATGTAAAATGGTATACACCTTTTTTAAAGATAAATCGATTTCCTCTCTTTCATAATCATTGTAGTAAACACGAATCCATAAGGTATCATTATCTTCTTTATCATAAACAACAACAGAGCCTTGAAAACGCAATAAATCATCATAAAAAATGGGGATTTTTATATTTCTGTTATACTGAGAAAGATAATTATGTAACCTTTCAGTTATTGGGAATGATGGTTTCTTTTTGGATATTTTTAAATCTTGCATACATTATAAAGTTAGTCAAATTTAAAGCTTTTATTAATAATCATGTAACAAAATATGTTAAGCATCGTCATACTTTAATAACTAACCTTGTTGATATTTTTCAGCATAAAAACCACATACCATTGGAACCAATACTTACAATTAATAATCTTACCAAAAAATTTGGTTACTTAACAGCCGTAAAAGATTTATCATTTACCATTAACAAAGGTAATGTTTATGGGATTTTAGGACCAAACGGAAGCGGAAAATCTACAACACTAGGTGTTGTTTTAAATGTTGTAAATAAAACACACGGCGATTTCAAATGGTTCGATGGACAAACAACAACACATGATGCTCTAAAAAAAGTAGGAGCTATAATTGAACGCCCTAACTTTTATCCATATATGACAGCAACGCAGAACTTAAAGTTGGTTTGCAGAATAAAAGGTGTGGATTATAGTAAAGTTGAAGAAAAACTTGATCTTGTTGGATTATTAGAGCGAAAAGACAGTAAATTTAAAACCTTTTCATTAGGTATGAAGCAGCGCCTAGCCATTGCTTCAGCATTATTAAACGATCCAGAAATTTTAATTTTAGATGAGCCTACAAACGGATTAGATCCACAAGGTATTCATCAAATTAGAGAAATTATAAAACAAATTGCAGCTAAAGGAACAACTATTTTACTAGCATCGCATTTGTTAGATGAAGTTGAAAAAGTATGCTCGCATGTAGTTGTTTTGCGAAAGGGAGCTAAATTATATTCGGGTCGAGTAGATGAAATGATTTCTAGTCATGGCTTTTTTGAACTAAAGAGTAATAAGCAAGATGACTTAATTAAATTATTAGAAAACAATCCTTCATTCAAATCTATTAAAGAGAAAAACGGCTTAATAACTGCTTTTTTAAACGAGCCTATGAAATCTGAAGATTTTAATAAATATCTTTTTGAAAAAGGCATTATACTTACTCATTTAGTACAACGTAAAGAAAGTTTAGAAGAACAATTTTTACAATTAACAGACAATAAATAGAAACTAAACCCAACCAAAATATACTAACTATATGTTACGCCTTTTAAATTTAGAATTACAAAAACTGTTACTTAACAGAACTAGTAAAATCCTCATTTTTATATCATTTATATTACCTTTATTTATAATCCTTATTTCATCTTTTAAAATACCCTTCTTTGGTTACTTTACTATAGAATTAGGAGAATGGGGTGTTTTTAACTTTCCAATGATATGGCACCTTGTTACTTATTTTGCAGCTCATTTTAAATTATTCTTTGCTATTGTAGTAGTAAGTATGATTGGAAATGAATATAGCAACAAAACCATAAAGCAAAATTTAATTGATGGCTTAAGTAAAAAAGAATTTATTCTATCAAAATTTTATACAATAGTTTTCTTTTCCCTTATATCTACAGTAATCATTTTTATTTTAAGTTTATGTATAGGGCTATATTATTCTAGTTATAATGAATTCGGAATTATAATTAGAGAAACCGAATTTTTATTAGCATATTTTATTAAGCTTATTGGTTTTTTTAGTTTGTGTTTATTGTTAGGTATGCTGGTAAAAAGATCAGCTTTTGCGTTGGCATTTTTATTTGTTCTTTTTATTATAGAGTGGATTTTATATGGCATTATATGGAAGTTTAGCACTGAAGAGATAGCTACAAGAATTCAGAATTTTTTTCCTTTAAAATCTATCTATAAATTAATTGATTGGCCCTTTTTAAGAATAGCTTCAACTAAAGCACCAAATAATAAAGAATTAATACACGATTATGCAGTACATGGTTACGAAATTGTTATTGTTTTGTGTTGGACAGCTCTATTTATCTTTTTATCGTACAGATTATTAAAAAAGCGAGATTTATAATATCTTTGGTAGCATTTGCTACTGAAAGATGAAAAAAATTGCCATATTACTAATAAGCTGTTTAGTCAGTCTAAATGGCTTTGCCCAAAGTGAAGCCGCTAATTGGTACTTTGGCTTTGGTGGCGGTATAAAGTTTAATCAAAATAGCAATACGGTAACTTCTGTTAGCAACGGACAACTATTTACTAACGAAGGATGCGCATCAATATCTGATAGTTCAGGTAATTTACTTTTTTATACTGACGGCTCTCGTGTATGGAATAAAAATCATGCAACCATGATGAATGGATTAGGGCTATTTGGAGACTCATCTAGCACACAATCTGCCATTATTGTACCAAAGCCTAATGATGACGATATATATTATATTTTTACTGTAGATAATAACTTAGACGGTAGTAATTTTGGCTTAAATTACTCTGAGGTAGATATATCCTTAGATGGTGGTTTGGGTGCAGTTACTAGTAAAAACACAAATTTAATTCAACGTTGCTCCGAAAAGATTACTGCAGTTTTAAAAGATTGCATAACAAAATCTATTTGGGTGTTGACCTTTGCTCCTCAAAACGGCAGCACTGGTAATTATGATACATTTTATGCTTTTGAAGTCAATGATTTAGGTGTTAATACTTCTCCTGTAACTTCTCCTTTTACTTTAAATATCTCAGATGCAAGAGGCTATTTAAAATTGTCTCCTGATGGAACAAAAGTTGCAAATGCCAATGTAAGTGATGGGTTATACATCTACGATTTTGATGTATCTACTGGAATTATAAGCAATCAAAATGAATTATTTATAAGTGGAACTAATGGCTTTACTTATGGGGTAGAGTTTTCACCAAATAGTCAACTATTATATGCCCACGCTTCAAATGATTTTTTTGATCAAGGAAACCCTGCAAGCAATAATGATCCAACTAATCATACTTCCTCATTACTTCAATATAATCTTTTAGCAGCAGACATTCAATCCTCCGCGGTTGTTATAGATGATCGTCAATTATATCGAGGAGGCTTACAATTAGGTCCAAATGGAAAAATATATAGAGCCTTAAGTGCTACTTATAATATTGGTTTGCCTAATTTGGGAGTAATAAATAATCCAAATAGTTTAGGGGTTTCATGTAATTATCAACATAATGCAATAAATCTTTCCCCAAACAATTCTTCACAGGGTCTTCCTCCTTTTATAGCTTCTTTTTTTAATGAACAAATTGATATCATTAAAGATGGAAAAAGCACGACAAATTTATCACTTTGTGTTAATGACTCTTATACATTAACAGCCGATCAAATTACTGGGGCTACATATACTTGGACAGTTGACAAAACTCCACTACCTGAAAGTGATTTTGATTTAGTGGTTACACAAAGTGGTCATTACGAAGTGTATATAGATCCTAACAATGGTGAGTGCGCATTAGAAGGCGAAGCTTATGTAATTTTTAACGAAAACCCCGAAGCCTTTAACGAAACCATATTACAATGTGATGAAGATGGTACCATTGATGGGCTAACGCTTTTTAATCTTAACCAAGCTAATGCGGTTTTAACTAATGGTGTTGCCAATTTATCTACTAAGTTTTATACCGATGCTGCTAGAACTATTGAAGTTAACGGGAACTCATTTACCAACACTGTTAACCCTCAAACTATTTATGTCGAGGTTATCGATAATCGTACAAATTGTTCCTCT
>NZ_MDVN01000007.1 GCF_002741945.1 Gaetbulibacter sp. 4G1
GATTTTAGAGAATGTAAATTACCGCAGAGATGTTTTAGCCGTGTTAAATATGGTAAAGCAAAATGTTTTTGGAGAGTTATTACATTTTACTTGTGGTTACCAACACGATTTACGCGGGGTTAAGTTTAATGACGGAAAGACAGCATACGGAAAAGGGGTAGAGTTTGGTGAAAAGGGTATTTCAGAATCAGCATGGAGAACCCAACACTCCTTGCTAAGAAATGCCGATGTATATCCAACACATGGTTTAGGTCCAGTTGCTGTTATGGCAGATGTAAATAGAGGGAACCGTTTTGTTTCT
>NZ_MDVN01000008.1 GCF_002741945.1 Gaetbulibacter sp. 4G1
TACAAATCATTTTCTTTATCATGAATATAAATAGGTTGATTACTATCAAAGTTTCGAATATCCGCTATTCTAATTCTAAGCGGCATGTTTTGAGCCAACTTAATGGATAAAGGTATTTTTAAATTTTGGTCAAAAGGTAAGGCTTCAGCTAAATAGGTTGCATTATCGTTAGAGAAGTAAGCATCAGAAGCCAAAATATCATCAGCGTGTATTTTAGATTCTAAACCACGATCAAAACCAAATGTAGCTTTATCATGAAAGTTTTCTAATAATTGTCTTGTATAAGTATTGTTAAAATCAATATTTAATCTAAAGCGTTTATAATCACTATGGGTTGCAAAGAAATCACTCTTAGCTACTTTGCTTTTAGTATTTGATGTTTTAAAAAATTCACTATCTGCATTGGTTTCTTTAACATAAGCACGATGTGCATTTTTGGCTTTAACGACGCCATTAGCGCTACCTTCAACCATAAACCCTTGCCCAATAGGTAAATAGCGTTGAGGTTGTTTTCCAGAAGGGCTACCGCTACCAGCCCCATTAATATTGCCACCTAAATCATAAGTGCTAAAAGTTGCGGGTGTATAAGTTTCCATGAAGGGTGAAAATTCTTCAATAGTGTAAGTGGCATAACCTCCGGAATAATCTACTAGTCGGTGAGAGTTCACATTGGGGTCTTGTTCCCAAAAATGCAGGGTTCCTGTTATTGTGTTTCTATTATCTGTATCCCATATATAAGCATGGGCATCCATAGCCGAAGGATATGGATTACCAACTAGTGTATATTGGTTTGTTAATACAGCAACATCAATGGTGCCAGTGTTTGGTTTGCCTCTAAAATCGTAATTCTGATTGTCACCAGGGTTATTAGCACTGGTTCCAGCAGTTCCTTTCATAGTAAACCCTTCGCCAGGGTTTATAGTTGTGTTACCTAAAACATGAATCCATTCGGAATACTCATCCGAGGCGATAAACTTCCAAATCCAATAAGGTTCAATGTTTAAAGGGCTAGCAGACCCATTGTAATTAGCAAAAATATAGGTTGCTGGTGTAGCAGTGGTAAGTCCTGTAATATCATTTAAAAGAGAAATACCAAAGGGGTTATTAACTGTACTGCTTGTTTTACTAGCTATAGGGGAGCACCAATAGTTATATTCATGAACACCAACATTACCGTTTTGGTAAACACTCAATTCGCCTATACCAGAATTTTTTGTAGCCGCTGTTTCTGTACCAGTTCCTTGTATTAGTTGTCCTTGGTTACGCAAATATATGGTGCTGGCAGCTTCGTTAAGATTCACATCGTTTTCAACAAAAACGATTTCATCATTTACAAATACATAAGCACTGTTTCTTACTGAAAGTTGGGCGTAAGATAGACTAGTTATTAATAATAAGGTAAAAGTAAATTTGGGGAACATAATAAATATATTAATATATCTAACTAGTAACAAATATATGTTTTTTCATTCAAATATTAATTAAATCGATTAAAAATGTAATTCAACGACTTCAAGTAATGGTAACTAATAAAGAAATTTTTGGCTATGGGTTTAATTTTTTTTTAGCTTAATTTGTCAGATAATTTTAAGTGATTTTTTAAATGAAATATTTTAATTATATATTGATAGTTATAGGAGCTATTGTTGCATTATATTCTAAAGCTGGTACCGAGCAAAATCAATATGTTTTAATAGGAGGTATTGTTGTGTTAATGATTGGTATTTATAGAATTTCTAGAAATATTCCTAGTAAAAATGACGAAGATAATACGCAAGACACTAGTGAAGAAGAGTAATTATGGTTTTTAAGTTGGGAGATGCAGTATTAGTTTTGGACGAAGATTTATCTGGTACTGTTAAAAAGATAAATGGAAATTTAGTTTCAATTGAAACTGAAGATGGTTTTTTGCTAGATTTTAAAACGGATGAATTAATTAAAAGCAAGTCTGATAAAACGATTAAGAATGAATTGTTTACTCATTCGAGTGTTAATAGTGTTATTTCTGAAAAAGAGCAGCCTAAAAAAAGAACAGCAAAGAAAACAAAATCAAAAGAACGTTACGAACCTACTTTAGAGGTTGATTTACACATTAATCAATTAGTGAAATCCTCAAAGGGGATGACAAACCACGATATGCTTACATTACAACTTGATACAGCTAGAAGGCAATTAGATTTTGCAATCAAAAAACGAATTCAAAAAATTGTTTTTATTCACGGTGTTGGAGAAGGTATTTTGAAAATGGAGTTAGATTATCTTTTTGGGCGCTATAATAATGTAAAATTCTATGATGCCAATTATCAAAAATACGGGCTAGGGGCAACCGAAGTTTATATTTATCAAAATGTAGTTCCTATTAATTAAATGCTGGGGTTACAGTTCTTGTACCTGTAGTTTTACTATCAGAAAGTTTTCCAAAGTCAAGCATATCTTGCGATAAAATTTCTATATCAATTCCCGTAAGAGTTAAAGTAACTAGGTAAGTTTTGCTTATTGTGTGTGCTCGATATGCTGTAGCGGTAACCGAAGTAGCGACATCTTTATTTAAGTAATCAGGGCCAACATCACTATTTGTAATATCGTTTGTTGGGTTTTGGTCCTGAGAATCGTTTTCTTCATCTCTCGTATCTATACCATCTCCATCATCATCCTTTTCTAAATAGTCTGGAGTTCCATTACCATCGGTATCTTGAGCATCACTTAAGTTGCCATCACCATTTGGGTCTGGGTTTTCATCTTTAGTTAAAACATTGTCACCATCATCATCTGCATCTAAATAATCAGGCAAACCATCTCCGTCAGTATCTGTTGGATTGGTGGCAGGATTGTTATCGCCATCCAAATTTTCATCTTCTAATTCAGCAGGAATACCATCATTATCATCTTCGGTTAAAGTTGTACTAATTTCTGCTTGACAACTACTACTATAGTCATTTATAATGTTTATATCTGAAGGCGGAATATCATTACAAAATAAATTTGTAGGTAATTGTGAGTTACTATAAGTTCTATAATTTAATGTTCCAGATTTTGTTACAGAAAATGTATTATCATCTCCTACAGCTAAAAACTCATCTATGGTATAATTACTGATAATTACAGAGAGTGATTCAGAAGGGTCATTTTTAGTATTATATATCACTAAGTCTTGAACTCCTTCACAAGCACTAAATTCATTATCAAAGTCTAATTCAACATTTATAATATCACCATCACTACAAGAAATAAGGAAAGTAAAACTAAAAGCTAATAAACAAAAAAATAATTTACGCATGTGTTTGGGTTTTAAGGCAAAAATATAGAATTGTTATTTATAACGTATCATATTGATAATAATTTTATTTCAAGTATTTTTGAAGCCTCAAACTGCATATTTAAGCTATTAGTTAATAAATTTGGATTTTATGAAGACTGTCTATTTCGATAATGCTGCAACTACACAAATTCGTAGTGAAGTAATTAATAAAATGACTGAAGTTATGAGAAATGACTATGGAAATGCTTCATCTTCACATAGTTTTGGAAGATCATCTAAATCATTAATCGAAAATTCAAGAAAAGCAATTGCAAGTTATTTGAATGTATCTGCTGGAGAGATTGTGTTTACTTCTGGAGGAACAGAAGCCGATAATTTAGTTTTGCAAAGTGTAGTAAAAGATTTAAAAGTTAAACATATTATTACTTCTAAAATAGAGCACCATGCTATTTTGCATACTATTGAACAACTTGAAAAAGAGTATGATTTAACTATTAGTTATGTAAATGTTGATAAAACTGGAACAGTAGATTATGCACATTTAGAAGAATTACTTGATACCTCAAAAAAAACACTGGTTAGTTTAATGCACATTAATAATGAAATTGGAAATATTTTAGATATTAAAAGAGTAGCTGGTTTGTGCAAAGATAAAGACGCATTATTTCATAGTGACACAGTACAATCTGTAGGGCATTATGCATTGGATTTACAGGAAGTTCAATTAGATTTTTTGGCAGTTGCTGCACATAAATTCCATGGGCCAAAAGGTGTAGGTTTTGCTTTCATTAGGAAAAACTCTGGTCTAAAGCCTTTAATATTTGGAGGAGAGCAGGAAAGAGGCCTTAGGGCTGGAACCGAAAGTGTGCATAATATAGTTGGGATTGAAGAAGCTTTAAAATACGCCTATGATAATTTAGATAAGGAGTCTGCATATGTAAGGTCGCTAAAGCAATATTTTATTGAACAGTTAAAATTAAAAATTCCATTGGTAAAGTTTAATGGCAACTCTGGAGATATGGATAAAGGAACTTATACTTTGGTAAATGTATGTTTGCCAGTATCTCCAGAAAAAGCAAGTATGTTGTTATTTCAATTAGATTTAAAAGGAATTGCCTGCTCTAAGGGTAGTGCTTGCCAAAGTGGAAGCTCAAAAGGGTCTCATGTTTTAGCCGAAATTTTAAGTGATGAAGATATAGACAAACCTTCCATTCGCTTTTCTTTTAGCATCTATAATACAAAAGATGAAGTAGATTATGTTATTAATGTTTTAAATGAATTAATTACTTCTTCTTTAAATTAAATAATAGTTTCACTAAAAAAGTGGCTAGACAAATAAATTAAGAAGGAAAATACTGTGTTTTTTATCGGAAAAATTTGTTTTTTATTGAGTTTTTATTAAATTTGATAATAATAAAAGTCTCTCACAATAAAACCCAAATTATTATGAGATATATAAAAACCTCTTCCTTTTTTTATTTAAAAGCCACTTTTTTATTTGTATTAATATTTGTTTTACCAGCTAACGTTTTTTCACAGGTTGGCATTGGTACAACATCTCCTAATGCATCATCAATTTTAGATATATCATCTACAACACAAGGGCTTTTAGCTCCAAGAATGACTACTACGCAGCGTTTAGCAATTTCAACTCCAGCCGAAGGACTATTGGTTTTCGATATAAATTTAGATGCTTTCTATTACTATGATGTTGATAGTGTTGAATGGAAAAAAATGATTACAAGCACTAATTATAGAGATAATTATGTATTAGTAAAAAGTGAAGCAGATTTTCCTGCTGCATCTGGTGGTATTATAACTTTAGATGAAAATGTATTATACGAGATTAACGGTAATATTACAATGACTAACTCTATTGATCTTAATAATGCTACTATTATTGGTCATGATATTGGTGAGGACATACTTACTATGGCTACTGGAACATTATTTGTCGGCAATAAAGGAGGAGAATTAAAAAACATAACATTAACAGCTTCTGGTGGTTCTGTTTTTAATTTAGATAATTCAGCTCAAGATCAAGAATTAATTGTTATTACTATTAATATTTCTAATTCGGCAAGCTTAGGAACAATTAAAGGATATCATTTAGTGTCTTTCTCAAATTGTGAATATAAAGGTAATGTTACAGGAATTACTTTTGATAGTATTAAGGACTTGGTACTGCTTAATCAAGAATGGTTGAACAGTAATAGTGGCATTTATGAAACTTTTACAGGAACATTTGACATTGTAGAAAAAGAAAGCGGTTTTTCTGATGTTGCAATTGGTGTAACAGCTATAGATGTTAGCTCAAACCCAATTCTAAATAGAGGAGAAATGTTAGGTGTTGTTTTTTCAGGTTCTGGTACATATGTTAACAAATATACAACTGTAGCCAGTCCATTTAGTTTTAGTAATGAGTGGGAGATAGACTGTGCTGCGATACCAGTTGAGTCTGATATTGTTGCAGCTGGTTATTACCATATGACAGGAAATGCTACGGTTACACCGTTGACAACAAGTAATGTTCCTGTTAAAATTTTAGGGACAACTATAGCAGATAATTTGTTTAGGACAACATCGACAAGCAATAATTTAACATATGTTGGACACAAAGTTAGAGAGTTTGAAATTATATGTACAGGAACCTTAAATCATACAGTCAATAATGCAAGAAAATATGAATTTCATGTGTTTAAAAACGGTGTCGTAGTTCCTGCAATTTCTGCCGAACGAAGATTTTCTAAAAATGATTTAGGAAACTTTGCTATAGCTGGTGTTTTAACTTTAGAACCTAACGATTATATAGAAGTATGCGTATCTATTAACAATGTTTCTGGGGTTTCAGACTGTTTAGTAGAGCGTTTAAGTGTTCTTTTAAAATAATGATTTTAGTTCATAGAAAAATATTAATTATTTATGGATTTTACCAAGCGGATAAAAAAGTACTTTTAATGTATTAAATTTTTATATATGTTACAAAGTAATAGCTCTACTGTTAATTAATCAGCAGTCAATTTACTTTGCCACCAGTCAGTATTTGGTTCAAAATCTTTGGATAAATATTTTAGTCTGTCTTGTTCCAGTTTAGGCATAAACTCATTCTTTAGATAATTTTGTCGTTGCTTTGCTAATGCTTCATCATAATCCAAATCTTTCGATGGCATATTAGCACCAACTTTTAGTAGCCAAGAATTGAGTTTGTTGCTAAGTTGTTCCGTTAATTTTAAATGCTCTGAAGCAACATTAACTTGCTCATTAATGTCTAGAGATAGATTATACAATTCATTTCTACCGTCCTCCCAATAATGTATTAGTTTCCAGCTGTCTTCTTGAATAATAGACGAAGGTTCACCGCCTTGATTACCGTAATGTGGGTAATGCCAAAATAAAGCTCGCTTTGCTAAAGTTTTTCCTTCTAAAAGTGGTTTTAAACTAACCCCATCGATATGCTGATTTGGTAGATTATCTGCATTAATTAAGTCTAGAATAGTTGGGTAAAAATCAGTGCCAACTACCGGATAATCTGTACTAGCGCCATTAGATTTATACCATGGTACGTTAATAAAAAATGGCTCTCTAATACCTCCTTCCCATTGATACCCCTTGCCTCCTCTTAATGGTAAATTGGATGTAGAGTAATTATCGCCAGATGCAACACCGCCATTATCGGATGTAAATATTACTATCGTATTTTTATCTAAGCCTAATTCTTTTAATGTATTTAAAACATGTCCAACTGCATCGTCCATAGCTTCAACTAAACCACCGTAAATGGGATTGTCTTGCACTTGTCTTATTGGTAAAACACGTTCCATTTTATAGCCTTTGTCTTTAATACCTTGTTTTTCTGCTTTTATTCTATATTTCTCCCATTTGTTCTGAGTTGTTTGAATAGGACCATGAACCGCATAAAATGACATGAATGCAAAAAAGCTTGTATCCTTATGCTTTTTTATAAACTTAGAAGTCTCTTTGGCAAGGCGCATAGATAAGTTTTCGCCTTGTGTTGTGTTTTCTAAAGAAGGATTTTTCCAAGGTGAAAAATATCCACCAATAGGACTGCCTTTATCCCAGCCACCTTTATTAATATCAAAGCCATGATCTTCAGGGTATGACCCCTGCTTCCCTAAATGCCATTTTCCAGCAAAAAAAGTTTTGTATCCAGATGCTTTCATAGCCTCGGCAATAGTAATATCGTTCTTTGGTAAACTGTGTACATAATCGGCTGGAAGTAATTTGTCATGTCTATTATGATCACGCCATGCTTTGCCATGTTTTGCACCAATCCAATCTGTTATGCCGTGTCTAGCTGTAAATTTGCCAGTCATAATACTTGCTCGCGAAGGGCTACAAACACGACTAGCAGCATAACCTTTATTAAAAATCATACCTTCATTAGCAATTTTATCAATGTTTGGAGTTTCATAAAAAGTACTTCCTGTACAGCTTAAATCTTTATAACCTAAATCATCAACTAAAATGAAAAGAACATTAGGTTTTTTTTCCTTTTTTACATTGATGTTTTCATTCTTACATGAGCTTAGAATTAGAATGATAAGTAATGATGCGAATATTCTTTCCATGATTACTTGTTTTTAATCTCATTCAGTAAATCTCTAATTTCTTCAAGTAAGACATTAGTCTTTTCACTTGAAGAAGTAATTTGCGAGTTATCTTTTGGATTAGACTGAATAATTTCGCGTTGCTTTAAAACTAATTCTTTAAACTCTGAAGAGTTAAGAATACCCACAAGCTTCATGTCACTTCCTTTAGGATTACTTTGACCAGCAGTCTCAATTTTAAGAATACGCAAATCAAGTGCTTTAAGTAAAGGGTTTTCAATAAACGTTAGGTCTTGAATGTTTTCTAGGGGAATAGTTTTTTCAACTTTAAATAGTACCCCTTTTTTAAATTCTAAATGCCTATTTGTTAATTGGCATTTTAAGTTTTCGTAAAACCTTTTGCTTATATATTGGCCTAAGCCTAAAAACCAAATTATTAAAATAGGAATACCAACTATAGAAATTAATAAGAAAAAGGAAACTACTAAAAGGATATAAGTTTTAATTTTAGGGTTAAACTCAGCCTTTTTAATGATGTTTGAATCTGTTGTCATTTTAATAGAATTAAAATTTCATAGTAGTTCGAACGTTAAATACTCGTGGTGTTAAATAGTTAGGAATTGCATATTGACGCTTGCTATATACATCTCTAACCCAAGTGTTAGTTATTGAGTTTTGAACATCAAACATATTGAAAATTTCAATGCCAAACGAGAGTTCTTTAAATGGTTTTTTCCAACCACTATTAAATTGTTTTTTTTCATCAACCAATACAAATTGAAAACCAACATCAGCTCTTTTGTACGATGGTAATCTGTTTTGATATTCGTACGGGTCAGCATAACTAGGAGAGCCACCAGGTAAACCTGTGTTAAATACCAAATTCAAATACATTTTCATACTTGGTATATTAGGTACATAATCTTGAAACAATGCAGCAAATTTTAAGCGTTGGTCTGTTGGTCGCGCAATATAGCCTCTATTATTTATGTTTTCTTCAGTTTTTAAATACCCAAAACTAAACCAAGATTCGGTTCCAGGAACAAACTCACCATTTAATCGCATGTCTAACCCATAAGCATAGGCTTTTGCACTATTATTGGCACGATAACGAATGCGAACATTCTCTAATGTGTATGGATTTACATCACTTAAGCTTTTATAATATGCTTCGGTTGTTAGTTTAAAAGGTCTGCCCCACATTTTAAAACTATAATCGTTACCTAACACAATATGAAGCGATTTTTGTGCTTTTACGTTTGGTTGAACTACTCCATTGGCATCTCGCAACTCTCTATAAAAAGGAGGCTGATAATATAGTCCTCCAGCTATTCTAAACAACATATCTTTTTCCCAATAGGGTTTTATAGCAAATTGTGCTCTCGGACTAAATACGGTTTGATTTGAAGACGAAATACCATCGCCATTAACTGACCAATTATGCGCTCTCAAACCTGCATTGTACCAAACATCGCTTGTTCCTATGGTAGAGCGTTTACTCCATTGTGCATAGGCTTGTAATCTGTTTATTTGTGTGTTATTTGTGGAGCGAACGTTTTGAAATGCTTCAATAGGGCCTTGAAATGGAGTGTATGGTTGCTCGTTAAATGCATCAATATGTGGCGGTCTTATAGAGAACCCAGCAGAATCAATTACTTCCCATTCTATCAAACGGTCGCGTATATCTTCGTTAGTATATTTTACAGACCATTCTATGCGGTTGTCATCAATTCTTAAATCACCTTTATGTTCTATGGTAGTTATTAGTGCATCTAAATCATTTCTCCCATGATTTAATTGACTCCCAATTCCTTCACTAAATTCAACCTCACCTAGGTTTTCATCACCAATGTTAGTATTTACCTCGCCTAATCTGTACTGTGCTAAAATATCGAAATACTCCTCTTCAGTAGTATGATAAGTAGAAGCTATGGCATGAAGTGTTAAATTATCATTAGCAAAATATGTGCCTTTAAAAGCACCAAACAGCGTTTGATATTGGTCTTTCTCTTGTCCTTCATAAAATACTAGTAATGCTAAAGGGTCAGCAAGTGTTCCAAAGTTGGTTTGCCGTGTTTGAGGTTCGTAATTATACTTATTTAGTGAAGCATTCCCTAAGAAACTTAATTGAAACTTATCTGTAAACTTATACGTTAAGTATGCTTGTGCATCAGCAAAAGCTGCATCATAATTAGTTTCTGTTTCTTTGGCATTAACTAATAAACCATTATCGCGATAACGGAGACCAACTATACTAGAGAATTTAGAATCTTTACTAATGTTCTCAACGGAAAGACTACCACCAAGTAAACTTAAATCTGCATTAATTTCGAACTGATATGGATTCTTATAAGTAATATCTAAAACAGATGATAGCTTATCACCATATTTAGCTTGAAAACCACCCGATGAAAAATCGACGTTCTGAACCAAATCGGTATTTACAAAACTTAAGCCTTCTTGTTGGCCAGAACGAATTAAAAACGGACGATACACTTCTATGCCATTTACATATACTAAGTTTTCGTCGTAATTTCCGCCACGAACGGAATACTGCGTACTTAGTTCATTATTATTACTAACACCGGGAAGCGTTAATAATAAGTTTTCAACACCAGAATTAGCCCCTGGTATTTTTCTAATGGTTTCGGGATTTATGGTTGTAACACCTTCAACATCTTTTCTTCGTTTTCCAGAAACTACTACAGTGGCAATTTGCTCAATTGTAGTATTCATTACCGGATTAAATTCATGAGTTTCACCATTTTTAAGATTAAAAGTGATGGTGATTTTTTTGTATACAAGATGTGAGAACTCTATGGTAATATCCTGATTTGCGGGAATTTTCAAGGTGTAAAAACCGTTTTCATTGGTTTCTGTCCCAATTAAACCAGCTTTTACGTTAACTTTAGAAACAGGTGTATTTTCGTTATTTAAGATAACCCCTTTGATTGTCGCTGATTGCGAATACCCTAAAGAAATAAGTAGTAAAAATAGAATTACTGTAAGTGAAAATTTTAAATTCAAAAGCGAGAAAATTTATTTCCTATAAAACATAGTTTCAAAAGTAGAATTATTTCCAACATTATCAGTAACAATTAGCTTTAAATTATTCTTAGTTGCGGTAATGCATCCGTCATTAAAATCGTGTGTTAGCGTTTTTGTTTTATAATCGTACTCCATTAAAATCCATTTTCCGTTTACGGTAGCTCTATAATTTGATACCCCTGAACCTTCATCATCAATTTTAAGTTTTAAATATCTAAAATTGCTTATCCATTGTCCCTTTTTGAAATTATGTGCTGTTATAGTAGGCTTAATAGTATCTGTTGCGAGTGCAAACTCACCTAATGTTTTTGTTCGAGTTGTAAGAATGTTACCTTTTCTTTTTGTTGACGAATACGCTGGGAATTTTTTATAACCCAACAGTTTTGCTATATATAGCTTACTCTTATCTTTATTTGAATAGGCACTAACATCGTAACTAATTGTGAAGCTTTTTTTAGCAGGAATAATATCTTTGTGTAATAGTAAAGTATCATTCTTTACATCAAAATCTATATAAAAGCTATCATAAAAAGTGTCTTTATAAAAATCAACAGACACTTTTCCTTTTTTTAAATTAGTAGTTTCGTTTGCAATAATGTAGTATGGAGTTGTTTTATTTGTTTTCACTTCCTCTGCATCAACTTTACTACCTTTTATAGTTATAGTGGCCCAAGTATTGTTATTTTTATAATCACCAACTTTTATTTTATAAACAGAATATGTACTATCTTTTATAGATAAAATACCATCATTTAAAACATCTTTATATAAACTTAAAGGATTGCTTTGATTGAATAGTTTTTGAATACGTTTCTTTTTGGTTTTATAATGCTCATAATCGATTAGTCTATTAATATGCTTTGTTTCGCTAAATGAAAAACGCTTAAAATCTAATTCAAAATTTTTATTACCATTAACAAAGGTTTGAATGTTATAAACCCCATTTTTATTTGCAGCTAAATTTTGCCTGTCTATGGTTTCAATTCCAAAACCAATTTTGCCATAGGCTTCAATGTTTTCAACAGTATAATCTCCATTTTTCAGAGGGATTAACCGTAGTTTCTTTTTTCTACTCGCTTTATTTATATATGAGTTTTTATCAATTGGATAGGCATAAATAGATGAAATTAATGGATTAATAGAGTCTTTGATATCAATACCAAAAAGCATTGGGTTTATTGGTCGTTCTGCTTTGTCACGAATTTCGAAATGCAAATGTGGTCCACCAGAACCACCAGTATTTCCGCTTAAAGCCACAACAGCACCTTTAACAATTTTTAAATCTTCGGCATTTGGAAATAATTCGATTTCAAAAGATTCCTTTTCATATTGATGTTTTTTTACATAGGCTTCAATTTCTGGCGAAAACTTATTTAAATGGGCATAAACCGTAGTATAGCCATTAGGGTGCGTAATATATAAGGCTTTTCCATAGCCGAAATGCGAAACCTTAATTCTGCTTACAAAACCTTCTGCCGAAGCATAAATATTTAATCCTACTCGTTGCTGTGTTTTTATATCTAAACCAGAATGAAAATGATTAGAACGTAATTCAGCAAAAGTACCAGAGAGAATTAAAGTAACATCTAAAGGACTTCTAAAATAATCTTGTGGATAATTATTTTGAGCTATAGAAAGTGTTGAGAGTGTTAAAAAAAAAATAAGGATTAATCGCATATTTAGGTATTACCAATTAAGTTTTAAAAAATTGCACGTATGGGTTATTCTTAATTTTGATTGGTATTAGGCTAAAATATCAATTTGATATGAATATGCAAAGCTAAAAACAAAAATCAAGCCAATTATTCTGCTTAATGGTATTAACATAGTATTTAAAATTTTATGAAAAAACAATTGTAATTTAAGCTAAGGTATGTTAACTTTGTGAGATAAGTATTGAAATTTGTAAATGAGTAATATTGAAGATATTGTAGATTCTTTAGAAAACAAAATTAGCAAAGTATTACACAAACTAGAGCTTTTAAAGCAAGCTAATTTGAAATTGAATAAAGAATTGGAGGCTTCAAAACAAGAACTTCAAAACCAAAAGTTGGAAATAACAACTTGGGAAGAAAAATATGAAGCACTTAAAATGGCAAACTCAATACTTGGTAGTGACGATAATAAAAGAGAAACAAAGCTTAAAATAAACGCATTAATTAGAGATATTGATCATTGTATTGCTCAACTTTCAGATTAATGTAACATAGATTAAATGTCAGAAAAGCTTAAAATAAAGCTATCTATAGCTAATAGAGTATATCCTTTAACTATTGAAGCAAATCAAGAAGAAGGATTGCGTAAAGCAGCTAAAAACATTGAGGCTATGATAAAGCAATTTGAACAAAGTTATTCTGTTAGAGATAAGCAAGATGTGTTAGCCATGTGTGCTTTGCAATTTGCATCTCAAGTAGAACAGAAAACTATTGATAAAGCAAATGTGAATGAACATGTAGAAGAAAAGTTAAAAGCTTTAAACGATTTGTTACATTCACATTTAGTCTCTTAAAACGTTCTTTAAAATAAACTAAAAGTTACTGCCTACATTGGTTATTTTTTTTGATAAACTCAACGTTAATTCTTTAAAAAGGGTGAGTTTAAGTTGTAAAAGCATGCTGCCTTAGTCGCAGATCCTTGATCAGCTTGTTAGCCCTAAACTTGTTTTTAAGGAGTTTATACAAAACTTTATACTGGTGTAGGCTTTTTTTATATATACTAACCAACAAACACAATGGATAATAACTCAATAATATTAACAGTAGGAGGCTTGCTATTAGGGCTTATAATAGGCTTTATTATAGCGAAAGTACTTGAGAAAAATAAAGCATCAAAGCTAATAAAAGACGCTAAAAGAAAAGCGGCTAACATATTAAAAGAATCTAATACTGAAGGAGAATCTATTAAAAAGGATAAAATTCTTCAAGCAAAAGAAAGGTTTATTGAGCTTAAGTCTGAGCATGAAAAAGTTATTTTGTCTAGGGACAAAAAAATGGCGGAAGCAGAAAAGCGTACTCGCGATAAAGAGTCTCAAATATCTAACGAGCTTTCAAAAAATAAAAAACTTAACGAAAGTGTTGAAAGTAAAATTAAAGATTATAATCATAGACTTGATGTTTTAGATAAGAAACAAGAGGAGCTAGATAGATTGCATAAAAGTCAAGTACAACAACTTGAAGTTATATCTAGTTTATCTGCAGAAGAAGCAAAAGAACAGCTTGTTGAATCTTTAAAAGGAGAAGCTAAAAATGATGCTATGGCATTTGTTCAAAGTTCTCTGGAAGAAGCGAAATTAACTGCAGAACAAGACGCCAAAAAGATAATCATAAACACGATACAACGTATAGGAACCGAAGAGGCTGTAGATAATTGTGTATCTGTATTCAATATAGAATCGGATGATGTTAAGGGACGAATTATTGGTCGAGAAGGGCGAAATATACGCGCTATTGAAGCCGCTACTGGTGTAGAAATTATTGTTGATGATACGCCTGAAGCTATTATATTATCATGTTTTGATTCTGTACGTAGAGAGATTGCAAGATTATCATTGCATAAGTTAGTTACCGATGGTAGAATTCACCCAGCAAGAATTGAAGAAATCGTTAAGAAAACACAAAAACAGATTGAGCAAGAAATTATAGAAGTTGGTAAACGAACTGTTATCGATTTAGGAATTCACAATCTACATCCAGAACTTATAAAGATGGTTGGTAGAATGAAATACCGTTCGTCTTACGGACAAAATCTTTTACAGCACTCGCGTGAAGTTGCTAAACTTTGTGGTGTAATGGCTGCAGAATTAGGTTTAAACCCTAAGTTGGCTAAACGTGCTGGACTACTTCATGATATTGGTAAAGTGCCAGATGCAGAAGCAGACATGGAAACACCACACGCTATACTTGGTATGCAATGGGCAGAAAAGTATAACGAAAAAGATGATGTTTGTAACGCTATTGGGGCGCATCATGATGAAGTTGAAATGAAATCATTATTAGCACCAATTATACAAGTATGTGATGCTATTTCTGGCGCACGCCCTGGTGCACGACGCCAAGTTTTAGATAGTTATATTCAACGCTTAAAAGATTTAGAAGATATTGCATTTGGATTTAGCGGCGTTAAAAAAGCCTATGCTATTCAAGCAGGTAGAGAATTACGTGTTATTGTTGAAAGTGAAAAAGTAGACGACCAAAAAGCAGCAGATCTATCGTTTAGTATTTCTCAAAAAGTACAAACAGATATGACATACCCTGGTCAGGTTAAAGTAACTGTAATTCGTGAGACTAGAGCAGTAAATATTGCTAAATAAAATTCTAGCGAAAGCAGAAACCTTATAATAGAATAATAGAAACATATTTAATATTAAAATCCAGCGTTTGCTGGATTTTTTATTTTCTAGGGTGGTATTTTTCTACAACCTTAGTTAAATGGCTTTTATCTAAATGAACATAGATTTCGGTTGTTGTAATGCTTTCGTGTCCTAACATAAGTTGAATAGAGCGTAAATCGGCATCATTTTGTAATAAATGAGTGGCAAACGAATGCCTAAAAGTATGTGGTGAAATATTTTTTTTTAACCCGATTTTCTCAGCAAGTTGTTTAATTATAGTAAAAATCATAGCTCTGGTTAGTTGTTTTCCTCGTCTGTTTAAAAATAAGGTATCCTCAAAGCCAGCTTGAATATTAATGTGATTTCGTACTTCTTTTCTATATATGTTAATATATTTTTGAGTTATAGGAACAATAGGGACAAAGCGTTGTTTGTCACCTTTCCCTGTAACTTTTATAAAACCTTCATCAAAAAATAAATCAGATAATTTTAGGTTAACCAATTCGCTAACACGCAATCCACAACCATATAATGTTTCCAAAATGGCTCTGTTGCGTTCTCCTTGTGGTTTACTTAAATCAATAGCGGTAATAAGTTTGTCAATTTCATCTTCAGTTAATGTATCGGGTAACTTTCTTCCAATTTTGGGAGATTCAATAAGTTCTAGAGGATTGGTTTTTCTATAATCTTCAAAAACTAAATAATTAAAGAAACTACGCAAACCAGAAATTAAACGAGATTGGGACCGTGCATTTACCTGCTTTGCGATTTTATAAATGAATTGTTGAATTATTTCAGTGGAAATAGAGATGGGAGATGAGTTTATACTGTTTTCTTCTAAAAAAAGTATTAATTTTTGAATATCAAGTGAATAACTATCTATTGAATTTTGCGATAAGCCGCGCTCAATTTTTAAGTATAATTGGTAGTCTTTAAGTGCGTGTTTCCATTTCATTTATGTAAAAATAGGATAATTTTTCAGTATTTTTTTACCTCTTATTTTAATATCTTTACATTATGAAAAAACTAATCATCATTAATGGACCTAACCTTAATCTTTTAGGTAAGCGTGAGCCTAATATTTATGGTAGTTTAACTTTTACAGAATTTTTAGATAAAGTAAGAGTTAAATATTCTGATGTAGAAATTGATTACTATCAATCGAATATAGAAGGAGAAATAATTGACAAGCTGCACGAAGTTGGTTTTAACTGCAATGGTATTATTTTAAATGCAGCAGCTTATACGCATACATCTGTTGGAATTGGAGATGCAGTAAAGGCTATTGAAACACCTGTTATTGAGGTTCATATTTCAAATACTTTTAATAGAGAAGAGTTTAGGCATCAATCTTTTATATCGCCTAACGCTAAAGGTGTTATACTTGGTTTTGGTTTGCAAAGTTATGAGTTGGCAATTCAGAGTTTTCTTTAGATTTTTAAAAATAGACTATAAATAAAAAAGTTCCAGAATCCCTGGAACTTTTTTTTTATAATTATTTAAATGGCTTTTAATAAATTAACTAGCCTTATAAATGAATAACTTCATCATAAGCATCAGCAACAGCTTCCATAACCGCTTCGCTCATAGTTGGATGCGGATGTACAGCTTTTAATACTTCGTGTCCAGTAGTTTCTAGTTTACGCCCTAAAACAGCTTCAGCTATCATATCAGTTACACCAGCACCAATCATGTGACAACCTAACCATTCACCATATTTAGCATCAAAAATAACTTTTACAAAACCATCTTTGTTTCCGCCAGCACTTGCTTTACCAGATGCAGAGAATGGAAATTTACCAACTTTTATATCTAGGCCTTTGTCTTTGGCTTGTTTTTCTGTTAAACCAACTGACGCAATTTCTGGTGAGCAATACGTACAACCAGGAATATTTCCATAGTCTAAAGCTTCAACATGTTGTCCAGCAATTTTCTCTACACATAAAATACCTTCTGCAGAAGCGACATGAGCTAAAGCTTGCCCTGGAGTTACATCTCCAATAGCGTAATAACCAGGAATATTGGTTTGGTAAAAATCGTTTACAATGATCTTATCTCTATCTACAACAATACCAACATCTTCTAATCCGATGTTTTCAATATTTGTTTTAATACCAACAGCACTCAAAATAACATCAGCTTCTAAAACTTCTTCACCTTTACTAGTTATAACAGTAGCTTTTACGCCTTTTCCAGAAGTATCAACACTTGTGACTTCGGCTGAAGTCATTATTTTAATACCACTTTTCTTGAAAGAACGTTCCAATTGTTTAGAGACGTCTATGTCTTCAACTGGAACAACATTTGGTAAATATTCTACAATAGTAACTTCGGTACCCATAGAGTTATAGAAATAGGCAAACTCAACACCAATTGCTCCAGAACCCACAACAATCATTTTTTTAGGTTGGTTTGGTAAGGTCATTGCTTCTCTATAACCTATAACTTTTTTACCATCTTGCGGTAAACTAGGTAATTCGCGAGAACGCGCTCCAGTAGCAATGATAATATGGTCTGCACTGTACTCTTTTCCATCAACATCAATCTTTTTTCCAGCTTTTAGCGTTCCAAAACCTTCAATAACATCAATTTTGTTCTTCTTCATTAAAAATTGAACGCCTTTGCTCATTCCATCTGCAACACCACGACTACGTTTTACAACGGCATCAAAATCTTTGTCGTACTCTTTAACAGATAATCCGTAATCGCCAGCATGTTTAAGATATTCAAATACTTGAGCAGATTTAAGTAAGGCTTTAGTAGGAATACAGCCCCAATTTAAGCATACTCCACCTAGACTTTCTTTTTCAACAATAGCAGTTTTAAAACCTAATTGAGAGGCTCTAATGGCAGTTACATAACCCCCAGGACCACTTCCAATAACAATAATATCGTATTTCATCTGTAAATTTTAAGTCGTTTTTTGAAGCGACAAATTTACGAAATCGAATTTGAATAAAGAATTTAGAACCTTATAAATTTGCATCTTTAATAGTACCTTTGTAAAGCAAGCGTTATTTTATGAATATACCTATTACAAGTTTTCCTAGAATTATTATTATTGGCGGCGGTTTTGCCGGTATTGCTTTAGCCAAAAAATTATCAAAACAAGAGGTGCAAGTGGTGTTATTGGATAAGAACAACTACCATAACTTTCAACCTTTATTATATCAAGTTTCTACTGGCGGATTAGAACCAGATTCTATTGCTTATCCTATAAGAAAGGTGTTAAAAGATTTTCCCAACTTCCATTTTAGACTAGCTGACGTTACTGAAGTAGATACTAAAAGTAATACAGTTATTACAGATATTGGCAACTTAAAATTTGACTATTTGGTGGTAGCTTCTGGTTCTAAAACTAATTACTTTGGTAATACAGATGTTGAAAAATATAGTATGGCAATGAAAACCATACCGCAATCTTTAAATTTAAGAAGTTTAATCCTTGAAAATTTTGAAGATGCTTTATTAACTTCTGACCTAAATGAACGTAACGCACTAATGAATTTTGTAATTGTTGGTGGCGGTCCAACTGGTGTTGAGTTAGCTGGAGCTTTAGCCGAAATTAAAAAAGGTATTCTTCCAAAAGATTATCCCGACTTAGATACGCGTTCGGTACAAATAAATGTAATACAATCTAGCGATTGTATCTTAAAAGGAATGAGTGCAAAAGCGTCGCAAAAAGCAGAAGACTTTTTAGAGAAATTAGGTGTTCATGTATGGAAAAATATAAGGGTTACTAATTATGATGGAAAAACTGTAACCACAAATACCGATTTAACATTTGAAGCTGCAACCGTAGTTTGGGCTGCAGGCGTAAAGGGCGCAATTATAAAAGGATTGGATGCAAAAGAATTTGTAACCAGAGGCAATCGCCTTTTAGTAAACGAATTTAATCAGGTAAAAGGTTATACTCATATTTTTGCCATAGGAGATATTGCATGTGTTGAAAATGATGATTTTCCAAATGGATTACCAATGATGGCTCAACCAGCTATTCAACAGGGTAAGCAACTAGGCAATAATATGTTGTTATTAATTGAAGGAAAATCAATGAAGCCATTTGTTTATAAAGACAAAGGAGCAATGGCAACAATTGGAAGAAATAAAGCAGTAGTAGATTTGCCTAAATTTAAATTCCAAGGTGCTTTTGCGTGGTATGTTTGGATGTTTGTCCACTTGTTTTTCCTTATAGGTTTTAGAAACAGGATGGTTGTTTTTATAAATTGGGTTTATAATTATGTGCGCTTTGATAGAGAAGCACGTTTAATTATAAGACCTTTTAAGAAAAAACGTAAAGTATAGTTTAATTCATTTTACACTAATTATAAAACTAAAAAAATGAGTAAGGTTATTAAATTGATAGTGTGTCTTTTAGTTATTATGGTGTTTTCATGTGGCTCAAAAGCTATAAAAACAAAACCAAATGTTATACTTATTATGGCAGATGATATGGGTTATGAATGCTTAAGTACTTACGGAAGCACATCATATAATACACCTATATTAGATAGTTTAGCGGCTAACGGAATGCAATTTAATAATTGTGTTTCACAACCACTTTGTACGCCTTCAAGAGTAAAAATAATGACAGGCTTATATAATTATAGAAATTATGATTATTTCGGACATTTAAAAACTGATGCATATACTTTTGGGAATTTAATGCAAGATGCTGATTATGAAACTTGTATTGCGGGTAAATGGCAATTGAATGGGCTTGCATATAAAGATGAAATTAATGATTGGAATGATAATACAAAGCCAAATAGGTTGGGGTTTGATGAGTATTGTCTTTGGCAATTAACACATGAACGTAAAGACGGCGGGCGCTTTGCAAACCCTTTAATTGAACAAAACGGCAAACTGTTAGAGAGAAATGAAGATGCGTATGGACCAGATATTTTTTCTGATTATATAGTAAATTTTATTGAGCGTAAAAAAGATAAACCCTTCTTTGTTTATTACCCTATGGTATTAGTACATGATCCATTTGTTCCTACTCCAGATTCTGAAGACTGGAAATACAAAGAAAAGCGATACAAAAATGATACTATTTATTTTAAAGATATGGTCGCTTATACTGATAAAATTGTAGGTAAGATTACAAACAAATTAAAAGATTTAGAGATACAAGATAATACTATTGTAATTTTTGTAGCAGATAATGGAACACATTACAGCATTCACTCCAAAACAAAAGAAAGAAATATTCAAGGAGCTAAAGGAAATACTACAGATGGAGGTACACATGTTCCATTAATTGTGTCATGGCCCAAAACTATAAAAAAAGGAAGTGTGCATAATGATTTAATAGAGTTTAACGATTTTTTTTCTACCCTATCAGATATTACAAAACAGGAAGTAAAACATGATGGTAAAAGTTTTTATTCGTTATTAAAAGGAGATGCTTACAGCCCAAGAAGTTCAGCTTTTGTACATTATGACCCTAGGTGGGGTAAGAGAGTAAGTCAATATAGAAATCAATTTGTACGAATTTTAAATTATAAATTATATCAAGATGGTAAGTTTTATAATTTAAATGAAGATATACTAGAAGAGCAGCCATTATCTAACGATTTTCTTACTGAAAAAGAAATGGAAATTAAGTTTTTTTTAGAAAAAGAGTTAAAGAAGCACCCTAAGTTTAAGTAAGATATATTTGATTACAGATTAATGTTGAAATAAATATCTAGCATCCTTTATAGATCGTCAGTAAAGTGCCGTATCTCTTTTTCTTTAGCAAACTTTCCTTGATTATATTTTGAAGAATCTCCCTTAGGAATAGATAAAGATTGCCATTGGTCGCCTTTGATAAGTTTGCCTAAAAACACCATTTGACCAATATGGTATGAGTAATGCGCTAACTGCCTATTAATAGCCTCAGTAACCGTATGTCCTTGGTTTCTAATATAAATAATACGTTCTAGATCTTCATTTTGTAATGGTTTTATAGCATTAAATAAACAAGTCCAACCACTTTCCCATATAGCAATTAAATCTTCATTAGATTTAAACGAATCAATAAATTCATCATCGCGATGCCTCCATTCTTTTTCACCATCTTGAGTTAAAAAATTAGTCCATCTACTAAGCATATTACCAGCAATATGTTTTACCATTATGGCAATACTGTTTGAATCCTCATTACTTTGCCATTGTATGTTTTCAAACGTAAGTTGGCTTAAAGTTTTATCACCAAGACTTTTATAATACTCAAACTGTTTAATGATACTTGATAAGTATGATTTTTCCATATAGTAAAAGTAAATCAGAAAGTAATAACTACCAAAAGACTAATAATTTTAGCTTACCCATTTTTATACAATGATTTTTAAAAATTATTCTTTTTTAACAAACTTTAAAGCAACACCGTTTATACAATGTCTTTTGCCAGTAGTGTTTTTTGGGCCATCATTAAAGACATGTCCTAAATGACCACCACAAGTAGCGCAATGCTCTTCAGTTCGAGCATATCCCAAATCGTAATCTGTAGAAAAACCTACATTGCCATCTATTTCTCTATCAAAACTAGGCCAACCTGTACCAGAGTCAAATTTATGCTTGCTTTTAAACAAAGGCGTGTTGCAGGCTGCACAATGGTATGTGCCTTCAGAATAATTTTTATTTAATGGGCTTGTAAATGGGCGTTCAGTTCCGGCTTTTCGTAAAACATAAAATTCTTTTTCAGATAACTCAGCCTTCCATTCGCTTTCAGTTTTAGTAACTTTAAACGTTTTAGATTCTTTCTTTTCCTTTTTTTGAGCTGTGCTGTTACAACTAATTAACATAGCTGTAAAACAGAATAAGATTAATTTTTTCATATAAATTTTAATAATCAAGGTTTCAATTTTGGTCGTAAGTTATTGAAAAACTTGACAAAATAAGTTGCATTGCTTTTTTTAATAATAATGTGACTATTAAATAAATGTTGTGTCTAAAAATAAAGGTACAATTTTTGTATTTTTATAAAATATTAAAACCCTATAAAAATGAAACTAAAAAACACTTTTATAATATTTGGACTAATATTATTGGTTTCTTCGTGTGCTGAAAACCCGTTTACTGGAAAAAAAACGATGGCATTAGTACCAAACTCTCAATTATTCCCAACAGCTTTTGCTCAATATGATCAATTTTTAACTGAAAATAAAGTTGTAACAGGAACAAAGGATGCTGCAATGATTACTAGAGTAGGGCAGCGTATAGCTGTTGCTGCAGAGCGTTGGTTAAATGCTAATGGGCACCAAGGCTATTTAAAAGATTATAAATGGGAGTATAAATTAGTTGATGATAAAACTGTAAATGCTTGGTGTATGCCAGGTGGTAAAATAGTTTTTTATACTGGAATATTGCCAATTGCCAAAAGTGAAACAGGCGTAGCTGCTATAATGGGACATGAAGTTGCTCACGCATTAGCGAATCATGGACAACAACGTATGAGTGCTGCTTATTTACAGCAAGGTGTTGCACTAGCTGGAAATATTGCAATTAAGGATGAAAAGTCTAGAAACGCTTTTAACCAATATTATGGTATTGGATCTCAAGTAGGTGTTATGCTTCCTTTTAGTAGAAGTCATGAAACTGAGGCTGATAAAATTGGGCTGTATTTAATGGCCGTAGCTGGTTATAATCCAGATGAGGCTTCTGAATTATGGAAACGTATGAAAGCTAATAGTGGAGGAAAAGCACCACCAGAAATTTTAAGTACGCATCCATCAAACGATTCTCGTATTGCAAATTTAAAGGCTTTAGCGCCTCAAGCAAAAGCGGAGGCAAAAAAGTTTGGTGTAACATCATTTAGAGAATAAATTTATCTTATTTAAAATATTTGATTACTTTAGGAGCTGCTCATAAAAGAGCAGCTTTTTTATGAAAACACTTAAAAAGGGGAGTCAAAAACTTCTTAACGCTTGGGCCTTTTACGATTGGGCAAACTCTGTTTATACACTTACAATAGCATCATCTATTTTTCCCATATTTTACTCGTCTCTATTCCTTTCTGAAATTAAAAATGTTCAGGCTTTTGGGATAGAGTTTAAGAGCACTGCATTAATCACTTTTGTAACAGCATTTACGTTTTTAGTAGTAGCTTTTACATCTCCAATATTATCTGGAATAGCGGATTATGTTGGTAATAAAAAGAATTTTTTAAAGTTCTTTTGTTATTTAGGGAGTGCAGGATGTATAGGTTTATATTGGTTTGATATATCTCCTGAGGGTATTCATTTAAGTTTGTTATTTTACTTTATGGGGCTTATTGGATATTGGGGAAGTTTAGTATTTTACAACTCGTATTTACCAGATATAGCTTTTGAAGAACAGCAAGATGCTATTAGTGCCAAGGGGTTTTCTATGGGATATATTGGTAGTGTGCTTTTACTCATTGTAAATTTAGTTATGGTAATGGGACAAGATGAAGGTGCGGCTAAAATGCAAATGATGCGTTATTCATTTGTAACAGTTGGAATTTGGTGGGCCTTATTTAGTCAATACTCATTTTATTATTTGCCAAAAGGAACTTCATCTGGACATAAGGTAACTCGCGAAGTTGTTTTTAATGGATTAAAAGAATTAAGATTGGTTTGGAAACAACTTAAACAAGATTTAAGATTAAAGCGTTATTTATATGCTTTTTTTGTGTTTAGCATGGCGGTACAAACTATTATGCTAGTTGCTGTGTATTTTGGTGAAGAAGAAATTGATTGGGGAGGAGATAGCGAAAAAACTATGGGATTAATTTTTAGTATTTTAGTTATTCAATTGGTAGCTATCTTGGGAGCTTATTTAACTTCCAAAGCTTCAAATAAATATGGAAATATTAAAACACTTATTGCTGTAAATTGTATTTGGATGTGTTTATGTTTTTATGCTTATTTTATGGAAACACCTATGCAGTTTTATATAGCTGCTTCGATAGTAGGTTTGGTGATGGGAGGTATTCAAGCATTGGCAAGATCGACCTACTCTAAGTTTTTACCAGAAACAGAAGATACTACCTCATTTTTTAGCTTTTATGATGTTGCCGAAAAAATTGGGATAGTTATTGGTATGGTTATTTTTGCGTTTATAGACCAGATAACAGGAAGTATGAGAAACGGAATTCTATTCTTGTTTGTTTTCTTTTTAGCCGGAATTATTTTATTGTTTAGAGTGCCGAAAAATCGTATTTTAAATACTTAATAAATAAAAAAAGCCGCTCATTGAGCAGCTTTTTTTATTTATTAAGAGCAGGTTATTAATTAGAGATACTACCAGAACCAGCTACTTTTGTATCCTCTTTTTCAGGGTTGCCTTTATATACAATATCTCCTGAACCAGCAACCCTTGCTTTTATACTTTGGTTACTTACAACTTTTGCATCGCCAGAACCGGCAACTGAAACTTCTGTGTTGTTAGCTTGTAGATTAAATCCATGAAAGTCTCCAGAGCCAGCAATTTTTGCTTTTAAATTGTTTGTGCTACCTTTTAAAGTTAAATCGCCCGAACCAGATATAGAACCTTTAACAGATGTAGCTTTAACATCTAAAATAACATCTCCAGAACCAGCTAGAGCTACATCTAAATTTGTTGCATTTATTACATCCTTGTTCCATAAATCTCCAGAACCAGAAAGAGAAACTCTGCTAATATCTTCAAACGGAATTGTGATTTTTATAGTTTTGTTTTTGCTAGACCTTAAGCTTTTACCTTTTTTTACTTTTACTTTTAAAACGTTGTCTTTTACTTCCGTAACTATATATTCCAATAGGTTTTCTTCTCCCTCAATTTTAATAGTGCCTTCAGTACCACTTACTAAAATAAAATCCATAGATCCAGCACATTTTATAGCATCATAGCTATCAGTCGTTCTTGTAACAGTGGTCATGTTTCCATTACCTTTAATAGATTTCCATTGTCCGTAAGATGTAGCAACAAAAAGTAAGCTTACTAAAACTAATACGGTTTGTTTTTTAATTAATGTTTTCATTTGTTCGTTTTTAATTATTGATTGTTTAATTTTTAGATAGAGATACACTACCGTAATCTGATTCTATTTTTATAGTATTACCAGAGCTAGCATTTCCATAATGACCTCTATAATATTTACCTGAACCACTTACTTTTTTCGTTGAAAACTCTAAACCATCACTACTCTTTAAAGAACCATAGTCTAAATTTACATCAAAATTAAAGTTATAGCTAGAGGCAAAGCCAATTTTAATACCTACATAATCAGATTTGATAGTTACGTTTCCAGCATTTTCGGTCATGTTGTTTATTTTAATAGCCCCATAATCTGCTTTAAGCGTTACGTTTTTATAAACATCTCCAATTATGGTGGTTAAATAGTCACCATTCCCTGTTATATTATTAGCTTTATCTATTTTCATATTTCCATAATCGCAGTTATATGATATATCTTCAGCTGTTTCTATTTTAGAGTTGGTATAATCTGCATTTATGCCTATAGTATTTGCTTTTGAAATGGTAAACTCACTATAATCCGCATTAATCTTTCCACTCTTTATGTACTCAAAATAACAACCTTTACTATAATCAAAATTTATTGAATTGTTATCTGCAAGAAGTTCTTTAGTAGTTATTTTACCATAATCGCAGTTTAAATTTGCTTGACCTTCTAGCTTATCAACATTTATGTTTCCGTAGTCGTTATTTAGAGAAACGCTATTGGTAATAGGGATTTTTACAATGTAATTTACTTTCATGCTTACTTTGTTTTTTCCTTTCCAATTCCACCACGATTTTGATTTATTATTGAATTTGGTTTTTGCAGATACATTGCTGGAAGAGGCTTCAAAATCTACTGTAATGTTGTCTAATCTTTCTTGTACCTTTTCTTCATCGTTACCCGTTGTAGTAATTGTTATTTCAAAAACGACTCTGTTCTCGTTCCAAGTTATAACATCAATGTTTCCATAACTATTATCAACATTTAATGCTGCGTTTGATGTTACTGAGTATTCTTTATTAATTGTTTTTTTCTTAGTGTACTTACCCTTGTCCGTTGCTGCTGTAACAAAAAGAGGCAGCATGAATAACACAATTAGTGTTTTAAATTGTAGTGCTAGTTTCATCATTTAAGTTTTTAAATTGTTTTATTGTATTTATTTGTTTTAATGCGTTTTTTAATAAATCTATTCTATTTTGAAAATTAGAAATCATGGCATAGATAACACGATTGTCATCACCGCTTACTGCTAAATCATTTTTTAAAGATTCATATTCGGTCTCTAAGGCTTGCATTCTTTGCATGGTATCTTCAATTAATACTTTGGTTTCTGGCGAAGATTCTTTTTCAATTTTACTTAATTCTTCTGCTATAGTTACAGCAAAAAAATCTTGAGTTTCTGCCATTTTTGGAGATACGCTTGCTAAATCGTTAATTTCTTGGTTTTGTTGAGAGCCAATAAAAAATGTAATTAATAAAGCAAAAGAGGCGGCTACACCAATTAATGGTTTTAATAAACGACGCCTTTGTTTACCAACTTTAACTAGTTGTAGCGCACCATTTTCATTCAATTTTTTTTGAAACCTTTTATCGTGATTTATTGATGGTTCTTCAACATCAAAATCATTTTCTAGTCTTTTAAATAATTGATCTATAGTAGTTTTGCTCATACTTTTTTATTTTTAATACTAAATTGCTACTAACAACTTTTGTCTTAAACTTTCTTTTGCTCTCGATATAGTGGTTCGACAGTTAGCATTAGAGATATTCATAATTTCACTTATTTCCTCGTAATCATAACCTTCAATTAGGTTTAGGGTTAAAGCTATTCTATAATTATCTTTTAATGTTTTCATAGTGTTTAGAATTTCTCGTGCTTTTATAGTTGTAAACTCATAAGTACTATCTATACCATCATTACTATCTTCAACTTTGTACAAAATATCATCTAAAGGAACCTCTGGATTTTTGTTATTCTTTTTATAATGATAAATGCTATTATTTATAACAATTCGTTTTAACCATGCTCCAAATATTTTTACATCTTTAAGACTCTTAAGTTTTGTAAACGCCAACAAAAATGAGTCTTGCATAATATCTTCAGCTTCAAAACTGTTTTTTACAATTCTAAGTGAAGTGTTATACATAGCTTTGTAATAACGATTGTAAATTTCCAATTGCGCGGATTGGTTTCCAGATATACAAAGCTTAACAAGCTGTTCGATATTTAAATTAGTTGGCGTCAAAAAAACAAATTGTTATAGTATAGATGAAAGGAATTTTTGTTTGTTACAGTTTTAACAAAAAAAAATCCCACACTCATAAAAGTGTAGGATTTAAAGGTATTAAATAATTTTTGTGAAATTAAGATTCTGTTGGCTTTTCAGCTTTATCTATGCTAATCTTAAGTTCGTTTGATTTTTTATCTAAATCTATACTGATTTTATCACCTTCTTCTGCATTTGAGGAAATAATTTCTTCAGCTAACGCATCTTCAATATATTTTTGAATAGCTCTTTTAAGTGGTCTAGCACCATATTGTTTATCAAAACCTTTATCAGCTATATAATCTTTAGCACTCTTGCTTAGTTTTAAGGTATACCCTAAATCTTTAATTCTAATTAAAAGCTTGTCTAGTTCAATATCAATAATTTTGTTGATGTCTTCTTTTTCTAAAGCATTGAAAACAACAACATCATCAATTCTATTTAAAAACTCTGGAGCAAATGATTTTTTTAATGCATTCTCAATAATCTTAACAGCATTTGCATCTTCTTGTGCTTTTTGAGAAGCTGTTCCAAAACCAATACCAGTGCCAAAATCTTTCAATTTACGAGCACCGATGTTTGACGTCATAATAATGATTGTATTTCTAAAATCAATTTTTCTACCTAAGCTATCGGTTAAATACCCATCGTCAAGCACTTGTAATAGCATATTAAATACATCTGGGTGTGCTTTTTCAATTTCATCTAAAAGAATAACAGCATAAGGCTTGCGTCTTACTTTTTCTGTTAATTGTCCACCTTCTTCATAACCAACATACCCAGGAGGAGCACCAATTAATCTTGAAATGGCGAATTTTTCCATGTATTCACTCATATCTATTCTAACAAGAGACTCTTCGCTATCAAATAACTCTCTAGATAATACTTTTGCTAATTGTGTTTTACCAACTCCAGTTTGACCTAAAAATATAAATGACCCAATTGGCTTGTTAGGATCTTTAAGACCCGCACGGTTACGCTGAATAGCTTTTACAACCTTTGCAACTGCTTCGTCTTGACCAATTACTTTTCCTTTTATTAGGTTAGGTAATTCTGCCAGTTTATTAATTTCAGTTTGTGCAATTCTATTTACAGGTATACCTGTCATCATTGAAACAACATCAGCTACGTTCTCTTCTGTAACTATTTCACGATGTTGCTTGGTGTCTTCTTCCCATTTTTCTTGCGCAACAGCTAATTCCTTTTCAATACGTTTTTCATCATCTCTTAGTTTAGCAGCTTCTTCATATTTCTGCTTTTTAACAACTGCGTTTTTGGTTTCCTTTATAACTTCTAGTTGTTTTTCTAGTTCTAAAATCTGTTTTGGAACATCAATGTTAGTAATATGAACTCGCGATCCTGCTTCGTCTAAAGCATCAATTGCTTTGTCAGGCAAAAAACGTTCTGTCATATATCTATTGGTTAACTTTACACAAGCTTCAATAGCTTCTGGTGTATAGTCAACATTATGGTGTTCTTCATATTTACCTTTAATGTTATTTAAGATTTCGATTGTTTCTAGAACTGTTGTTGGTTCAACAATAACCTTTTGGAAGCGACGTTCTAGCGCCCCATCTTTTTCAATATACTGCCTGTACTCATCAAGTGTTGTAGCTCCAATGCATTGAATTTCACCTCTAGCTAAAGCTGGTTTAAACATATTAGAAGCATCTAAACTTCCTGTAGCCCCACCGGCACCAACTATGGTATGAATTTCGTCAATAAATAAAATAACATCATCATTCTTTTCAAGCTCATTCATCACCGCTTTCATCCGTTCTTCAAATTGTCCACGATACTTAGTTCCAGCTACCAAACTTGCTAAATCTAAAGTAACCACGCGTTTGTTGAAAAGAATACGTGATACTTTACGCTTTACTATACGCAATGCTAAACCTTCAGCAATGGCAGATTTACCAACTCCAGGCTCTCCAATTAATAGTGGGTTATTTTTCTTTCTTCTACTTAATATTTGAGAGACACGTTGAATTTCTTTTTCGCGACCAACAACCGGATCTAATTTACCTTCATCAGCTAGAGCTGTTAAGTCACGTCCAAAATTATCTAAAACTGGTGTTTTAGATTTTTTATTTGCTTTTCCAGAGGGTGCATTAAAGATATTATCTTTTGATGCATCATCTTGTGAACCCGAATCATCATCTTGAAAAGATTCTGCTTTAGGCTCTATATAATCGTTATCGTTAGTTATCATAAGTTTAAATTGTTCTTTAACATTATCGTAATCGACTTTAAGCTTATTCAAAAGCTTGGTAGTTGGGTCATTTTCATTTCTTAATATACAAAGCAGTAAATGGGCTGTGTTTATTGAGGTGCTTTGAAATAATTTAGCTTCTAAAAACGTAGTTTTTAAAGCGCGTTCTGCTTGTCTTGTAAGATGTAAATTCTTTTTTTGATTAGAAGATACGCTTATATTTGGGTTTGCAGGACTTAATATTTCTACTTTGCGTCTTAAATGATTTAAATCAATTTCTAAGGCATTTAGTATATTAATAGCCTTACCATCTCCATCACGCAAAAGCCCAAGCATCAAATGTTCGGTACCGATAAAATCGTGACCCAAACGCAATGCCTCCTCTTTGCTATAAGCAATTACATCTTTTACTCTTGGTGAAAAATTATCATCCATAACTTCTTCCTTTCTGCATTAAAAATAATAATAATAGTTTATTAAAGACAAAAACTGTTCCTTAAATTGCTAATTGACGAAAAAAACTTTATAAAATCAAAATTTTTAACAGCATACTTATTAACGAAAAAAGGGTGTAAAATTGTTAATAAAAAACATGAAAAAACACGACTTAAAAGCCTGCTATGACTAATGAAATAATTATATTAGCATGTTTTGAAAAAATCATAAAACTTAATTAAATTTATTTATGGCAGAAGGAGAAAAATTGATTCCTATTAATATAGAAGATGAGATGAAATCGGCTTACATTGATTATTCAATGTCGGTCATTGTGTCACGTGCTTTACCAGATGTAAGAGATGGCTTAAAACCTGTTCATAGACGTGTGCTTTATGGCATGCATGAGTTAGGTGTTAGAGCAAATTCAGCACATAAAAAATCAGCTAGAATAGTAGGTGAAGTTTTAGGTAAGTATCACCCACATGGAGATACTTCGGTTTATGATGCTATGGTGCGTATGGCCCAAGAATGGAGTTTGCGCTATATGCTTGTAGATGGGCAAGGGAATTTTGGTTCAATAGATGGTGACAGTCCTGCAGCAATGCGTTATACAGAAGCACGTATGCGTAAAATATCTGAAGATATGTTGGCAGATATTGAAAAGGAAACGGTTGATCATAAACTAAATTTTGACGATACGTTACAAGAACCAACTGTATTACCAACACGTATTCCTGGACTTTTAGTTAACGGAGCCTCAGGTATTGCAGTAGGTATGGCCACTAATATGCCACCGCACAATTTAACCGAAGTTGTTAATGGTACTATTGCATATATTGAGAATAATGATATAGAAATTGATGAGTTAATTACTCATGTTAAAGCCCCTGATTTTCCAACAGGAGGAACTATTTATGGATATGATGGTGTAAAAGAAGCTTTTCATACTGGAAGAGGGCGTATTGTAATGCGAGGTAAAGCCAATATTGAAGAAGTAAATGGACGTGAGTGTATTATAGTTGAGGAGATTCCTTACCAAGTGAATAAAGCAGATATGATTAAAAAGACTGCTGATTTGGTAAATGATAAAAAGTTAGAAGGTATTTCTACAATTCGAGATGAATCTGATAGAAATGGAATGCGAATTGTTTATGTTTTAAAACGTGATGCTATTCCAAATATCGTTCTTAATAAATTGTTTAAGTATACTGCTTTACAATCGTCTTTTAGTGTAAATAATATTGCATTAGTAAATGGTCGTCCGCAGCTGTTAAACTTAAAAGAACTAATTCATTATTTTGTAGAGCACAGGCATGAAGTTGTTGTAAGACGTACTACTTATGAATTACGCAAAGCAGAAGAGCGTGCTCATATATTAGAAGGATTAATTATTGCTTCAGATAATATTGATGAAGTTATTAAAATAATTAGAGCATCATCTAATGCAGATGAAGCTCGCGAAAGTTTAATAAAACGTTTCGAGCTTTCAGAAATACAGGCTAAAGCTATTGTTGAAATGCGTTTGCGTCAACTTACAGGTTTAGAGCAAGACAAATTGCGTTCTGAGTACGATGATTTAATGATTACCATAGAAGATTTAAAAGACATTCTTGATAAAAAAGAACGTCGTATGGATATCATTAAAGTCGAATTAGAAACGGTAAGAGATAAGTATGGAGATGAGCGTCGTTCAATTATTGAGTATGCTGGTGGCGATTTAAGTATAGAAGATATGATTCCTAATGAAAAAGTAGTTATTACTATTTCTCATGCAGGTTACATTAAGCGTACATCACTTACAGAATATAAAACACAAAATAGAGGAGGAGTTGGTCAAAAAGCATCTACCACTCGAAATGAAGATTTCTTAGAACATTTATTTGTGGGTACTAACCACCAATATATGTTATTCTTCACTCAAAAAGGGAAGTGTTTCTGGATGCGTGTTTATGAAATTCCAGAAGGTAGTAAAACCTCTAAAGGAAGAGCTATACAAAACTTAATAAATATTGAGCAAGATGATAAAGTGATGGCTTTTATTTGTACTCAAGATTTAAAAGATGAAGAGTATATAAACAGTCACTATGTAATAATGGCTACAAAAAAGGGTCAAGTTAAAAAGACTTCTTTAGAACAATATTCTCGTCCTAGAACGAATGGTATTAATGCCATTACTATAAAAGAAGACGATGTTTTATTAGAAGCTAAGTTAACTACTGGGGAAAGTCAAGTTATGTTAGCACTAAAATCTGGTAAGGCCATTCGTTTTGAAGAGGCAAAGACAAGGCCAATGGGACGTGGAGCTTCTGGTGTACGCGGAATTCGTTTGCAAGATGAAAAAACAGATGAAGTTATTGGAATGATAGCTGTTGACGATATGGAAAGTAACATTCTTGTAGTATCAGAGAATGGATATGGTAAACGTTCTAGTCTTGAGGACTATAGGATTACCAACAGAGGAGGAAAGGGCGTAAAAACCATCTCTATTACAGAAAAAACGGGTAACTTAGTGTCTATTAAAAATGTAACTGATGATGATGATTTAATGATTATCAATAAATCTGGAATAGCAATCCGTATGGCAGTTCAAGATTTAAGAGTTATGGGTAGAGCTACTCAAGGAGTTAAGTTAATTAACTTAAAGGGAAGTGATTCTATTGCAGCGGTAGCCAAAGTTATGCATGATGAAGATGAGGTGGATGATGTGGATGCTTCTGAAACTACTGAAAACACTGGTGTTACTGAAGATGGCACAACTCTTGATAATAATTCAGAGGAAAACAATATTGACAATTAACTAAATATTATTAAAATGAAAAAACAATTAATTATAGCTTTAACTTTTTCAATATGTGCATTTTCATTTGCACAAAAAAAGGAATTGAAATCTGCAGAAAGAGCTATTAAAGGAAGTAACTTTGCTGAAGCTAAGGCAGCATTAAGTCAAGCTAAAGCTTTTATGTCTTCTATGGATGAAAAAAATAAAGCAAAGTATTATTATCTATTAGGAAAAGCATTATATGCTGGAGGAGCAGGCTCTAGCGAAGATATTGATAAAGCTTTAGAAAGTTTAGATAATGTTAAGGGAGCTTATGCATCTGAGATTACAGAAATGAAGCAAAATATGACTAACAGTATTTTGACTAAGGGTAATAAAGCCTACGAAGATAAAGATTATTCAACTGCTTCAAAGCATTTTGAGCATGCATATAAAACTTCAAAATCAGATACTTTATTTCTTTACTATGCAGCTGCAACAGCAGTAAATGTGCAAGAATTTGACAGAGCTTTAAGACTATATGAAGAGTTAAAATCATTAGGTTATACAGGTATTCAAAAAGAATATTTTGCAACAAATGCAGAAACTGGAAAAGAAGAAGTTATGGATAAAACAAATCGTGATCTTTATGTAAAAGCTAAAAGTCATATCAAGCCAGGTGAACGATTAACAGAGTCAAAAAAACCTGAGATAGTTAAAAATATTGCTCTTATATATGTTAGTAATGGTGATAACGAAAAAGCTATAGCGGCAATGAAAGATGCTAGAGCTGAAAGTCCAGATGACATTAACTTATTACTTTCTGAAGCTAATGTTCACTTCAAAATGGGAAATAAGGATGAGTTTAAAAGGCTATTAGAAATTGCTACTCAAAAAGATCCTAAAAATCCTGAATTACAATATAATTTAGGAGTTATTGCTTCTGAGTCTGGAGATAATGAAGCTGCAAAAAAATATTATGACAAAGCTATAGAGCTAGATCCTGATTATATAAACGCTTACATAAATACGGCAGCTTTAATTTTAAATGGAGAACAAGCCCTTATAGAAGAAATGAATGGTCTAGGAAGTTCTGCTGCTGACGACAAACGTTATGATGAGTTAAGAGAAGAACGCCAAAATATTTACAGAAGTGCTATCCCTTATTTAGATAAAGCACTTAGTATTAATTCTGAAAATATCAATGCTGCTAAAACATTAATGAACATTTATAGTGTTTTAGGAGAAACAGATAAATTTAAAGCAATTAAAGAAAAAGTTGATGCTATTGAAGCTGGAAACTAATTTAAAGAGTTTGAATATAAAAAAAGCCGCGATTTGCGGCTTTTTTTATATTATTTTTTTAATAACTCTAAGTTTATGTGTATGCGTTTTTTTATCTACATTATAAATGCCAGAATGATCTAACCTATCAATTCTTACTTTACCATGTGCATGTATAATATAATTATCTTTCATAATAATACCCACATGGATAATTGCGCCTTCGCTATTATCAAAAAAAGCTAGGTCTCCAGGTTCACTTTCTTCAATAAAACTTAAAGCTTCTCCTTGAGTTGCTTGTTGTGAAGCATCTCTAAGAAGCTTATACCCATTTAACTTATAAACCATTTGTGTAAAACCAGAGCAGTCTATACCAAAAGGCGTTTTTCCTCCCCATAGATAAGGTGCATTTAAATATAAAAAAGCTGTTTTTATAAGATTGCTTTTCGTTAAAACACCTTCAATAGAATTGCCATCATAATGTTGATTTAAAATAGATAAACCATTAAGAGTAGATCCTAACGAAATTGAATATAACTGCTTGTTTTCATCTTGAACAAATTCAACTAAATCAGCCGAAAGTTTTTGCGTTTCATTATTTAATGATTTGTACTGGTCTTCAGTAATTTCAAGATATTGTTTATTGTCAATCCAACCTTCATATTTGTCAAAAGCTAGTCGGATCTTACTCCAAGACTTTCTTTGTTCTAAAATTTTAAAATAATCGCCATACAGTACTTGAGAAACTAGTTCACTTTTATCAGATGGTTCAAATCTTAGGGGAACAATGCTTAAGTTACAAATTCCGTATAGCATTCAAAATTAATTACGTTCAATAACAACTGCAGATGCACCGCCACCTCCATTACATATAGCCGCCGCACCAATCTTAGCATTATTTTGTTCTAAAACATTTAATAAAGTAATAAGTATTCTAACTCCAGAGCACCCAAGAGGGTGACCAAGAGAAACTGCTCCTCCATTAACATTTACGTTACTATCATTCAGACCAAGAATTTTCATGTTTGCTAAGCCTACAATAGAGAAGGCTTCATTAAATTCAAAATAATCTACATCATCAATTGTAATATTAGCTCTATTTAAAGCTTTGGGTAAAGCTTTGGCTGGGGCTGTTGTAAACCATTCTGGTTCATGTGCAGCATCAGCATAACTCTTTATAGTTGCTAAGGGGTTTAAACCTAATTCTTCAGCTTTTTCTTTACTCATTAAAACCATTGCGCCTGCACCGTCATTTATCGTTGAAGCATTAGCTGCGGTTACAGTACCATCTTTAGTAAAAGCAGGTCTTAATTGGGGTATCTTTTCTATTTTAACATTAGTAAATTCTTCATCTTTACTAACTATTTTAGGCTCACCTCTTCGTTGAGGAACTTCAACAGGAACAACTTCATTATCAAATTTACCACTATCCCAAGCTGCAGCAGAACGTTTATAAGACTGTATTGCAAATGCATCTTGCTCCTCTCTAGAAAATTTATATTCTGTTGCACATGCATCAGCACAAACTCCCATAGCGTTTTGATCGTAAGCATCTACTAATCCGTCTTTTTGCATCCCGTCAATTAAAGTTGTCGGGCCAAACTTTGTACCTGTTCTAGCATATAAGTAATGAGGAATTAAACTCATATTCTCCATGCCACCAGCAACAATAATATTGGCATCGCCAAGTGCTATAGATTGAGCAGCTTGCATAACTGTTTTCATTCCAGAAGCACAAACTTTATTTATAGTAGTACAAGGCACTGTATTAGGTATACCTGCATAAATTGCTGCTTGCCTTGCAGGTGCTTGTCCTGTTCCAGCTTGAACTACATTACCCATTAATACTTCTTCAACCTGCTCCGGTTTTAAATTAATTTTTTCTAATGCACCTTTAATAGCTATTGCCCCTAATTTAGTAGCGGGAATTGTAGATAAAGCACCCAAAAAACTTCCTATTGGTGTTCTAGCTGCCGATACAATAACAACTTCTTTACTCATTTTTTAATTCTTAAATTTTAATGCAACGAAAATAATCAATTTTTAGTAGAACTTTACTATGATTAGTATATTATAAAAACATAAAAAGGCTTAGAAATTTATTACATTTGAAAACACTAAACTGTAAAATGAAAGATTTTATAAATAAACTTTACCGAAACCATTCTTTAATATATAAGGGACTATTATTTATATGCACTACGTTTTTAATTGTGTATTTATTTCCTAAAAGTGGAAAGTTTAAGTATAATTTTGAAAAAGGAAAGCCTTGGCAATCTGAAAATTTATATGCACCGTTTAATTTTGCTATAAAGAAAACTGAGAATGAAATTAGCAAAGAGAAGCAAACGATAGAAGATAACAAAATACTTTATTTTAATGTTGATAAAACAATTAGCGTTAAGATAAAAAGCGAGTTTGGAACTCAATTTAAAAATGTATTTGCAGATTCTATTACCAAATTCAATTTAGATGAATTATTAAAAACTGGAAATGTAATAATTAGCGAGTTATATCAGTTTGGTATTTTGAATGAAGATTATAGTTTTCCAGACAATAAGGTTGTAACTATTCTTGATAATCGTGTTGAAAAGGAAAAAGTATTGTTTTCAAACTTAATTAAGCAAGATGAAGTAGTATCAATTATTGAAAAAAACCTTTCCAATCAGAATTTATCAAGATTCAAAACCAATTTTGTTTCGTTGTTTTTTGATTTTGTTGAGCCTAACCTATTTTTTGACGAGTCGACAACAGAAAAAGCTTTACAAGATGAGTTTGATAAAATAGCTTACGCTAGAGGAAGTGTGGAGAAAGGCACTTTGATTATTTCGAAGGGAGAGGTTATTGAAGGAGACAAATACCAAAAATTAAAATCATTACAATCTGAGTATGAGTCACAAGTTTGGAGTAAATCAAATTATAACTGGATATTATTTGCATATACACTATTAGTAGCATTAGCTTTATTAATGTTGTTATTATTCTTAAGAAAATATAGGGCAGATGTGTTTGAAAACAATACTAAAGTTACTTTTATTTTTTTCAATATATTTTTAATGATACTAATTACAACGTTGGTTGTAAACTACAACTCTAAATATATCTATGTTGTACCAATTTGTATTCTACCATTAGTTTTTAAGGCTTTTTTCGATGCACGATTAGGGTTGTTTGCCCACGTAATTACGGTTCTGCTATTAGGGTTCATAGTACCTAATAGTTACGAATACATGTTCCTTCAAATTATTGCAGGTATAGTCACAATTTTAACAGTTTCAGAGTTATATAAAAGGGCGAATTTGTTTATTTCTGTAGGGCAGATTACATTAATTTATATTGTTGCTTATTTTGCATTTTTTGTTATTCATGAAGGTACAGTAGAAACTATTAGATGGGAAACATTTATATGGTTTATTCTTTGTGGACTTGCTACTTTGTTTGTACAACCATTAATATATATATATGAAAAACTTTTTGGGTTAGTTTCTGATGTTTCGCTTCTAGAGTTATCCGATACTAACTCAAAACTATTAAAAGAACTTTCAAATATAGCACCAGGAACATTTCATCACTCTTTAAATGTTGCAAATTTAGCTGAAGCTTCAGCAAATGAAATAGGAGCAAATGCAATGCTAATTAGAGTAGGAGCATTGTACCATGATATTGGAAAAATGAAAAATCCAACATATTTTACCGAAAATCAATCTACTGGAATTAATCCGCATGATGAATTATCATCAAAAGAAAGTGCTAAAATTATAACCGATCATGTTATTAATGGTATTGAGATTGCCAGAAAAAATAATTTGCCAGATCGGGTTATAGATTTTATTAGAACACATCATGGTACAAGTGTTGTTTATTATTTTTATATGAAAGAAAAAGATCAGCAAAAAGAAGTTGATAAATTAGATTTTAGCTATCCAGGACCAAAACCTTTTAGTAAAGAAACAGCAATTTTAATGATGTGTGATAGTGTTGAAGCTGCATCTAAAAGTTTAAAAGATCCAACCTCAACAAAGATCGATGCATTTGTAGAAAATATTATTAATAAGCAAATTGAAGAGGGACAATTCTTAAATGCAAATATTACATTTAAAGAAATTCAATCTATAAAAAAAGTGCTAAAGCACAAGCTAGCAAATATTTACCATTTGCGTATTGAATACCCAGAATAAATTTTATAAAAAAGTAAATAAAATAGTTGCGTTCTTTCAGATGAAATATTACATTTGCATCCGCAATTTTATTGCAATGTTCATTAAAAAGGAGAGGTGCCTGAGTGGCCGAAAGGAGCGGTTTGCTAAATCGTCGTACCCCAAAAGGGTACCCGGGGTTCGAATCCCCGTCTCTCCGCAATATTAGATAACCAATCGGGGTGTAGCGTAGCCCGGTTATCGCGCCGCGTTTGGGACGCGGAGGTCGCAGGTTCGAATCCTGCCACCCCGACAAATATTATATCAAATCAAAACCTTGTTAATCTTACGATTATCAAGGTTTTTTTGATTAGCGTAAGAATTCAATTAATATGATTTCACCTTTAATTTATCCCTTTGGGTGAGTGCCTTGTGAGCCATTAATAGTAATGCTTTCGTGTATGTGCGAATTAAAGTAAACGTAAAGACAGGAATGATCAACTTAAAAAGAAAAGTGAAAATTTCCGAATGTGATTCCAGCAATGATAAAGCTAGAAGCACCAAGTGATAATCACGACAACTCATTAGATTTTACACCAAGTTAAAAACAGAATTTTCGAGGCCATGACGAGTTGGTAAAGGAAAAGTCTTTGTATGTACCCAAAGTATTAAGGTATGACAACTAGTTTATCTTTATGTTAAATTAGTAAACACAATTGCAAATGTGTTAAAAAAGCATTATTTTGTACTATCCTTAAGCTTCTAATCACATTTGTAGCAATTTACTAACGTAATATCTTCAACAAATGTCAAATACTATTAAGTCCAAAGAGGAACTAGGGAATTACTCAAAAGTTTATGGAAAACTTCGTATGATTGCCAATGGTGGCAATGAAGTAAATGCCATTCGATCCATCACAAATCAGTGTATTGCGACAAGTGAGACGGTCATAGATTCGTCTACATTTTCTAATATTACCAATTTGGTAGCGCAAAAAATATCCTTGACTTCAGACCTAGATTTTGTCCAAGAGATACACGAAAAACCAAAAGGTAAAGTGAAGAAATCAGCTTTAAAAAAAGGAAGCCTTGATGAAGACCCGCCCACTCGGGTAGAAGCCAATGTTTATATTGAATTAAGAGCGAGTAGCTCCTGGGCTGACGTGATTAAAGATTTAAAGAATTCGAATGATTCTAGTGTAATCAATCGTATTAAAAACATCAGACACTGTGGTAAAATTGTAAAAGCTAATGTCATTCTTGATGATCTTCAATTAATTTCTTCAAGCACTAACATTGTAGGGATTGAAGGAACACAATCTGTGCTAACACCACCATTGATTAATCTTGCTGTATCCAGTAGCCCTAAGCCAAAAGGGTTAAAACTGGATAATAATATACCAAATGTAAATAGCGGTAATGTAATTATTGGAATTATAGATGTAGGCGGCTTAGACTTTGCACACCAAGATTTTCTAAAAACAAACGGAGACACGAGGTTTTTGGCAATCTGGGATCAAGGAGGTAATCATAGACCAGAACCAAATAAGGTTTGGAATCAACATAATGAGTTTAATGATTTCGATTATGGTAGTTTGCTTACACAAAAGAATATGAACGATGCCATTCAGGCAGCACCCAATATAGGAGCTCCAGTGCATGATATCGAGCCACAATCACAGCAATTTCCATCGTCACATGCAACACACGTGGCAAGTATTGCAGCAGGAAATACTGGGGTTTGCTCTAAAGCAGATATTGCAGGAGTATTAATATCTCTACCACAAGAAGATAATCATAGGACAAAATCATTTACCGATTCTTCAAGAATTTCAGACGCTGTAGACTTTTTGTTAGAACTAGCAAAAAAAGAAGGAAAACCAATTTCTATTAATATTAGCCTAGGCACCAACGGTCATGCACATGACGGAAGTGCTGCCGTTAACAGATGGGTAGATAGCCAATTAACACTCGATGGTAGATGTGTTTGTGTAGCTACCGGCAATGCAGGCCAAGAGAAAGGAGAAACACCAGATGATTTTGGATATATCATGGGGCGTATTCATACTTCGGGAAAGATCGAAAATAAAGGTCTTTCGGTAGACCTCGAATGGCATGTTATAGGTAACGGATTTGTTGATGTTTCCGAAAACGAACTCGAAATCTGGTACGAGCCTCAAGATCGCTTTTCTGTCATGATAAAACCTCCTGGATCTGATTGGATCGGCCCTATTAAACCGCAGGAGTTTATAGAAAATCAACAGTTAGATGATTTTTCATTTATAAGTGTGTATAATAAGATTTATCATGAAGCTAATGGTAATAATTATATAGGCATTTACTTAAGCCCTAATTTAAATACGAGTCAAATTGTTGGTGTTAAATCGGGTCTTTGGAAAGTTAGAATTATTGGTGATGAAATTCGTGATGGTAATTTTGATGCCTGGATTGAAAGAGATGATCCAGTTCGAAGAGTTCAAAACTTCTGGAATTTCCCATCCTTCTTTAGTGAAACAACTAATGTGGATAATAAATCTATAAATTCTTTAGCCTGTGGGCATAACGTAATAGCTGTCGGGAATTTTGATACCGATAATGATAAAATAAATATCACCAGTAGTCAAGGGCCTTCAAGAGATAACAGAAAAAAACCAGAAATCGTAGCCCCAGGAACTAATATAGTAGCGGCCAATGGTTTTAGTGGTCCAAATCAGCTCTGGACTGCTAAGACGGGCACAAGTATGGCAAGTCCATATGCTTGTGGAGTTGCTGGATTGCTACTGGCTAAGCATGAAAAACTAACATCTGTACAAATTGCGGGTATTATGAAGCGTACGTCAACACCAATTACTAATGAGAATTATGACTGGAAAAATGATACTGGCTTTGGTCTTATTAACGTCAATGCATGTCTAGAAGAGGCACAAAGACTCCTTGATTTTAAAGACATAACCGCGTAAAGCATTAACTTAAATTATAATAAAATGAAACTCATTATATTTAGATCTTCCAAAGGAGATTCACTCTTAATCTCACACGCTAATGGCTCAGGAAAAAATAACCATATACTTATAGATGGCGGTATGAAAGGAAGCTTCAAAAAAGCTGTGGCTCCTTATCTTAACAAAGAAATAAAAGGCAACAATGAAGACATTGATTTATTATGTGTATCACATATAGACGATGATCATATAGTTGGTGTAATTGCTTTAATGGAACTCCAAGCAAAGTGGAGGGTTTACAATCATCATAAAAGCAATCCTAATTCTACAGCAAATGTGAGAAAACCAAAAGATGCAGAGCCTCCATTAATAAAATCTATATGGCATAATTCGTTTGCTGAAACATACGATTTGGGTGATTCTCTACCGCAGGTGGCCAATGCTTTACAGAGTGTAGAACAAATGACTGCTGAACACTTAGACGATGAATTACTAGATAAGATCAATCATAAAGCAACCAGTATTAAAAAAGGCATCACGCTTTCACAACGTATCAGACCAGAGCAGTTAAACATAGATTTAAACCCAGAATACAATGGCAAATTGGTAAAATGCAACCAAAGTACCATCTCAAAAAATGAACACAAAACTGGTAATATAAACCTTTCTGTTATTGGACCTTTTCAGACAGATCTAACAGATCTTAAAGAAAAATGGATAAAATGGGAAGATGAACACCGTCAGGAGTTACAAGAGTTTTATGCTGATTTAAGCATAACAGCATTAAACCAACCATTAAGTAATGCTCAAATTTCACAATTCTTAATCAATAGTGGTTCTGTTACAGAATTAGGTATTCGCAAAGATGTGAGTATTCCAAACTTGGCATCAATAATGTTTCTTGCAGAAGCTGATGGTAAAACAATTCTTATGACTGGTGATGGACATTCAGATGATATTATAAAAGGACTTAAAAAAAATAAGAAATTAAATAATGATGGATGTCTCCATGTTAGTGTGCTCAAAATTCAACATCATGGAGCTGCTGCTAATATCGATGAAGATTTCTGTAAAAAAATAACAGCAGATCATTATGTGTTTTGTGGAAATGGTACACATACCAATCCAGAAGAAAAAGTACTTGAAGTTATTGTAAATTCTCGTAGAGGAACCGCTTCAGAGAAGAGTAAGAATGCTGAGGTAGACAATGCTTTTACATTTTGGTTTAGTGCCAACCCAAAGGATAAACTCACAGATCATCAAAAAGAACATATGGAAAAGGTCGAAAAGAAAGTAAAAAAATACAAAGCAGATCACAATGGCTTTAATTTTAAATTTATGCCTACCAATAAAAATTTTCAAAACATAGAACTCTAACAAAACTATACTTCAATGTCTAATCAAGCCAAACTAGATACATTCGATAATGTCGTAGTATTAATGCTCGAAAATCGATCTTTCGATAACCTTTTAGGATACTTATACGAAGACGGAGTTCCAACAGGTAAGTCCTACGAGGGCTTACAAAACAAAACCTTTAAAATCCCTGTTCCCCCAAGAGCGAAAGATTACGATCAGCATAAATTTATTGAGCCATATCAAGCGGAAGATTACCATCAACCATTTCCTGATCCGGGAGAAGTGTATCAACATGTAAATACGCAACTTTTTAACCATGTCGATCCAGATAACCTAAAGGTCGAAGCATGTAAAATGAAAAGCCCTTATAACATACCAGAGTTCATGCCTTTACCACCAGATAAGATGCAAGGTTTTATCAATGATTATGTAAATACCTTGGATGCATTAACCGGTAAGAAAGGAAAAGATTATAATAACCCTGGCTATAATATGTATAACAAGATTATGGCCTGCTTTAAACCAGCACAAATACCTGTACTAACAACATTGGCAAAAGAGTTTGCCGTTTTTGATCATTGGTTTTGTTCTGTGCCAAGTCAAACCTGGTGTAATCGTGCTTTTTGGCATGCTGCAACTTCGGGAGGAGAGGTAGTTAATCCGACGGACGAATGTGGAATCATTGATAAATTCGAGGCTATGCTTAGGTGGCGACGAGAAGTTTGGTCTCAATCAACCATTTTTGAACGTATGGAAAACAAAGGTGTTTCGCATGCGGTTTACACAGAAGATATAGCATCACTTACAACCATGGTTAATGGACCATTTAAGCATCAACACACAGTACATACAGGAGATAAACTAATCAAGTTCAAAAAGCATATTAATGAAGGTGAATTACCGCAGTACACATTTTTAGAGCCTAAATTTTATGGGCAGCACAATGATCAACATCCATCATCGGCAGATTGGTCTCCAGTAGATAGCAGAACACATATAGGTACTGTTTTATTAGGAGAAAAACTAATTTGGGATGTGTACACATCATTATTTGTTAATCCAAAAAGTAAATACCGAGATAATACGGTGCTAATTATTACGTATGACGAGCATGGAGGTTGTTTTGATCACGTACCACCACCACCAGCTGTACCACCAAAAAAAGGAATGATTGGAGACAAGAACTTCGGGTTTGACAGATTGGGCGTTCGCGTACCTATGGTAATGGTATCGGCGAATATTCAAAAAAATACAATTATGAATGATGTATTCGATCATTCATCATTCATAAAAACTATGTGCACAAAATGGAAAATGGAAGGTCTGACAGATCGCGATAAAGCAGCTTCATCATTTGAAGAGGTTTTCTCACTAAATAAAAGAGATGATTTCCCGAGTATACCTGAACCAATAATTCCAGAAATCAATTCAGATTCTTACAATAAAGATCCTTTAAATGATTTACAAAAATCCATATTAATTGGCGCAAGTTTTATTGCTAAAAACAATACAGATAATGCCAATATTCCTATAGATTACACGCAGCTTAAAAATATAAATACGGTCGGAGAAGCTCATAACTTTATAGCACAAATTAGACATTTGTTGCCTTCAAAAGATTAGTAAAATTGTTACTAGAAGGAATAAAATAGTAGTATTTAAATTAAAACCTGTAAATTGAATGATTTATAGGCTTTTACTTCTTTTAGGTTATTGAATTAAACGGACAATAGGTACTCTTTTAAATCTGTATTCTCGTTTAAATTCATTTTCTTTTTTAATCTATATCTCGATGCTTGTACAGATCTAGGATCAATATGTAATAAATTTGCGATCTCTTTAGTTTGCATATGTAATTTTATGAAAATACAGTGCCTTAATTCTACCTCAGATAGTGAAGGATGTAATTTAATAAGTTTATCAAAAAAACCAGAATGCACAGCATTAAAATGTTTTTTTAAATTTTCCCAATCTTCATCATGATCTAAGTTATAGTCTATCTGATTAACTATTCTTTTAATTCCTTTTTGCTCTAATGATGTTTTGTTTTTAATATTAAATTCTAATTCTCTTTTTAACTCTTTTAAGTATTGTTTATTATTCAGCGAGCTTAAAGAAAAATTCATCATTTCTCTATCCTTATTTTTATTGGCTTCTTTTAGGTCTAATATATTCTCTGTATATATTTTCTCTTTTTTTATAAAATTTCGAAACACATATAAAAAGGCCAAAATGCATAATAATAGAATACCACATATAATGAAAAGTGAAATTTTATAATTGTTTTTTGAATGCTCTATAAATTCTATTCTCAGCTCTTTTTTTTCAAGTTCTTGTTTATGATTAACCTCTTTTAGCTTGATGTCTAAACTTAAGTTTTTTATAGCTTGTTCCTTAAGTAATAAGGGAATAGATTCAGCGCTATTATCTCCTATAATTTCTAAATTAAAAATACAATCTGAAGAAATTTTTCTTGCTTGATGTACTGAAGCACAAATTGTATTTAGCCCTTGATTAAGCAAATCTGGCGATAAAAGTTTTGTATGAGTAATTTTTTCAGTTGCATCAGTGAATATTAAATCAACAGCCGTTGTTTCGTTTGTTATTTCACCATCAGGCATGTTGTCTCTCATTACCTCATGCCCGTTAAGATATATTACAATGCCATCATCTCTTTGTACATTCAATTTATAAATTAAATAAGCATAAGGGTCATCAACTATAAATGTTTTTTTAAAATACTTGGTAATGTGTTTATTCTCGGAATCACTACCATAACTAACTGTAGTTTTTATTAAACTGGAACCGTAGCCTAGAGGAGAAGCTCCTGTTTTCCAATTGTTAATTATATTTTTTTGTTTTATCCAATCTTTTGGAGGTTCTATTCCATCATCATTAAACTCCCATTCGTCACCTGTTTTAATAATTTTTACTTGGCCATAGCCATTGTGAAAAACAAAAAAAGTAAACAGTAATATGGTTAGTGTTTTTAGAAGAGAGAAGCTTTTCATAAAAATAAATTTTATTAAAAGTAAAAATAATGATTTGTTTATCAATTCTGTAAATAATGATAGCATATAAGACAATGTAGTAGGTTTATCTATGATAAATTACAAACGATAGTAGGTTAATAGTAGCTTGAAAAGAATGTTTCAACACAATGCTGAATATTTTTGTAATACTAATCAAATAAACTTTTTATGAAAAACCAATTACACTTAATTACAGTACTGTTATTAATGTTTATAGTGCAATTTAGTTTTGCTCAAAACATGAAAATAACAGGGGTTGTATCTGATGGTTCTGGCCCATTACCAGGAGTAAATGTTATTATTAAGGGGACAAATCAAGGAACCCAAACAGATTTTGATGGTAATTACTCTATTCGAACTAGTACAGGAGATATTCTTGTTTTTAGCTTTGTAGGGATGGCTACAGCAGAAATGATTGTGGAAACATCAAATACAATTAATGTTACTTTAAAAGAAGACAGCTCTAAACTAGAAGAGGTAGTAGTAGTTGGTTATAGTAAGAAGGAAACGAAGAAACTAACATCAGCTATTGCAACTATTGATAAAAAGCAAATTGAGAATGTACCAATGGCTACATTTGATCAAATTTTGCAAGGTTCGGCACCGGGGCTAACTATTCTTTCTGGAAGCGGACAACCCGGTGATGCCGCCCGTGTAAATATAAGAGGGTTTAGTTCCTTTGCTTTGTCCAATTCACCTCTTTTTATTTTAGATGGTCAAGCAATACGAAGATTAGACTTCTCGGGTATTAATCCTAATGATATAGAATCTGTAAGTGTATTGAAAGATGCAGCTGCTACTCAAATATATGGTTCCAGAGGATCAAATGGGGTTATTGTAATTACAACAAAATCTGGAAAACAAGGTAAAGCAACATTGGAATATAGAACATATACTGGTATTTCAATAGCTCCTAGATATAATGATGCTTTACGCCCATTAAGCTCAAGCCAACTTATTAGTCTTTCGCAAGAAATTGGAATTGGTGGGGTTATAAATGTAGGAGCTACGCCTGAAGAAATTGAGGAATTAGCAGCCTATAGCGAAGATTGGTTGGATGTATTAACTAGAGACGGTAAAACCAATTCTCATGAAATAAGTATGTCTGGAGGTAACGAAAACACTAAGTTTTTTATATCGGGATCATATTTTAGTCAAGAAGGTATAGCATTAAGGTCTAAATTAGATAGATATTCTTTACGTACCAAAATTGACTATTCTAAAAACAGGTTTACACTAGGAGCTAATGTCTTTTTAAGTTATACCTCGGCAGAGGATAGTGAAAACGAAGGCGGCTTTAGTAGAAGTAATCCTTTTTACGCTAGTATTAGAACCCCTGCATATGATAGAGCTATAGACCCTATTACTGGCGATTATGCAGCTCCTTTGGATGCATCACAATCATCTGTACAAAATAATTTAGAACGAGTTAATACAAATGATGAAGACCGAAAAACAAAAACTGTTATGGTTAGTTTGAGCGGGCGCTATGATTTTAATTTTTTAGATGGACTAAGTTTTAATACGAGTTTAAATATAAGAAATAACAGAAGAGACAACCGTACGTATGTTGACCCTAATTCAGTTGACGGTCGTCGAAGACAAGGAGGTCAAGGTTCTTTGAATTTAAGTACTTCAGAGAGAACATCATTTACTATAACAAATTCATTACAATATAAATTCAATATAAATGAAGATCATAAATTTAACGCAGGACTTTATCAAGAGTTTGTAAGTGATAATAGTGATGGATTTGATATAACCACTTATGGTTTAAATCAACTAACTGTAATAGATGGAGCCACAGAAGGTACAGAAACGAATGGTTTTATTCCTGATTTTGGAGGGTTTAATTCTGTATCAAACTTATCTTCATATTTTGCAACTTTAGATTATTCGTATCTAAATAAATATAATGTTACTGCAGGTATAAGACGAGACGGATCTTCTAGTTTTGGTTCAAACTTCGCATTTGGTAACTTTTATTCAATGGGTATTGGATGGTTAATTTCTGAAGAAAACTTTCTGTCATCTGTTAAAGCTATAAACCTATTAAAGCTTAGAGTTAGTTATGGTACTGTTGGTAATCAAAATATAAGTGATACAGCAGCACGACCCATTTTTACATCAACTTCTTATAATGGTTTAGCAGGAATTTCGTCTGGACTTTCTAATCCTGATTTAAAATGGGAAGAAACTGCAAAGACTAATATTGGATTAGATGCATCATTATTCAAAAACCGCTTAAAAATCAATCTTGATGTTTATAGTGAAAAAACAACAGATTTACTTCAGAATGTACCCATTTCTAGAACAACTGGATTCAGTTCACAACTTAGAAACGTTGGAAGTTTAAAGAATGAAGGAATAGAATTGTCTTTTAGTACAATAAACATCGATTCTGAAAAATTTAGATGGGAATCATCTTTAAATATAGCTACAAATGAAACAACCATACTTAAATTAAATGATGGAGAAAGTTTCCGCTTAGGTCGTTTTTTAATAGAAGAAGGTGGATCTTATCCTGAGTTCAATTTGGTGAAACGGGCTGGGGTAAACTCGGCAAATGGTAGAACTTTATGGTATGATTTAGATGGAAACCTTACGGAAACCTACGATTTAAATAATAGAGTAAATGTAGGTAGGGCAGCTCCAAAGTATACAGGAGGTTTCTTAAATAGATTTACATCTGGTGGGTTTGAACTTAGTACTTTGTTTAGTTTTTCTCAAGGAAAAAACATATACAATGTAGCTCGTACATCTTTGGATAATCCTACCAAAATATCCCGAGGAAGTGTGTCAACCAATGCACTACGTTTTTGGAGACAACCAGGTGATGTTACAGATATTCCAGATCCCAGACAAATAAGCAACTATTTTACAGATTCTGGATGGTTAGAAGATGCTTCTTTTATTAAGTTAAGAAATGTGACATTCTCTTATAATTTACCTAACAGTGTTTTAGAGAAAATAAACCTTTCAGGGATGAGGCTTTATCTACAAGGACAAAATGTATATACATGGACCACCTTTTCTGGTCTAGATCCTGAAAACTCTAGTACTGATTATGTTGCAGACTATCCTTCATTATCAACTTACACCTTTGGGATTGACGTAAAATTTTAAATTCAAAAAAATTAAGATTATGAAAAAATATAAAAATATCATACTTGGTTTACCTCTTTTATTATTAGCGTCATGTGATGGTAATTTAGATGTTACACAACCAGACGTTATAAGTGCAGAAGTAGCACTTCGAAATTTAGATGACCTTGAAACGGCATTATATGGAGCTTACGCAGAATTAAGAGGAAGCGGTCTGTACGGTGAAGCTACATTATGGCTACCAGACCTTTTAGCTGATAACTTAAGAATAGGAAACAGTAACGGTGGGGGTAACAGAAGAGAAGCCAACTGGCAATATACATCAGGAACGGACATAGGCACCTGGGGCGGTTCATATGAATTAATATTTGATGCCAATACAGTTATCAATAATTCAGATGCATTTGAAGATGGTAGGAAAAAGAATAGAATTGTTGGTCAAGCTTTGGCACTTAGAGCTCTAGGTCATTTTGAATTATTAAAATATTACGCAGAAGATTATGGTAGAAACTCTACAAAATTAGCTGTACCCATAGTTACTTTATTTGAAATAGGTAAGCCTGCACGTAATACAGTTGCAGAAGTATACGAACAGATATTTGATGATTTGCTTTTAGCAAAAAATCTTTTGAATAATGTAGATAAAGACCCTCAGGAAAATGGACCATTTTATTTTAATGCTCTTGCTGTTAATGCTTTATTGGCAAGGGTTTCTCTATATGCTGGAGAATGGCAAGATGCAGTAAATTATGCTACAATAGTTATTAACCAAAGTCAATTGGCCAACCCAGTAGATTATGCTTCTATGTGGGCAGAAGATACCGATGGAGAAGTACTTTTTGCTGTTGCTTTTGCTACAACTGGAGATGGTAGAATTGGATCAGATTTATTAGATAATTCTAATCCAAGTGCACCAAGATCAACTTTCACGCTTAGTAATGATATGGCTACTTTATATGATGAAGTAAATGATATACGCTTTAATTCATTTGTACTTATTAACCCATTAAACCCACCAGGAGCTAATGATCAAAACGATGATGTGTATTTACCATTTAAATACCCAGGTCGAGGAGGAGAGAGAGGTTTAAATAATGCTAAGGTATTGCGTGTAAGCGAAATGTATTTGATTAGAGCAGAAGCATATGCTAATATTTCTGGTCAAGATGCTTTAGGATCTGCAGACTTAAATACGCTTAGAGCGAGTAGAATTACTAATTATGTAAATGAAGACCTATCTGGTCAAGTATTGAAAGATGCTATTCAAGTAGAACGTAGAAAAGAATTGGTTGCAGAAGGACACAGATGGTTTGATTTAAAAAGAATAAATCAGGGTGTACAGCGAGGAACAGATTGCAGAGGTTTAACTATAAGTTGCACCCTTGAAGCTGGCAATTTTAGATTCGTATTTCCAATTCCGCAAAGCGAATTAGATGCAAATGAAAATATAATACAAAATCCAGGGTATTAATAAAATTTAATAACTATAAATATGAAACTATATAAATATATTTTAATTCTAATATTATTCATTTCATGTGAAACGGACAAAATAGGTCCTTTATTGGATGAAAATACGAATGTCATTTTTTTTAGTGATGCTCTTTTCTATGAAAGTCCTAACGAAGATATTTTTGACGAAACGGCTTCTACTGTTTCTGTAGGAGAACAAGTAACTAAAAGCATTACTGTTGAGATAGGAGCAGTACTAGCAACGGCTAAAAATACTCAAGTCACTATTGGAGGCACAGCTGTAGAAGGTGTAGATTATACTATTGATGGAAGCTTAAACTTTGATTTTCCTGCTGGTGCTTCAGTTCAAAGTATCTCTATTTCATTAATTGATAACAATAATTTTGATGACGACCATACCATTGTCTTATCATTGCCTTCAGGTGAAGGATATTCAGAAGACAACAGGCGAGAACTTATTATTAATATTATTAATAATGAGGTAAGTTCAGGAACCGTTATTTCATCCATAGAATCTGAAAGTGATGATGCCGAAGAAGGAATCAATGGAAACTCTCCTGGGAATATTGATTTGGAAAGCTCTGATATAGAATTTGGTGAAGTAGAAGGTAGCACTAGAGGAACTGAGATTATAGGTTTACGATTTAACAAAATATCCATTCCAAAAGGAGCTACTATTACTTCAGCAAGTATTCAATTTACTGTTGATGAAGATGTAGATAACCCTGCAGATGTTGTCATGACAATTTTCGGAGAAGCTGTAGATAACGCAACCACTTTTACTTCAACCGACTTCGATATATCTAATAGAATACTAACTACTGCTAGTGTAGATTGGAATATACCCGTTTGGGCTACAGTTGGAGAAGCAGGTGCTAGTCAAAAAACTACAGACATAAAGTCTGTGATTCAAGAAATAGTTAATAGATCGGGGTGGGAATACGATAATAGCCTAAACATTATTTTCTCACCTACAGCTGCAACACTTGCTAACCCTACTGAATCAGGAAGAGTAGCAGAAGCTGGACCCGGTAGCGATGCTGCAACTATAACTATAGAATGGGAATTATAACAATTTTATCATTTGGACAAACAAAACACAAATAAAACAATGAAAATTATGAAAACAATATTAAAAGTAATCACTAAAGGCGGTTCTTTTTATCTGGGATTGTTGGCATTTATTATAATAAATTCTTGTGATACAAATGATGATGCTAATAGAATTAATGTTACACCACAAGAAAGACCTACAATAATATCAATAGAGCCAACTCTTGGTAGGTTTGGAGATGAAGTAATCATTACAGGAACAAATTTCGATCCCCAAATTGTTGATAATTCGGTAAAGCTGAATGGTATAACTGCTTCAATTAAATCAGCAAACCCTACATCAATAGTTATAACTGTTCCGGATGGAGCTAGTACAGGAGCAATTGAGGTTTCTGTAATAAATTTTGATGTTTCTGGTCCAACTTTTACAGTTTTAGCTCCTTTACCAGTAATGTCAAATATCACTCCTTTAACGGGAGGAGTAAGTGAGACTGTTACAATAACTGGTGAAAATTTTGGAGGAAATATTACCGACAATACAGTAAGTTTTAATGGCACAACTGCAGTTATAACAAGTTCATCTACAACTTCTATAACCACAAGTGTACCAGATGGAGCAACAACAGGACCCATTAGTATAACTGCTCCTGGAGGAACGGTAACGAGTAGCGAAGATTTTACAGTACTTACAATAACTACATTGTCGGTTCCTTTAACCAGTGATGACGACGATGTAGAAGAAGTAGCTGTTAGCTTTGGTGAACCTATTGGTACTATGGACTTAGGCAGTAGTGATTTAGAACTTGGAGAAATTAGTAGTGGCCAAGGTTTAATGAATATTGGCTTAAGATATAATAATGTAACCATTCCTCAAGGCGCAACAGTTACAGAAGCTTATGTGCAATTTAACGCAGACAATACAGGAGCAGATGCTGTCGAGCTAACTATTTATGGCGAAAATGTTGCAAACGCTGCGGCATATACAGGAACTTTAGGAGAATTATCAGCTAAGACATTAACTGTAGCTAATGTAGTTTGGTCTATTCCAGAATGGGTAAATAAAGGCGATAGAGGCGATGCACAAAAAACTGTTAATATAGCGAGTATCATTAATGAGATTGTAAATAGAACCGATTGGATGTCTGGTAATAGTATTAACATTATTATGAAACATACAGGTGTAAGTACAGGAGTTTCGAGTTCTTCTGGAGGACGAGAAGCAGAAAATTATTCATCATCAAAACCAGATGATGGAGCAGAATTAATTGTTGTATATCAATAAAAAAAAGTTGAGGGAAGTATCATGTTTATTATGGTTGTTTATTGAGTTAGTTAAATAAAAGCAGTGCTAATTATTTAAAGGATTGCTTTTTTTCAGAATAAGCTATTAATGGTTATCACTCTGAATAGAGTTTTAATATCAAAAATGGTAATTAAACAGATATAATTGATTGCAAAAAATAAAATAAGCAAATGAAACCAAGGTTATTAAATTATTGCTTTTTTCTAATTCTATCTTTATTGATATGTAGTTGTTTTTCTAAAAAGCAAAAGCATATAAATTCGAATAGAATATATACTAAAGTTTTAAACGAAATTGATGGGCCTTATATATATGGTAAAAATGATAGTTTGTCAATTATCACCGTTCAAAAGGACAAAGATTCATCATTTTATATTTTTAATACAACCTTAAAAAGAATAAGCGGTCAACAATTTACATGTAACGTAAACAATTCAGATAAAGATAGTTTTTCATTTTCACTAATTGATAGTTATAAATTTCCTAAAACGGTTTATAAATCTCCTGAAAAACTATTTGTTACTTCAGATATAGAAGGGAATTTCAATGCCTTTTATAGCTTATTGGTTAGCAATAATGTTATGGACGAAAATTATAACTGGGTATTCGGTAGAGGGCATCTAGTTATTTGTGGAGATATGGTAGATAGAGGCAACAATGCTTGGGCTTGTTTATGGTTATTATATAAGCTAGAACAAGATGCAAAAAAAGCAGGTGGTATGGTGCATTATATTTTGGGAAATCATGATGTTATGAACATGCACGCTAACTTAAAATATGTAAAAAGGAGATACATAGAACTAGCAAAAATATTATCTGGAAAGGAAGATGAAAAAGAAGCATATAGAGACCTGCTTTCTGATACTAATGAATTAGCAAAATGGATTGCTTCAAAAAACTGTGTTGAAAAAATTGGAAACTCATTATATCTGCATGGAGGCATTAGTGAAGATGTGGTAGATGCTAATTTATCGTTAGATAGAATTAATGGAATTGTTAGAAAAAACATTAGGGTCAATTTAACAAGTAATCCGGGTGAAAACGAACTAGATAATTTAGTGTTTAGTAGGATGGGCCCCTTATGGTATCGAGGACTTGTTACTGATTATAATAGTGCGAGAGGGGAATACAGTAAAATAAATCAAAATAGCTTAGATGAAATTTTAAAATTTTTTAGTGTAGATCGGCTAGTAATAGGTCACACCATTGTTGATGATAAGATTACCAGCGATTTTAATGGTAAAGTGATAAGGGTAGATATTAAACACTCAAATGAAAAATTTACAGGTAAATCTGAGGCATTATTTATTGAACAGGGTAATTATTTTAGAGTTAATGATAGTGGAGAAAAATTTAAATTATCAATAGAGTAAAATTATGAATATTATAAAAAAAATAAAGAACAATCACTTTGTGTTAATTATAATACTTTTTGTGATTTTTTTGACAAATTGCTCAAAATCTGGCACTAATAGTGAACAAGAAAAAGTTGAAATACCTAAACCTAGTATAACCTCTATAAACCCTACAAAAGGAATAGAAGGTACTGCGGTAACAATTACTGGATCTAATTTTAGTTCAGATATCTCAACAATTAGTGTAGAATTCAATAATAAGGTTGCTAATGAGATAACATTTGCATCAAAAAATCAAATTTCTACAAAAGTACCATTTGGAGCAAAAACTGGACCTGTATCTGTCTCTATAGGCGCAGAAACAAGCACTAATTCTGTTAACTTTATAGTAGAAGAAGCACCGCTTCCACCTAGCATAACAGCATTAAGTTCAGTGTCAGAGTTAACAGAGGCTATCATTACAATTACGGGTACCAATTTTGGCAATAATATTTCAGGTATTTCTGTAAGTTTTAATGATATACAGGCTAACGATATAATATCGGTATCAGAAACAGAAATAGTAGTAAAAGTTCCTGTTGGGGCTTCTAATGGACCAGTTAGTGTAACAAAAGGTATTAATACCGCTATTGGACCAGATTTTACTGTTAAAACTCCTATAAATTTCAAAATTGCTTTCTTAGCCGATTCAGATATTGGCGTAAATGCAGATGCTGTTTTAAACCTTATAAAAAACGAAGGCTCACAGGTTGTTATTCATCCAGGAGATCTTAACTATTCAGAAATTCCACAAGATTTTGAAAATAATATTAATGGTATTTTGGGAGCTGAATTCCCATATTTTTATGGTGTTGGTAACCATGATGATACGGTTTGGAATGGCACTAATGGTTACCAATCATTTTTAGAAGCAAGGTTTCAAAGACTTGGTATTCCTTGGAAAGGTCAGTTGGGAGTATTATCCTCCTTTACTTATCAAGGTATTACATTTGTTAGCTCTGCTCCTGATGAATTTGGAATTACCACAACAGTAGCGGGTAATTATATTCGTGATGAGTTTGATGGTGTTAATGCTATATGGAGAATTGCCTTTTGGCATAAAAACCAACGACTTATGCAAATTGGAGGAAAAGGAAATGAAGCAGGTTGGAATGTTTATGAAGAATCTCGGAAGGCTGGAGCTATTATTGCTACAGGACATGAACATTCTTATAGTAGAACCCATGAAATGAGTAGTTTTCAAAATCAAACAATTTCAAGTACCGACAATACGGTTAACTTAATTGTTGATGACCCTTTAACTAGTATTGATGAAGGGCGATCATTTGCTTTTGTTTCTGGTATTGGAGGTAAAAGCCTTCGAGATGCCGAAAGTGGCTTAGAAAATAATCCTTGGTGGGCAAGTGTTTCTCATACAGGAAATGGTTCACAACATGGAGCTCTTTTTGGAGAATTCAATTATAATGGAGATACAACTTTAGCTCACTTTTATTTTAAGGATATAGATGGGAAAATTGTTGATGATTTTTTTGTTAGATCAAATGATTAACTTTTAAGAGATAAAAGAGCTAGCTTATTGAAAAAAACACAAAAATAGATTAGCAAGAAATGGTTACTTAGATAATCAAAAACGACATATATGAATTAATTATATTAATTAATTCATATTATTTTAATTAATTTGCGAACGTTTAAGCAATCCTTTTTGTTGAAAAATAGCAAATTAAATATAACATCCTCATTAGTCTCTCTTCTAAAAAATGGGGATAGAAATGCCTATAAAACTATTTTTGATGCATACTATAAACGCTTATATGCTTTTGCTTTAAAATATGTAGAAGATTCATATATGGCTGAAGAAATAGTTGAAAATGTACTATTTATTCTTTGGCAAAAACGTCATAAAATGGGAGATATAGATAATCTAAAATCTTATCTATATGCCATGGTTCGCAATACATCTTTAGATTATCTTAAAAATCAAAAGAGGTTTGAGCGTTATGATAAAGAAAAGCATGACTCTATCCATTTTATGGAACAATTTATTATTGAAGAAGAAACACATGCCATTTTGTTTCAAGCCTTAGAAAGCTTACCAAATAAGTGCCGAAAGGTATTTGAGTTGTCTTGTATAGAAGGAGTAAAATATGCAGATATTGCTGAGGATCTTCAAATTAGTTTAAATACAGTAAAATCTCAAAGAGCAAGAGCGATTGAGTTGTTAAGAATACATTTAAAAAACTACCCTCTTTTTCAGATCCTTTTAGCCAGTTTATAATTTTTTTTAAAATTTTCCACCCGAAAAGTATTTTTTATAGTCTTAGTAATAGAGCTTTATTAAAAAGCGTATTATTAGTTCTTTAAGATTGTTATTAAAGAGGCTAATTTTCAAAACTTATACGTACAATTTTTTATATCTATAATTACCAATAAATGCAACACGATTCTACAAAATACTACATATCAAGATTAATTTATAAATCAATTTCAAAGATTATAACTCCAGAAGAAGAAATAATTCTAGATAACTGGTTAAAAGTTGACGAAAATAACAAGCTATATAATAAGATAATTGATAAAAAACAGGTTCAAAAAAAAATATCTATTTACAATGAGATTGATACTGATTTGATTTTTGAGAGATTGGAAAAAAGAATAGATGAGGATGTAAAACCTATTTCAAAAGTTAAATATATTAACTCGGTTTCAAAAGCCTTTAAATATGCAGCAGTGGCTGTTATATTTTTAAGTTTAGGATATTTCTACCAACAAGGCTATTTCTCAAGTAAACCAGAATTTGTTATACCATCAGAGCATATTACCTTAGAATTAGAAAATGGAAATATTCAAATTATAAATGAAGACGGTTCAACTAAAGTTGTTGATGTTAAAGGCAACGTTGTTGGTACCCAAAGCGGTACTCAATTAGTGTATAGCAATGATATTATAAAAGAAAAATTGGTTTATAATACGTTAACAGTACCTTATGGTAAACGGTTTGAAATACAACTGTCTGATGGTACAAACGTTCATTTAAATGCAGGCACATCATTAAAATATCCAGTTAAATTTATTAATGGAAAAAACAGACAAGTATTTTTAAATGGAGAGGCGTTTTTTGATGTAACTTCAGATAAAAAACATCCATTTATAGTAAATGCTGAAGCATTGAACGTTGAAGTGTTTGGAACCGAATTTAATGTTTCAGCCTATCCTGAAGATGCAACAACAGATGTTGTTTTGGTCGAAGGATCTGTTGCCCTTTACAATGAAGAAGAGACTTTAAAAGATGGCGTTACAATTGTGCCAGGAACAAAAGGGTCTCATGATAAAAATGAGAATAGCATTTCTACAGAAAAAGTTAATATTGAAATTTACACCCAATGGATGAAAGGAGGCTTGGTTTTTAGAAATAGCAGTTTTGAAAATATTTCTAAAAAACTTGAGCGTCATTATAATGTAAAAATAATAAATACAAACGAGCAGTTAAATAAAGAAGTTTTTAATGCAAGCTTTAAAGAAGAACCAATTGATATTATATTAAGCTATTTTAAAAATAGTTTTGATATCGAATATAGAATAGAAGAGAATACAATTTATATTAATTAACCAAATTTAAAAACGAAGACTATATGAAATAAAACAACCAAACTATTTAAGAAGTATATTAAAAATCACTTTATCTAATCTGAAAAGAGAAAATAAAAAACCGAAAAATGCTGTAACATTTTCCGGTATTTATAAGTGATCAACCAAAATTAGTTATTCACTATTAAAACATTCAAAAATATGAAAAAACTTCATGATAAGAAAGGTATGCCTCTACCTTTTATAAAAATTGATTTAAAAATGAAATTAACAGCCATCTTTGTCTTTGCTACTTTTTTTAGTATGCTTGCAAGCAATAATGGCTACTCTCAAGCAATTACTTTAGAAGAAGAAAATATAACTATTGTTAAGGTAATTGATAAAATTGAAGCTACAACAAAATACAGATTTGTATACAATACTAAATTTGTTGACTTACAACGTAAAGTTTCAATAAAACTAAAAGATGCCAGCATTGAAAAGGTGTTAATTAATTTGTTTGATAATACAAATACAACTTATCAAATATTAAGAGAAACACAAATCATTCTTAAACAAAGAAAAGAGAACGATAATAGTAAAAACAATAATGTAAATAAGCAATCTGCTAATATAGAGCTACAACAAATTGAGGTTAGTGGTATTATATCCGATGATACAGGTCAACCCTTACCCGGTGCTACAATTATTGTAAAAGGAACTTCTACGGGTGCAACTACAGATTTTGATGGTAAATATACTTTAGCTGTAGAAAATGAAGATGCTATTATTGTTGTCTCATATATTGGTTTTACAACACAGGAAATATCCGTTAAAGGACAAACAGAAATTAATGTTCAATTAGTAGCTAATGCATCTGAACTTGATGAAATAGTTTTAGTGGGTTATGGATCGGTAGTTAAAAAAGATTTAACTGGAGCTGTTGCAACAGTAGATAATATTGGAGAAAGACCAGTAACCACAACCGAAGAAGCTTTACAAGGAAGTGTTTCAGGTGTTACGGTAGTTAGTGATGGTGGAGATCCAACAGGAGCGCCTAGTATTAAGATTAGAGGAATTGGTACTTTTAATGAGGAATCTCCTCTTTGGGTTGTTGACGGTGTTCCTTATTACGGAGGGCCTATTAACCCTTTTGATATTGCTTCTATAACTGTTTTAAAAGATGCTTCGTCTCAAGCAATTTATGGCGTAAAAGCCGCAGGAGGTGTAATTCTTGTAACAACTAAAAAGGGGAAAAATGGTAAATTATCTTTTGACTTTAACCATTATACTGGGTTTCAGAATGTAAAAAAACCTAAAGCGTTAAGTGCAGCTGATAGATATAAGTATTTAGATATAGCTACTAATAATGATGATCCAACATTTGTATTACCTCCAGAAAGTTCATACAATCAAGTAACGAGAACCAACTGGATTGACGAAATTTTTAGAACAGGTATTACTCAAAATTATGATATAGGAGCAAGAGGGGGAAATGAAAAATACAAGTTTTCTACATCATTAGGTTACAATAAAAAAGAAGGAACATTAATAAATACAGAAGCGACAAGATTGACTTTTAGGTTAAATTCTGAATTTAAAGTAAATGACAAACTTAAAATTGGAGAAAATGTTTCATTTACAAGAACAAATGGAAATTCTGCATTTACTGGAACAACAGATGAGAACGGAACACAGTCATACAATGGTCTTATATTACAATCTATTCTTGCAGATCCTGAAACACCTGTTTATGACGAAAATGGAAATTATTCTGATTTACCTTCGGTAGCTACAATAAACCCTGTATCCACCTTAAATAGATTAGATATTGAAAATATTACTGAAGATTTGTTCGCAAATATCTATTTTGATTATAAAATTATTGAGGGATTAAAATTAAAGTCAAGCTTTGGGATAAATTCTAAAACAAATAACTTTAAAGAATTTAAACCGAGAAGCCCGGAACGGTCTAAAACAACAACTACTGATAATAGCCTTGATTATGCAACATCTAAACAGGTAGATTGGTCTTTAGAAACTACACTTAATTATAATAAGACATTTAACGATGTTCACAACCTTACCTTATTGGCAGGGCATACATTGCAAAGATTTCAAAGAAATGTTTTTAGTATAACAGGAAGAACCTTTGCTTTTGAAACAGATTCAGCTAGAGAGCTTATAAATGCAGAAGAGTTTACTTCGCCAAAAACAGGATATGGGGCTAATTCTTTAATGTCCTATTTTGGTAGGGCTATTTATGGATATGATGGAAAATATTTGTTAACTGCAAGTGTGAGACGGGATGGGACTTCTAAAATCCCTTCATCAGTTTCTGATAATACATGGGGTACATTTCCTGCAGTTGCAGTAGCTTGGAGAGCATCCGAAGAAGGATTCTTAAAAGAAAGTAAAACCATAAGTAATCTTAAACTAAGAGCTAGTTGGGGTATTATTGGAAACATTAATTCTTTAGGGAATTTCCCGACAAGCCCTCAATTAAGTTTAATACCTACAGTTTTAGGAGAATCGAGTGATAAATCAAATGGTTTTGCTGCTAACACTAGGGCAGACTTAAATATTAAATGGGAATTAACAAAATCTCTAAATTTTGGTTTAGATCTAGGACTATTGGATAATGCATTAACATTTAGTGCTGATTATTTTATTAAAGATACTGAAGATTTAATTTTTCAGTTGCCAGTAAGTAGTTTAGAAGGAATAAATGAAAATCCATTTGTAAACGCTGGAAAAGTTAGAAATAAAGGATTTGAAGCTTCATTAACTTATCAAAAAAACGAAGGGGATTTTACTTATAGTATTTCTGGTAACCTGTCTAAAATAAACAATGAAGTACTTGAATTAACTGATGATATTGAAATTTCTCATATTAATAATGTTGCTAGTTTAACACCACTTAAATCGGTAGTTGGACAGCCTTTGTTTTCATTTTTTGTGGTAGAAACAAATGGTTTGGATAATAAAGGAGATTTGGTGTTTGTAGATCGCAATGGCGATAATGTAATTAACGATAATGATAAAGTTTATAAAGGAAGTGCTTTCCCTGACCTTACTTATAGCCTAAGAGGTAATTTTAATTATAAGAATTTTGATTTGAATATCTTTTTTCAAGGTGTAAGTGGATCGACTGCATTTAATGGTTTTAAACTTGGTAGTGTATATAATATAGGGCAAGGTAACCCAGAAATTAATTTATCTGTAGATGCTATTGATACATGGCACCCAGGAAACACAGGGTCATCTAATTTTAGATTATCTCATAGAGACGACAATGGAAACTTAACCACAGCATCAGATTTTTGGTTAGAAGATACCAGTTATTTGAGATTGAAAAACATTACTCTTGGATATACTTTTAATGATTTAAAAGTAATAGATAGGTTAAGAGTTTATGTGACAGGTGAAAATTTATTTACTATCACAGACTATTCTGGTTTAGACCCTGAAGTAGGATTGAATAATAATGGATTAGATGGTGGGCAATATCCGGTTTCTAAGGTATTTACATTCGGACTTAATTTCGCATTTTAATAAAAAAATAATATAAAATATAAAGAATTATGAAAAAATATATTTTAATAAGCATTATAGTTTTTTCACTAGTAAGTTGTAGTGACTTTCTGGTAGAAGAATCAAGAGGAGAACCGACTATTGAAAATTTTTGGAATTCGGATGCAGAAGTTATTTCTGCTACTACACCATTGTACGTATTAAACAACAATCAAGGCTCTGGAATTAGCGATAGAGGCGTTTATGGTAGAGGATTGCATTTATATTCTTTAATACCTAGTGATGATTTTGTAGTGGGAAAATCTAAAACCCAAATTCAACAAATTAAAGATTTTGAAACAACTGGATCTGGTTCATATACTAGAGATATTTGGGCTTTACATTTTGTGGTAATCAAAAGAGCTAATGACATTATACGCAATGTAACAGATAATGATGCTATAAGCCAGAAAGTAAAAGATTTTTCTTTAGGGCAAGCATATTTTATGAGAGGCTTAGCATATTTTCAATTATCTGTAATATATGGAGATGATTCATCCGGAGGAATTCCTATTGTTGATGAAACAGTTACTGAAAATTTCTTTATTGAAAGACCAGCAAGTGTTACTACTAGCTATATGTTTGCGGCAGAAAGTTTCTCAAAAGCAGCAGATTTATTACCGTATTTTGACGATTCAGAATATTTTGCACAAGGATCAGATGGTCTTAGTCCAGGAACTAATCTAGGAAGGGCACATAAAAATGCAGCACTTGGTTATTTAGCTAGAACGCATTTACATAATGCGCAGTATGATTCTAGCTCATGGCAAAAAGTTATAGATGCCTGTAATCAAGTAATCAACTCAGGAAAGAATCAATTAGAATCTAATTTTGAAGATGTTTTTAAAATAGCTAATAATTGGGGTCCTGAATATCTTTGGTCTGTGCCAAGTAATGTGTTAGGAGGAAGTATGTTTCCAGGAGCCGCTTTAGAGAATAAAGGATGGGGAAAATATAACGGTTGGGGCTATTTTGCACCTACCTTAAATTTATATGAGTCTTATGAAGCAGGAGATACCAGAAGAGAAGCAACTTTGTTGGCTTTTGGAGATGAATTTCAATATTTTGGAGAGAGTAGAAGGTATTGGTCTACAACAAACTTAACAGGATTTCAGTTAAAAAAATATCTTGAACCTTATAGTTATGCAGATGGAGTTCATTTAAGCGCAGATGGAGATCAACCTACTACAGATTTGAATTTACCTTTATTGCGTTATTCACATATATTATTAATGAAAGCTGAAGCTTCGATAATGTTAAGTGGAGCAGGAGCAGGAGATACAGAAATTAATATAGTGCGTACACGTGCTGGATTATCTGCAAAGTCAGGTGCTACTTTAGATGATTTGAAAGCAGAGAGAAGAACCGAATTTGCTGGCGAATTGTTTGGTCGGTACGAAGACTTATGTCGATGGGGAGATGCTAGTAACCTTACTGAAGCTTTGAGAGGTAGAATTCATACAGATAAATCTGATCCTGATTCTGGATTTACGGTAGAGGAAGTGTGGCCTGCACGACCTCAATTTGATATTAGCACACATCATATTTGGCCAATTCCTCCAACGCCAATAAGTGCTAGTAAAGGAACATTATCTCAAAATAAAGGCTGGTAGTAGAGTAACCACAAATTTTATTGAATTAAATTTTAATTGGATAAGTGTATTCAAATTTAAGAATACACTTATCCTATAAATTCATTGTATATGTTTTTAAAAAAACTACCTCCTTTAAAACAAGAAAAACCATCAGAGAATAAAATACCAGATCAATTAATACCAAAAAAGTTTAAACATTGGAGGTGGCGCATGTTTATAGGTATGTATTTGGGATATACTATCTTTTATTTTACAAGAAAAAATATATCTCCTGCATTACCTCTAATTAGTGATAAACTTGATATAGACATTGTTCAATTAGGTATACTCAGTAGTGTTTTTTATGTAGTATATGGTATTGGTAAATTTATTAGCGGACTTTTTGCTGATAGAGCAAATATTAGAATGTTTATGGCTTTAGGTCTTTTTTTAGCCTCTATCATTCATTTGTTTATTGGTTTTTTAGATAGTCTATTTTTAATAGTTTTCTTTTGGGGGCTTAATGGAGCTTTTCAATCCATGGGGTTTCCACCTATTGCCAAAGGGTTAGTGCATTGGTTTTCGCCAAGTGAAAGAGCCACAAAATGGACCATTTTATCATCTTCGCATACAGCAGGAACTTTTGGAGTTGGACTTCTTGTAGCTGGGATTATTAATTTGTACAACAAAGGTGTTGTAGGATGGGAGGCCGTATTTTATGTGCCAGGTATAGTAGGATGTCTTACTTCTATATTTTTATTCATAACATTACGTGATCGACCAGTATCTTTAGGTTTGCCAGAAATTGAAGACTTTAAAAATGACCGACCAATAGTTGAGCTAACTGAAAAAACAAAATCACATTGGGAAATTTTAAAAAAATACATCTTTACCAATAAATATATTTGGATTTTAAGTTTAGCAAATATGTTTATTTATATTATTCGATTTGGAACTTTAGATTGGGCTACTATTTTTTTGTATGATGTAAAGGGGATAGACCAAATTAGTGTTGCTATGTTTTGGACTTTAATGCCTTTAGCAGGAATACCTGGTGGTATAGTAGCTGGGTATTTAGCAGATCGATTTTGGAATGGACGTTGTGTTCCTATTAATGTAATTTATCTTGTTTTATTAACATTTAGTATTATTGGTTTTTACTTCTACTCAGGACCTAATAATATAATTTTTACTGGTGTTTCCTTACTCTTAATTGGTTTTTTAATTGATGGCCCCCAAAATTTAATAAGTGGTGTGCAAGCATCTAGGGTAACAGTAAAAGAAGCAATTTCTGGAGCGTGTGGAATGACAGGTTTTTTTGGATATGTTGGAGCTACTTTTTCAGGAATAGGTCTCGCATACATAACAGAATATTTTGGATGGATGGCTATGTATGGAGCTTGTGCTTTATCATCAATTTTATGCCTTATTCTGGTATTAATGACTTATAAAAAAGAGAAAGGTGTTTAAATAATTTCAAATATTTTTTAACCTAATAAGTTACAGTTTTTTTGATTGGCTGTAGTTTGAGTTAGTTTAGTTTGATTAGAGTGGAGTTTATCTCCACTTTTTTCATTATTGATGATTATTGCAATTGATACTATAAAAAGTCCTCTTCAAAACTTGATATGAAATCGTGAATGTATTTCTTGTTTTTATTTATAGCTTTTACAACTAAATAATGATTTCGTTTTAAGCCATTTTTACTGATGCGTTTAAAAACAATGTTCTCAGAAAGTTTAAAAGGTTTTAGTTGCCATTTTGGAGCACACATAAGCCCCATATTAGCTTCAATCATTGATAAAGTAATTTCGGTAAATGGAATAGCTGATATTTTAATGGGAGTAATTTTATTAGGCTTTAAGAAGTGCTCATAAACAGAAACACCTTCCAGAGGAAAAGAATTTATAAATAAATGCGAATCTGAAAAGTGACTAGGTTCTATATAGTCTAAACTATTTAGTTGACTTTCTTGATGAATAACTGCAAAAATCTCATCTTCAAAAACTTTGATACTTTCCAATTCTTCAGATGCAGGTTTTGAGGTTACAATGGCAATATCAATTTCATTCGATAGTACTTGCGAAATGGTTTGATGTGTAGCTCCAAGGCTCAAATCTATATCAATTTCTGGATATAAAATTCCCATTTTTTGAATAAAACTTGGAATAGAGTGGAAAAAAGATTGACACTCTGCACTTAATTTAATGGCCCCTTTGGAACCCTCTTTTATATGTTGAATAGTGTTAAAACTTTCATCAATAGAATTAAATAGTTTATTAGCCAAACTGTAAAGCTCTTTACCTTCTTTAGTTAATTCCCATTTATTTCTACTCCTATGAAAAACTTTAAACCCTAAGCGTTCTTCAAGATCTCGTAATTGATGACTTAAAGCCGACTGAGTTAAAAACAAACGCTCTGAAGAGTTGGCAAGACTACCTTCTTCTGTAATAGTTTTAATGAGCCTAAAATATTTTAATTCCATAACTCAAAGATACAACACTTTGCAAATGAGTGTAGTTGAATTCTTTTCAATGATAGAAGAAAACCATTCAATTTACTTTCTAACAAAAATTGGATACTCACAATAATTTTGAAAAAAATAAAGACAGCACATATGTTTAAAATTAAAATAATACTACCAATTCTTTTTATTATCCATTTTGTTGGTTTTCCACAGCAGCAAAAAATTTTAAAAAAAACATACACTACTAAAAGTATTACGATATTGGAAATTCCAACAATAGATGGAAAATTAGAGGACGCTATATGGAAAGAAGAAAACGGTTGGGAGTCAAATTTTATCCAAAGGGAACCTAGAGAGAATGTATTGCCTTCAGAGGAGACATCATTTAAAATTTACTACGATTCAAAATATTTATATGTAGGAATTAAAAATTTTGATAAACAACCTGATAAAATAACCGATTGGATGTCCAGACGAGATGGTTTTGAGGGGGATTGGGTTGAAATTGTCCTTGATAGTAATCATGATTTACGTTCAGCATTTTCGTTTACGGTAACAGCAGCAGGAGTTAAAGGTGATAAGATAATAACTCTAAACGGAAAGAATGAAGATATAACTTGGAACCCCATTTGGTATGCTAAGAGTGTAATTACAAGAGAAGGATGGACAGCTGAGATAAAAATTCCTTTAAGTCAGTTACGTTTTGGTAATGTAGAAAATCAAGTTTGGGGGCTTCAGGTTATACGCAAATATTTTAAAAATGATGAAATATCTGTATGGCAGCGTATACCTATTGATGCATCTGGTTGGATAAGTGAATTTGGAGAATTACATGGTTTACAAAACTTGAAACCACAGAAGCAATTTGAAATTCAGCCTTTTCTTGTTACTTCTCTTGAAACATTTGAGAAAGACTCTAATAACCCTTACCGAGGTTCAAATATAGCTTCAATAAATGCTGGTGTTGATGGGAAATTTGGATTTACTAATGATTTGACATTAGATTTTACTATTAACCCAGATTTTGGACAAGTAGAAGCAGATCCTGCAGCAATTGCATTAGATGGATTTCAATTATTCTTTCAAGAACAACGTCCTTTTTTTGTAGAGAATAAAAATATTTTTAGTTATCAATTTTCTAATCCAATTGTAGGTGGATCATTTAGTAGCGATAATTTGTTTTATTCCAGACGTATTGGAAGAGACCCTCAAGGTTTTGCTCAGACGAATGAAGGCGAGTTTTTGGATGAGCCAGAGAGAACCTCCATATTAGGAGCAATAAAGTTTAGTGGCAAAACGAAGAATGGTTGGTCAATTGGGGTTATGGAAAGCATGACTGCCAATGAGTTTGCAAAAATTAACAATAATGGAGACGAAAGAAAACAACGTATCGAGCCATTTACCAATTATTTCGTAGGCCGTGTACAAAAAGATTTTAATCGCCGTAATACATTTTTAGGAGGAATTGTTACATCAACAGTTCGAAGCTTGGACGAGCATACAGACTTCTTGCATAAATCGGCTACAACCGCCGGTCTCGATTTTCTGCATCAATGGAAAAACAGAGCTTGGTATTTGGGAGTAAATATGGTGATGAGCCATATAGAAGGAAGTGAAACGGCTATTTTGAGAACACAACGCTCTATTTCACACTTATTTCAACGAACTGATGTTAGCCATATTTCAATAAACCCAACAAAAACGTCACTTACAGGTACTGGAGGCGATATTAAATTTGGAAAAGCAGGACAAGGTCATTTAAAATTTGAAACAGGGGTTACATGGCGATCGCCAGAATTAGAATTGAACGATCTTGGTTTTATGCGCGAAGCAGATGATATTCAAAACTATGCGGGAATCATTTATAGTTCGTTAAAACCTTTTGGAGCATTCAGAAAAGGTACATTAACCTATCAACATTGGGTAAAATGGGATTTTGGAGGTAATTTAAACTTTATAGATTGGGATGTAGAAGCTACAGGTACATTTCAAAATAACTGGAATGCTACAGCTGGCTTTTTTCATCAACCACATATTTACTCAAAGTCATTATTGCAAGGTGGTCCTAGAATATACCTCCCAGACCAATATGGTTTTTGGTGGGCTTTAGGAACAGATTCTAGAAAAAAACTGTCTTTTAGCTTAGATGGATGGACAAAAACGGGAAATAAGGATAGTTATTTTTTATTAGAGAATGGTATTAAAATTTCCTATCAGCCTTTAAATCAATTAAGTCTTTCATTATCTCCAAGATATAATATAATCAGGCATCGATTGCAATATAATGAAACTATAGATTTTAATGGTTTACCACGTTATATTATGTCCAAGTTAAATCAAGACACTTTTAGTCTAGCGTTTAGACTTAATTATACTATTAACCCAAATCTTTCTATTCAATATTATGCTGAGCCATATATTTCTAAAGGATTGTACAATGATTTTGGATATATAAATAAACCCCTAGCAAGAACACAAAGCGAACAACTATATACTTTTAATGAAAACGAAATTTACCATGATGAAATGACCGAGCCTTTCTCGTACGGTATAGATCAGACTTTAAATGGAATAACTGATTATAGATTTAATGACCCAAATTTTTCATTTGCACAGTTTAGGTCAAACCTTGTTGTGAGATATGAATACAAACCAGGCTCTGAAATATTCTTGGTTTGGTCACAAGGAGTTACTGATTTTGGAAGCCCTACTGGTAGTTTATCTCGAAGTTTTGATAATCAAATTTTTAACAAACAACCCAATAACACTTTCTTGATAAAGGTAACTTATCGCTTTTTTTAAATGAGATATGACTATAGAAACTCAAATTAAATTCAAAAACTATTAATCGAAAATTATGAAAACAATAGGATTGATTGGAGGGATGGGCTGGGAATCATCAAAACTCTATTATGAGCGTATTAATAAAAAAGCCAATGAAGTTTTAGGAGGCTCGCATTCTGCAAAAATTATTATGGTATCTGTTGATTTTGCTGAAATAGAAAAACTAACATTCGCAAATGATTGGCACGCTATCGGGAAAATTGTTGCAAAAAGTGCAATACAATTAGAGAAAGCGGGAGCAGAAATGGTTGTACTATGTACAAATTTAATTCATATTGTAAGTGAAACAATTATTAAAAATATTTCGATTCCCTTTTTACATATAGCTGATGCTACAGGAGAAGTTATTGAAAAACAGAATTTGAAAAAGATTCTTCTTTTAGGTACTAAATATACTATGGAGAAGGATTTCTATACCAAAACACTAGAAAAAGCATATGGTTTAGAAATTGTAATTCCAAAAACAAAAGACAGAGATATTGTACATGCTATTATTTATAAAGAATTGCTAAAAGGCAAATTTACAGATACTTCAAAAAGGACAATTATAAAAATTATTAAAGAATCGCAAATTGGAGGAGTAGAAGGTGTTATTCTAGGATGTACAGAATTACCTATGCTTGTAGGCGAAAATGATGTAGCAATTCCAACTTTTGATACAGGAGAAATTCATGTAAATAAAGCAATAAAAATAGCAACAAATGAAGATGAAGGACCTCAAAAGGACAATTTTCTTTTTGAAAAAAGAGGAATTGTAAAGGGTATTGAGTTTAATAAAAACCACCTTACAGATGAAAAAATTGAAAATGAATGGGAAGAGTTAAATACTAAAGTAATTTCATCTAAACAAAAATCCATTACTTCTATATTTCGATTCAATGTATCAATTTTTTTTGCAAATTATGTAAATGCTATGAGTAAATGGTTATTTCATGATTCGGGCTGTAAATACAGGTCTAATAAAAGTGATATTGGAAGAATGATTCACAAATAATTAAAGTAAATTTAGTTTTTATTAAAATGCTAGTATGGAAGTTAAAAGCTTAATTGATATTGATTTTTCAATGCTTATGGAATGTTTTCTAAAAGCGTTTAAGGGGTATTTTGTAAAAATGCCAACGGACCATGAGTACTATAAAGAACGTTGGCGTATGGCAAATGTTAAATTAGCGATGTCCTACGGTATGTTTAAAAATGAAAAACTGGTAGGATTCATTATTAACGCTATAGGTGAGAGAAATGGAAATTGGATTGCCTTTAATACAGGTACTGGTGTGCTTCCAGAATATAGAGGGCAACACATAGTAAGCTCCATATATCAATATGCTATACCAGATTTAAAGAAGCATGGGATTACAAAATGTAGATTAGAGGTTATTAAAGATAATGCCATTGCTATAAAAGTATATGAACGTATTGGTTTTAAAATCACTAAAAATTACAAGTGCTATAATGGTAATATTACTCTTAAAGAAGCATTTACAGATTTTGAGTTGAAAAAAGTTGATAATTCTTACTATGATTGGAATACTTTAAATCAAGAAAATTATTCTTGGGATAATCAATTTAATACTGTTGAAAAAGGAAGTTATAATTATTATGTTATTTATGTAAATGGTAAGATGGATTCCTATTTTATTATTAACCCTAATAATGGCTATTTAGCACAGTTTAATACATTAAATAATAGCTTAGACATAGACAGTTGGAATGTTTTATTTAACGGAATAAAACTTGTTTCTGATACTATAAAGATTAATAATGTAGATGAAAGATTAATTGGAAAAATTCATTTTTTAAATAAAATTGGTTTGCAAAATACAGTTGATCAATATGAGATGGAGTTTGATATTTACTAAATGAAATCATGAAAATTTGAACAAGAGATCATAATTATAACTTCCTATTTAAATAGTTTAAAGTATTTTATTGAATTTTATATTTTTCAATAATCTTTTTGGCATCTTTATTTTTTACTTCTCTTTTAAATACAGTAGGAGGCACTCCAAATTCATCTTTAAAACATTTGGTAAAGTATTTTCGATCTTTATAGCCCACTATGTATGAAGCTTCAGAAATATTATACCCATTATTAATAATTAATAAGGCTGCTTTTTTCATTCTCATTGATCTTACAAATTCTACTAAAGTTTTACCAGTAATATCTTGACATTTTCTATAAATTACGGAATAACTCATATTTAATGATTTTGATAACTCCTCTAATTTAAAATTCGGATTTTCTATTTGTTTTTGCAATTCTTCTACTAAATCTTTGATGAAAGCATCATCTTTTGACAGTTCTTTTATTTCAGCAGGAGCACTTAAACGATCTGTTTTATATTTAGATAAAACTTTTTCTTTGGAAGCTATTATGTTTTTTAGTTTTAAAGATAGTTCATGAAAATTAAAAGGTTTTATTATATATTCAATAGCCCCAGACTTTAGTCCAGCAAGCTTTGTAGGCGTTGAATTTTTTGCAGTAAGCAAAATAATAGGAATATGTGAAGTAGATTTCTTTTTTTGCAGTTTTTTACTCATTTCTATGCCATCCATAACTGGCATCATAATATCACTAATTATTAAGTCTGGATTATTTTTTTCTGCTAGTATTATACCTTCTTTTCCATTTTCGGCCATAAGTAAATTATATGTATCACTTAGAACATCTCGTAAAAATATTTGCATTTCAATATTGTCTTCAACAATTAATAGTGTATGTGTTTTTTTTGAGTTAGTACTATTAGTTTTTAAATCAAATTCTTTTTCTAACAAGCTAAAATCCGTTTCTAAAGAATCTGAAATAAGACCAGAATTTTCAACAAAAACTTTTTCGTCATCAGAAAATATATCATCTCTAGTGGAAAGTTTAACTGAAAAACATGTGCCAAATTCTGGAGAAGAATCAACATTAATCTCTCCTTTGTGTAGAGAAATAAGTTCTTTTGTAAGCGCAAGACCTATACCAATTCCCTTGTTGTGCTTACCTACATCAGTTTGGTAAAAAAGTTTAAAAATGTCTTCTAACTCTTCTTTTGAGATGCCTGGACCAGAATCTATAACTGATATTTCAACAAAATCATCTTTTAGATTAAAAACAGTTTTTAGAGAAATAGTGCCTTCTTTAGGTGTAAATTTAAAAGCATTGGATAGAAGGTTATAAATAATATGCTCTATTTTATCTTTATCATACCATATATTTACTATGTCTTCAGGATATTCTTGTATAAAGTCTATGTTTTTAAACCTTGCTTGTTCACTAAATGATAAGGCAATACGCTTAAGGTCATCAATTAAATTATTTTTAGAAGCAAATAGGCGCAGTTTACCTAACTCTTTATTTCTTACCGTCATAAGCTCCATCGCAATTCTAGATAAACGATTGGCATTATTGCTAATTATTTGTAAACGTTGCTTTAGCAGTTGGTTGCCATTAGCAGAAGCACGTTCTAGCATATCTCCAATTGGGCCAGAAATTAAAGTTAATGGTGTTTGAATTTCATGCGACATTTTTGCGAAAAAATTCATTTTTAAAGCATATAGCTCTTTTTCTTTATTATTTTGCCAAGCTTCTTTTGCTAATTTACTTTTTAGGCGCCCCCATATTACAATGCCGTAAACTAATAACAAACCGCATACAAGATAAATTACATATGCTATTTTACTTAGCCACCAAGGCGGCTTAATATAAATACCAACCTTTATAGGGGCAATATCCCATTCTCCTTTTTTTGCCCCTGCTTTTACTTCAAAAGTATAATTGCCGTAAGGAATATTAGTATAACTAGCAATACGATCATTTTTTGGTGTTATCCAATCTGTGTCAAAACCATTTAATTTATAGGCATAATGGTAATTTGGGTTTATCACATTATCAATAGCCGAAAACTGAAATGAAAATGAAGATTGATTTGAATTTAAATTTAAATTTTTAACATACTCTACACCTCCTTTTATTTGATCTCCAATAATTAAGCGAGCAGGCTTATTTAAAATCTCTATGTTGTTTATATATAATTTTGCATCAATTTCTTCTTTATTTAACTCAGGAGGAAAAAAGGAATTTACACCATCTTCACTGCCAAAATACATGGTCCCATTAATTTCTTTATAGGCACTTCGCCGAGTAAAACTATTACTTTGAAATCCATCAATCTTATAGAAAGATTTGAAAGTATCATTTCCAATATTATAATGATGCAAACCTTTATTGCTACTAATCCATAAATTATTATAATCTTCTATCAAAATAGAGCTCACATTTATATCTTCAAAATGATCTTTGTTTACAAATGATTCATAAGTATTATCTTTAATATTAAATTTTATGAGCATACCCGAAGCGCATAGAATCCATAAACTCCCTTTGTAATCAGGCATTAATGAATGAATATTATAGTTTCGAGAATCATTTTCTTGCTTTAAGAAATAATTATATTTTGTGAAGTAAGATTTATTTATATCTATTAAGTTTTCATTAAATTTAAATAACTTATTAGGGTTTATGCCTACCCAAATTTCTTTGTTTTCGTCCTCATTAATAGCCATAGAAATGTTTCCAAATAAACCATTGTCATCATAATCAAAAATGGTAAGTAACTTTTGGTTATCCGAAAAAATATTTATTGAGTTTGACGATGCTGCCCAAATTCTGTTTTTTGAGTCTTTAAAAAGGGCCCTTATGTCTGGTGAATAAGTTCCAGTTGAGTTTGAAGTGGCAATCTTAGTAAAGGTGTCAGATTTTTTATTGTAAACCCATAAGCCCTTTTGATAGGTGCCAATCCAAATATTGCCTTTTTCATCTTCTAAAATATTTTGAATATATCTGCCTTCAAAAAAATATTTATCTTTTTTATTTATATCGTATTGTACTTTAGTTTCATCTGGAAATACTCTATTTAACCCTTTGCCGTCTGTACCTAACCATAAAGATTTATCTGAAGACTTTAATATTGAAAGGACTGTGGTAGGCGTATTATTTTCTAAACCATTATAGTATTTTATAATGTTGTTGTTTTTTGGCAGAATATTTATTTCACCTCTTTTTGCTACAATCCAGATATTTCCTTTTGAGTCTTCACTAATGTTACCAATAGTATTGCTACTTATTGAAAACTTATTTGTCTCTTCATGTTTAAAAACTGTGATTTTATTATTCTCAGGATTAATAGAATAAAGCCCATCCCCATCTGTTCCTACCCATATAATTCCAGAATTGTCACAAAAAATAGAAATATACATATGATGCTTTAAGCTAGTTTTTGAAGCATCTATATTATTATATTGCTTAAAACTGTCTTTTTCTTTTGGGTTATACCTGAATAAACCATCTAATTCGGTGGCAATCCAAAGCCCTCCATTTTTATCATTTTCTACTCTTATTATTTGTGCTTTTTCTTTTAAAGGAAGCTTTAAAGCTTCCAATGTATTTGTCTTTAGAGAGTAACTATACACTTTCCCATTGAATGTACTTAGCCATATTTTTTCTGGGTTTGTAATAGCAATGTTTTCTATTCTTTGAGGCAAATCATTTATTCTGGGTAAAGTAATAATGCTATCAATTTTTGATGATGCATAATCATATTTATATAATATACCATTTACACTCCCAAACCATACATCTTTTGTATAGGCTTTCATAGCAGATATTTGCTGAGGCTTTTTGTTGTTTAAAACAGCATCTTTATAAGAAGTATTAATACCATCTATTTCAATTTTTGTTAGTTCGCCATTAAAAGAAGAAATCCAAATATTATTATTGTTATCCTTTATCATTAAAAAATCTCTATCTCTTGTGTAATCTGAGCCAAAAAGAGATGTAAAAGGTGTTAATGAAAAGTTGTAACCATCATATTTGTATAAACCACCACTACCAAATACTCTAATAAACCCTAAATGATCTTCTACGATATTTGAATTACCAAAAAAGTTTTGATCTAATTTTATAAAGTTTGACTTTTCTTGACTAAAACTGATTGCATTAACGAATACAATAAGCTTAAAGAGCATAAGTAATTTTGAAGAGTAACTCATTTTATTTATTAATAGAACAAGAAGTTTGTGATATTATTTAATAAATAACAATCATAACAACTTTAGGAGGATTTATTCAAATTTACATGTTTAGATTTATTATAGAAAGGTTTAATACTCAAAAAACCTAAAAATGTTATTGTGTTTTACTAAGTTCTATAGCACAAGAGACATATTAATCAAAGATGGTAGGTATATTTACCTTAACCTACTTTTTGCATAAAATGTAAGTTGTTTTAGGTAAAAAAACCTGCTCTTATCTGCTTAAAAGATTTCAATATTTGTAACAATGAATTGTGCTTCATAAGTGCACATTGTTAATTTAAGAAATATTAATACTATGAATAAACGTCGAAATTTTGTAAAGCAAACAGCATTAGCTGGTGCAGGCCTTACAATATTACCAAGTTTAACATTTGGCAAAACTACAAATCAAACAACAGGAAATCTTAAGATAGCTTTTATAGGTGTTGGTTTAAGAGGGACTAACCATTTAAAAAATGCTTTAAGAAGAAAAGATTTAGAGATTACTGCTATTTGCGATATCGACCCAAATCGTATAAACATTGCTTTGGATAAAATTAGTAAAGCTGGAAAGAAAAAACCGCAGGTTTTTGGAGATAATGAGCTTGATTACAGAAATCTATTAGAATTAAAAGAAGTAGATGCTGTTATAATATCTACACCATGGTTGTGGCACACCAAAATGGCAGTAGATTCTATGAAAGCAGGTAAATATACAGGATTGGAAGTATCAGCAGCAAATACTTTGGAAGAATGCTGGGATTTGGTAAATACCCATGAAGAAACAGGCTCTCATTTAATG
>NZ_MDVN01000009.1 GCF_002741945.1 Gaetbulibacter sp. 4G1
TGATATTGTTCAAAACAATACTATTGCTGAATTAAAAATTATAAATCCTAACGCTTTAGATATAAAAACCTTTAACTTATTTGATATCTCTGGTAAGCGTATTATAAATCAGAATATCTCTGATGTTAAAAATACTTACTCATATTCTACTAAAACTTTTAGCGATGGTGTATATATTGCTAGAATTACATTAGCTAATATGCAAGGGGTTACTAAAAAAATAATCGTTAATAATAAAAAGTAAGACTAGTCTAGTCGTTTTATATTTCATGTGAGCTTTTGGTTAAGCAAGTTCTAGGGGTAGACATTTTTAAAATGAATTTAAATAAAACTCAGGTAAATTATTAATATTTAATAATTTAAGTCTTACTTTTTCTTTTAACCAAATAAAAGGGTAAGTAAATCAATAAAAAATAAGGGATAATTATTATTTGCACCACAATTATATATAATGGCCATTCTCCAAAATAATCCAATATTGAGGCAGATTGTGGCTTTTTATTCAAATAGAAGTAATTGGCATTTAAAGCATAATTAATTATAACCATGAAAATCACGTATAACTGTAACGCAAAAAAAGATTTAAAAACACTTTTAAAAGTTGGTTTCATCTTAAAAACAATCGTTGCATAAAAAATAACGGTTAAAAGCCCCAAGTGTACAACCCAATATCTAAAATAATCGAAACTAGGAAACCCTTCTGGTATGTCTGGTGTTAAAACACCCTGCGTAGTCCCAGCAATAATCCAAAACAACAATACCTCGAACATCCAAAATTTCCTGTAATAAGTAAATACGGGAATTAACAATGCCATAAAACTACACAAATACAAAGGTAGATCTGTGGCAATATTATAGTTGCCTAAACTCATTTTATACAAATGGAATATAATAACAAAAAAAGATATTGAGCATCCTAATATATGTAACGCCTTATATTGTTGCTTTCTTCTTAACTTTAATTTGGAATACTTAATTAATAAAACACAAAATAAAATGGAAACAACTATTGGAAATATATGTTCTATACTGGCAATTGACACCCTTTTTGACAAAAAAATTGCACTGAAAAATGAAGAATTCATAGCGCAATTTAATATTTAAATTATATAACAAAGTGATATTTTGCTATTTTAAAAAATATCAATCATTTATTTTAATCACTTGTAATAATCCATTATTATTAGCAACTAAAACTAAACGCTCTTCATTATTTACTATTTTCACCTTCTTAGCATCATTTCTAACAAAAAACCCGCTTTCTCTACTAGCTACAGGAAGAAACCCTCCTTTCCCATCTCCTAACATTAAAAGCCCAGTTCCTGCATCATTTCTAGGTGTCTCAACTTCAGAGGCATACATGTTTTCTACAATTAACACATCTAAATTATCATCATTATTAAAGTCGTTTACTAAAATATCATTGACATTAGAAATTTGTGCTTGATAAGGTAAAGATGATATTTTAAAGCGGTTATTTCCTAAATTTTCAATGTAAGAAGAAGCAAAAGTTTTTGCTGTATAATGTAAAGCATTCTTTAAGTTTTCTTTTCCGTATACATCATCTATTTCTAAGGAAGCAAATAAATCATATTTCTTAATATTTTTTTTAAGATTGGGAATTTGTTGAGATGAACAAGAAAACCCTCTTAATGGGTAATGCTTATTATTTTCATAATAACCCAAAACTAAATCACCATTTCCATTTTTATCAAAGTCTGAATAGTATACATCAAAAGGTTCATCCTTTGAAGTTTTATACTTATAATTCAGTCCTAAATTACCTGCAATAAAATCAATATCTCCATCATTATCAAAATCTCCTTTTTCAATACTAAACCAAAGCCCAGTAGTGTTATCAAAATCATTCAAAAACACTCTGGTAAATTTACCTTCATCATTTTCAAAAACTGTAATAGGCATCCATTCTCCAACAATTAGTAAATCAGAATCTCCATCATTATCATAGTCTACCCAAACTGCATCGGTTATCATGCCAATATCTTTTAGTTCTTTAGCCAAAGAATTGGTAACGTTTGTTAATTGTCCTTTTTCATTTTTAAGCAACATACTTGATGTTGGTAATGGATATTGATGTGGTAAATGCCTACCTCCTACAAAAAGGTCTATATCACCATCATTATCGTAATCATTAGCTTTTACTACAGAACCGCTAATTTTATCTAAGTCTTTTAATGGTTCTCTATAAAAATCGCCTTGACCATTATTTAAATATAACCGATCTTCATAATTTAAATCATTTGCTAAAAATTCATTCCCCCCACTTACAACATATAAATCCTTAAATCCATCTCCATTTATATCTACAAATAAAGCATCAATATCTTCATATGTTTTTTCCTTTTCCCATAAAACTGATGAGCCCTTTAAATACATTCCATCTTTATTTTGAATGTATAATGTTGCACTATAACCTGTCGATCCGCCTACAAAAACATCATCTAGCCCATCATTATTAACATCTGAAACTGCTAATGCTGGTCCAAATTCAGACATCTTATGTGGTAATAATACCTGATACCCATAATCATCAAAAACATTTTCTATATGCTGATGTTTTAACTTACTAGATGAAGTAATATCTGAAAACAAAATGTTTGTATTATCTATTAATTCTCCTTTACTATCAATACCCTCTTCCAAATATGTTTCTACTACTTTATTTGATGGTACATTTTTAAGAACCGTTCTTGTCCCATTTGCCCACTCTATAATAACTTCGTTAATAACGGATATTTTATTTATACCAAAATGAGCAATATGCTCACTAGTAGAATACATGCCTCTTACACTTGTTATTTCGATAAGTTGGCTTTCACTATCTCCATAATTGATAATAACCTTAGCTCCAAAAATTGGCTGATTTTTTTTACTTTTTAATTTTACTCTTAAAAAGTTGTTATAAGATTTATTCTTAAAAACAAAAGCTTGATCATTAATATTATTTATTACTAAATCTAAATCTCCATCATTATCCAAATCACCATAAGCAGAACCATTTGAAAAGCTTTTATTTTTTAGTCCCCAATAGTTAGAAACATCCTTGAATTCACTGTTTCCAATATTTTTAAAAGCTTTATTCTGCAATTTACTAGAAGGATAGATTTCTGATAATTCTTTATGAGATACTATATCCCATATCTCTACACCTTCTATATTAGTGTTTTCACTTAAATACTTTTGTATCTTTTCATGTATAAATAGTTTTATTTTAGTATCAGCATCTGTATTTCTAATATCTCTTAGCAGTCCATTAGTAACAATAATATCTTTAAGCCCATCATTATCAAAATCAGCGATCAATGGAGACCAACTCCAATCTGTGTTAGATACACCAGAAAATTTTGCAATATCACTAAATGTTGTGTTCCCGTTGTTAACTTGTAAAACATTGTTCATGTATTGATAATTCCACCCTTTATCAACAATCCTCCAAAACTTGTCTGGATTCATTCCACTCATATTCGCCTTTAACCTAAAATTGTCTTCAGCAACCATATCTACAACAAATACATCTAAAAAGTTATCATTGTTGATATCAGCAATATCTACTCCCATACTATAAAAAGAAGTATGCTTAAAAGCATCATTGGCAATGTTTTTAAAAGTTCCATTTCCTAAATTCAAATAAAATCTATCAGGAGCTTCAAAATCGTTAGCGACTACTAAATCTGGATATCCATCATTATTTAAATCTGAAACAGCAACTGCATTAGAAAAACCTGGATCTAAAATATTAGCTTCTTTTGAAACATCATAAAATACTCCATTTCTATTCTCATAAAGTCGTGGGGCGTATTTATTGTCTAAAAGACGCCCGTCATCACTCAATGCTCTATATTTTGAATAAATTCCTGGGTTTGGGGGCTGGTGTAAAAGAAAAACATCTAAATCGTTATCTTTATCATAATCAAAAAAGGCCGCACCTCTAGTTCTTAAAGTATCGCCTAATCCAACTTTTTGAGCTTGTTCAACAAACTTGTTACCTCCTTGGTTTATGTATAGTTTATTTCTTCTCCAATCTGACTTATCATCATACAATTCTTTAGTCACAAAAATATCTAATAAACCATCCTTATTTATATCTATCATGGAGACAGAAGAAGACCAACCTATGTCCAAATCTTCTATACCACTTTCTTTTGTTATGTCTTCAAAAACAAAATTTCCTTTATTTATATATAATTTGTCTTTGACTTGATTACCACAAAAATAAACATCTAAAAGGCCATCATTATTTACATCGCCTAATCCAACCCCTGCACCAGCGTAAAAATTATCATAAATAAAAATATTATCCTCCTTAGTTTCAACAATTTTATTGTTAAACTTAATATTCGTTTGTTTTGAAAAAACTTGTTCAAAAATTGGTTTTTCTTGAGAATATGCAGAAAAAATTATTACTAAAAATCCTAACAAAAAATAACTCCTTTTCATCTATCTATATTATTTCCTACATACAAGATAATTGAATTTTACTAAATTGACAATGGCAAAAACTTATAAGTACATTTATTCAGTTTAATACTTTACCAAACTTATATATATAAATTGAAAAGGAGCAAGAATTAATAATTCTTACTCCTCAATCAAAATTTAAGAACTAACTCAAACCAAACTAATTTTTATCCCATGATACTTTCGTATTAGGGGTATCTTGTGCTTTTACAGCGTTATAATTTTCTTCATTAACTACCTTATCATTATCTGCAATTGTAATTCTAACTGGAACAACAAGAGTTGTACCAGCTGCAACATTTACAGGTAATGTTGGAGCATCTAACCTTCTGTATGATGCGTAAGCTTCTCTAGGTTGGAAAAGCCCAAAATGGATCCATTTCTGTGTACCTAATTGCTCTTTTGTTCCATCATAAGTGGCTGTACTAGCATCTATAAAGGCTTGTACATCTGCTGTATCTGGCGCCACTGGACTTGCACTTGCATTTAATGCATTAATTTCATAGTAAAAATTAATCGATTCTGTAAGTGCAGCATCATAATAGTCTTTTGCTGTTCCAGAAATAAATCCTTCCATTACAGCTTCAGCTAATAAAAAATTCACCTCTGCTGCAGTAATTACAAAACCAGGCAACAATTCATTATTCCTCATTAAGTCCTCATTAATATAAGCATAGTTATCTCTATCTATAGTAAGGGTTCCTTGAGTATCAGGAGATGATGGTAAACCAATATAGTCTCCATCTGTATTAGGCACCCACATATAAGGTATTCTAGGGTCATTACTTCCATTCATAACATTTAACATATGCTCAGGAGCATATACTAAATTCGGGCTATCCTCAATGGCTCTACCAAAAAGGCCACCACCGCCTCCAATAATGTTAAGACCATTAGGGGCCTCTGCATTAACTAAAATATTATCAGCATTAACAAGCGCTAAAGGAGCATTACCAGACATAATATCTTGTACTGTAGATGAAGCTAAAGCATTATCAAGATCAGAAATTCGCATCGCTGCTCTTAAACGCAAAGAGTTTGCAAATTTTCTCCATTTAGTAATATCTCCATCATTTAAAATATCTTGCTCTGCTAATTTATTATGAACTATTGATCCATTTAATGAAAAACTTGACAAATAGGTGTCAACTTCTTTTAAATCTGCTAATAAAGACGTATAAATATCTAATTGTGCATCATACTTAGGAAAGAACTCATTGTTTCCTTCTCTAGCCTTAAATGCTTCAGAATATGGGATATCACCATATAAATCTGTCATCTTCATGGTAGCATTTGCTCTTACTACTTTAATCAAATTCATATAAATATCATAATTTGATTTTTCTTCATCTGGCAGTAAACCATATTGAATTTGCATCTCAGTAAGTTTAGGTGCAAAACCTACATAATAAGAAGACCAGCTATTATTAATAGCATTACCACTGGCTGTCATCATTTCTGAATCATTACCATCAACACCAGCAAGTTGAATCCAAGGAGATATAGTCCTCAATACTAAATAATAGCCTGAAGGGTTATATCCTATACGCATACCCGCTCCTTGTTCTGTAAGTGCTCTAGAAAATAAGTACTCTATTTTTGTTTCTGTAGACCCATCTGGATCTAAAAATAAGGCATCCAATTCTTTGGTACATGAACTAATAAGAATAGACACTCCTAATAATATTTTTAATATAAATGTTTTCTTCATAATCTTTTTTTTTATAAGCTAATTCTTAATGATAACCCAAGGCTTCTGCTTCCTGGTTGTGATCCTAAATCTACGGCTGATGCCTCACCTGCACTAGAACCTAAAACGGCTTCTGGGTCAATATTAGGCACATTTTTATAGATATAGAATAGGTTTCTTCCTATTAATGCTAGCTCTAAATTATCTATACCTAATTTATCGGTTACGCTATTATTAAACTCATATTTTAAAGAAACCTCTCTTAGCTTAACATAACTATTATCGAAAAGACCTTCTTCGTGAAAACCAAAATTCCAATAATATGTATTTATATAATAATCGAATGCATCAATTAAAGTAGTATTTGGTTGTCCATCAGAAGTAACTCCATCTAAAATTACACCATCATGGTATACAGGACCATTTGGAGAGGGTGAAGTATGTGAAGGCAATTGGATTAAATTACCACTTGTGTCTTTATAATATGGTAATCCTCCGTTTCTTTCATCTCTATACTTAAGTGATTCTTCTAACTTTCCTGCATTTGTACCATAATAATTTGTAAAAGAAAATATGTCTCCTCCTACAACAAAATCGATATGAGCATTAAGTGTGAAACCTTTATAAGTAAGTATATTAGTAAATCCTCCTATTAAATCTGGTGTAGAATTACCTACAGGTACTCTTTCTGAGTCATCTCTTACATATAAACCGTCACCATCTATAACTCTATTTCCATTATCGTCTGTTTGATAAGTATATGCTTCCCACTGTCCATAAGGCACACCTACTTTTGCAAGGTTTCGAATAGCTCCTCCTATATTACTTTGATTAAAAAGTTGATCAATCCCTTGAGCTAATTCTACTACTTCATTCTTGTTTTTTGCAAAATTTGCAATTGTTCTCCAACTAAAATTCTCTGTCTCTATTGGCAGAGCATTTATTTGAAGTTCAATACCTGAATTAGCAAGTTCTCCTGCATTCACTATTGTACTAGATGCCCCAGAAGATAATGGTATATCTAAAGGAATTATTTGATCTACCCTTCTTTCTTTATAATAAGTTAAATCAAACCCTAATCTATTATTAAGTGTTCTAGCTTCTATACCAAATTCTGTAACAAGCGAATTTTCGTTTACCAAATTTGTAGGTGGAACAGAATTACTAAAAGTATTAGTAACTGCACCGTTATAATTACCATAACTATATACTTTATTTGCTCTGTAAAAGTTACTTCCAGTATCGTTACCTGTATTAGCCCAAGATGCTCTAACTTTAGCATAATCTAACCAAGACCATTCTGATAATAAATCACTAAACACAAAACTTCCACTTACTGATGGGTAGAAAAACGATTGATTATTATGTGGTAAGGTAGATGACCAATCATTTCTTCCTGTAGCCTCTAAGAAAACCATATTCTTATAAGAAAAAGAAGCTACTCCAAAAAGTGCATCTACTCTTTTTGCATCTCTATTTCCATCACTTACTCTTTCTCTAGCAGAATTTTTTAAACTAAACCAATTAGGAACGATTAAACCACCATTAGTTCTAACATAACCATCAGAATGCTTTTGTTTAGAAATCGATCCTCCAGCAGTTAATGCTAAATTAATATCCTCATTAATGTCCTTATTATAGGTTGTTAATAATTCAAAATAGTCCAATTGTGTTTTACCAAAACCTTCACGGTATTGCCCACTATTAACAGGGTTTCTACTTGCTGTTTCGTTTTGAGAATTAGTATTTATAAGATCGGTTCCTACTCTTGCACGCACATTTACATTAGTAAATGGCTGATAATCTAAAGTAACATTCCCTACAAGCCTTCCTCTTTTATCTTCATCATTATTCTCATTAGCATTCCATAAAAAACTCATAAAATTTCTTACCATTCCTGGAGCGCTATTTCCACTTATTTGTCCGTTATAATATCCATCTTGTTTGTAGTTTTCTTTTAACAAATCAAGTTTCGTAGACCTTGGATACTCATAAGCATTAAGTCCAGATAATAATGGAGGTCTGTTTGTAGTGGTAATGTCGTAAAAGTTCCCAACGAAACTTACATCTAATTTATCATTTAACTTTATTTTAGAATTAAGGCTAAATACATTTCTTTTTTGCTTAACTCCAGGAAAAATCCCTTCATATCCTAAGTTGGTATAAGACAATCTATAGCTATAATCCTTAGTTGCTTTACTAATAGCTAAAGTATTTGTTATAGTATGACCTGTTTGGTAAATATCTTTAATATTATCAGGTTGCGGAGAATATGGTCGTAACTCGCCATCCCACCATCTAAGCATTTGTCCCTCCATTTTAGGTCCAAAACTTGGCCAAGTATTATGATAGATATTCTCGCCAGCTGCGTTTGTTCTAAAAACTTGAGAATCGAAACCTGAACCGTATTCGTTTTGATAATTTGGCAAATACGCAACTTTATCAAAAGTAGCATTAGATACAAACTCTACACCTAAACCTTTTTTATTTAAGTTCCCTGATTTAGTAGTAATTATTACAACTCCATTTGAAGCTTTTGAACCATATAAAGCAGAAGCTGCTCCTCCTTTTAATACAGATAAAGATTCAATATCTTCAGGGTTAATATCGGCTGCTCCATTACTAGAGTTGCTACCTCCCCATCTACTATAATTAGAATCTCCATGTTCGATTGGAATTCCATCTACAATAAATAACGGCTGATTAGTTGAACCTAGTGATCCAACTCCTCTAATTAAAACATTTACACCTGCTGTTACTCCTCCTGGATTAGATTTTATCTGAACTCCTGGCGCTTTTCCGTAAAGAGATGCTACAACATTTGGGCTTCCTACTTTAGTTAATTCTTCAGATGTTACCTCGGTTACAGCATATCCTAATGACTTTCTTTCACGAGAAATACCTAATGCAGTTACTATAACTTCATTTAAGCTTTCAGTATCTTCAAGCATAGTAACATTTATAGTATTATTATCTTCAACTGTAACAGTTACAGTTTCCATACCAACATAAGAAAATGTTAATTGATCTCCTTTTTCTGCATTGATTGAATAGTTTCCATCAAAATCTGATTGTGTTCCTGTTGAAGTACCTACTTTTATTATATTTACTCCAGCAAGAGGTATCCCTGCATCATCTTTTACCATTCCAGAAATGATGTTTTGCTGTGAGTTAATTGGAGTACTAAATAAAGTGTTTTTATTTAAAATAACTTGTCTTTCATTTATTGAATAGATAAGTTTATTATCATCTAACACTCTATCTAAAACCTTTTGAATAGATCTATTTTTAAATTGAATGTCGCCCCTAACTTTTTTTAATTCAGGTAAGATTTCATCGTTATAAATAAATACAAATTCGCTTTGTTTTTCAATCTCTTTAATCATATCGATTAAAGTAGCTTCTTTTAAATCAATTTTCAGTTTCGTGTTCTGCGAATATAAATCTGTAAAAGAATAAAATGAGAATAAGACTAAAAATAAGCTAAGACATTTCATCACTAGTAGAGCTTTCTTCCTATAATTCATGAGAGAATTATGGAAAACCTGTTTTTTTTTCATAAATTTGATCGGTTTATTAATTAAACAATATCTGTTGGTTTAACAGATTTTTATTAGCCAGAGAGTGTTGGCGCATTCTCTGGTTTTTTTTTATTTTATCATATATTTTCTATTATTTATTTTTTCAAAATTAAGCTCTGCAGTAGCTTCTAAATTCTCAAGCGTTCTTTTTAAATTATCATTTAAATCCAATTTCCCACTTATACTAGTACTATACAGCTTATTGGTAGATTCGTCAAATGTTAATTCTATATTATAAAAACGTTCTAGTTTTTTAATAACATTTGCCATTGGTTCGCTTTCAAAATATAAAAGCCCTTGAGTCCATAAAGTATAATTATCTGTATTTACATCTTTTACTTTTATGCTTTCTGCATCTTTATTCCATGCTGCCAATTGGCCTGGTTTTAAAACTGTTTTATTGTCGTTTAATATATTCTCTTCAACAACATTAACTTTTCCTTCAGTTAAAACCGTTAAAACCTCTTTATCTGACGGGTAGGCTGATACATTAAATTTAGTTCCTAAAACTTCTACCGATAATTCTTCAACAATGGTTTTTACTATAAATGGCTTTTCTTTATTTGATGTTACTTCAAAAAAAGCTTCACCAGATAAAAACACAGTTCTTTTGTCTCCTATAAATTTTTCCGGAAACACAAATTGTGTGCCTGCATTCAGGTGCACAATTGTTCCATCAGAAAGTGTAATTTTACTATGCCTTCCGTAAGGAATTATTAAAGTATTTAAAGACTCTTTTTCACTATTTGAATAAGCAATATTTTTATTTATAGTATCACTTTCATTTAAAATTATATTACCTAAATCATTATACTCAATTGTAGATTTTGCTTCTTTAATTAAAAGCTGCTCGCCTGATGCTAAATTTAACTGCGTACTTGTTATGGAATCGAGAGCTGTTAAATTTATATCACTAAATGGTAGTTTTTTATTTTGAACGAAATTCTTATTAATAAAAATACTAGCTGTAATAATTACAATAAATATAGCGGCATATTTGTAATATCTTTTTATGAATCCTGGTAATGTTTTTACTTTACTTGTTTTAGCGCTATTAGTTTTACTTAAAATTTGCTCAAGTACTTCTTGCTTTTCCTCATTAGAAATAATAGCATCATTAGTCTTTAAACCAAGCAATATCTTTTTTAAAGCATATACTATTTCTTTTTCTTCTGGATTGCTTTTTATGTAAGATTCCCAAAAAGTGTTACTTTCTGGTGTTGGATCGAAAACCCAATCTATAAAACACTTGTCTTCTAAATACCTTGAATAAGGCTCCATACTTTCTTTGTTTAATATATAGTGGAAAGAAAAAGTTATTTGTGGACACTTTATTTATATTATTTTCAAAAAAATAAATAATATTTTAAAAATCAATCTATTAGCATCTAAAAAAAACTCAACTATTTACTGAAGAATAAAGTATAAGAACTTTAATAACATCTTTGAAAATGTCATTTCCTCTTAGTTTTTTTATAGCTCTATACACTTGTTTTCGGACTGAATTATGATCTATATCTATTATTTCTGAAATTTCTTTATAAGAAAAATTCTTTGTAAATCTTAGATATAATATTTCTTGTTGCTTAGGAGTTAATTCTTTAATTATTTGATGAACAAGTTTCTTTTTATAGATTTCATCTTCTTTATCTATAGTTCTAGATTCAACATTATACTCTGTAATAAAGGATAAATTTTCAAATTCAGATAAGCTTTCTTTTTTACTTTCTTTCTTAAGCTTTCTGAACATGGTTCTTTTTAATACGATAAACAAATAATGCTTAACGCTTCTTGGTGTAGAAAGTTTTTTTCTATGCTCAAAAACATCTAAAAAAACATCTTGAACACAGTCTTTAACAAAATCCTTGTCTGGATATAACTTCATTCCATAAGAAAACAAAGCTTCTATGTTAAAGTTGTAAATAGCCGTAAAAGCTCCTTTATCTCCATCAACAAATTTAGCCCAAAAGTCTTCTTCTACTATTATTTTTTCTTCTGTGAGAGTCATCAATTAAAAACAAATATAACGCAATGTTAAATTTTTATTAATTTAATGATAAGTTTTTTTAAAATAAAAACGTAACTAGATAAAAAAGCTTGATTAAATTATATGCTTTTCTCTAGCCAAAAGTGTGTTTTTAAGTAGCATAGCAATTGTCATTGGGCCAACACCCCCAGGGACTGGAGTAATATAACTTGCTTTTTTACTAACGCTTTCAAAATGTACATCGCCAGCTAATCTATATCCATTTTTCTTTGTAGCATCAGGAACTCGAGTAATTCCAACATCAATAATCACAACATCTTCTTTAACCATATCTCCAGTTAAAAATTCCGAAATCCCAATAGCTGCAACTATAATATCTGCCTTTTTTGTAATTTCTAATAAGTTTTTTGATCGGCTATGAACCACTGTAACTGTGGCATCACCTGCTTTTCTTTTCTGACTCATTAGTATACTCATAGGTCGGCCAACAATATGGCTTCGTCCCATCACAACAACATTTTTACCTGAAGTTTCAACCTGATAACGTTCTAATAATTCTAATATTCCGTAGGGTGTTGCTGGCAAAAAAGTTGGTAAACCTAAAGCCATTTTTCCAACGTTTGTTGGGTGAAACCCGTCAACATCCTTATCAGGATTCACTGCCATTAAAACTTTTTGTTCGTCAATTTGTTTTGGCAAAGGCAATTGTACAATAAACCCATCTATATTATCATCAGAATTTAATTCATTAATTTTTTTTAGTAAGTCTTCTTCTGAAGTGTATTCAGGTAACTCAACAAGTGTAGAATTAAAACCAATAAGTTTACAAGCTTTTACTTTAGCATTAACATAAGTCATACTAGCCCCATCAGACCCAACTAAAATTGCAGCTAGGTGTGGCACTCGTTCTCCTTTTGAGGCCATAGACTTTACATGATTCGCAATTTCTTCTTTAATGTCGTTACTTGTCTTTTTTCCGTCTAAAATTGTCATGGTACTTATTATAAATATTATTATAAATAAAAAAACATGAGTGGTTACCTCATGTTTTTCATAGCTTGCATCATTTTTTTACCGCCTCCGCCTTGCATCATCTTCATCATCTTACTCATTTGGTTGAATTGCTTTAATAACTGGTTTACTTGCTGAACCGAAGTTCCTGAACCTTTACCAATTCTCTTTTTTCTACTCGCATTGATAACAGAAGGGTTACTTCGCTCTTTTGGTGTCATTGAATGAATAATAGCTTCAATACCTTTAAAAGCATCATCATCAATATCAACATCTTTCATCATTTTTCCAGCACCCGGAATCATTCCAACAAGGTCTTTCATATTCCCCATTTTCTTAATTTGCTGAATCTGCTTTAAGAAATCATCAAATCCAAACTGATTTTTTGCTATTTTCTTTTGAAGTTTTCTAGCTTCAGCTTCGTCAAACTGTTCTTGCGCTCTTTCAACTAAAGATACAACATCTCCCATTCCAAGAATACGATCTGCCATACGAGATGGATAAAATACATCTATCGCTTCCATCTTTTCTCCTGTACCAATAAATTTAATAGGTTTATTAACTACAGACTTAATTGAAATGGCTGCTCCACCTCGGGTATCACCATCTAATTTTGTTAGAATAACGCCATCAAAATTTAAAACATCATTAAAGGCTTTTGCTGTATTTACAGCATCTTGTCCTGTCATAGAATCTACAACAAATAACGTTTCTTGAGGCTGAATAGCTTTATGAATATTCGAAATTTCGGTCATCATTACCTCATCAACAGCTAAACGACCAGCAGTATCTATAATCACTACGTTAAATCCGTTAGCTTTTGCATGAGCTATACCTGCTTTAGAAATTGCAACAGGATCATTATTACCTCTATCACTAAAAACCTCAACACCAATTTGCTCTCCTACAATATGTAATTGGTCTATTGCAGCCGGACGATAAACATCACAAGCTACTAATAGTGGTTTTTTAGTTTTTTTATTTTTAAGATAATTAGCAAGCTTACCAGAAAACGTTGTTTTACCAGAACCTTGTAAACCAGACATTAAAATAACACTTGGCGTACCAGAAAGATTAATACCCTCAGCATCGCCTCCCATAAGCTCGGTAAGCTCATCTTTAACAATCTTAACCATAAGTTGCCCTGGCTGAAGCGTTGTTAATACATTTTGTCCTAAAGCTTTTTCTTTAACTCTATTGGTAAACTCTTTAGCTATTTTAAAGTTAACATCGGCATCAAGTAATGCACGTCGTACTTCTTTTAAAGTTTCGGCTACATTTACTTCAGTAATACTTCCATGCCCTTTAAGAACGTGTAGAGCTTTATCTAATTTATCGCTTAAATTATTAAACATAATTTTTGTTGAAATTTTAAGAAATGCAAATTTAATGATTTGAAGCGTATTATAGAAGTAACATTCTATAAAAAAGAGAAGAAAAAAAAGGCTGTCAAATTTTAATTTGACAGCCTATATAAAAGGAAACTTACTTAATAATTAACCTAACCAACCGAAAAAGTTGTGTTTCCTTTTTACCAAAAACATAATTATTCTTTTTTCTCAAGGACTAATATGCGTTCTATTTCTCCTGTTGAGCTTAAATCTTTTAACTCTATTCTATTTGGAGTAATCTCTTTAATTTTCCATCTGTGGTTTAAAACATCAAACGGTGCTTCAATACCATAATGCATTCCTAAATGCAAGCCTTCATATCTATAAGCTAACCAGTTACCATCAATAATTCCGTTATTAGGATCGGTAACCTTTATATAACCACTTTCTAAGAAATCGATAGTATACATAAAGAACTCTTCTGTTTTGTCAACGTCACCATCTTTATATAAAGCTACTTCCCATTCTCCAGTTACAAGTACATCACCTATATAATTTATATCATCATCACCATCTGGACAATGTCTTTTTAATATCATTTTATTTTCATTACTACCTAACGATTCAAGCTTAATTATTCCTGGCTCTAAGAAAGTAACCAACCACTCTAACTGTAAATCTGGTCTGCCATCTAAATTAATCTGTAAAACAAATCCATCATTATATGCAAGAATATCATAAGTACCTTGTACAAACTCTCCGTTTACACGAATTTTTACTACATTGTTTTCAAAGAATTTTAATGGTGTTCCTATATAGTCTTTTTCGTTATCATTACCTTCAACATGCAATCTAGCAACTCTCCATAAACATTCTTGTAAATAGTTTTCAATTCTTTCTTTTGTAATATCAATAACTACATCACAATTTTTCTTCATGATAATTCGGTTACCTCCTTCTTCGTATAGTTTTATTTTACCATACTCAATATCATATACAACCCATTCTAAAGTAAAGTCTGCTAAGGTTTCAAATTCTAGTTTTAAAAGTGCGCCTCTATCAGTTACTCGAGTACTCCAAGTACCTGTTAATATATCGCCATTTCTAGCACGCATTTTTACAACACCATCTTCCTTAAAGTTTAAAGCATACTCTTTATACTCGGCAGTGTTATCTTGATTGTTTCTTTTAAACTCATACACTACCCATGGGCAAACTTGTAAATATTCATCTAAACGCTCTTTTGTAAAGTCATCATCTCCATAATCATTATCATCATCTTCATCACAAGCATCTTTAGCTTCGTTAATTGTGCTTTCTAACTCTTCGTTATTATTAACAACTACTTCTGTTCCATCGGCCAAAACCATGGTTACTGGGAAATTAAGACTTGCAAAAACCTCCTTATTAATAATACGTTTAATAAACTTGTGTAATTCTCTATCATTTTCAATTTCTATGACATCAATAACCTGAAAGTTAGCATCGTACACTGAAAAAGAAATAGGGTATTTAAAATCGATACATTCTATATCGTCATCATCTTCATTTTCGCCTTTACATTCTTTAACAAATTCTTTTAATTCGTCAGCATTGTTAATTACAATATCATCATGATTTTCTGTAATTATTGTAATAGGAAAAATAATTTCTAAACGATCTTCATCTTCTTCAAATTCATTAAAAATTGCTTCAATAACTTTATAGTCTTCTTCTGAATCTATAATAATTTCCAACCCGTTAACTACAACTGTAACTGGTAATTCGATAGATAAACAACTAGCTTTGTCTATAATATTATCTTTTGAACCATCCATAGTAGACGCAGAGCTCATTAAAGTAGCCAACATTGAATCGGAAGCAATTGCTTCTGTCTCATTAGGATCTGTAATTTCCACAACTTCTTCCTGACAAGACGTAAACATTAAAAGGGCAAAAAAAGGTAATAGTAATAATTTACTGATTTTAGTTTTCATGATATTAAAATTTGGGTTAAACATAGCTTTTTGAATATAAAACAGGATAACTTTAAAAATTCCTACCCTCTCTAGTTAAAAAAAATAAAAAAACTCAAATTCCAAACTCCAAAAAACCTTATTTTAGTGACACCAATCAAAACTATCAATGGGGAAACAATTACACGATAATATTTGTGAAGAACATATTTTTTCTTCCATATTTAATAAACACTCAAAAGATTTACACAACTTTTTATACTATAAGTTTGGTGAATTACTAAACCCAAAAGACAAAGTACAGGAAGCCTTCATTAAGTTATGGCAAAACTGCGCAAAAATTTCTCCTGATAAAGCAAAGAGTTTTGTTTTTACTACTGCTAATAATTTAATGTTGAATGAAGCAGCACACCAAAAGGTTGTATTGAAGCATCAGCAAACTAAACCTAAAATGTCTACCAACGAAAGCCCAGAGTTTTTAATGCAAGAGGCTGAGTATAATGATAAACTACAAAAAGCATTAGCAAATCTAACCGAAGCGCAACGGGTTGCTTTTATGATGAATCGTGTTGAAGGAAAACGTTTTAAAGAAATTGCAGCGCTCTTAGATATTTCTACCAAAGCTGTTGAAAAACGTATTTATGGTGCTTTAAAGAAATTGAGAGAAGATATTAAGGAGTTGTAGACGTAAAACAATATTACTATGAAACAAAAATCATTAATATATCTAATCATTGTCTGTTCTTCTATAATTTCCTGTAAAAAAGAAATTGACAGTTTATCAAAAAATAATAAAGAAGAAAAAACAAGCATCGAAAATGTTGATACAATCAAAAAAAAAGATATAACATTTGATGGCAAAATTACACAAACCTCACTTGAATTAGATTTAGAGTCTCGATTAGAGTTTAAAGCAAAAAGCTTGTCTAAGCTTAATTATATTATTAAAAAAATTGAAATAATTGAGACTAAAAGAACTAGATTGATTAGTGGTTTAGAAAGGTTATACAAATCAGAAAAGTTTAAACAACAAGAAATAGAAAACCTTATTTTTGAATCACACTCAGCTTTCTTAAAAGGAACTTTAGTTATAAATGAAGATAAAAACACCTACCCAAGAGTTAATGTTGAAGAACATATTTTTAAAGATAAAAAAAGCGCAAAAGAGGCATTTATTTTTTTAAATGACCTAAAAAAAATCAATAGTATATGGTATAATATTAGTAAAGAACCTTCTTCATTATTTTTAGAAGAAAACAGACTATACTTTGTGATTTCTGGTGGTTGGTACATGATGGATATTTATAAAGAAGTAGAAAAGGAATTAAAAAAGAAACTCTAAGGGGTAGGAAAAAATAAAAGTTAACTGTTATATAGTTGTATAAGAATTATGGACAAAGAAATTTTAATATCGAAATGGTTAGATAACGATCTAAATGATCAGGAACTTGAAGCGTTTAAAAACCTTGAAGATTATGATGATTTAATAAAGTTGGATAACAGTATGCAAGCTTTTAAGGCTGAAGATTTTAATACTTCTGCCGAATTAGACCAAGTGTTGTCTAAAATTAAAAGCACTAAAAAGCAAACCACACATTGGATAAAACCATTAATGCGTGTTGCTGCTATACTTGCTGTTTGTTTTAGTTTATACTATTACACTACCACTTTAGATACTACAATTACAACCAAGTTTGCTCAAAAAACTACTATAAAATTACCAGACGCTTCTAGTGTTTCGCTTAATGCTAAATCGTTGTTAGCATTCAATAAAAAAGATTGGAAACGCGAGCGCGAAGTAGAACTTAATGGTGAAGCTTTTTTTAAAGTTGCCAAAGGTTCTTCATTTAATGTTATTACAAAATCAGGAACCGTTACGGTTTATGGTACTCAATTTAATGTAAAACAACGGGACAATTATTTTGAGGTTATTTGCTACGAAGGATTAGTTGGTGTGACACACAACTCTCAAGAAACAAAGTTAAAGCCTGGAGACAGATTTTTAATTATTGATGGGAAACAAATTGTTAAAGAAAAAGAAAGTCGCTTAACACCTTCGTGGTTAAATAACGAAAGCCTATTCAAAAGTCTACCTTTTAAAGAAGTTATTGCAGAGTTTGAAAGACAATATAATGTAGATATTACGCTTTTAAATATAAATTCTGAAGAGTTAGTTACTGTTGGTTTCCCTCATAATAATATAGATGTTGCAATAAAAAACATTACCTTACCTTTACACTTAACATATAGTAAAGACAACAATACTATAACATTAAAGCGTGAGTAGAAAAGGTACACTTTCTATCTTTATACTATTGTTTTTTTTGAATATTTCGACTTTAAGTTCTCAAACTGTTCAAAAAGAAAAGCATTCGCTCGCTGTTGTTTTAAAAATTATCGAAACTCGATATAACATTAGCTTTTCTTATGCTGATGCTACTATTCAAGATAAAAAAGTAGTTATTCCAGAAGAAAACTTAACTTTAGAAGAGGTCTTAGGTTTTCTAAAAAACAAAGTCAAACTAGATTTTGAATTATTAAACAATCGATTTGTTGCCATTAAAGCTTTAAAAACTCAAGCAACATTTCACAGAACACAAAGGCTAGGCGAAGTTATAATAACTAATTATTTAACCACTGGCATTACTAAGTTAAATGATGGTGTAATTACTATAAAACCTGAAACTTTTGGTATTCTCCCTGGGTTAATTGAACCCGATGTTTTACAAACCATTCAATCGCTTCCTGGAGTTTTAAGTATTGACGAAACCGTATCTAACATTAATATTCGTGGTGGCTCGCACGATCAAAACTTACTTCTTTGGGATGGTATAAAAATGTATCAATCAGGTCATTTTTTCGGGTTAATTTCAGCATTCAACCCCTATACCACAAAACAAGTTAATGTTTCAAAAAACGGAACCCCAGCAAAATATGGTGATGGTATTTCTAGTATTATCGATATGCAATTACCCAACGAAATTGATAACACATTTAAAGCAGGTGGTGGGTTTAATTTAATAAACGCCGATGTTTTTGCAAAAATTCCACTAACTCATAATACCGAATTGCAAATTTCAACACGTCGTTCGGTAACAGATTTGGTAACTACTCCAACTTACGACTTATATAAAAAACGTGTTTTTCAAGATTCAGATTTAACAAATTTTAATCAAAATGATAATGCTATCGATAAAAACGAATCTTTTTACTTCTATGATATAACAGCAAAATTTTTATATGATATTACTCAAAAAGATAAAATCAGACTTCAGTTTTTAAACGCAAACAACAAATTAAATTACGAAGAACAAGCCAATATTAATGATAGAAACGAAGCTTTAAATAGTAAACTGTCACAACAAAATTTGGCTTTAGGGTTTTCGTACACTAGAGATTGGAACTCAAAACTTTCAACTACCGCTCATGCATATGTAACAAATTACGATTTAGATGCCACCAATTTTGATATCATAAACAATCAGCGTTTAATTCAAGAAAACGAAGTGTATGATGGTTCTGCAAAATTGGATATAAATTACAAACCCAATAGTCAACTAAAATTAAATGGCGGGTATCAATTTATTGAAGTAGGTATAAGCAATCTAGAAGATGTAAACAATCCTGTTTTTAGAAGTTTTATAAGAGATGTTGTTAGAAGTCATTCGGTTTATGCTGAAGGTGCTTTTTTATCAAACAATGGCAAAACCAACTTAAAATTTGGAAGTAGAATAAACCACTTCCCAAAATTTGATATGACCATTTATGAGCCTCGTTTAAGCTTTAGTCAGCGATTTCTTAACAGCTTTAGGTTTGAATTGTTAGGAGAGCTTAAAAGTCAAACCACTTCTCAAATCATTGATTTGCAAAATGATTTTTTAGGTATTGAAAACAGGCGTTGGGTTTTATCTAACAACAATATAGATGTAATAACTATTAATAATAAAAATATTCAACCAGTTCCTATTTTAAAGAGCAAACAAGCCTCAGTTGGCATTCATTATAATAAAAATAAATTGCTAATTAGCGCCGAAGGTTATATTAAAAAAGTTGATGGTATAACTACTAGGAGTCAAGGCTTTCAAAACCAATATCAATTTGTAAACAGTGTTGGGAGTTATCAAGTTAAAGGTTTCGATTTTTTAGTAAACAAACAATTTAATAATGTTGTTAGCACTTGGTTAGGCTACACTTATAGCAAAAATGATTACACATTTCCAGGTTTAAACAATGGCAATCCGTTTCCTAATAATGCTGATATTCGTCATGTATTAGCTCTTTCTGGTGTGTATACTTACAACGATGTTAAATTAGCTTTGGGTTTAAATTGGCATTCTGGAAAACCAACAACTTTACCAGATATTAATGATGACCCTAGTGATAACCTTATTACATACGCTGCACCAAACAGTAGTAATTTAGATGATTATTTACGTGCTGATTGCTCTGCAACTTATGCTTTTGATATTTCTGATTCGTCTAGAGCTGTAGTTGGTGCTTCAATTTGGAATATTTTCAATCAAAAAAATATTATTAATACCTATTATACTTTAGATACAGATAATATGATTAACAAAGTTGAAAATCAATCTTTAGGGATTACTCCTAATGTAAGTATTCGTGTTAATTTTTAATAAAAGTATTATCTTTATACTAAATGTTTTTAAAAGGATTACATAAATGGTTGGCAAGCATTGCTTTATTAGCGGTTATTGTATCGTTTTCAGGGTTTACCTATTACCCTTCTTCTTATCATAAAACACAAACCGAACTTGTAATTAATAATACTTCTAGTCATCAAGCTATTAGTAAATCATTTTCCTTTTTAAAGCGTTCACCCCAAAACATAACTTTTAATCAATACACTACCTTTTGTTTTAAGTGGTTATTAAACACGCATCAATACAACTTTAGTATCACTTTAAAGTCTCAAAAGGAGGCGATTTTACAGTTTAATAAGCAAATGTTTTTAGAGCAAAATCTTATAGCTCAAATCTTTTCAGACGATTATCAGAGCAACCTCATAAAGTAAACAATCCCTTGCCTCTTGGCAACATTTCGAATTACAGTTTAATCTGTAACATCAAAAGATGTTACACACTTACCTTTTTTACTTTATGAAAACCTTAAAAAAAGGGTTGAGGCTTTTTGCCTTGGTATTAATAATTGCATTGGCTTCTGTTTTGCCTGTACCCATAAATTTTTATAGAAAAGATAATTTACCAAAATACACTATTGAACAAATAGACACTAAAGATGATGATACCGAAGAAGATGATATAAAAGAGCTGTTTTAAGAACTTGATTTTGTCAGAAAAAATCGATAGCTTCGTTTGTCGTTGTATATAAATCACTTGTGCTGAACTTGTTTCAGTATTAAAAGGGATTCATATACTTGAAAAACATTATGGGCAATTAGGACTGAAGAGGATCCAAGACAACCAATTTCAACAAGATTAGAAATAGATGTTTAGAAGAAATAAAATAACTAAAGAAATAATTAGCAATTTACCTGACAAAGTTGACTTACCAAGTAAATTCAATCAATTTGCTAAACTTAGACTACCTGGCATGATTGGATGGTCAGACATAGAAACATTTCAACTTAAATCTTCAGCAAAAAAAGAAATAGTGCCGTTTTTGAATTTCGACGATGGAGGAATTTTAGCTTTTTGGTATTTTGGACATGAATGTATTATAGTTTATATGGGGTCAGAAGGTGAACAGGAGGTGATTTCAGAGAATTTCGAATCCTTTCTTAAATTATTGTGCGATAAGCAGACAAGCTTATCAATATTCGACGATTCTGAAATAGATTTTAATATCTCATATCAAGACATAATAATTAACTCAGAACGAATAAGTGAATTAAATAAACATTTTCTAGTATGGTATAAAGAACATACTTCTCTTTTAGAGCCTGAAACATCGGATTATTCTGAGAAATTAAGAAGGCAGATTATGAAAATTGCGATTGATTTTCTAGATGATGGACTATGCAAGGTTTATACAAAAGAAAGCGAGTGGTGGAATCTTTCTTTTAATATAAAAAAGGATAAAGACAATATATACATTACCTACCTTGATTATGGAAAATGGTATAATTTGCCTCCTAAATATGAATTGGAAAAAGTGGTGATAGAATTATTAGAATTGGTGAAAAATAAGAATAAAACAGAATATGAATTATCTGTTTGTTCTGCGGGAATTGTATCTATTGACAGGGATACAGAACTCGTATTAGAAAAATAAAGGCCCATAACAATAAATATACGTAATGCGGGGCGATTTAGTAAATTTGAACATTTAATATACAAAGTAGCGGTTTGATAGTGCAGTTCCTTGAAATCCCTCACTACGCATATTCGAGGCGTTAAACGAACTTTAAAAATTTATCATAAAACCGTTACCCTTAACAAAACATGAAACCAATAACATATATCTTATTTTTCTTATTCAGCATAACACTGTTTTCACAAGACAAAAAACCAAACGTGTTGTTTATTATTTCTGATGATTTAACAGCAACCGCAGTCTCATCTTACGAAAATAAAGCATGCCATACACCAAACATTGACAAACTAGCTTCAGAGGGTGTTAGATATACTAAAGCCTATACGCAATATCCCGTTTGTGGTCCATCAAGAGCCTCTTTTATGTCGGGGTACTACCCTAATGCTACTACTACATTTGGTTATGTAAGCGGTAGAGAAAATATAGGCCCTGAAAGAAAAACGTGGTCACAATTATTTAAAGACAACGGTTACTACACAGCTCGGGTGAGTAAAATTTACCACATGGGTGTCCCTATTGATATTGAAACAGGTTCCAATGGGCAAGATGATCAAGCCTCGTGGACTGAGCGTTTTAATAGCCAAGGACCTGAATGGAAAGCTATTGGTGATGCCGAATTGGTTCAAGGAAATCCTGATGGAAAAATAGAGAGAAAGGGTGGAAATGTAATGACTATTGTAAAAGCCGATGGTGATGATTTAGTGCACTCTGATGGAAAAACAGCTAAAAAAGCTTCAGAGCTTATTAGAAAACACAAAAACGAACCTTTCTTTTTAGCGGTTGGTTTTGTAAGGCCACATGTGCCTTTTGTAGCTCCAAAACCATATTTTGAACCGTATCCGTTTAACAACATAACACTACCTAAAAAACTTGATGGTGATTGGGACGATATTCCAAAGCGTGGTATTAATTACGTAACTAGTGTTAATGCAAAAATGTCTTTAGAGCAAGAAAAGAAAGCGGTGGCTGCATATTATGCATCTGTATCGTATATGGATGCTCAAGTTGGAAAAGTACTTAAAACACTTAAAGAAGAAGGTTTAGAAGATAATACCATTGTTATTTTCACTTCGGATCATGGGTTTCATTTAGGTGAGCATAATTTCTGGATGAAAGTAAGTTTACACGAAGAATCTGTTCGTGTTCCATTAATTATTAAAGTGCCGGGTAAAAAAGCAGCTGTTTGTAATTCTTTTGTAGAATTGATTGATTTATACCCAACTATTGCTGAATTAGGTGGCTTAAAACCACCAAAACATATACAAGGGAAAAGCTTGGTAAAAACTATTGATAAGCCAAAAAAGAAAGTTAGAGATATGGCTTTTAGTGTATCGCAGGGCGGAAAAACCTATTTATTGAGGAATGATAAATGGGCATATATTCAATATAATGAAGATGCATCAGCAGGTATTGAACTTTTTGATATGAAAAAAGATCCAAAGCAGTTTACCAATTTAGCACATAATCCAAAATATGCTAAAGTTGTTATACAGTTTAAAAAGAAATTAGCTAAAAAATTAAAAGCGGTTAGGACTAACGATTTAGGAATTAGCTATTCAAAAAAAGAACCTATTGGAACTTATGATTAAGTAATTGTATTATGTTCTCTTTTCAAAAAAAACACCTTTAATATTTCATTTTATGATTCTATTTTATGGAAGTAGACGCAACCCATAGCTGCCTTTTTCATCTATAAGATAAATCGTCAAAAAGAAATGAGACAAATTAATATACTTTCTGCTTTAATATTCTTTATAGTTTTATCTTGTAATAATAACGACGATGGTATAAGCAATACTTGCAATGTAGCAAACCCTGTTGAAGATTTTGCATGGTTAAAAGAAAGGATTTTAGATATTGAACAATCTACCCAAGTCGATGAATTTTATATTTCCCAGGCAATCTATGAAGGAGAAACAGTATTTATAATTGGTAATTGTTGTGCTAATTGCAACTCAGTCTTACCAGTATATAACTGCGAAGGTGAACGTATTAATATACTTGGATGTTCAGAAGAGTTTATTAATTTCAATATCTTGAATCGAGATACAGTTATTTGGAATTCCAAAAATTTTATTTGTAAAGACTCTGATGTTCCTTTGTGCAATTAAAAATCAATTAAATCTAGCTTTAAAAAGAGATTGAACTTAGATAATTATCACAAACTAAAGGTCATCATCTTGTGCCCCTCTTATATCATCAATCTTATTTATTTTAGATTGTTTTTTAATAATAAGCCTTTTTTTGTAAAGCCATTTTTCTTCTAAAATTAGTATCACTCCAATCAATAAAATAACACCGCAAAAAATAAGCGCATAAAATAATTTGGGATTTAAATCTATTTCTCTGATGCTATAAAATGAATAGATCATAAACAAAGCCATTGAAGAAATAGATATTGCGAAAAGCAAGTTACCCACCCATATAAAACTGTCATTTAAATCTTTGTAAACATAGTTTATACTGTAATGCTTTAAAGTTTTTATATGGTAAATTATACTTAAAACACCAGTAGGAATCATTGACAAAGGAATAAGCATACTATATTCAAAAGAATTATTCTCCACAATTATAACAGTATACATTAATGCAATTGATATTGAAGTAAGTACAAAACAACAAATCAACAACACTATTTTAAGAAAGCGTTTAATTTTCATTATTAAAAAACTCAGCTTCAAAAAGTGCTTTAAAATGCTTTAGTAGTTTTTCTTTTACCTCTTCCATAGGCACTTCTTTTACTCCAAGTTCTACATTTAAAGAGGTTACTGCTTTACCACGAATGCCACAAGGTATCATAAGGTCAAAATAACCCAAATTGGCATTTACATTTAGTGCAAAACCATGCATAGTTACCCATCGGCTAGCACGAACGCCCATAGCACAAATTTTACGAGCAAATGGTGTGCCTACATCCAGCCAAACACCTGTTTCTCCTTTACTACGCTCTGCTTTTAAGCCATATTCTGCAAGCGTCAAAATTATCATTTCTTCAAGAAAACGAAGGTATTTATGTATGTCGGTAAAAAAATTTTCTAAATCTAAAATAGGATAACCAACCACTTGCCCAGGGCCATGATATGTTATATCTCCACCTCTATTCACTTTATAAAAGGTGGCGTTCTTTTCTTTTAATTGCTCTTCTGTAACAAGCAAATTAGAAAAATCTCCACTTTTACCTAAAGTATAAACATGTGGATGTTCAACAAACAAGAAATGATTATTAGTTTTTAAACCAGCGTCTTCTCGTCTATTCTTAATTTTTGTGTCTACAATGTTCTTAAACAATTGTTCTTGATAATCCCAAGTTTGTTTGTAATCTTTAAGTCCTAAATCTTGAATTTCAATCTGCTTATTCATTTTCAAATTCAATATTAATATCCAATAATTTTGGATTACTTAAAAAGTCAATCCAACTATATTTATATGTAACTGTTTTTTTATCTGTAGATAATTGGGCATTTTCTATAGATGTAGATTTTATTTTCTTAGAAAATGTATATTCAACTATATAAAAAGAGTTTTTAAAATAGTCTAAAAACTGTTTATCTTCTTCACTATTCTCATCTAATTTAAAGGCTTTAGCGGTTTTCACTTCAGAAACAGTTGTAACTCTTGAGAAACCATTTTCAGTAAAATTATAATCAACATCATTTTCTCCATTAACCATAAATTTCCCTAATGGAGAGCCTTCTTTCATTGCGTCTACTTGACTATTTTGAGAATTAAGAGTTTTTGCTTTTTCGATTCTTTTTTGGATATCTTTTAAATCTTCTATAGCATTAAAATTAAGTCCTACCCCAAAGTCAAAAACATTATTTGCTTCGTCCATCTTCATTTTCATATACATATCTTTAACAACTTCTAAAGCAAGACGCTTTTCCTCTGGTAAAGCAGAAATACTATCTTTATAAGTTTCCATAATTTCACTAAAAACCATAAGTGTATCAACAACCTTACTTGGTTTTTTTTCGTTTGTGCTAGTGGAATCGTCTCCTTCAGAAAAGGCATCCTTCATTTGAGACATAACCGAAGCCATATCATAGTTTACCAAAAAATTCCCAGAGCCATCTTCGTTAAATACTATAGATTCTTTTACGGTACAACTAGAAAAACTGACTATGATGATAACTAAAAGTAAAGTATAAATTCTATGCATAATATGTGTTAAATTAGAATGCAAAGATACTACTTTAAAAAGTAGAAAATATGTTTATAAATGTGCTTTAAAGCTACCTATTGGGGTTATTAATAATAACCAAAGCAGCTATAACACCAGGTACCCAGCCACAAAGCCATAATAAAAAGGTGATTAAAATAGAGCCGCAACCTTTGTCTAAAACAGCTAGGGGTGGACAAATAATAGACAGTAAAACTCTCCAGAAACTCATGTTGATTTTTAATTTAAATGTTTATTGATTGATAATGTACTTGTTTGACGTTATTAAACTTATTTTGTTACATATTATTTTACGTTAGGGGTTGAAGTGGCATCCTTTTTTGAGGCACGAAAAAAAGATATAGTGGAAAGCCCGACCCTGAATCCTTTTTTAGGGTAACGCCCAAAAAATTAGTTTTAAAAAGATAGCTTTTAATAGTATCTTTGCGCATTAAAATTTACACTCAGTATTTATAATATGTCGCAATTATCAGAGCAAGAATTAGTAAGAAGAGAAAAGTTAGCGAAACTACGCGAATTAGGCATTAACCCGTATCCTGCAGATTTATACCCTGTAAACCACACCTCGAAACAGGTAAAAGAGCAATTTGAAGAAGACAAGAAGGTAATTATTGCTGGTAGAATTATGTCTAAAAATGTACAAGGGAAGGCTTCTTTTGGACAATTACAGGATGCTGAAGGTAAAATTCAGGTATATTTTAACAGAGATGAAATTTGTACAGGTGACGATAAATCTAAATACAACACTATCTTTAAGAGTCTTATAGATTTAGGTGATTTTGTTGGAATTGAAGGCGAATTGTTCACCACTAAAGTTGGTGAAAAAACTGTGCGGGTAAAAGATTTTAAGTTGCTTAGTAAAGCATTAAAGCCTTTGCCTTTACCAAAAGAAAAAGATGGTGTTGTTTATGATGCTTTCACGGACCCTGAATTACGCTACAGACAGCGTTATGCAGATTTGGTTGTAAATCCACATGTAAAAGAGGTGTTTGTAAAGCGTACTAAGTTGTTTAATGCGATGCGTCAATTTTTTAATGATGCTGGGTATTTCGAGGTTGAAACTCCAGTTTTACAACCTATACCTGGTGGCGCCGCTGCTCGTCCGTTTGTAACGCATCACAACGCTTTAGATGTACCTTTATATATGCGAATTGCTAATGAATTATATTTAAAGAGATTGATTGTTGGTGGTTTTGATGGAGTTTATGAATTTTCTAAAAACTTTAGAAATGAAGGTATGGACAGAACTCACAACCCCGAGTTTACTGCTATGGAAATTTATGTAGCCTATAAAGATTACAACTGGATGATGGATTTCTGTGAGCGTCTTTTAGAGCATTGTGCTATTGCCGTAAATGGTACGACAAAAGTAACTTTTGGTGATCATGAAATAGATTTTAAAGCTCCTTATGCGAGAGTTACTATGGCAGACTCTATAAAGCATTTTACAGGTTTTGATATTACTGGTAAAAACGAAGATGAAATACGACAAGCAGCCAAAGATTTAGGTGTTGAAGTTGATAATACTATGGGAAAAGGTAAGCTTATCGATGAAATTTTTGGAGAAAAATGTGAAGGTAATTATATACAGCCTACTTACATTACAGATTACCCGAAAGAAATGAGCCCGTTATGTAAAGAACATCGTGATAATCCTGAATTAACTGAACGTTTTGAATTGATGGTTTGCGGAAAAGAAATTGCTAATGCATATTCTGAATTGAACGATCCTATTGACCAACGTGAGCGTTTTGAGCATCAACTTAAGTTAGCTGCAAAAGGCGACGACGAAGCTACAGAGTTTATAGATCATGATTTTTTACGTGCTTTAGAATATGGTATGCCTCCAACATCAGGAATGGGAATTGGTATGGATAGATTGATTATGTTTTTAACCAATAACCAATCCATTCAAGAAGTTTTATTCTTCCCACAAATGAGGCCAGAGAAAAAAACCGTAGCTATTAGTGATGAAGCAAAAACGGTTTTAGAGGTTTTGAAAAAAGCAGAAAAACTGAAATTAAACGATTTAAAAACACAATCTGGTTTATCAAATAAAAAATGGGATAAAACCATTAAAGAATTAACAAAAAACAACCTTGCTAAAGTTGAAAAAACTGATGATGGTTTGTTTGTAGAAGTAATATAAGCTTAAATAAATACTATCGTAAAAACTAAAGCCAGTAGTGAAATTTCACTACTGGCTTTTAACTAACAACTAACTAACCAACAAACTTATTTTATGAATACTACGTTTGTAGTATCACAAACTAAACTCTATACAAATAGACGTCTTTTAGTTGAATTTATTATCTGTATTTAGAAATGTTTAACGCTTACAATTACAGCTTTATGCTTTCTTTAAGAAATAAGAATTAACTTGTTAATTTTTTAAGATATTTAAGGAAGTATCTTTTTTATTTGAGCGTGGTATAATTCATAATTTATAAGATTTCCATGATTTCCATTTTCAATAGTCACAAAAGTAGTTATTGGCTTTGGAGATACTTCAAACAGTTTTTTAGCTGATGCAAAAGGCACTACTGAATCTTCGGTACCATGAAACATAGTAATTGGGCATTTTACTTGTTTTATATATTGATTTGTTTGTAGTTTATATTTTAATAATGCCTCAACAGGAAACATAGGAAATCTAGATTTAGCTACATCGATAATACTATAGTAAGGAGTTTCTAAAATAAGTTGTTTAGGCTTATTCTTGGAGGCCAAATAAGTTGCCACCCCCGTTCCTAAAGACCTTCCATAAAGCGTAATACGCGCTTCGTTATAATGCTCTTTCAAATAGTTGTAGCATAATTGTCCATCGTTATAAAGCGCTTTTTCACTTAATTTTCCTGTGCTTTTACCATAGGTTCTGTAATCCATTATTAAAACATCATATTGCTTTTCAACAAAATATTCAGCTATAAGTCCCCAGCGCGATAAATCACCTGCATTTCCATGAAAATATAATATTACTCCTTTTGGATTTTCTACTTTAAAATGAATGGCATTTATAACCGCATCATCATCCGTTTTCAAAAACAATTCATCAAAAGGTTGAGAAAATTTATACACATAATCTTGCTCTAAAACTGTTGGTAGAAACAGCATTTTTTCTTGTAAAAAATATAATAAAGAGCCAACCATAATATAGATGCTTAATAAAATTAAAGCAAACTTCTTAAGCTTTCGTTTTAGTAGGTTTTGATGTGTGTTTAACATGAATACTTGTGGTTGACAAATCGATATCGTGTGGTTTTTGATTTAGAATATCGTGAATCATTTTATGATAAGATTCAAAGTTATTTAAATTTTTATGACCTCCGCCTATAACCGAGTGAAGCTTTGTTAGTTTTGGGTTTACTTGAGATAGTTTAACACTAGTTTTGTACGGAATTAAATTATCGTTTGTACCATGAATAATATGAATAGGGCATTTTACATATTTTAACCACTTATATGTAGGTAACGGGTATTTTAATAAAACACTTAACGGCATAAAAGGAGCATAACGGGCTGTAACTTTAGTTAAGCTGTAATATGGCGCATCCAAAATAAGTTTTTTAGGGTTATTCATTGAAGCTAATTTAGCTGCAAAACCTGAACCTAAAGAACGACCGTAAAGTATAATTCTGTCTTCTGTAGTACGCTCTTTTATTTTATTATATACTTCTTGCAAATCTCGTTTAATGGCTTTTTGCGAGCGTCTGCCTGTACTTTTTCCAAAACCACGATAATCTACCATTAGTACATTATAATTGTGCCGAGTAAAATCTACTGCAAATTTCCCCCAACCTTTTATGCTTTTAGAGTTTCCTTTTAGATATAGCACAATACCTTTCGATTCGCCTTTAGGTTTAAAAAGAATACCATTAATAACCGCACCATCTCTGGTTTCTAAATTATGCTCTTCTATATCTTGATTTTCATAATTAAATTGAAAATCTTTTGGTAGTTTTTCTGGTTTAAACAGCATATAATCCTGTAAATAATACAAAGCAATGCTTATTGCTATATATATTATTGCTATAGTTATAAGTGTTGATAACCAGTATACCATTTAAAATGTTTTTACTAAATATATAAAATATAAACTAAAAAGGCTTTAGTAGGTTACTAAAGCCTTTTTTTGAATATGATACTATTTTACATCCCTAAAGCTGTTAAACCTTGTTCGAAAATTACATCAACTGGAATGTTTGCCGAACTTAAACGGTCTAAATCTGATTGTAATTCGTTTGAAATAATACCTTTATCTTTTACCAAATCTGCAACACCATCATAATCACCATTTCCTTGAAGTGTTAATATTAAGCCCGACAGATCTTTCATAGCCACTATCATGTTATCATAATTTACTTTATAAACACCGTTTTCATCTCTACTAAATGCCCCTTTTTCTTTAAAGAAATTAAAGCGAATCATATTAGCTTTTCCATGAGCACTAGAAACTCCAAAACGCACAGATCGAAAAATACTAGCCATAAACGTAGTCATGTAATCTTTCATATCACCATCAATTTCTCCTTTGCTATGTAGTTGTTGCACCATATATAAACCTAAAACATCTGCCTTCCCTTCTTCTAAAGCACTTGAATGTTCTTTAAGCGATGTACGCACCGTTCCTTTATCATTTATAGTGTTTTTAATTCCTAAACCGTGAGCCACTTCATGAAACATTGTGTTTGCAAAAAAAGCATCAAATGTGATATGCTTGCGTTGTGTTTCATCTATTAAAACTTCTGATATTGGAACTAATATTTTATCAAATTTTGCTTGCATTGCATTTTTAAGTTGCAATCTTCTTGTCCCTTTTTGTAATTGTACTTCTTCATCATTGGGCAAGTTAATGGCTATTGTTTTACTTCCCGAATTACAATCGCCTGCATAATACACAACATCGTATGCATTTAAATCACTATCTGTTCCTGGAGTTTCTTTTTTATAAGCATCATCTACTGGTAATCCTTTTTGTAATTCTGGCAAGAAACTAGCAAAGCGAGCTAATTTAGCACTCCACTCCTGATCTTTAATAAGGACATAACCTTCATGAGCAGCTTTGTTTCCAAACATTTGATCTTCGTAGGTTTCAATTGGACCTATTACTATATCTAAGGTGTTTGTTTTCATATCCATCCAAGCTAAATCACTAGGTTGATAATTGTCGTCCAACATGGCTTGGGCTCTTAATTCCAAATACTTTTTAAGACCTGCGTCATCAGCCAGTTTTGAAGCTTCAAGTAATAAATCTGAAACCGTCTTAACCTCTTTTTCAAATTGTTGATAGTAGGGAATTGAATATAACTTCCCTTTTTCGTCGCGTCTAACAAAATTATATATGCTCGATTTGTTTTCTATATCTGCAGCTTCAAATTCTTCTTTTGTCATATCCTTTGGATAATAATTTGCCCCTAAAGGTTTAGCTCCTACTCCTTCAACAAAAGGCGCATTACCATCTAATCTATCCCAGGGGCCATAGTTAATTTTTACAAAAGTTTTAGTGTCGGCATCAGAAACTGAATTTAATAATGCTGTCTTATCTCCATAAGATTCATACCAAAACAAATCATTCATTATATCAGCTGCTTTAATTAAAACAGGTATCATCTTACGCTCATTATCGGTAAGTTTACTAAGGTCTGTTGTTAGTTTTACATTAACATACTTACTTAAGTTTTTTTGCATTTTGGTTTGCGGGATTTCTTTATTTTGGGTTTCTTCCTTTTTTTCTTGTTTACAAGAAAAAGTAAACACAGTTACTATTAGTAACACAATTATTTTTTTCATTAGTAGATATTTTTATGAATTGTCTCAAAGTTAGCCAAATTTTCACTTCTTTTCCACATAATCTTTAATAGACATTTCGTTAATAATCACGTCATTTAAAACGGCTTCGCCATTTTTTATATAAACCAAAGCATAGGTGTTATTTTTAATAGAGTCCTGTTGATTATTTCTTACTGCAACTTCGGCATCATAAGCTTTGGTTTCTTCCATATAATAACGATTAAATGGTAAATTGAAGTTTAATTTTTGTTTATTTTTATTGTACCACCATACTTCTCCAACAATAAAATCTTTATTTAAATTTAAAGGCACTTTACTTACTTGATTCACTTTTGCAAAACCTAAACTATCGGTATCTAAATACACGTAAACTTTATCTTTTCTTTCCCAAAGCGTATCGGTAGTTACAAAAGAGCTTATCTCGTAATTTAAATTGATATACTTACCTCTATATGGGTCGCTAGGATCGACAGGTTGTGTTTTAAACCTATACGCGGTTCCTGTGTTTATAACAGATTCTTTATTAAAAATCATTTGTGCTGGCACAAATATTTGTGCAATAGCTACAACTATAAATAGTATAAATATATGTATCGTTTTCATTTTTGCTTTTTTTTAATTTCTTATTGATTTTTGCTTTTTAAGCATCATGTAATTAGTTAAAAAGAATCCAACACCAACACATACAAACAACAAACCTCTAACTACAAAACTCATATTCGTATCGAAAAAACGACACACAATTAAGGCAGTTATTATTAGTAAACCGTAATTTAAAATACCAAAATGAAATTTGTCTGCACCAATTTTTATAGCTACAATACCTAAAACGAGAATAATTAAATTAACTAGAATTGTTGGAATAATGCTACTTGTTATTCCTATAAAAAAGATGGCTGTAAAAATTATAAATACATATTGAAAAAGATTGAAACTTTGAATCCATTTTTTCGAATGGGAATAAATCAAAACACTTAATGCTAATAAGAAAAGTATAATTGAAATATAAAACTCTTGAGAGTTAAAAATAATATCATGTCTTAAAATATCTTTCCATAGCCACTCAAAACTAGCAAACATTAACATGTAAATGGTTCCTAAAGAACCTAAAATTAAATAACCATTTCGTCTTAATTTCTGGTTGTCGAAAAAAGGTGATTTTCCAATGTTATAAAACAACCCAAACAAAATAACATACATTAAAAATCCAAACTCTTCGCTTCTATATACAAAAGCCCCCAATACAATAACTACACTTAGAGGCAAAAACCAATTAAAAATTGAGGTGACATTATGTGTCTTTTTATTTTTTAGTAATTGGTAATAATGTGGTATAATTATAACTAACAATATTAAATACAACCAAGGTGTTTGATTACCATCAAAATACCCATAAGAGCAAGCATAATTTGTTGCAAAAACAATGTGTAAAATGGCTAAAGTGTTAGATTTTAGTAGGTAGATTAGTGGTGCGCAAAGTAAAATCCACATTAGCATATAACTGCTAAAGTCTCCTGGAGTATTATAAATTTGGCTTACCAGTGCCATACTCGCACCAACTGCAAAAAACAAAAATACTCCCGAAGCTTCCCTCCATGTTGCACTCTTTTTCTTTAAGATTGTGTAACCCACAATAAATTGACCAATAATTAATGGTGTAAAAGCAAAAACTGTTTTTATACTTCTGGAAAAATTATCCCAATTATGTGCCAGAATTAAAATAATACCAAGGCCAACTAATGCTGAACCTAAGACCGCAAAAACCGTGAATAATCTATTTGGTGAACTTTCTTTTTTATACTTATAGAAGTTTTCAATATCTATAGCGACTTCGTTTGTAATAACTTGTTCTTCAACAAGTTCTTTTATATCGTTTTGAATTTTTGAATTCATATTTTTTTAGTTTATAAATTTTAAAAACACTTCTTGAAAAGGATCTCTATTAACTACAGTATAATAAAATATAGCTCCTAACCAACCATGAAAAATGCCCATAGCATAAATATTCTTTATTTTTAAATAAATATATCCATAAAATAAGGCTAATAAAAAGGTTCCTATCATTAACCATTTTGAAGGAAAATGAACTATAGAAAACAGTGTAGCCGTTATAAATATAACTGAAAGTTTATTCAATTTCTTTTTATTAAGGTCTTTTAAGTTTCCTGCTATTAATGCAATAGTTATAAACTGCTGAATACTTCCCCAAATTGGGTAGGTTATTAAAAGTGGTAAAATATGCCAGGTTAAATTAATTGTATTTTGACTAAACCCTATAACAAGAAATGAAATTATAGATATAACCGCAAAGGGTATCATTAGCTTAACCGTACTTTTAAAATTATCAGTTCTAAAACCCCAATATTTTAAAATATTTTTTTCTCGCTTGTATCTGTATAAAGCATATAAGCTCCAACCAATTATTGCAAATACTACAAATAACAATCTCCAATTTAGAAAATCCATGAAAATAAATTTTCCAATAGCTGTTAAAATTACTGCTGCAATTTCTAGTATTCTTGCTTTATCAGAAATCAATCGTTTTTCAGAGAACTCTAGCAAATCTTCTGTGAGTTTTGGTTTCATTACTTAAGATTTTTTAAAACCTCACAGCTTATAACCATGAGGTTTTGGGTTAACTAACTAACCAATCATCAAAACAATCCTTTTTGTATTTTTTGTTTTGATTTTTGTTGACTATTTCTATTTTTCTTCATTACTCATTCTATCAATATACTGTACATCTCTGGTGTTTTTTTGCACAGCAATAGCGGCAAATAAACTTAGCAGAAAAGACATACCATAAAATCCTTTTTCACTTAGCAATAAATCTGCATTCCAAAGCCCAATAATTAATAAAACAATAGATGCTATTGTTGTAAACCAACTAATACTGTAATAAATATCGGTTACAGGTATATTCTCCATTTTATCTCTCACTGCTTTTTGTACAGAGATCACCGAAAACAGTCCAAACAGCAGAATAGTAAAATAATAACCTTTCTCGTTTAGTAACATTTCTGCATTCCATAAGCCTATACAATACGAAGTCATCCCTATTAATAATGCTGTCCATGAAGCACCAATAAAGGCAGAAGTTGGTTTCTGGTCGTAAACTTCGATCTCTTTTATAGTTTCTTTTTTTCTAGATTTTTCATCCATAGAAACTGTTGTCTCATAATTCATAATTTTTGTTTTAATGATTACAAGGCAAAACTGCAAAACTTATAGAAGTTGTAAAACACAATTTTTAATAAAAACTGACGATATATTATACGTATTTAATAATTAAATAATTATATTTATTGATATTTAAAATTATTTAATGACGATTAAATGAATGATTTAAATACAATTATTTCCACATTTTCTGGTGAAGATCAGCAACATTTCATAAACTACTTAGAAAAAAAGAATAAGCGTAGAGATGCTAAAAACATTCAATTATTTAAACTCTTATTACATGACAATTTAAACTCGAAAGACTTATGCTTTAAACTATACAAAAACGATAGCAGAAATGCATACCACGCCCTAAGAAAGCGCTTATATCAATCGATAATTGATTTTATTGCGAATGTAAGTTTACAAGAAGAAAAGGCAATTGATATGCAAATTATTAAATACATATTAGCATCACGCATCTGTTTACAACACATACAATACAAAGCGGCATATAAAATTTTGGACAAAGCCGAAACATTAGCTACAGAACATCATTTATTTCCCTTATTAAACGAAATTTATCATACCAAAATCCAATACGCATATGTAAACCCTTCAATAGATATTAATCAACTTATTTCTAAATTTAAATACAATCAAAAAAACCATCAATTAGAAGATCAACTTAATATTGTTTATGCAAAAATTAGACAAACAATTAATAATAATATTTATAAAGGAGATATTGTAGATTTTCAAACCATTTTTAACGCAACTTTAAAAGAATACAATATCAGTTTTAACGAATCCATGTCGTTTAAATCGTTATATCAGTTAATTGCAATTAATAGTTTTTCAGCTTTTGTTACTAACGATTACTTAAAAATCGAGCCATTTTTAATTAGTACCTATAAGTCTATACTTAAACATAAAGACCGAGAGAAACAATTGTATTATCATATTGAAATTTTATATCTAATAGCAAATACCTTATTTAGAAATAAAAAATTTAACGACTCTATGCATTATTTAAATATGATGCATGATCGCATGAAAGGGAAGCGAAAAAAACACTACAACACCTTTAAGTTAAAACACAGTTTGCTTTTAAGCCTCAATTTAAACTACACCAATAAACAAGATATAGCCATAAATTTATTAACGCCTTTGGCAATAATTAAACACGAAGACATTGAAACTTTATTAGACATTAATTTAAGCTTAGTTATGTTTTATTTTCAAAAAAATGATTTAAAAAAAGCATACTCCCTTTTTTCAAAATTTTACCATACCGATAAATGGTATACTGAAAAAGCAGGTAAAGAGTGGGTGATTAAAAAGCACTTAATGGAAATTTTACTGCACATTGAACTCAAAAATATCGACCTAGTTGATTCCAGATTATTGAGTTTTAAACGAAATCATTCTAATTATTTAAAAGAAATTAATCAGCAACGTGCTCTGATTTTTTTATCTTTAGCGGAAGATTGCTATAAAAACCCTGAAATAATAACCTCTGAAACTTTTAAAAGTAAAGTTGAAAATGCTTTTGAATGGATTAGCAAAGACAGAGAAGACATTTTTGTAATGAGCTTTTATGCATGGTTAAAAAGCAAAATGGAAAACCAGCCCCTTTACTACACCACTTTAAACATGATAAAACTGTAAAACCCGCTTACTAACTGGTTTTACATATGCAAAAAATACTATTTATTATAATCCTTAGTTTTATTGGGATTCCCTATTTATCAGCACAACAAAAGGACAGCTTATTATTTAAAAACGGTATTGATAATCCAAACATTTTATCAACGCACCATTTTGGGATATTCAGTTCTCGTATACATCAAAATTTTAAAATAAGACCTCCAAAAAGCACAACACTTTCTTTAAACTCGTCTAGTGGCAATAATTTCCATCCTTTTGTAGAAGCTTATTTACCAAAAGATCCTGAAGTACGTAAAGCATTAAGTCAGGTTATTTGGCATAATCGCAATTTTAATTTTATCAATCAAGAAACAACACCTGCAGATTATATGAATATTGTTATTGATGCAGTTATTAAAGAGTTTAGAGTTGGTGCAAATATTCCTTTAGATAAGCATAATGAATTAGGCATCTCGCTTCGATCTTACTTAATTACTAAAGGAAAATATCCTTTTTCTTTTTTTACAAGTGATGAGACTATCGAATGGTTTCACAGCAATATTTCTGGAGGTGAAGACCCTTACGGAAGGCGTTACTATGGATTAAATCAAGTAAACTTTAAATACACCGATAGAAACGGAAACACACTAAAATTAGAACACAATGATTTCTTTATAGGTGGAATTGAGTTTAATCACTACTATTACCCTTCATTAAAAATTAACAGCAATAAAAACATATTTATAAGCTTTGGAAATCATTTAGGTATTAATACAGCAAAATACAACTCTTCGATAGATATTGGTTTTTCTGCAAGTGGGATTAAAAAGATTTTTCTGAAAAACAAAAACGAATTCAATATTGGTATTGGAATGAATTTACTTCGCAAAAACCTTATTAATTTTGATGATGTTATAGACTTAGGGAATAATAAATTTTTGGCAACAATTGAAGCTAATATTGAATTTACAAAATATACAAAAAAAGGAAATTATCATGCTTTTGGAGTAAACTACCAAATCCAGTCACGTTATAACAAACTTAAAGAAGCCGATTACTATAAACTCTTGGGTAAATGGCAAGAAATAAATGGTGGTTGGCAAAATGGTTTCGAAAAACTATATAAAACTTTATCTAATTGGTCCTTTATATACACCTACGGGCATTCAAAATATAAACTATCATTGTACTTTAAAGAGGATTTTTTAGTGAATAATGCTCCCGATTTTCAAACAGGTATTAGTTTAAGTTTTTCGGTTTTTTAAACAGCCTAGTCAACATATTTATTGTAAAAACATGTTAACTTCTCGTTAAATACAGAATGTGTTTTAAACCTTTTTAGCTTACTCAAGTCCTAGCAATAAATAACTTAAAACATAATAAAATGAAAAGATTAGTAATAATTGCATTAGCCTTCTTCGCATTGCAAGCAACAGCACAACAACCTAACAAAGAGCGCTCTAACAGACAAGAAAGAAATCAAAAAATGATGAACCTTTCCGCTGAAGAAATAGCTACGTTACAAACAAAAAAAATGGTATTACATTTAGATTTGAATGAATCACAACAAGCAAAAATTCATAAACTAAATTTAGAAAATGCCACTAAAAGAAAAGCAATGATGGAAGCTCGAAAAGCTAGAAAAGAAAGTGGTAATGCTGAAAAACCATCAAAAGAAGAACGTTATAAAATGATGAATGCTAAATTAGACCATCAAATAGCGATGAAAGCAAAAATGAAAGACATTTTAAATGAAGAGCAGTATGCCAAATGGGAAAAGGCGCAAGCAAAAAGAATGAATAAAACAAAAAATCGTAGAAAGGGACAAGGCAAGAAAAGACAATAATAATTTTTGGTTGATTATTTGATTATAGTTTGTTAATTAGAGCATTTCTAAGTTTAGAAATGCTCTTTTTTATTTATAATGTTTTCGCAACCTTATCGATAGCCTCAATAGTATAATCTAAATCTTTATAAGTTAAAGCATCGGTAATAAACCAAGTTTCAAATGCACTTGGCGCTATATAAACTCCTTCGTTAAGTAAACCGTGAAAGAATTTTTTAAAGGTTTCATTATTTCCCTTTGTTGCTGTTTCAAAATCTACAACTTCTCCCTCATCAAAGTGCACAGAAATCATAGACCCCACTCTATTTATAGTATATACGATATTATTATCACTCAAAACCTTTGCAATGCCTTCGTGTAAATATGCTGTTTTCTCTTCTAATCTATTAAAAATTTCAACATCATTATTCAACTCATTTAGCATTGCTAATCCAGCAGCCATGGCTAACGGGTTTCCACTTAAAGTTCCTGCTTGATACACAGGCCCTAGCGGTGCTAAATAATTCATAATTTCGTTTCGTGCTGCAAAAGCACCAACTGGCAAACCGCCACCAATTACTTTTCCGAAACAAACAATATCCGCATTAATATTAAAAAGCTCCTGCGCTCCTCCTTTTGCCAAACGAAAACCTGTCATCACTTCATCAAAAACTAAGAGGATATTATTAGCATTACATAAATCTCTCAATCCTTTTAAAAATTCATTTTTTGGTGGAATACACCCCATATTACCAGCGACTGGTTCTATAATGACACAAGCTATTTCATCTTTATTAGCCTCAATTAATTGACTTACATTTTCAATATCATTATAACGGGCCAACAAAGTATCTTTGGCTGTGCCTTGGGTTACACCAGGGCTATTAGGTGTTCCAAATGTAATTGCACCACTACCCGCTTGAATTAAAAACGAATCGGAATGTCCATGATAGCACCCAGCAAATTTTATAATTTTGTCTTTTCCTGTAAAACCTCTTGCTAAACGAACAGCACTCATACAAGCTTCTGTACCTGAGTTTACAAATCTAATCTTATCAATATTTGGAACCATTGAAACTGCTAATTCAGCAATTTTAGTTTCAATTTCTGTAGGCATGCCAAACGATGTTCCTTTTTTAGCTTTGTCAACTACTGCATCTACAACTGGTTCGTAGGCATGACCAAGAATCATTGGTCCCCAAGAATTAATATAGTCGATCAATCGGTTTCCGTCTTCATCATACAAATAGGCCCCTTTTGCTTCTTTTACAAAAATTGGTGTTCCTCCTACTGCTTTAAAAGCGCGTACTGGAGAATTTACGCCTCCAGGAATAACCATTTCGGCTTGTGCAAATAATGCACTACTACGTTTATAGTTCATGTGTATTATTAATTATTTGATGATGGTTTAACAATTATAGCTTGTCCAATACTAATTGTATTATCATTTAAACCATTTATATTTTGAAGTTCTTTTACACTAATATTATACTTTCTTGAAATAGAGTACAATGTATCGCCCTTTACTACGGTATAAGTTACTACTTCATTTGTTATTGGTTCTTTGTATTCAGTATAAGAATCTCCCAATACTTCTTTGTCAAATTCATGCAAATTATAGCGTTCTATTAAACTAATCAATTTTTGAGGATATTTCCTATCGGTAGCATACCCTGCTGCTTTTAATCCTTTTGCCCAACCTTTGTAGTTTTCTTTTTTAAGCTTAAAAAGTTTCGAATAACGTTTTCGCTCTGATAAAAACAACGAATGATCTCTGAATGAATATTTAGCATCTTTATATTTTCTGAAACATTCTTGTTTTTTATCATCATCATGATATATCTTTTTACCTGTCCATCCGTGGCATTTAATACCAAAATGGTTATTCGCTTTAACAGACAATGTTCCTTTTCCTGAACCAGACTCTAGAATACCCTGAGCCAAAGTAATACTGGCAGGAATATTATACAAACGCATTTCATTTTGGGCAATTTCTTTATAAGTATCTATATATCTTTCGGTGTTATTTGCATATGTTTTTGGTGGTTTTACGGCTACAACATCATCTGTTTTCTTAGGCTCTACTTTTGTTTCAACCTGCTCCGTATTGGTCTTTGTTTTTTTAGTGACAATCGTTTTTTTTGAACGACAACTAAAAACCATGGTCATCAAACAGCATATTAATAATAATCGCTTCATCTTTTATTCAATTAATAATAAATTTTTCTTTTTTAAAATAACATTCATTCCTGCTACACCTTGAAGCCCTCCAGTATGAATTGCTAAAATTCTTGACCCGTTAGGAAAAAATCCTTTTTCGATTAAATCAAAAACTCCAAACATCATTTTCCCAGTATAAATAGGATCTAAAGGAATTTCAAAATCACTCTTAAACTGATTAATAAAACTAACTAATGCTTCATTTATTTTAGCATATCCTCCAAAATGATAGTCAGTTATTATTTTCCAATTGGTTTTCATTACAAATTTACTAATATCTTGTTGTAAAAACTCACCTTTTAAAGCTGAAAAACCTAAAACTTGTTGACTAGGTTTTGAACAATTTATTAGTCCAGAAATTGTACCGCCAGTACCAACTGCTGTACATATATAATCAAAGCCATCATCATCATCAGTCAGTATCTCTTCACAACCCTTAATTGCCAAAGGATTTGTGCCACCTTCAGGAATTAAATAAAATGCACCATACTCTTTTTCTAAATTAGAAATAAAAGTTTTTTCTGTTTTATTTCTATAATCCTCGCGAGACACAAACTTGAAATGCATGCCGCATTCTTTAGCAAATTTTAAAGTAGTATTGGTATTCACTTTGTCATTAAGTTCTTCGCCTCGAATAACCCCAATAGTTTTAAAACCAAATGTTTTTCCTGCTGAAGCAACAGCGGCAATATGATTTGAATAAGCACCACCAAAAGTAAGTAAGGTTTTAAAATCTTTTTTTTTGGCCTCAATAAGATTGTATTTTAACTTTCTATATTTATTCCCTGAAACAAAAGGATGTATTCTATCTTCTCGTTTTATAAAAAGTTCAACACCTTTATTTTTAGATAAAAAAACAGGCTGATTAATACTATTTTCAAGTTCAAAAATCATTACTGCGAAGATACTTTAAAAATCCCCAAAACGATCTCTGTTTTAAGTAATCTAAATTCAATTCATTACTATAAGCTTCTCTTTCAAAGGAAATAGTTTTATAGGCTAAATGCCATCTTTTATATTGAAATAACCTAAATAAAAACTCAAATATATAGAATATATAAAATGGTATAATTAACATTTCTAGCTGTTGCCTTAAATGAATTTTTTCATGGTTAATTAAAACATAATCTGTTTTAAAACACTTGTTTTTTAAAAACACAAAAGGAAAAACAGTTAAACCTGTATAACCTTTTGGTACTAAATATTTTGAAATAAGAATCATAAACTTACAGTATTCAAAAATCAATCCAATATTCACTTTTATAAAAACAGTAAATAAATAGAACCTTTGATTAAAGACACCAGCAAAGGTTTTCTAAGATATACTATATTTGCAAGATAATGAAGAAAATAATCCCCATTGAAGAAGGCGACTACTACTTAACGCCAGAAGGCTACCGATGCTTTACCGAACAATACCATTTAAGAAGAGGCTATTGTTGCGAAAGCGGTTGTAGACACTGCCCTTACGGCTACAACAAAAATACAAATTCTATTAAAAAGTAAAATAATATTAGTTTTAACATAATGATAATCATATCACTTGGTATGATTATTGATGCTAATAAAACATAAAAAAGTCAATGATTTAAACGAATTGTTGTATTTTAGAAATAAAAAAGAAAACTAAATATTAAGGCTATGAAAAAAACATTAAAAGCATTACCATTTTTAGCATTGTTAATTTTGGTATCCTCTTGTAGTTCTGTTAGAGTTGCAGCTGACTATGATAAAAACGCAAAATTTGGCGAATATAAAACTTTTGCTTTCTTTAAAACAGGTATCGATAAAGCAGAAATTAGCGATTTAGATAAACGTAGAATTCTTCGTGCTATAGAAGCAGAACTTTTAACAAAAGGCTTTACAAAATCTGAAAACCCAGATTTATTAGTAAGTCTTTTTACAAAATCTCAACAACGTGTTAATGTTTACAACAATGCCTGGGGCTACGGCGGCTGGGGCTGGGGCGGTTTTGGACCTGGTTGGGGTTGGGGTTGGAATAACCAACCTTCAGTATCAACACGCACACAAGGCGTTTTGTATGTAGACTTAATTGATGCCAGCAAAAAAGAATTGGTTTGGCAAGGTATGGGTACCGGTTACTTATCTCAAAATATGGAGAAAAAAGAATTACGAATTAAAGAATTTGTTGCAAAAATAATGGAAAAATATCCTCCAGGAGCGCAACAATAAAACATACAAAAAAAGCAACTCGTTTGAGTTGCTTTTTTTTTGTAAAATACTCAACTACATTACAATATCATTTTTCCAAACATAAGGCTCAGGAATATCAGTATCATCAATAAGCTGTCTAATATCTATTTCAATCCCTCTACTCATATCAGTAATAGGGATATCATTTGGCCCACCTTCAAAAGGGTTTTCGGTATTTTCACCAATGGCTTCCATAGTATGGAATACCCAAGAAATAAGGGCGCTAAAAGGTATTGAAAACCAAACAAAATGTTTTGCTATAAATTCCTGCGCTAAATGCCCTAAAGAAGTTCTTGACTCATGATTTGCTAAGTCCTCTAAAATATGAGCGCCAATAGATTCAAAACCTTCCATAATTCCAAAAGGCAAAAGAATAATAAAAATCCAAACGAAAAGATAATTTAAAGTTGCAAACTGTCTAGGGTACGGAAAGTTTTTAATGCGTTCTGACTTTCCTTGGAGTGTATAAAACTCCACTAACATATTAGTCATTTCCATATGCCTAAAATCTTCGATTAACCCTTCTTTCATCAACTCTTTCAAACGCTTTGATTGTATACCTAATATTTGAGAAGCTTGGTTTCCTTTTGCAAATAACTCTTTATATTCAGCCTCAGAAATATATGGTTTTATTGCGCCTTCAATAGGTTCAACATCTTCACAAACTCTATACGTTGCTGCTCTAAATTCTATATTAGACCGTTTATTTTTTAGGTGCATTTCCCACGGTTTATCTTTTCGTAACTGATAGCGCAATGCTGTTAACCAAGCTACATGACGGTGTACTAATTCTCTATGGATTAAAGACAACTCCTTTTCAGAAAGAGCTTCCTTTGCATGATCGTTATTTATAAAATCCTTAACCATAATAGTCCATGACCGCGATGCATTAACAATACCTCCCCAAATTTTACGTGCCTCCCAAAGTCGATCGTAAGACGCATTGTTTTTAAAACCAACAATAAATGCTACAGCTGTAGCCAAAGCGCCTAATGGTAACCACGGTACATGCAACCACTTTAAGCCTACAACATCAAAAAGGAAAACAGGTATTAAGGCTAAAAAAAGAAATAAGAAAATATGGCGTCGTGTCCATTTTAAAACACCCATCACAGGAAATATTCGTCTTGTATACATAACTTTTAAAACATTTATATGCTTATAAATATATGGAATTCTTAACTCAACATATAAAACAGTTTATTTAATTTTTAATAAATCATTAATTGAGTAATTTTTATAGAGAATTCGTATTTTTACATAGAAGTTGTACAAAGAAAATATTATGTCAAATACTATTGAATCTAATGTTATTTTAAATCGCTTACCTAAGCATTTGAGGCAATTCATAAAACCTCAAAACTATGAAGATTATTCTGCTATAGATCAGGCAGTTTGGCGATATGTTATGCGTAAAAATGTTGATTTTTTATCAACTGTTGCTCATAAATCTTATCTAGATGGTTTAAAACAAACAGGAATTTCTATTGATAGTATTCCTAATATGTATGGCATGAATAGGATTTTGAAAGACATCGGTTGGGCTGCCGTAGCGGTAGATGGATTTATTCCGCCTAATGCATTTATGGAATTTCAGGCTTACAATGTTTTGGTTATTGCCAGTGATATTAGACAATTAGAACATATTGAATATACTCCGGCGCCAGACATTATTCATGAAGGTGCTGGACATGCTCCCATTATTGCTAACCCAGAATATGCTGAGTATTTGCGTCGTTTTGGCGAAGTAGGTTGCAAAGCTATTTCATCGGCTAAAGATTATGAACTATACGAAGCTGTAAGGCATTTATCAATCATTAAAGAAGCGCCAAATTCTAAAGAAAAAGATATCGCTTCCGCAGAAAAAAAAGTTGAAGATTTACAACAAAATATGGGTAAGCCTAGTGAAATGGCCTTGATAAGAAATTTACATTGGTGGACGGTTGAATATGGACTAATAGGAACGCTGGAAGACCCAAAAATATATGGCGCAGGCTTACTGTCTTCAATTGGAGAAAGTGCATGGTGTATGACAGATGAAGTTGAGAAACTACCTTACAATATAGATTCAACCTTCAAAGATTTTGATATTACCAAACCGCAACCTCAGCTTTTTGTAACGCCAGATTTTGCTCATTTAAGTTTAATACTGGAAGAATTTGCTAACACCATGGCATTACGTAAAGGAGGATTATCTGGGGTTAATAAATTAATTCACTCAAAAGCACTAGGGACTATCGAACTTAGTACGGGCATACAAGTATCTGGCGTGTTTAGTCACGTTATTGAATATGAAAGAAAACCCATTTACATTCAAACAACTGGAGAAACCGCTTTAGCTTATAGAGAGAAAGAGTTGGTTGGTCATGGTATTGAAACTCATGCAGAAGGATTTGGTTTTCCTATAGGAAAACTAAAAGGAATTAATCTTGCTATTGAAGATATGAGTCCGCGTGATTTAAGCGCTTACGATATTTATGAAGAAAAAATTGTAACGTTAGAATTTGAAGGTGGTGTTACCGTTTCTGGTGAAATCATTACAGGGAAGCGAAATTTACAAGGAAAAATAATATTGATTAGCTTTAAAAACTGTACGGTTAAACATAACGACACCGTATTATTTGAGCCTGAATGGGGTATTTATGATATGGCTGTTGGTAAAGATATTGTTTCTGCTTTTTCTGGGCCAGCCGATTTAAACAGTTTCGATTTAATTACTCATGTGCCATCAACACAAACCATTCATGTAAAAAAATCTAGTGAATTACTCAAACTTGAAGCACTTTACAAACAAGTTAGAGATTATAGAGAAGGTAAAAACAAAACCATTTCTAGAACTAAAGTCCTAGAGGAGCTTATTGAAAATCATCCTAACGATTGGTTACTGCCTGTTGAACTTTATGAGTTAGCTTTTATAGGAAATGAAACTAAATTATGCGAAAGCATTTTAAATCATTTGGAAACCATTAAACAAAACAGACCCGAAGTGGGGCGTTTAATTGATGATGGATTGGGGATTATTGAGGAAAGTGTAAAAATTAATTAACTTATTTTTTTACTCCTCTTAAAATTTCCAATCTATTACTTGGCGCATTTGGTGATAAAAAGTTAGGAATAGTATTTTCATTTCTTCTCGGACGGTTAAGAAATTCGACTGGCCATTCGGTTAATCTTTCCTTTTTAATATGAATGTATTTCTCTTTTTCTGGTTCATCAATATACTCTTTCTGTAAAATCAATGCGATTGGCTTTTCAGCTCCTTTAGTTCCTTTGCAAAACTGTAATGCTTCAACATAGTCACTAAACACATAAAAATAGTCATTCCCATTTTCTAAATCTTCAGCTCCTTCTTCAGGATGACACCATACACGATACTCAAGAACTTCATCCCATACATAACCTCCACCAGCCTTCACAAGAGCTGGGTAATTTCCAATCAATTCCTTATTTTCAACTTTAGGATACATTTAATATACTAAATAATGATGCTCATCTAAATCGCTTTAAAGTTTCTTTAGTAAAATTGCTTAACACCAAATTACCACTAATTTTGGCGCGCTCTAAAAGTAAATCATCCCAATGCCCTGTATCTTTCCAAAAGACGCTTTTCATTTCTTTTAAAGCATCTGGGTTATAACTTGCTAATTTCTCTGCTAAGTTTTTTACAGCTCTGTCTAAAGCTTCAACGGTATCAAAAATATCAGCATACAAGTTTTTATCCTTAGCAAATTCTGCAGTAAAAAACTGTTCAGCATTAATTGTCATTTGAGACATTGTAGTTTGCCCTATTTTTCGAGACACTGTTGGCTCTATTACAAAAGGGCCAATTCCAATACTTAGTTCACTTAATTTTATTGAAGCGTATTTAGTGGCTAAACAATAATCGGTTGTAGCTGCCAAACCAACACCACCTCCTACTGCTTTACCTTGAATACGGCCAATAATTAACTTAGGGCACTTTCTCATTGCATTTATAACGTTGGCAAAACCTGAGAAAAACTGTCTTCCTTCCTCTGCATTATCAATGGCGATGAGTTCTTTAAAACTTGCTCCAGCACAAAAAGTCCTATCGCCTCCGCTTTTTAAAACAATAACTTTAATGGCATCATTATTCCCGGCTTCTATAATAGTACTTTCTAACTTTTTGAGATTATCGCTAGGCATAGCATTATGCTCTGGATGGAAAAACTCTATATACCCAACTTGATTATCAATTTCTAACTTTACGTATGGTTCTAACATAGTTGCAAATTACAATTATTTATTAAACGGCAAATTAGATAAATCTACATTTCCGCCAGAAATTATTAGGCCCACATTTTTATTTATTAAAGTACCTTTATTCTTTAAAAGGGCTGCAAAAGCAACTGCACTTGATGGTTCGGTAATAATTTTCATACGTTCCCAAATGAGTTTCATAGCATGAATTATTTCATCTTCTTCTACGCATACAATTTTTTCAACATCAGCTTTTATAATTGGAAAATTTCGATCACCTAAATGTGTTCTTAATCCATCAGCTATAGTATTTGAAGTCTCATTCTTTTCTATTTTCCCTGATAATAACGACCTGTAAGCATCATCCGCTTCTTTAGGTTCTCCAGCAATTACTTTGCAGTTTTTAGAAAAATATTTTGCTACCAACAATGTTCCTGCTAATAAACCACCTCCTCCTACTGGTGTAAAAATACAATCTAAGTTAGCGTAATCTTCTAACAATTCTAAAGCAGCTGTTCCTTGCCCATGAATAACATTATCATCATTTGAAGGATGAATAAATGTAGCTCCTTTTTCAATTGCAATTCTATGAGCCTCATCCTCGCGTGATTGAATATTTGAACCACATTCTATAATAATTCCTCCATAAGTTTTTACTGCATCTTTCTTTACTTGTGGTGCATTTTCTGGCATTATAATATAAGCTTTAACGCCTATTTTTTTTGCAGCTAATGATAAAGCTTGCGCAAAATTACCTGAAGAATGAGTTACAACTCCTCTACTTTTTTGCTCTTGGTTTAAATTTAAAATAGCGTTTGCTGCACCACGCATTTTAAAAGCTCCCATTTTTTGAAAATTTTCACACTTAAAAAACACATTAGCATTACACATATCATTTATTAGTTGCGATGTTAAAACTGGAGTTCTATGGATATAAGGCTTTATTTGATTGTGAACATTTTGCAAAGTAACTTTATCCATAATGGGTAACTATAATTTTAAGCCTTCTAGGTTACTAACAGAAGTCATTGGAGTTTCGTTATATTTTAATGTCCACCCTAAAGAATTGGTTAAAATATAAAACTTTGAAAGTTCACTTATCAATCTGTTTTTAGCATTTTTCTTTAAATCTGACGTTTCTAACTTCTTAGCTAACGATGCTTTAACTGTATTTTTAATATCGTTATAATCTTTGGCCTCAAAAGGGTTAAAAAAATCAGATTGCATATCATAATATTCCAAATCTGGATTTATTTTTATTTCTTCTTCTGGAATACTAATAATTTGAAGTGTTTTTGTTTCTTCATCAATTTTAAATTCAATTTTACTTAAATCATAGGCTATGGTAACATCAGCATTTACAACTACTAATGCTTTTTTTTCTGAAGTAAAATAGTCTCCAAAAATATCCTTGGAATTTTTATAATTAAAAACTTCACTAAAATGTCCTTCAGTAACAATTAACTTACCTACATTTTTAATTTGCTCTTGAATAAGCGCAGAGTTTTCTTGAAGTACTACTTTGCTCTCCTTTTTTTCATTGCAATATTTAAAAGTGAATAAAATAACTAATGTTATAATGACACCAAATAGAATTTTTCGCATGCACTAATTTAGAAATATTTTTCTAGTAAACTACAATGGGTTATTTATAAACAAAAAAAACATCAGTTTCCTTCGACATAAGAAGTCTAACCAATGTTTATCACAAAACTAACTAACTCTAAACTGGGTCAAAAATACTATATACTATTAAAGCTGACATTAACTTAAGGTTAAACAAACTTTAAGTTATATGAGGTTGTTTTTTAATTAAATAAAATATGTGTTTTACATTAATAAAGAGCATAAAAAAACACTAATTGCTAGCCCCTTTAAAAGAATCTATACAATTAATGTTTTTTGATATGAACTGATTAATAGCATTTTAAATCTACAATTATATGTTTAAGTTTTAATAAATTTTCGATGAAGTGTTCTTAAAAGAGATTAAACGCAATAACATCTTTTGTTCAAGAAAATATATTTATTTAGATATATTAAAATGAGATATGTGGAAATTTTACTTTAAGCTTTTCTATCTTTAAATCTAAATTTTTAAGAAATTTTTGATGCGCTTCTGAGTTTTCATTAAAAGACTTGTGTTTTAATCCTTTTTGAATAGCATCTACATTCTCCATTGTTATTGATGCTTCTTTAGAAATCCAAACCTCTTGAAACTTTTTCCAAATATAATTTATTGCTATCTGGTTGGGGTGCAACATATCTTCATTATAAAAACGATAATCACGAAGTTCGTCCATCATAATCTCGTAAGAAGGAAAGTAATAAGTATTGCTTTTCTCACTGAGTATTTGGTGTATTGCTGAAATTAGGTGTGCTTTACCTAACGTGTTTTCAACAAATCCATCTTTGATATGACGAACTGGTGATACTGTAAAAATAATGGAAGCATCATTATTAATATTTTTAATTAATTCTACTATCTTTTTTAAAGATTCAAAAACAGCATTAACAGGCATTAATTCTTTTTTGAATTCCTTTTGCTTTACTTTATGGCAGTTTGCTACTATTTTTTTGGTTTCTATATGATTATAAACCCAAGCTGTGCCTAATGTAATTATTATATTCGTTGATTTGGAAATTTGCTGATTGACAGATTTTATGGATGTATTCAAATGTTCTAACAAACCTTCCTTAGAGCTACAGCTTAATTTTGAATGAGCATCAAAACAATGCCATTGTTCATTATGAAAAAAAACATCTTTTTCTAAATATTCTTTTCCTTTAACGGCTTTAGTAATTAAAGTTTCAATTGCTTTTGGGTGAAATAAAATACCAAGTGGGTTTTGAATATTTTTAAATTTAAAGTATTCTAATTTGTTTCCAATATTCTCCACAAAACAAGAACCCAGTAATAGTATATTAGAATTATAATCTATTTGATTATTAGACTGCTTTTCTAACGGTATTTGGGTTTGTAATTTCATAGAATTAATACTCTGTAACATTTCCTGCCTTTTTCATACTAACAATTCATAATAGTTAACATTTATGAATATGAAAAAGAATAAAATCAAATATGTATCATTAAAAAACAAGTTTTTAAAGTTTTACAGATGTGAAATAAAAACATTCAACAAAATTTTAGGAATTAAATAAACTTTTATTTCAAATAGTCTTTAGCTTTTTCTAAAGCTTCATTAATTCCACTTGGGTTTTTACCACCTGCAGTGGCAAAAAATGGTTGTCCACCTCCACCGCCTTGGATGTATTTACCAAGTTCTCTAACTACTTGTCCGGCATTTAAACCTTTGCTAGCCACTAATTCTTTTGAAATATAACAAGACAACAATGCTTTTCCGTTTTGTTCGGTAGCAAATAATAAAAATAAGTTTTCAAACTGATTACCTAATTCAAAAGCAACATCTTTTAAGCCTGCTGCATCTAAATCTAATTTTTTAGCTAAAAACTGAATGCCATTAACTTCGGTTAATTCATTTCTAAGTTCTCCTTTTATATTTTTAGCTTTATCTTTTAACAAAGCTTCAATCTGTTTTTTAAGGTTTACATTTTCGCTTTGTAAATTTTGTAATGCCTTTACAGGTTCTTTTGCATTATTAAGTAAATCTCTCATTTCAAAATAAGCACGATTATTTTCGTGATAAAAATCTTTTACAGCATCATTAGTAATAGCTTCAATACGACGAATTCCAGCAGCTACAGCTCCTTCTGAAACTATTTTAAAATGCCAAATGTCTGCAGTATTCTTTACATGTGTGCCGCCACAAAGCTCAATTGATTTTCCAAAACGGATTGCACGAACCGTATCTCCATATTTTTCACCAAATAAACTCATAGCCCCTTCTGCTATAGCTTCCTCTTTAGGAATATTTCGTTTTTCTATCAACGGTAATTTTCCATCAATCCTTCTATTTACAAAATTCTCTACATCGCGTAATTCTTCAACGGTAAGTTTGGAAAAATGTGAAAAATCAAATCGCAAATATTTTGAATGAACTGCAGAACCTTTTTGCTCTACATGCTCTCCTAAAACTTCTCGCAATGCTTGATGTAACAAGTGTGTTGCTGTATGATTACATTCCGTTCTATAACGCTGTTTATCATCTACAACTGCTTGAAAAGATTCTTCAATATGTTTTGGTAGGTTTTTTGCGAAATGAATAATAACATTATTTTCCTTTTTCGTGTCTAGAATATAAACCACGTCGCCATGTGCATCTTCCAAATAGCCTTTATCTCCAACTTGCCCACCTCCTTCTGGATAAAAAGGGGTTAGATTAAATACAAGTTGGTACATATCGCCATCTTTCTTAGAAGTAACTTTTCTATATCGCGTTAGTTTAACATTAGCTTTTAATGTATCGTAGCCTACAAATTCTTCGTCTATATCATCAACTAAAATCGTCCAATCATCTGTAGACATTTCACTAGCAGCTCGCGAACGTCTTTTCTGTTTCTGAAGCTCTTCATCAAAACCTTTCTCATCTAATTTTAAGCTTTTTTCAGAAAGAATTAATGCTGTTAAATCTATTGGAAAGCCATAAGTATCATATAACTCAAATGCTTTTTCACCAGAAACGGTATCACCATTAGTTTCATCAACAATTCGGTTTAACAACACTAAACCTTGATCTAAAGTTCTTAAAAAAGACTGTTCTTCCTCTTTTATAACATTTTCAATAAGGTGTTTTTGAGCTTTTAATTCTGGAAAAGCTGCTCCCATTCTTTTACTCAAAACATCAACTAATCTATAAATAAAGGGTTCTTTTTTATCTAAAAATGTAAAACCATAACGTACCGCACGACGTAAAATTCTACGAATTACATAACCCGCACCAGTATTACTAGGTAATTGCCCATCGGCTATTGAAAAAGCTACAGCTCGTACATGATCAGAGATTACTCGTATCGCTACATCTGACTTATCGTTTTTACCATATTTTTTATTAGTAATGATTTCAATTTCTCTAATTATTGGGGTAAATACATCTGTATCATAATTTGATTGTACACCCTGCAAAACCATACAAAGCCTTTCGAAACCCATACCTGTATCAATATGCTTATCTGGAAGATTTCCTAAGCTACCATTAGCTTTTCGGTTGTATTGCATAAATACTAAATTCCAGATTTCAACAACTTGAGGGTGATCTTTGTTTACCAAATCCTTCCCATCAACTTTAGCTTTCTCTTCAGCAGAACGAATATCAACATGAATCTCACTACAAGGTCCACATGGTCCTTGATCTCCCATTTCCCAAAAATTATCTTTTTTATCACCTTTCAAAATACGATCTTCTGCAATATGTTGTTTCCAAAAATCGTAAGCTTCAGTATCCATTGGTAATTTATCAACATCATCACTCCCTTCAAAAACCGTAACGTATAAAATATCTTTATCAATGCCATAAACTTCGGTTAGCAATTCCCAAGCCCAAGCAATAGCCTCTTTTTTAAAATAATCGCCAAAACTCCAATTCCCTAACATTTCAAACAAAGTATGGTGGTATGTGTCATAACCTACCTCTTCTAAATCGTTATGCTTTCCAGAAACACGTAAACATTTCTGGCTATCAGCAATTCTATCGTTTTTGGGCTGAGCATTTCCTAAAAAATATTCTTTAAAAGGTGCCATACCAGAATTTACAAACATTAATGTAGGGTCGTCTTTTAAAACCATTGGTGCAGACGGAACAATACTATGCTTCTTTTCTTCAAAAAAACTTAAAAACTTTGATCGGATATCTTGTGACTTCATTTACTATAACTGGTAATGCTGTTTGTGCTAAATTATTTTAATTGCAAAACAATTTTTATATTTACTCACCATTTTCTATTTTAAATGGTAGAGTATGTAAACCTAAAAATAAACTACAATCAAAATGAAAGTAATAATATTTTTGTAGGTTTGGTCGTTTGCATATAAAACCCAACACTTACGTTGATTTTTTCAATTGCAAAAATAGTATAATTTAAACAATGAGTAAGGTAAAATATTATTACGATTCAGAATCGCTTTCCTATCGAAAAATTGAACGCAAAAAAAGAAAAACATTTGCTTTTATCTCTATTTTTCTTTTAGCCTCTTTTTTGTTTTCATTTATTATCATTTTTATTGCTAATTTATATATAGAATCTCCTAAAGAAAAAGCTTTAAAAAGAGAGCTCCAAAATGCGCAATTGCAATTTGAGTTATTGAATAAAAAAATGGATGAAGCCGAGGCTGTTCTTGCAAATGTAGCCGATAGAGACAACAATATATATCGCGTTTATTTTGAAGCGAACCCTATCCCTGACGAGCAACGTAAAGCTGGTTTTGGTGGTATTAATAGGTATAAAAATTTAGAAGGTTTTGATAACTCTGAATTGATTATTGAAAGCAATAAACGCTTAGATATATTACAAAAACAAATAGTAGTACAGTCAAAATCGTTGGATGAAATTACCGTTTTGGCTGAAGAAAAAGAAAAGCTTTTAACCGCTATACCAGCAATTCAACCTGTTAGTAACGAAGATTTAACACGTATGGCTTCTGGTTATGGCATGAGATCTGACCCTTTTACTAAAGCTAGAAAAATGCATTGGGGTATGGATTTTACTGCACCAAGAGGCACACCTATTTATGCTACTGGTGACGGAGTTGTTAAGCGTGCCGATGCAGGTTCCAGTGGATATGGTAAGCATATTAGAATAGATCATGGTTTTGGTTACGTAAGTCTTTACGCCCATTTGTATAAATACAAAGTAAAAAAGAATCAAAAAGTAAAGCGTGGCGATCTTATAGGTTTTGTTGGTAGCACAGGGCGTTCTGAAGCACCACATTTACATTACGAAATATTTAAGGATGGTACACGTATTAACCCTATAAACTTTTACTATGGAAGTTTAACTGCCGAAGAATTTAGCAAATTATTAGAGCACGCATCGTTAGAAAATCAATCTTTAGATTAATGCATATAGATTTACCAGAAAAAAGATATTACGGCATTGGCGAAGTTGCTAAAGCGTTTCATGTAAACACTTCATTAATTCGTTTTTGGGAAAAGGAATTTGATGCATTAAAGCCAAAAAAAAATGCGAAAGGCAACCGTAAGTTTACTCCAGAAGACATTAAAAACTTAAAGCTTATTTATCATCTTGTAAAAGAACGAGGTTTTACTTTAGATGGTGCTAAAATTCATTTAAAAGAAGGCAAAAAAGAAACTTTAAATAATTTCGAAATTATTAGCAAGCTAGAGGATGTAAAAAATCAGCTTAAAAAAATTAAAGAACATCTTTAACATTTTAACGCTTTATAAAAAAAGACATCCTTAATCATGTAACTTTTTTAAAAATTAAGTGTCTCACAAATAACAAATTATATTAATTTAAATTTATTATGAAGAAATTTTTACCATGGATTGTAATAGGAATACTTGTTATTGGTTTGTATTCTTGGGGAAAAGGATTTAATAACACTGCTGTAGAGTATGAAGCTGATGCAAAAACTGAGTGGTCTAAAGTAGAAAGTGCTTACCAAGAGCGTGCAGATTTAATCCCTAATTTAGTATCAATTGTAAAAGGCTATGCAGCACATGAAAAAGAAACATTAGAAGGCGTTATTAAAGCACGAAGCGAAGCCACAAAAACAACTATTGATGCTGGTAATTTAACTCCTGAAAAAATGGCTCAGTTTCAACAAGCACAACAAGGGTTAACTGGGGCTTTATCTAAATTACTAGTAACTGTAGAACGTTATCCAGAATTGAAAGCTGACCAACGGTTTGGCGAATTGCAATCACAATATGAAGGTACTGAAAGAAGAATCAGGGTAGCCAGAGACCGTTTTAACGATGCTGTTAATATTTATGATATCTACACTACAAAATTCCCTGGAAAGTTATTAGCTAGTTTATTTGGTTTTGAAGAAATGGCAAGGTTTAAAAGTGCCCCTGGTAATGAAAATGCTCCTAAAATAGAATTTTAATGTCAAAAATTGAAGCTTTTCTAACTGCCAGTGAGGAACGCGATATTGTTGAAGCCATTAGGTTAGCAGAATTAAATACTTCTGGTGAAATAAAAGTTCATATTGAAAAAACCTCAAATGGCGACGCAACAAATCGGGCTTTAGAGGTTTTTCATACCTTAAAAATGGATAACACCAAACTTCAAAATGCCGTATTAATTTATGTTGCTATTGAAGACAAAAATTTTGTTATATATGGTGATACAGGTATAAACAAAGTTGTACCAAATAATTTTTGGGACAGTACAAAAGATATTATGCAATCGCATTTTAAATCTGGGAATTTTAAACAAGGGCTTGTTGAAGGCATTCAAAAATCTGGAGAACAGCTCAAAACATATTTTCCATATTCAAATTTAGATACTAACGAACTTTCAAACGACATATCTAAAGGCTAATGCTGAAGCACAAACATATTATTTTATTTATTCTTTTAAGTTTTGGTTTAAACCAAGTAGGATTCGCTCAATTTGAGATTCCAGATAAACCAAAGTTTCAAACAAGTGTTTACGACTATATAAATTTGCTTTCTGCTTCGCAAAAAAATAATTTAGAGCAAAAGCTTATTAAATATTCTGATACTACATCTACTCAAATTGTTCTAACAGTAATAAGCTCTACTAAAGGTGAAAACATTAATTATTTAGGTGCGCAATGGGGTGAGAAATGGGGAATTGGTCAAGCCAAAGAAGATAATGGTATTTTAATAATTCTTGCTAAGGATGATAGGCGGATAGGGATAAATACAGGTGAAGGAATTGAATACCTCTTAACAGATGCATTATCTAAACGTATTATTGAACGCGATATAATACCTTTTTTCAAACAAAATGATTATTACGGAGGTTTAAATAAAGGTATAGAATCTATTTTTGAAGTTTTAAATGGCGAATATCAAGGTACTCGAAAATCATCAAATAATGAATTTCCAATTGGATTTATTTTTATTCTACTTTTTATATTTATTATTATTCTTATTTCTATTTCTAAAAACAGAAGGGATGGAGGTAATGGTGGCAACAGAGGTAATAGATCTGACGGCATTGATATTCTTGAAGCCATTATTTTAAGCAACTCTGGACGCGGAAGCTACAGGCGAAGTTCTGGCGGCTTTGGCGGTGGTTGGTCTTCAGGTGGAAGCAGTAGTGGCGGTGGTTTTGGTGGCGGCTTCGGCGGTGGTGGTTTTAGTGGTGGCGGTGCCTCTGGAGGTTGGTAACAACAAAAAAAGCATCAAATATATATTCAATGCTTTTTTAATACTATTTAAGCCTAATTTACTTTTTTCGCATATAAACACTAATTGGTACGCCATTAAAGTCAAAATGCTCACGAAGTTTATTTTCTAAAAAACGCTTATAGGCATCTTTTACATACTGCGGAAGGTTACAGAAAAATGCAAATTGAGGTTGTGGTGTAGGCAATTGCATAATATATTTAATCTTTACAAATTTCGCTTTATATGCCGGTGGCGGATAGTTCTCTATAATAGGCAGCAACACATCATTAAGCTGACTTGTTTTAATCTTTTTAGTTCTATTTTTATAAACCTCAACTGCAGTCTCTATAGCTTTAAAAATACGCTGTTTGGTAAGTGCCGAAATAAAAACAATAGGCACGTCAGTAAAAGGTTCCATTTGCTTTCTAATAGTTTTTTCGAAATCTTTCATAGATTTATGGTCTTTTTCAACCAAATCCCATTTATTCACTAAAACTACAATGCCTTTTCTATTACGCTCTGCTAACCAAAAAATATTTTGTACTTGCCCATCAAAACCTCTTGTAGCGTCTAAAACTAATAAGCAAACATCCGAATGCTCAATAGCCCTTACACTTCGCATTACTGAGTAAAATTCTAAGTCTTCTTTTACTTTAGACTTACGACGTATACCAGCAGTATCAACCAAATTAAATTCAAAGCCAAAACGATTATATTTAGTATCAATAGAATCTCTTGTAGTTCCTGCAATATCAGTAACTATATACCTATCTTCTCCAATTAATGCATTTATAAATGATGATTTACCTGCATTTGGGCGACCAACAACTGCAAATCGAGGCAGAGCTTCTTCTTCTACTTCTTCTTTTTCTGGTAATGCTTCAACTAAAGCATCTAAAAGCTCACCTGTACCACTACCATTAATACTTGCAATGGTATAATACTCACCCAAACCTAACGAATAGAACTCAACAGCACCTTCTGCACGTTTACCATTATCAACTTTATTTATAACTAAAAAAACAGGTTTATTTACTTTACGGAGCAATTTAGCAACATCTTCATCCATTCCGGTAACACCAGATTCAACATCAACCATAAAAATAATGGCATCAGCCTCATCTATAGCTAATTCTACTTGCTTATCAATTTCAGCTTCAAAAACATCATCGCTACCTAACACATAACCCCCAGTATCAATAAGAGAAAACTCTTTACCATTCCAATCACTTTTTCCATAATGACGATCTCTAGTTACACCACTTACAGCATCAACAATAGCTTCTCTTCGCTGAATTAAACGATTAAAGAACGTTGATTTGCCTACATTGGGGCGACCTACTATAGCTACTATATTACTCATACTCTTTTATTATGTAACAGCCTAAAACTGATTTATTTATATTTCTTCTGAAATATTTTGCAAAAATAGGAAATATACCCAATGCATCACTCTTTTTAAGTAAAGATTAAAACTATTTATAATTTGAAGAAAAAATGTTACTTTTCTAAAGCTAAAGAATAATGTATGCCAACTACTAATGATATTGTTTTACGTCCGCGTTTTAAGGTTGAATTAAATGAAAATAACGAAACACTACTAAAAGCTTTTGATGCTACTAAAAAAACTCAAAGTGAATTTGTAGTAAACAGAATAGATGACCATGTGTTTATTAAATTCCCTAAAGAAAAACAAACCTTTTGGTCTCCACAATTACATTTAGAAATAAACGAATCTGGCACCAATACTAGTACGCTTCATGGTTTATTTGGTCCAAACCCCACAGTTTGGACTATGTTTATGTTTTTTCATTTTATAGTAGCAGGACTCTTTATTGCATTTGGTATTTGGGCTTATACTAATTGGTCCTTAGAAAAGGAATATGCTATACAGTTAAGCTTTATGTTTTTAATGATAATTATTTGGTTTGTACTATACTTTGCTGGTACTATTGGTAAGGCATCAAGTAAAAATGAAATGCATTATTTGCATGACTTTATGAATAAGGTTTTAAATGAAAATTGTATTACCTTATAACTAGCTCTAATTATTATAACCAAAACGTTTTAATTGATTTTGGTTACTACGCCAATTTTTATTCACTTTTACATACAATTCTAAATGAATTTGCTTACCAAAAAACTTCTCTAAATCTTTTCTAGCTTCCACACCAACACGTTTTAAAGCAGATCCTTTATGACCAATAATAATACCTTTTTGAGTTTCACGCTCAACCATAATAACCGATCGAATTCTAATAATTTTTTCTTCTTCAAAAAACTCTTCGGTTTCTATTTCAACAGCATATGGGATTTCCTTTTTATAATGAAGTAGTATTTTTTCTCGAATGGTTTCATTAATAAAAAAACGTTCAGGCTTATCTGTTAATTGATCTTTTGGATAAAATGCGGGAGATTCTGGCAATAGCTCAATAATTCTATCAAAAACTGCTTTTACCTGAAAACCTTCTAAAGCCGAAATAGGAATTATTTCTGCATTGGGCACTTTTTCTGCCCAAAGTTGCACTTGAGTTTCTAATTGCTCTTGATCAGATTTATCAATCTTATTTAAAAGTAATAATACAGGTATTTTAGAACTTGTAATTTTATTAAAAAAAGCCTCGTCCTTCAATGTTTGCTCTCCAATTTCTACCATATAAAGTAGAATATCAGCATCTTCAAAAGCAGACTTTACAAACCCCATCATAGATTCTTGCAACTCATAGGCTGGTTTTATAATACCTGGGGTATCGCTAAACAAAACCTGAAAATCATCTCCATTAACAATTCCTAAAATCCTATGGCGTGTCGTTTGTGCCTTAGATGTAATAATGGAAAGTTTCTCTCCTATAAACGCATTCATTAAGGTCGATTTCCCAACGTTAGGGTTTCCAATTATATTTACAAAACCTGCTTTATGGCTCATTCTATTTAATTTATTAAGGCTACAAAGTTACAATCTTGGTTTATTAATTACACTATCTATTTATTTTAAAACAAAAAACTAAATAATTTTATTTTAAAAAACCTGATGATTATCTGATAAAAGTCATATTTACAAAAAACATTATCCTTTACTTTTACTAAAAATTTTAAATATGATAACTCAAGCCATTTCTCTTTACAACTGGACTAACGGAGTAATAATGATTGCCATCTTTGGAATTGTTTGCATTACATTAATTGGTATACTTATCAAGTTTATGATGAGTGGAAAGAAAAAAGATAATTCTGAAAATTGAATAAAAAAAGCAGTCGTTTAAAAGTGATTTTAAACGACTGCTCTTTTTATTAGTATCAAGTAATTATTTTACTTAACAATTTCTATTAATTCAACTTCAAAAACTAAAGCATCAAATGGTTTAATTTTACCTCCTTGTCGAGGAAAAGCTCCGTATGATAATTCTTGAGGAATAAAGAACTTATATTTTGAACCTACTGGCATTAATTGCAACCCTTCTGTCCATCCTTTTATAACTTGATTCACGAAAAACTCTGATGGCGTTCCTCTATCAACAGAACTATCAAAAACTTCTCCATTAATATTAGTTCCATGGTAATGCACTTTTACTTTTGAAGACGCTTCTGGTTTTTCGCCATTTCCTTCTTTCAAAACAATATATTGCAATCCAGAAGCTGTTGTTTTAACACCTTCCTTAGCTTTGTTTTCTTCTAAAAAGTTTTCTCCTGCAACTTTGTTATCATTATATTGCTCTTCAAGCTTTTTTAAACGTTCTGCTTGCTGTTTTTCTTGATCCGCTTGTTGTTTCTTTTTAAAGAACTGCTGAATTACAGAATTAACTTTATCTCCCTCAATTAAAATATTTGTTGAATCAACTCCACTTCTAAGACCTTGAATAAAAATGTCTACATCTGCATCGCTAAAATTTGTTCTTATTTGCGTTCCGGTGCTTAAACCTATAGCATAACTTACTGAATCAATTTCTGTTTTTAACGGCTTATTAGTTACTCCATTTTTATTACAAGAAAATAACATTACTGCTACTAAAGCAATACTTAAAAATTTAATCGTTTTCATTCTTTATAGTTTATTTTTATTTGAAGCCAAAAGTATGGAATTTTATTTCAGTATACAAAGCTAAGTTTGTCTCCTAAATTCTTAATCCAAATGAGTTAAAAACTTTTCTAATATGGGGTTTCTATTTTTTCTATTCCAAACTACAGATAGTACAGTTTTTTGCGAAATTTTAGTTAATTCAATAAACTTAACCCCTTTTACATTTTGAGTCTGTAATGATTTTGGAACTATTGAAATTCCAAAATTATTTTCTACTAACTTATATATAGAACTTGCATGGATAGTATTGTGAGCTATAATTGGAGTAAAACCATTGTCATCAAAAATTTGCATCACCTTTTCAAAATATGAAGCACTATATTTAGAATCAAATAAAATGAAAGCATCATTTTTAAACTGCTTAATACTTTTAAAATTAGTATCATTTATTGGGTGGTTTATTGGCAAAACCAAACAAAAATTTTCTTTCAAAACTGGTTTTATTTCCAAACCTCTTGGTACTCTTTCCAGACGAACGAATCCTATATCCATATCGTGAGACAATAAACTTTCTATTTGCTTTTGATTATCCAACTCTTTTAAGCTAAACTGAGCATTTGGGTTTTCGTTTCTAAATTTTAATAAAAGATTAGGTATAATTTTTTGCATTGCAGATCCAACATAACCAAATTTTAAGTCGCCCCCAATACCATCATTTAGCAGTTTGGTTTGATTAAAAATACGGTTCAAGTCTTTCAAGTATTGAATGATTTCAGTTTTTAAATAACTTCCAGCTTTTGTCAATTCCACTTTTCTGTTATGACGTTCAAACAATTTAACTCCTAAATCGTTTTCCATTTGTTTTATTTGTCTGCTCAAACCAGGTTGAGAGATAAACAATCGCTCTGCTGCTTTTCTAAAATGCAAATCTTCAGCAACAGCTACAAAATATTTTAAATGTCTTAATTCTAATTGATGCTTCATAGTTATTATTTAACTATTATATTGATATTAATAAGTATCAAATTTATAAATAACTTTGTAAAAACAATCCATAGAATTCAATAAATGTTTAAATACGGAATAGATAAGCTTACAGTACATAAAGCTATCAACATTGCACAAGGCAATTTAAAGGCTATTATTACTAAAGAAGCCACAGAAAAAATAAACAACTGCAGACAAAAAGTTGAAACTATAGCTAGCTCTAACAAAGCTGTATATGGGATTAATACTGGTTTTGGGCCTTTATGTGATGTACAGATAACTCCTGAAGAAACAAGTAAGCTTCAAGAAAATTTATTAATAACTCATGCGGTTGGTGTTGGCAACCCTATTGATAAAGAACTGTCTAAAATCATGATGATTTGCAAAGTTCATGCCTTATGTCAAGGGTTTTCGGGAGTTCGTTTAATACTAATAGAGCGCATTTTATATTTTATTGAGAATGATTTATTACCAATAGTTCCAGAACAAGGTTCAGTTGGTGCATCAGGCGATTTGGCTCCTCTGTCTCATTTATTTTTACCTCTATTAGGCGAAGGTGAGTTTTGGGTTAATGACTCCATTGTGCCTGCAAAGAGTGTTTTAGATCAACATGGTTTAACACCTATGCAATTGGAAGCAAAAGAAGGTTTGGGACTTATAAATGGTACACAGTTTATTTTGGCGCATACTATAGTTGGGTTAAAGAAAATGGAATATCTACTTGATTTAGCTGACCTATCGGGAGCCATGACACTTGAAGGCTTTCAAGGAAGTGCCTCTCCATTTAAAAAAGCACTACACAGTATTCGTCCATTTAAAGGTAATTTAAAAGTTGCCGAGCGTATTCGTATGCTATTAAAAGACTCTCAAAATGTTGAAAACCATTTTGAATGCGATCGAGTGCAAGACCCTTATTCTATTCGTTGTATGCCACAAGTACACGGTGCATCAAGAAATGCTTTTTATCATTTAAATGAATTAGCAGAAATAGAAATGAATTCGGTAACAGACAACCCTATAGTGTTAAGTGAAACAGAAGCCATTTCTGGTGGAAATTTCCATGGGCAACCACTTGCCATGGCATTAGACTATACCTCAATCGCAGCCTCAGAATTAGGTAACATTTCTGATAGACGTTGTTTTTTAATTTTAGAAGGCAAATATGGTTTACCACGTTTATTAACTGAAGCTGGTGGTTTAAATTCTGGTTTTATGATTCCGCAGTACACCACAGCAGCTTTGGTAACCGAAAATAAATCGCTATGTTTCCCTGCTTCAGCTGATAGTATCCCAACCTCTTTAGGACAAGAAGATCATGTTTCAATGGGAAGCATCTCTGGACGCAAATTCAACCAAATATTAGGAAACATAGAAAAAATATTTGCTATTGAATTAATGTATGCAGCTCAAGCTTTAGAGTTTAGAAGACCTAACACATTCTCAAAAATAATTGAAGCGAATTTTAGAATAATTAGAAATAAAGTTGCAAAATTAGAAGAAGACCGCGTATTAAAAGATGACATTAACACTTTAATAGAAATGGTTAAAAACCAAGTTTTTATAGTAAATTAAAAATCTAAATCATGACTTTTAAAGAACAAATATTACAAGGTATCCCTACTGAATTACCAGTAAAAAAAGATTACCCAAAAGATGCCAATAGAGCACCTAAAAGAAAAGATATATTAAATAAAGAAGAGAAGCAATTAGCTATACGCAATGCATTGCGCTACTTTCCTAAAAAATGGCATGAAGAGTTAGCTCTTGAATTTGCGGAAGAATTAAAAGAATATGGTAGAATTTATATGTACAGGTTCAAACCTGCTTATAAGATTTTCGCTAGGCCTATTTCTGAATATCCAGCATATTCCTCACAAGCAGCATCTATTATGCTAATGATTCAAAATAACCTTGATCCAAATGTAGCACAACACCCAGAAGAATTAATTACTTATGGTGGCAATGGTGCTGTTTTTCAAAATTGGGCGCAATATTTATTGGTAATGCAATATTTAGCAACCATGACAGATAATCAAACACTCCATATGTATTCAGGTCACCCTATGGGATTATTTCCATCATCAAAGCATGCTCCTAGAGTGGTTGTTACTAACGGTATGGTAATCCCTAACTATTCACAACCAGACGATTGGGAAAAATTTAACGCCTTAGGTGTTTCGCAATATGGGCAAATGACTGCGGGTTCTTTTATGTATATTGGGCCTCAAGGTATTGTACATGGAACGACTATTACGGTTATGAACGCATTTAGAAAGATTTTACAAAAAAATGAAGCACCAGCTGGAAAAATATTTTTAACTGCTGGGTTGGGCGGTATGAGTGGTGCGCAACCAAAAGCAGGAAATATTGCAGGTTGTATCACTATTTGCGCAGAAGTAAATTCGAAAGCAGCCATTAAACGACATGAACAAGGTTGGGTTGATATTTTAATTGATAATATTGCTGATTTGGTAACCAGAGTAAAACAAGCCCAAGCTAATAGCGAAGTAGTTTCAATTGCTTTTATTGGTAATATTGTTGACGTTTGGGAACGCTTTGATAAAGAAGATATTTTCATTCACCTTGGATCTGATCAAACATCATTACACATTCCATGGACAGGGGGTTATTATCCAGTTGATGTTTCTTATGAAGAGGCAAATCGATTAATTCGTGAAGAACCACTAAGGTTTAAAGAAGAAGTTCAAAAATCATTACGAAGGCATGCTGCATCTATCAATAAACACGTAGCTAAAGGAACTTACTTTTTTGATTATGGAAATGCTTTTTTACTAGAAGCATCACGAGCAGGAGCAGATATAATGGCAGAAAATGGTATCGATTTTAAATACCCATCCTATGTGCAAGATATTTTAGGTCCTATGTGCTTTGACTATGGATTTGGTCCTTTTCGTTGGGTATGTACATCTGGCAAACCTGAAGATTTAGATGCCACAGATAATATTGCTGCCGAAGTATTACAGGAAATCATGAAGAATTCTCCTGAAGAAATTCAACAGCAAATGCAAGATAATATTACTTGGATAAAAGATGCTAAAAAAAATAAAATGGTAGTTGGTTCACAGGCTCGCATACTATATGCTGATGCCGAAGGTCGCGCAAAAATAGCAAAAGCCTTTAATGATGCTATTGCAACTGGTAAAATTGGACCAGTTGTTTTAGGTAGAGATCACCACGATGTAAGTGGAACCGATTCACCTTTTAGAGAAACCTCCAATATTTATGACGGCAGTAAATTTACAGCAGATATGGCTATACATAATGTTATTGGTGATAGCTTTAGAGGTGCTACTTGGGTATCTATACACAATGGTGGTGGTGTTGGCTGGGGAGAGGTAATAAATGGTGGTTTTGGCATGTTACTAGATGGTACTAAAGAAGCCGAAGCACGTTTAAGAAACATGTTGTTTTACGATGTAAATAACGGAATTGCTCGTAGAAGCTGGGCAAGGAATGACGAAGCTTTATTTGCTATAAAACGAGAAATGGAAAGAACTCCTAATTTAAAAGTAACTTTACCAAATATTGTTGAAGACGAATTGTTAAACAATTTATTTTAATGACCACATTATTTAAAAATATTAAAGAATTAATTCAAGTTCGTACAGAACCAGTTGCATTTCTTTCGGGTAAAGACATGGCGATATTGCCAACCATTAAAAATGCCTTTTTGGTAGTTGAAAATGGTTTAATAGCCAACTTTGGAGAGATGGCAGAATGCCCTAATAATGATTTCTCAGAAGTCATTGACGCTACCGGAAAAATGGTGCTCCCATCGTGGTGTGATTCGCATACACATATTGTTTATGCTGGAAACAGAGAAAGCGAATTTGTTGACAGAATAAATGGTTTATCGTATAAAGAAATTGCCAATAATGGAGGTGGAATTTTAAATTCAGCAAAGAAGTTACAGGAAACCTCAGAAGATGATTTATATGAGCAAAGTAAACTTCGGTTAGAAGAAATAATAAAACTAGGTACAGGGGCCGTTGAAATTAAATCTGGGTATGGACTAACTGAAAAAGCAGAATTAAAAATGCTTCGTGTTATAAAACGTCTTAAAAAAAACTATCCTATTGAAATAAAAGCCACTTTTTTAGGTGCTCATGCTGTTCCTGCAAATTACAAAAACAATAAAGCTGATTATTTACAAATGCTTATTGATGATGTTTTACCAAAAATTTCAGAAGAAAAATTAGCAGAATACATCGATATATTTTGTGAAACAGGGTACTTTTCCGTTGAAGATACTGAGCTTATTTTAGAAGCAGGAAAAAAACATGGACTTACTCCTAAAATACATGTCAATCAATTTACAGCCATTGGAGGTGTACAAGCAGGTATAAAACACGGTGCTTTATCTGTAGATCATTTAGAAGAGATGCGAGATGAAGATATCGCTGCGCTTCAAAATACTAATACTATGCCTGTGGCATTACCAAGCTGTTCGTATTTTTTAAGCATTCCATATACCCCTGCTCGAAAAATGATAGATGCCGGACTTCCTTTAGCTTTAGCAACCGATTATAACCCAGGTTCTACACCTTCAGGAAATATGAATTTTGTAATTTCTACAGCTTGTATCAAAATGAAAATGACACCTGAAGAAGCAATTAACGCAGCCACTATTAATGGCGCTTATGCCATGGGATTAGAAAAAGAAGTTGGTACAATATCTATTGGCAAACAAGCTAATTTAATAGTGACTGAACCTATTAATTCTTATGGATTTATTCCTTACTCTTTTGGAAATCATCAAATAGAAAAGGTCTATTTAAAGGGTAAAGAATTTAATATCTGATTCTAGTTAAATTTATATAAAGTAAAAGGGTCACTTAAAATAACAGTAACCCTTATTACTAATTCAACTAAAACTAAGCAACACTAATTAATATCCAGGGTTTTGGTCTAAAACCCCTGGTATTAGTTGAGCTCCAGGTTTGGGTAACAACCTATTGGTTTCACTAACATTAGGATGTTCGTCTTGATTTACTTCAACAACCATTTTTCTTCTAACCAAATCATGCCAACGGTTTCCTTCAAAAGCCAATTCCCAATTTCTTTCATCTAAAACTGCTTTATCAAAATCACTTTGTGACATACCTGAAGATAAGTTTGTTAAGCCAGCTCTTTGACGAACTGCATTTATAGCATCATATGCTGCTTGTGAAGGACCTCCTTCTGCCATATTAGCCGCTTCAGCATATACTAATAAAACATCTGCATAACGTAATATAGGTCTAAACCCTTCTCCATTAACGTTTGATCCCGGCGGATTATCTTTTCCATTTCCTGCATCCCGATATTTGGCAATGTGAGGTTGCACTCCTGCGTCTATATATGACGTTCCATCAGAAAATACGGTTGTAAATGATGCATCCTTTCTTGTACCATCAGGAAATGCATTAAAAAATCGTTCTTCACTAAAGTAATCTCCCCAACCACCTTCTCCATTTCCCCAATGTCTTGTAGCGTGATGCATATGACTCCCATATACACCTTCTTGTTCTGTAGAACCGTAAAATGTAAATATGAATTCTGGAGTTGTTAGCTTTTTACCTTGAGTCCATAAATCTGCAAAGTTTGGCTCTAAACTATATATTCCTCCCATAATTTCAGCAGCTTTATCTCTAGCATCAGTATATTTAGCTGTGTCTTCTAATGGCCAACCAGCCATGGTTAAATATACTTTAGCCAACAATGTTTTAGCTGCTCCTTGTGTTGGCCTGCCTTTATCGGCAAAAGAAACAGGCAATCCAGTTTCTGCATCTTTTAAATCATTTACAATAGAAGTGTAAATTTCTTCTATTGTAGCTTGTTTTAAATTTTCAACATCATTTTGATTTTCAAATGTGGTAAGCTGTACTTCTCCAAAAAACCGTACTAAATTAAAAAACGCCAATGCTCTAAGGAATTTAGCCTGACCTCCTAATTCAGCCAATTTTTCATCAGAAATCTCAGTAGCATTTTTTAAATTTCCTATAATAGTATTGGCATTAGCTATACATTGATAATGTTTCCTCCAAAACCCTCTAGTTAGCTCTTCATTGTCATTTGGGTTTAGTCTATCTAGGTTTTTAAAAATATCAGCATCAGACCTTACATCCTCTCCTCCTTGAGATAAAAGTATATCATATCCATAATCATAAGCACTCCAATCACTATATAAAGGTCTAAAAGTGCCTACTAAAGCCGCTTCAAATTCACTTTCAGTTGTAAAAAAAGTATTAGGACTTAACAACGATGGTGGGTTTTCTTCAAATGCTACATCAGCACAACCTCCAAATAAAGTTATACTTAACATGATTGCTAAAACTATAATTGTGTTTTTCATATTGGTAATGTTTTTCTTTTTCATTCTTAAAATTTTATATCTAAACCTAGAGTAAACTTCCTTTGAGAAGGATAAGAGGCAGTATCAACTCCTGCAAAAGTATCAGCTCCTCCAGAATTATTAGATTCTGGATCATAACCTGTATAGTCTGTAAATGTAATTAAGTTGGTTCCTGTAAAATAAATTTTTGCTGCGCTTATATTTAAGGTTTCAGCTATTTTATTTGGTAAGTTATATCCTAAAGTGATGTTTTTAACTCTTACATAAGATCCATCTTCTACCCAACGACTAGAATTGCGTTGATTACCTAATATGTTATGTCCTGGAACGTTTGTATTTTCGTTTATAGGCGTCCATCTATTTAACAAAGCCGTACTTAAGCCATCATTTCCACCTTCAGTTAAAAAACGTCCTATATTTAAAATTTCATTTCCTTGTACACCAATAACAAGCACATTTAGACTTAGATTTTTATAGGTAAATGTATTATTCCAACTAAACGTATAATCTGGTAAAGCCTTTGCTATATTTACTACATCATCACTCCCTATAATACCATCATTGTTTTGGTCTACATATTTAGGAGACCCTGGTGTAACACCATAGGCAGCTGCTAAAATAGCTTCATCACTTTTCCATACGCCATCATATTCGTATCCTCTAATCAATCCTATTGGTTGTCCTACTTCTAACCAAAGTGCATCAGAAAATCCTGGAGTACCTGCTCCTCCAACAGATAATTCTGTTTCTCCACTATTTAATGCTACAACTTCATTATCGTTTTTTGTAAAAATGACATTAGTATCCCATTTAAAATCATTTTTTACAATAGGTTTTGCTGATAAAGAAATTTCAAACCCTTTGTTTTCAACTTCACCTGCATTTACCAGTTGAGATTCAAACCCTGAAGCCAGAGGTAAGCTTCTTCCTAGCAAAAGATCGGTAGTATTTTTTTTGTAGTAGTCAGCAGATAGAGATAACCTACCATTAAACATGCTTAAATCTAAACCAACATTCAACTGCTCTGTGGTTTCCCATTTTAAATCTGGATTCCCAGCCTGTGTTGAAAGGCTAAGACCTGTAGCAAGAACACCTCCATTAAATGACACATTCGATCCTGATCTTAATTGATCTAAAGATTGGTATGGCCCTATAGCTTGGTTTCCTACTTCACCATAGGAGCCTCTCAATTTTAAATTACTAATAACATTTGAGTCTTCTAAAAATTTCTCATTTGATATGTTCCACGCAAATCCTGCTGATGGAAAATATCCCCATTTGTTGTTTTTGGCAAATACAGATGAATGGTCAGCGCGATACGTTAATGTTATAGAATATCGATTATTATAAGCGTAATTTAAACGCCCCATATAAGACTCTAAGGCTGAAGTACTTTTCCAAGAACTAGGTTTAGTAGACTCTGATCCTAATTCTAAATTATTATATAAAACAGAATTTGTTAAAAAACCTTTCCCGCTCGCAAAATTACTATTGTTTTTGTCAGATTGCTGCTCATATACTGCTGTTAGTTTTACATCATGTTTCTCGTTAAATACTTGATTATATGTTAAAATATTGGTGTTTTGGAAGCGACGCCATTTACTATCACTTATGCTAGCTTGTCTATCGGATTCGTTTCCATTTATTGTTTTTTCGTTATAGTAAAAATTACCTTCCCAATCATTTAATTGATATGAAGCGCTTACCGTAGCAGTTAAAAAATCAAAAAGTTTATATTCAACTGAAGGGTTCAACAAGATTGTGTTTGAATAGTTATCTCTAATGGGCTCTAATGCTAATGCTACAGGATTATATTCTGTATTTGGTCCAACGCCTCCACCTGGTTGAGAATATGTACCATCTGCTTCAAATATTGGTTTTGTTGGTGAAAACAAAAGGGCTGCATAAACTGGGCTTCCAAAAGCATCTCTAGTATTTAAAACAGTAGGATTATCTTTAGAAAGGTTAGTAAATGAATTTAAATTCATCTTTAATTTATCACTAAGGCTTAAACCGATATTAGAGCGTACTGAAAACTTTTTATATCTGGATCCAATAATAATACCCTTGGTTTCAATAAAATCTCCAGTTATATTATAATTCACATTTTCTGTTCCTCCTCCAATAGTTATGTGATGATTTTGAGTAACTCCTGTTCTAAAAATTTCGTCCTGCCAATCTGTTCCTCTATTAGCAGCGAGCTCTGATAATTGTGTTGAAGAAAAAACTTCAGCTAAACCTCTAGCCAATCTATTTCTATTTATATATTGAGCATATTGAGAGCCATCCATGAAGTCTAATTTTTCACGAACATCATGCAGTGTTGTATAACCATTATAAGTAAGTGTTGGTTTTTCTAACCTCCCTTTTTTAGTCGTTATCAAAATAACTCCAGCAGCTCCTCTTGAGCCATAAATTGCAGTTGCAGAAGCATCTTTTAGTACTTCCATAGATTTAATATCATTTGGGTGAATATCGCTTAGGCTTGCTCCTTGTGTTCCATCTACTATAATTAATGGATTACTTCCGCCATTAATTGAACTTACTCCTCTAATTCTAATAGACACATTGGAGTTTGGCGAAGCATCATTATTATTAATTTGAACACCAGCTACTTGCCCCTGTAAAACCTCATCTGCTCTAGCCAAAGGAATACTGTTTAGTTCATCTACTTTAACAGATACCACTGCTCCTGTTATATCACTTTTTTTCTGCGTACCATAACCAACAACAACTACTTCATCTAATTTTGAGATGTCTTCTTGTAATTGAATATTTAATACTGCTTTATTATTAATAAAAACCTCTTGTGTAACAAAACCCACATAACTAAAAGTTAGTACACCTTCTAGAGGAGCATTAATAGAGTACTTTCCATCAAAATCTGTTGTTGTGCCTGTTGTAGTTCCCTTTAAAAGTATTGTTACTCCTGGCAAAGGTTGATTATCGCTAGCTGTTACTATTCCTGTTATTGTTTGTTGAGCAAACGAAATCGATGTTATTAATAAAAACAGCAGTAATATGCTTAATTTTTGTTTCATAATATATTTTACTTAATTAGTTATATAGTTTATAATATTTTAGATATAGTCTTAGCTATTGTATGTCAGAGAGCTTCAAACTTATTACAGCCTCCTCTACTTAAGCTTTAGAATACTGATAATTTAAAATCTTTAGTTGTCTGATTTGCAATATCTCCACAAAGACCATGGTCTACCCATGCATCTAGCGTTTGTATACGCATTCTTGTACTTCCAGCTACTGCATCATTTGGCACTGTTATAGATTGACTAAAAGGACCATCATTTAATTGCGCATCTAAACCAAATTCAATCACTAATTCTCCCGTATCTTCAAAATCGCCATCACCATTCCAATCTATCCATACTTTTGATTTTGACCAGTTATTTGATTGTGTAAGTTCTAAAGTGAATGAACTCCCTGTTGTGACTCCAAGTGTTTGCTCTGTAAAAAACTCATAATTACCATTTGGCTGACTTCCTGAATAGTTTAAATTATTATCTGCTTCTGTTGTAGTTACTGTATCGGCATTATATCCGCCTGTTCCAGAAATACTACAGTAGGAAACACCTAATATTTCCACATTAAAATCTTTAGTAGTTTGATTTGCTACATCTCCACATAGACCATAATCTGTCCAAGCATCTAAAATTTGTACACGCATTCGGGAACTACCAATAACAGCATCTACTGGAACACTTATATTAGCACTAAAAGGACCATCATTTAATTGAGCATCTAAACCAAATTCAGCTACCAATTCTCCAGTATCCTCAAAGTCTTTGTCTCCATTCCAATCTATCCATATCTTTGATTTTGACCAGTTATTTGATTGCGTTAAAGAGATAGAGAATTGAGATTCTGTTGCAACAATAAGTGTTTCAGATACTAACTCATAATTATTAGCAGGCTGAGATCCAGTATAACTAATATCTCCTTCTGCACCAGTTGTATCAATCGTATCTGCATTATATCCTCCAGTTCCAGATATTGAACAATATTGTAACCCAAGAATAGCTGGGTCTCCACTAGCAGCTAATTGGACTACTGCTGTTTTTTGGCCTTGATCTGTAGTTGCTGTAATAACAGCTACTCCTGGAGACACAGCTGCTACTACTCCATTTTCATCAACCGAAATTACAGATGGATCACTTGAAGACCATGTTACTGTTTTAATAGTTGCATTTTCTGGAAAAAAAACCACATTGTAAGATGTTTGTGATGGGTCAGCTGATACTATTTCTTCTAAGGCTATACTTTCTATTTTTATAATCACATTTATGGTTACTGTGTTAGTAATATTACCATTTGCGTTTTGAGCCGTCAATATTGCTTCCCCTAGACTAATACCTTTTACACCGGCTACCAATCCATTTTCATTAAATTGAATTACTGCTACTTGTTCGTTACTTGACGACCAAGTCACTTTCTCTGTGGTTGCGTTTGGAGAAGGTGTAACAATAATTGGCTTTACTTCATCAATACTTAACTGCAAAGCAGATTCGCTTAATACTATTTCATTTAAAGAAATAGTAGCAAGGTCATCTTCCTCACAGGAATAAAATAGCATCACACTTAAAACAAGTAATGACATTAAAAGTTTAAGTTTGTTTTTTTTCATAATTATGTTTTTAATTGTTTATGAGTTAGAAAGCTGACACCTAATCTTTTAAAAAGAACACAGTATCTTTTTAGCTTAGGTCTAAATTATAGGAGATAGAAAAAAAAGACGTGTTAAGAATTCATATATTAAGGATGGTGTTTTCGTAATGTGCAGTATTTGGTGAATTCTTACCCAGAAACCTAAGTATTTTTAATACGAAGCTTAGCTTTTAATGATTAGGTAGTAAAAAAATTATGAATAAAAAGGGAATAATGATGTATAGTATGAGGCTAGTCTAACTATAGTCTTTGATATAAAGTGAAGGGCTTTTGCCAAACTTCTTTTTAAATTCTTGGCTAAAGTGTCTTCTATCGGTATAACCTACTTTAAAGCAAACATCTGTTATCGATATTTTTTGTTGTTCTTTTAATAATTGTGCAGCACGTTGTAAACGAAAATCTCTTACAAAGCCAATTATGGTCATACCTGTTAATGCCTTAATTTTTTTATAAACATTCGAGTGGCTCATACCTATATCTTTGGCTAATTGATCGACATTAAATTCAGACTCAGCAATATTATCTTCAATAATACCTACCAGTTTTGATAAAAATTCTTCATCTGGTGAATTCAGTTTCACATTTTTAGGTCGTAATAATCCTTCTTTTAAATATCGTTCTCGCAACAGTTTTCTATTGTCCAAAAGGTTTTTAATTCTTGTTTTTAAAATCGCTTCATTAAATGGTTTAGTTAAATAATCATCAGCTCCAGTTTCTAAACCTTCAATTTTATCAGAGATAAGAGTTCTTGCCGTAAGCAATATTACTGGAATATGACTGGTTCTGATATCCTTTTTCAATTCTGCACAAAAAACTACTCCATCCATAACGGGCATCATAATATCACTTATAACTATATCTGGAATAAACTCAACAGCCATTTCAAACCCTTCTTTTCCATTTACAGCTTCAATTACCAAATAAGATTTTGATAAAATTTCTTTTAAATAATCTCTTAAATTCGAGTTATCTTCTATTAGTAAAACTGAGGATTTAGATTCATTTTTCGCTAATTCACTTACGTCAACATCACTTTGGTCAGCTATATAGTTTTCAATGTTTTCATCTCCATGTGCACCTGTAATTATTTCGGATTCTTTAAAATGTGAGCAACCTAAAGACAACGTAATTGTAAACACGCTACCTTTACCTAATTTACTATTTACTTCTATTTTACCAGAATGCAACTCTATAATATCTTTAGCTATTGAAAGCCCAATTCCAAACCCTTTGGCTTGATGAGTATTGTCTTCTTTTTGGTAAAATCTTTCAAAAATATTTTGCAGTTTGTCTTTTTCAATACCTTGACCCGAATCACTTACCGTTATATTAACAAAATTAGCATCTTTTTTTACTTTAACTTTTATTTGGTCGCCTTCTTTACTAAACTTAAAAGCATTAGATAACAAATTGAAAATTACTTTTTCCATCTGAATTTTATCAAACCAAGCCATAATTTCTCTATCTGTTCTTTTAAACTGATAATCAATATTCTTAATTATTGCCTGTTGTGAAAAATTCAAAAATATTTCATTGGTAAAATCTACTATATTGCTTTGAGTTACTTGTAGTTTAACTCTCCCCTCTTCCAGTTTTCTAAAATTCAACAATTCATTTACCAAATGTAAAAGCCTATTAGCATTACTTTTAATTGTAGAAAGCTGGTTGTTTTTACTTACACCTAAATCATTTTTTAACAGACTATTTAGAGGTCCTAATATTAGTGTTAAAGGTGTTCTTATTTCGTGAGATATGTTTGTGAAAAAACGCTGCTTGGCTTTATGTAATTTATCTTCGTGCTCTCGTTGTAATTGCTCTAATGCCAACTTATTTTTCATCTGTGCCCATCTCAAATAGTAACGTTGAAACAATGCTAAACCTATAATTGCTAATATAAAATATAAAGTATATGCCCACCATGTTCTCCAATATGGTGGTAATATGCTTATGTATACTTTAGCTACACTATTTTCGTTCCACTTGCCATCATCTGTTTTACTTTTTACGTTAAACAAATATTCTCCAACCGATAAATTTGTATATGTTGTTGCGTTTTGAGAACCTATTTCTCGCCATTTATCTTCAAAACCTTCCATTTTTACAGCAAACTGAGTTTTATTAGAAAAAGGAAGTTTAAGCGATGAAAAGTTGAAAGTAAATATTCTTTGATTATAGGGTAATGTTATACTATCTTGATATGAAATATGATTTTTAATAGCGCTTTTTATATTATGAGCGCTTTTATCTAATAATTCAAAATCAGTAAAAACTACTGGATAATGAGTATTATATTTATTAATATTCTCTGGGTTAAAAGATACTATACCTCTACTTCCTCCAAAATACAATACCCCTTCTTTATCTTTAAAAACAGAAGCTATATGAAATTCTCTTTCCTTAATTGGAAAGGCTTCAATTCGTTCTAAATTTATATCATACTTATAAATACCATCTCTAGTACTTAACCAAATATTTTTTTCATTATCTTGAATTAATCCAACTACTGCGTTACTATTTAAAACATTACCAACATTAAAATTTTTAAATGTTTTACTTTTAATATTAAAAAAACTTAACCCCTCTTTAGTTCCTATCCATAAATTCCCATTATCATCTTTAATAAAGTTGAAAATATAATTACTTGCTATAGATTTTGAATTATCTTTATTTGACTGATAATTAACAAACTGGCTGGTTTTAGAATCAAAAAAACTTAAACCTCCTCCAAATGTTGCAAGCCATAATGTTTCATCATTATTTAACAAAATGGATAAAACATTGTCGCTTGGTATTGAGTTTGGGTTATCTTTATTATATCTGAAATTTGTAAACTTTTGTTCTTGATTATTAAAATAGCTCAAGCCTCCTCCCCAAGTACCAACCCAAATATCTTTAGAGGGCAATTCTATGATTGACCTAACGTCATTATATGGCAGCGAAAGATCATTGTTTGCTTCTCTTTTATATTGCTTCACTTTTTTCTTGTTAGAATCTAATAAAACAATTCCTTTTGCAAACGTCCCTACCCAATATTGATTGTTAGTTGTAGGTGTTATACATTGAATAAAATCTCCTCCTATGGATGAATCATTTTCTTTGTTATAAAATTTAAGTTTCTTATTGTTAATATTATAAACGCTTAAACCCTTACCATCTGTACCCATCCAAAGCTCATCTGACTCCTTATAAATTGATAGTATTGGGGATATATCATAACCTTTTCCATCGCTATATAAAAACCTAACATTGTCAGCTTTTTTTTCAAGTATGTTTAAGCCTTTCCAGGCTGTTCCAATCCAAATATTTGATTGGTTATCTTCAAAAATAGTATTAACGGTATTGTTTGCTAATGATGCTTGTAATCTATTATCATGCTTATACTGATTAACAATCAATTTATTATTGGAAGTTATTTGAATCTTAAGTACGCCTTCTCCATCTGTACCTGCCCAAAAATTAGCATTATTTTCTTTATAAATCGTTCTAATAATAGATACTTTTTCATATCTAGTTTTATCTAAAAAGTTAGATAATGTATTATTTAACAAGTTAAATTTTAACAATCCATTACCATTAGTTCCTATTAATAACTCTGTATCATTTATTGAAGTAATTGAGTTTATAAATTCAAAATCATTTTTATTATTTAAGTTAAATCGTGTAAATTTTTCTGTCTTAAAATCAAACTTGTTTAAACCTCCACCATATGTCCCAATCCAGAAAGTATCTTCCTTTCCTTCAAAAATACTCCAAACACTATTATTGCTTAAAGAAGAAGGGTTATTGACTTGATACAAATATGATTTAAAAGTATTAGTTGTCTTATCAAAAAGATTTAATCCATTTTCAGTACCTATCCAAATTCTACCCTTTATATCTTCAATAATAACATGAACATCATCAGATGATATAGAACTTATATTATTAGGTATGTGCCTGTAATTTTTAAAGCTATTCTTTTTTGGGTTGTATATGCTAATGCCACCGCCTATTGTACCAACCCACAAATTCCCTTGGCTATCAATTTTTAACGCTGAAATATCGTTAGAACTTATATCACTTGTTTTTTCATTAAAAATGACAATTGATGTCCCATCATACCTATTCAATCCATTCTTTGTACCAATCCATATAAACCCTAAACTATCTTGAACAATACTTGTAATCCTACTATTTGATAGTCCTTGGTCTTGGTTTATATGATTAAATTGATCTTGGCTTCGGGCATGCCACACTAAGGAAATAATAACAAAACAATATTTTAATATTCCTTTCAAGCTTTTAAATATTATTATTAATCTTTAAGTTTTTCAAAATAAAACATAAGATAAAACTATTTCGTTGAAAATTTTTAATTTTTTGAATGCTTATTTTAACTTATAAAGCTACTTTCTATTCACTATTTCTGAGGTACTTTCTTTTTTTGGGCTATAATACAGTTAATATAAATACTCTTTTCTAAAGGTTTATTTTGCTTCTATTTTTTAAGCTTTGGTTAATGATTTGCTTTATGCATAGAGCTTTTCACTAACAATCAATGTTATTATCTAGCTATCATTATTTTAGAGTATCTAGTTCCCGATTGCAATGTAGTTTTCATAATATAAAGCCCATTTGCTAACCCTTTCGACAGAAACATACTTTCAGAAGAGTTAAAACTGTTATAGTTAGCTTTATAAACAGCTTGTCCGCTAATATTGTATAAAACGAAATTAACTTGCTCGCCTTTTATCTTTGCTAAGCTTACAGTAAGTTTATTTTTTTTTAATGGGTTTGGAAAGATTTTCATCGAACCTTCAGTATCAATATTATTAAGACTTAGTGATCCTGTTGTTGTATCAATTACAAAATCTTTAATTGCAGAATTCTCAAGTGTACCGTCTGATGTTGGTATGCCGCAAGGAGTATTTGGGATTTTAGAATCTTCGTAAGTCCAAGCATCTCCTGATACTATCCTCATTTTAAAAAAGCCAACAATGGCATCCAAAGGAACATTAATATCCATATTATAAGTTATAGTTGCGTCTGACACTTTTTCTGGGCTTAAAGGCTGTAAGCGCTCTCCTAAATCGTCAAAATCGTTATCGCCATTCCAATCTATCCATACTATAGATCTAGACCAACCGTTACCATTGGTTACAGATAAATTAAAAGTAGACCCTTTGTCAATTTTTAAAATTTGACTTATGCTCGCATAATTGTTAGTACCAAATCCTGCTCCTATAAGGTTAATGTTTTTAGTACCTCCTGATGTAGTTACGCCAGCTACATTATAACTTCCTGTGCCAGTCACTGTACAAAAAGGATCTAATACTTCAAGAATAAAATCTGTTGTACCAGTTTTATCTATTATTCCACAAGATGTTGGGTCTCCTAAATCTGATTTTTTAACTTGAATTCTTATTCTTTTTTCTCCCCAAAAACTATTATAAGGTACGGTTACAGGTATATTATAGTTTAGTATATTATTGCATGAATTTGCAGCACCTCCTGTAAAAACTAACTCACCTAGATCATCAAAATCTTCATCATCATTCCAATCAATCCAAACTGTAGTTCTTGCACAATTTGATGCAGATGAGTTTTGTAATGCAAAAGAAAAACTACCTCCTGGTAAAACACTTAACTTTGTTCCTGTATGGTATTCGTACCCTGTATTAGGGTATTGTGATGTAGAAAAGTTTAAATTGGTAATTCCGCCTGTTGTTGATACCGTTTTTAAGTAATAATTACTATCTGCACCTCCATTTACTTTACAATATGAGAACGTACCTAGTGTTAACTCATTAATCATTTTTTGACCTTCTTTTACTAATACATCAGCATTAATACCACTGTTTGAGTCAAATGAAGATATTTTATTGTTAAAATCATCTAACAATTGTTGACTATAATCATCTGATGCGTTTTCTAAAGTTGTTTTTAAAATCTTTAATTTCTCAAAATCTTGAATCCCTTCTCTTAGTAATATTAAACGCAAACTAGGTAAGTATTTTGTAGGATTGTTATTTGAATTTCTATATACCATTGCAAAATCGCCTGCGGTATGAGCTCCGTCTCTAGCATCAAAAGGGTCGGAAAGACTCCAATTATCATATGCCCATCTCAAATAGCCATTTAACCCTTCTTTTGAAGCATGCCACCCCATCCAAGTCATTTCAGCTAAACTCGTTTTTGGTGTTACATAACTATTTGGTGCCACCTGAGTGCAACTCGTATAAAACGTTGTTATTTTACCAGACCTACCTATTGTAGATGTTGTTCCTAAAATTCCGGAAGCATCGTATAATTTACTACTATTAGACCCACTTAATGTACTAGTATGTGCTATTCCAGTTTTCCATGTACTGTTATTATTCTGTATGACATCAAGAACATTATTTAATTTACTTTGCTCAACTTCATCTAAATACAACACTGCTTTATTAAACCACCCTTTAGAATCTAGATGAGTTTTAAACGCTGTAAAAAAGTGATTCCATCTTGTATTATACGCTGTTGATCCTAATGTAGCACTTAAACTAATTTGCGAATTTGTTGCTTCATTCCAATACGGGATTACTGTTTCGTTCCATCCTACAGGAGAAAAACAATTTATTTGTTTATCTATCCCCCAAGACATTAATGCAGTTACATATTTATCAAAAGCTGTAAAATCATACTCCCAAGTACCATCAATTTTCTTTATCCATTTTATCATTGTTGGCATTCCAAGAGCGTTTTCTTTTATATGAGCTGTAATAGCTTTTTGCCCCATATTTGCTAACAATCTATATCCTGGTTCAAATAATGCAAAATGTTCATCAGACCAAAGTGCTATAGTATTGCTTGGATTAGCATTGTTATAATGGTTAAGAATTCTAACGGGGAATTGCCATAAATCCAAATGAAAACTCCAGTTATCAACAGTTGGTAAAGTGTAATTAACCACATTCACCTGAATGTTAAATATTATTGGAGAAATTCCTCCATTTACCGTAATAGTTCCTTCATATACTCCTGCTATCGTTGTGGTTGGAACATCAATTGTAATCCATAATTTTAAAGGATCAGTAGATAACAATGACGTTATTGTTTCGTCTGAAAGTGCATCAATAACTTCAACTGACGTTGGATGTGTTGGGTAAGACGAACAAGTTTTAGGGTCTGGATCTCCCTTAATATATTTTCCAAAACGCAATTTAATGTTGGAGGCAGCAATTTGGTTTCCTCCATTAGTTAAATTACTAATATTGTAACTAAGCCCATTTACATTTGAATTACTCCATAATAATATTTGTTTATGAATTCGATCTCCTTTCCATGCTATCGTATTCCAATTTTGAGATTGAGCTCCTGAAAAACTTTCGTTCTTTTGATAGCGTTTAAATTTTGATTCGAATGAACCTTGAATTGTTTGAGCTAGAGGTATGTAATAAAACAAGTTAAATAGCAGTATAAGCAACAATCTATAATTTGAAAAAGCTTGACATTTATTTTCCATGATTAAACATTAATATATTACAATGGCAATATTAATATTAATGTTATATAGCTATGGTTCTATATTCGGAAAACTGAGTGGGTAATTTCGTAATTAAAAAATACAAACCTTATTTATTCAGTTTGATTAGATAATATTATTTCTTTAACCTTAATAAAATCTTCTGAACTTTTATACCTACCATCTTGATTTCTAGTAGCGATTTCTATAGCCTTATTAAGATCATCATTAGATATATTTTTTCTTTCCTTAACTATCCTGAATAATTCATAATCTTCAATCCCTTCTTTTAATAATTCCCATCGAATAGATGATATTGGTCCTTTCTTACCTGGATAAATATAATAATCATCACCTTGATTGTGCCTAAATACTGGGTTCTTAAAAGGGTCTGCTGTCCAGTTATTATATGACCATCTCAAATACCCATCGGTATTATATTTTAAAGCTAGCCACGGTATCAATTGGGATTCAATTGCTGGCGAATATGTTAACGCATTAGGATGAGCAGGTTCTGCACACAAATAAAAAGTTGTTCGTCTATTATTGCTTTTTCTGCTTTCAATAGTAGGTAAAACAGATGTAACGGTATCTTTCTCTAAAGGTTGCCCTGGAAAAAACATATATGATATAGACAGGTTTTTTGCATATTCGCCATCTTCAGGATGTCCAGCAATAACAATTTTATCTAAAAATTCAGGAGCAGCATTTTTAATAATATTTTGTAAAATTCGCATGTCTTTTTCAACTTTCTCATCAAAACCTAAAAAAGTACGTTTAATTAAATCTTTGGCAGACAAATGCTCTTTGAAACTTATAAGGAACTTTGTCCAAATATCTTTATACGTTGCGTCATGTATACTTAATTCTAAACTTTTAACCGCATTAGATTTTTTATCAAAATAATACAATTTTTGTTTAGTTTCTTTAAATGGTGCCATAGAAAAAGCATTAATAGCTTCATCAATTCCTATTTGTGTAGCCATACTCACATATCTGTCAAAAACATCATAATCAAATTCCCATTCTCCTTTTTCATTTAAAGTCCATTGTACCATACTACGATATCCAAAAGCGATTTGTGAACGTGTTGAATTGCTTATCCAAGGTTTAAGCCAAGGCTCGTGTGTTATAGTTGTTGCCAAATTCTTCCCTCCTCTTGATGCATAGTCTTTTAAATATTTAGAAATCATCTCCCAATGTGACTCAGACCAATGCTCTAAATTATAATAATCAGCAATAGCACTAGGGTTTAACCATAAATCTAAATGAAACTTAAAGTCTTTCGGTTCTGGCAATTCTTCTTTTTGAACATTTAATCTTACCTTATATACAACATCATTATATGGTTTAGAACTAATTGTAATATTACCTTCGTATACTCCTGAAGCAGTGCTTTTAGGCACCTTAAAAGTTATCCAAACAGGTTGTGCTCTATAAGCAGGAATGTTAATTGATTTTAATTCTAACAAAGGATCTCCAACAATGTTTGGAGCCATATTTCCTGAAACTCCTTCTCCTATGATGGTCTCCAACTTTGGGGACCAATCATACTCACTTCTAGCTCGTTGTATAGGAACATATTTAACATATCTTATTTGAAAATTTTCTTTGCTAATTACTTTTCCATTAGAAGCTTTTAAATTGCTAATATTTATCTTGACTTCAGAAATATCTTTTTTTGAACCTAATGCTATTTGCGCCGATATTTGTTCGTTTTTAATCGCAGTGAGTTCTAATACACTTGCTTCAGGTAGGTTTGTAATTTGAAAATCTTTTAGTGCTTCGTTTTCTTTTAATTCATCCTCAGAAAATTTGCGCGGAAACCTTGGAACCCTTATTAAAGATGATGTTTCAAAATTACCAGTTGGCACCCATATATTTAAACTATCTGATAAGAAAACCTCATCTACATTTAAATTCAACCATTCTGAAGTTGTTTCAATATTATCTAAACTTATTGTTTCTTTTTTCCTTTGTACATTTTCATTATCAATGCATCCAAAATTTAAGATCATTAAAATTATTAAAATCATTCTAATACAGTAAAAAAAGTTTTTCATTAACCCTGTTGTAAATTATTCTTTTCAAAAGAAGAGTTTTTAACTGAATTCTATATGTGCCATTTTTGGATAATGAGGGGGGTGTTTTGCATAAGCTTTAAAAAAATGAAATAATTATTAGGAATAAAACACTTTCCTTAATTACATTCAACCACGCTAGTTAAAATTTATTTTTTGTGTTAATTTTTATAAAAAAGTAGAGACTGAAGATGGACTGCTTTTCTAAGGCTTATTTATAGAATAGTTTTTCTAACTTCTTTTATATCTCTTTCAAGCTTATTATAACCTTTATTTGCTATAAATATATATTTACTCACATATAAAAAGAAAATTCTCCTGTTCAAATAAATTGAATAGGAGAATTTACTAAAAAACTAACTCAAAAAATATAAACTAAACCTTAATTTAAGTTTACTATAACGTGTCTTTATACTTTCTCATATCTGGTAATGGTGCTTCAGAATAAGTAGAATCTATAAATTTTGACGAAGCCTTCTTAAGAAAAACTAAGGCTCCTTCTAAATCTGGATATTTTTCTCTTAATATATCATACTCAGGATTAACAGCATGTTTACCCCAAATCCCTAACATTAATTTTAAATTATTATCATCTTCTGGATATTGCCCCTTATCGTCTGTTTTTGCAATCCACTTTTCTAATACGTCTGCGTACTCCATTAATACTTTATCATATTCAGGGTTTGCAGCAAGATTATTCAATTCAAAAGGATCCTTTTTTAGGTTGTATAATTCTTCAGATGGACGATCATCGGACATGAATCGATCTTGTATAATATTTAATTTATTATCTGCATGTAATTGATGCATTGCTTTTACAAATTCAACTCCATCAAAATCCATATAAGTGGGTTGAGTATATGGTCTATCGACTAAAAAGTTACGGATGTATTTATAGTCTTTCGAACGTACAGACCTTATACGGTCTATTGTAAAGTCACAACGATCGCGTGTTGAAATAACATAGTCTCTTTTAAATGCATCATCAAATATGTTTTTTCCTTCCATGTAATTTGGTATCGAAATATTAGCTAAAGCCAAAGAGCTAATTCCAATATCTAATCCACTTACCAAATCAATATTTGTAGTTTCTGGTCTAAGTTTTTTAATAGTCTTGGAGAAGTCTGCAATTATTAACGGTACATGCAAACCTCCATCATATAAAAACTGTTTATTCCGTGTCATTCGCATACCATGATCTGAGAAAAAGAATACTATCGTGTTTTCTAGCAAATCATTATCTCTTAATTTCTTTATAATACCTCCAACTTTTTCATCAGTTATTTGAATCGCATCTAAATGATTTGCATATTCCTCTATTATTGCAGGATGATAAGGTAAATAAGGGGGTAATACGATCTTTGATCTATCAACTGGTGTTTTTACTCTATCTTTAAATGTTGAAGAGAATATTTCTTTCCCTCCATACATTTGTATTTGTCCAAAGAAAGGCTCTTTTCCTTTTAAAGATGCTAAATCTAATCTTACTCCACTTTTACCATATAAAGGATGTAATTTATAATCTTGACTATATAAATCTCTACGGTTATAAACAAAATTATAATCATCCTTACCATTATTGAATGTAAAGTATCCCTCTTTTTTAAATAGTTCTGGTATAGTTTCCAAGCTATCTGGTAAATATATAGCAGATTCTTTTGTTCTTGAACTATGATGATTATGTGTTCCTGTAGTGGTAGACATAACGCCAGTTATAATACTTGAACGACTTGCAGAACAAACTGGTGCAGGCATAAAAACATTAGTAAACAAAACACCATGTTGCGCTAAACTATCAATATTAGGTGTAGAAATAAGAGTTTCTCCATAACTGCTTAAAAGCGGAGCTGTATCTTCTAGAAAAATCCATAAAATATTAGGCTGTTTCTTTAAATCCTTTATCTCTTCTTTTTTGTTAGCACAAGAAGTAGTAATAAAAAGTAAAAGCAATAGACCTTTTAGAGCAAAATCTTTATAGGTTTTTAATTTTAGTATCATTATTTAGTTATTAATTGAAATTATTGCAGACCAACCTCCTCCAGGTGCAAGTTGAGCTTCTATAACATCCTTACTTGTTATTTGTTTAGTTTCTAGTTTATAATCACTGGCATATCTATCAGCATTAATACCGTCTTTAAATATTTGAACGGTATAATTCCCTTCTTCCAAAAAAGAAAAATCAATGCTTAAAGTTCTTTCATTTTGGTTATTCATCACTCCTACAAACCATTTATCTTCATTTTTTCTAGCTACTGCTAAATAGGTTCCTATTTTAGCATGGAGCACTTGTGTTTCATCCCAAACTACTGGTATTTGCGCAATAAACTTTGTAGTTTCATCCTCTTTCATGTAGTTACTTGGCGTATCACATAACATTTGCAAAGGGCTTTCAAATAATGTGTACATGGCAACTTGATGTGCTCTTGTTCCCATACTCATTGGTCTGTTCCAATGTATTGCAAAATTTTTTTTTTGTGCATTTACCATAGAGCCAGGTGTATAATCCATAGGACCTGCTACCATCCTAATGAATGGTAAAGTAAGGTTATGTTCTGGTGTAATATAATCTGCCCATTTATTATTTTCAGCACCTTTTACGCCTTCTCGTGTAAGTACATTAGGATACGTTCTTCTTAACCCAGCTGGTTTATACGACCCATGAAAATCTACTAATAATTCTCGATTGGCACACTCCCTTGCTACCCGTTCATAATAATTAACCATCCATTGATCATCACGTTGCATAAAATCTACTTTCAAACCTACAGCCCCCCATGCCTTAAATGCATCTAAAGCTTCTATCAATTTTTGATCTAAAGAACTCCATGTTACCCATAAGATAACATCCACATTCTTAGACTTTCCGTAGTTTATTATGTCTTGAACATCAACTTCTGGCACAATATCTAGTACGTCTCCTAGCACGTACCAGCCTTCATCTAAAATAATGTATTCTATACCATATTTAGAAGCGAAATCAATATAATATTTATATGTGTCAGTGTTAACTCCAGCCTTAAAATCTACATCATAGATATTATTGTAGTTCCACCAATCCCAAGCTACTTTCCCTGGTTTAATCCATGAGATATTTTCTATTTTACATGGTTCTGCTAATTGGTAACTCAATTGATTTGTAATTAGGTCAGCATCACTTTTTGCGATAGCAATTATACGCCAAGGGAAACTTCGCTTCCCTGCTGTTCTAGCAATAAAATCTGCTGGCTTAGACACTCTAATATCTCTGTCGTCTGTCCAACGCCTATTATCTACTTTCTGTTCTAAAGCATAGGGTGGAAATTTTGCCTGTAAAGTGTTTTCTTCCCCTCCGGTTAACCACATTCCTGGATAATCTAAAAGTGCTGTTTCTGAAATAAGTAATCTAGTTTTATTTGCAGTTACTAATGTGGGCAAGCTACATAAATCGTTAGTAGAAAGTGTATCTAATTTACCAAACTCATATAACCTTTCATTATGTGATTGAAACTCTTTCTCTCTTGGAAAATATATCTGATTGTCTCCTACAAAATTAAAAACCGCCGACTCATCAACTACTATAATGTCATTTTTGAGGCTTGTTTTGAAACGATATGCTATACCATTATCATAAACCCTAAAAATTACGGCATATTTTCCTTTAAAAGATAATAATAATTCATTGAAATTATCCCTTATAAACTTTGATTTAACCCTAAGTTCTGGCTCTAATACTTGATTAACAAATTGTCTTTTGGTTTTAATTACTTTTGGTTTTTTTCCTAAAACAATATTATCATCGATTGTTAGTGATAATGTTGATTCGTTCATAACCAAGGTATCATTTACTAAAATAGCATATTTAATTTCTTCATCTATTGTAATAATTAGCTTAACATTTTTTTCTGGCGAAGTAATTGTATACTGTTGTGCAGTTAATAAAGATGGAAATGTAAAAAAGCATATACCAAGAGCGTATAATATTTTTTGTATCAAAATGTTTTTTATTTTCATGTGTTTATATTTATTGTTTTTTAACTGCCTCCATATAATTCGCTATTAATCATTTCCATGAGTTATAAAGCTTTTTAACATGCTCATTTTATAAAATTAGTTCCTTGTACAATTATTAGTTATTAATTTTTTCAAAAGAAATTAAGCCTGAGATAGGCACTTCAAATAAATTTGCACCCGTTTTAATTTTAGTTTCTCCATTACTTATTAAGCTTCCTTGACAATCTTTAATTTTATACTTATAAACTGCATCAATTTGCTTAGAAATTAAAACCACCTCATTAGACATTTTTGCATTTATAACATCTAATTTTTCAAGTGCTTCATCATCTATTAAAAAAGATGAAGTTCCATACAGTACTGTAATTTCTTTATTACCAAACCTGCCCGAAATTTTTGGGTAATTGGATTGAGGGTTTGAGGGCAAAAACTCACCGTCTAAAAAAACATTTCTATTCTTCAACCAATAATCGGTATAAAAACGAATCATATTAAATTGTTCTTGTGGTATATCAGCTAATCTTACTGAAATTTGAGGTACTGAAAACATCACATTTAGTAATTGAAATGCTGCTACTTCAACAGATTCTCTATAATGCCACATAAGCATATCTGCGTGTACCGCAGTATTACCACTTAGCAGTCTTAAATCGGTAGTCCCGACCCTATTAATTAAAGCTACATTAGGGCAGTCTGATGCTCGTAACATATTACCATATTTACGCATAGCAGGGCCTGTATAGGGTTGCCTAAATTCAATCATAATATCAGGTTTTACTTCTCTTAAAGATGTCATTAAATCTGTCATTAAACGATCTGTAGCATCATTAATAGAAGCGTAATCACGTCCTTCATCTGCTATCAATTTAGTGTCCTTTCCTGCTTTAAATCTTCCTAAAAAATCTAATTTAAAACCGTCTAAACCCCATTCATTTACAGCTTTTATATATGTATTAATTATAAATTCGCGTACTTCAGGAAATCTTGGGTCTACAATATAAGTTCCTTGGCTTTCCCAATAATCTAGAAACTTGCCTTTCATCTGCTTATAAGCTTGAGATTTTTCTCCTACAAATGGTACAGCATACCATAAGATAAATTTCATATCTAAATCATGTACAGCACTTACAAATGCCTTCATTTCTGGAATTCGTTCAGGATTCCAGTCTCCTGTGTATGCATAGCCTCTACTACTATCTAAAGTTTGCCAACCATCATCTACTATAATAGATTCAAACCCCATAGACTTGGCTAGCTTACATTCTTTAACTAAGGCGTCTTTTGTTACATTCTGGTGATAACTATACCAACTAGAGTATACTGGCAATTTTGCAGCCTCTGGCACTGTAGATGGGGCATACAAATCATAAGCTGCCCACCAAGAAGCTACTTCTGTTAGAGATTTTGAAAAAGGTATAGACCTAGTATCTAACCTAAACTCTATTTGATAAGTTTTTAGTTTTTTATGCGCCTCTGTAAAAAGCTGTATTTCATTATACATCATCCCATTTTCTTCCTTGACAGAAGTACTTGTAACAACTGTACTTAGAGCTTCTGAAACCGCAAAAGTTTGCCTATTAACATCATCATACCCAAATAGAGAAATTACTGGTGCGTGCCTAGAGAGCATTGATTTTACTTTTGCTGGCCCCCAATCTGGAGTTATGGTTTTATCTAAATACGCACTGCTACTCCAATATCCTGCAATATTATTTGAAGGTACTGCCCATTTTAAAGAAAGTTTTGGTGGTGTTGCACCTTGGGCATGGTTTAAAGTTATAGTCGCAATTTCTAAACCATCTTCTATTCTATTCGTTTTCCAATCGAGTGAAAACCCATTTAAATCACCTACAACTTCTATATCAAATCCATTAATATTGTAGGTCTGATTTTGTGTTTGCGAAAATAGATCTTCATTTAAAACATTTATTAACAAAAAGGTAATTAATAAAATTTTTAATTTCATAGTAAAATAATATAAATGTTAATGGAAAAAACTAAAAAAATAGATGGTAATATTTAAATAAAACAAGAAACACTCACCTAATAAATAGGTGAGATTTCTTTATTAAATTATTCAATAATCTTGAGTAAAGAATTAATATCCAGGATTTTGCTCAATATTAGGATTTGCATCAATTTCTGCTTGCGGAATAGGTATTAAAACTCTAAAATCTTCAGCAGAAGCAACTGGATGTACAGGGTGATTCCTTTTAGCACTCACAAATTTTCCGTGTCTAATTAAGTCTTCTCTACGTTTTCCTTCAAAATAAAACTCCCATCCTCTTTCATCAAGTATGGCATCTTTCAATGCTTGTTTGTCAGCAAAATCAGATAAAGCAATTGGTGTAGCCTTTGCTCTATTTCTTACTTCATTAATTAAATCAATAGACGTTTGTGTTGGCCCATTCAATTCATTTAGAGCTTCCGCTTTTGATAATAAAATATCGGCATATCTTACTACTCTGAAATCATGTCCACTTCTCCATGCATCCATCTCTGGGTCTGGCCAGTATTTAAATGCGCTATTTTTATTAGCTTCTTGAGTAATAAGCTCATTACTTGTATTGATATACTCATTTATAATTTGCTTTTTACGATCATCGTTAGGGTCAAAAGAGTTAAAAAAATGATCATATACTCTATTCTTAGTACCAGAAATTGATTGATTAGGCAATTTTACATCATCACCATTAACAAAGGATTTATAATTACTTTCTGGATATGAATGAGACATGATTGCATTTGCTGTACTACTAATTAATGGCGTTACAGTATAAGAAAAAATTGTTTCCTTTTCAATCGTTTCAAATGCAGGTTTAAATAAATCCCGGTGTGGATTATCCCCATCTGTATAAAGGCTATACTGACCCAAACCATCTATTAAATCTGAATACTCAACAACTTTACCCCAATTTTTAGTATTTAAATAATGTTTAGCTAAGACACCGTATGCTGCTCCTTTAGTAGCTCTACCAAATTCCTCTGCCTCTACTGGCAAATCTATTGCAGCTTCGGCTAATTCTGTTTCAATAAAATTAAGTATTTGCTCGTTTGATGCTCTACCTAAATTAGGTTCATCACTACTAGAGGTTCTTAAAGGTACAGGGCCAAATAAATTATACATGAAAGAATACATTGTAGCTCTCATAAACCTAACTTCAGCAGTCCATTGCTTTTTTTGATCATCTGTTAATTCAGAATTATCAACAACCTCTAAAAAGGCATTGGCATTTCGAATTGCTTGGTATGGCTGACTCCAAAAGCCATTCCTAAACCATGAAGGGTTTTGTGAATCCCAATTCCAATTTAAAACAAATGCAGTAACACGACTTAAACCGCCACGCTCATTCCATAAATGATCACCACTAAAATCTGAAAAGTAAATAAAGTCTCTTCCTGTAGCTCCATTTAACTGAAACTCAGCATATACTCCATTTAAAAGCCCTTCCATAAAACCTTCTGATGCAGGGCCATTAGTTGGAGCAAATTCTCCAAAAATTTCTGTTTTTAACGGATCTTCACAATGAGTTAATGTTAACCCTAGAAAAACCATTAAGCTTATTTTTATTATTTTATAAAATCGTTTCATTGTTTTATATTTTTTACATTAAAAAGTTTAAATTAAAATCCAATATTAACTCCAAACAAAATTGTTCTAGTTGTAGGATAACTATTAAAATCCTGTCTCGAATTACCTGAACCTGCTAAGTCTGGATCATAACCTAAATAATCTGTAGAAATTGCTAAGTTTTGCCCAGAAACATAGGCATTCAAACTTCTAATAAACTTATTGTCTTTTAAATCGAAATTGTATTTAAAAGTAATGTTCTTAAGCCTTACAAAAGAAGCATCTTGAATTACAAATTCATTGGTAAGATCTCCTCCATAACTTGATGGATCAACAAAAGAAGGCCAAGAATTAGTTGGATTACTGGTGGTCCACCTATTTAAAATAGGCTCTGAGAATCTATTTCTTGAATTATTAAACGGGAAATACGTACTGGCCAATTGGCTATTGAATAACTCTACACCATGTACACCTTCAATAAATACGGACAATTCAAATCCTTTATACTTAAACACATTATTAAAACCCCATGTAAAGTCAGGATATGGATTTCCTAAAATGACTCTATCATCACCATCAATAACACCATCGTTATTTTGATCTATCCATTTAGGTTGTCCAGGAACAGCATCAGGTTGTGCTGACCCTGTTGGGTCTTCTCCTGTTTGCCATATTCCAGAATTGGCTAAACCATAATAAGAAAAGGCTGCTTCTCCTTCTCTATTAATTACAGATGCTGCTGTATCAGAATTATTAATAATCTCACGTCCACCTAAATCTGTAATCTCATTTTTATTAGTTGTTAAATTCAAATCACTTTCCCAACTAAAATCTTTTCCAGTTATATTTCTAGAATTCAACGATATCTCAAGTCCACTATTAGTAATCTCACTATTTGCTAGATTAACCCATCTTCCACTAAACCCTGTTTGTAATGGTACTGGTTCAAAAAATAATAAATCCTTCGTCTTTTTATTATAAACATCAATAGAGCCACTAATCCTATTATTAAATAAGCCAAAATCTAAACCAAAATTAACCTGCTCTGTGGTTTCCCATGTTAAATCAGAATTTGCAATACGAGCAGGAGTTAAGCCTGCCACAAGTTGATTGTTAAATACTGCAGGGTCACCAGTTACAAAAGTTGCTAAACTTGCAGATGAAGCTACATTTGAATTTCCTATTTGTCCCCAACCTAAACGAGCTTTTAAATTGTTTACAAAATCTAAAGATTCCATGAAGCTTTCCTCTGTAATACGATACCCTAAAGAAAAAGATGGGAATGTACCATATTTATTTCCTTCAGTAAATCTAGAAGACCCATCTATTCTTACAGAAGCTGTTACTAAAAACTTATCTTTATAGGAATAATTCACCCTTGATAGATATGATAATAATGCACTTTTCCTTCTAAAGCTCCCTAAGCCATTAAACTCCTGATTACCAGCTCCTAAATCATCTGTACCAACTTCATCACCAATAAAACCTCTAGCATCTCCAGTAAATAACTCATAATTAAACTTTTGATATGTGTATCCCGCTAATGCTGCTACAGTATGATCTCCAAAAGTGTTATCATAATTTAAAAGGGCATCAACCACATAGTTCGTATTTTTTGATGTTAAAATATTAGCTACACCTCCTGCTTGTGAACCAACAACTGTTTGTCTAGAACGATAAGAATCTTTTTTAGCGTTAATAACATCAGTATTCAACGATAATGATGCTTTCAAATTATTAGCTATTTCATAAGAAGTTTTTAAGTTAACCAGTGTGCGGTGCGTTCTTCCTTGAATATCTATCCCATTAATAAGGTTATATGGGTTATCTAAATCTATAACATCTGGTTGAAAATAAGACCCATCTCCATTAAATACAGGTGCTGTACTTGGTAAAAAAACTGCCGTACTAATAACACCAGCGTCAAAATTACCTCCACTATCTCCGTGTGCTGTAATATCATCAGATGTAAAAGAAGTATTAATATTTACATCAGCTGTAAACTTATCTTTTTTATACCCCCAATTAAGTCGCCCACCATATCTTTCAAAACCAGAGCCTTTAAGAACACCGTCTTGATTGGTATAATTAAATGATGCAAAGTATTTAGTATCTGATGATCCTCCGGAAAAGGAAATATTGTGCTGTTGCATGATAGCATCTTCAAAAATTTCATCTTGCCAATCTGTATTCACTGATGGATTTGAAAGCTCAGCTAATAGAGTTCCTCCTTGCTGTTGTAGTATATCCCCAACGTGCTGAATATATCCATTAGAATCTAATAAATCAAGACGATTAGCTACTTTCTGAAACCCTATACTTGTATTATAATCTATTTTTATAACACCTTCTTTACCTGTTTTAGTTGTAATCAATATTACCCCGTTTGCACCACGAGAGCCATATATAGCAGTTGCAGATGCATCTTTTAAAACTTGAATAGATTCGATATCTTGTGGGTTGATTGAATTTAATGGGTTGGGAGGTGATGTATTACCAGGAATATTTGCTCCACTGCTAGTTATTAATGAGCTATTATCTATAGGCATTCCATCAATAACATATAAAGGGTCATTTCCTAAATTTAATGAAGAGTTCCCTCTTATTCTAATAGAAACACCTCCACCAGGTTGTCCACTAGTTTGAGAAATACGTACACCTGCTACTTTCCCTTGCATCATTTGATCTACAGATGTTTGTGTACTATTCTCTAGATCGTCTCCTCCTATAGAAGCCACAGCTCCAGTTAAATCTTTCTTTCTTTGAGTTCCATACCCCACTACAACAATCTCGTCTAAGCTTGCTGCATCTTCAAGTAATAATATGGTAATCTCTGTTTGGTTACCAATAATAATCTCTTTAGTTGCAAAACCTATATATGAAACAACTAAAATAGCATTGTTGTCTGCAACATCGATTGTAAATTTTCCGTCAAAGTCAGATTGAGTTCCATTGGTTGTTCCTTTTTCAATAATATTAGCACCAGGTAGTGGTTGTCCATTATTATCTGTTATAGTTCCAGTAAGCTTAATTTGCTGTTTATCAACAGTTATCTCCGGTTCTTTAACAACCACTATTTTATTATTATCAGTAAAAGTAAAATTAAAATCGCCATTAGATAGGCTTTGCTTCAACAACTTATTTGCTCTAATCTTTCCCTTTTTAAGATAAACTTTAGGGGTGTTTTTAAAAAGATCTTCTTGATAGATAAACGTATAATCTGTTTGTTGCCTTAGTAAGTCAAAAATTTCATCAATAGTTACAATCTTATCTTCATCAATTACAATTTTAGTATTCTGCGAAAAAACATCGTTCGAAGAAAAACTAAAAACTGTTGTACAAAACAAGAGTATAAAAGTTCTCATAATAAATTGTAGAATTTTTTTCTTAAAAAAGAAAAAATTGTTAGTAAATTTAATTTCCATAAATTTGCGTGTTAATTAGTTAAACATTTTAGTTAATTAATAATCTAAAGGGGGATAAAGCGTGTTACTGTGGAGGTACTTAGACTTTGTTCCCTTTCTCTTTTATTTTATTGTAATTTTTTTATTTGTTATACCATAGGCTGTTATAAAATTAGTTTTCTTGATTAAATCTAAAATTTCTTCTATTTTTTCATTTTTGCTTATTACACCATTAAACTTAACATCTTCAAGTTTCTTATCTTCAAAAATAACTTCAACATCATACCAACGAGATAGAACAACCATTATATCTTTTAATGTTTTGCTTTTAAAACTAAAGACCCCTGTTTTCCATGATGTTTCACCATATACATCAACTGTATTAACAGTTATCTGATTACTTCCAAGACTTATTTTTGATTGCTGATTTGGAGTTAAACTTTGTTTTGAAACGGAATTACTAACAGTTACTCTACCTTCTACCAGTGTAGTATAGATAGTACTTTCGTCCTTATAAGCCTTAATATTAAATTCTGTACCCAGCACTTCTACTTCTTGGTTCTTATTTAATACTATAAATTTTGAGCCATTATTTTCAAAACTAGACGTTACATCAAAATATGCCTCTCCATATACTAACTCTACTTCACGCGTTTTACCAGCTATAAAATTTACAGGATATTTTAATTGTGATTCTGAATTTAACCATACTTCTGTCCCATCAGATAATTTTATAGCATACTGACCTCCTCTAGGAATAGTTAGGTAATTGTATACTATTTCTTGTTTCGAATTATTATTTTTATTATAAGTTAATTTTTCGCCATTACTGTTTAAGTTACCTGCAACATACGTTTCTCCCTTTTCGAGAACAATACTAGATCCGTCTTCTAATGTAAGAGTTGCTTTATCTGTTCCTATTAAAATAAGTTCATCATTATCAACAATAACGGGATCACTAACTTGAATATCTTCTTTATTAAAAATAAAATTAAGAGAAATTAGTACAAGTATTGAAGCAGCGACTACAGCATATTTCCAATAATTATTCTTTTTTGTATTCTCTGCTATATTTATATTTTTTTGAATAGATAACCATCCTTTTTCAATATCAATATGGTTTATATTTTTTTTGTAATTCTTCTTTACAGAAATAAAATAATCCTTATGAGAATCTGCTTCATTATACCATTTTGAAAAGATAATTTCTTCCTCTGGAGTAAGCTTATTATTAAGTCTTTTTATAATTAATTTAAATTCCATTTAACACTTGTTTGCGCTCTTTTAATTATTAGACAATTAAAAATATATTTTGGGTGACAAAAAAAGAAGAAATATTTAAATAAAGTACAAGAAAAATACTAACCGCCTAATAATAAGGGCATTTTATTAATGAATTTGCAATAAAATTAAGATAGAAGTTACTAACTCTGTAATTCTTAATTTGGCTCTCTTAAGTTGGGTTTTAACTGTATTTATAGAAACCCCTAATTCTTCTGCTATTTCTGAATATTTGTAGTTATGTAAAAATTTTAGCTTTACAATCTGTTGCATCTTATCAGGCAGTGTATCTACAATTTTTAAAATTTGATGATATACTATTTTTTTATCTTCATCTGTAACTGAATCAAAAACATGCTCGGTAATAAGGTTTATATTAAACTCTAAAAACTCGTAATCATCTGTGATTTTAATTGACTTTAAAAAATTAAAACATCTATTACGAACCATTGCAAGTAGATATCCCTTTAATGACGATTTAATTTTTATTTTATCTGCATTTTCCCAAATATAAATAAACACTTCCTGTACAATATCTTCACTTGAATCTAAATCAAAAAGATAACCATTAGCATAAACTACTAATTCCTTATAGTGTTTATCAAAAAAGTTTTTAAAAACTCTACGGTTTTGTTTTCTTATTTCTTCTAGAATAAGATTCATTTATATTGTATAAATGTGTTAGGATTCAAGCAAATCTATTAAAAAGAAAGTAATAATTGATAATTTTAAAGAAACTTATAGCTAGAGCTAAAAAGGTGCGAATGAAGTATTCTTAATCATACAGCTCCCAAAATAAATATCACTATTTCCTGCTAAAAAATAAGGAAATAATAGAAATTGGTTAGTGATTTAATAATTAATTGACATTTAAAATAGCTAGAAATGAGAGTAAATGATAATAATTAATTTCATACTATCTTTTATAAATTATTCTTTTTAAAAGAAGAGTCTTTAACTAAATTTTATATGCAGCATTTTTAAAAATAAGAAAACTATAAAACATTTTATTTGATAATTAAAGGAAGATACTGAAATGGCTCTAAGGCTTATTTATTGAACAGTTTTTCTAACTTCTTTAATTATATTTAATGCTTCTTTTACATCTTGTTCAAGCTTATTATAATCTTTATTTGCTATAATATCTTTAGATATCAATTTAGAACCCATTCCAACACATGTAACCCCGGCATCAAACCAAGCTTTTAAGTTTTCTTGAGTTGGAGACACTCCACCTGTTGGCATAATAGAAGTCCAAGGTTGTGGGCCTCTCACTCCTTTAACAAACTTTGGCCCGTAAATATCTCCAGGGAATAATTTCACTATTTCACATCCAAGTTCTTCCGCTTTAGCAATTTCTGTCAACGATCCGCACCCTGGTGACCATAATACTTTTCTTCTATTACATACTATGGCAATATCTTCTCTTAGTACTGGTGTTACTATAAAGTTTGCTCCTAATGCCATATATAAGGATGCTGCAGCTGCATCTGTTACAGAACCTACTCCCATAATCATTCCTGGTAACTCTGCAATTGCATACTTGGTTAGTTCTCCAAAAACTTCATGAGCAAAATCTCCTCGAGCAGTAAACTCCATTAAGCGAGCACCTCCATTATAGCAAGCTTTTAGTATTTTTTTACTAAGCTCTAAATCGTTATTAAAAAACAAAGGAATCATTCCAGTTTCTTTCATTGCATTAGCAACTTCTATTCTTGTAAATTGTGCCATTTTATATTGTTTTTATAATTGATTAGCGCGCTACTCGACCAGAAGCATCACCCCCCATTAATTTTTCTACTTCTGAAACTGTCACTAAGTTAGCATCTCCTTTAATAGTGTGTTTTAAGCACGATGCAGCTACAGCAAAATCTAAAGCATTTTGATCATCTTCTGGGTATGTTAGTAAGCCGTATATTAAACCTCCCATAAAAGAATCTCCACCGCCAACTCGATCAACAATATCTGTGATTTGATATTGACGTGTTTCATACATTTTTTTACCGTCATACAAAACACCTGCCCATGTATTATGAGATGCCGAAATAGAGCCTCTTAAAGTGGTTATTACTTTTTTAGCTCTTGGAAATTTATTCATCATCTGTTTACAAACAGATAAAAAAGCTTCAGCTTTAACATCATGCCCATGCTTATGTACATCTAACCCTTCTGGGTGAATTCCAAAGTGTTTTTCAGCATCTTCTTCGTTTCCTAAAATAATATCGCAATATGAAGTCAATTCAGTCATAATAGCTTCTCTATCACCACCATAGTTCCAAAGTTTTGCCCTATAATTTAAATCGGTAGAAATCGTAATTCCTTTTGCACTAGCTGCTTTTAGGGCTTCTAAACAAACATCAGCAGCGCCTTGTGATATTGCAGGAGTTATTCCTGTCCAATGAAACCATTCTACACCTTCAAAAACAGTATCCCAATCTATCATTCCTTGCTCTATTTCTGCAATCGCAGAATGTGCTCTATCATAAACTACTTTACTTCCTCTTGAAACTGCTCCAGTCTCTAAAAAATAAATCCCCAAACGATCGCCTCCATAAACAATTTTATCTACTCCAACACCGCGTTTGCGCATTTCCATCATAGCACATTCACCAATATCATTTTTTGGCAAACGTGTTACAAAATCTACAGACACTCCATAATTTGCTAAAGATACTGCAACATTAGATTCTCCTCCTCCATAAACAACATCAAAGTTATTAGCTTGTGAAAATCTTAAAAACCCTTGCGGAGCTAATCGTAACATGATTTCTCCAAACGTAACTACTTTACCCATTTTTTTTAAATTTTTATTTAAGTTTATTGTTTTTTGCTTAAACGTTTAAGCAAAAATTTAAAATAATATCAAAACCCTATTTTTTATTTGAATTTTGATATTAATAAACAAAACATTAGCTTTGCTTAAACGTTTAAGCAAATATATAAAAAATTGGCAAATAAAAAAAAAACTACAATAAAAGACATTGCAAATGTTTTAAATATATCTGCTGCTGCGGTTTCAAAAGCTTTACATGACGACTCTCGTATTAGTGAAAAAACTAAAAAAGCTGTAAAGCAAGTCGCAAAAAATTTAAACTACCAACCTAATCATCTTGCGAGTGCATTACGAAAAGGAAAAAGTAATTTAGTTGGAGTTATTGTTCCAAGGACCAATAGTAATTTCTTCTCTTCTGTTATCCAAAACATAGAGGAAGAACTAAACAAAGAGGGGTATAACATTATTATTACTCAATCTAACGAATCTTACAAAAAAGAGTGCAACAATATTGACACACTATTATTTACTCAAGTTGATGGTATTATAGCTTCTATGGCAAATGAAACGGTTAATTTAGAATATTATGAAAAGATTAAATCAAAAGGGATTCCTTTAATTTTATTTGATCGTGGTGAAAATGATTTAAATGTAGATTATATAGGTATTAATGATTATGATAGTAGTCATATGATAGTTGATCATTTAGTGCAGCAAAACCGCAAGCGAATAGCTCACATTGGTGGATATAAACATACTAGAATTTTTAATAATAGAATTAGAGGTTATGTTGATGCTTTAAAAAAACACAACTTACCGCAAGATAACGATCTTCTTATAGAAAGTAGTCTTACAACTGAAGATGGCAGAGCTAAAATGATTCAGCTACTAAAATTAAAGGACAAGCCTGATGCCATTTATGTTGCTGGTGATTATGCTGCTTTAGGTGCGCTACAAGTTTTAAATGAACAGAATATTAAAGTTCCAGAAGAAATAGCCTTGGTTGGTTTTGGAAATGAACCTTTTACTGCCATGGTAACTCCAACAATTTCTAGTGTAAATCAGCATAGTGCAGAAATTGGTAGGCTTGCTGCTACCACATTTTTAGAACATGCTAAAAAAGAAGTGATAACACAATCTCTTAATAAGAAAATTTTAAATGCGGATTTAATAGTTAGAGATTCATCTAAAAAAAATTAAGCGTTATTGTATAAATACATTAACGCTTAATTTATAATAAACTAGGAAAACATAACCCCTATTTTTACTTAAAAAAACTTTAACTCTATATTCCTAAAGCTTGTCCACCACCAATTTGGATAGTTTCAGCAGTTAAGAAAGCCGAATCGTTACTTGCCAAGAAAGAAACAACAGAAGCTACATCTTCAGGTTGACCTAACCTTCCTAACATAATATTATTTGCCCATGAAGCAAAGACTTCTGGCTTCGTTGCTTTAATTTGAGCATGAAATGGTGTGTCAATTGTACCTGGTGATACTGCATTTACTCTAATTCCATATTCAGCTAAATCTTTTGCTAGTGCTCTAGTTATTGCATGTACTCCTGCTTTGGATGTTCCATAGATTCCTGCCCCAGGGCCTCCAGCTGTCCATCCTGCATTTGATGTATAGTTAATTATTGTAGCATTCTCTCCTTTTTTAAGAAAAGGGATAGCTGCTCTTGATGCAAAAAACACAGAATCAAGGTTTAGTGCCATTACAAATCTGTAAAAATCTGTTGTCATTTCTTCAAATCGAGACCGACCTCCTAATCCTCCAGCATTATTTACTAGAACATCAATTCTTCCGTACTTTTCACCAATTTTCACAATATTTGCAGTTACCTCTTCTTCTTTTGTAACATCAAATCCGTAATATTCAGCAGTTATTCCTTCTTTGGAAAGCTCTTCAACTCGTTTAGCTCCTGCTTCATCTTCGATACCATTTAATATAACTGTGTACCCATCTTTACCCAATCTTTTTGCTACAGCAAAACCAATTCCACCGGTAGCTCCGGTAATTATTGCTATTTTTCCGTTTATATTGCTCATCTTTTAATATTGTATTTTATTATGTTATATAGTTTATATCTTTTAATTTTTTGTACTTACGACTAATCTTACTTTTTTGATTAAAAAGAGAATGGATAGCACAGCTAGAACTACCGACAGAGTAATAGCTATAAATGCTGGTGTATATGATCCTCCTTTTGTTATACTACCAATAAACCAATTCATTATAATAGGCGAAAATGCTGCTACTGTTCCAGCTAATCCAGCTAATGTACCAACCGATGGCCCTCTAAATAAATCACTTGATAAAGTTTGAATGTTACCTATGGCAAATTGAAATCCAAAAAGAGCTAATCCTGCTAGATATATGAATGTCATATAATTAGAATCATCTACCAATAATATAATAGAAACAAAGCCAATTATTATTAAAATGCTTCCTAACACTATACTTGCTTTCCTTCCAAAATCTACAGAAGTACGTTTTATTATTTCTTCTGTAAATAAGCCTCCTAATATTCCTCCTGCAGCAGCCATGAGGTAAGATATCCACATTGTTTTTCCTATTTCTTCTATGCTTAGTCCAAATTTCGAATTCAGATAGATTGGCATCCAACCTGCAAAGAACCACCAAATAGGCTCTATGAAAAACCTACATAGTAAAACTCCCCAAGGTTGTTTATAACTCAATATTTTGCCAACACCCAAACTTTTAGCTCCTTCAACAGCAACATCATTATTTTCTATTCGGTCATTAAGTATCAAGTTTTTTTCGCCCTCAGTAATCCAAGGATGGTTTTCAGGCTTTGATTTGTTTAAGATTAACCAAGGAATAATCCAAATTAATCCTAATCCACCTAATATTATGTAGGTAGACTTCCATCCAAATTGAGCATATAGAAAAACTATAACAACAGGAGCTATTACATTACCTATAGATGCACCAGAGTTAAAAATACCTTGTGCCAACGCTCTTTGTTTTACGGGAAACCATTCTCCATTACTTTTAACGGCACCAGGCCATAGTCCTGCTTCTCCTAGCCCAAGTAGACCACGTACTATTGACAATGAAACTATCCCTCTTGCCACTGCATGAAAAGCGGCAGCTACTGACCATACTACGATAGATATAACAAAACCAATTCTAGTACCAATTTTATCGTACAATCTTCCAGATAAAAATTTACTGGCAGCATACGTTATCATAAAAACATTAAGCATTAGTGCATAATCAGAATTATCCATGCCAAGGTCTTCACCCATTTGAGGCCATAATAATGCAAAAGCCGTTCTATCGATATAATTTATAACGGTTGCTATAAAAATTAATATAATTATCCACCAACGTAAGCCTTTGATTTTCATTGTTCTAAATTTACATGTTAGCATTCTACATAATTATTTAAATTATATAATAGAATGTAAAAACTTGTTTAGCAATAAATAGCTAAACTTTAAATGTGAAGAAATATATTTTTAGATTTCTTCCCTCCTAATATTTTATATTGAAAAATAAAAAGCGTGCAACATTATTTTTCAATTAATTTTATTTTTATTTCAAACTGTAGCAGTACTGATATAATACGCTAAAATGATCTTTCATTTTTTCTTTTGCCAAATCAGGTTTTTGTGCCTTAATAGCTTCATAAATTTCGGTGTGCTCCTTTATACCTTTTACTGCTTGGTCTTTATCGCAAACATGGTATTTTTCAAAATCTATGATTATTTGTGGTGTTATTGTTAGCATGAACGTATTCATGGTGCTATTTCTACTTGCCTTTGCTATAGCTAAATGAAACAATAAATCTTCTTGTACGGCATCTTCACCTAATAACGCTTTAGCTTCATAAGCATCTAACGCTTCTTTTATATTTATTAAATCGTCATCATTACGTCTTAACGCTGCTAATCTAACCGTTTTTAATTCTAGCAAAATTCTTGTTTCTACTAACGATTTAAAATCTGGTGATTCTAGTCTTAAAATATCTTCAATCATCCCGTTCATAGCAACAACTCCAATATTTGCTACAAATGTTCCACTTTGCGGAATAGATTTTAATAACCCATAAAATTCTAATTTTTGAATAGCATCACGCACATTGCTTCTACTAACTTCAAATTTATCAGACAGCATACGTTCCGATGGTAGTTTGTCACCAGGCTCTAGATTTTTATAATTAATTAAATCTCTAATCTTAGCGATTATAGTATTTTGAATTTTTCGATTATCGCTTATTGTAAGTACCTCTAACTTCATATATTCTATTTATTTATTAACCATTTTTAACTGGTTAACCAAAAATTATTGTTCAATTTAAAAAAACTTATGATTCTAAACTATTCTAGTTATGATTTTAAACTGATTTTTATCAAATTATTAATGTGTTACTTCAAGTTTGTAATATTTAACTCTAGCAAATGCGTTTTCTTGAGTTGTAACTAAATAATTTCCTGCTTTAAAATAATTTTCAAAAACATTCCACTTCTGAATATGAACACTATCATAAACTACAGATTCATTATTATTTAAAATCACTTCCATTTTCCCACTTTCTACTTTTACTTCTAATGAAAACTTATCAAATCCTACTTCTTCAGAAAACGTATGTCCATCATCATCTTTCCATGAGTTTGTGTATAGTATGTCTGTATCTGATGCATTTAAGTCTTTCAATTCTTTTGTTTTAACTCTTACTTTTCCATCAGTCCAATAAATTTTTAGCATAGGTGGCGCATTATTATCATCTTCTCCTATTAAATCACGCTGAGCATTTGTTAATCTACCATGAATTTGCATAATAATTGCTCTGTGGTAATCTCCTTGAGAGTCTTTAGATATTTCATCCATCGATAAAGTACCTTTCATATTTCCACCTTGAGTAAAAGTCCAATTTGTATTATTACTCCCTGCTACCATTTGTTCTCTCAATTCAGTTCTTGAATACGATGAGTTAGCTGTTGAAGCTCCTGGGTATGTATAAAAAACTAATGCTCCATTTATAGAATCGTTATAAAAAAATGGTTTTAATGTTTCGTTTGTAGCATAATCTAAAATCTCTGGTGGTTTAACCTCTGTCGGGTTACCTATCGGTAATGTTACCTTCCAATTATTGAGGTCAATACTAGGCAAATTGTAAGTTGGGGTTATTGGCTCTTCTTCTTTTTCTTCCTCAAAAACGCCAACTGGCCTATCTTCAATTTCAGTGTTTTTGTTACAACTAATACAAAGTACACTAAATACTGCTATAAAAAGCAACTTCTCTAATATGCCAAATATGTTCTTTGTTTTTATCATTTTTTGTTTAATGACTTACTTCTAATTCGTAATATCTCACTTTAGAAAACGCTCCTTCATCTCTGGATTGAAAATAGTTTCCTGCTTTAAAATAGTTTTCAAAAATGCCCCATCTACGCATATGAATATTTTCGTAAACCTTATATTCACTTTTATTTAAAATAATAACCATTTTACCTTCTGACACTTTAACTTCTAAGGTGAATTTTTTAAATCCTACTTCTTGCTCAAAATTGAAACCTTCATCATTACCCCAAGCATCTTCATGTAAAATTTCTTCATCTGAAGCATTTAAATCTTTAAGTTCTTTTGTTTTTATTCTAACTTTTCCTTTATCCCAATATATTTTTAATATTGGTGGTGCATTATTATCTTTTGCTCCAATTAAATCACGCTGTTCATTTGTTAAACACCCATGTATTTGCATAATAATCGTTCTGTGGTATTTCCCCTCTGAATCTTTAGTGGTTTGATCCATAGCCAATTTACCTTTCATGTAAGCACCATCAGCAAATGTCCAGTTTACATTATTGTTTCCAGGTTCCATTTGTTCTCTAAGCTCAGAACGAGTATACTTGGTGTTTGCTGTTTTAGATTCTGTTGGCATTGCATGAAAAACGATAGCACCTTTTGTTGAATCTATATACATATATGGTTTTGCTTTTTCATTTTTTGCAAAATCAAGAATTTCTGGTGGTTCAATCTCATAAGGTTTTCCTTTTTCGTTAGTTACTGGCAAAGTAACTTTCCAATGGCTTAAATCTATATCAGGTAATCTTACTTTTCCTTTTCTTTTTTTCTTCTTCTTTTTTTCAATTTTAGATTCCGATTCTGTAACGCTGCTTTTCTTTGTTTGGCAAGCAGCGTTAACAGATAGAAATATTGTTATTATAAATACTAATAGTTCTTTTCGGAAAATTTTCATACTTAATATATTTATTCAACTGGTTCAACAACAATAGAGTCAACTCTTATTTCTTCTTCTCCACTGTTCCATAAAAAACCTTTGTCATCACTTGGCGTACCATCACCATTAACCCCCCTCATCAATAGAGCAACGCTAGAATTATTCCCTGTATTGAATGAATAGCTATATGTGTTATACCCATCATTACCTGGATTATCTACTAAACTAACCAAAAGGTTATTATCTGTATCTTCCATCTGAGCTACAGAAGTATATCCAAAATCGTCTTGTGGGTATTCTGCAGCAGTGGCAAAATATGCTGGGGTGTAACCAGATTCGTAACCAGAACCAGATAAAACTCTTATTTCCAATTTACTAGGAAAAGTACCCGTTTCTATACTTTTAAAGGATGCAACTACCGTTATGGTATAATCTGTATTAGGTGTAATTTCAACCTCTTGATAGGTTAAATCTTGCTCATCATTATCAAATTTAAGAACATTATCAGATCCGCCATTACCAGAAGAAGACTCTCCTTGTGCTCCTAAACTTTTATTAATCCAACCAGAACAAGTACAATCTGAACCTGAAGATTTAGCTTGTTTATCAAAATCAGCATTAACAATAACCGGGGTTATCGCAGCTGGTGCAGGTGGCTCAACTACTTCTACAGTTAATGAAAATGTGCTTGTTACTCCTAATTTGTCTGAAGCTGTTAAAGTAACTGTATAAGTTCCTTCGCCTGAATAAGTATTAGCTCCATCTACTCCTATTGATGTGTTTCCATCTCCATAATCCCATGCATAATCTGTAGCGCTACTTGATGTATTACCAAATGTCCAGGTTAAATAATCAGCAGTTACTGATGCTGAAAAACTAGCAGTTGGAGGTGTTGCATCTGCCTTTGAACTTGCTTCTGGCAAATCGTAAGACAACGATTCTATTGTTGGATCGCAAGATAAAATAGTAACAACGACCACCATTGCAAATACGCTCATAATCGCTGTATAAACTCGTTTTTTTATTTGATTTATATTTTTCATGTTTACTTTTTTAAAAGTTATAATCTATTAATAACCAGGATTCTGGTTCATTATTCCTTTACTTAAGTTTATTTCTCTTTGAGGAATTGGTAATAACAAGTCTGACGTCGAGTAACCTAACCCATTAGCTGCGGAAAATGCGGAAAACACTGATTCTGCTTCACCAAAACGTACAAGATCAAAAAACCTGTGATTTTCAAATGCTAACTCTACACGTCTTTCTAATAATAATTCTGCTTTTGTAATCGTACCATCGTCATCATCAGCTAAACCTGCTCGATTTCTTACCATATTAAATGACGTCAAAGCATTTGAACTTGAAGTATCTGCACCTCCTGCCATAATAGCTTCAACATGCATTAATAATACATCTGCATAACGCAATACAATCCAATCATTTCCAGCTAAAGTAGCGTCAGAAACAAATGTTTTACCATCTGCACCACCAGACTCACCATTTGGAAGATATTTTACTACTTGATTTTGTGAAGGCTGAAAAGGATCTATTCTATAAGAATATTGTGTTCTATCTCCTCCAAAATCATTTAAAGCAGTTACAGCATCAGTAGTTACATAATTAACACCACTAGTTCTTCCAACTGCATTCATCCATTCTGCAGAAAAGTTTTGACTATCTGCACTTAAAGCTGATTCATAGCCAATTGCAAAAATAATCTCGCTATTTCTTTCATTATAAAAGATATCATTAAAATTAGGTTGTAGAACAAAACCACTACCCACTATATCTTCACAAAGTCCTTGAGCTAGAGAGTACTCTCCAATTGTTAAATACACCTTAGCCAACATTGCCTGAGCGGCAGCTTTTGAAGCTCTGGTTTTGTATGTATTATCTAGCCCCGCAACAGCGGTTATTAAATCACTAACAATTAAACTGTAAACTGTAGAAGTAGCAACTCTTGTATATTGAGTCTCGGTGTCTAATGGAGGAATAACTTTATCTATTAATGGAATATCTCCAAATAGTCTCACCAAATTAAAATAAGCATACGCTCTATTAAATTTAGCTTCAGCTTCAAAAGCTGCAGCAGTATTTGCATCTGCTATAACTCCTAAGCTTTCTAGAACAGTATTGGCTCTAAAAATAACGCTATAAAAACTGGCATAATAGTTTGCAACTATACCATTAGTAGCTTCCACATTATAAAATTCAAATTGTGCAGCTTCTCCTTCTTGACTTTTAGTTCTGGTATTATCACTACGCATTTCAGTTAAATAAAACTCGTACTGAACGCCATGATTATTATTTAAATTGTTATCATTTACTCCTTGTAAAGCATCATAAATACTGATTATTCCTGTTTCAACTTCGGCTTCAGTAGTATAGTAAGATCCTGATGTAATTCCAGAACTAGGTATAGGCTCTAAAAAGTCACTATCACAAGAAGTAAAAATACCTCCTATCATTAGTAAAACTATATATTTTATTTGTTTCATAATATTTATATTATTTATTAAATGCATCTCTTAAAAGTCTAGGTTTAAACCAAAAGATATGGTTCTAAAAATTGGCGACCCTGCTCTTTGATACCCGTAAGTAGTGGGTGATTGTCTATCAATTGATTCTGGATTAAACCCTGTATAATTATCTGCTGTTTTATACATTAAGTTCTGTCCTGCTGCATATATTCTTAAACCTGAAATATTATACTTTGACAAGAAATCTTTTGAAAAATTATATCCAATGTTCACATTACGTAATGCAATGTATGATGCATCCTGAATAATATCGTCAGTAAATATTTTTTGCTTTATAAACTGTTGATCTGGAGTGCTAGAAATAAAATCTTGTGAGCTATTAAATTGGTTAAAGATATATTGATCTCCCATATTTCTAATTTCTGCACCATGGCTTCCTTGAAACATAAAACTAAAATCAAAGTTTTTAAATTTAAACTCGTTAGAAAAACTCCATACTAGCTCTGGATACGGATCGCCTAAAGCGGCTTTATCATCATCATCAATAATACCATCACCATTTAAATCTTTTACATAAACATCTTGTGCTTCTCCTCCAATTGGGTGATAAGGATTCGATAAATATTCCAATGGTATATCTCTATCAACAACCCATCCGTAGTATGTAGAAATAGGCTGACCTTCTAAATTAATCCACTCTGCTGCTCTTTTCGGATCAACATTTTGTATTTGCCCATTTGAATCAGCAAAGTCTACAAGTGTATTTTTATTGGTTGTAGCTATTATTGTTGAGTTCCAACTAAAGTTTTCTGTAGCAACATTCTTTGTTCTTAATTCAAACTCAAAACCTTCATTCTTAACTTCTCCTAAATTTACTAAGGCACTAGAGAATCCTGTTGTTACTGATACAGGATTGTTTAATAATAGTTGATCACTCGTTCTTTGATACCAATCAATTGACCCAGAAATTCTGTTGTTAAAAAGCCCAAAATCAATACCAGGGTTAATTTCTACTAATCGCTCCCATTTTAATTCTGGGTTAGCAATATTTAATGGCGAAAAACCTGGTTGAACACTTCCACCTATACTAGATGTAGTTGCATTTAACAAAGCTAAAGATGGGTAATAATCTACTAAAATATTCCCTGTACTTAAAGCACTCGTACTACTACTTACATCAGGATCAACACTTCCTGTATTTAATCGGTCGTTACCTGTAACACCGTAACTTGCTCTAAATTTTAAATTGCTTATTACATCACTATCTTGAAGAAACTCTTCGTTAGATATATTCCATCCAATAGAAGCTGCTGGAAAATTACCGTATTTAAAGTCTGAACCAAAAATAGAACTTCCATCTCGTCTAAAACTTAAAGAAACTAAATACTTATTATCATATGCGTAATTAACTCTAGATACATATGATATTCCATTTTTTTCCCACTCAAAAGCATCAGCTGCAGATATTAGTGATGCATTAGTAATTTGTTTCACAGCATCACTTGTGTATCCCGTTCCTGAAATACTTGAGAAAAAACTATCTCTGGTTTCAAAAACGACTCCTACTGTTGCTCCAATATCATGATTTCCAATTGTTGTATTATAATTGAAGAAATTATCCGAAATTAAGTATATTTCTCTTTGAGATATTTCACTCATTTGCGCCGCAGAGGCTCCATTTCTATTAGATTGAACCCCTTGCCATCTTGATCTTTTTGTATCTTGATAAGAACCTGATAATGTTGTTCTAAAACTTAGTCCTTCAATAATTTCATACTGTCCATAAAGGCTACCAAACATTTTAAACTTTTTATCAAAGCGCTCTCGTTCAAGTACTTTAGCTGCAGGATTTGTATTAGAAGTATTACTTATGTCTGTACCGCCTGAGGCAACAGAAGTACCTGCATCTAAATCATAATCATCAAAATGACGTTGTGTTGCATAATCTCCAATTTGTACATTAGGATATTTAAACCTATTTACATATTGAATTGTATTTGCATCATGATACACTGGTAACCAATTAGTTTGTCTTAATATATCGTGCGTAGATCCATCAAAACGTCTTCTATTTGTGTATGATGGACTAAAGCTAGCTCCTACTTTAAATTTGTCACTTAATTTGGTGTCAACTTTAAGTCGCATCCCATATTTCTTAAAATTATCTGTTAACAAAACTCCTTCGTCATCAGAATAATTAATACTTGTGGTAAATTTTGTTTTATCATTTCCTCCTCTTAACGAAAGTGAATGACTTGTAATAGTGCCTCCATCAAATATTACATCTTGCCAAGAACGATCTATCCCTATAAGTTGCTTGTATCTAGTTCTATCAGAAATCACACCATTTGCAGCAAGTTCTGCTGCTGCAGTCTCTGCAATAGAGAAGGTATAAGCATCGCTATGTCTAGCTTCTTTAAAACCAGTAAAAGTACTATAGTTAATTCGAGCTTTCCCTTCAACTCCTTCTTTCATACTTATCATAATGATTCCATTAGATCCTTTTGATCCATATATAGAAGATGATGCTGCATCTTTTAAAATTTCAAAAGATTTAACATCATTCATGTTTAATGATCCTAAAAAATCGGAATCTACAATAACCCCATCTACAACGATTAGTGGCGTTGAGTCGCCTGCCATAGAACCTACACCTCTAATAGTAATTGTTGGTGCTGCACCTGCTTCTCCATCGGTTGCTTGTATATTAACACCCGATACTTGACCAACTAAGGCATCATCTACCCTAGAAACGGCAATCTGATCTAAATCATCATTAACGACTTTAGAAATTGAACCTGTTAAATGTGATTTCTTTTGTGTTCCGTAACCAATAACAACAACTTCATCTAGTTTAGCTAAATCTTCAGCTAATGAAATGTTTATTGCTGTTTGAGTGTCTACAATTATTGTTTGAGATATAAACCCTACATATGAGAATTGCAATACTTCTCCCTTATTTACTTGGATTTGATAGTTTCCATCAAAATCAGTTGTTGTACCTCTAGAGGTATTTAATACTACAACATTTACTCCAGGAATAGGAATATTATCTGTTTCAGAAACAACAGCCCCTTTAATTAAGGTTCCATTCTGAGCAAATAAAGTAATATTGAATATCAATAATACTATTAAAAATAGCTTAGTTTTTAAATTCATAATTAGTTTTTTTATGTTTAAAGTTTAGTTAGTAGTTCTACTACTTTTGTTTAGCCTCTAAATAATTCAGCTAAAAAATCACTTTATAAAAACAACTGTTCTGATTAAATTTTTGTAATTTTGCAGAACACATGTTTTACTAAAGTATTACATGTTTTAGGTTTTTACTTCCCTCCTAAAAGAAGTAAATCATTTAAAAGGATAGGCGTGCACCTGTCCTTTTTTTATTTAGTTTATTGTCATTTAAAAAGGTGGATTTTTGAAGGTTATACATTAGTTTAGTTTTATTTTTTTAATTGGTTTACCAGATTGGTTTACCAAATATATGCTAATTTTTTGTTAAAACAAATTAATTTTTAATTTTAACAGCTCTATTCCATAAAATCTTCTCGAATAGGACTAAAAACATCTATTAATACACCCGCTTTAGTACATTTAGCTCCGTGAAGTACATGGGGTGGTATATAAACTGAATCTCCGTCTTTTACTGTTTTTGTAACTCCTCCAATTGTAAACTCCCATTCTCCGTCTATACAGTAAGTTACTTGTGAATGATGATGTTCATGCTCATAACCTATTCCACCTTCATCAAAAAATACTTTAACAAGCATAATTTTGTCATCATAACCCATTATTTTTCTTTTAACACCTTCTCCTACTGTTTCCCATTCTTGGTCATTGTCTAATAAAAATTCTTTACTTGCTCCAAATGTTTTCATATGTTTTAATTTTTTAATTGATTTCTTTTAAGGTAAAAGATCCTCTCCAAGACATCTCATTATTATTAATAATTAATTTGTGTTTTGTTTCTTTATTATTATTCTGATTAGAAATAACAAACACCATTTTTTTATCTTTATTTGTTATTATTTGAATTGCAGTATAGTCTTTAGAATTAAATACAATTTCTATAGATTTAATATTACTCTTAGAATTTATAGCTAACTCTGATACTGGACTATAAACTCCTGTTGATTCAATAATTGAAGCAAAAACAGTATTTCTTATATTCTTTTTACGTAAAATAAGTGTTGGCTCTTGACGCAAATTAAATTCTGGATCGTTTGCACCAATTTTAGCAAGAATAACTTCGTCTCCATTAGATGTAACAGCCGTATAGCTATAAAATTTATTTTTTAGTAACCAGTTTAGTTTTATGTTTCCTCCTTTAGAAATTGTACTAGCTTCTTTATATAAGTGTTGGTATCCATCTGATTTCCCTAAAATTTGTGGGACTTCATACTTTGTATATTCAAAATTAGTTTGCATAATTTGTCCTAAATAATAAAAAGGTAAATCATATTGATTTGGATTATCTGACTCCACTTTTATAATATCTAATACATAAGGGTTATGAAAATCTGAATCCTTTATTAATACCATTGTTCGAAGCAGCTTTGTACCTGGGTATGCATTTTCTTCTTTTGCGCTGGCTACTTGAATATTACTATCACCAGTACTAAAAATATATTTATTTGAATGATGCTTACTCCCAATATCATATTTTCCTTGAAATTGAGATACTTCATTTTGAACAATTGTATTGTGCGCTATGGATTGTTTTGCCCATGTAGTATTCTCCTTTAAATAGTTTCCTCCACCTTTTTGTTCAATATTCACAAAACGAGCCATTCCATAGTCTTGAACAACTTCGTTTCCTTCATCAAACAAAGCAAAAGACAATTTATCATAATGCCCATGACTCAATCCATGTGCTGTATATTTAAAAACCAACTCCATTTTCCCACTACGTAGAATTCCTACTGCGCCTTCATCTCCATTGGCGCCATCTGATAATTCAATAGATTTTTTAACAAATGGCTTTTCTTTTCCTTTTTTTATACCTAGAGCAACTGCCAAACCTGCATCATCAAGAACAACTTCATCTTGTTTTTTTGCTATACTTAATAATTCTGGATTATTTCCACCAAAATGATATCCAATGTCTACAGCAGATATTAACGACCCATTGAAATATGACATCCCTTTTTGAGCATCGTTTAATAAAAAGAAATCACCGTCAGCATCTGATAAATTCAATAAAGCGTCTATTCCCTTTAATAGTACACCATCTTTATGTTCTAAAACCTTTAAGTCTGGCTTTTTGTTTTGTAGTGCTTGTGCAAATATTAAAAAAGGATACATAGCATAACGTTGATAATATGGTCCTTCGGTATAATACCCATCTGGTGAAAATGGTTCATCTAAGTTTGCAAAAAAACCTTTTTTTCCATCCTTATTTATAAAGCCACCGTCATTGTCCTTTAAACTCTTATCTATATCAATGTTTTTTATTCCATATAAGGCTCTTTGTAATAAACTATCATCTTCCATAACTAATGCAATCATACCAACTGCTACATTTCCCCAAGTGCTATGATTATGAACTCGATTAAAGAATTGAGGATTGTCTTTGGAAATATGATCTGCAAAAGGCCTAAACAAATCTGTTTCTAAAATGTTTCTCTCATCTTTGGATAAGTAATCATATATACAATCGTAAGCTTGACTTGCATATACCAACCAGTTAGAATCATTTAGACATTGCCAAAATAATTTCCCTCTAGCATAAGATCTCGGTTTTGGGTGAATTGGTAATGTTGGATACATTTTTGCATATGCAAACAGCATATCTTTTACATATATAGCATATTTTTCTTCATTAAGAATTTGATATAACACACCAGCTTTTTGCATTAAGACATAATTATTTTTATGTTTTTCATGCGTGTATCCTCCTGAATAATCTTTTGGAATTGGCACAACAAAACCGTTTTTGATTTCTAAATCAACTTCTGCCTGAGCTTTTGCTAAAGTTTTATCAAAAATTGGAATACTTCCCAAATTTGCTCTTATTTCTTTGACCCCTTGTTTCGTTAAGATTAAATTTGGATGCTGCAATTGAGAATTTATAGTAGATTTTTCTTTACATGAAAAAACAATAAAAACTATTAGAAGAATTATAGATGATCTTTTAAATACTTTTTTCATTATTATTAATTAGAAGTTTTTATTGTAAAAACAATATATACCATTCATAGTAAAGATAGATATTTAAATTGGTTTACCAATCTGGTTTACCAAATATACAATAATTATTTAACTATGAAAATATAATTTAGCTAGATATTACATATTATACACACCACCATTAATATCTAGTGTTGCTCCAGTAATAAAACCATCATATTCTGATGCCAGATATAGAACTGCTCGTGCTACGTCATTTGCATTACCTGCTCGTTGAATTGGAATACCTGCCGTAGTTGCAGCTGCTGACGCTTTAGTTGTATGTGTATTGTGGAATGAAGTCCCTAAAATAAGACCTGGAGCAACAGCATTGACTCTTGTACCATTAGGTCCCAATTCAGAAGAAAGCGCTCTTGTAAATGTTAAAATAGCTCCTTTGCTTGTAGAATAAGCTAAAGACCCAGGGTGACCTCCTTTACGTCCAGCAAGTGATGCCAAATTAACAATGCTACTATTTTCTTTTTTTGCTAAATAAGGTGATGCAGCTCTTGTTACAAACACCATTGATGTAAGGTTAATATCCATTACCCTGTGCCAGAACTCTGTCTCTATTTCGTTTAACAATCTGCGTGCTACAAGTGAACCCGCATTATTTATTAGTATGTCCAAACTACCAAAAGCTTCTACTGTTTTTTTAACCAACATATTCGCGTCTGTTTCTTTTGTCAAGTCTCCACTTATAGCCACCGCTTTTTGCCCTTTACTAATAGCATACTTTATCAATTCATTTGCAGTATTGGCACTGGAAAAATAATGGATAGCGACATTAGCTCCACTATCAATAAAGTGTTTTGTAATTGATTCTCCAATTCCTTGAGCACCAGCTGTAATAAGAATATTTTTGTCAGTTAATTTATCGTTGATTTTCATATTGCCTATAAGTTAATTAATCATTTTTAGTAAAATAACCTTGATTAGATACAGAAGTTTTACTAACAGTTATACTTGCTTTTTTGAACCAAACCTCAGCGTAGTTTCCATCTTCATATTGTTTTAGGATATCACCTCCATGTGTCTCAGCACCTGAACACCAATTCCTATTCACTTCAGGAGATTTTCCATTAGTTTGGTTGTATGAGCCTAGCTTAAAAAAACAGCCTTCACCAGCATAAGCATTTTTACGCTCCACACCGTCCTGACCAATTGGCACAAATAATTCTTGAGTCTGCTGTGGGATATCAGCAGTTGTTGTATATTCTGATTCAATTAAGTTTTTTGTAAATAATTTTGTTTCATGTCCTTCACTCATAAATTTCAAGTTCATAATACCATTTCTAACTTCAATTTCATAACTAAACTCCTCGCCTAATGCAATCCCATCTTTAGGCTCTTCTGGAAATGTATTTTCTTCTTTACCAACAACAGAAAAGTTATTCCCCCAAACAGCGCTAGAATAATCCCATCTTCCTGAATTATCATCACCAGCTGTATTAATTTCATAATGCCAAAAAACAGAACCGTTTGTATGACTGGGAAATTTCTTGTAAAATATTTTAAGAGGCTCATTCTCATGTCCATCTGCACTATGAATTTGCCCTACAACTACAGAATACGAAGCCGCAACACGAGCATCTCCAGTTGTTGATACATTCATCACTTTAAGTGTAGCTTTTAATTTATCATTTGCAGTTTTTGGGTACCACTTTTTAGTTTGAGCTAATTCGGTTCTTGTATTGTTTGAGGTTCCGTGAGTATCTCCACCATTGGGAGTTTTATAAACTACCCAATTTGCTTTACCATCATTTGCTGTATAAAAGAAATTTTTATGCTCAAAATTGTTAGGATACCCAACGTTAGAACCATCGCCTAAAATCAAATTCCAATCGTTAGAAAAGGAAATAACATCGCTAGGGTAAACGTTTTTTTGCACTTCTTCTTTGTTTGTTTTTTTTGAAGTATGATTACAACTATTTAGCATTAAGAAAATCCCAAGTACATAACCCATACATATTGGAATAATATATCTTTTATTCATTTTTTAATAAATTAAATGTTTTAAAAATCACTCCTTTTTTCAGCTGTATAATACAATTAAAAAAAGTTAAACAATGCTATAATTCCGTTATATGATATCACCAAAGAAAAGAACAATGCTGCATACATACCGATATTAACAAAAAGACCTGTTTTATATTCATTCATAACCTTCTTACTGTTCAATAATATAATGATCCCTATAATTACCAGAGGAAGGACAAACACATTAAAAACTTGAGATAGAATTTGAATCTCAATTGGATTTGCTCCAAATGCAGGTCCAATTAAAGCCACAAAACAAGCTACAGCGGTTACAATTCTGAATTGCTTAGAATTAGTATCTAATTTTCCCGACTGATAATCTGCAATTAATAATGGTGCGATTAACAGACATGGAAAAATGGATGACAAACCAGCACTTAATGCTCCAAAAAAGAAAATAGTTACGGCCCATTTACCAGCAACTGGTTTTAACGTATTAGCCATATCAAGAACGTGCGTTACTTCCTTACCTTCATAAAATAATGCCCCTGCTGCTACGGCCATAATAGTAGCACTAATTATAAATATTAAAATTGCAGCAGTTATGGAATCTTTTTTTTGTTGATTTAAATTTTTAATTGTCCAACCTTTCCCTTTTACAAATAGAGGACGAGATAAAAACGTTGCTGCAGCCATCGTGGTTCCAACAAATGCTGCCACTAACATTTTACCTCCAGGCACATCTGGAATTGTGGGGATTAAGCCTTTAACCACATCTACTGAAAGTGGCTGAACAAAAAACAACGAAAGCAAGAATGACATACCCATTAAGGTAACAAAAATGACAAGTATTTTTTCAAAAAACGTATATTTACCTACCAACATTAACAAATAGAAAACGACTATTATTACAATAGCAGTTATTAAAACGGTTTCGTATTCATATCCTTTTAAACTTTCAAAATTAAGCGCCAATATTTCGAAAATAATATTTGATGATATTCCTAGAATCCCCATTAAAGAATTCCATTGTCCAAAGGTGACTCCTATAATAATTAAGATGGCTAAAACTTTACCATACTTTAAATGTTTCTTAAAACCATACAAGGCTGTTTCTCCAGTTAATAAAGCATAATTCCCGTATGCAAACATCAATACTCCCGAAAATAAACAGCTTAATAATAGTACCCACAATAATTGCATATTAAATTTACTACCAGCAACAATCATAGAGGTTACGCTACCTGTACCAATGGTATACCCAATAGCAAATATTCCAGGACCAAACCCTAAAACTATTGCGATAATTTTTTTGAGTAATGATTTATTAGTTGTTGGTACATCCATAATGTTAGTTTTTATATCCAGTTTGTGTGATGATTTTCTGCTGAGTCATCATCTATTCTTTGATATGTGTGTGCGCCAAAATAATCTCGTTGAGCCTGTATGATATTTGCAGAAGTATATGGTGTTGTAATTCCATTTAAAAATTGAATTGCTTCAGCCAAAGCTGGTGTGACAATATCATTGAGGACACATTGTGACACTACTTTTTTAGCTGCTGGTTTATACTGATTAAGTAAATCTATGATTTGTGAATTAGTCAATATATTGGTTGTACTTTTGAAGATTTCAACTAAGTTTTCCATTAATGAAGACCTAATGATACAGCCGTTTGTCCAGATTCGTGCTATTTCACTTAAGTTTAAGTTCCAATTGAATTTATCTGAAGCCTCAACTATTAATTTAAAGCCTTGATAATGGTTTATAATTCTTGCAAATTGATAGGTTTTTAAAACCTCGTCTTTAGCTATTTTTAGTTCTAAAGTATTTACTTTTTTAAAATTTTTATTTAAAAGAAGTCGTTCTTCCTTATAAAATGAAATATATCTAGAAAATAACGCAGAAGCTATTAATGTACTTGGCACACCTAACTCTGCTGATGTAATAGTGGCCCAATTACCTGTGCCTTTATTTCCTGCTTTATCTAGTATTTTTTTAACTAACCAATCTTCTCCTTCCTTTTTTCTACAAATTGTGGTTGTTATGTCTAACAAGTAACTGCTTGCTGTTTCTTTCCAAGTTTCAAAAGTGTTTGCTACATCGTTTGGGTTTTGACCTAAAGCTTCCAAAATTGTAAATACCTCAGCTAACAATTGCATTTCTACATACTCAATACCATTGTGTACCATCTTTATAAAATGTCCACTTCCTTCTGGACCAACATATGTACAGCATGGTAAACTATTTTTGTCTTTGGCCGAAATGGTTTCTAAAAATCGCTGCACCTTTTTATAAGCTTCAATATTTCCACTTGGCATAATGGACGGCCCTTTTAAAGCTCCTTCTTCTCCACCAGAAACTCCAATCCCTATAAAATGTATATGCTTAGTTTTTAAATAATCAACACGTTCCTTTGTTCTTTTATAATTAGAGTTTCCGCCATCAATTAAAATATCTCCTTCAGATAAATGCTGTAGTAAATCTTCAATAACATAATCTATTGTTTTCCCCGCATTAACCATGAGCATAATTTTTCTTGGTTCTTGCAATGACTTTACAAATGCAGGAATATTGTCAAAAGCGGAAGCTTCTGATAATTCAGGATATTTAGATTTAAAATCTTTAGCAATATTTTCTTCTATACCATCAACGTGTCTATTAAACATTGAAATCTTAAAACCCATATTGGCAAAGTTTCTACATAAACTTTTACCCATTACTCCTAAACCAAATAATCCAAATTCAGATTTATTCACTAGCTCGTTTTTTATCGTTTCAATAATATTTTCTGGTGTTAAGCTAATATCAATTTGTAATGCTTCTTTAGAGATTTCTAAAATATCAAATTGAGATTTTAGTAGTTCTGAAGGCATAAAATGATTTGGCCTTATATTTATTCTGTTATAAATCTGATCGAAAGATCCAGATAAGTGAACCCATTTAGTTTTGCTTTCAATATCAAGGCTTAAAATATCTCGATACTTTTGCTTTAATGCAGAGCATACAATCACACAACTGCTTTTAGTCAATTGCTTTTTAGCCAATTTGTTTAAAGTTTTTAACCAACCTTCCCTGTCTTTATCAACTAATGGCTGGCTATTAGCCATTTTTTTGATATTGCTTTTAGAATGAAAATCATCACCATCAAAAAAAGGAATATTTAGGTCTTGCGATAGTAATTTTCCAATAGTACTTTTTCCACATCCAGAAACGCCCATTATGAAAATCACTTTTTTCAATATTTCTTTGTTTTATTGATTAGGTACTGTACTTTCTCCCACAGTAGCTTCTTTAAACCAAACCTCTGCATAACTTCCATTTGCATATTGTTTAGCTATATCACCATTATAGATTTCAGACTTCGTACTTTTACCATTAGCCTGATTATAAGCCCCTTGTTTAAAGTATTGTATTTCTCCTGCATAGGCAATTTCTCTTTCTGGACTTACACTTCGTCTTGATGAATAAACGTTTAGCACTTGTTCTGGAATGTCTGCTTTTGTTGAAAAATCTGATTTCAATAAGTTCTTTGCGAATTTTATAGTTTCGTGACCTTCACTAGCAAAGGTTAGATACATAATACCTTTATGTACATTGACTTCATAACTAAATTCCTCTCCTAAGGCGATGCCTTCTTTAGGTTCTTCAGGGTAAGACATTGAACTTTCTCCAACAACAGAAAAATCGTAACCCCAAACGGCTGTGGAATAATCCCATCTCCCCGAATTGTCTCCTTCTGTATTAATTTCATAGTTCCAAAAAACCGATCCTTTATTGTGTCCAGGGAATTTTTTATAAAATATTTTTAATGGCTCATTTTCATGGCCTTCATCACTATGAATCTGACCTACTACCACAGAATATGACGAGGATACTCTTGCATCACCAGTTGTTGATACATGCTGTACTTTTAAAGTACCTGTTAATTTGCCTCCTTCTTCTGGAATCCAATGTTTCTTTTCTCCTAACTCCGTTCTCGTATTACTTGAAGTTTTTGAGGTGATACCTGAATTTGGCGTTTTATATACTACCCAATTTGTATCCTCATAACTTTCTACATAAAAAAAGTCATCCTTTTGAAAATTAACTAAACTATCAGAACGCGTGCCATCTCCTAAAAGAATCTTCCATTTATCCATAAATGGAATAACATCACTAGGGTATTTTATTGATTTTTCGGTTTTAGAATTATTTTTACAGGCCAAAAATGCCAGTAATATTAGTATTGATAAGCCTATTCTTTTCATTGATTTAATTAGTTGAATATTGGTTGATTAATACATCAATTTTAACTTTAAATTCTCTTCAACTTTAATCTCGCCAGAATTTGATATTTGATTGTTTGAATGCGAATTGTTTTTTGCTCCCCAAAGCAATGCTACAAGTTTAACAGGATTATTAGAAAACGTGTTATCTCTAATATTTACATTTATTATACCTCTGTGATTTAAAAGCACTTTGTTTTTTTCTTTTATACCACAATTAGTAAAAGTGCTATTTGTTACTAATAGGTTTCCACCAATAGTAGATTCATCATAACCGCCTCTGTAATAATCAATAACATTTGCTTTTACATTATTAAAGTTACAGCTGTCTACGGTTAAATATTCTGTATTATAATCTCCTTTATCGTTTATTTCTTCAGATAACTCTAGTCCATTTTCACAGTTAGAAATTGAAGTTTTTTCAAAAGTAATGCGTTCAGCAAATGATTCTTTATAAGCTTTTAATACATAACCAAAGTTGCTTATTTCAGAATTTGAAACTGTTAACCCAAAATGATTAGACATGTTTTCTTTTAAACTTGCAAACGCATAATTTGAAGAATTTCCTTTTAGAATTATATTACTTACCGTTAGCTTTCCTTTAGGTTGCAATGAAAATAGTGGTGTTAGAGATTCTCCTGAATATACAAGTACTGCTTTTTCGTTTCCTTGAGATTGGATAGTCAATGTTTTATTTATTATCAAAGACATATCTATACTATAAATACCTTTAGCTAAAGCAATAACATCTCCACTACTCGCTTCATTTATTTTGGTTTGTATTTCTCCAACATTTGCAACATTATGCACTATAGGATCTTTGACTTCAGCTTCATTAGAAAACCAAGTAGTACCATATTTAGATTTATCTAAAATATTTGGGTTGAAAGCATCACCCTCTAAAACTGCACCAATACTTTTACTATCTTTTCTAGATGTACCAAATAAATCGTTTTCAATAGTATTAAAATCGAAACCATTATAAGCTTCAACTTCGCTAGGAATTCCGGTTGGAAGCATAATATTATCTGATACTTTCTTCAATTCTAAAGATGCTTCAACAATACCTCCATCAAAACCCTTAAACTTAACCCCCTTGTTATCTACTATATTGTTTTTAAAAGTGACTCCATCTACTTTATCATTTTCAATAACTATATTTTCATTTCCTTTTTCATTGTACACAATATTATTAGCTACTGTAGTTCTAATGGCTCTTGCTGAACGAATTTCAGATTTTGGTAATACATCTGCTTGCGCAATATTTGTTCCTACACCAAATTGCCAAGGCGAACTACAATTTACATATGTATTATATGCAACAACAACATCTGTTACTTGATTATAACGATTTAATGGTGATTTAGGAATCCCATTCATTACTGCTAATGGGCTTCTAAAACTTTTCCCTTTTAAATTAAAAAAGTAGTTATTGACTACCCAATGTCCTGTATTAATAATACGAATGCCCCCAATGTTTTCGTTTCCAGGATCTCCAATAAAATAATTTCCATCAATCATTGAGTAGTTGCCATGACGCGTTACTAATGAGCCCTCACTTTTATAAAATACATTGTTTTTAAATACATTAAAATTTGTTTTACTTGAAATAACCTCAACTTCACCATTACATTCTTCAAATAAATTATTAGCAACCATAGTATGACTTGGAGACATAGACGTATAACTATCACCTAACTGAATTGTTTCACCACTTGGGCCTCCTTTTACTGGTCTTGGTCCAAAATGATTATTTACAATTTGATGATAGTTATTAATACTTTCAATACCAGCAATACTAACTCTTACTGTTGGCCCTCTATTAGTTTTACCGCCAATATAACAGTTGCTTAGCTCATTATGTCTTCCCCAAAATTGCACCCATAAATCACTTTTATCTCGTTTTGGCTTATTAAAATCTTCAATTACACAATTAGTTAATTTACAGTTATTTGCTATTTCATCTAATGTATCTTTATGGCTTATTTTAAAATCGACTACAGCATTTGATGGCGAATAACCATTTTTGAAATATAACCCCTCAGCAACCAAATATTCGCCTCCGAATTTTAAATACGATTTACCTTCAATACTAACTTTTCCTGCTGTTTCAGCTTTTAGGATTATTGGTTTATTCTTAGTACCCTTACCTCTAAATTTAATTTCAACATCTTTCCAAGTACCATTTGCTAATACAATTTGATCTCCAGCTTTACTGTTCTTTATCGCATCGTTTAGTTCTTTAATATTAGTAACTTTAATTTCACCCGTTTGTGTTTGTTGATTACAAGCTATTAATAAAACAAATAAGCTTAAAGTGAATATGGTTTTCTTCATGTGTTTATTTAGTATGTTTAAAAAATTACTTGTAGTCATTTATGTTTTTCTATAAATTTATATATAACTCTTTAAATAGTTGATTTTTTTTTATAAAAACACTTTTAAAATTTCATTCGATTATTCAGGTACTTAAAAAAGCCTTTTATTTAATAAAAGGCTTTTAAATCAATCAAACTAATTCTAATCACTCAATTACTATTTTTTTAACTAGACTATTATCATCAGTATTTACTTTTAAAAGATAAATCCCACTACTTAAAGCTGATACATCAAATCTATTATTTACCAAATTATTTTCAGAAATCACTTTATTACCAATAATGCTATACATTTCAACAGAGGAAACTTTTACGTTTTTTGATTCTATAGTTACTATATCTTTTACAGGATTCGGATAAATTTTAAAGTTTGAAGCTAAAACATCTTCAGTTGATAAAGTAGTATTTTGAGACGGATTAGCAGAACCTATATGATTTAATTCTGAACCAGCAAAGCTATTAGGGGTGCTTCGATTAGTTGTAGAACTTAATACCCAATTTGGCACATTTCCTGACGGAATATCTCCACCAACCCAGTCTGATGTTGACTCATCATTTGTTACAACAGACCCAGTTGAATTTCCTATTCTAGCTGCATAATCGTATTGGGTTGTTGTTTGTATAACAGTTGCTCCAGCTGGAAACTTTAAAGTTCCTGTTGTTACTATAGCGTCTTCGGCAAAGATAACATTGGCATAAGCAAACTCATCATGAGGTAAAGTACCGTCATCATCAGCAAATGAAATACCATCTAAAACTGTCCAACCAGCATAAACCGCCCCATCAGGTGTTCCGTCATCATCACTATCTATATCATCACTACTTGAAGGAGCCGTTGCAGACTGAATTAACAAATAAGTATGTGTTTGATCTTCTAAGTTACCATCATTTAAATCTAGAACAACTGTCGCATCTGGGTCAACGGTATAAGGGTGGCCTGTTGCTAAAAGCACTAAATACCCATTTGATCCTAATGTCAATCCTGATAAATCCATGATATCAGATTCAATATCACCTGGACTATTACCGTCATCACCATCTCCATCAATTCCAACTAAATATGTTCCTGCTCCAATTGTCGCATTTGCAGCACCCCGAATTTCAATATATTCGTTTGGAGCATCAGTCCCTGGAGGACTTATAAAGATTTCATTTATATAAAGTTGAGCGCTAACTAATTGGCTAGCAAATAATAAAGTAAAAAGTAATTTTGTTTTCATAATTTTCAGATAAAAAGTTTATAAAATATTACCATTACTTTTTAGGTTAAGAATTATTTAGTATTTTTGGTAAACCAAACTGGTTAACCAAATTGGTTTTCCAAATATATGGATATTTTTGTATTATGCAAATTATTTTAACACAAAACTGTAAAATGGTGAAGTTGGACCCTATTATTCGTCAAAAGTTCAAAAAGATAAGCACAGCAACTATAGCTACATGCTTATATAAAAAGGGATTAAGAAATCAATTTATTCAAGATGTGCACCCTCTTAGTTCTTTAAAAGGAAATATGGTAGGTGAAGCTTTTACCTTAAGATATATTCCTGCTCGAGAAGACCTAAACCCTGTTAGTGTATTTCAAGACCCAAAACACCCACAACGAGTTGCTATTGAAACTTGCCCTAAAGGAGCAGTTTTAGTTATTGATAGTAGAAAAAATGCTAAAGCAGCGTCAGCTGGATCAATTTTAGTTACGCGTTTAATGATACGAGGTGCGGAAGGAATTGTAACTGATGGTGGTTTTAGAGACTCTGAAGAAATTGCTAATCTTGACTTCCATTCATATCATAAAAGGCCTTCAGCTCCAACAAACCTGACACTACACCAAGCTATAGATATTAATACACCTATAGGTTGTGGAGACATTGCTGTTTTTCCTGGTGATGTTATTGTAGGCGACAAAGATGGGGTAATAGTAATTCCATCAAATATAGCTGAAGAAGTAGCTAGTGAATGTGAAACAATGACTGTCTTTGAAGACTTTGTATTAGAACAAGTAAATAAAGGAAAATCTATTTTAGGATTGTATCCACCAACAGATCAGCAAACTTTAACTGATTTTGAAAAATGGAAAAAGTTGAAAAATATTTAAGCTTTAGTTATTATAATTACTAAACTTATAAAGTCTTCTCTAAAATAGAGTACTTTCTGGCTCATAATAAAAAAACCTCCAACCAAAGGTTGAAGGCTTTACTTAGTAGCGGGGAAAATCAAAATATCTAACTTATTTATAAAGGATTCTAAATTAATTTATAAAATTTCAAAATACTTAAATCACAAGAATTAGTAACTTCAAAAGCCCCCTATCTTACTGAATAATATTTCCCTTATATATTAGTTGCCATAGGTATACCTATAATTCTAGTTTGTTTTAGGCATAGTTTGTAATAATTCTTGAAATTTTCAAAATTCTTACCATTTATCGTTTAAAAGCAACAATTCATGTAATTAATTTCTTATTTCCTAATAGTTTCATAAATTTATCTATCTCCCTATTAAACCTGTTCATTTCTGAACAGAAATTAATTAATTGCGTTTCGTTGTTAAAGTATACCTATTACTGGGTATTTACTTATTAAACGTTAATCTATATTATTGGTTAATTTAAATCCTAAATTAAATGAGGTATCTTAAAATTAAATTCTTTTTTGCATTTGGTGTATCATTATTGGTATTCCCCAAAGTGCTATGTCAAGACTTACAATCAGTTCGGGCCAATGTAGATGGAGCTAATAAGGAAAAAAATAGATTAACAAGAGAGTTTGCGAGAATTGCTACGGGTAACTCTTTTTTAAATATTGGGAATTTTGCATCCTTATCAACTAAAGATGAAACACTTTCGGCATCATTATTTTTTTTAACCGAAGGCGGAAATGTCATTAATGTTGAAGCTTCAGGGGGTGCGACTCAAGGAATTACTAAAATTTTTGATGAAGGAAAGTTAAATTCTAAAGTAAGTCTAGGAGTATCCTATAATTTCATGCTTAGAAAGGCGAATAACGCAATAATGATTAATAGTACAGCAGAAGATGCTATTCTATTGGCAATAGAAAATGAAAACAGAAAGTATGAAAAGAAACTAATATCCGTATTAAACGATAGTTATGTTGAAGAACTTAAAAAGGATATTAAGACTGCAACTGCTTTAAGCAAAACTTTGGCAAAGAAATCAAAAGATGCTGCTAAAAAAATTAGAGCTTTAAGAAAGTCTAATGCTCCAAATAATAGTATACAAAAGGTTAGTGATAACAAAAATGCATTTGATTTAAAACTACAAGAGACAAATCATTTGATTACAACACTGCAAGCTAAAATCCAATCAGTAGAAGTCAAAAAATATAATGAGTTAGTGAATGCTTTAGAGCATGAAAGAGAAACCAAAGTTAAGGAACTAAAAGATAAACTTGTAAACTTAAAGCCAGATGCAATTTCTTTTTCTTGGATTTCCTTTGGATATAAAGCAACCAATAACTCCTTCTCTTTATTCGATGAGTCTCTTGAATTAGATAAACAAATATTAAAAGATGATTACACATCCCAAAGCTTTTTCCTTAGTTATTCGCATCAAAGCAATGTAAGAGCAGTTACGAGAAACGGTGGCATTGTGAGTTTTAAAGATAAAAAAAGAGAATTTATATCAGTTGGTGCAAAATTTGATTATACACATAATTTAAATTCGTTGAAGCAAGTAGAAGTAGTTGATACCTCAATTATAGATGCAGAAAATGGAAGGACAAAAGTTGTTAAACAAAATGCCTTTTCTGGTGAATATGAAAAAGATTTATCAAACCTTACAGCATTTTTTGACTATTACAATTTTATTGCATCTAAAGATATTTTAGCGATTCACATGAATCCTACAATGACTTTTAGAGAAAATCATAAACCAGTAGCTAATTTTCAATTTGGTTTGTTGTTGCCTTTTAAAGATAAAGATAAGCAGACTACTAGAGTAAATTTAGAGATATTCTATCAAGTGAAAGACATTTTTAATACTTCTGATAGCACTAATGCTTTACTTAATAGAAATGTAATAGGGCTACAAACAACATTCCCTTTCAATCTATAAATTAATTATAAACCAAAAACATAAATCATGAAATGGAGAGTAGTATGTAACAAAAATGATGCACCCGGCACTATTTACGATGAAAAATGGAAAGCTGATAATGTAGCAAGAAGTCATAAGAGAAGAAACCCAAGTCATAAGGTAAAAGTACAACGTATAATAACTCAATTTAGCGTTCAGCAAGAATATGAAATCTAAATTGTTGTTACAATTAAATTGATTATGCACATAAAGAATTCATAATGAAAATGAAGAAGTTTTTATTAATGATGATGACCTTATTATCTGTTTTTAGCCTTTTTGGCCAATCAAATCAAGATTCTACTGATGTTGATTCAGGTATAAGTAAATCTTTTTTAGAGTTTGAAAAAACTGAAAATGAAAGGCAATTGTTCATTAAAGAAATGATTGAACTTGATTCTATTTTAGAGCAAGAGAACTATCTTGACAATATCAAATTATTTAAACCCAAAAAGCTGTCTGTTACTTTAAAAGATAATATCATCAAACTTGATTTCCCACAGATTTTCTGTGTTGATTACTTTAAACTTAGAAAGCAAGAGAAAATTAACAATATTGAGAGATTAAGAGTTAATGATAAACTTGTAGTGTACTGTAGAGATATTGCCAGTGATTTAGATATTTTTCCAAAGCGAACAGGTAATATTGAAGAAGATTGTAAAATATATTTAAAAACCATCAAGCAATTATTAAGTAAAAATCAAAACATCCTTGAGGGATTTAATTATAAAAAGTACATACAATTAGAGAAAAGCAGAAATATTAAAACTCATGCTAAAAGATTTGTTTTTCGTAAACGATTCCTGAAGTTTTTAAATGAAGAATATTATGTGTCTATTTAATGAAAATATGTTTTCTAGAATATCAATGCTATTTTTTCTAATACTGGCAGCAAATTCAGTAAATGTCAACGGACAAGTTGATTCTATATCGGAAGTAGAAAAAAAGTTTGATTCATTTATGAGTAACAACCAAACAGTGCTTACGGATTCATTATCATACTACAGCGATTTAAGAGAAATTAAACGGTTTAAACTTGAAATTGCTAAAGAGGAATATTTTGAAAAGCAATATTCAAATTACTTCACTGATAATTTAAGACACAGAGAAGAAACTTTCAATTGGCAACTATTCTCAAGCAAAGTAATATTTTTTACTGTGATAGTCATAGTATTGTGTGGCTTGATATTTTCAGGTATTAAATTTCACCAATCAATTAAATTAAATAAGGCATTATCAAAACTGGAAAACGAAGAAAGTATAGAGAAGATTCTAAAATTAAACTCTGCTGACAAAACGGAAGTTGAACTATCAATTAACAATGGTCTAAAAATGACATCGTCCATAATTGGTTTAATTATACTATTCATTTCTATTGCTTTTTTCTATTTATATATACTATATGTTTATCCTATAAATCAATTAAAAATAGATAACTCAAACTTTAATATGTCAGAAACTCATAATAATAAAAATATAACTACTCAAGAAAAGAGTACTAAAACTCAAAAGTGATTATTTCCCATATGTAGCCTGTCCTAACAAAGAACTGAATTAACCCTTCACTATTTTTATTTTAGTTGGCTAATAAATTATGAAAATCACACTGTAGGACTTATCTTTAAAATATGGCAAGATTACAAATTCTAGGACATGCTTTCATTAGCTACGAATATTATTTAAAAGATATTTATTGGACAGAAATGTCTCAATTAACCATTAAAAAATTTGGTAAAAAAACATATTCAGGTCATAATGAAGTTGAAGAAATATTGCTTTTTTGTTTTGATTACCTAGTTACCAAATTCAAAGAACTTATATTTTCAGAAACTGACTTTACTTTTTTCATGTATGTTTTTTGGTTACACGAAGAATCTATTAACATTTATCTTAAATATAATCAAGGAGAGAGCCTATACCCAATTGATGAAAATGAGTTTGCAAGAAGCAGAAGAATATTAAAAGCAATTTTAGAGCAAGGATGTGATATTGATTTAAACTGGGGAAAGTTCCCAAAGAATTCAGAAGAATTAGAAAGACTTGATGATAAAATTCAACATCTTCTATATGTTGGTACTTGGCTTTACCATTTTGCAGACCATATTGCATATCAAAAAATGGTTGAAGATTACAATAAGGTCGAATTTGATGATAATGATTTATTGATAGTAGATTGGAACTATCATTATGGAGTAGCATATAATTCACTATTCCCGAATATAGGTCAAGAATACGAAAGGGGTGCTTATGAATTAGAAATTGTCCCAGAGCTAAAACAAAAAATTAATGAATGCTTTAAAATTGATTATGATTGGGCAGGAGCTGTTATATTTGAGATTAAAAAGCATCACAACCAAAAAGACCCGTCACTTCAAACTATTGAGCCTTATGTTCTTCCTAAGAACCTATCTCATCAATTTAATATTCCAGAAGGCGAAGCTAAATTATTTTATGATGGCTTAACAATTTCAAGAGAAAACAAAATGTCCTTAGAAGATTTAATTCTAAAACCTTATTCTATGGATAGATTTATGTACAGACCTATATTAGTTTATAAAATAGGTGGTGTAGATAGAGCTTTGGTAGGAGAACAAAAGTACCCTGAAAGTTTAATGGTACTAGCTACTAATGCACTAAAATGGAATTCTTTACCCAAGGAATGGTTGATGAATAACTGTATGAAAACTTTTTTACAACAGAAAGGAAACGAGCATGATAAACTATTAGAAGATGAAGTAGAACAGAAGTTATTAGAAAAAAAAATAAAATTTTGTAGAAATATAAAATCATTTAAACAACATAAAGCTAATAACATCAATATAAATAACTCTCTTTGTGGTGAAATTGATTTTATAATAGTAAATGAAAAACTGCAAAAACTAATTGTAGTAGACTGCAAATATAATAAAGCTCGTTATGAAGCCGTAGGTTACAGAACCGATGACACTAATTTTAAGAAGAAATATGAGCCTAAAATGTTCAAAAAGCATCAATGGGTGTCAAATAATTTATCTGCTGTAACACAGCATCTACAAATTATTTATAATGACAATAAAATCAATCTTAATGGCTTCAATGTTGAAACTGTATTTTTTATTAATACACCTACCTTTTATATGTTCAATGGGGATTACAAAGCCATAACTTTAAGTCAAGTTGAAGCCTATCTAGATGGAAACTATAAATATGATTTACTTGTGATTGAGTATGAATCTCAGGAAATAAAGCACCCCTTTTTTAGAAAACCAAATAACCATGAATAAATATGAAATACCTCTTCATGAAGACGAAGATATACTGAATACTTTTTTAGAAAAATGGACTATTCCTAATATACATACAATGACTTTACAACAGTACACTGACGTAGATAATGTTGACACCTTTACTTACTGGGTTGAAAATGGGACTAGTCAACTAGGTAGTATTAGAGGTAGAATTGGCAGCCCAAAATTTGGGTTATATAAGATAAAATCCACCGCTCCAATAACAGGACACCTGTTTTGTTCAAAATGTGGAAATAAATTAACGAGCTATGAGGTGAAGAAAAAAGTACTTCATTATTATTGTTGTCAAAAATGCAAAGGCGTTAGCATAAATGCTAACACCACCAAAAGAGCCAAGAAAATTGGAGTTCACGAAATGTTTCTTGAACTTCTTGCTTCTTATCAATTAGATAATCAATTATTAGAGCCATTTAAAGCACAATTAAAGCTTTCATATAAGAATATGCATCAAGAAGATTATGAAGTGGAACAAGCAATTAAAAAGCGTTTAAATGAAGTAAATTCAAAGTTGGAAAACTTAACTGAAAAATTAATTGAAGGAGTTATAGATAATGACACCTACGGCAAGTATAAATCTAAACTAGAAAAAGAATTATCTGAATTAAATGCAGAAATAAATATTGATGACAAAAAAATATCTAACCTAGATAATTTTATTAATTCAATTTTGGAGTTTTCTCAGAACGTCAGTAATCACTGGTGTTCCGGGGACTATGAAACAAAAGTGAAGATACAAGAATTGGTATTTCCTGATGGTTTAGTCCTAAACCCTGAAAAAAGGCAATATCTAACCAAAAAAGTTAATCGATTATTTGAGCTTATTTCAAGTATATCAAGGGATTCAAGAGTAGACAAAAAGAAAAAAGTCAGCAAAAATGCTGACTTGTCTTCTCTAGTAGCGGGAACTGGACTCGAACCAGTGACCTTCGGGTTATGAGCCCGACGAGCTACCTACTGCTCTATCCCGCGATATTATAACAAAATAATTTACTTAGCTTTTAACTCTCGGTTCATAATGCCGACCAAATCATTTCGGACTGCAAATATACAACCCTTTTTAACTTTAACAAACATAAAAAACAAAAAAATTATTGCTCAATGCTATCTACTTGAAAATCTATTAATTCTGAATTTAAAAAGTGTACAGAAACCTGAATAGGATTACAACACACTTCACAATCTTCAATATAAGTTTGCTTAGAAACCGAATTATCTATTAGCATCGATATGTTTTCCCAACAATACGGGCAAGTAAAATAATGTTCTTTCATTTAAAATAAGGTCAAAAAAAATAGATAACAAGTTATTGTTATCTATTTTACTAATTTATGAAAAACTTCACTCTAACTAATCTTTTTCAATATCCATTGTTGCTGTTGCATTTTGTAATTCTAAATGCATTAAGCTAGGTGGATTCTTTCCAGATACACTTATGTATTCTTGGTTTAAATTATTATCGCTTACCATAAACGTATTTAACTTTGTTAAATTCATAAACTCCATTGGTAAGTCGCCAGTAAATTTATTACTTGATAATAATAATTCTTGTAACTGAGATAATTGTGCAATTTCAACAGGTATCTCTCCATCCATTTTATTATCCATAACACTTAGCTTTTCTAATTTTGATAAAGCGTAAATTTGGTTAGGAATAGTTCCTGTTAAAAAGTTACTTCCTAATAAAAGTTCCTTTAAGTTTGTTAAACTCATTAATGACATTGGAATATTACCCGTAAGCTTATTGCTATATAATTTTAATGACTCTAATTTTTTTAAGCTACCAAGTTCTGTTGGTATTTCTCCTTCAAAACTATTCATAAACAATTCTAAAGAAGTCAACTCTTTTAAATTTGCTAATTCTGTTGGAATCTTTCCTTCTAATTTATTGAAACCAAAATTTAATTTTCGTAAAGAAACAAGGTTCCCTATTTCTTGAGGTAATGTTCCTTGAAGATTGTTAAAAGGTAAATTAATTTCTACAATTTTACCATTCTCAACTGTTACACCATACCAAGAATCGATAGATGCACTAAGGTCCCAAGTTGAGTTCCATTCACTACCTTTTGTTGAATTGTATAAGGCTAATAATGCTTCTTTTTCGTTTGAGGAAATATTAGCAAAAGAATATGCCGATACTAAAAAGCATACAACTATAAGTTTAAAAGTCTTCATTTTGAATAAATTTGGGATTAATTCTCCTACGAAAGTAGACTATAACCAGACTAAAAACTATTTTATTCGACGAAATGCACTAAATTTTAACATTTCTAATCGGTGTACTGCTCAATTTTAAGCTGAATATCTTCCCATTTTTGCATAAAGCTTTCTAAATCAGACTTCTTTTTTTGATAATCATCGAAAAAATTAGGTTGAGATGTTACTTCCTCATAATTAATCTCTAGCGAAACATCAATGGCTTTAATCTCTCGTTCTAACTGATTAATTTTAGACTCAACATTGCTTAATTTATTATTTAGAGATTTTATCTTTTTCTGGTCTTCGTACGATTGTTGTTTTTTTACCTTAGGCGTTTCCTTTACAACGGTACGTTTTTCCACTTCACGTAAATTTTCAACTTTACGTTGATCTAAATAATAGTCTATATCACCTAAATATTCTTTTATTTTATGATCTTTAAACTCGTAAACTTTATTTGTTAAACCTTGTAAAAAATCACGATCGTGAGACACTAAAATTAAAGTTCCTTCAAATCTTTTTAAAGCTTCTTTTAAAACATTTTTAGACTTAATATCTAGGTGATTTGTGGGTTCATCCATTATTAAAACATTAAATGGTTGTAGCATTAGCTTTGCCAAAGCCAATCGGTTACGCTCACCTCCAGATAACACACGAACATACTTATCTACCTCTTCCCCTCTAAATAAAAATGAGCCTAAAATATCGCGAACTTTACTCCTATTTGTTTCATTAGCGGCATCAATCATGGTATCATGTACCGTTTTGTTTCCATCTAAATACTCTGCTTGATTTTGAGCAAAATATCCAATCTGTACATTATGCCCTAGTTTTAAATACCCATCATACTTTATATCGCCAACAATAATTTTGGCTAATGTAGATTTACCTTGACCATTTTGTCCAACAAAGGCGGTTTTACTATCGCGCTCAATGAGTAAACTAATTTGTTTTAAAACTTGGTTATCTCCATAATTTTTCGAAATGTCTTCAGCTTCAACCGCTACTTTCCCTGGAGTAATTGACACCGGAAAATTAAGTGTCATAACGCTGTTATCATCTTCATCAACTTCAATTCTATCAATCTTATCAAGCTTTTTTATAAGCGATTGCGCCATAGTTGCCTTTGATGCTTTTGCTCTAAACTTCTCAATAAGCCGCTCTGTTTGCTCTATTTGTTTTTGCTGATTTTTTTGAGATGCTAATTGCTGAGTTCTTAACTCTTCACGAAGCACTAAATACTTAGTATAGGGTTTAGGGTAATCGTAAATTCTGCCTAAAGATATTTCAATAGTTCTATTAGTTACGTTATCTAAAAACATTTTATCGTGAGATACAATTACCACAGCACCTGGATAATTTTTCAAAAACCCTTCTAACCAAATAATAGATTCAATATCTAAGTGATTTGTGGGCTCATCTAATAATAATATATCATTATTCTGAAGAAGGAGTTTTGCGAGTTCGATACGCATACGCCATCCACCAGAAAATGTATCAGTTAGTTTATTAAAATCTCCTCGCTTAAAACCAAGACCTTGTAAAATCTTTTCTGTATCACCCTGATAATTATAACCACCTAAAATTTCGTATTGATGTTGAAGCTCGTTTATATCAATCATTAATTGATGGTACCCAGCACTCTCATAATCAGTTCTCTCAGCCATTTGGGTATTTACGGCTTCCATCTTAGCCTCTAACTCCTTAATTTCGGTAAATGCTTCGTAGGCTTCTTCAAGTACTGTTCTACCCAAAACAAAATCAATATCTTGCTTTAAAAACCCAATCTTTAGCTCTTTATCTGCTGCAATTTGACCAGAATCTGGCTCCATTTCTTTTGATAAAATTTTAAGCATTGTCGATTTCCCTGCACCATTTTTTCCAATAAGACCTATCCTATCACCATTACCAAGTTTAAAAGTGATATCCTCAAACAAGTATTCGCCTTGAAATGAAATCGATAAATTATGAATATTCATCATAGAAATGTAACTTATATAACAGAACTTTAATTATTAAAAACTTACTTTTGTCCTATTAATTGCGCTTGCAAAAATACACAAATATTATGTTTAAAAAAGGAACAAAAATATATAGCATTTTTACAGGGTCTTGTCCTAAATGTCATGAAGAATCTATGTTTAAAAATAAGAATCCGTATATACTTTCCGAAGCTCTAAGTATGAACGAAAATTGTTCTAATTGTGGTACTAAATACAAAATTGAGCCTTCTTTTTTCTATGGCTCAATGTACGTAAGCTACCCTGTTGGTATAGCATTTGCTACTGCTGCTTTCGTTATTTCCTTTTTTGTTTTTAACGCAGGAATAAATGCGATTTTTATCTCAATAGTAGCCACGTTAATTATTTTTATGCCTGTTATTTTACGTCTTTCAAGAAATATTTGGATTAACTTTTTTATGCATTACGATAAGGGTTTGGCTAAAAAATAATTTTTTTTGGGCGTTACCCTATCAGGTCAGGCTTTCCATTACAATCTTTTTGCTCGTTACTCACAAAAAGGATTTTCATTGCAATCCTTAACGCAAATTAAAACGCTTAATATCAATATCTGTTTCTAAAGAGGTATCCTTTTCAATAAAATTATAAAGCTGTTGAGCCACATAAGGTCCAATCATAACACCACGTGTTCCCAATCCGTTTAACACATACATGCTTTTATGTGTTGCATGTTGTCCAACTAGCGGGCGTCTGTCTTTAACTGTTGGTCTTACACCTGCAACGTGATTAACAACTTTAAACGGGCACTTTATTAGCCTTTCAAGCTTACTTAATAATTCTTCTTTGGCTTTATCTGTAGTTTTATTAGTTGTGTCATCCCATTCGTAAGTAGCTCCAACAATATACAAGTCCTCTTTTAAAGGAATTAAAAAAACACCAGCTTTCAACACAAAATTAATCTTTAAACTTGGAGCATATATCGTTAATAATTCTCCCTTTGTTGGTACTAATGGTAGATCATTAAAAAAAGGATTCTGAGTAACACCAAAGCCTTCAGCAAATACAATATACTTAGCCTTAATATCTTTATAATGAATTCTATTTTTTAAAACTTCAATAGCATCATAATTTAAAACTTCATTAAAAAGCAGCTTATCTTTTAACAATTGCTTTTTATAAGACTCAATTAAACACTTAACATCAATTCTACCTGTTTGCATTACTTCGCCAAAACCAAAAGGTGCCTCAATAGCATTATTTTCATTTTTAATAATACTTGTTGAAAGATATTCAGAAAGCTTTGGTTTATCAGAAGCAGTAAACCAATCGTTTTGCTCTTCAAGCGATGCGAATTTTCGATATACAGGTGTTTTATAATCTAACTTTACGTTTAGTTTATTTTCCAAATTGGCATACATAGGCAACGCCTTTTGTAACTGCTCTTTACTTTTCCAAACAGATGTAAAACGCTTTAACACCACAGGATTATATAATCCACCAGCAACCACAGACGATTGTTGTGATTTATTGTCAAAAATCGCAAATGTTTTGTTATTAGCTTTTAATTGTTCACAAAAACTAATTCCTGCTAAACCAATACCTACTACTATATAATCTACTTGCATTTGTTGCGAAGATAAAAAATGGATTCTGCATCGTAATACAGAACGGCAAAAAGAAACAAAAAAAACACCCACTTAAAAGTGAGTGTTTTTATTTTATTATGTTGTGGGACCTAATATGTCCACATATCTAGTTCAAAATCACGAATTTTATCTTTAATTCGTTCAGATTCTAATAATTGCATTAATGCATTTTGAGATACATATTCACTAATTTTTCTATCGCCTTGTACATTTTCTTCTCTATAAATATAGCCATGAAAACGTCTAGAATTCAATATATGATCGAAAGAAAAAGGAATAGAACTATTCTCATTGTTAAACGATTTTGCTTCATGTAATACTTCTCTAGCATCTGGGAAGAATACCCAAAAAAGAGGTACTAAATCTGGCTCGTCTGTATCAATAAAATTCACATCTGGTGCAACTGGTGCAATTCCTAATAACCTGTATTTCATTTCAGCTTGTCGCTTATCAAAATACCAAAGTCCTTTTATATGATATTCTTTAATATCTGCCGCTGTAATATCACGTCTGTTAATATACTCAGGAGACAATTCTTCACCTGCATTTAATTGCTCAATACCTAATTCTGTAGTATCAATCATTGTTAAAGCAGCTTCAATATCTTTTAAAGTTCTTTTAGTCGTAAAATAAGAATCATCATAAATGTTTTTTATTTTTCCATCTTTCACACTCTTCATAAGTACATCGTACAATGAACGTCTATCACTACCAATGTTATTAGTATCTATAGGATAGTAAAGTGGAAAGTTAGAGCGCTCGTCAAGAACAACCTTTTCCCAAACCATTTTAGAAAAAAGAACATCTCTATCGTCAACATAACCATACTCTAATGGTTTATCATTATCGACTGCTTTTTGCGCGTCTGTTCTTACTCCAATTTCATCTGGACTTTTAGCGTTTAATATGTTTGCTTGTGCAAATACACCAGACACTGTAAAAACAGTTGCTGCGGTTAATAAAAAACTTTTTAAATTCATTTCTTTTACTTTTTAATTATTAGGGTTTAACCCAATATTCTAGTTTGTAAGCTCAATAAATACTGGAGATACTTTTTTAAGTATCACACTAACACCACTGGCTTTAGCTTCAATATCAAATATTTGAACTCCAGAACCACGCTTAGCTTTACGTAAAGCTCCTTTTGCTCTACTATCTAACTTGTTTCCGTTAACATTTATTGTTGGTTGTCCAGGAACTTTAAATTTAAATCCTGTAACACGTAATGGTAATTCGAAATCGAAATCATCAAATTTTGCACCAATAGTAGAAATTTGAAGACTGTTACGTTGCATTTTTAATGCACCATCTTCTCCTCTTACTGTACCTGTTGGTTTTGGTAAATCTTTAATTCTAAACTTCGCATTATCACTAACTCTACCTCCATCTGGTAATGTACCTGTAACATTAATAGTAACTTCTCTACCTTGAATTCTTGTAGCATCCATTACATAGCTACTACCCGATTTTCTTGATAAACCTTGCGCACTAGCATTTACTTTATTATCTGGAATCCCTGCAAACGAAATAGTCATTGGATTTTTAACACCTCTGTACACTACATTCATTTTATCTGCAGAAATCGTTGCTGAGTTTGGTTTAGCTACCGTTGCGAATGAAGAGTTAACTGGCACTGGAATTTCTTCTCCACCTTCACCAAAAAACAAGTTACCTTCAATTTTATGCTCGCCAACACCACCAGTTCCTATTTTCAATTTTACTTTACCATCTTCAATAGAATATTGATTTTCAGTTAATGGTCTTCCATCTAAAGTTAGTTCAACTCTTTTTGGTTTTGTAGAAGCATCTTTACGACCTAATACAATTTGTCCATCAAATTGCTCGCCGTTAAAGTAAGCTGATTTTGAAGTTTCCATTAATGTTGTATAGTTTGTCATAGAAACTTGTTTACCAAGCTCTCCTTCTAGCATTTTAGATAACACTTCAGATTCAGTGGTTTTAACATCAGCTTGAAGCTGTGTCATTTTAGTTAAAGATGCCACTAAAGGAAACCCTTTATAGTGATAATCTAACCAACTTTGCTTAACATTATCTCTATTACGAACATCTTCTGTACTAAACTTATTTTGCACGTCCTTAACAACATCTTCCATACCGTCTTCATTTGCCAATAATGCCGTAACACCATCTCTAAATGATGCGATTTGGTTTAAAAACTCTTGCCCTTCTTCCTTGAGCTTATCTCCTTTAAAAAAGTTTTCATCAAGATAATCTCCTTTATCCATAATCTCATAATCGGTTGGATCATCAAGTTTGGCAGTCATCTTTGTTTTTAAATCTTCTATATAAGTATCAAACTTTTTTGCCAAGGCATCAATTTGATCTGCTTTAGATTTTAATGGTGCATATTTCTCAGGTTGATCTGCTGCTTTTTGATCTAAGCTTGCAACAAAACTTTTATTACGTAATGAGGTTGCTTCGTTAGATTCAGTAAGCTTTTCGTTCATTAATCCGAAGGCTGAAAGCACTTCTTTTGACATATTTAAAGCTAGCATTGCTATAAATATTAAATACATCAGATTAATCATTTTCTGTCGTGGTGATAAATTTCCTCCTGCCATGTCTAATTAGGTTTTTGGTTAATTAATATTTGGGCTTAACCCCTAATTAGTTTTTATTCATTGCAGTTAACATACCACCGTATACTCCATTTAATGAAGATAAATTAGATGCTAAAGATTGCATTTGCTCTTTTAGTTTGGCAGCATTCTCTATAGACTCTTCGTTAATTGAAGCTTGTTTATTTACACTCTCTAACTGTACTTTATAAAGACTATTTAAAGACTCCATTTGTGCAGCAGCTAATGTTAACTCTTCTCCATACTTTTTAGTAGCTTCAACAGAATCTACAGTTGAAGATATATTTTTTGCAGCACCTTCAAAGTTTTTAATACTATCTCCTAAACTAGCCATTAATTCGCCATCAATTTTAGCATCTTTTAATAACTCATCTAATTTTTTAGATAATAACCCTTGTGGGTTTTCTTTTGTGTTTTTATCTGATTGTCCTCCAGCTAATTCAGGATACACTAGCGACCAATCTAAATCGTCGTCTACTGGTTCGAATGCTGAAATAGCAAAAATAATTGCTTCGGTAACTAAACCTAAGGTTAACATAACGTTACCTGTTAAAGGTCCAATTTCAAAATGAATAATTTTGAATAGTGCTCCAACAATTACAATTGATGCTCCTAATCCGTAAGCCATATTCATAAATCTTTTACTTGCTCTTGACTGTGCCATAATTTTTCGGTTTTTAATTTTAAGTAGTAATACTTAAGTAGGTTAATTAATAGTATTTATTATTATTGATTTGATTAAATTTATTATTAAGGTTTCTTACCTGTTACTTGTGTCCCCATGTAATCTTGTACTGTTCTGAAACCTATATAACTTCTTGCAGAATCTGCATATTCGTAATCTCTTGAGCTTACTTGTAAATAGTAAGCAACATCTTTCCAAGAACCTCCTCTTACAACTTTACGTTGATTATCGTTATCGTTTACACTTGGATTTATCGTTGATGAATATTCGTAAGAATTCGGATCGTATGATGCATTTACCCATTCTGAAACATTACCAGCCATATTATATAAATTATAATCATTTGGCTCATAAGATTTTGCTTCTACAGTATATAATGCTTGATCTGCAGCATAATCGCCACGAACAGGTTTAAAGTTTGCCATAAAACAACCTCTGTCACTTTTCGTGTAAGGCCCTCCCCATGGGTATGTTGCAGCTTGAAGACCTCCTCTTGCGGCATACTCCCACTCAGCTTCAGATGGTAATCTGAATCTATTTACAAATGCTGCCCTTTTTGATTTTTGATATGAGTTTTTATTAATTGTTCTCCACTCACAAAATGCTTTAGCTTGTTTCCAAGTTAAACCTACAACTGGATATTCGCTATACGCATCATGCCAAAAATAATCGTTATGCATTGGTTCGTTATAAGAATAAGCAAAATCTCTAATCCATACTGTTGTGTCTGGGTATACTTCTATTTCTTCTTTAATAATAACATCTTTACGTTTTATACCTCTGTTTCTCGCAGCTTCTTGAATATCCATGTGACTGAATTGAAACTTAAACTTTTTAACATCCCAAGTACGTTGCCCATTATAAGATTCTTCTAATGGTAAATACATAGTATCCATAACTTCAGTATAGTACTCATCTGGATATTCATCAGTATCGAAAATTAAATCTACGTCATGGTTTATTTTTCTACCCTCATAACCAGTTGGTCCTAAACCTGTATAGTTTTCAAACATATATTTTTCGTAAACTGACATATTTGCTGTATCGGCATCTTTAAAAGCATACTCACCAATACCTCCATCTTCTGGAATTTTTCCAACCTCATCTGCTAAAACTGCAAGTTTCATTCTAACTATAGAATCTCTTACCCAATTAACAAATTGTCTGTACTCGCTATTAGTTATTTCTGTTGCATCCATATATAATGCTCTAACAGTAACTGTTTTTGCAGGAGCATCATGTATTCCAGCAAGATCATCATCGGCTTTTCCCATAATAAATGCACCGCCTGGAACTAGTTCCATTCCATACGGTTTTTCTGGGTGCCATTTTTTACCTTTAACACCTACTAGTTCTCCCCTATCTTTAGAGCCACAACTAGCTAATAATGTTAATACTGCGGTTAATAAAATAAACTTCTTCATATTCATAGAAAACTCGAGGTTAATTATTTAAGCTTCATTTTTGAGAGCGTAAACATATTTATATATTTTTAAAAAAACAACTTTTTTGACAAAAAAATTACATTTCATCGTAAAAAAATTACATTTAAACGATGAAATTAACTATTTGACCTTGTTAATCACGTCTAGATACAATTCTTTTGAAAAGCCTTGTACCAACGATTTGGTATCTTATTTTTACAAGCATCCAAATAATCTTGATGCATGCAAGGTAATAACGTATGTCTCTTCAATTTATTATTAATTTCAGACAAAAAAGGAATCTCAATCCACCATCTTCCTGTTTTTATACTCTTGTAAAACACCAGTTCTTGATCGTCCACTAAAGTAATGAATTTTTGATAGCTTTTTTCATCTGAAAAATCATCATCTTTCACTCTAAAATTAACACCTTCAATAAAATACCAAATCATCTGAGAGATTAACATCGATGTAATTTCATCATCCTTCGATGGTTTATATTCGTATATCCCAAACGATGATACTTTATTACTTATACCTGCATAACGTGCAATAGCACAAATTTCTTTCCCATCTAATCCGTTAGGCGAATATTTTTGATTTAAACTAAGTTCTGATGCCCTAACCGAATTTAAATCTATACTTACAATATTAGCATCACGCAATGCGGGCTCAACAATAGTTATATCTTTTGAAACTTGACCTAATCTATAAGATTCAAAATAAAGCTTATCCATTAAATCTATTTCTTCTTGAGAATTAAAATAAGTTTGGTATCCTATAGTTGCGTAATTAAATAGATTATATGGTTCGTCTAAAATAATTTTTCCAACAAAACTGTTATTCTTAATAGGCTTTGCGGAATCTCCTAAATCAAATTTGCTATCTACATTTACAATATTAACCATAGGTATTAAAGCATCATAAGCTCTATAATTGGCGTACGTTAAATCTTGTGAACCACCTAATATAACAGGAATAATTTTCTTTTTAATTAATATAGTAATAGCTTCTTTTACTGCAAAATAAGTATCTTCAACACTTTCCCCTTTATTAATATTGCCTAGGTCTGCAATGGTTGTATTCCAACTACCTGGATAAAGAGCATACAATGATTTCCGAATTTCATTAAGTTGAAATTCTTCTCCTATATAATTAACATCATTTCTATTCTCTAAAACACCAAGAATAGCAATATTGACATCTTCTAAATCTGGGATTCCGTTTTGGGTAGAATGAATTCGAAGTTTTCGTCCTAAAGCCTGAGATGCAAGCAATTCATTATGCGCCAACACCAAATCTGAGACAGGAGACAGAAAATTAAAGTTCATGTATTATTTCTTTTTTGCAGTTGCTTTTTTCTTAGTTGCTTTCTTTTTCTTTTTAGGTGTTTTAGCTTCAATAAGTGCTTTTGCTTCATCTAATGTCATATCTGAAACATCAATTGTTTTCGCTAATTCTACTTTTATTTTTCCTTTTACAACATTGTGCCTTCCCCAACGTGCTTTTTCAACACGTATACCTTCTTCTTCCCAATTATGAATAACTTTATCTATTTCTTTTTGAATTTTAGTTTCAATTAATTCAACAATATCATCATCAGATAAATTATCCCAATCGTACTTTTTGTTCACATTAATAAACATATTGTTCCATTTTATAAATGGTCCAAAACGTCCTTTACCTTTTTGCACTGGTAAATCGTTATACATATATATAGGTGCATCTGCTTTTTGTTTTTCTTTAATTAAAACAATGGCTTCATCCAATTCAACACTTAATGGGTCTACCCCTTTTGGTAATGACACAAAAGCAGATCCAAACTTTACATACGGGCCAAAACGCCCATTATTTACAAGAATTTCTTCGCCTTCGTAGGTTCCTAAATTTTTTGGAAGCTGAAATAAATCCATAGCTTCCTCATATGTAATAGTATTTAGTTGCTGATCTGGACTTAAACTTGCAAATTGAGGTTTTTCTTCGTCATCAACTGTTCCTATTTGTACCATTGGTCCAAATTTCCCTAAACGCACACTTACTTGTTTTCCTGTTTTTGGGTCCTTCCCTAAAATACGCTCTCCAGATTCTCTTTCGGCATTTTCTTTTACATCTTCAACTTGTGGATGAAAATCTTTGTAAAACAATTTCATCATTTTAGTCCAATCTTCTTTCCCATCAGCAATATCATCAAAATCTGCTTCAACTTTTGCTGTAAAATTGTAATCTAAAATACTTTCAAAATGATTTACTAAAAAATCTGTTACAATCATCCCTATATCAGTAGGAACAAGTTTACCCTTGTCTGACCCTACTTTTTCTTTTAATTTTTTGTCTCTTACTTCCCCTCCTTGTAGTGTAAGTTGAGAATATTCGCGTTCTACACCTTCAACTGCTCCTTTTTCAACATAATTTCTATTTTGAATAGTTGAAATAGTTGGCGCATAGGTTGATGGACGACCAATACCTAATTCTTCTAACTTTTTAACCAACGAAGCTTCAGTAAATCTTGCTGGCGGGCGAGTATATCGTTCGGTAGCCGTTATGTAATTATTAAGTAAAGCTTCGTTAATTCTCATTGCTGGCAACATACCTTCTTGCTCTACATTTTCATCGTCAGTACCTTCTAAATACACTTTTAAAAATCCATCAAAAGTAATCACCTCTCCGTTTGCAGTAAAATTTTCGTTATGAGTAGATGCACTTATTTTTACATTGGTACGCTCTAATTCTGCCTCACTCATTTGTGACGCAATAGCACGTTTCCAAATTAAATCATAAAGTCGAGCTTGATCATAATCAATATCTACAGAATGTACTGCAAAATTAGTTGGACGAATGGCTTCGTGAGCCTCTTGCGCACCTTTTGACTTTCCTTTATAATTTCTTGGTTTACTATATTTAGATCCAAAAGCACTTTCTATTTCAGTTTGTGCTCCATTTCTAGCTTCATCAGACAAATTAACACTATCTGTTCTCATATAAGTAATTAAACCTGCTTCATAAAGGCGTTGTGCCATCGTCATGGTTTTACTTACCGAAAAATATAATTTACGTGATGCTTCTTGTTGTAATGTAGATGTTGTAAATGGCGCCGCTGGTGATTTCTTTGCAGGTTTTTTTTGTAAATCTGCAACTTTAAATGATGCCGAAGCATTTTGTTCTAAAAATTTTTGAGCTTCTTCTTTTGTTGAAAAATTCTTAGGTAATTTTGCCTTAAATGTTTGCCCGTTTTCATTCGAAAATTCTGCATCGACTCTATAAGATGCAACAGGTGTAAACCCTTGTATTTCTCTTTCTTTCTCTACAATTAAGCGTACCGAAACAGATTGTACACGACCTGCTGACAAACCTCCTTTTACTTTACGCCAAAGCACTGGAGACAGCTCGTAACCTACAATCCTGTCTAACACTCGGCGTGCTTGCTGTGCATCAACCAAATCATAATCTATACCTCTTGGGTTTTCTATGGCACGTTGAATAGCGGTTTTAGTGATTTCGTGAAAAACAATACGCTTCGTTTTGGCAGCATCTAACTTTAAGGCCTCGGCTAAATGCCATGCAATAGCTTCTCCTTCGCGATCTTCATCACTCGCTAGCCAAACCATTTCTGCTTTTTTAGCCAATTCTTTCAGCTTTTTTACAACTGCCTTTTTATCTTTAGAAACTTCATATTTTGGTCTAAAATCACCATCAACATCAACCCCTAATTCCTTTGAAGGTAAATCGGATATATGCCCAAAACTAGACTCAACTTTAAAATCTTTTCCTAAAAATTTTTCAATAGTTTTCGCCTTAGCTGGTGACTCTACAATCACTAAATTCTTCGCCATACTTGATTTTTTGAAGCTACAAATGTATATGAAAAAAAGTTTATCTGTAACTTTTTATGGATAATCTGTGAACATTTTAAATAAAAAAACCTGTTTTTAACATTTTAAAAACAGGTTTTTGCACTGCACTATAAATTTTATTCTACCGAAGTTCCTATTTCCTCAATAGCACTTGTTTCGTTAAAGCCAACAACTTTTTTATAAATTAAATATAATGGATGAAAGATAAACATTTGTAAAAACAAACCTCCAATTCCGCAAGTTATCATTGTTACAATCATTACACATACATAGCTTACTACAAGTAATCCAAAAGAAATTAACCACTTTTTATTTCCTAACTTAAAACTAGATTTAACAATATCTCCAACACTAAATTCAGAATTAAATGCAAAAACAATTGTAAAATACGACATAGGTACCATTAGATAAATTAATGGAATATAGCAAAGTAATGCAGAAGGAATAGCTATTAAAATAGAAATGAGCATTAAAACAAAGGTTTTCTTCAAGTACTTTCCTTTTAAAAAATAGAAAAAATCAGAAGTAGTTACCTTCCCATTATAATCTAATGTTTTCATCATTCTAAAAAAAGCAGCATTTAAGGCTAAAGAAATTGCACCTAGAACAAAAATACCAACAAAAACAAAGAGAATATACAAAATAGACATACCAGCAAAAAATTCGTTAAACGCATCTGGATTAGCATATCCGCTTTCTTGTTGAGCTAATACTACTCCTATTAAAGGTAAGTACAACACGATTATTAAAGGCATCATTACCAATAAAGTAAATATTTGCAGTAAAAACCCCTGTAGCCATGTCTTTTTAAATAACTCGATGGATTCACTAAAAATATTTCCAAAGTCTAATTCTTTAGCACGTTCTATCTTTTCTAATAAACTGGTTATTGTATTCATTTTTCAAGTTTTGGTTAGTATCTGTTTTCAAAGTAAATACTTTCTAATAGATTTAACAAAAAATATTCTCCCTCATAAATAAAAAAGCCTGCACATGTTTGTACAGACTTTTTTACTTAATTTATATGATCTAGTTTTAATTCAACGAAAAAGAGCTAACAAGCTCTACACCATCATTAACATACTCGTATTGATACAAGGTTTTTCCTCCTATCATTATTAAAGTATTTTCTAATGGAATAACATCTGTTGCTTGAATATTTTTGAAATTCTTTGTCATACCGATATTTAGCGGGTCTGATTTATCAAATAGTTTGAACCCAGCTGTTCCATCGCAAACAAAAAGCATATCACCTTTTACACCTAAACCGTAAGGGTTCTCTAACAGATATCTACCAGACAATGTTGGATTAGATTTATCACTTATATCGATAACTTCCAATACACTTTCTTGCTCACCACAATTATTACCTCCTCGAATAGTTAAATAAGCATAATCTCCATCAACAACTACGGGGTCGCAACCCGTCCAATGAATAAATTCAGACACATAAGCCGGACTTTCAGCATTCACTAAATCGTAAATATACATCCCATCTGTACTACCAATATATAAATATCCTTCAGCCTGAAATAAAGTTTCTATATTATTTCCCGAGTATTGAGATTTGACAAATGTTGGTTCTGATAAATTGCTAATATTAAAAATTATCATTTCATGTGAGCCAACTGTATATAAATAGTTATCTACAATTTGAAAACGGGCTAATGAGCCTCCTTGCCCTGTGACAGACTCGCTAGACCCATTATTAAGCATAGCGCCATCAAAAACAACATCAATTTGAGATTCATCAACTTTTTCACGTCTTTCTGTAGCAATAGTCCAACCTACAATTATTTCAGTTTCAAAATTAAAATTACCATAATTTATAAAATCTGCTTCAGCTGGAATAAGAAAATCATAAACTTTAAACACGTCTTCTAATCGCTCAATTAAAGTAATCGAATTAATATCAGAAATATCAAAAACTAATAAATCGGTTGCACTATCAGCATATAAAAAATTATCTTTTACTGATATATCTTCGTTACCAGGAATCCTAATATATTTGATCGCCTTTGGTGCTTTTGGGTTTGTATTATCTATAACATGAACACCTTTATTTACATCATTTATAAAAATGTAATTGTTATATGCATAAATTTTTCCAGCTTGCTCAATGTTTTTTGGCGCAACTATATCAACAGAATTTCTAAAGGCAGCTATGCTCATTAATTCTGGTGTTGCAACTGTAACAAACTCGTAATCGGTATTATCCTCATCGCAAGACATTATGCTGAAAAAGATTAAGCTTAGTAAAAGGAATTTTAATTTCATAGCAATTTTTTATTTAATATTTATAATTCAATGGAGTTTCTAAATCTTCAAGGTTTAGGATAATTTCATTGCTACCATTAATTTGCAATGGAGTTAAATCAACTAAAACAGTACGTTCAAAATAAGCCAAGCAAGTTTCATCATTTATTAATTGAAACTTCAAAAAACGTTGTTCTGGTGAAGATTCGGCCACAGCCCCAGAGTCTACTAAATCAAAATTCCAAGTATCTCCACTGCAACCAGAAGCTCCAATTTTAATTGCCAAACAACCATCTACTATTTTTGCGCTTATAAATTCAAAACTTGCAGTTTCTAAATTGTCATATTTCGTTTTATCTATTACAGCTACAAAATCACAGTTCATATCGACAATATTATCATTCTCATTTTCACATAATATATTCATGAAACAAAACATTACAGCAATAGCGAAAAGCATTTTTTTAATCATAACTTTAATATAATTTTGATTAATATTTTAACACAGGAAAACCGCTTATACACTCAACATTCTTGGGTTGTTTAGGAAGATCGCAAGTAGAATTAATTTCCCATTTAATATTATATTCCTTTTCTTCCTGAGTATAAACATTTACCTTTTTTAGAAAATTATCTGTATCAATCTGAGAGGAATAGGCAATATAACCTTGAGGTCCACCACAAGCTTTTGCTCCAAAAGCAATAAAAGTCCAATCGTTTGCATTATCACAAGAAACGCTAATACTTAAATTATATATTTCATCATACAAGTCCATCAATGCTCTATGATCTTTTTCTTGCTCAGTCAACTCTCTTTTTACAATCAATTCCGTTTCAGTAACCGATACAATACGCCAAGAGTAATTAGTAGGGTAATATTGCTGAGTAATTGTAACCAAAGTATTCTTTAACCCCCATTTACCTTCATAATCAGAAAAAACTAATGGAGGCGTACCACACCAACCTGAAGATCGCTCAATAAAGTCACCATTTGTTTTAAACTCAATACCATAGGCATCATTTGGCAAAGAAGAAGCTCTTTTAAAAACAGTTTGCTCATTAGCATAGTTAGGTTCAACCCAACTACCTATTAATAAGTTATTCGAATCCACAATGATATCATTTTCAGATTCACAAGTCATATTTAAAAAACACAACGAAATAGAAAGAAGGAAAAACGTTTTTTTGATTGAAGACATAGTATTTTTATTTTTTTGGCTTTTATTTTTTAGATACTAAAAACATGTTTTGGTTGCGTAAATTATAAAATAATTAACCTGCCACTTTGTCATAAAATCTAAATAAATTGTATCTTTGCACACTTATTGACTGCTATTGGTTTCAGTATACTTATGGAGAAAATTATAGACGAAAGCAAACAAGGTGAAGCCTTAGTTTTAGAGAAAAAAAAAGAAAATACACGTAAGCTTTTTATTGAAAGCTATGGGTGCGCTATGAATTTTAGCGATAGCGAAATTGTTGCCTCTATTTTAACTAACGAAGGTTTTAACACAACACAGCACTTAGAAGAAGCCGATTTGGTTTTAGTAAACACTTGCTCTATTCGTGATAAAGCAGAACAAACCGTTCGTAAACGTTTAGAAAAATACAATGCTGTAAAGCGTGACCATAACCCTAAAATGAAAGTAGGCGTTTTAGGTTGCATGGCAGAACGTTTAAAAACTAAGTTTCTTGAAGAAGAAAAAATTGTTGACCTAGTTGTGGGTCCTGATGCTTATAAAGATTTACCAAACCTATTAGCTGAAGTTGATGAAGGTAGAGATGCTATAAATGTTATTTTATCCAAAGAAGAAACTTATGGCGATATTTCTCCTGTGCGCTTAAATAGTAATGGTGTTACCGCTTTTGTATCAATTACTCGTGGATGTGACAATATGTGCACATTTTGCGTGGTCCCTTTTACTCGAGGGCGTGAGCGAAGCCGCAACCCACAAAGTATTATTGAGGAAGTTAATGATTTATGGAACAAAGGTTATAAAGAAATTACACTTCTCGGGCAAAACGTAGACAGCTATCTTTGGTATGGAGGTGGTTTAAAAAAGGATTTTGCTAAAGCTAGTGATATGCAAAAAGCAACTTCGGTTGGTTTTTCAAACTTATTAGAACTATGTGCCAAGGCTCAACCTAAAATGCGCATTCGTTTTTCGACATCAAACCCACAAGATTTAACTATAGATGTTGTTGAAACTATGGCGAAATACAATAATATTTGTAATCATATCCATTTACCAGTTCAAAGTGGTAGCAATCGTATCTTAAAAGCTATGAATCGTTTGCATACTCGTGAAGAATATATGGAGTTGATTGATAATATTCGTCAAATCATTCCAAATTGCGCCATTAGTCAAGATATGATTGTTGGCTTTCCAACGGAAACTGAAAACGATCATAAAGACACCATTTCGTTGATGAACTATGTGAAATACAACTTTGGGTATATGTTTACCTATTCTGAACGCCCTGGAACTATGGCTGGTAGAAATATGGAAGATGATGTTCCTGAGCCTGTTAAAAAAAGGCGTTTGCAAGACATTGTAGATTTACAAAGAGAACATAGCGAAATTAAAACCAAAGAATGGCTCAATACAACTGTGGAAGTATTGATTGAAAAGGAATCAAAAAAATCTAATGTACAATGGTCAGGTCGAACACCTCAAAATATTGTGTGTGTATTTCCAAAAGAAGATTATAAAATTGGTGATTTTGTAAATGTAAAAGTTACAAATTGCACAAGTGCAACCCTTATTGGAGAGCCTATTGGGTTAAGCGAGAATAATTAAAAACAATGTCAGAATTCAACTTAAACAATAAAACATTTTCTCTAATTGAAAATTCTAAAAACGGCAAAGTAAATTCTGATACCATTTTTAATTATAAACAAGAAGGCAATATAGTAACCGCTGATTATTTTGGAGGATCTATTAAATACGGAAAAATAATTGCTACCTTAAATGATAATACACTCGATATGTTATACCAATGTATAACAACAGAAAATGAGCTAAAAGCTGGAAAAGCAATCGCAAAAATAAGTTTAACAACAAATAATAAAATGATGTTAAAACTTAATTGGGAATGGTTAGGAAACAAAAATGAAAGTGGTATTTCTGAATATATCGAGAATTAAAAAGTTAAAAAATTAAATGGAATCAGTTCAAGCTATAAAACAACGTTTTGGTATTATTGGTAATACAACTGCACTAAATCGCGCTATTGAAAAAGCGATTCAAGTGGCACCAACAGATATTTCGGTATTAGTTACTGGAGAAAGCGGAGTTGGTAAAGAAAGTATTCCTAAAATAATACATCAACTATCACATAGAAAGCACAATAAATATATTGCCGTAAACTGTGGCGCTATTCCAGAAGGCACTATTGATAGTGAGCTTTTTGGTCACGAAAAAGGCGCTTTTACTGGAGCAACACAAACTCGTTCTGGTTATTTTGAAGTAGCAGATGGCGGTACTATTTTTTTAGATGAAGTAGGCGAATTACCATTAACAACACAGGTACGCTTGTTACGTGTTTTAGAAAATGGTGAATTTCTGAAAGTAGGCTCAAGTAAGGTTCAAAAAACTGATGTACGCATAGTGGCTGCTACAAATGCAAATATGTTTGAGGCTATTAATAAAGAGAAGTTTCGGGAAGATTTATACTATAGATTAAGTACCGTTGATATTCATTTGCCACCATTACGCGAGCGTCAAGGCGATATTCATTTATTATTCAGGAAATTTGCTAGCGATTTTGCCTTAAAATATAAAATGCCAACGGTAAAATTAACAGATAATGCCATACAAGTTTTATTAAAACATCGCTGGAGCGGAAATATCCGTCAGTTACGAAACATAGCCGAACAGGTCTCAGTTTTAGAACAGAACAGAACTATTTCTGCTGATACGCTAAGAGGTTATTTACCAACATCAGGTAGTAATTTGCCAGCCGTTATAAAAACAGCGAAAACCGAAAGTGATTTTAGTAGTGAGCGTGAAATATTGTATAAAGTTCTTTTTGATATGAAAAGCGATTTAAATGATTTAAAGAAGCTTACCATGGAACTTATGAAAAACGGAAACGTTAAAGATGTTGAAAAAGACCACGAAGGTTTAATTCAAAAAATTTATGGTAATAGCGATGAAACAGAAACAAACTACCAAGACACTTTAACAGAAACAGAAGTTATATCAATTCCTGAACATTCAAATCCTCACGAAGACACCTCTAGTGCACAAGATAAATATCACTTTGCCGAAGAAATTGAAGAAGAGGAAACATTGTCTTTACATGACAAAGAGTTAGAATTAATAAAAAAATCGCTTGAGCGTCACCAAGGAAAACGTAAATTAGCAGCAGCAGAATTAGGAATAAGCGAACGAACTTTATATAGGAAGATTAAACAATATGATTTATAACAATTCGTTAAAAATAAATAAATTGTCATTTCCTAATTAAGAATTCATTTGAAAATGAAATATATAAAATATGTCTTTTTATTGTTATCTATTATAGTATTTCAGTCTTGCGGTACTTATAGCTTTTCGGGGTTTAATCCAATAAAAGCTAAAACGTTTCAAGTAAACCGTTTTGAAAATAATGCGCTTTTGGTTGAACCTGGACTGGAACAGGGTTTTCAAGATGCTCTTCAAGATTTAGTCTTAGATCAAACCAATTACAGCTTAGTTACATCAAACGCAGATTTGATTTATGAAGGAGAAATTATAACTTATGGAGTATCTCCAACCACAGCAACATCAGACAACAGAGCAGCACAAAACAGACTGACTATAGGTGTTAAGATCCGTTTTTACAACACCAATAATGAAGAAGACAATAAAGAAAAAAGCTTCTCTTTCTTTTACGACTACCCTAGTAACTCTCAGCTTGTTGGTGATCAAAAAATAAAAGCACACGAAGAAATTTTCGACCGCTTAACGCAAGACATTGTTAATATCACTTTGTCCAAGTGGGAATCATAAAACAATTAGTATTAAAATGAAATATATAAAATACATCTTTTTATTATTAGCAATTGTAACATTTCAATCTTGTGGTGTATATGGGTTTACCCAACCTAGCTCAATAAAAGCTGAAACGTTTCAAGTAAACCGTTTTGAAAATAATGCGCTTTTAGTTGAACCTGGGCTAGAGCGAGATTTTCAAAATGCCCTTCAAGATTTAATCTTAGACCAAACCAATTACAGCTTAGTTACATCAAACGCAGATTTGATTTATGAAGGAGAAATTACAACATATAGAGTTTCTCCAACCACAGCGACATCAGATAACAGAGCAGCACAAAACAGACTTACTATAGGTGTTAAAATTCGTTTTTACAACACCAATAACGAAGAAGACGATGAAGAAAAAAGCTTCTCATTTTTTTACGATTATCCAGGTAGTTCTCAACTTGTTGGCGGGCAAAAAACAACGGCGCACGAAGAAATTTTCGAACGCTTAACACAAGATATTATTAATGCTACTTTAGCAAAATGGTAGTCAATGAATAGCACAGATTTTACATACACATTACAAAACCCTCAAGCCTTAACACATGAGCAAACCGAGGCTGTAAAATCTATTATTGATGAATTTCCGTATTTTCAATCGGCTCGTGCATTATATCTTAAAGGCTTAAAAGACCAAAGTAGTTTTAAATATAATCAAGAACTTAAAACCACCGCAGCATATACAACAGATAGAAGTATTTTATTCGATTTTATAACATCAGATACATTCATTCAAAATGAGATTTCACAATTTATTAAACAGAATACAGCACACTTAAGAGATATTGATGTAACTGTTGAAGATATTTCTATAAACAAAAGTGTTTCTATTGATGAGGCATTAAAACAACAAATAAAAGATACTAAAGGTGTTTTAGATCCTGCTTTATTTCAACCTAAAGAAGAACGTCCTAAAAAAGCGTTTGTACTAGACGAATCAGAGCTTATCGAAAATGTTACTACAAAAACCAAAACACAAGAAGTTTCAGCTAGCGATATTTTAAATTTAGGAAAACCTCTTCAATTTGATAAAAGAGAAACACATTCGTTTAACGAATGGTTAAAGCTTACACGTTTTAAACCTATTAAAAGAGAAGAAGTAAATTCTGAAAAAGAAGAAAAAGTGGTTTTAGAAAAAACCGAAAAAGCCAAAAAATTTGAATTGATAGATAAGTTTATTTCTCAAAACCCAAAAATAAACCCATCAAAAGCAACAACAACAAAAGGAAATCTCGCTAAAGCACAAATGATACAACCTGAAGCTTTAATGACTGAGACTTTAGCGCGTATATATGTAGAGCAAAAAAACTATAAAAAGGCAATTCAATCTTATAAAATTTTAAGTTTGAAATATCCAGAAAAAAGTAGTTTCTTTGCAAACCAAATTAAGGCAGTAGAACAATTACAAGAACAAAATAATAAAGAATAATGAGTACGTTTACAATATTTTTAGCATTAATAGTAGTTGTAGCATTTTTACTAGTTGTAGTAATTATGGTGCAAAACCCAAAAGGTGGAGGGTTATCTTCTTCTTTTGGTGGCGGAGGCACACAACAACTAGGTGGTGTAAAAAAGACAACCGATTTTTTGGATAAAAGTACATGGGCTTTAGCAACATTGTTATTAGTACTAATATTATTATCTAATATTGCAATTAACAAAGGGACAGAGAGTATAGATTCTAAAGCATTAGATTCTGATGCAACAACAACTCAACCGTTACCAGCAGCAACGCCGTTACCTACAACAAATGATACGGCTACTCCTGAAGATTCAACAGAAGAATAATAAATCATTATAATGAAACAAAAAAAATGCCAACTCAACCAGTTGGCATTTTTTGTTTCTGCAAGTTTGTCAGTTTAAAAGTATTGGCACATTTTTAGTATAACGCTAAAGCGTTAAACATAATTTAATTAATTAAAAAAATAAAATCACAAATGGGCTTAAACATCAAACCATTAGCAGACAGAGTTGTTATAGAACCTGCTGCTGCTGAAACAAAAACAGCATCAGGGATTATTATCCCAGATAACGCTAAAGAAAAACCGCAAAAAGGCAAAGTTGTTGCTGCTGGAAAAGGCACAAAAGACGAACCTATTACTGTAAAAGTTGGCGACACTGTTTTGTATGGCAAATATGCAGGAACAGAGCTTAAACTAGAAGGTAAAGATTATTTAATTATGCGTGAGAGTGATATTCTTGCAATTGTTTAATTACTATTAAAAAATATAAAAAATGGCAAAAGATATAAAATTTGATATTGAAGCACGTGACGGTTTAAAGCGTGGTGTTGACGCATTAGCAAATGCAGTAAAAGTAACATTAGGACCAAAAGGTAGAAACGTAATAATTAGTAAAAGTTTTGGTGCACCTCAAGTAACTAAAGATGGTGTATCTGTTGCTAAGGAAATTGAGTTAGATAATGCACACGAAAACATGGGTGCACAAATGGTAAAAGAAGTTGCATCAAAAACCAACGATTTGGCAGGAGACGGTACAACAACTGCAACTGTTCTAGCTCAAGCCATTGTTAAGGAAGGCTTAAAAAATGTAGCTTCTGGTGCAAATCCAATGGATTTAAAACGAGGTATCGATAAAGCTGTCACAGCAATTACTTCAGATTTAGAAAAGCAAGCTAAAAAGGTTGGTAATTCTTCTGAAAAAATAAAACAAGTTGCTGCAATTTCAGCAAATAATGATGACACTATTGGAGAGTTAATCGCTCAAGCTTTTGGCAAAGTTGGGAAAGAGGGTGTTATAACTGTTGAAGAAGCTAAAGGTATGGAAACCTATGTTGATGTTGTTGAAGGTATGCAATTCGATAGAGGGTACTTATCACCTTACTTTGTAACTGATGCTGACAAAATGATTGCAGATTTAGAAAATCCATACATTTTACTATTTGACAAAAAGATTTCTAACTTACAAGAAATTCTTCCAATACTAGAGCCTGTTGCACAATCTGGTCGTCCATTATTAATTATAGCAGAAGATGTTGATGGTCAAGCCTTAGCAACTTTAGTTGTAAACAAATTACGTGGTGGGTTAAAAATTGCTGCTGTTAAAGCTCCTGGTTTTGGTGACAGACGTAAAGCTATGTTAGAGGATATAGCCATATTAACAGGTGGAACAGTTATTTCTGAAGAAAGAGGTTTTACTCTTGAAAATGCAGATTTAAGTATGTTAGGTACAGCTGAAACTGTAACTGTTGATAAAGACAATACAACTATTGTTAATGGTGCTGGAAACGCAAAAGATATTAAAGCTCGTGTTAATCAAATTAAGTCTCAAATTGAAACTACTACTTCAGATTACGACAAAGAAAAACTACAAGAGCGTCTAGCTAAATTAGCTGGTGGTGTTGCTGTACTTTATGTTGGTGCCGCAAGTGAGGTTGAAATGAAAGAAAAGAAAGACCGTGTTGATGATGCTTTACATGCAACTAGAGCTGCAGTAGAAGAAGGAATTGTTGCTGGTGGTGGTGTAGCTTTTGTTAGAGCCAAAGCTGTTTTAGAAAAAATCACTACTGAAAACCTTGATGAAGTTACAGGTATTCAAATTGTAGCACGTGCAATTGAATCGCCTTTACGTACTATTGTTGAAAATGCTGGCGGAGAAGGTAGCGTTGTTATTTCTAAAGTTTTAGAAGGTAAAAAAGATTTTGGATACGATGCTAAATCTGAACAATATGTTGATATGCTAAAAGCTGGTATTATCGATCCTAAAAAGGTAACACGTATTGCATTAGAAAATGCAGCATCTGTTGCTGGAATGATTTTAACAACCGAGTGTGCTTTAATTGATATTAAAGAAGATGCTCCTGCAATGCCTCCTATGGGTGGCGGTGGCGGAATGCCAGGAATGATGTAAATCATTAAAATTTAATATAAACAAAAAACGCTTCAATTAATTTGAAGCGTTTTTTTTAGCTCTTTACTTTAAAAGTATAAGTAGAGATTAAATCACCCTTTATAAAAAAATGCACATCGTAAAAACCTGTGTACTTAAACTTATACTCAACAGTTAATAATTGATTTTTAATTGTTGTAGAGTCAGGATTAATCTTTTTACTGTTGTAACCACTATCAATTAACAGCTTAACATCTTTAACAACTACTGGCTTAAGAAGTTCAAATTTAAAAGTCACTTTTTCATTTTTAAGTATAGTGTTATGCATTTTTTGGGGTTCAAAATGATTATTAAGATTTGCATAAGCCTTACCATAAATTATAGGCGCTTCAATAAATGCTTTAAATGAAGTTTTATCAAAATCATCTAAAAGCAACCATTTTTTATCAACAGGAAAATGATTTATAGCAAAGAGTTTTGGATTTGATAGAAAGAACCCGTCGTTATACTGAAATTCAAATATAGAGGTCGATGGGTTTGGTATCCCACTTGCCCAAGTAGGGTCGCAAAGATACCATTTCCCATTAAGTTTAACAGCATTCCATGAGTGGTTTGGAATATCAAGTTTCTCAACATCTACAGTACTTGTTCTAGCAAAACCATGTACAATCTCACAATCAATATTAGCTAAATCTGAAAGCTTTTTTATAAGATAAGCATAGCCCGTACAGATAGTTTTGTTGTTTTTTATAAGTTTTTTAAGTGTTGCTTTCCTAAACTGACTATTCCAATTTTGAAGCTTAAGACTATCGTTTTTATAACGCTGTCTTTTTCGCATGTTTTTTGTGTAATAAACATAATCGTTGGCTATGTTTCCGCAAACCCAGGTAAAAATTGCTCGAAAACGCTCAACATCGGTTGTTAGTTTGGAAGTAAGCTTGTATGATAATTCAGGTAAATTATTAAGTCTTTCATTTTTGCATTCCAAAGCAATTCTATCAGCCTTTGTAAAATCTATAGTATCAAAATCAGATATTTGAGCATGAGATTGGAATGCAAAAATTAAAAGAAATAAATATCGCATTATTTTCGTTTAAGCAACGCTATGTATGTAGATTAATTAGATCGTTTGGATTTATAAGGCTTATCAGTATTTAAAGCTCCTACAAATTCAATTAAATCTTCCGTTAACATTGGTCTTATAAAAGTGGTATCATCTTTAATTTTTACTTCTATTGTGTCGTAACCTAAGTAACTTATAAGTAAGACATCACCTGTTTTTAGAGACTTAGGAAATGTAAATTCTCCTTTGCTGTTAGAAACTGTTCCTATTTTAGACCCCTTTAATGTAATACTAGCTGTTTCTAAAGGGCCTTCTTCATTACTAACAATACCTTTAATGGTTCTTTCATTTTGTGCAACTTCAGTTGAAGGTGTTTTTTCAGATTGTCCATAAACAGGATTAAACATAAGAGTAGTAATCATTAATACTGCTACGTAACCAATCGTACTAAGAGCGCTTTTTTTGGGAAATTTTAATTGAGTTTTCATAATTCTAAATGTTTTGTTTTCATCAAATCTATCATTAGAAACATTATTATAAAAGTTACATTGAGTAAGCAATCGATTTGAATGAGTGAAGATACTAAATCTTAAAGCGAATTACAATTACATACTTAAAGAACAGCATTTTATATCGCAATTTTAACATTATTGGTATTCAAAAAATAATGCGAATGTTTTACATAAACCTCTGTTATATAAAATACAGCCTAAAACAAAAAACCCAAGCTAATTGGCTTGGGATTTGATAATTCAAATTTTATTTTTAGTGATTGTGACCATCATCTTTTTTATGCTCTTCACCTTCTTTATGACTGTCTTTAACGTCTTCATCTCTATATTTACAACACGGATGTACTGAAGCATAAGCCTCATCTGTTGCCTTTATTTCTTTTGTATCATGACCAACACCAGCAATTGTTTTCTGTATGGTTTTTAAATCGGTCTTGCGTTCATCATAGATAAGCTTTAACTCATGAGTTTTAACATTCCAAACTGCAGACTTCACTCCTTTTGATGTTAAACAAGCCTTTTCTATACGATTTTTACACATCATACAAACACCATCAACCTCCATAGATGCTTTTGCATTTTTATTTTGTGCAAATGTTGTTGTTCCTATTAGCATTAAAGCTAAAATCATTATTTTTTTCATTGTATTCTTACTTTTGTTTGTCAGGTCGAGCGCAGTCGAAACCTAATTATTGCCTCTCGACTGCGCTCGAGGTGACATTTACTTTTATTTTATTTTAAATCGTAATCCAGCATAATAACTTGCTCCAAAAATTGGGCCATATACAAAGGTCGTATCAAAATTTGAACCAAAAGGATCATTTGCTCCTAAAATAGGATTATCCTGCCTTACATTTGTTATATTTTCTCCACCTAAATATACTTCAAATTTTGGAGAAAATACTTTAGTTACTTGAGCATTTAACGTGCCAAGTGTTGGAGTGTTTTCAGGTAATTGATATTGAACTGGGTTTCCTGCTGTTGATGAGAACCGCTGCTCTCCTAACCAATTATAAGTTGCGTCAAATTTCCATTGAGCACCATTTTCGTGCTTACGCGTTTCGTACGATGCATTAGCAAACAAACGATTTGTTGGCACTAATGGTTTTGATAATTTACCCGAGTTATAATCAGTTTTTACATCGTAATATTTATAAGCCATTCGTAAATCGAAATGTTCAAATACGCTATAATTCAGTTCCACCTGAAAGCTATTCGCATAACTTTTACCCTCCAAATTATAGAAATTTACTTCTTGGGGATTTTCAAAATCTATAACAACTTGATTTTTAAAATCGGTTTTATAATAATCTAAGGTAATATCAGCTTTTCTTCCAAAAAGATTAAATCCTTGTAAAAAAGATACCCCATAATTCCATGCAATTTCTGGGTTTAATCCGTAAATACCTCCATTTGTGTCTAAAATATTTATAGCTCTTGAGGTAGAAAATATACTTTGATTTTCGGCAAAAATATTAGCACTTCTTTTTCCTCGGCCAAAAGAAGCTCTTAAAGCTGATTTCTCCCATGGTGTATATCGTGCATGAACTCGAGGTGTAACAAAAGTGCCTAATAAATTATGATTATCTACTCGAACACCTGCTGTTAAATTTAACTTATCGAGGTTATCAAAATTATATTCAAAAAAGGCGCCAATTGAATGTTCGGTTCTTTCGTAATTTGAATTTAACGTTTGTGCATTTACCAATTCATCGTAATGATCATATGTATAACTTAATCCTGTTTTAATTTTGTGCCTAGAGTCGCTAATAATAGAATTATAAATTGCGTTAGCATATAAACTATTGTGTTTAATATCATATTGATTTAACCCATAATACGAATCTTGTTTATGGCTACTAAACGCTGTTTGCACTCCAATACTTTGCCAAGGGATTTCTGGATTCACATAACCAAATTTTGTTGATACTTCATACCGGCGGGTATTAATTTCGCTTCCCCAAGCATTGGTTGTTCCTCTGTCTGTTTTTGGGTTAAAATTAACTTGCCCAGTCTGCTTTTCATCATCTAAAACTTTTAGATTTATAAAGCTCACAAAACCTTTTTCGGTATCGATGTATTGCCATCGGTTCATTACATTTATTTGATTATATAATGGCATATCTAAAAAATTATCGTCATTCACGTCATGATTAACTTGATGCGTATTACCATGTAAATACAAACCCGTACTCCATTTATCGCTTACTACCGTATTTATATGCGTATTTAATTCAAAACGTCCGTTAGCATTAGCATAAACGTTTACAAATAATTTATCATCTGTAGTTGGCTTTACAAGTTCTGCGTTTATTTGTCCTGCAATACTTTCAAAACCATTAACTACGCTTCCAGCTCCTTTAGTAATTTGAATACTCTCTACCCATGTCCCTGGTATAAAACTCATTCCAAAAGCTTGGGATGCACCACGAATAGATGGTATGTTTTCAGTAGCAATTAAAATGTACGGGCTTGTTAAACCTAACATTTTTATTTGTCGAGTACCTGTAACTGCATCAGCAAAATTAACATCGATAGATGGGTTGGTTTCAAAACTTTCAGATAAATTACAACAAGCCGCTTTTAGCAATTCGTCACTACTTACAGTAAATGTATTTGTTGCTTGCAAATACGATTTGGCAGTCGCTTGCTTTCTAGAAGTTACTGTTACAGCATCTAAATTATCTGTTGGCTGCAACCAGTAATGTACCATTTTTGGTTCATTTACAGTAATTGTATCGGTTTTAAAACCAACATAACTAATTACCAGTTTAGTGTATTCTTTTTTATATGGAATTGTGAATTTTCCATCAATATCTGTTACTGTTCCAACAGAAGTATCGAGCCAATATACATTAGCACCAGCTAATCCTATATGCTCATTTTTTTCATTAGCCTCCATAATCATTCCGCTAATCTTGTCTTGCGAAAAGCTTAATAAAGGCAATATAAATATTATATATATTAAATGTTTCATTTTTTAATTGTAGGTTTTTAACAGCATGATAACAGCCATAACAATCATAACGCTGTTTTCTATAAATGTGGCTTTCGTCATTGGTAATTTTAAAGCCGTACCGAGGCAAGCACAACGAATAGTTTTTTTACTTAAAAGTGTTTTTGAAACTCCAATAGTTGTAAGACCCAAAATGATTAAAGTGATAATTAATGCTATAGAAATTTGTATACGCATTAAAAAAAGTAAACCCAACGCCAACTCAATAAACGGATATAACCAGCCATAAGCAGGAATCACCTTAGCCAAAGGGTCGTACATTTTAAAAGACTCTGGAAATCCTTTTAAATCTAAAAACTTAAAGAAACTAAAAACAACATAAAACAACCCCATAAAATCGAGCATAAAACCATTGGTATTCCAAGGGTTATAATTCAATAAAATAGATGCTCCTATTATAAAAGTAAAGATTAAAAATAAAGGAAAAAGCTGTTGCAAATCACTTTTTTTATCCTCTTCTATTATGGAAGAAGCAAAAACATTTGTTTCTTGTTTTTCAGAAATAGTGTATTTATTAGATAAAGCGTTTTGTAAAGATTCTATTAAAATATGTTGAGACATTTCAATAGTTACTTCACTTTTTTCAAGACTTACTTTAGCATTTACAACCTGTTTTAAAGCATTCAGTTTGTCTTCAACCGAAGTTTTACAACCATTACAAGTCATACCTGTAACTGTATATGTATGTATCATGATTTTGTATTTGATTAAATAAATAATTTTAAATTTTCGCTAAAGCGGAAATAATAAACATTTATAAAATCAAATTAGGAAAGTATCGTTAAGCACTTGTATATCTCTAACCAGATTAGGTGGAGAATAGTTTTTATGAGGAACTATTTGCTGGGATAAGCCTTCAAAAAGATTAACATAAGAATAAATAAATGACGCTAAAAACTGCTGTTGTTCAAATTCTAAATCGTCAAACGAAGAAAATTTTAACTCATCTTGACCTTGAATAACATTAATTTCGTCTTTGCAGCATGTTTTCTTTTGTAATATCTCTAAAGCTTCCATTTCACATTTCTCTGCTTCAACAAAAACAGAAACATCAACCAAAACATCGCCACAATAGTGTTTTTCTATAGTAAAAGACACTGTTGAAAACAACACTAAAAGTGTAAGCAGCACTGAAAAGGTTTTATGTAAAAATAGTTTTATCACATAGCAAAAATACAAAAACTTAAAATCAATCCTCCTATTTTATAAAATGATTAACAGTTATTTTTTTAGTTTATGATAGTAAAATGCTGGTAGTAACAAGATTAAAATTATAGGTTGAATTAAAAAGCGACGGAGATTAAAAAAAAGATAATATGTCTCTTGTTTTGGGTTTAAAACAAAGTACATGTAGCCTGAAATCAATAAAACAAAAGCAATTATGTAAACAAAACCAGAAAACTTAATAATGCTTTTATCTTTAAAAAATACAAATAAAATAGCTAAAGAAATAGCAGTATTTATAGCATATCTTAAAACTGTATATATAGTCAATTTAAACACCTCAACTTTTGGACTATCTGCATATAAATAATCGTTTTTAAAAAACTCTAAATAAGGGTCGTAAAATAATTCATTTTCAAAAAAACGTATTAAAATTAACAGCCCAAAAAGTATAAAAAGCAATACGTATTTAGTAAACTTACTCATGCGCAGTTTTTAAGTTTGAAAAACGATTCACCCAAAAAATCCATAATAAAAAAACAAAGCCATAAATAACCGCAGGAAAAACTATATCGTGTAAAACAGCTTGTCTTTCTGGATAATGGTATAATGCTATAGTGAATAAAGCAATTCGTATTAAATTTGCGGCATAAATTAAAACACTCCCAGATAAAATAAAAAATAAGGTAGTTTTAAGTTTTCCTGAAAAAGCAATAATGAACGACACAAACAAAATAATAACGCTTATCGAATTACACCCCTCTATAACTCTAGCTAAATATTTGCCATTTAAAATAACTTTTATCGAAGCCTCTTCAGGATGTGGAAACATTTGTGTATCATACCCAAAACCGTTTAATAAAACATCTGTTTGTTTTGCAACCAAATGTGTTAAATAATCTGGGTAGAATTTGGACCCTTCAGAAAACTCTAAGTAAAAATGATATAAAGTTGAAAAGCCTATATACACAATTAAAAATGTGAGTATAAACTTTATAACCAATTTATATTTAACAAAAAGTTCTTGCAAAAAAAATACGTTTAAAGTTAAAATTATCTGAAACTAAATATCGAATTTACACCTTTTTAAATACTTTTACCAAAACTTTTGAATTTATGCCTTTTGAATTACTAAAACCTCAAGTAGAAACCATTATTTCTGATTCTACAAAAACTACTGAAGAACGTTTATTATCTATCTGTCAATTGTTAGAAACAAACATTAATTATTACAATTGGGTGGGTTTTTATTTTGCTAATGGCGATAAAAAAGAATTGCATTTGGGTCCTTATGTTGGAGAACCAACAGACCATACTATTATACCGTTTGGAAAAGGTATTTGCGGACAAGTAGCTGTAAGTAACGAAAATTTTGTGGTACCAGATGTTGCCGCTCAAGACAATTATATTGCCTGTAGTATTACTGTCAAAGCAGAAATTGTAGTGCCTATTTTTGTGAATGGAAAAAATATTGGACAAATAGATATAGACTCGAATACTCCAGATCCTTTTACAGAGAAAGATGAACGATTTTTAGAGTTTGTTTGCGAGAAGGTTGCGGCAATTATTTAAGTAGGTTCTATTTATTTAGCAAAAACGTCAATTAACTTCTTAAGCAGAAAAGAAATTAAGACAACAATAAATAGAAATAAAGTTATTGTAAAAATAATCCCAAGCCAAAAATTAATATTTGTAATATCCCAAGCCCAACCTACAGTTTTATTAAGACTCCATGTATGCTCTTTAATAAAACTAAGATAGAAAAAAAGAAAAATTGAAGTTAGAATTAAAACTCTAATAAAATACCAACCAAACGTTCTCTTAGGCTTAACTTTCATAAAGTAAAAATACTACTATTTTAGAATTTGGTTTTTCTCTCTATTTTAGAATTTGGCACAACTGTTAACAACTTCTTTATTTAGTTGAAAAAAGGCCTCGTTTTTTAGTCTTATCCAGCTTTTTTTTTAACTGAAATAACTACTTTTGCGCTTTAACACACAACACACTAAAATGAGCAACGAAAAAACAATTAAATCTGCACTAATTTCTGTATTTAGTAAAGATGGATTAGCACCAATTGTTAAAAAATTAAACGAACAAGGTGTAACCATATATTCTACCGGAGGCACTCAAAAGTTTATTAACGATTTAGGAATAAATGTTGTTCCTGTTGAGGATGTTACATCGTATCCTTCCATTCTTGGTGGTCGTGTAAAAACATTACATCCTAAAGTTTTTGGTGGTATTTTAAATCGTCAAAACCATGATGGTGATGTTGCTGAGTTAGCAGAATACGAAATTCCTCAAATTGATGTAGTTATTGTAGATTTATATCCGTTTGAAAAAACAGTAGCTTCAAGTGCAAGCGAGCAAGATATTATTGAAAAAATTGACATAGGTGGTATTTCATTAATTCGTGCTGCAGCAAAAAATTATGCAGATGTGATTTGTGTGTCATCGGTTGATGATTATGCTGAATTTTTAGAATTAATCTCTAAAAATAACGGTATACTTACTGAGGCTGATAGAAAACGTTTTGCTAGAAAAGCATTTAATGTATCATCGCATTACGATACTGCTATTTTTAACTACTTTAATAAAAACCATGATGAAGCAGCTTTAAAGATTAGCGAAACCAACGGAAAGGTTTTACGCTACGGAGAAAACCCTCACCAAAGAGGTTTTTTCTTTGGGAATTTTGATGATTTATTTACCAAACTTCATGGAAAGGAATTAAGTTATAACAACCTTTTAGATGTTGACGCTGCTGTAAATTTGATGTTAGAGTTTAAAAATGATGCCCCTACATTCGCCATATTAAAACACAATAACGCATGTGGTTTGGCTCAACGTAACACTTTACACCAAGCCTATGTTGATGCTTTAGCAGGAGACCCTGTTTCTGCTTTTGGAGGAGTGTTAATAAGTAACAAAGAAATTGATTTAGCTACCGCTGAAGAAATTCATAAATTATTCTGTGAGGTTGTTATCGCACCTTCTTTTTCGCCTGAAGCCTTGAGTATTTTAAAAGGGAAGAAGAATAGAATTTTGTTAGTTATTCATGATATTGAAATGCCTAAAACCAATGTAAGAAGTTGTTTAAATGGTGTTTTAGTTCAAGATAGAAACAATATTACTGACAAAGCTGAAGATTTAAAAACAGCAACCAACATAGCCCCTACAGATGCTCAAATTGAAGATTTACTGTTTGCTTCAAAAATTTGTAAGCACACTAAATCAAACACCATTGTTTTAGTAAAAGGCAAACAATTATGTGCAAGTGGAACTGGACAAACTAGTCGTGTTGATGCATTACAACAAGCAATACACAAAGCACAATCGTTTAACTTTGACTTAAGTGGTGCCGCCATGGCAAGTGATGCTTTTTTTCCGTTTCCTGACTGTGTAGAAATTGCCAAAAATGCTGGTATTACTTCCGTTATTCAACCAGGAGGCTCAATAAAAGATCAATTAAGTATTGATTATTGTAATGATAATAATGTGGCCATGGTAATGACTGGTACCCGCCATTTTAAGCATTAAACAAGAACGATAGCAAATTGTTGCGTTAGGGATTGAATGGTTCGACTGCGCTCACCGCAGGCTAATTGTTTGAGCTCGCCGACGTAGGAGGAAGCGAGTAGTGAAAGCCCGACCTTTAGGAAACGCCATAATTAATAAATTGATAGTCTAAATATCGATGAAAAACGTATAAGTGTAAGTCTGGATTGTTAAATTGAATTTTGAGCGCTTTAAAAACTCATATATTTATTTACTTTTATTACATTTACAAGATTAGTTAACAACCTTTAAAAACCACTAATAGCACATGGGCTTTTTTGACTTCCTAACCGAAGAAATTGCAATAGATTTAGGTACTGCAAATACACTTATTATACATAACGACAAAGTTGTTGTTGATGCGCCATCGATAGTTGCGCGCGATAGAATTACTGGGAAAATAATTGCCGTTGGTCAACAAGCTAGTTTAATGCAAGGTAAAACGCATGAAAACATTAAAACCATTCGCCCATTAAAAGATGGGGTAATTGCTGATTTTGATGCTTCTGAACAAATGATAAGTATGTTTATTAAAAATATACCTGCATTAAAGAAGAAGTTTTTTACGCCTGCATTACGTATGGTTATTTGTATACCCTCTGGAATTACTGAGGTTGAAATGCGTGCAGTAAAAGAAAGTGCAGAACGTGTTAACGGAAAAGAAGTATATTTAATACACGAGCCTATGGCTGCGGCTATTGGTATAGGTGTAGACATTATGCAGCCTAAAGGTAATATGGTGGTTGATATAGGTGGTGGTACTACCGAAATTGCAGTAATTGCTTTAGGTGGTATTGTTTGTGATAAATCGGTTAAGATTGCAGGTGATGTTTTTACAAACGATATTGTTTACTATATGCGTACACAGCACAACCTTTATGTTGGGGAACGCACAGCAGAGAAAATAAAAATTCAAATTGGAGCCGCTACAGAAGATTTAGATCTTCCTCCAGAAGACATGAGTGTTCAAGGCCGTGATTTGTTAACTGGAAAGCCTAAACAAGTCTCTATCTCTTATAGAGAAATAGCAAAAGCTTTAGACAAATCTATTTTACGTATTGAAGATGCCGTTATGGAAACACTATCGCAAACACCTCCAGAATTAGCTGCCGACATATACAATACTGGTATTTACTTAGCTGGTGGGGGTTCTATGTTACGTGGTTTAGATAAACGCTTATCTCAAAAAACTGATCTTCCTGTTTACATTGCTGAAGATCCATTAAGAGCAGTTGTTAGAGGAACTGGTATTACACTTAAAAATTTACCTAAATACAAAAGTGTTTTGATTAAATAAAAGCATAAAATAGTCCCTAAATCATGCAACAGATTATAAATTTTATAATAAGAAACAAAACATTTCTGTTATTCTTATTACTGTTTTTTATATCTATTGTTTTTACAATACAATCGCATTCTTATCATAAAAGTAAGTTTATAAATTCTGCTAATTTTTTAACTGGTGGTATTTACAATTCTGTTAATAACATTAGTGAGTATTTAAGCTTAAAATCTCAAAATCAAATTCTATCAGAAGAAAACAATCGCTTAAAATCTCTTTTATTTAATTCTGAAAACACAATAGATTCAACCTACACTGATAGTATAACTTTCAATGGCTTATACAAAATTTATACGGCTAAAATCATAAAAAATAGCTATTCTGTAGCTGATAATATTTTACTAATCAACAAAGGCACAAAAGATAGCATTAAAGAAGATTTTGGAGTTATAACTAGTAAAGGTGTTTTGGGGATAATAGACAACTCCAGTAACAACTATTCAACTGTTATATCGATTTTAAATACGACAAGTAATATTAGTGCACAACTTAAAAACACAAATCATTTTGGGTCTTTAACTTGGAATGGGGATTCTCCAAATATTGTACAACTAACAGATGTTGAAAAAATAGCTCCAGTTAAAGAAGGAGACACTATTGTTACTTCTGGGCTTTCTTCAATTTTCCCAAAAGACATTCATATTGGTGTTGTTAAAGATTTCAAATTAGATATTGCCGAAAATTATTATGAAATTAATGTAGTTCTTTTTAATGATATGACCAATCTTGAGCATGTTCATATTATAGAGAACAGAGATATTGAAGAAATTACTAATCTGTTAAACTCTAACTAAATGAATAGTATTATTTCTTTAAATAGTGTTCGGTTTTTGGTTCTTGTTTTAACACAAGTACTTATATGCAATCATATCAATTTTTTGGGGTATGTAAATCCGAATGTTTATATACTATTCATCATTTTATTTCCCGTTAAAAACAATCGCTCATTATTTATATTAATGAGTTTTTTGCTAGGACTAATTATCGATTTATTTTTAGATTCTGGAGGTATTCATGCAGCAGCTTGCGTTTTTATAGCTTATACAAGACCAATTATATTAAAGTTCTCATTTGGTATGGTTTACGAACACCAAAATATGAAATTTAATACTGTAGATTTTGGTGCTAAACTCACCTATATAACCATAATGACTGTTGTACATCATATTATTTTATATAGTTTAGAAATTTTTAGCATTTCAAAAATAATTTTAGTCCTTCAAAAAACGTTATTCTCAAGTATATTTACTATTATACTATGTGTTTTACTAATTATTATTTTTAGCCGAAAATCTAAATGAGACAACTTTTACTCTATATATCTGTAATTTTTGTTGGTTTATTATTCATAGCTAGACTTTTTTATCTACAAGTATATACTTCAACTGAACATAATTTGTTTGAAGATAATGCCATTAGAAAAGTTTATGATTATCCAAAGCGTGGTTTTGTATATGACAGAAACGGAAAACTTTTAGTTGCCAATCAGCCTTCTTATGATGTTATGGTTATTCCTCGTGAAGTTGAACCTTTAGACACACTTGAATTTTGTTCATTATTAAAAGTTGATACTGCTTACTTTAATAAAAGATTAAAAAAAGCCAGAGTTTATTCTCCTAGATTACCATCTGTTTTTTTATCCCACTTATCAAAAGAAGATTATGCCGTTTTACAAGAAAAAATGCGAAAGTTTGATGGGTTTTATATTCAAAAAAGATCTCTTCGGAACTACGAGACTTCAATTGGTGCTAATGTTTTAGGTGATATTGGAGAAGTCAATAATAGAGACATAAAAAAAGACCCTTATTACAGAATGGGCGATTTAATTGGTAGACAAGGAGTAGAAGCATCTTACGAAGATATATTACGAGGTGTAAAAGGCATTAAGTTTATTCAGAAAGATCGATTTAACAGAAATATTGGCCCTTATAAAGATGGTAAGTTTGACACCATTCCTGAACAAGGAAAAGACATCACCATAACTATTGACGCTAAACTACAAGAATACGGTGAGCTACTCATGCAAAATAAACGCGGTGGGGTTATTGCAATTGAACCATCAACAGGGGAAATATTAGCTATGGTAGCCGCCCCTACTTATGATCCAAATATATTAGTAGGCAGAGGCAGATCAAAAAATTTTACTAAACTTTTTAATGATTCTATTGCAAAACCATTATTTAATAGAAGTCTACAAGGTGTATACGAACCTGGATCACCTTTTAAATTAATGAATGCTCTAATTGGCTTGCAAGAAGGCGTATTAACCCCTACCGAAACAGTTACCTGCTATGCTGGTTATAAATACGGAAATCGTTTTATGAAATGTCATTGTTACATTGGTAAACGGAATAATATGATTAGCGGTATTCAAGAATCTTGCAATGCTTATTTTGCTACAGCATATAGAAAAATTTTAGATAAAAATGGGAGCGCTTCTGAAGGCATTGATGTTTGGAGTAAACATGCTAAAAGTTTTGGTTTAGGTAATTTTTTAGGGTATGATTTAAAGGTAGGACAAAAGGGTAGAATTCCGGATAGAGATTATTACAAAAGAATATACCCAAAAACCTTTTATTCAACTTATACTATATCTAACGCTATTGGTCAAGGCGAGGTAGCAACTACACCTATTCAACTAGCTAATATGATTGCTGCAATTGCCAATAGAGGGCATTACTACACCCCTCATATTATTAAATCTATTGAAGGAGAAACACTTCCTGAAAAATTTACAACTCCAAAATACACAACCATAGATAAAGCAAATTTTGAACCTGTAATAGAAGGCATGCATCAGGTTTACAAAAAAGGAACAGCGCAATGGGTGCAAGTAAAGGATATTGATATTTGTGGTAAAACAGGAACTGTTGAAAATTTTGCTATTATTGATAGTTTAAAAACACAATTAACCGATCATTCTATTTTTGTAGCTTTTGCCCCAAAAGAAAACCCGAAAATAGCTCTTGCGGTATTTGTAGAAAATGGTTATTGGGGTAGCAGATTTGCAGGAAAGATTGCCAGCTTAATGATTGAAAAACATATTAAAGGTGAAATAACAAGAACAGATTTAGAAGATTGGCTTTTAAGGCATAGTTTGGAAGACGAGTATGCTAAACCTTATTCTGGTGAACCTTTTCAAATTAACGGAAAAACAAAACTACAAGTTGTTGATGATAACGAATATTCTCGTTTAAAAAAACAGTTAGTCAGAATTAGTAAAGCAACAAATTAATGGTTAGAGAAACGAATAGACATTTTAAATTCGACTGGATTACCATTATTCTTTTCTTGTTACTAGTAGGTTTTGGGTATTTAAATATTTTATCGGCATCACATTCTGGAAGTGTTATAAATTATTTTGATTTATCGCAACCTTATGGTAAGCAGCTTATTTTTATCTTTTTAACCTTTGGCTTAATCGTGGTTCTACTTGCTATTGACGCTAAGTTTTACGAGCGTTTCTCCAGTATAATTTATATAGTTTCGATGCTCTCCTTGGTAGGCCTTTTCCTGTTTGGAAAAAATGTTAATGGAGCCACTTCCTGGTATGCCATTGGAGGAATGACTATTCAGCCTAGTGAGTTTGCAAAAATGGCAACGGCATTGGCCGTCGCCAAATACATAAGTGATTTAAACACTAATATTAAAGACTTAAAAGATCAGATAAAAACTCTAATACTAATAGCAATTCCTGCCGTTTTAGTATTATTACAAAATGATACAGGGAGCACCATTGTTTATGGTGCATTCTTTTTTGTTTTATATCGTGAAGGTCTGCCTAAATATTACCTAACCATAGGTATATCTGTTATTCTAGTTTCAATTTTATCTTTAAAATTTGGAGCGATAGCAACTTCCATAATCGCAACTATATTAATTATTGGCTTTCATTTTATAAGCAAAAGAAAACTACATATTTTTCAATCTTTACTTATTTTAATAGCGACTATTGGTATTTCTTTTGGAGTAAAATTCTTTTATCAAAGCATATTAAAGCCTCACCAGCAAGATAGAATAAGTCTTTGGTTAAGACTAGAAAAAGATCCAGTTAAATTAGAACAAATGAAAAAAACATTTGCTTACAATTTGAATGAATCTGAAAAAGCAATAAGCTCTGGGGGTGTTACAGGGAAAGGATTTATGGAAGGAACAAGAACCACAGGGAAATTTGTTCCAGAACAACATACCGATTATATTTTTAGTACCGTTGGCGAGGAATGGGGCTTTTTAGGAAGTGCTTTTGTTGTGGTTCTTTTTGTTCTGCTAATAATGCGTATTCTTCATCTGGCAGAACAACAAAAAACCCAATTTAGTAGAGTTTACGGGTATGGTGTGGCGTCAATTATCTTCATACACTTTCTTATTAATATAGGTATGGTAATGGGGTTAATTCCTACTATAGGCATTCCACTACCCATGTTTAGCTACGGCGGTTCTGGGCTTTGGGCATTCACTATTTTACTATTTATATTTATTAAACTAGACTCTAATAAAATTAATGAATGGTAATTTTAAAGATTAATATACGTATCTTGAATTACTAAATTTTTTTGCTCAAATGAAAAAATACTTCTTTTTAATATTTTCAGCATTAACCTTAATCAATACTAGCTGTAGTTCTTCTGATTCTAATGAACAAGGCCTAACAGAGACTAAACCTGTAGGCGAGTTTATTGATGATTGGTCTTTTAGTGTTTTTCCTAAATTAGGTGACAATTTTGATTTAGCCGAATTTAAAATGTGGGTTCCTGAAGATGTTAGTGATTTAAGAGCCATTTTAATTTTATCAAACCACGCTAATGGAGGATCCTTTGGATGGTTAAGTTTAGATGAATGGAGGAACTATGCAAGAGCAGAAAAGTTAGCACTCATGGCAATTAATGTTAAAACCACTACAGCTGATGGTTTCTACACAAATGCAAGTGGCGGAAGTGGTGATGCATTAATAAAAGCACTTGATACTATTACCTATAAAAATAATTTAACTGATATAAACAAATTACCTTTTTTAATGAAAGGCTATTCTGCTGGAGGTGTTTTTAGTTATTACTTTTCCAATTTTAAACCAGAACGTATTATTGCTTTTGTAAATATTAGAGGTGGCGCTGTTGGCTTAACCTCTGACACTAATAATAATACTCCTGGGCTAATGTTATTGGGTGAAAACGATGCTGTTTCAAGAAATCAAAATATGGGAGGTGTAGTACTTTCAAAAAGAGATAAGGGTGGAGCTTTTAGTTATGCCATAGAACCCGATGTAGATCATTTTGGAAACTTAGGTCCTTCGTGGGAACTAACAAGAGCTTTTTTCTCTGTAGCATTAGACAAAAGGCTTACTCCTGGATCTAATACACTTAATATTATTCCTGAAAACACAGGTTGGTTAGGAAATAACGCTACAAAAGAAATATTTACATTTGATAATTACCCTAACATAACAAAGCATGCCTCTTGGCTAATTGATGAGTCTTTTGCATTAAAGTGGAAAGCGTATCAAGCAAATTAAATTAATTACTTTTTTAGCTCCAATTTTTCAGCAAAATAGTCGCAAAAATCTTTCATTGTCGCTGTCATTTTTTCATCTTGAGTAGCTCTATTAAATGTATCGCTCATAGCTACCAAGGTTTGATGAAAAAATACTTTCATTTCATCAACAGGCATATCTTTGGTCCATAAATCTATACGTAACGTTTCTTGAGTTTTAGCATCCCAAACAGCGAGCATCATTGCTTTAGCTTCCTCATTGGTAATGCCTCCGTCTTGAGCTGTCCAATACAAGCTTTCTGGGATTCTGTTTTCATCTAACTCAACTTGCAATTCTATTTTAGAGATATGCTTTTTTTCCATTACTTACGTGGTTTAAACTTGGTATTATTAAATATTTCTTCAGTAGATTTTATTAACATATCTTTTAATGATACATTATTTTGCTGCATGTAAGCGCGCACAATTTGCCAACCAATATATTGTCCTAAACGTCCAGGTGAATCGGCATCAATCTCTTCTAAATAAAACTTTGTAAAAGGTGCAGGGTTTATAAATCTACTAGGTAATTTAGAGTCTGTACTAAACAACAATTCGCGTTCAACAAAATAACGCCATATATAGCTCTCGTTAGCAATAGCCCAATCAAACTGTTCTTGTGTATAACCAATACGCTCACTTTCAGTTTTAAATGGAACTATAACATCCTTAAAATATAACTGTTTTCCAGAATAAATCATTTCATCTAACAAAGTTCTTTTTTGTGATTGGTATGTGTATTTTTTTGCATATTCGCTTGCTATATCAACAACAAGCTGTTCTTTTTTTAAATTTGCTCTTACATATTTCGGAATGTTGCCATAAACATAAAACTTATGATCATCACCTAAATAATTATCTAAAGCTATTAATGCAATAGTATCAGTAACAACTACTTTATTTCTATAATCAACATCATTAGTTACAGTAATAATTCTTGGAGGGTTGAACTCTGGAAAATAATATTTTAAATGATTAAATAACGATTCTATTTCTGCTTCTACATCATTAAAAACAGGAAATACTTTATTTACTTCATTAAATAATTGAACCTGTAAGGTATCGGTCTTTTTAGCTAGCCAAAACGAATCTGAATACTTTTTTGGAAACATAAAAGGATAAGCCTTTTTTAAGTTTTTCAAATCCGGCAAAGAGGCCTCGGCAAACAACCTATCAAAACGTTCTACAGAAATATCTGTATTTATTTTAGCAATACTTTCTTGAAGTTCACTATTTTTTTTACATGATATAACTATCAAAATAATACCAAATAATAAGATTACGTTTTTCATATAAAACTTAAACGGCATAAATTTTTATTAATTGAGTGTTTCGTTTATTTTTGTTTGCAAAGGTACTATTCTTAGATTTAAATTCATTTAATATGCAAACAGAAAAAGTAGTTAATCATATTGTTAATTGGTTAAAAGAATATGCAACTAATGCCCGTGTAAATGGATTTGTTGTAGGGATATCTGGTGGTATTGATTCAGCTATAACATCAACTTTATGCGCCAAAACAGGTTTAAATGTTTTATGTGTAGAAATGCCCATACATCAAGCCCCAAGCCATGTTACCAGAGCTCAAGAACACATTGCTCAACTAAGGAGTAGGTTTGATAATGTTGATGATACGCGTACTGATTTAACTCCAGTTTTTGAAGAATTTAAAACTGAAGTGTTTTTTGACGGCGACCAAGCTACTATTGATATGGCTTTAGCAAATACTAGAGCTCGTTTAAGAATGACAACGCTTTACTACTACGCTGGCCTTTATAAACTATTGGTAGCAGGAACTGGTAATAAAGTAGAAGATTTTGGAGTTGGTTTTTATACCAAATACGGTGATGGGGGTGTAGATTTAAGCCCAATAGCTGATTTAATGAAATCTGAAGTTTATAAATTAGGTGAGTTTTTGCAAGTACCAGATTCTATAATGAAAGCAGCTCCAAGTGATGGCTTATTTGGTGATGCCAGAAGCGATGAAGACCAAATTGGGGCTTCATATCCAGAACTTGAATGGGCAATGCAAATGGATGAAGCTGGTAAAACTGAAAGTAGTTTTTCTGGTAGAGAGTTGGAGGTTTTTAAAATCTATAAACGTTTTAATACATCGAACAAGCACAAAATGATTCCTATACCAATTTGCATAATTCCTAGTAATTTCAAGTAATTATTGTGATTATAACAAAAAGTCTTATCTTTACCACAAGGTAACTCTCTCAATTATAGTTGTAAAACCTCTAACAATTATAATAATAAAACCCTAGAACAATGATTAAATTACTAATAGCAGACAACCACCCAATTATTAGAAAGGGATTAGAACATCTCTTTTCAGCATCTTCAAACATAAAAATTGTTGGAAGTGTAGATGATGGCGAAGCCATCTTAGAATTTGTAAAAAATAATGATGTTGACATTATTTTAACCGAAACAGATTTTCCAAAACTTAACGGTTTAACCGTTTTACGTTATTTAAAGAAAGATTATCCAGATATTAAAACCATCATTTTTAGTAGCCAACCAGAAGAAGTATATGGTATTAACACCATTAAAGCTGGCGCTTCTGGATATATTTCTAAATCAGTTAATATCATAACCATTAACGATGCTATTTTAAGAGTTTCTGATGGTGGTATTCACTTAAGTGATGCGCTTACGCAACAACTAGCTTTTGGAAGTAAATCAAATAAATCTGGAGCTTTTTACAAAAAACTATCAACTCGTGAGTCAGAAGTTTTAAAGCTTTTAACAATTGGTAGAAAAAACAAAGAAATTTCCAAAGAGCTAAATATTAACGAAAAAACGGTAAGCACATACAAAGCTCGTTTAATGAGAAAACTAAAAGTTAACAATTTAGTTGATCTTGTAAATCAAGCAAAGCTTACTGCAGAATTATAATACACGATTCAGCTTTCTAGACAATAACATTTTTAGACTCGAATAGTCTTTTACTTCTTCAAGTATATTTCTATTCGTGTCTATTTTATTTTGTAAAGTTTCTTGCTGAAATTCTTTAACTTTTTGGTCTATTAAAAAGCAGCGTAAGCTTAAAATGGTTTCGCTTACTAGTTGGGCAACATTTTGATTTTTTTCTTTTGGAAATATATTCATTCTATTCCAATCATCTAACATGTATCGCTCATCTTCCATTAATATTGTTGTTATTTGACTAGATGTTTCAGAATCAACAGAGTTTATAAATGATTTCAAGTTGAACTCAGTACTCTGATTTAAAGTATCAATAATCGTATAATACAAGGTTTTAAACTGTTCGTTCGAGAATTCCATTTCATCATCTTGTAAGTCTAAAAATACTTTTTCAAATACTTTGGCTTGATGAATTACTGGCTCTAAAATAAGGTCGCCTTTATCATTTTCTTTTAAAACTAAATCCTCAAAGTCTTCGGTCTTGTTACCGTATAGCAGTAAAACCTCAATTATCTTTCGTTCTAAGACGTACTGTACATCAACTTTTTTTACAGGTTGTTGGTGCTTAATAACATCAAAGGCCTTTTGCTCATTTTTATATTTTTTATTTTCCTCTTGAAATTCTTTTTTATTAATTTGAGCTAACGTACTAAATAAAACCTCTTCACTAATGTCCATAATTCTTGCACATTCTTGAATATAAATTTCTTTTTTAATACGATCAGGGATTTTAGAAATACTGTTTACAATATCTCTAACTGTTTCGGCTTTTTTTATTGGGTCATTTTTTGAATCTTCAAATAATACTGAGGCTTTAAATTGAATAAAATCCTTTGCATTTTCATTTAAATAAAGTGCAAGTTTATCAAGTGTATGTTTTTTAGAAAAACTATCAGGATCTTCTCCTTCAGGAAACGTACAAACTTTTACATTCATCCCTTGTTCCAAAATTAAATCTATACCACGAAGAGAGGCACGCATCCCTGCTGCATCGCCATCAAAAAGCACCGTAATATTTTTTGTAAGTCTGTTTATAAGTCTTATTTGCTCAGAAGTTAAAGCAGTACCAGATGATGATACTACATTTTTAATTCCTGTTTGATGAAATTGAATAACATCGGTATACCCTTCAACTAAGTAACAATTATCTTCCTTTGCAATACTTTGCTTTGCATGATAAATACCATATAGTACTTTACTTTTATGATAAATATCGCTTTCAGGAGAATTTACATATTTCGCTGCTTTCTTGTCGGTAATCAAAATACGACCACCAAAACCTAAAACACGGCCACTCATACTTTTTATAGGAAACATTACACGGCCTTTAAACCTGTCAAAGCGCTTACTTTCTTTAACAATGGTAAGTCCTGTTTTTTCAAGGTAATCTATATTATATCCTTGCTTTAAAGCTTCGTCTGTAAAGGCTTGCCATTCATCTAAAGAATACCCTAAATCAAACTTTTTAATAGTATCTTCAGTAAATCCGCGTTCTTTAAAATAACTTAATCCAATCGATTTTCCTTGGTCAGTTTTATGTAATATTTTTTGAAAATATGTGCTTGCGAACTCACTAACCAAATACAAACTTTCTCGTTCGTTTGCAGCTTCCTTTTGTTCATCGGACTGAACTGTTTCTTCAATTTCAATATTATACTTTTTTGCCAGATATTTTATCGCTTCAGGATACGTAAAATGCTCGTGTTCCATTAAAAAAGACACTGCTGTCCCTCCTTTTCCTGTAGAGAAATCTTTCCAGATTTGTTTTACTGGAGACACCATAAAACTTGGTGAACGCTCATCACTAAACGGGCTTAATCCTTTAAAATTACTACCAGCTTTTTTAAGCTGAACAAAATCACCTATTACCTCCTCTACTCGGGAAGTATCAAATACTTGATCTATGGTTGATTGTGATATCAAATTTTAAAAATTTAAGAACAGTAAAAATAATATATTTTTAAGGATTGTGAGCATTTTAAGAGAGAACATAAAAAAGCATTAAAATTAATTTTAATGCTTTCAAATACTAACTCTAAACTTTAATTGTAGTTAATCCATATCAAATCGTACTCCAAGAGATATATTATTCTGCTCTATAATTTGATCTTTAAAAATAGGTGACAAATCGTATTTTACATATAAAGCAGTACTACCAACCGCAATATAACTACTTATCCCATATACCAAACTAGTAGTATTTAAACCTCCTTTAATTTTATCTTTCTGCCTTTTTCCATCTACTGTATATTTCAATTTTTGGCGCGTACCTATATTGAATCCTGCATATCCTCCAATTCCAATTTTAAATTTATTCCGAGTAGAATATCTAAAATAGGTGTCTTTTTCAATCTTTTTTGACGGCCCAAATTCAAAATGCATAGGAAATACTAAATTAGTAATGGACAGTTTAGATTTTTTAAGGTTTTCAGGAAATACTTCCAACATGGTTTGATTGGCTTGACGAACAAAATATTGATTATCGTTTGGTTTTAATCCGTTAATTTGAAACGAATACCCATATTTAAAGCGTAAAAAATTGGTGTTTTTAAATACACGTGTTTTCCACGCCCAACCAATTTCAAAAAATCTAGAGCCTCCAAATTTGTATGGCGAATCATCAAGTTTTTCTCCTTCAATAATAGCATTATTTAAACCAAAGGCTATTACTAAATCACTAGTAGTTCGTCTATCATATTTTCTTTTTTTATGCTTATCATCTTTCCTTGTTCCAATAAATATAAACTCATCGTTTACCTCATCTCCCCTTCCAATACGAAAAACGAAACTATCGTCTTCATCATCTTCTTCATTAACATCATAAACTTCACTGTTACGCTGTAAAAGCAAAATCTTATTATTAATAATTGCTATTCTATTTTCAATATTTAAAGCACGTTTTTTTGCTACTTTCTTTTTTAATTTATTGGCTTCCTCTATTGTAATTTCATTTCTATCCAATTGTTGGTTGATAGCTTCAACCTCTTCTTTTAAATACTCGCGTTCTTGAGTTTTTATTTTGTCCTTTAATGCCTTTAAAGTTTTTATTTTTTCTTGATTGTTTGCATTAGTGATCGTGTCTTGTGCATTGATTAGGTGCACATTTAAACACAACACAGCTAACACCAAATACTTAGTAATTGTTTGCATAACTGTTCGTTTATTTGATTTTTGATTAAATGATTTTTTACTATTTATAAATTTCTACTTCAATATGGCTAAATCAATCGTTACGTTGTGCTACTGCAGTTTTAACCGAATTATAACTGGATTTTAAAGCTTCCAAAACTTTATTTCTAAAAGACTGGTCTAATTCTTCTTCTACATCCTGAAGTAATAAATTTGCATCAACAATTCCTGTAGAATCATTATATAATTGTTCTAAAGTGATTTCCTTTTGTGCTTCGGCAAGTAAAGCATCAATAACCTGGTCATTAACAACTAAATTGCTGTCTTTTAATTTTTTAATTTGAGCTACCAAATCTTTAACCTTTTGGTCTTCGAAAGTTAAATTATTAGCAATTTTTTCTTCAGATTGAAGAGGTTTATTTTTTAATTTTGGTGTATCTTTTTCTTTAGCTATAGCAATGTTTTCTTTTATTAAATTTTGCTGAATTATAATTGCTTCATTTTTAATTTGGCTAGTCTTTTTTTCTTCATTAAACTTAGTTTCTTCTTTAGCTCTCTTTAACTCTTCAATGTTTTCTGTTACTATTTTAGTGTTATCATCTTGTTTTACAACTTCTGGAGTAACAACAATTTTTGGAGTAATCTGATCTATTGGCTTACTCTTAAAAAATTGAGACCCTACCAATAAAACACCTATAATACTAGCAGCAATACCTAACCACCAAAACGTCTTATTACTTCGTTTTTCTTCTCGGCTCTCTAAACGTTTAGAGAGTCTATCCCATGCATCTGCCGATGGTTTTATAGTTCTTTTATCAAGCTTTTCCTTAATATTTTCTTCAAACTTAATTGGTGCCATAGCTTGTTTTATTTAATTTTTTAATGTTTTCTTGAAGCAGTTTACGTGCTTTAAATAACTGCGATTTTGAAGTGCCTTCGGTAATATTTAACATGTTTGCTATTTCTTGATGTTTATACCCTTCAATGGCATACATAACAAATACCATTCTGTAACCATCTGGTAGTGCGTCTATAAGTTGTTGTATTTCGGCAACTTCAATATCAGTTTTAATATTATTTACATAATCATTTTTATAATCAATATCTTCTGTAAAAAACTCAATATTATTTTTCTTGCGTAAAAACGAAATCGATTCTCGTACCATAATACGCCTTATCCACCCTTCAAAACTACCTTCACTCTTAAAACTTTTTAAATTAGAAAAAACCTTAAAAAACCCATTAAGCATTGCTTCTTCAGCGTATTGTGTATCTTTTATATAGTATCTACAAACGTTTAACATTCTTGGAGCGTGCAACTCGAATAACACATGCTGTGCTTCTCGATTATTTTTAAGAGCTCTTTTTATAAGCTCTGATTCGTTTTTATGGAGTTGAATGACTTTCAAAAAATGATTTTATATGACCTTCTATTTATAAAGACGCAAATTTTATGCTAAAGGTTGTCTGAGGTGAAAAAATATTATAAAAATAACTTAAATTAATCATCTTCAAGATTAATTTACTTGTTAATGTAAGATATAGGTGCAACTGCTATATAAAAACTTAAAACAGATATTTGTTACCTTAGCGTTATATGTTATAAATATATGCATAGGCTTTAAACGTTTTAAAACGAAACAATAAATGAAAAAAAACATTATCATTATGCTATTATCAGCATTTACATCAGGTGCAGTACAAGCCCAAGATTGGGCAAACTTAAAACGGTTTGAAAAAGAAAACATAGAGTTAGAAGCTCCTAAAAAAAACGAGCAGCGTATTGTATTTATGGGCAACTCCATAACAGAGGGGTGGAAAAACATTCGGCCTGATTTTTTTGCCAATAAACCATATATAAATAGAGGTATAAGTGGACAAACTACACCGCAAATGTTATTGCGATTTAGACAAGATGTTATCAATCTTTCTCCTTCGGTCGTGGTTATATTGGCTGGTATAAATGATATTGCTGGAAATACAGGTCCTTCAACTATTGAAATGATTTCAAATAATATAATATCAATGGCAGAATTAGCCAAATCAAATAATATAAAAGTTGTTTTATGTTCTGTGCTTCCTGCTTATGATTTCCCATGGAGACCAGGGCTAAAACCTGCTGAAAAAGTTATAAAACTTAACTCAATACTAAAATCTTATGCTAAAAAGAATAATTTAGTTTATGTGGATTATTTTTCGGCAATGGTTAACAAATCAAAAGGCTTAAAAGAAGATTTAGGAAGTGATGGGATACATCCTAATGCTAAAGGGTATAAAATTATGGAACCAATTATTGAAAAAGGTATTGCTTTTGCTTTAAATAACAATTAAATAACAATATGGGAGTTAGTAGACTAAACATTTTCTGCTAATAATATAATTAATCTTGAATGTTAAGAAGACTCATTTTATTTGCCTTTTTATTTTTTATAAGCTTTATATCTCTTGCCCAAACTCCAGAAAAAACAGTTATTGCAAAAAAAGGAGATGGTATATATTCTTTGCTTCGAAACAATGGCTTAGATCCTACAAAATATTTAAAAAAATTTATTGCCCTAAATAAAACGCAGTTAAAACCCAATAATCAATTATTAATTGGCGAAAGTTATATACTCCCTAAAGCTGAAATAATAATTGAAGAACCGCATACTATAACTGATAGTATTCCTTCAAAGGTTATAGACAGTATTACTGTTGTAAACAAAATTAACTTTCCTCTTTTTGGAAAAAAGCACAGTGTTTTTAATATTGAAAGCAAAAAACTTGATGGCGCTATTTATTATTTAATTTCTGGTCATGGAGGGCCAGACCCTGGAGCTATTACAACCTATAATAACACAACTATTTCTGAAGATGAATATGCCTATGATGTTACCTTAAGACTCGCTAAACGACTTCTTTCCAACGGAGCAAAAGTTTACATTATAATAAAGGATGAAAATGATGGCATTAGAGATAAACGCATTTTAGAGATTGATTATGATGAAGTTTGTTACGTGAATAAAAAAATACCTAGAAACCAAACATTACGCTTGCGCCAACGCACTCGAACAGTTAACACATTATACATGAAACATAAAGGTGCTTACCAAAGACTTATTGTAACTCATGTTGATAGTAGAAGTGAAAATAAAAATATTGATGTTTTTTTCTATCACCATAAAAAAAGTAAAAACGGAAAACGATTAGCCACAAATATTCTTGAGTCTTTTAAAGAAAAATACGCTGAACATCAGCCCAACAGAACATACGCAGGATCGGTTAGCTCCCGAGGTTTGTATTTAATTAAAAACACATTCCCGCCCATGGTTTATATTGAACTAGGTAATATTAAAAATAAGAAAGATCAAAAACGTATTTTGGATTATGAAAACAGGGAGGCTCTCGCTAATTGGATATTTAATGGGTTGTTGATTGATTACAGTAGCGAATAACCTTCTTTTATGTAGTTTATTCAATCTAGTGTTTCAATAATGTAAAGGGGAAACGTATCTCTTAATTTTCCTTGCTCCTCATTATAAGCTTTTCTAAATTCATATTTATTAAAAATGTTTTGCTTGCCTTCTCTTAACTCATTAACTGACTGAAAGTGAGAAGACAAAACAGTTATATAATCTTGATATTTTGTGTTTTCGGAATAAATATACTCTAATACAGTATTATTATTAATATAACCCTTGAATACGCTCTTAAGTGTGCTACTTGATGCTTTAAAACCATTAATAATTATTTCCTTTCCTACTCTTATTTTTATGGTGTCTTTAAATTTAATATAATCTTCAATAAAAGGAGGCGGAGGAGATGGAGTCAAAAGAGACTTATCAAAAAACTTTCTATATTGTAAAACGAAAGGTGGAATTCTTTTTTTTATACCTTTTTTATCAAATCTAGAAAATTCAATATCGTTATTATACACATCATACACAATCCTATGTTGACCAATTACATATAATTCAGATTCAATCATTTTAATGTATTTTAAATCTAAGTTTTTATTAGCGGAAATAGCTACAGTTAAGTACGGCACTTGTTCTTCTCTAAGAGATAGTTTTTCCATTTTAAGAGTACGCTCCAAATCATTTAACATGATTTTATTTTTATGTTCTGTAAAAATTGCTAAACGATTAAGTTCATCTAACTGCACTTTGAATCTAATAATTGGGTCACGCCAACCTACTGTGTCATTATAAAAGTTAGACTGGGGTAAATCAATTATTGGATTATTTTTAAGCAACATTTTATCTATAGATGTATAATTAATAACATTAACCCTACTTAAAGCCAAGGTAAGAACTAATAAAACGATTAGGTGAGTAAACTGAAGCCTAAAACGGTTCTTTTTAAAAACAGAACTTAAATTTTTCCATGATTCTAAATATAAAACAATCAAGAGAAGATAGGCAAAAGGTTTAAAGTATGGAATGAAGTTAAAATCCATACAACACATTGAAAACACACCGAAAACTAATCCAATTTTAGTAAACCAATAACTAAAATTAAAATTTAAGAATATTTGATCATTTAATATCCTCCTGCCTTTCGGATTTAGTCTCGATAAAATTCTGTTAGGTCTACTAAAAATATATAGAACAGTTATAGAATTTCCTAATACTATTGATAATCCTGCAAAAAACAAGTTATAAAAGTTTCTTTCCGATTCATTTAAAATATTAGGTAATTGTTCGAATCCAAAAGACATCACCCTAAATGATTCTCTTAAAACATAAAAGAAACTATAAATTATAAACGCAGAAAACAAACCCATTGTAACTGCTAAAACAACTCGCCCAACAGAAATATTCTTGAAGTTTATTGAAGAATCATAAAAACGTCGATTTAGTTTCATAAAGGAGATGTATACCTATAAGTAGACATGAAATATAAAACGTTACAAATTTTGTTACTGCTTGTATAATGAGATACTGAAACAAGTTCAGCATAAAAACTCTAATTAATAAGCTTAATTACCTCATCAAAATCAAGTCCTCCATAATTACCAGAACTCATTAATAACAATGCTTTATCATCAAAGTTTTGAGAGAATAAAAAATCTTTAAAGTCGGCTGGATTGGTGTAAATAATTAAATCGTCACGCTCAAAAGCATTTGAGATTTGTTCATGAGTCACTTTTTCTAATTTTTTAATTTCAACGGCATGAGGGGAATAAAATACTACTGCAATATCAGCTTCATCTAACGCGCCTTTGTATTCTTTTAAAAACTCAGCATTTAAACTGCTGTAAGTATGCAATTCTAAACAAGCTACTAGAGTTCTGTTTTTATATTGTTCTTTAACCGCATTGGTCGTAGCTTCAACTTTACTTGGCGAGTGTGCAAAATCTTTATAAGCAACGCTGGTTTTACTTTCTGCAATTTTTTCAAGACGCTTGCTAGCACCTTTAAAAGTAGCTATAGCTTCATAAAAATCGTCTTCGTCAATACCCATATGCTGACAAATCCATTTGGCCCCTGCCAAATTATTAAGGTTATGCTTTCCAAAAACTTCAATTGGTAAATCACCCTCTGGAGTTTCCAATAATGTTTGTCCGTTTTCAACGGTGTATTCTGGAGTTTGGTAAGCTATCTTTCTAATCGTATTCTCACTCGCTTCAACAATGCGTTTAACATCATCATCTTCCTCATTATAATTTATACTACCGCCATTAACTATAGAATCTACAAAAATGCTAAACTGTTCTACATAGTTTTCGTAGGTAGGAAAAACGTTAATATGGTCCCAAGCAATACCACTTAATAAAGCAATGTTAGGTTTGTATAAATGAAATTTTGGTCGTCTATCAATTGGAGAACTTAAATATTCATCACCTTCTAAAACTATAAAATCATTTTCTTCGGTAAGCTTTACCATAACATCAAAACCATCTAACTGGGCGCCAACCATATAATCAACATCCCTATCATGGTAATGCATAACATGAAGTATCATTGAAGTTATAGTTGTTTTCCCGTGACTTCCACCAATAACAACCCTTGTTTTATGTTTAGATTGTTCGTACAAAAACTCTGGATAAGAATATATTTTTAAACCTAATTCTTGAGCTTTTAACAGCTCAGGATTATCAGCTTTAGCATGCATTCCCAAAACAATAGCATCTAAACTATTTGTTATTTTTTCAGGAAACCAACCAAACGCTTTTGGTAAAAGTCCCTTAGCGTTTAAACGCGATTTTGATGGCTCAAAAATAATGTCGTCGCTCCCAGTTACGTTATATTCTCTATTGTGTAATGCTAGTGCTAAATTATGCATTGCTGCACCACCAATGGCTATAAAATGTACGTTCATATATACTTACTATGTAGTGTTCAAATATACTTTTTTTACTATGAATACGCGAACAATTCCTGCCTATATATTTGGATTTACAGCCAGACTATTAAACAATTTAGCTTTGGTGCTAAAAAATTCATTTTGCAATTCTATGGCTTTTAACTTTACATCTATTAATTTGCTTTCTCGAGAATTTACTAAAAATAAAGAGCTTTCTCCTAACATGAATTTCCGTTCTTCTGCTTTAACTAAATTTTCATAGTCTTCAACAATAGTTTCAGTCAAATCATTTTGAACAATATACGATGTCAACTCTTTTTTTATAGCGGTAATTTTATTCCCAATATTTAATTGAGAAGTAACTATTTCATATTTAATATCTTTAAGTTTTAGCTTGGCTAATTTTAAATTTCCTCGTTCTTTTCTTAAAAATAAAGGAAAAACAAGATTTAAACCACTCTTATAATTTAAAGTATTAAAAGCATTTAGCGTTTCTGGCGTTTGGTTTAAAAAATTATATTCCAAATTAACTTTTGGTAATAACATGTTTGCTTTTAAACGTTTATCAATCATTAAACTTTGTTGTTTATAGTTTAGAGATTGTAATTTAGGATGCTTCTCTAGATCAAAATCGCCAGTTATCAATTCAGAAATCTCCAAAACTGTATCTATTATAGTTTCACTATCAACATCCGGAATAACATTAGATTGTAATTCTACAGGAATATTACCATCTAACCAAAGGTAATTTGATAATTCAAGAGAGGCTTTTAATAGTTTTACATTAGCTTTTTCTAAATTAAGTTTTCTATTGTTTACCGTTATTCGTGCTTCTAGAGAATCAACAGCTGCGGTTTCTCCTAACCTTACCTGTTGTTTTATACCATCAAATCTTACCAAGGCGTTGGCCAAAAACTCCTTATAAACTTGTGCTTCATTATACCTTCTTAGCCAATTGAAATAAACTAAGGAAGCATCATATAAAATGGAATTTACTACAATATTTCTATCAACTTTAGCTTGCTCTCTAAAAAATTTGGCTTGTTTAAGCGCTGCCATTCTTTTATTAATCAATAATCCTTGCGCTACTGAAAATGACACTCCGGCACTATACACCCCATCTTGAGGAAGTGTCGCTTCTGGATTTAAAAATACGCCATCGGCTTCTTCAAAATTCGCTTTCAATTCTATACCATACCATGTTGGAATTTTGAATGTTGCATTTAGTTTATCAAAGTATTCTGTATTTTTAAATTTTTTCCTTTCATAATCAACCTCAATTTTAGGGTCAAACCCCCCTCTAGCTTTCATTAGTTTTGCTTGACTTTTATCAATAATAAGGTTAGCTTGTTTAACTATAGGATGGTAAGCTTTTATATAACCTAAATACTCATCAAAACGCATAATAGTAGTTTCATCTTGAGCAAATAAAGAGCCATAAATGCAGATACACAGTATAATTAATAGTTGCTTCATGCCTTGTTTTTTTTATCTGAACCTTGTTGAGTTGGCTTATAGTAATTTGGTGGAAATCCGTTTAGTTTTCGCCATAATTCAAACCAAATTGGAACATCGTTTAATAACGCCATAGTTTTTGCCCCAGAACCTACTCGAATGGCTTCTGGCCAAGTATTATTTTCATTTTCTGGCGCAAGCAAAACGCGATACTTCCCATTATCGCTAATAAAATTTTCTATGGCTACAATTTTGCCTCCATAGGTTCCGTATGACACATTTGGCCATCCGCTAAAAACAATGGCTGGCCATCCATCAAACTGTATTCTCACCTTTTCGCCAATATTTAATAAGGGTAAATCTATTGGTTCAACATAAGTCTCTACTGCCAAATCATATTGTGTTGGCATAATACCAACTAAACGGTCGCCTTCTTTAAAGGTTTCTCCTAAGCCTCCTCGAATAGCTTTATTTATAAACCCATCTTGAGGTGCTGTAACATAGCGTAATTTATTTCGTATTTCGTAATTTGAAAAACTATTTTCAAGTTTACTTACTTGTGCTTCAGCATTAAACCTATTAGATTCTGCAGTGAATTTATCACTTTGTGCTTTTGAAATTTTATCATTATAAGAAGCTCGTATTCGAGATATTTCAACTTCAGCATTTATAATATTATTTTTACTTGCTAATAACTTATTTTCCTGAGATATTAATTTTGCTTGAGTTTCTTGAAGCTTTAAACGCTTTGTTTCAACATCTTTCAATGCTTTCAACCCTTCTTCTTGGAGCATACGGGTTCTGTTATACTGTCTTTGGGCAATATCTATGTTTGTTTGAGCAGCTTTTAAGTCTATACTATCACTCTTTACTTTTAAATGTGATTGCATAAGCTTATTTTTAGCTTGCTCAAGTTTCAAACTACGTTCTGTAGACAAAGCCAATACTTGACGCTCTAAAGCTTTAGTTTTTTCAGAATAGGAATTAACTGATGATGTTTTAGAATTAATTTGCTCCTGAGTTCTTTCGACTAAATTAGGATCAAAATAGTCACTTTTAATTTCCGAAATCTCTAAAATAGTATCTCCTTTTTTTACTTGATCGCCTTCTTGCACATACCATTTTTCTATTTTACCTGGAATTGGAGATTGAATGGTTTGTGGTCTCTGGTCCAACTTTAATGTTGTTACCTTTCCATTTCCTGTAATATTTTGAGTCCATGGAAAAAATAAAACGATAAAAGAAAAAATAGTCGCACCTAAAAGAAGCCTATTAAAATGTTTATAATAATTTTTATTAAAAGTTTTTTGCCCCGATTTATACTTTAAAAAATCGAATTTTTTATTTAATGTATTGTGAGATATATTTAACATAATAAGCCTTTTTAAACAATTTTCCCTTTTTTAAGTGTTATTACGTTTTCGCATTTTTTTTGCCAACTTTCATTAGCACTAGCGATAATAAGTGTCCAAGGATTCTTTTTATCCAAGAGAAAGTCCATTATACGATTTATCTCTTGTGCTTCAAATTGATCTAAAGGATCCTCAAGTATTAACAATTTTGGTTTTTTTACAATTGCCCTAGCCAAAATTATTTTTTTAGTAATAGCATAAGATATACGTTTCCCTTCTGGATATATAATGGTATTCAAACCTTTTGATTGCTCTTTAACAAAGCTTTTTAGTCCTGTTTTATCAATTGCCCAAAACACATCATCATCTGTAATACTCTCATCTCCAAAAGTGATATTTTCTCTAAGTGTTGCCTCAAAAGGTGTTTCCTCAGACAGTGAGAGCCCTACTTGCGATCGATATGTGTTAATTTGCATATTATCTAATGATGTATTGTCTAAAAAAACAGTTCCTCTTGTTGGTTTTATAATTCCAGCTAACAAACGTAATAAGCTAGATTTCCCTGAACCATTCTCTCCACTAACAAGTATGCTTGTATTTGCATTAATTTTTAGGTTTATGTCTTCTAGAATATTCTTTTCTCTATTCTGCACATTATAATTAACGCCTTCTAGTTCTAATAGAAAATCATCTTTAAAACTTGAGATTTCACCATCTTGACCTTCTAATTCTTTATCAACAACTTGTCCTATCTTCTCTAAAGAAGTTAAAATATCATAGAAGGACTCAAGACCTAAAATTAGTTTTTCTACTGAGTTTATAACTATTAAAATAATAATTTCAGCCGCTACAAATTGCCCTATATTCATTTTTTGCTGTAGCACTAAAACGCCTCCTATTATTAATAAACTTGCAGTTACTATAACTTTAAAGCTTATCATTTGGATAAACTGAACAACTAATATTTTAAAATGACCTTCTCTAGCATCCAAATATTTAACAACTAATTCATCATTCTTATTTAGGGCCAAATTAGTTTTCCCAGAAAGCTTAAAACTTACAACTGTTCTTGCTACTTCTTGAATCCAATGTGCTACCTTATATTTATTTTTAGACTCATCAAGGCTAGTTTCCATACCTTTTTTGGCTGTAAACTTAAAAACCAAGTAAACCAACAACAGCAACAATAAACCAAATACAATAAAGAATGGATGATAAAGCGATAGCAGAATAAGCGCAAATAAAATTTGAATAACTCCGGTAGGGATATCTACCAATACTTTAGACAATCCTTTTTGCACATTAAGTGTATCAAAAAAATGATTTGCTAATTCTGGCGGGTAATAACTTCGTAGCTCATTCATTTTAATCTTTGGAAAACGAAAAACAAACTCAAAGGACGATCTCGTAAAAACACGTTGTTGTATGCTTTCTATAATACGCATTTGCATAAGCTGCAAAACTCCTGTAAAAGCAACACCTACAGTTACTAAAATCACTAATACAATCCAAGATGTTGTAATTTGTGCACCTTGAATTAAATTAATTATTGCTTGTATTCCCAAAGGCAAAGACAATGAAACTAAACTTCCAAAAACCGCATAATAAAAAACTTGTAATACTGCGCGTTTTTCTAATCTCAGCAAGCCAAAAAGCCTTTGCCAAGGTGTCATAGTAGGATGATTCATAAGTTTATTTTAAGGCTTTAAAAGTTAGGTCAATAAAAAACTGTGAGGGTGTTGTAGAGTCATCACAATCTGTAATAGATTTAAAATGATCCTTTAAAAAATGCTGATGCAAAGCCCCTTCTATTATGGTACTTGCAAGGCTAGAAGCGTACACATAGTTAGGGTTTACGTTTAGTATCATATCTCGTAGTCTTGATACTAATCTTTTATAAATAATAAAGTATCCTTCCTTATTTTCGGTATCTACTTCTTTAGTTAAATATGATTTAGAATATTCGTTTATAACAATTCTGTTCAATACCTCTTCATTGATATGCGAAAAATTACTATCTTTTTTAATACTTCGGGCTACAATTTGTATTGCTTTTTCTAATTGTAGTTTATGATCAGAAATATTATGTGTTTCAAAAACAAGCTGATACTCTATCCAAGCCCAATACCAAGATGTTAAATACAACAGCAACTTATGTTTACTTTCAAAATACCGGTATAAAGAACTCTCGTTAGAACCAATTTTTGTTCCTAGCTTTTTAAACGTAAAATCATCAAAACCAATTTCATCAATTAATAAAATACTATGCTCAATAATTCGCTTACCTAACTGGGAAGATTCTGGGTCCTTAATAAAGATTTTATCCGGAACTACTATTTTTAAATTTGATAGTAAATTATTCATTTATAAACATTTTAATTGCAAATATAATAGTAATACTATTAATTTGAAAAATAAAAACAAAAAAAGTTGTACGATCAAGAACAACTTACTGAATACTAACTACTTAAAAATTACAATTTTAAGATGTTTTGCCTTTGTTTCTTAAAAATATCTATTTCTGGCAGCTTATTAATGGCTAAATTGATATACTTTAAAGCTTCAGATTTATTTTTTTTATGCGTATTTATTTGTGCCAATCGGTAGTGAGCCCAGGCTTTAGGAACACCATCCTTAGCTGAATAATTGGTTATATATGTGTGTAAACAGCGCTCTCCCTTTTCAAGCTGAATATTATATTCAGCAGCAACTTTTCCAATTTGATAATGCAGTGCATTACGCTGATGCTTTTGTTGAGTAGCCTCAATATTTTTTATAGCTTTTTGAGGTTGTTTTTGATTTTTGTAAAAATTGGTAAGTTTGTTAAAGCAGGTTAAAGATCCGCCTTCTGCAATTGCCATTTTATAATATTTTTCGGCTAATTCTGGTTCATCATCATACTCCCAAATATATCCTTTAGCCAAATAACCATCTACTTTCGAGAGTGCCTCTAATTCGTTTGCATATTTTAACGATTTACTTTTACTACCACCAATAATACCAGGCAATTGCATATATAATTCCACTAAAGCCCATCGCGTGTCAATATGGTTTTTGTCTAGCTCGGCCGCTTTTAAAAAAGCTCTTTTCACATCCCCAATAATTCCTAGTGCTTTAAATTTACTAACCGACAGGGCTTTCATGCCTAAAGCTCCACCATGTTTGTAATGGTAATTGGCATTGTTTTTTTGGGTATTTACAAGTTTTTTGTACTGATGTATAGCTTCGTCCCATTTTTTTTGATGTCCGTAAGCATCTCCTAATAATTCAATGGCTTTTATGTTATTTGGATTACTTCTTAGAAATTCAGTAATTACTTGCTCTGCTTTTACAAACTGTTTTTTTTGAAAAAGGTCATTAACATCATTTAGCTCTGATTGACTAAATATGAGTATTGGAAAGAGAAATAGAAACAAAAGCTTATTCATGATGATTTAGGTCGAAAATACAAAGTTAAACATTACACTTTACTTGAAAAATGGTTAACTTCACTCAACTAACGAAAGTAATTACTCATTTATTCTTTTTTGGAATAACTTTTGAAAGTAGATTAGAGACAAATTAAAGCAAATGAAACATCCGTAACTAAAATTTTGTCGCACAAAGAAATGGTTTTATGGGTGCTACATGTGACTTTAAAAAAACAATAAGTATAAACACATGAAACGTACACTATCTATATTAATGATTATTCTTTTTTCAAATTTAACCTTATCTCAAAACCCAGATTATAAAATGTTATGGGATAAAGTTGAAAAACTGGAAGTTGAAGGCTTGCCAAAATCGGCACTTAAAATTGTTGAAGATATTTCAGTGAAAGCTAAAAAAGATAAAAATCATCCTCAACTTATTAAAACAATGCTTTTTAAAAGTAAGTTTGCTTTGGTGTTAGAGGAAGATGCACAGTTAAAAATTATTAATAGTTTTAATAGTGAAATTGAACAGAGTTCCTTTCCAACAAAAAACATTCTAGAAAACATACTAGCTAACTTGTATTGGCAATATTTCAATCAAAACAGGTGGCAGTTTTACAACAGAACTAAAACTTCTGAAAAAGTTGATTCCAACGATTTTAGAACTTGGGATTTACAAACACTTTTTAGCGAAATACACATTCATTATAAAAAATCTTTGCAAAATGGCTTGATGCTTCAATTAGAGCCATTAAGTAATTATAAAGTACTTTTAAATGAACAAAAAGGTTCTAAAATTTACAGACCGACTTTATTTGATTTTTTAAGCCATAATGCATTGCTGTTTTATAAATCAAATGAAACGCATATTACTAAACCTGCTTATAAATTTGAGATTGACAATCCTGATTTTTTGGGTGATGCAAATACGTTTTCAAATTTAAATTTGGAATCTAAAGATTCAACTTCATTGCAACTAAACGCTTTAAAAATTTATCAAGCTTTAACTCAATTTCATTTAAAAGATGAATCGCCTTTAGCGTTAGCTGACGTAAACATAAATCGTTTAAAATTTGTAAATCAGCATGCCACTTTTAGTAATAAACAAACCATTTTATTAAATGCATTAAAATCAGAGAGTGAACAATTAAAATCACATGAAGTTTCAGGATTATATGATTACGAAATCGCCTCTATCTACTATCAACAAGGATTAGAGTATCAACCAAAAAATAAAGAAGAAAACCGCTGGAAAGCTAAAGAAGCCATTGATATTTGTAACACCGTTATCACCAAATTCCCAAAGAGTAAAGGTGCAGAAATGTGTGCTATATTAAAGCAGCAAATGGAACAACAATCGTTGCAAATTACTACTGAAAATTTTCTGCCAATTCTTCAAGATGCACGTTTGTTAGTACGTTATAAAAACTTAAATGAACTTCAATTTAAGGTCTTTAAAATTTCTAGAAATCAATTCAATAAATTCAATAAAATCTATAGAGAGGAAGAACAACTAGCTTTTATTAAAAAGCTAAAAATCACAACCAGTTGGAATAATACATTACGCAATGAAGAAGATTATCAAACACATACTACAGAGGTTTTATTGCCTAAGCTTAATAATGGTACTTATCTAATTTATACATCACCAAAAAATAGAGAAAGCACTTTTGCGTTTAGTACGATTCAAGTTACCAATTTAGCTTTAGTTGAAACGGATAATAGTGATTATAAAACTTTTCAAATTATTGATAGAAATAACGGAAACCCTATTAATAATACTAAAGTTGAGTTAAGTTTTATTGAAGATAATGACCGAAGTAAACAAACCGAAAATTACACAACAGATATTTATGGACGTATTAAAATTAAGAAATCAAAAAAGCGCTACAGAAATATCCATTTAAAAGTAAAACATGGTAGCGATGTGGCATATTTTGGAGATTATTATATCTATCAATATTATAAAAATGAAAAAGAAAAAGAAAACTATAAGTCTTTCTTATTTACTGATAGAAGTATTTACAGACCAGGACAAACCGTTTATTTTAAAGGCATAGCAATGAAAACTGAAGATAATAAATCTGAAGTTTTAGAAAATGAAAAGGTTTATGCTATTTTATATAATGTAAATGGAGAAGAGTTAAAAGTATTAAACTTAAAAACAAATGAATTTGGTTCGGTTTCTGGCGAATTTATTTTACCTAACAATGGTTTAAACGGACAATACTATATTGAATTTGATACCGAATCTGGTTTTGATGCAGAAAGCAATACCTATTTTTCTGTTGAAGAATACAAACGTCCTAAGTTTGAAACCAAATTTAATCCAGTAACCGAAACTTATAAAGTTAACGATTCTGTAACTATAAAAGGAAATGCTTTGGCTTATGCAGGCAGTAATATTACTGACGCCAAAGTGGTGTATCGTGTTCATCGCAAAGTAGAATATCCGCACTGGTATTTTTGGTACCGCTCTTGGTTTAATAGTGAACCACAAGAAATTACTCATGGAGAAAGCATTACTAATGATAAAGGTGAGTTTGAAATCACATTTAAAGCACAACCAGACCAAAGTGTTGATAAAAGTAGCTTACCTATTTTTAAATATGAAGTTAATGCTGATGTCACCGATTTAAATGGAGAAACACGTAGCGCTACGTCAGTTGTTAATGTTGGCTATCATGCTTTAATAGCAAAAATGTCTATTGCAAACCTTTTAGATAAAACTAAAAAAACGCATGCTATTGACATTGATTCCAAAAATTTAAATGGTGAGTTTGTGCCAGCAAAAGGAACCATTAAAATTTACAAATTACTAGCACCAAATTCAGTTTTAAGGCAGCGTCCTTGGGCAGCACCAGATTATCAGGATTTTACAGAAAATGATTTTAAAAACTTATTCCCGCATGATGCCTATAATAATGAGCAAAACTCAAATAACTGGAAGAGGGGCAAGCTTGTTTTTATATCGTCCTTTAATACTGAAACTACAAAAAAACTTAACCTTGGTAAGACTAAAAAGTGGCAATCTGGTCAATATATTATCACTTTAGAGAGTAAGGATAAATTTGGTCAAATTGTAAAAGATGAAATTAAAACCACTCTTTATAGTGATAAAGATGAAACCTTAGCAGACCATCAATTGTTTAGTATCACAAGTGATAAATCTAAATATAATACTGGCGATACTGCAATCATAACTTTGGCTTCTGCAGCCAGCAATTTAAACGTTACTGTTTCTGTTGAAAAAAGCAATAAGGTTATAAAAACACAAATTATTCAATTAAATAATAATAAAAAAACCATTAGTGTTCCTATAACAGACGAAGACATTGGTGGCTTTTCTCTTAATTATAGTTTTGCAGTTTTTAATAGTTTTCAATCTGGCACTTTGAATATATCTGTGCCCTACCCAAAAACCGATTTAGATATTGAAACCACAACATTTAGAGATAAATTACAGCCAGGAACAGACGAAACTTGGAGCTTTAAAATTAAAGGTCCCAAAGGCGATAAAGTAAGTGCAGAGTTATTAGCGAGTATGTACGATGCATCTTTAGATCAGTTTAATTCTCATACTTGGAGTTTTAACCCCATTAGTAATCCAATATATTACTCATATAATAATAGCAATGCAAGACAGAGTTTTGGCACACGAAATTTTAGAGTTTATAATGATAGAGTTAGCACATATTATCAATATCAAAGCTATGACCAGTTGAATTGGTTTGGGTTTCATTTTCGGCTTGGAAAAACTAAGTACTTAATGAAGAAATCTTCAGTATCAAGAATTGAAGTTCAAGAAGAAGCGATGATGATGTTTGAAAATGATGCCGAATTAGAATCTGTAATAGTTACGGGTGCCTCTACAGAAAAAACTCTAATTTATTCAACTAAAAAGGAACAAAGCGGAGGAGCTGTTATTGCAGAAATAACAAAAAAAGAAAATGAAGAAAAACCGACTTTCGACAACGTGAAAATCCGCAAAAACCTTCAAGAAACTGCCTTTTTCTTTCCGAAGTTAAAAACAGATGAAGGTGGCAACGTAAGTTTCAGTTTTACAACACCAGAAGCTTTAACCCAATGGAAATTACAATTATTGTCACACACCAAAACTTTAGAAAGTGCCACCAAAACCTTAACAACGGTTACACAAAAAGAATTGATGGTAATACCAAACGTACCTCGTTTTTTAAGAGAAGGTGACAACATAAGCATTAGCACAAAGATTGCAAACTTAACCGATGCGCCATTATCTGGAAATGCTATTTTAATATTAACCGACGCTATTTCTGGAAATACTATTGACACAAAACTTAGTAATTCAGAAAACAATAAAGCCTTTACTGTAGATACAAAAGGCAATACGCAAGTATCGTGGAATTTATCTATTCCTAATGATGTACAGGCTGTTCAATACAAAGTGATAGCAAAATCTGGAGATTTTAGTGATGGTGAACAAAATGCGTTGCCCGTTTTAAGCAACCGCATGTTGGTTACCGAAACACTCCCTATGTGGATTAGAAGTAACCAAACTAAAACATTCACATTGGACAAGTTGAAAAATGTGTCTTCAACTAGCCTAAAACACCATAAATTGACATTGGAAATGACTTCCAACCCAGCATGGTACGCGGTACAAGCCCTTCCCTATTTAATGGAATACCCTTATGAATGTAACGAACAGACCTTTTCGCGTTATTATGCAAACGCCTTAGCAAGTCATATTGCAAATTCCAACCCAAGAATTCAAGAGGTTTTCAATCAGTGGGCATCTCAGGATGCACTTATTTCAAATTTAGAAAAGAATGAAGAACTGAAATCTATTTTAATTCAAGAAACACCTTGGTTACGTGACGCACAAAGTGAAACGGAACAGAAAAAGCGCATCGCTTTGTTATTTGATTTAAACAAAATGAATAACGAGTTGCAATCTGCAAAACGTAAACTAGAACAAAATCAAATGTCATCTGGTGGATGGTCTTGGTTTAAAGGAGGTCTTGAAAACAGATACATTACACAACACATTATTACTGGTTTTGGGCACTTAAATAAGCTTAATGTTATTCAGAGCGATAGTGAGGAATCTATGATTAAAAAAGCCATCAACTATTTAGATGCAGAATTTGTAAAAGAATACAATGACATCAGAAAATACGATTCAAAAATTGACTTAAAAAAAGATCATTTAAGCTACATCCAATTGCACTATTTATACATGCGAAGCTTTTATCCAGAGATTAAAAAGTCTGCTGAAGTTGAAAAGGTTACTAAATATTACCAAACTCAAATTCAAAAATACTGGTTAAAACAATCGTTATACGCGAAAGGGTTAATGGCTTTAGTTACTGATAGAATGGGTGATAAAAAGACCTCAACGAAGATTTTAAAATCATTAAAAGAAAATAGTATTACATCTGATGAGTTAGGTATGTATTGGAAAACCAATACCAATTCTTGGTATTGGTATCAAGCGCCGATTGAAACTCAAGCATTACTAATTGAAGCTTTCGCTGAAATTGAAAATGACACTAAAACTATTGATAATCTTAAAATATGGTTACTTAAAAACAAGCAAACAAACCGTTGGAAAACGACCAAAGCGACTACTGAAGCTGTTTATGCTTTATTACTACAAGGAAGCGACTGGTTGAGTGTAACCGATATGATTGATGTGGTTTTAGGCGGGCAAAAAATAGAGCCTTCAAAATTAGAAGATGTGAAAATTGAAGCTGGGACAGGCTATTTTAAAACGTCTTGGAATACATCAGAAATTAAACCAGAAATGGCAGACGTTCAAATCACTAAAAAAGGAAATGGTATTGCTTGGGGAAGTTTGTACTGGCAATATTTTGAAGATTTAGATAAGATTTCATCGGCCGAAACACCACTTAAATTAAGTAAAAAGCTATTCATTAAAAGGAATACAGATACAGGTGAAGTCATTTCTGAAATAACTCAAGGAACCAAAGTTGAAATTGGTGATTTAGTTCGTGTTCGTATTGAATTACGAAGCGATAGAGCTATGGAATTTGTGCATATGAAAGATATGCGAGCATCTGGTTTAGAACCAGTAAATGTATTATCGCAATACAAATGGCAAGATGGTTTAGGGTATTATGAAAGCACTAAAGATGCAAGTACCAATTTCTTTTTTGATTATTTACCAAAAGGCGTTTATGTATTTGAATATGACTTAAGAGTTAACAATTCTGGGAATATGAGCAATGGCATCACAACTATTCAAAGCATGTACGCGCCAGAATTTAGCAGCCATAGTGAAGGCGTTAGAATTTTAGTTGATTAAATTTAACGCCATAGTATAACTCATAATGATAGGTTACTAAAAACTTAATTGCTCCTTAAAAATATAGGACTGTCTTCTGGAGATTTCAATTTCTTCTCCAGAATTCATTTCTATTTTCAGTTTACCATTAAACCAAGACACCACCTTTTTTACATGGTTAATATTTATAATTTGTTGTCTATTTGCTCTAAAAAACACATCATCGGGTAACTTCGCCTCTATTTGTGCTAACGATTTGTATATAAGCGGCTTATTACTTTCAAAAAAAACTCTGGTATAGTTTCCAACAATTTCAAATAAAGAAATATCGTGAATTTTCACCAACCAACACTTTTCGCCATCCTTAATAAAAATTTGCTTGTCTATACTTAAAGCATCTTCATTTTTAGATTTTGTTGCTATGCTATTACTAAACTTCTCAACAACTTTTTCTATACTTTTGGAAAATCTTTTTTGGTTTATTGGTTTTAGTAAATAATCAAAAGCATTATACTCAAAAGACTTTATGGCATACTCATCAAAAGCTGTTGTAAAAACAGTAAGGGGCACCTCATCTAACATTTCTAATAACTCAAACCCATCTTTTTCAGGCATATTAATATCTAAAAATAATAAATCCGGCTTTGTATTTGTAATCAGTTTAAACCCTTCATCAACATTTTCTGCTTCGCCCAAAAGTTCAATTTCTTTATGTGCTTTTATAAGCTCTTTTAATTCATTACGAGCTAAACGCGAATCTTCAACAATAACAGCTTTTAATGTTATCATGCTAATGGAATTTTAATTGTCGCAACAACTTGATTTTTAACTTCATTTAAATTGAATGTGGCTTTTTCTCCATAAAGTAATTCCAGTCGTTTTTTAATGTTTTTCAAACCTAACTGAGTAGTATTCTTATTACTTTGTAATGTTCCGGAATTTATTACTTCAATTTGAAGTAAGTCATCTTTAATTACAGTAGATAAACTTACTTTTCCTCCTACCTTTAAATTAGAAATTCCATGTTTTATGGCGTTTTCAACAAGCATTTGAATAATCATTGGAGGGATTTGTTTATTTAATGACGCTTCATCAATATGTGTTTCAAATTGTAAACGATTTTCAAATTGAATTTTAGAAATTTCGATATAATTTTCAACCATTTCTAATTCATCTTCTAAAGCAATAGAATTTACATCGCTTTTAGTTAGTGAATACCGTAAGGTTTCAGACAAACTTGTAAGCATATTTCTAGCTCTGTCTACATCCTCAAGCATTAACCCTCTAATATTGTTTAAACTATTAAACATAAAGTGCGGATTTATTTGCCCTTTTAAAGTGTTTAATTGTGATTCTTTTAAGTTAGCTTGTAACTCAACATTCTTTATTTTTTCTTCTTTAATCTCTCTATATAATGCAGAGTAAGCAGATATTAAATACCAAACTATCCAAGCAAACCAATTGAAAATATTTGTTGGTAGTTTACCATATTCTTCCGCTTCTTTCCCTTGAATAGAAGTATAAACAACATCTATTATTGGCCATAAAATTAAATTGAAAAGAAACGTAGCAATAACTAAAAAACCTAAAAATTTAAATACCTTTAAGGTTAAAGTTTCATCCTTTTTAACAAACTTATCTATACAAAACTGTATACTTGCTGTTAATAGAATCATTAAAGTAAACCATATTAAACCTTCTGAAACAAGATAAGAAAACTCTAGTCTTCCCGATTTTACAGCCGATTGGTATTTTATGATATAAGAAGGAAGTAGCGTAATACTCCAAACCAAATAATTTGGCAATGCCTTTTTAGAAAACAAATATTTCATTCTTATTTTAATATGGTATGGGTTATCAAACTTACAATTTAATATTAAAAATTATTTGCTTCAAGGCTATTTATTTGTTCGTCTATAACTTTCAAGTCTTCTTTTACTTTATTAAATAATTTATTTCCAAGAATAAAAAGAATATAAATTACAACCATACTTTTTAAGACTGTAAGTGTTGTAATGTCTTTCTCAAATAAATAGGCAGGAACAACTGTTAATAACCAAATAAAAAACACTGTAGATTCGTATTTTTCTCGCTTTAAGATGTGCAATCTATAAAGATTAAATTTAACTTTAAATTCACCATTTCTAAGATTGAATTTTTTTAACAATAAATGTGATAATGTGTACCAAATTAAGAGTGAGGCTCCAATTAATAACGGAATAACATATTCAATATGCTCTCTTAACTTAAAGGTCAACATCAATGAAACTAACACATAAATAAATGATAAATTTCTTGCAGTTGCTGATCCTTTTAACATCAATTTAAATTTCTCTTCAGGTGTATTTTTAAGCTTTTTCATGATGATTATTTTACCCTAAGGCAATTTGAATGATTAGTTCTACTAAAGCTTTTACTAAATTGATCATAATACTGTTCGTTTTTTGAATGATGGTGTAAATATAAATCAGTGAATGTGTTTAAAAATTTGAAATATGATGAGTGGTAATTTGGATATGATAAACGGAAAATGAAAAGCTACAGTTGTTAGATAAACCTTTTCGATTCAACAAAAACATTTAGATGACTTATTTTTAATTTATTATCTTTAAATACTAACTAAATATTTAATCATTATGAATTCAAAAGTTTTTATGGTCGTAAGAATACTTCTTGGGCTTTTCGTTTTGTTCTTTGGTCTTAACAAGTTTTTCCATTTTATGGACATGGGAGATATGTCTGCAGAAGCAGGTGCGTATTTTGGAGCTTTGTCTTCTGCAAAAGTAATTACATTAGTAGCTATTGTTGAAATTGTTGCTGGTGTAGGCTTAATATTCAATAAATACGGTGCTTTATTAGCGCTAATTTTAATGAGTATTTCTGTAAATGCTGTATTATTCCACGCTACTTTAGAACCAGGTAGTATTGGTGGAGCCTTAGCTTTACTAGTTCTAAATGTTATAGTACTTTACGGTTATAAAGACAGTTATAAATCTTTATTCTAAAGGCTTCTTTCTATGTTTAAACAAAAAAGAGGCTTTAAAAGCCTCTTTTTTGTTTAAACCAATTAATTAGTAAATTTACAAAATATAAATGCCTCTCAAGTTTCACTAAAAAAGTCATGCTGGTTTACCCCAAAATCATAAATAACTTAATCATTGCTTTAGTACTTATATGTATTACCGCATGTACTACAACAAAGAGGGTAGCACAAAACACTACTGTTGAAGAGCTAAACCCAAAACTTATTTTTTTAAATTACACTATTTCTGAAAACAATAAGGGGAAGAAAAACATTCAATTTATTAATAAAATAATAACAGATGGTAAGTTAAAAATAAGCAGTAACGAATATATTAAAAGTGGTATTGCTGGCGATTTAATATGCACTCAACTAGATAAAAATTCTAATATATTGCAAAGTATAACAATAAAGAATCCACTAGTAAAAATCTTTGAGTATGTTGATGACTCCAAAACCTTTAAAACGAAAAAAGTAGAGTTAAAAAACACTGAGTTTTCATTAAAACTAAAGTTAGAACCAAATGCACAATATATTAGTATTTACGAAATCGAAAAAAAATTAGCACAAACAAAGCCATTAATTAAAACTAAAATCAACTAATCATGAAGCATTATTTACTTTATATATTATGCCTATTAAATATAAGTTTTATTAATGCTCAAATTTTTGATGTTGAAACTATTAAAGCTTCTGGAGATAATGATAAAAGAATAAATCTTGTTATTTTAAGTGAAGGTTATCAAACCAGTGAGTTATCAAAATTCATTACCGATGCTACAAATTTTTCAAACGAAATGTTTACACAATCCCCCTTTAAAGAATATACAGATTATTTTAACGTATACGCTATAAAGGTACCTTCTAATGAAAGCGGTACAGATCACCCAGCAACAGCAACCGATGTAGTAGAGCCTGTTTTTCCAGCCACTACTAAAGACACCTATTTTAACACTTCTTTTGACACCTCTGGTTTTCACAGATTACTTTACACATATAACTCCTCTTTAGTCTATAATGTGCTAGCCAACAATTTCCCTGAATACGATCAACCTATTATTTTAGTTAATTCATCAGAATATGGTGGTGCTGGTGGTCCTTACGCTGTTTCATCTACTGGAAGCAGTGCTAATGAAATTGCTATTCATGAGTTGGGACATTCGCTTTTTAATTTAAGAGATGAATATTATCCTGGAGATGGGAATCTTTTTGAATCTATTAATGCTACTAAAGAAACAAATTCAAGCTTGGTAAGATGGAAAAATTGGATAGGGATTAATGCTGTTAGCATATACCCTTACGGATCTTCTGGTGAATCTGCTACTTGGAACAGACCACATCAAAGTTGTAAAATGCGTTACTTAGGAGTGCCTTTTTGTTCTGTTTGTCAAGAAGGAATTATAGAAAAAATTCACAGCTTAGTTTCTCCAATAGACTCTTATTTACCAGTTTCAAACTCAATAAATACTTCAACATATCCAATTGATTTTCAATTAAATTTAATAAAACCTATTCCCAATACTTTAGAAAGTGTATGGACATTAAATGCTTCAAACTTTGCTAATGATGTTGATGATATTTCTATTATTGACACTGATTTAAACACTGGAACCAATAGTTTAACCGTTGTGGTCAATGATGTCTCTTCGTTTTTAAAGGTTGACAATCATGAAACCGTGCATGTTTACTCTGTTACATGGACTATAACTAAATCTGCTTTAGGTATTGATGAGATCACAAGTGATCAAAATAGTTTTGAAATTACATTATATCCAAATCCTTCAAACCGTATAATAAACTTAAAAATTGAAAGTAGAAATGCAGTAAACTTAAAAGTAGACATTATTAGCTTGGACGGGAAAAAGATAAAATCGACAAAAATATCTAGTTATGAAACTAATGAAGTTGATATTAGCCGTTTTAGTCAAGGCATTTATACTGCTAATTTTTACTCAAACAATATACTTTTAACCAGTAAGCGTTTTGTAAAAAACTAAATATATTTAAGGTATTCTTTTCTTTAAAAGCAAAATTTGTCCTAAATGGCTTGATTGGTGCTCCATAACATGATACCAAGACCAATGATTGTTCATTCTATAGCCTTCTGGTACGGTTGCTAACCATTTATCATCTTTCTCTTTTAAATATTCAAGAGTTTTTTTTCTAACATCATTATAAATATCCAAATAATAACTAATTGGTTTTCCTTTGTGCAGCTTTCTTGCTTTTTCACCCATAGACATTCTTGTTCCCCAAATCTCTTTCTCTTTATCATTAAACTCTCTATTCTCAAAAGTGTAAACCTGATAAAACTTTTCTGTAGCTGCTAAATGCAAAACTAAAGTACCAATACTGTTAGCGTTTTTATCTAGTAAAAAATCTATTTCATCAACTTCCAAATCTTTTACAGTTCTTTCCACTCTATCTTTCATATCATTTAACATTGAAACAAGGACACCAACATTGGATGTAAAACCATCTTCTGCTTTAATAACGCGTTGTGCACTAGCTGTTAAAGCAACAACTAAGCATAATAAAATAAACAAATGATTTCTCATGATAATTATTTTTTAGGTGGATAGTTAATTAATATTTTATCTATAATGGCATTTAAACGTACTTCTCGATTTTCTGGTGATGCATTTGGGTTAAAACTAGATTCACTTACAGCTTGCCAAAAAAGCCCTTTTCCATTTTCGTCGACAAAGTCAATTATAATTTGACGATTTACATTTGCTTGACCTATTGGAATGCCAATAGATACGCCGCCTCCAACATTACGTCCGCCACCTCCAACACCAACACCAACAGTGTTTCTTTGTGCTGCTTGAAACTCGCTACTTTTAATATCAATAAAAAAATCTGGCTTCTCTACTAAACTAAATCCTTTTGCTTGCATTTTTGCATCTAAAGCATCCAGAAAACGTTTGGTATCTAAATCACTTAAACCTGTTTTCATATTAGCATAATAATTATAGGTTTTGTAATTAGAAAAGTCTGTACTTTTATCAAAATCATAATTAACATGTATGGGTGCACAGGATACAACTAATAGAGCTAATGCTAATGTTTTTAAATATTTCATGGCATTATTTTTCTTTAAAGTTAATCAAAAATTATTCCACATAGACTAGGCAGAAAGAGTTTAACATCAAAACAAAAACTACAATTTTTAATTATTCTATTTCTTATCTATAGATTTTGTTAAAGCTGATGAAATTATTCCTGTAGGTATAGCTACAATACCTAAGCCAATCATAAGAATAAAAAAAGTAAACACCTTACCTCCTACAGTTATTGGGTATACATCTCCGTAACCCACAGTTGTAAGCGTGATAATTGCCCACCATAAGCTATCAAAAATAGAAGAAAAATGTTCTGGTTGTGCTTGATTTTCAAAATAATAAATTCCTACTGCAGCAAAGTATATTAAAATAAGTGTGATAAATATGAATAGAAAAATTTCTTCCTTAGCCGACTTTATAGCATTTGTAAAATGATTCATGGCTTTATTATACCTAACCAATTTTAAAATCCTAAATAAGCGCAGAAAGCGTAAAGCTCTTAACGAGCGTAAATCGACGCCAAAAGACAAATAAAATGGTAAAATGGCAAGTAAATCTATAATACCAAAAAAGCTAAATACAAACTTAAACTTACTATCTGCAACATAAATTCTCAAAGCATACTCTAGGGAAAATATAATAACACAAAACCATTCTATTGATTGAAGAATAGTTCGCGTTTGAGGTTTTAAATTCGGAATGGTTTCAATTGAAAAAGTTATAACTGATAAAAGAATTAGCCCTTGAATAAAAATAGAAAAGTATCTACTTAACTTATTATCATTAATCTCAACGATATTTTTAATCTGTTTTTTCATCATGAATTTTTTATCTATTTATAAATAAAAGTAAATCAATTAAAAAACTCAGTCTTAATTAAGTTAATCATTCAGCATTTTCCAGAGCAAATCTTTAAGCTCTGTAATACCTTGCTGTGCCACAGAAGAAATAAGTAGATATGGAATTGGAAGTTCGTTATCCAACTCCGTTCTTAGCTCTGCTTTTAACTCATCGTCAAGCATATCACATTTTGAAATGGCTATAATACGCTCTTTATCCAACATTTCTGGGTTATACCTACGTAATTCATCTAACAAAATATCGTATTGTTTTTTAATATCTTTTGCATCAGCAGGGATTAAAAATAATAAAATGGAATTACGTTCTATATGACGCAAAAAGTAGTGTCCAAGTCCCTTACCTTCAGCAGCTCCTTCGATAATCCCTGGAATATCTGCCATAACAAAAGTTTGAAAATCTCGATATTCAACAATACCTAAGTTTGGTTTTAAGGTAGTAAACTCGTAATCGGCAATTTTAGGTTTTGCTGAAGTAACAACAGATAATAATGTAGATTTTCCTGCATTTGGAAAACCAACCAAACCAACATCTGCAAGTATTTTTAACTCTAAAGTAATGTGTCTTTCCTCTAACGGAAGTCCTGGTTGAGCATACCGTGGTGTTTGATTAGTTGAAGATTTAAAGTGCCAGTTACCTAATCCGCCTTTTCCTCCTTCTACAACTATCTTTTCTTCATCATGTTCGGTTATTTCAAAAATAATATCGTTGGTTTCGGTATCTCTAACTACTGTACCTAAAGGCACATCAACATACATGTCTTCTCCATCGGCTCCAGAGCTACGGCTTTTACTACCATGTTCTCCATGACCCGCTCTAATATGCTTTTTGAATTTTAAAGGTAAAAGTGTCCAAAGGTTTGAATTTCCTCTAAGTATAACATGCCCCCCACGGCCGCCATCTCCTCCATCAGGACCACCTTTAGTTATGTATTTCTCGCGATGTAAGTGTACCGACCCTTTTCCTCCGTTTCCAGAAGCTACATACATTTTTACGTAGTCAACAAAATTTCCTTCAGTCATTTTAATTGTTTAGTTGTTGATTTGTTTAATCGTTTAGCTATTTAACGATTAAACAACTAAACATTTCAACGCTTCAACTAAAGATTATCTATAACGCCACTCAATCTTACAGTAATATCTTCAATACTACCAACGCCATCTACACCAAAATACTTATTCTGCGCAGAGTAATAATCTTTTAAGATAGCTGTTTTATTATAGTATTCTGTAATTCTATTTCTAATAATAGATTCGTCAGCATCGTCTGCTCTTCCACTAGTTTCTCCTCGTTTTAACAAACGCTCAACCAAAACCTCATCATCTACTTCTAAAGCTACCATTGCATTTATTTGAGAATCTTTACTACTCATTAACTTATCAAGTGCACTAGCTTGAGCATTAGTACGCGGAAAACCATCAAAAATAAAACCATTTGCATCAGCATTCTTCTCAACTTCAGCTTCTAACATATCTATAGTAACTTGGTCTGGAACTAGTTCACCCTTATCCATATAGGATTTTGCTAACATCCCTAAAGCCGTTTTATTTTTAATATTAAACCTAAAAACATCGCCTGTAGAAATATGTACTAGATTATACTTTTCTTTTAAAAATTCTGCTTGCGTTCCTTTTCCTGCTCCTGGAGGACCAAATAGCACTAAATTTGTCATGTGTTGTGTTTCTTTTATTTGATATACTTCTGGTATGTCTCTTCCTAATCCATCGTAATCGAGTCCATAGCCAACTATAAATTTATTAGGTATTTCTATACCAACATAATGTAGTTTAAAATCTTTTTTATACGCTTCAGGCTTGTAAAATAAGGTTGCTATTTTAAGCGACTTTACATTTTCATTTTTAAAAATCCTGTGCACTTCTGTTAGGGTATTTCCTGTATCGATAATATCCTCTAAAATAACAACTGTTCGCCCAGACAAATCTTGAGTAAGCCCAATTAAACGCTGAATATCTTCAGAAGACTTAACACCTTCATAAGATGCCAACTTTATAAAGGTAACCTCGCATGGTTTAGGGTACTTTTTTACAAAATCGCTCACTACCATAAACGAACCGTTTAAAATACCAATAAAAACAGGTATTTCATCTCCTAAATCATTAGAAATTTCATTTACCAAACGGTCAATAGCAACATCAATTTCTTCTGCAGAAATAAATGGCTTAAAATATTTATCGTGTAGCTTTATCACGGTTATTATTTTTTAAAGATGCAAAGATAATCAATAGATTAACGCCCCAATAGCTATCGGGATTATTTTTTAATTTACTATTTAATAAGGAATAGATTTTTAAGTGTATTTTTGTAGTGCAAAAGCAAAAAATCAATTTAATTTAAAAGGATTCACTTTTTGGTAAATTAACATGAACTATTTCTCTTCAAATTTTAAACTCGGTATTCTTGGTGGCGGACAATTAGGAAAAATGTTGCTTAACTGCACTCGGAAGTTTGATATTCATACTTGTATTTTGGATGCGAGTAATGAAGCACCATGTAAAATTGCAAGTAACGAATTTTATCTAGGCGATTTAATGGACTACAATACGGTTTACAATTTCGGGAAACAAGTTGATGTATTAACCATAGAAATTGAAAATGTTAATGTTGATGCGCTTGAAACACTTGAAAAAGAAAATGTAAAAGTATACCCATCGTCAAAAACATTACGTGCTATTCAAAACAAAGCCACACAAAAATTGTTTTATGTAGACAACAATTTACCAACGGCTCCATTTACTCGTTTTGCTTATACTTCTGAAATTAATGATGCTATTGAAAATGGTGGTTTAACACTTCCTTTTGTATGGAAATGTGCACAGTTTGGATATGATGGTACAGGTGTAAAAATTGTAAGAACACTTTCAGATTTAAAGGGGTTACCAAATGTTGAATGTATTGCAGAAACATTAGTCCCTTTTAAAAATGAATTGGCTGTAATTGTTGCCCGAAATGCATCAGGAGAAACTAAAACATTTCCAGTAGTAGAAATGGAATTTCATCCAGAAGCAAACCAAGTTGAATATGTTATATGCCCAGCAAGAATTGATGATGAAGTCGCTAAAAAAGCTACAGAAGTTGCATTAAATGTATCAAAAGCATTTAATCATGTTGGTCTTTTAGCTGTTGAAATGTTTCAAACTGAAAGTGATGATATTTTAATTAACGAAGTTGCGCCTAGACCTCATAACTCTGGACATCAAACTATTGAAGCTAGCTATACCTCACAATTTGAACAACACCTTAGAGCTATTTTAAATTTACCATTAGGAAGAACTGATAGTAAAGTAGGTGGCGTTATGGTAAATTTAGTGGGTGCTGAAGGCTATACGGGTAATGTAGTTTATGAAAACATTGATGATATTATGAAGATGGAAGGCGTTACGCCTCATATTTATGGCAAAAAACAAACAAGACCATTTAGAAAAATGGGGCATGTAACTATTGTAAATGAAGATTTAAGTAAAGCTCGAAAAGTTGCTGAAAAAGTAAAAAAGACGATTAAAGTAATAAGTAAATAATTATGAATAAAGTAGGAATAATTATGGGAAGTAAAAGCGATCTTCCTGTTATGAAACAAGCTATTGAGATATTAGAAGGTTTTGATATTGAAGTTGAAGTTGATATTGTTTCGGCCCATCGCACACCTGAAAAACTATTTGACTACGGAAAGCATGCGCATACAAGAGGGTTTGCTGTAATAATTGCTGGTGCTGGTGGAGCTGCACATTTACCAGGAATGATAGCTTCTTTATCACCACTTCCTGTTATTGGTGTTCCTATAAAAAGTAGTAATTCTATTGATGGCTGGGATTCTGTTTTATCTATTCTTCAAATGCCTGGTGGCGTACCTGTTGCTACCGTTGCTTTAAATGGGGCGAAAAATGCAGGTATTCTGGCAGCTCAAATTATTGGAACATCAGACAAATGTGTTCTAGATAAAGTTATAGTTTACAAACAAGGGTTAGAACAAATGGTTCATGAATCTGCTAAAGATTTAAAATAAAAAAACCTCGAATAAATCCGAGGTTTTTACAGCTATTAACAATAATTCTTACGAGTTAAAGATAACTCTCTGAAAAATCTTGTGCCAAAATAGAAAAAAAAGTCTGATTAACTAATTTTTATTTTACATATTCGATTAACTACCAATATTCATTATTTTTTTAGATTTTTATTTTTTAAAACAATTACAATTTCACATTCATGTCTATCTTAAACAAACCTTTTAATACACCATATAACACCGCTCCTTTTTCGAAAATAAAAGATGAAGATTTCCTTCCTGCTTTTAAAGAAGCCATTAAAAATGCTAAAGCAGAAATTGATAAGATCGTTGATAACGCTGAGTCTCCTACTTTTGAAAACACAATAGAAGCTTTAGACTTTTCAGGTGAGCAATTAGATAGAATATCAAGTATCTTTTTTAATTTGAATTCTGCTGAAACAAATGCCGAAATTCAAAAAATTGCTCAAGAGGTATCCCCTTTGTTATCAGAATTTAGTAATGATATTACCTTAAATGAAAATTTGTTTAAACGCGTTAAATCTGTTTATGATAAAAAAGATGAATTTGAGTTAAGTGTTGAGCAAGAAACACTTTTAGACAAAAAATATAAAAGCTTTTCGCGTAATGGAGCCAATTTATCTGAAGACAAAAAAGAAAAGCTTCGAGAAATTGATAAACAATTAAGTCAATTAAAACTCAAATTTGGTGAAAACATATTATCTGAAACCAACAAGTTTGAAATGTTAATTACAGATAAAAAAGAACTCTCTGGTTTACCTGAAGGCACAAAAGAAGCAGCATATCAATTAGCAGAATCAAAAAACAAAAAAGGGTGGCTATTTACACTAGACTATCCAAGCTATATTCCTTTTGTTACCTATGCTGATAATCGCGAGTTACGTAAAAAAATATCTTTAGCGGCTGGAGCTAAAGGATTTAAAAATGATGAATTAGACAACCAAGATAATGTTATAAAAATTGCAAAACTGAGGTATGAGCGCGCTAAGCTTTTAGGCTATTCAACACACGCGCACTTTGTTTTAGAAGAGCGTATGGCAAAAACGCCAGAAACCGTTCAGAACTTTTTAAATGAACTATTAGAAAAAGCAAAACCGGCAGCCGAAAGCGAGTTTAAGAATCTTGAAAGTTTTGCTAAAGAGTTACACAACATTAACAGACTTGAAAAATGGGATTCGGCTTATTATTCAGAAAAACTAAAACAAAAATTATTCAGTTTAGATGATGAGCAATTAAAACCCTATTTCAAGCTAGAAAATGTTATTAACGGAGCTTTTACTGTTGCAAGTAAGTTATTTGATTTAAATTTTGAAGAAATAAATAATATTGATAAATATCATAACGATGTTTTAACTTATAAAGTAACCAACAATAATGGCGATTTAATATCCATTTTTTATGCCGATTTCTTTCCAAGAAAAGGAAAACGTAATGGAGCGTGGATGACATCTTTTAAACCGCAATACGTAAAAGATGGCACTAATGAAAGACCTCATGTTTCTATAGTTTGCAATTTTACAAAACCCACAATAAACAAACCATCTCTACTAACTTTTAACGAAGTAACTACCCTATTTCATGAGTTTGGACACGCCCTCCATGGTATGCTTGCTAATACCACATACCCTAGTTTATCTGGTACTAATGTGTATTGGGATTTTGTTGAATTGCCAAGTCAAATATTAGAAAATTGGTGCTATCAAAAAGACGCTTTAGAATTATTTGCAAAACACTATGAAACCGGTGAAGTTATTCCGATGGATTTGATTGAAAAAATAAAAAAATCAGCTACTTTTAATGAAGGTATACAAACTTTACGTCAAATTAGTTTCGGTTTATTAGATATGTCTTGGCATGGTCAAAATCCATCAGAAATCACAAATGTAAAAGCGCATGAAGTTGTGGCTTTTAAAAGAACAAATTTATTCCCAGAAGTAGCAGAGAATTGCATGAGTACAGCTTTTTCTCATATTTTTCAAGGGGGTTATTCGTCTGGCTATTACAGTTACAAATGGGCAGAAGTTTTAGATGCTGATGCTTTTGAATATTTTGAAGAAACTGGCATTTTCAATAAAGAAGTAGCTACCAAGTTTAAAAATAATGTTTTAAGCAAAGGTGGAACTGAAAACCCTATGACACTTTACAAACGCTTTCGCGGAAAAGAACCTAAACCAGAAGCCTTATTAAAGCGGGCAGGCTTGTTAAAATAAGTTGTTTTGATTTTCGTTTTCATGGTTGCAGAGCGGTTAGACATGACGATCATATTCATTTACAGATAAGGTAATTTATTCTCACAAATAAATAAACTTTCAATAATTATTGAAAGTTTAGAAATTATTTATATCTTTGTGTCATGGAATATCAAGAAGCAAAAGAAAAGTTTATCAGCACTTGGGGAAGCTTAGGTACACTGTGGGGTATAAACAAAGCCATGGCTCAAATACAATCGCTTCTTTTTATATCTACAAAAGCCTTATCTATGGAAGAAATTATGGATGAGCTTAAAATTTCTCGCGGTAATACAAGCATGAATTTACGTCAGTTAATGGATTGGGGTATTGTAACTAAAGAGCTAATCCCAGGCGAACGAAAAGAATTTTTTACTACAGAAAAAGACGTACAAGAATTAGCAAGACATATAGCCAAAGAACGTAGCCGAAGAGAAATAAAACCAGTAATTAAAATATTAAAAGATGTATCTTCTATTAAAGATGACGGTACAGCAAAAACTAAAGAACTAATTAAACAAACTAAGGCATTGCATGATTTAGCTGAAACAGCAGATACCATGATGAACAAAATTGTAAATCAAGAACAAAACTGGATTACTAAATCTTTATTAAAATTAATTAAGTAAAAAAATTTAAATCTAACTTTCAATGATTTCTGAAAGTTTAAAACAATTAAAAATGAAAATACAAATTCCAAACTGGCTAATTATGATTGGAGGTTGTGGGCAAATATTCACAGCTTTAATCTATCCATATATCCGTCATAAAGTTTTTGATTGGTATAATGATGTAAAAAAGCTAAAACCATTAAATCAAGAAATAGCAAAAACCTATGGAAGATATATCCAAGGTTTAAATTTATCTTTCGGAATAATAGCAATTTTGCTACCAAACGATTTAAAAAACAATTCAAATTTGGCTATCGCTTTAACAGGTTTAATAGCAACATATTGGGTTGGCAAAGTAATCACCCAAATAGCATATTACCCAATGTATCAAATACCACAACAAACTATATTTAAAATAGGAAGTTATTTTATGAATATATTATTTACGCTTTTTGCTGTGGTTTACACTTGGTTATTCATGTATAATTTAAGTTTCCATTTTAATCTTTAAAAATTACACTATGAAATCTGCAACAATCGCAATCTCTAAAGAAATAGAAAATAATAGAATAGAAATGATTGATTTCTATAACGAAGCAACAGAAGATTACAAATTCTGGAGCAACGATTTCAATATGCATTTCGGCTACTTTATTCCTTTTAAAAATAATCCCTTAAAAAGGGATTCAATGTTAAATGAAATGAATAACCATGTATTAAAACGATTAAATTTAACTAACAAAAAAAGCACTTTATTGGATTTAGGTTGTGGAATGGGAGGTTCAATGCGGTTTGCACTTAAAAAACACAAAAATCTGTCTGCGTTTGGTGTTACATTATCCGATTTTCAAGTAAAAAAAGGAAATGAATTATTAAAAGGCTATAATGGAACTATTCTAAAAGAAAACTATAATAATACATCATTTACCTCAAACACTTTTGATGCTGCTTTATGTATTGAAAGCCTTTGTCATTCAGGTCATAGTTCAAATTCTTTAAAAGAGGCCTTTAGAATTTTAAAACCAAATGGAAAATTGGTTATTGCAGATGCGTTCCTTAAAAAAGAGGCTTCTAAATTGAGTTTAAGCAGTAACTATGTTTATAAAAAACTATGCAATCATTGGAGTTTAGAAAAACTAGAAACCATAAATAATATGGTAGTAAAGCTGAAAAAACAAGGGTTTTCAAAAGTTGAAGTTGAAGACGCATCCTTTAGAGTAGCCCCATCTGTATTACATGTCCCTTTTGCAATAACTGGATTTATAATTAAGCAGCTTTTTAGTACTAGAAGCTTAAAACGAGAGAGCTTACACAATTTAAAAGGCTCTTTTTATGCTTTAATCTCTGGATTGCACATGAAAAGTTTTGGGTATTATATAATCAGTTGTACTAAATAACTGTGGGTTATTGTTTAAAATTTCATTATATGAGCCAAAAAAAATGATTTTCTAAGAAATTCATTTTTTTACCTTATTTTTGAAATTCAAAAAAACAATTGCATCAATAATGCCCAACCATCAAATAAATCCAAATAAGTGGGTTGATTTATATTCAGACTACTTATTTAACTATACAATTACTAGAGTTAGCGACAGAGAGGTTGCGCAAGATTTAGTACAGGATACATTTTTGGCAGGTTTAAAATCGATGAAGAACTTTAAAGGTGAAGCTAGCGAACGCACTTGGCTAATCTCTATTTTAAAAAGAAAGATTATTGATCATTATCGTAAAATAAATTCCAAAAAAGGGAAAGCTGAAGTAAGAATCACTTACAACGATGATGCTGAAACCGAAGGTGATTGGTTGGAAGAACGTGTTGCAGATCCTTACGATAAAACAGCAGAAGACACATTGCAAAATGCAGAGTTAGGTGATGCTATACATAATTGTTTAGGTAAACTACCAGAAAAACAAGCTGAAGTTTTTAAAATGAAAACCATACAAGGTTTTGAAACTGAAGTTATTTGTAATGAATTAAATATTACAGCGTCTAACCTTTGGGTAATCATTCATAGAGCGCGTACAGCCATGGTAGATTGCTTAAAAGAAAATTGGTTTTAATTATGAGTACGAAGATAAAGGTTGTGATTCCTTGTGATGAAGCAAATCATGTGTGTGATAAAACGCAATACAAAGACGCTACACTATGGGAAAAAATAAAACTTAATATCCATTTAATATACTGTAGAGCTTGTAGAAAATATACAAAAAACAATACTAAGCTTACTAAGGAAATAAAAAAGTCCAAAGTTGAATGCTTAGATAAAAAGTGCAAAGAATCTATGAAAAAAGATTTAGACCATGCTATAAGCGAATATTCAAATTAAAGACTTAAAAGCATTAATATTAGCCACAAAATAGGCACACCTTCTACCCAAAACGAGCTATAATAATTACTCTGCTTAATTTTAGAACACACTAACAAAAGCATTGTAATAAAAGTGATTACTAATAGTATTATAACACTACCTATATTAGTTTCATCTTTAAAAAACTCTAAAAAGAAAAACAACATTAATAATAAAGCTCCAATCCCTTTTGTTTGCTTTACTCCTATTCTTTGAGGAATTGTAGAGAGCTTCAAACTATCATATTGTAGGTCTCTAATTTCGAAAGGAAACATTAAAACAATAACAAAAAAGTAGCGCTGTAACCCCGTTATTATAACATCTGTATTAATGCCATATTTCATATTTATTAAAGGTAGAAAAACAGTAACTCCGCTCCATACCAAAGCAATTAAATAAATTTTCAAACCACTTATACTTCTCAAATTGTGATGCTTATCCAAAAACAAATGCTTGGGCAAAAAAGGAATAGCGTATAAAAAAGTAATTAATCCTAAAACTGCTATACACAATAGAGTACTTTTTTCTAATTGAAGGCCATAATAACACATTAAAATAAAACAGATTAATGAAAATATTTGAATCGCTTTTAGCCAAGTAGCTAAGCTTCTGTGATGGAATTTTGCAATTCCAAAATACTTAACAAAGTTATAACCTGTAATAGTGGCATAAAACACAAAATACAACACATTTTCATCATACAAAAAATTATACTCAATCAACGTCATCCATGTTAATGAAAACACCGATAATGCGACGTGAATGCTACTATTAATATAAAAGTTTAAAATTTGTTTTAATAGTGTCATTTTACAAAAATAAGCAAACTGTTAATAACGTTTTCAAATGGTTAAAAACTTTACGTTTTATGCATTTATTCGCGAATTATATTACGTATTTTTGCGAATTATATAAAAAATTGATTTTTAATGAACACAAAAGCTTTTGCATTACGTCATATTGGTCCTAGAGAAGACGACCAAAATCTTATGTTGAAAACCTTAGGAATAGACTCTTTAGACCAGTTAATTCATGAAACTGTTCCAGATGATATTCGTTTAAAAAACGGATTAAATTTAGATGAGCCAATGACGGAGCATGAGTATTTGCTTCATATTCATGATTTATCTAAATTAAATAAAGCACGTAAAACTTATATAGGTCTTGGATACCATCCTACTATAATGCCAGCTGTTATTCAACGAAATATTCTTGAAAATCCAGGTTGGTATACAGCTTACACGCCTTATCAAGCAGAGATTGCCCAGGGCAGACTAGAAGCACTTTTAAATTTTCAAACCATGGTTATAGATTTAACAGGAATGGAAATTGCTAATGCATCTTTACTCGACGAAAGTACCGCAGCTGCTGAAGCTGTGAGTTTGTTATTCTCTGTTCGTGAGCGAAGTCAGAAAAAAGCAGGTATAAACAAGTTTTTTGTTTCTGAAAATATTTTACCACAAACCTTATCACTTTTACAAACAAGAGCAAATCCTATCGGTATTGAATTGGTAATTGGAAAAGAAGATACTTTTAGTTTTTCTAATGAGTTTTTTGGAGCCTTATTACAATACCCAGGGAAAAATGGACAGGTTACAGATATTAAATCTTTTATTAATAAAGCTAATGCTGCTGAAATTAAAGTAGCAGTTGCTGCCGATATTTTAAGCTTAGTTAAATTAGAAGCTCCAGGTAAGTTTGGAGCAGATGTAGTGGTTGGAACAACACAACGCTTCGGTATACCTATGGGGTATGGTGGTCCACATGCAGCTTTCTTTGCTACAAAAGAAGCATATAAACGAGATATTCCTGGACGAATTATTGGCGTAACAAAGGATGCAAACGGTAATAGAGCGTTACGCATGGCATTACAAACACGCGAGCAACATATAAAACGAGATAAAGCCACATCAAACATTTGTACAGCACAAGTACTTTTGGCAGTTATGGCTGGTATGTATGCTGTGTATCATGGGCCAAAGGGTTTAAAATTTATTGCTGGTAAAGTGCATGATAAAGCAGTGGTCTTATCAAATGCTTTATCAAAACTAGGTTACGAGCAAAAAAATACGTCTTTCTTCGATACCCTTCAAATTAAAACAAAAGCAAAAAGCATAAAGAAGATTGCAACCGATAAAAAGGTAAATTTAAATTATCCCGATAAAGAAACTGTTACTATTTCTATAAATGAAACCACAACTATTAGAGATATTAATTATTTGATTTCTTTATTTGCTGAAGCAGCCCAAAAAGACACTATTGAAGTTACTGAAATAGAACAAACAAATAATATTGATGAGTCTTTACAAAGAACATCAGATTTTTTAGCAGATACCGTTTTTAATACTCATCATTCTGAAACTGAATTGATGCGTTATATAAAATCGTTAGAGCGCAAAGATTTATCATTAAATCATTCAATGATTTCTTTAGGCTCATGTACCATGAAGCTAAATGCTGCTGCAGAAATGTTACCATTAAGTTGGTTTAAATGGGGCAATATTCATCCGTTTGCACCGCTAAAACAAGCTAAAGGCTATGCTACTATTTTAAAAGAATTAGAAGATCAATTAACCGAAATAACAGGTTTTGCAGCAACCTCTTTACAACCAAATTCTGGTGCTCAAGGTGAGTTTGCCGGTTTGATGGTAATTAAAGCTTATCATGAATCGCGAGGAGATCATCATAGAAATATTTGCTTGATTCCGTCTTCTGCACATGGTACAAATCCTGCAAGTGCTGTTATGGCTGGCATGAAAGTAGTAGTAACAAAATCTACCGAAGAGGGTAATATTGATGTAAATAATTTACGCGAAAAAGCCGAATTGCACAAAGATAATTTAGCAGCTTTGATGGTAACATACCCATCCACACATGGTGTATATGAATCAGCTATTAAAGAGGTTACACAAATTATTCACGATAACGGAGGTCAAGTTTATATGGATGGTGCTAACATGAATGCACAAGTAGGGTTAACTAACCCAGGTAATATTGGGGCAGACGTTTGTCATTTAAACTTACATAAAACCTTTGCTATACCTCACGGTGGCGGTGGCCCAGGTATTGGTCCAATTTGTGTTGCAAAACAACTCGTTCCATTTTTACCAGGAAATCCTGTAATAAAAACTGGTGGAGACAAAGCCATTACAGCTATTTCAGCAGCTCCTTTTGGTTCTGCTTTAGCCTGCTTAATTTCTTATGGGTATATTAAAATGTTAGGTGCTGAAGGGCTAACACAATCTACTAAAATTGCTATCTTAAATGCAAACTATATAAAACACCGATTACAAGGTAGTTTCGATACGCTGTATTCTGGAGAACGTGGTCGTGCAGCACACGAAATGATTGTAGATTGTAGAGCATTTAAAGCTCATGGTATTGAAGTTACAGATATTGCTAAACGATTAATGGATTATGGCTTTCATGCACCAACAGTATCATTTCCTGTTGCTGGCACATTAATGATTGAACCAACTGAAAGTGAAAGTAAAGCAGAGATGGATCGTTTTTGTGATGCTATGATTTCAATCAAAAAAGAAATTGATCAATCTTCAAAAGATGACATCAACAATGTGCTTAAAAATGCACCCCACACATTAGACATGATTACAAATGATGAATGGCAGTTTCCATATTCAAGACAAGAAGCCGCTTTTCCTTTGGAATATGTAAAAGACAATAAATTTTGGCCTAGTGTAAGACGTGTTGATGATGCTTATGGCGATAGAAATTTAATTTGCTCATGCACGCCTATTGAGGCATATGCAGAAGTTTAATTAGTCTTTTGAACATCGTAAATTAAAACAAAACTGAACTTGCCTTTAATTATAAACTATTATATTGGGTTTTAGTTTTTAATCAAAGGCAATTTTTTATTTTATGACTATAAAAATTACAGGTACTGGAAGTTATATTCCTAATAATATTGAAAGGAATGAAGACTTTTACCAACATCAGTTTTTAAATAGCGATGGTTCAATTATAAATGCTTCTAATGAGGTTATAGTTGAAAAATTCAAAGCCATTACAGGGATTGGAGAACGTAGGTATGCAAAAAAATCTTTAAACACTTCGGACATTGCTTTTTATGCCGCTGAAAAAGCTATTGTTAATGCTAATATTAATCGTGAAGATATAGACTATATTATTGTGGCTCATAACTATGGTGATGTAAAGCACAACACAGAACAGAGTGATACCGTACCAAGCATCGCATCAAGAGTTAAACATCTTTTAAAGATTGAAAACCCAAAATGTGTAGGTTACGATGTGCTTTTTGGTTGCCCAGGCTGGATTGAAGGCGTAATTCAAGCAAATGCTTTCATTAAATCTGGAATTGCTAAAAAGTGCTTAGTCATAGGAGCAGAAACATTATCTCGTGTTATTGACCCTCACGATAGAGACTCTATGATATATAGTGATGGTGCAGGCGCTGTTATCGTAGAATCTACTAATGAAGAAGGTGGCATAGTAGCTCATGAAACAGCAACCTTTGCTTTTGATGAAGCTCATTTTATATTTTTTGGAGAAACAAATAATCAAGACATAAATGATAAACGACGATACATAAAAATGTATGGTAGAAAAATTTATGAATTCGCTATTAGTAATGTTCCAAAAGCAATGAAATCTTGCTTAGACAAAAGTGGTGTGGACATTAAAGACCTAAAAAAGATTCTTATACACCAAGCCAATGAAAAAATGGATGAAGCCATTGTAAAACGTTTTTATAAGTTATACGATTTAGAAATGCCAGAAGACATTATGCCAATGACTATTGGTAAATTAGGAAATTCTAGTGTTGCAACCGTTCCTACATTATACGATATGATATTGAAAGGAGATATGGAAAATCAGCAAATAAATAAAGGAGATACTATTATGTTTGCTAGTGTTGGTGCTGGCATGAATATTAATGCTATTATTTACAAACATTAAAATGTACGAGAAAAGTTATCCTAATAAACGCTTTAAACATACCATTCAATTTTTAAATAAGCATGTTTCGGCTTCCGAAGCTATTCTAGATTTAGGTGTTATTAATCCATTTACCAAAATCATGCAAGAACATGGTTATAAAGTTGAAAACACTAAAGGGGAAGATTTAGATGTAGATACTTCTACCATTACTAATTCAGAAGCTGATGTTGTTACTGCTTTTGAAATATTCGAACATTTACTATCACCTTTTACTGTGTTAAAATCTATAAAAGCAGATAAATTGGTTGCTAGTGTACCACTTAAGTTATGGTTTTCTTCAGCATATAGAAGTAAAACAGACATGCTTGACAGACATTACCACGAGTTTGAAGACTGGCAATTTGATTGGTTGTTAGAAAAAGCAGGTTGGAAAATTTTAGACAAACAAAAATGGACTAATCCAACTAAAAAAATTGGACTCAGACCCATTTTGAGGTGGTTTACGCCAAGATATTACATAGTTTACGCTGAAAGAGTTTAACTTTGAATACTAAGCTTTAAAATTTTGAACTTTTATATTGTTATTCCAGCACATAACGAAGAGCGCTCTATAGGACTCACTTTAGATTCGCTAGTAAATCAAACGCATTTACCAAAAAAAGTTATTGTGGTTAATGATAATTCCACTGATAAAACTCAGGATATTGTTGAAGCTTTCGCCGAAAAACATACTTGGATTTCATTAATAAATTCAAAATCATCAAATGAGCATATTCCAGGTTCAAAAATTATAAATGCTTTTTACAAAGGCTTTGAAATTTTAGATGATAATTATGATGTAATCTGCAAGTTTGATGCAGACTTAATTTTTCCAACAAATTATTTAGAACAATTAACACATCATTTTAATAAGAATCAAAAGTTGGGTATGGCTGCCGGTTTTTGTTACATAGAAAAAAATAATGAATGGGTTTTAGAGAATTTAACGAACAAAGATCATATTCGGGGCGCATTAAAAGCTTATACAAAACCTTGCTTTATTGATATAGGAAAACTAAAACCATCTATGGGTTGGGATACTGTTGATGAGTTGCTAGCACAATTTTATGGTTGGACAATTTTAACTGATGAAAATCTTAAGGTTAAACATCTAAAGCCAACAGGTATTAGTTATAATAAAGCCTCAAAATATTTGCAAGGTGAAGCTATGTACAAAATGCGTTATGGCTTTTTAATTACTTTTATTTCGGCATTGAAACTTGCTTATAAAAAAAGAAGCTTCGTTTTGTTTAAAAATTATTTAGCTGGTTATTTTAAAGCAAAAAAGCAAAAAATGGGTTATTTAGTTTCTAAAAAAGAAGGAGAATTTATTAGAAGGCTGCGCTGGAAAGGGATTAAAAAAGCATTGTTTTAACAAAAAAAGGTTACCTATAATAGATAACCTCTTTTATATACAAAAAAATTAATCCTACTCAACAAGCAAACGCTTTATGGCTTTTATTGAATTATCTTTATTAGTAATACTAACTAAATAAAGTCCTTGAGGTAGCTTACTAACATTAACATCAATAGATTTATCTCTTTTAGATTTAAGATTTATAGATTGATTGTAAACTTCTAAACTTGAATAGTTATAGATTTTAACCGTGACATCCTCATCTTTAATTCCTGATAAATCAATGTTTAAGTTGTTTTTTGCAGGATTAGGATACATTGAAATCTTAACGATTTCGTTTTCATGCCTATTTGCATAAGTAATCAAATCGCAAAATCCACTATCATATGGGAACCTAAAAATTGGTATAGGATTAGATAAGTCATAACATCCAGATAAATTTATAAAAACATTATTTCCTTCTTCTACTCCATATATCGTATCAAAACTTAAATGCCATATTAAACAAACTCCAGGTCCTGCGCCTTCAAAGTTAACTGCATCTGGGGTTGGTGGTAATCCTAAAATATTTCCTTCAACATCAGTTACAACCCATTGTGAGTTTGATCCTGCATTTGTTTTAAGTTCTATACCAGTTGCAAAATCATCAACCCCATCACCTTGACAAAAAAGATATAATCCTCCTGCCTTAAGATATCCGCCATTAACGTCACATATTGGATCAACTTTATTTTTTCTAACCACTTTTATCGGATTAGATAAACTATAACACCCTACTAAATCTGATGCATTGTTTCCCATTGCAGCACCTTCTAAATCACCATCAAAACTTAAATGCCATACTAAACATGTGCCTGCTCCTGCACCATCAAAATCTACTACATATGGACTCGGAGGTAAACCTAAAATGTTCCCCTCACTATCAGTTACTACCCATTGCGAATTTGACCCCGCATTGCCTTCTAATGTAATGGCGCCTTCTGGTATGTTATCTACTATTCCATCTCCTACTGTATATTCAAACGGACCCCCGGTTAAAGTACCACCCTTGGGTTGGTTTCTTATTACCTCTATAGGATTGGATAAATCGTAATCTCCAACTATATCAGAGGCATTGTTTCCCATAACTGCACCTTCTAACTCTCCATTAAAACTTAAATGCCACACTAAGCATGTCCCAACTCCTGCACCATCAAAGTCTACTACATATGGACTTGGTGGTAATCCTAAAATGTTCCCCTCACTATCGGTTACTACCCATTGTGAGTTTGATCCTGTATTGCCTTCTAATGTAATGGCACCCTCTGGAATATTATCAGCAGCTCCATCTCCTACACAATATTCAAATGGGCCACCTGTTAAAGTACCTCCATCAGCTATAACTGAATTTCTA
>NZ_MDVN01000010.1 GCF_002741945.1 Gaetbulibacter sp. 4G1
TCCCTCAGAGCTAACCCTTGATGTTAGTGTTACGGATTCTGGTGATACCGAACTTATTGCTTGTGATGACGATGGAATTGAAGATGGTTTCTTTAATTTTAATTTAAGTGATGCCGACAACGATATTGTTTTAGGGCTACCTGCTGGTTTAACCATTTCTTATTACGAAACCTATGATGATGCTTTACTTGAAGTGAATAATATAGGAACAACCTTTACTAATAATACCCCATATTCTCAAACCATTTTTGCGCGTGTGGAAAATGCTAACAATTGCTACGGAATTAGTGAAGTACTTTTAACCGTTAATCAATTACCTAATATTCAAACTGAAGCGTTAACTTATTACTGCCTCAATACTTTTCCGCTTACTGTTCCTTTAAATGCAGCAGTTATTAATGATAGCCCAACAAATTATACCTATAATTGGACTTCTGGTGAAACTACATATGAGGTAGATATTAACCAAATTGGAACTTACACCGTAACGGTTACCAATGCTAATGGTTGCTCTAAAGATAGAACCATTAACGTTGAAGCTTCTAATATTGCCACTTTTGAAAATATTGAAGTCGTTGATGCTACTCAAAATAATATCATTTCTGTTTTTGTCTCTGGTGAAGGCACTTATCAATACCGATTACTCGACGAAAACAATACTGTATATGCTCCATATCAAGATAGTAATGTGTTTGAAAATGTTTTTCCTGGTATTTACACCATAACCGTTAGAGATACCAAAAATGATTGTGGAACTGTCGAAAACCCTGTTTCTGTTATTGGATTTCCTAAGTTTTTTACACCCAATAATGATGGTACACATGATACTTGGCAAGTATTAGGGATTT
>NZ_MDVN01000011.1 GCF_002741945.1 Gaetbulibacter sp. 4G1
AGATTATGTATTTACCAAAGCACATGATTTACCTTCTTTAAAAGAGGTTGAGAATCATATTAAAACCAAGGGACATTTACCAAACATTCCATCAGCAAAAGAGGTAGAAGAAGAAGGTATCCAATTAGGAGAGATGAATGCCAAACTCTTGGAGAAAATAGAAGAGCTAACACTCTATGTTTTACAACAGCAACAGAAAATAGAAAAGTTAGAAAAAAGAATTATAAAACAAGAACGTAAAAAATAATCTTTCGAAATGAAAATAGTCATAAGAATAATTTGCCTATTAATTTGCAGCGCAGCATTCACCCAAACCAATCTTTTAGATACCACTACTTGGACAGTTGGAACAGGTTCGGTAACTGGATTTACAAAATACGGAGATGATAATGTAAATGTTAGAGAACTAGGTACAGGCCCTCATAATTCTTCAGAGCTATTATGGAAAAGAGCTTCAGGTATTTCAAGTTCTTCTGCAGCAGGTTGGATAACAGATTATGTAAATATAGATGCAACTAAAACATATAGATTTACAATATGGGCAAAAAAATCAAATTCACAAGATGGTAGGTTTTATTTTGCTTTTGATGCTAAGGATGCTTCAGATAATTATGCTACTAATTATCTTAGTGGAGGTTCAGTAAACGGTCCCTATTTTAAAGTTGGAGACTTACCAACACTTGATGATTGGTATTTATTGGTAGGGTTTGTCCATCATAATAGCTATACTGCGACCACGGATATAGGTGGTATATATGACACTTCTGGTACTAAAGTAACTCATACAGCTGATTTTACGTTTCAATCTGGAGCGAATAAAATGAGGTTTAAAATGTATTTTTACGACCAGACTAATATAAATGATCAAGGATATTTATACAACCCTACTATTTATGAAGTAAACGGACAAGAACCCACAATACAAGAACTAATAGATGGTCCAGACACCCAAGCCCCAACAGCCTCAACATTATCAAGTACATCACAAACTGATACTTCAGTAGCCTTAAGCTGGACTGCAGCCACAGATGATACAGCAGTTACAGGTTATAAAGTATATAAAAACGGTGTGTTAGAAGCTACTTTAGGGAATGTATTAACTTATCAAGTAACAGGGCTTACAGCCGCTACAGCATATAGTTTTACTGTTAAAGCCTTAGATGCAGCAGGCAATGAAAGTGTAGTTAGTAATATAGTAGCTATAACAACGGATAATGCCATTGTAGGAAACTTATTAGATACTTCTACCTGGACAGTTGGAACAAGTTCAGTATTAGGATTTACAATCTCTGGTCATAGTACTGAAAACTCTAGAGAAATTGGAGTAGGCCCACATGGAACCTCTGAGATTTTATGGAAAGGAACACCAAATGATCAACTTCCTACTTCTGGAGGATGGGTAACTGACTTCTTGTCAATAGATCCAACCAAAACTTATCGTTTTACTGTTTGGGTAAAGAAATTAAACTCTTTTGATGGAGGAACATATTTTAAATTATCGGCAAAAGATGCTTTAGGAAATTCAACGCTAAAAACTCTTAGTGGAAATAGTACAGCAGGTAGTTATATGTGGATTGGAGATCCCCCTGTTTTAGATCAGTGGTACTTATTAGTTGGTTATGTACATCATAGTGCATATTCGATAGTTACTCATAGTGGAGGTGTTTATGACCCAATTTCGGGAAATAAAGTTTTAAATATTACAGATTATAAATTTGAGACTTTCACAACACAAATAAGTAATAACATTTTTCTTGGTTCAAATACTAATATATCTGATACTCAATTTTTTTATGGTCCAACTATGTATCAAGTAAACGGACAAGAACCAACGATACAAGAGCTTATAGATGGGCCTCAAGATATCCAAACTCCCACAGCTTCAACAATATCAAGTACAGGGCAAAGTGATACCACAGTAGATTTAAGCTGGACAGCCGCAACAGATAATACAGCAGTTACAGGCTATAAAGTATATAAAGGTGGCGTATTAGAAACCACTTTAGGGGATGTATTAACCTATCAAGTAACAGGGCTTACAGCCGCTACAGCATATAATTTTACTGTTAGAGCTATAGATGCAGCAGGCAATGAAAGTGTAGATAGTAATTCATTGTCAATTACTACAAATAATGCTTCAGGGTCAAGTTACACTACAGAATATCAAGCCATTTTAAATGAAGCTACAACACAAGGATATACATTACCTAACTCAGCAGATCAAATTTTGCAAAATCAAATCATTGTTAGTGCAAAAACCAGTGGAATATGGGCAAGTTCGGACCTTATTTTATACTTCAAAGGGAGTGGCGATAAGAACTTTAAGTTAATAAACTGGAAAAACCCAATAGGAGTAAAAGCTACTGAAGAGGCATATGGAGGAGCGTTAACATGGTCATCAACAGGTGTAAAAGGAGATGGTAATGCTTTAATTAACACTCACTTTGATCCATCTGTTGGAGGTTTAAATTATACTCAAAATGATGCAGGTTTTTATGCAAAAGTTTCTGAAGCATACACAAATGTGTTTACCTTATCTAGTGGGTCAAATATTAGCTTATCGACCGCATTTCAGAGGCCACGAATAAATTCAACTGGGTTAGCTCCAGTTTTTACTTTCCCAGGAACAGGATTACTAGGAATTTCAAGAAATAGTAATACGTCACATATAGCTTCAATTGGTACAGTTTTAACTACACAAACTCATACTTCAGATGTTATTGTAAGCGAAGATATTAGTGTTTTAGGGAACGGGGGCACTTCCGTAGTTACTTCTAATACCAGATTTGACGGAGAAGTTGCTTATGTTATTATAGGAGGTGATATGACTGACAAGTTATCGGATATGGAAACCGTCTTTGACTCTACATCTAGTGGAGATACCCAAGCTCCCACAGCCACAACATTATCCAGTACAGTTCAAACCGATACCACAGTAGATTTAAGTTGGACAGCTGCAACAGATAATACAGCAGTTACAGGCTATAAAGTATATAAAGATGGCGTATTGGAAACCACTTTAGGGAATGTATTAACTTATCAAGTAACAGGGCTTACAGCTGCAACAGCATATAATTTTACTGTTAGAGCTATTGATGCAGCAGGCAATGAAAGTGTAGATAGTAATACTTTAGCAATTACTACTAATGCAGCATCTGATACTCAGGCTCCCACAGCCACAACATTATCCAGTACAGGGCAAAGTGATACCACAGTAGATTTAAGTTGGACAGCCGCAACAGATAATACAGCAGTTACAGGCTATAAATTATATAAAGGTGGCGTATTGGAAACCACTTTAGGGAATGTATTAACCTATCAAGTAACAGGGCTTACAGCCGCTACAGCATAT
>NZ_MDVN01000012.1 GCF_002741945.1 Gaetbulibacter sp. 4G1
TACAAATCATTTTCTTTATCATGAATATAAATAGGTTGATTACTATCAAAGTTTCGAATATCCGCTATTCTAATTCTAAGCGGCATGTTTTGAGCCAACTTAATGGATAAAGGTATTTTTAAACTTTGGTCAAAAGGTAAGGCTTCAGCTAAATAAGTTGCATTATCGTTAGAGAAGTAAGCATCAGAAGCCAAAATATCATCAGCGTGTATTTTAGATTCTAAACCACGATCAAAACCAAATGTAGCTTTATCATGAAAGTTTTCTAATAATTGTCTTGTATAGGTATTGTTGAAGTCAATATTTAATCTAAAGCGTTTATAATCACTATGGGTTGCAAAGAAATCACTCTTAGCTACTTTGCTTTTAGTATTTGATGTTTTAAAAAACTCACTATCTGCATTGGTTTCTTTAACATAAGCACGATGTGCATTTTTGGTTTTAACGACGCCATCAGCACTACCTTCAACCATAAACCCTTGACCAATAGGCAAATAGCGTTGAGGTTGTTTTCCAGAAGGGCTACCGCTACCAGCCCCATTAATATTACCACCTAAATCATAAGTGCTAAAAGTTGCGGGTGTATAAGTTTCCATGAAGGGTGAAAACTCTTCAATAGTGTAAGTGGCATATCCTCCTGAATAATCTACTAGTCGGTGAGAGTTCACATTGGGGTCTTGTTCCCAAAAATGCAGGGTTCCTGTTATTGTGTTTCTATTATCTGTATCCCATATATAAGCATGGGCATCCATAGCCGAAGGATATGGATTACCAACTAGTGTATATTGGTTTGTTAATACAGCAACATCAATGGTGCCAGTGTTTGGTTTGCCTCTAAAATCGTAATTCTGATTGTCACCAGGGTTATTAGCACTGGTTCCAGCAGTTCCTTTCATAGTAAACCCTTCGCCAGGGTTTATAGTTGTGTTACCTAAAACATGAATCCATTCGGAATACTCATCCGAGGCGATAAACTTCCAAATCCAATAAGGTTCAATGTTTAAAGGGCTGGCAGACCCATTGTAGTTAGCAAAAATATAGGTTGCTGGTGTAGCAGTGGTAAGTCCTGTAATATCATTTAAAAGAGAAATACCAAAGGGGTTATTAACTGTACTGCTTGTTTTACTAGCTATAGGGGAGCACCAATAGTTATATTCATGAACACCAACATTACCGTTTTGGTAAACACTCAATTCGCCTATACCAGAATTTTTTGTAGCCGCTGTTTCTGTACCGGTTCCTTGTATTAGTTGTCCTTGGTTACGCAAATATATGGTGCTGGCAGCTTCATTAAGATTCACATCGTTTTCAACAAAAACGATTTCATCATTTACAAATACATAAGCACTGTTTCTTACTGAAAGTTGGGCGTAACTGAGGGTGCTAAAAATTATTAGCAAAGATAAAAAGTATAAACGTTTCATAAGATTTGGGGTTTGAAAGATTTATATTATATGTAATCTGTTCGTTGTTAATTGTAATCAAATATAGCTTTTGATTTTTGTGATTTAGAGCTTAAAACCTATGAACCACTATATTTTATATTTGAATCCATCTTTTTGAGCGCCGAATTATTATTAGGGTTGCTCGAGTAGTTTTAAATTTACAATAGTATTATTGTTTGTTTTGCAAGCGTATAGTTTGCTCCATTCATTTATGAAGCAAATATGAGCAAAGCACATAAGCTATACTCTTAAATTAGTATAACCTAACACAAGCATATATGGTAAGGGTAGTTGTAATTGAAGATGAAAATATTTCAAGTAATTATATCGTTGCTTTGTTGAAAAAGTACTGTTCAGACAAGTTTACTGTAGAAAAAGAAATAGACAATATAGTTGAGGCAGTAAATTGGTTTCTAGATAATGATATCCCAGATTTAATTTTCATGGATGTCCATTTAAGTGATGGGTTATGTTTTGAGATTTTTAACAAAGTAGAGATCAGTTGCCCTATTATATTTACTACAGCTTATGATGAGTATGCAATAAAAGCCTTCAAAACAAATGGAATCGATTATTTATTAAAGCCAATTACCGAGAAAGATTTTTATCAATCTGTAATGAAGTTTTTTAAGGTGAGAAGAGACCGAGATAGCCAATTGAGAGAAAATGAAAAAATTAGGCTTTTGGACATTAACACTTCAAAAAATTATAAACAACGTTTTTTAGTGAAACTTGGTAATAAATATACGCCCTTAAAAATAGAGAACATTGCCTATTTTTATAAAGATAGCTTAGTTTTTATAAGAGATTTTAATGGGAATAGCTACCCAATAAGTAGCTCTTTGTCTAATATAGAAAGCTCAATTGATTCAAATGTTTTTTTTAGAGCAAATAGAAAGATTTTGGTTAATATTAATGCAATCGATTATTTAGCTCAATATAAACCAGGGCAGTTGGCTATAAGAGTAAAACCAAAGTTTGAAGAAGTAATTGTGCTAAGTCAAGAGAAATCAAGTCAATTGAAATCCTTGTTGAATTAAGTATAATTATTCTTTTTTACGATAATTAAGCTACTCCTTTAAACGATTAAAAACGTATTTCATGGACTAAATATTGGTTTTTAAGAAGAATGGCAGATTGTTTTTTACGTCAGGTATATATATTAGGTGTTCAATCCCAAATATGCAAAGTCATGAAAAAAGAATACTTAACTCTTTTAGTTCTTATGTTTAGTATAACTATTAATGCTCAAGTAGGAATAGGTACTACAGCTCCAAATTCAACATTAGATATTAGATCATCAAACCAAGCAACACCATCAAATACAGATGGCATATTAATTCCAAAAGTGGATGTTTTTCCTGCAACAAATCCAACAGCGTCACAAAATGGAATGCTAACTTTTTTAACCACCGTTTCTGGGTCAAATCAACCAGGGTTTTATTATTGGAATCAGCCAACAACATCATGGATAGGTTTGAATTCTGGCAGTGGTTCAGGTTGGGGGCTTACTGGTAATTCTGGAACAACTTTTGGAACTAATTTTATTGGAACAACAGATTTACAAGCCTTGGACGTTAGAACAAATAATATTATTAGAGCCAGATTTACAACTAGAGGGCAGCTGGAGTTTCATAACACAGCAGGTTCTGTATTTTTAGGTTTAGATGCAGGTGAGAATAGTAATTTAACAGGTCAAAGAGCTGTATTTGTAGGTAATGAAGCGGGTTATTCAAACACATCAGGAGCCAATAATATAGCTATAGGTCATAGATCTTTATACAATAATACAACAACACATAATAATGTAGCTATAGGTAGTTTTGCCTTAGAGGATAATACAGGGTTTAACAATGTAGCCATAGGGTTTGAATCTCAGCAAGGTTCAACTACAGCTAATGATAATGTGTCTATTGGGTATTTGAGCATGCAAGGCGCAGGTGGTACAATAACCGGAAGTAGAAACGTAGCCGTTGGTAGAGGTACATTGTACAGTAACTTAAGTGGTGCGGATAATATTGCCATAGGAAACAGAGCTATGGTATTTAACACTTCAGGAGTAGGTAATAGTGCTGTTGGATTTCAATCACTTATTAATAATATTTCAGGAAATAGTAATACTGCTTTTGGAAGACAAGCCTTAGAGGGAGCTGCTTTACCAATTGGAAATACTGGAAACAATAATACAGCTTTGGGGGCATATTCTCTGCAGAACAATACAACAGGAGATGATAATATTGCCATAGGAATGCAAAGCTTAAACGGAAACCTAACAGGAGATGATAATATAAGTGTTGGTTTTAGAGCTATGTATTTAAATACATCTGGATATAAAAATATTGCTTTTGGGAATGAAGCATTACATGGTAATATTTCAGGGTACGAAAATAATGCAATAGGTGATGAATCTTTACACTCAAATACCACAGGTTTTCATAATAATGCTTTTGGTTATAGGTCTTTATATAATAATACAGAAGGCGACGAAAATATAGCCATAGGAGATCAATCTCTTTTAAGTAATACTACAGGGAACCATAATACTTCTATTGGTTTTAGTTCGCTATATAACAATGAAAGCGCAGAATATAATTTAGCAATAGGCTATGAAACTCTTTATACTAATACTATAGGAGAATATAATATTGCTCTAGGTTTTCAGGCATTATACAATAATGATAAAGTTTTAGCTAATCCTAATATTGATAACGGTGATTATAATAGTGCTATTGGGGGTTGGGCTTTATATTCTAATACAACAGGTGCTGATAATATTGGTGTTGGGCGTAGGGCTTCATACTTTAATACAACAGGAAGTTATAATGTGTCTTTGGCATACGAAGCCGGAGTAAATAATACAACAGGGAGTAATAATATAACTTTAGGATATCGTACAAATTACAATAACCAAACAGGAAGTAATAATGTAGTTATTGGTCATGAAGCAGGGTTTGGAACAGGTTTAACTTCGGTAAGTGGAAATATATTAATTGGTTATCGAGCAGGGTTTCAAAATATAAACTCTGATAGGTTATATATAGAGAATAGCAATTCGTTAACCCCTCTAATAGGAGGAGACTTTGCTAATGATAGAGTTGCTATTAATACAGACATGACAACTACCTTAAATCACACCTTAACAGTTGGAGGTAGTGCAAAAATAGAAACACTAATAAATATAAAACCAGGTACAGCACCAGTTACACCTGCGGTAGGTGATGTTTACTTTGATGCTACTACTAATAAATTACGTGTTTATACAGCTGTTAGTGGTGGTCAATGGGAGGACTTAAATTAAAAAATTTAATAGAATATTAGCAATACATCTTTATATAATGAGGCTTACAGAAACAAATAAAAAGGTAGCTCGCTTAAAAAATTTTGAGAGTACATTATTAAAATTAAGAAATACGATAAGAGGAGTAAAACATGATTATAGAAGAAATGTAAAGGAAACTACTTGTGTGAAAACTCAAAAGGCATATAATGAGAAGCTTAAATTATATGCGATAAAGGAGTTTAATGTATTAGTAAAAATGTTGGAAGGTTTTGAAGAAAAAATTTCTGATTAATATTTTTAAATAGATACTATTAAAAAACTATAGAGAGATTTGTGAAATTAGAATAGATAAATATTATGAGACAAACAGACATAGACTTTAGAAGGAAAGTGGCTTGTGGAGAAATAATAAAGCTATTCCCCTTAAAGAATTGTAATGAAAATAGAATGAGTGCTGAAGAAAGGTTAATTATGATTAGAAATAAAGAATTTCAGAGTAATATTAAACAATTAAAAAAAGGAAAAGTTGTATTAGGCTATACGTTTGTGTTTTTTATATCATTGCTAATGTTTCTATTATTTGGTGGTTTAAAAGCTCATGCACAATTCAATCCAAAAGATGTGAGCGACTTAATGTTTTTTGTTGAATCTGCCAATTTGAGTACTACTCATCATGTTGCAAATTGCGAATCAGATTTCTGTTTAAATCACCCAAATAGTGAGTCTGCTATAATAACTGAACAATATTGTGACGTTACTGATAGTTGTGGTGATGGATGTGTAAGACGATGGATAGACCAATCAACTTATGCTGGAACATTTAATCCTCCGGAGTATACTAATGGCAGAAATTTTGGTCAAGATGATAAAGAGAAACCATGTTACGTTAGTAACTGTATTAATGGTAAACCTTGTGTAAGAGGAGGCCCTGCTTATGGAGATGATGGTATGGGAAACTATAAATTTGAGCAAGATAAATATCTTGAGATTGAAGGAACAGATGCAGTTAGTTTAACAGGGGAGTTTTCCATTTTTCTTTTAGCGAAACCAATTGATCAAACCGCAACAGGAGACTGGTCTTATTTTGGTTTAGCTGCTCATTATGTAACACATAGAGTATCGAATAATACAATAAGGATGAGGGTTGGTAACACAGTGCCTCCAAGTCCTGTAGTAACGATAACAACACCAGAAGCTGTTCAGTTAGGTCAATGGCAACTTATAGAAATACATAGAGATGCATTGGGAAATATTACTTCATATATAAATGGAGTTGATAAATCAGTAGGGGCTAACTCTGGTACTGGTACTTTTAAAGTAGGGTATTTGTTATCTAACTTTAAAACAGGAGTCTCTAATGGTCAAGTAAGCATGCATGGAGATGTGGCTGCATTTTTAATTTACAATAAAAAAACTTCTAGTATAGAAAATAATGATATCAGAGAATATTTTGACACTAACTATTTAGGAAATGTATTAAGTGCGAAAAACGATAAAATTTCTAATAAAATAGATGTATTTCCTAATCCTATGATTGATGAAGTTACTATAAAAGTTAATAAAACAGGCGAGAACTTTTATGAAAATGAAACACCAGTAATTTATGATATTATAGGAAAAAAAATTAAAACTGAAATTTTAAAAAAAGAAACTAAAAATACTATCGAATACAGCATTCACCTGAATACTAATCTTAATAAAGGAATATATTTTTTAAGTTTAAGAGGTAATTCTATTAAATTAGTTAAAAATTAAGGAAAAATGATTTCTAATCCAGCAAACTTAGATTTATATACTGAAGATTTTTTTAAAACTATTTTTAATACAGCTACCGAATCTTGGGTTTTAACTAATAAAACAGGAAACATTGTTATGGTAAACCCTATTACTGAACAAATGTTTGGCTACAAAGAAAAAGAACTTATAGGCAAAAAAGTAGAGGTTCTAATGCCCAAATCTGGCAGGGAAGAACACGTGCCTCTTCGTAACAGTTATGTAAAACATCCAAGAAAGAGACCTCACGGAATTGGAGTAGAAGTTTTGGGTTTGCATAAAGATGAGCATACATTTCCTGTTGAGATTAGTTTAAACTATTATAGAAAAGAAGATGAAATTTATGCATTAGCAGTTATTATAGATATTACCCAAAGAAAGCAAAAAGAAAAACAATTACAAGAAGCCTTGTTATTGGTAGAGAAGCTTAAACATGAAAAAGTTCAAACAGAACTTAAAGTGCTAAAAAACCAAGTAAGCCCTCATTATTTTTTTAATAGCCTAAGCGTATTAGTACCTTTAATTAGTATCGACCCAATAAAATCTCAGGAGTTTACAGAACGGCTAGCTAACACTTATCGTTATATTTTAGAGATTAGAGATAAACTTACTGTAACCGTTGAAGAAGAATTATCTTTTATTAAAGATTATGAGTTTTTACAATTAGCACGCTTTGGAGAAAAATTTGTTATTAATTATAACATAAAAGATACAGATTTAAACAAAAAAATAATTCCTTTTTCTATTCAAATATTGTTAGAGAATGTTTTCAAACATAATGCGCTATACAAAGACAAAAAGATAAATATTGATATTAATTCTGTTACTGGAGGCATACAAGTTGAAAATAATATTAATAAGCGAATAGAGTCAACAGTTAAGTCTCTAGGAATTGGGCTAAAAAATATTAATAATCAATACGAATACCTATCGGATTTAAAACCTAAATTTAAAGAGAATGAAAACCTTTATCAAGCTTGGATTCCGTTTATTAATATTAAAAACTAATTTAATAATGTTTTTAAATGACTAGATTTTTCTTGACTTAGTACAATTACTTCATCAAATTTTGGCGAAACCTTTATGGTTAATTGACCAGGTTTATATTGAGCAAGGTAATCTATAGCATCAATGTTTATTAATATTTTTCTATTTGCCCTAAAAAATGCGTTAGGGCATATTGATGTTTCTATTGTTGTTAAAGAACTATTTATTGGATAACTATTACCGCTAAAAGATTTTACAAATACAATATCATCTTTATAAAAATAGGCAATATCTTCAGTTTTTAAAGGGGTGTATTTATTTCCTAGTTTTACCAAAAAGCGCTCTTTGTAGTTGGTTGAAGAACTATTTAAATTCTTAATGCTAATTTTGTTATAACTGTTTGTTTGATTGAGATTGGTTTTTTTAAGTTTAAAAAATTTAGTTAAAGCTTGATTAAAACTTGTTTGTGTTATAGGTTTTAATAAATAATCAATACTGTTTGTTTTGAAGGCTTTTATTGCATACTCATCATAAGCTGTAGTAAATATAATAGGGCAAGTAACATCAAGTTTATTAAGTACATCAAAGCAAGATCCATCAGATAAATTTATATCCATGAAAATCAAATCTGGTGCTTCGTTTAATATAAGCCAATTTGTAGCGTCAATAACATTGTCTATTTCTGCATCAATATAAAATGTGTTTTTTGAATAGCCATTTAATAAATTAATAATGTGTTTACTAGAAATAGGCTCATCTTCTATTATTAATATTCTAAGCATAATTTACTTGTTAGGGAGTGGTTACTATTTACTAAAGTAATTGGTAGCTTTTAAGATTATATGTAAATTTATCAATCGGGATTAGAGCAAGGATAATTGGTCATTACAGAACATTTATGTAATAAAAAACACACTGAATAATACAATTTTTTATACAAAACCACTTTTAAAACCTTATGAAGAATAATTTAATGAAACTACTGTTCATTTCTAGTAGAGTTTATTTACTATTAATATTTGTTTTTATTTCTTGTAAAAAAGAAGATGGTAGAACATTAAAACTTGAAAATGAAACAAAAGATAATTACATGGTTTTAATCACCGGAGATACTTTAGAAACAAAGGTGCCAATTAAAATTGAAGGAAAAAAAATAGCGTTAAATAAGTCAGGTGTTATAAAAACTAGGCTTCAAAGCCCGCCAAAAATTATAAAAACAAAAGAAAATCTAAAAAGAATAGATGGGGCTAAAATTGTTTCGTTGCCAACTGAACCAAAACTGTTTGCATATGGTGAAAACGGAATCCCTTTTCCTAAAGATACCGTATTAGGAGGAAAAGTAAGTTCAGTTTTTTACCCAAAACCAATAAAATCAGAAAAACCATTATATAGAGATAATGCCATTTTAGATATTCAGTGGATGGATGTAGATCAAGGGTTAAATTCCTCATATGTAGTTTACTGTTTCGAAGATTCAAGAAATAATATTTGGATTGGATATTATGGAGGAGGAGTAAGTAAATTTGATGGAATTGAATTTGTCCATTTTACAGATAAAGAAGGATTGTACAATAACTATGTTTGGAACATATTTGAAGATAGTAAACAAAATATATGGTTTGGACATTATTCGGGAGGGGTGACAAAATTTGACGGAAAGACATTTACACATTACTCTGATGAGAATGGGTTTCCTGACAGAACAATTTGGAGTATTATTGAAGATAAATCTAATAATATATGGTTTGGTACTTCTAATGGAGCCGTTAAATATAATGGTGAAAAATTCACGCATTATACCGCTGATGACGGTATAATAGGGAGTAATATAGTATCAATGATAGAAGATGCTAAAGGAAATATATGGTTTGCTACCAAAAATTCTGGACTTAGTATTTTTAACGGAAAATCTTTCTACTCTTATACAGAAAAAGATGGCTTGCCTGATAATAGAACCTTATCAGTTTATGAAGCCTCTGATAAGAGCATTTGGATAGGAACCTATGGCGGAGCGTGTAAATATGACGGATATACATTTGAGATTTTTACTACTAACGAAGGGTTGACTCATAATAAAGTGATATCAATAGTTGAAGACAAAAACAATAATATTTGGTTTGGAACACATGGAGGTGGATTGTCAAGATACAATGGTAAAACAATTAATAGTATCACTAAAAATGAAGGCTTGCCACATAATGAAATTAGGAACTTACTTATAGACAGTAAAAATAACTTATGGGGAGGAACAGAAGGAGCTGGGCTTTTTAAGTTGAATCTTAATTCTTTTCTACATTATACAGAAAAGGACGGTTTGCCAACAGAGCAAGTATATTCAATTTATGAAGATAAAAAAGGAAATATTTGGTTTGGAACTTACGGAGGCGGATTGTCTAAATATGATGGCTCTAGCTTTAGTAACTACGGTGAAGAACAGGGCTTAATTGCAAAAAATATTATATCCATAACCGAGGATAAAAAAGGAAATATTTGGTTTGGCACTTTTAGTCATGGACTATATAAATTTGATGGAAAAACGTTTACACAATACAATACCGATTCTGGTTTAACAGTAAACATGGTATGGAGTATTTTAGAAGATTCTAAAGGGAATATATGGATAGGTACTGAAATGGGTGGCTTGAGTCGATTTGATGGTGAGGAATTTATAAATTATAGTTATGAGCAAGGTTTTTCTAGCTATGCTATTTGGGATATATTAGAAGATAAAGAAGGAAACATATGGATAGCAACTAATAGAGGTGGAGTAAGTAAATATAAAGACGGAGAATTTACTTTTTATGGGCTAAATGAAGGTTTGCCAAGTGATATTGTCTGGACTATTTTAGAAGATGATAAAGGAAATATTTGGTTTGGGACACATAAAGGATTATGCATGTATGATGGAGAAACTATAAAAAGCTTTTCAGAAAAGGATGGTTTATCTAATAATATAGTGTGGTCTTTATTACAAGATCAAAATGAGAATATATGGATTGGGACAAGCAAAGGGCTGAATTGTTTGGTGTTAGAAGAAGAATTGATTTCAAAAATTGATAAAAGTGTAAAAACGAGTTCTATTGATGGGTATATAACAAGTTTTCAAAAAAATGATGGACTAAAATCTACCATATTTTATGCAAACAGTAAGCTTATTGATAAAAATAAAGATATGTGGTTGGGTACATTAGGAGGTGTTATAAACTTTAATCTTGATAACTTTAATTTAATAGGGACACCGCCAGTAATTCAATTAAGTACAATAGAAATCAATCAACAAAACATTAATTATAGCTTGTTGAACGACACTATTTATAATACTTCAACACCCTTTATAAGCAGAATGAAAAGTTATGCTTCTGGAGTTGAGAATTTTCATAATTACCCTAAAAAATTACATTTACCTTATGATTTTAATCATTTAAATTTCAAGTTTGCAGCCATAGATTGGAGCGCGCCTCATAGTATTAAATACTCATATAAAGTTGATGGTTTGGATAATGAATGGAGTATTCCAAATAGTGAAAATAAAGCTAATTATAGAAATATTCCGTCAGGATCATATACTTTTAATGTTAAAGCTATTGGTAAATCTGGACAATGGAGTGAGCCATTACAATATGTATTCTCAATATCACCTCCTTGGTGGTTAAGTAACTGGGCAATTAGTAGTTATTTAGCAATAGGCATACTTCTACTAATTGGAAGTTTTAAATGGTATGGGTTTAGAATGAAAAAAAAGCAGTTAATATTAGAAAAAACTGTAACAGAAAGAACACTTACCATTAATAAACAAAAAGATGAACTTATTGATGCCTATGCCAGTTTAGAGCAAGAGCGAAACAAAATGGAGTTAAAAGCACTGTTAAATCAAATTAACCCACATTTTATTTTTAATGCTTTAAATTCAATACAACAATTTATTGTATCAAATAATGTGAAAACATCATTAGACTATTTTAATAAATTTGGAAAATTAATACGTTCGTCATTAGAACATTCCGAAATGAAATTTGTTTCTATAGAAGAAGAAATCAGTGTTATTAAGAATTACGTAGATTTAGAAAACCTTAGATTTTCTGAACCTATTGATTTGAATTTTAACACCAATGACATAGATGTTTATAATATTAAAATTCCTCCAATGTTTATTCAGCCAATTGTTGAAAATGCTATTATTCATGGACTAAGTGAAAAAGAGAATCATAAAACAATCAATATTAACTTTAAAGAATACGAAAACCACATATTATGTAGTATACATGATAATGGTGTAGGTAGAAAGCATAAAAAAAGTAAAAAAAATAAAAACTCAGGATTGATTATAACCAAAAAGAGATTAATGTCTGTTTGGAATAACCGTAATAATATAGATTCGAAAATTATTATTAATGATTTAAAAGACCCGACAGGAACCAAGGTTGAAATTAAATTGCCAAAAGATTTCTAATGATAAAAGCAATATTAGTTGATGACGAAAAAGGAGCGTTAGAAACGCTATCTGGAATGTTGAATTTGTTTTGCAAAGATGTTCAAATTTTAGGAAAAGCGTCTTCTGCAAATGAAGCCAGAAGTTTAATTAAAGAGTTTAATCCAGATTTGGTTTTTTTAGATATTAGGATGCCTTATGAGAATGGATTTGATTTATTGGAGTCGATAGGTAATCATACGTTTCATGTTGTTTTTACAACGGCATATAATAATTACGCGCTTAAAGCAATAAAATTTAGTGCTTTAGATTATTTATTAAAACCTATAAATGTTGAAGAATTACAAAGAGCTGTATCAAAAGTGTCAAAAATTGTGGTAAACAAGGAGCAGTATAATGTTTTTAAAGCACATCAACTAAATAGTAAACACGAGCAAATTGTATTACCTCATAAAAATGGATTTCAAGTTGTTAACTATAACGAAATATTAAGGTTTGAAGGAGACCGTAACTATACGAATGTTTATTTTTTGAATGGGAAACAATTTTTAGTGGCTAAAACATTAAAGGAGTACGAGGAACTATTAAAAGATCACAATTTTTTTAGGGTGCATCAATCTAATATTATAAATATAAAATGCGTTAAAGGCTATATAAAAGGAAGAGGAGGGAAAATTCAATTAATTGATAATACCGAGGTTGATTTAGCCAGAAGTAGGAAAAAGGAATTTTTAACTATTTTTAAATCACTTTGATAAAATAATTATAAACTACTTAGCAAACAGTTGGTTTATATCTTTAAAGGCTTTAAATTCTAAAGCGTTATCGCACGGATCTTTAAAAAACATTGTGGCTTGCTCACCAGCTAAACCTTCAAACCTAATATAGGGTTCAATTATAAATACTATGTTTTTCTTTTTTAATTCCTCTGCGAAGGTGTGAAAATCATCCCAGGGTAAAACCACTCCAAAATGCGGCACAGGTACATCTTTTCCATCAACTAGATTGGTGTATAAATTGCTATTCGATTTTGGTTTATAGTGAATTACTAATTGATGGTTAAAAAAATTGAAATCCACCCATTGATCACTGCTTCGTCCTTCTTCACAACCTAAAATGTCGCGATAAAAAATTCGACATAATTGTAAATCATGAACAGGAATTGCTAAATGAAAGGGTGAAGCCATTGTTATAAATATAAAAAATAATTTATAAAAATAGTATTTATTTTTTGCATTCAATTTTCCAAGTTGGATATACGATTTTTTCAGAAATGTCTACCCATTCCCCTATCCATTTGTATCCTATTTTGGTTATATCATAAAAAGTTAATCTAAAAAAACCATCCATTCCGTTTGGAGCTTTCTGTTTACGATACAATACAATGTTTCCGTTTGCTTGTTTATTTCCTGTCCATGTTGATAAGGTTAACGATGGTGACTTTGATGAGTAATAATGTACATACCATTTACTGCTATCAGCAATAAATTGTCTGATACTTCCTGAGTGTCCACCATCAACTTTTAAAGTCTCATCTTGCACCCCCATACCGTTCATTATATATTTCCATCTCCAAATCATATCTATAGTGCTATTCCAAGTTCCATCTTGTTTTCTACTTGTAGATTTACAATTACATTCCCCAATTAAAGTATCAAAATCTTTAATTTGATCTGGAGCATTAGGATTTGCTTTCCCATATGGGTAGGTTTCAGAAACATCGTACTCATATTGAGCAAATGCTGTAATTGATGTTATAATAAGTACGATAGTAATGTATGCTCTTTTCATAAATGATTTAGTTTAGTTTTCTCAAATCAATAAAAAAAGACTTTACAAAAAATAAAAATGCAGAGAACTGGTATTTATTTGCAGTAAGCTTAGTTAATTAAATTATAAAAAATCAAGATTTTTATTAAGAGCCTTCATTGATTTGTTTGGAAAACAAACATGTATGTTTAAAAAATGTTATTTTTTAACAATTTTAATGATTTTAGGAGAACCGTTATCTGGATGAATGACTAAAAAATATAAGCCTTTATTCAATTTTTTTAAATCTATGTGTTTATTTACGTTGCTACTGTTTAATGTAATGATTTTAACTCCTAAATTAGTAATAATTTCAATTTTATTAATTTTCAAATTATTACTAGAAGATTTAATTTTTAAGAGATTTTTTACAGGGTTTGGAGAGATTTCAAAAATTGACTTATTTGTCTTTACAAGATTTAGAGGCTTAGCAATTTCTTCAGATATAATATTAGTACTTTGTGCTAAATTGATTAGAGGTTTACTTCCAAAAACAGCTTGACCGTCTAATGGCGCATATAATTCTAAGCTAGATTTTAGCATGATTCCATTGTTTAGTAAACCTATTTCATTGCTAGACATGGCAGACCTATAAAAAAACCAATCTTTATAATCTATTGTTGAGGGCGAGTTTAAAGGATGCAGATAAAAATTATCACAAATTAATTGTTCATTAAGATTACCAGATTCAAATTCATCAGTATAAAGTATAGTTTTGTTTTGAGCGTAATAATGAGTCAAAGTAATTTTATGCCATGAATTATCATTTATAATTGTACTTCCTATAATTTCTAACCCAGATGGTGAAACGTATTTAAGATATCCTGAAGAGTTTATAGAAAAATACCCGATTCCTGTTGCACTAGTTAAAGCTGCTATATTTCCTGTTGAAGATGTTTTAATATCAAATGAGTTTGTAAATGAATGAATAATATTTTCAGGATTAAATGATAGCTGACGGTTACTAATTGAGCTACCTAATGCTATATATGTGTTATTAATTTTTTGTGGCTGTGTTTTATTCAAATTTAACGCATCAAATAGTGATGGGACAATTGCATAGAAAAGCTCAGAGTGCCCTAAATTATTAGGGTGGCTAGCGTCATCATTATAACTTGTTACCCATTTTCCAGTAGTGTCATCAATGGCTCCTAGCAAGTTTATACTTGGAACATCCCATTGGTGAATTAATAGATTCATTTCTTTTATAAAGTCATAATCAGTAGCATTGTAGTTATTATTTGGGTAACAATTCATAATGATTGGAGTTTTTCCTTTTGCTTCTGCATTACTGATTAATAGTTGCAAATTATCTCTAAACTGATTAAATTTTGGTTGACCAAAATCATGAATACCTTCATTCCACAATGAAAGACCGTATATTACATATTTAGAAAGTTCTGGTAATAAATCACAATCCCACCTGTTTAATACATCTAAAGTATTATTTCCGGGGATAGAAATATTTGTAAAACCCCAATCAAAACCGTCACCATCATTAAAACGTTGTTTTAATAAAGTATTATATAATGCCATATAACCTTTATTTATATCTGCTCCTTGCCCATTGGCAACAGAAGACCCCATTATAGCAATTAAATTATTGTCTAAAGAAATTGCATTAGCGTCATTATATTCAATAACCTCCATAAAATTTATATAGGCAAAAGAATTTGTATGCTTGGTAATGGTTATTTTTATTTCACCATTGCAATTAGGGAAAATGATATCTGAAACATATAGATTACTGTTATTTCCATGGTATCCATTACCTCCAATGTCTGGTCCCGAGGTTTGTAATGTTCCACTGGTAGAATTAAACCCGTCAATATCATATCTGCTCTCTCTATTTTCAGTAGTATTTCTACTTCCAAATATTTTAAATCGATATCCTCTCTCTGTATTTAAAGAAGAAAAAGTAATACTACCTGAAGTATCAGTGAAAAAATAATCTTCTGTAACTGTATTAATAGCATAATTACCTAGTAATAAAGGGTCGGGAACCAATAACCCTCCATTTAATATTCCGTTTGAAGCTAATTGGTTAGTGACCTCTAATTTATAAACTACTCCTGTATTAATACTATTAAATAACGAGAGCTTAGTACCAGTTGCAAAAGGGTTAAAAATATTGTTCCAATAATTACTGTTTGCGTCCGGGTTAACTGTAGTATTTCCATTTGTGTTATCATTAGGGCCAAAATCTATTAAAAAACTTTGCTCAATTGTCTGTGCTTGACAAGTAAAATGGGACAATATGCAGAATAAAATAAAGAAAATTTTTTTCATAATCGGTTTTTAAATTTGTTTCTATATTATTTGCTGTCTATCTATTGATAAGTAGCAAATAATAAGCTTTTAATACGATTAGTCCCAACTAAAAAATTAATAAGTCTTACTTTTATTTATATCTTTTTTGAAGTTCTTTAATTTGATTTTTGGGCTATTATTAGGTTCAAATTAATGAGTTTTAACTCATATATTATTATTTGTAAATTGTTTAAATGTGGCTTTTGAAGTTAATTTTCTTTTGTAAAGGAATAATAGGTTTGAGCCATATGCAATAATTTATATACAAAGACTAAAAAAAGACTTGTCAATAAGTAAAAATAATTGATGAAACTCGTTAATTTGCTTTTGTAGTATTTTGGGTAATTTTATATACTGTTAATTATGATAACAAATTTTTAAGTATGTAATAACGTTCTTGACTTATTTGGATTTTTTCTGAGTGCATAGGTGAGACGTTTAAAAAAAAATTACCAGAACTACCTTTAAAAAAAGATTTAATAGTATTTACGTTTGCTATTATTTGCCTATTTACTCTAAAAAAGGAATGGGGCTCAAGAATTTTTTCTAAATGATTTAAGGAATAATTTGTCATATACGATTTTCCATTAAACAATTTTATAAAAACAATTTCAGTTCGATAGAAATAGGCAACCTCCTCTGTTTTTACAGGAATAAACTCTTTCCCTTCTTTTACCAAGAAACGTTTTTTATATTCGATTTGTTTAAATGAGTTAGCTGTTAGTATATGGTTGTTGTTAATAATTAGTTTATTTTCAGAGAAAGTAATTAAAGCTTCTTTTAAGCATTCATAGTCAATTGGTTTTAAAAGATATTCGATGCCACTAGTTTTAAATACTTGAATAGCGTATTCATCATATGCAGTAGTGAAAATAACTGGGCTTAAAATTTTGTGTTCTTTGAAGATCTCTAAAGATTTTCCGTCAGATAAATGAATGTCCATAAATATTAAATCTGGAGGGAAATTGCTTTTTAACCATTTAATAGAGTCAGCAACTGAAGAAATGATAGCCTCAATTTTTATTTCTAAATTACTTTTCTCTAATAAATCAATTAAATGAGTTACAGATAGGGTTTCATCTTCAATAATTATTGTCTTTATCATAATGATAGAAATATTTAGACATCAAGTAATGGGAGTCAAGTATTGAATATATTGTTTATTTAACTTTTCAAGACCAACATTATGAGGTTTTATGCTATATTCTTTTTTAAAGAATTTTATTTATAAATAATCTAATATTTCTGTTGAAAGATAATAATTGAAGTAAAGTGATAAGAAAGACGTTGGTTCCTTTTTTCATGATTAAAAGTTTTGTTTCATCAAATCAATAAAAAAAAAGCTTTACTATATTAAAAATGCAGAGAATGCATATCTATTTGCAGTAAGCTTTGTTAATTAAGCACCAAAAAGTTATCCAATAAAGTCTTTAACAAGTTTTAAGTTACTTTTAGAAATAGAAATTTCAATGTTATTATTGAGAATTAGTTTTGGTGTACTAGACATATTTAATTCTTTCACTACGTCCATATTAACAATTGCTTTTCTATGTACCCTCAAGAAATTATTACTTAGTTTGTCATTTAAAGCTTTTAAGCTACTTCGCATGGTATAACTATTATTTTTATTTGTGTGTACTTTAACACAGTAGTCATCAGCTTCAATCCAATAAATATCAGTTACTGGAATTATTTTTCTTTTATTTCCAATCTTAATGTTCAACACTCTAGTATTATCATCATTATATTTACTAAGCTTTTTATAAAGATTGGCATTAGTTTTTTTTAATTCAGAGAGACCTTCAACTTTAATTTGTAAAGCTTCATTGGTAAAATAAAAATGCATAATAATAGCAATAGCAATATATCCTAAAGTATATATAGGTGCTTTTTGAAATGTAAAGAAAGTTACATATTCGTCAAATAATAAAATCCAAGAAAAAGTATCATTAGAAATAGAGAATTGAATTATTGAAATTATAATTACACTTAAAAAAACTAAGCCTAAAATTACAGCTCCATATAAAAAATAGTTGTTGTTTTTTTGAGACGATTTTTGTTTTGTATACCATATTAAAATTGATGATAAAACAACCCAAATAAACCATTTGTATGATTGCGATTTTAGTATATCAAAAAATTGAATGTTTTGAGCTAAATTGAAGCGTTTTATATAGAATATCTGTTGTAATGCTTCAAAAAGAATGGCTATTATAAATACAAGTGTAATAATAGCAATATGCTTTTTCTTAGATGATATTTTTGAAAAAAATCTAAACAAGATTAGTGCCTTTTTTTTCTTTCTAAGTTTGGTTTATACTCTTTTGATGATGAGCTAATCAACAGACTCAGCTTATTAAACTCTTCTTTAGTAAGTTCTCTGTATTTACCTATGGGCATATCAAGTTTAATATTCATAATTCTTATGCGCTTTAAAGTTTGTACGTCATAAGTTAAATATTCACACATACGTCGAATTTGCCTATTTAAACCTTGGGTTAGAATAATACTAAATGTATGCGAGTTTATTTTTTTGACTATACATTTTTTTGTCGTATTTCCTAAATCTTCTAAGTAAATACCTCCAGACATTCTATTTATAAAGGTTTGCGAAATGGGTTTATCTACAGTAACTATATATTCTTTTTCATGATTGTTACTGGCACGTAAAATTTTATTTACAATATCACCATCGTCTGTTAAAAGTATCAGGCCCTCACTAGGTTTATCTAGCCTACCAATTGGGAAAATACGCTTAGGATAATTGATATAATCAATGATATTATCTTTTTCAACAGATGTGTCAGTTGTGCAAACTATACCAACAGGTTTATTAAAAGCTAAATAAACAAAAGTTTTTTTTGTGTTTTTAATTTCTTGTCCATCTACATGTACTATATCAGTAGGCGCAATTTTTGTTCCCATTTCTGGAACAACACCGTTAATAGTAACTCTGCCAGCTTCAATTAATTTATCGGCCTCTCTGCGAGAACAGTATCCAGCTTCGCTTAAGAATTTATTGATACGTTTTAAAGATTCACTCATGGCTCAAAAGTACAATAAATCTAATCGTTTATAAACTCAATGATATGATTATGAACCACATTGTTATTTAGCGAATGTCCATAACCACTTGTTTGAATAAGTTTGCTGTTTTTTAGGTTTTTATGAATAGCTTCAGAATCATTAAAAGGAATTATCTTATCTTTTTTATCATGAATAATTAAACCATCAACTTTTATGGATGTGCTATATTTAGCGGTTGAAAAAGAGTTCGATGGTGCACCAAAACGTTTAACAACTAAATCCTCAAGTGCGTTAACTACTTTAGAGTTATAGTTTAGTAAATTGATGTAGTTTTTAAAAATGTCTTTAAACTCATTTGGAGCGCCAAGTAAAATCATTTTTTTTAGACTAGCAAGCGGGTATTCTTTTTGAAAAAAGATAGAAGCCATTCCTCCAACCGAATGCCCAATAATTATTTCTGGTTGAAATTTCTTAGAGACTATATTTATAAATTCTGAATATAAAATAGCGTTAAATGTTTCGCTTCCAGAGTTTCCGTGAGCAGGAGCGTCTAAAGCAATAATATTGTAGTTGTATTTTTCTAAAACTGAAATAAGGTTTTTCCATCGAGCTGTATTACTTTCCCAACCATGAACCAACAGAATAGTTTTTTCATTTCCAACCCATTGATAAGTCATTATCTTTAAACCATTATATTCAAACTCTAATTGTTTAGAAGATTTTAAATACTTAGCTTGATCCAAAGTTATCTTGCCTTTTCTGGGTTTTGCAAAAAGAGCCATAGCTTTATTTGCTGCATATGTTTTAGAAACATGACTTGTAGTATTAATTAGCGAACCAACTATTTTTGGAATTGCCTTTTTAATTTTCTTTTTCATTAATCTTTAAGAGGTTTACGCTTAATCATGCCGCCTTTAATATCTTTTACCACGCCCATAATTATGAATGCTTTTCGGTCTATTTTGTCAATTTCAGTTTTTAATCTAGGAAGCTCTAAACGTGTAACTACAGTATAAATAATATTTTTATCATAACTCTTTTCATTTTTGCCAAAACCACCCTTTCCAGCATAAATAGTGCAAGCTCGTCTCAGTTTTTCTGTCATCATAACTCTAAGTTCTTCATCTTTTTCAGAAATAATAGTTACTCCTACATATTCTTCAACACCATCAACAACAAAGTCTACAGTTTTTGCAGCTGCCAAATATGTTAAAATTGCGTACAAGGCAGTTTCAATTGAAAGGATATATGCACCAAACGAAAATATAATAATGTTTATTATTAACAATACATCTCCTATAGTTAAAGAGAGTTTTCTGCTTAAAAAAATAGCTAAAACTTCTGTGCCATCAATAACACTTCTGCCTCGAATAGACATACCAATTCCTAAGCCTAAAAAAAAGCCACCAAAAACAGCTATAAGGAGTTTGTCTTCTGTAATAGTTGGGTAGTTTACGTAATGTACAACTAAGGCTAAAAATGAAATGGCTACAATGCTTCTTAGTGCAAACTTTAAGCTAATGGTTTTTGATGCTAAAATGATAAAAGGAATATTTACTAAAACTAGTAGAATACCTAATTTTAATGATGTAATATTTTCTAATAATAAAGAAATACCTGTTGCACCACCATCAATAAAATGGTTTGGCAATAAAAAACCTTTTAAACCAAACCCTGCCGAGAAAACACCTACTATAATAAAAAAATATTCGCTAAGTGTATGAGATAATTCTACCTGTAAGCGTCTAACTAGAGGTACAATTTCTTTTTTGCTTACAGGTTTCTGTGTGCTTTTACCCTCAAGTCTTTTACGAGCAATAGTTACTAAAAGCTTTGAGATAATAGGGTTCATATGGTTTTGTATGTTATAATTTACTCCAATTTAAGAAAAAGTATTTCACTTTAGCGTTATCTGGAATTTGTACTGCTTCAATGCTTAAATTCATATCAAAGCGAAGGTTTGCAGGTAGCTCTTTTTTATCAATAGAAAAAGCAGCATTAATTTCGTTTACAGAAATTACAATAGAGTTAATTAAATTATCTATTCGCGAAATTTTATAATTGTTTTCAATGTCTTTAAAAGTACTTAGGGTTGTTATATTTTTATCGGTTTTAAAACGTGAATCAAAAATTTGAACACTTTCAATTACTGAGGTTGAGTCTAAAGATTGTCTTGGGGTTAACGATAATAATTTTTTACCTCCTTTTTCAAAAATTTCAATATCATTTTTGTTTCCTGTAAACTCATCTCCACTAATGAATTTTACAATAGAGTCTTTACTAAAAATGATTTCTAGGTCTTTAACTTGAGTAGAGTCAGTTAGTAATCCGATATGTTGTTTGCTGATTTGAAATGGGTTTTGTTCCTTTTGGCAGCTTGCTAAAAATATGGTTAAGATTAAAAGGCTGAAAAATGATTTTTGCATTGATTATTTTGTTGTTATGATTCTTAAAATGTTTATTATAAACTATTTTTTTAAAACTTTAGTTAGAATACCAAAAACACTTCTTATAAATGTGGCACTAGTAAGAACTTTTACTACTGGATTCATACGTGTGCTTTTCCGTCTTGTTGAAGATGTTCGCTTTTTAGATTCTGCTTTTTTAAGAGCCTCTTTTTCTTTGCGGGCTTTTTCTTTAGCTTCCTCAGCTTCTGCTTGTTCTATTTTTTCGTTAAGTATTTCGTAAGCACTTTCGCGGTCAATTTCTTCGTTGTACTTTTTGACCAATTTTGATTCAGAAAGTAAATTACTTAATTCACTATCGGTTAAAATATCCATTCTACTCATTGGTGCTCGCATCATTGTGGCTGCAAGTGGCGTAGGTCTCCCTTTTTCGTCTAAAGCAGATACTAAAGCTTCACCTATTCCTAAGGATGTTAACACCTCTGTTGTGTCATAATATTCAGAATCTGGATAATTTTGTGCTGTCAGTTTAATTGCTTTTCGATCTTTTGCAGTAAAAGCTCTTAAGGCATGCTGTACTTTTAAACCTAATTGTCCTAAAACTGCTTCTGGAACATCGGTTGGATTTTGAGTTACAAAATATAAGCCAACACCTTTACTACGTATCAATTTTACAATACTTTCAATTTGATTTAGTAAAGCTTTTGATGCTTCATTGAAAATTAAATGAGCCTCATCTATAAACATAATAAGTTCTGGTCTATCGCTATCTCCTTGTTCAGGAAAAGTTGAATAAATTTCAGCCAATAAACTTAACATGAATGTTGAGAAAAGCTTTGGTCTATCTTGTATATCGGTAAGTCTTATGATATTAATATACCCTCTACCATCATTATCAACTCGTAATAAATCATCAACATCAAAGGAGGTCTCTCCAAAAAATAAATCCGCACCTTGTTGCTCTAATTCAACAACTTTACGCAAAATGGCTCCAGTTGATGCTGTTGAAATTCTACCGTAAGCTTCGGTAAATTCTTTTTTGCCTTCTTGCGTTGCGTACTGTAATATTTTTTTAAAATCTTTTAAATCAAGTAATGGTAGCTTGTTATTATCACAATATTGAAAAATAACTGCAACCACACCCGATTGTGTTTCAGATAAATCTAAAATACGTGATAATAGCACAGGCCCAAATTCACTAACTGTGGCGCGCAACCTTACACCGTCTTGTTCAGAAAGTGTTAAAACTTCAACAGGGAATTTTTTAGACTCAAAGGGTAATCCTATTTTTTCGTGACGTTCGTCAATTTTTGGATGACCTGGACTGGGTTGTGCCAATCCACTTAAATCGCCTTTAATATCCATAAGTAATACAGGAATTCCTTTATCACTTAAATTTTCAGCTAAAACTTGTAAAGATTTTGTTTTACCTGTTCCTGTAGCTCCGGCAATTAAACCATGTCGATTCATGGTTTTTAACGGAACTTTTACATAAGCATTGGTTATTGTTTCTCCATCTAATATCGCTGAACCAACAGTTATTGAATCTCCTTTAAAGGTGTTCCCATCAGTTATTGCTTGTACAAAATCGTTAGTTCTACTCATCATCAAAGTTTTGTTAAAAATAGTGTAATTTTAGTCAATTATAAAATTGAATGGTACGAATAAAACAATAAGAATTATTTACATATTAATACTTATTATTTTAATGTCATGTGAAAGAGGTAAAAATGAAATCATCTTTCATAAATCACCTGAATTAAGTAGACAAAATTACAAAAAAACCAGCTCGTACAACTTTTGCTGCTGGAGGTTAGCTGGAAACGGAAGTAATGAAATTGACGTGAAAGCTGCTAAATAGCTCACTTTATTCTTTCTACGTAAATATTTGATGTGCCAGTACTTCTAAAATTTGCAGGAGCAGAGTTTCCTCCTCTAATAGTTTGTATACTTATAGTTTGTCCTGCTGTAATGTTAAAAACTTCAGTAATGTGCAATGACGCTTCATTGTGAGCATTAGCACGTCTTACATATCCCGTATTGGCTATAGAGCCTGTCGGTGTGCCGTTAATGGCAACTTGAGCTTCTACAGATACGCGTTGGTGGGAATTGTTACCATTATTTGGTACGGTATAAGCTATATTCGCAGTAATTCTATACCTTCCAGTTGTATTGATGGTTAGCACATTTCCTGCTACACTATAAAGGGTAGTGTCATCATTCCAATTTAAAGACCCAAAAATTGGAATATTAGTATATGCAGCAGAATTTAAATTTGTAGATGTGTTTGTGTTGCTATATTTTACAGACATATTATGAGATGTTTTAACCCAGTCTGGAGTCGCAATAGTTCCACAATTAAATTGAAATTCATTCAAATCTGTGTTATATACCATAAGCCCATTAGCAGGATTGGTTATAGCATTAATTTGTGCAGTAGTTAACCTAGGGATAAGAATGCCTTTGTCTGTAGATTCTACATCAAGTATAGATGATGCGTCTGGAGTTGTCGTGCCAATACCAACTTGAGCAGCACTATAATAATATCCGCAACATAGCAGTATTATTAAATACGCAGTTTTTTTCATTTGAGAGAGAGGTTGAGAGCAATTTACTTTTAATTAATCCATTGCGAAGTTATATAAATTCAATTGGAAATCAAAATTCAACAAACTGAAGGAGAGTTGTTCAAGAAATAATCGATTTAATTATACTCGCCTTTATAAATATCCTATAACGTCCAATTCTGAAAAGTTTATAACTGCTCCACCAGGAGTTGTACCTCCATTTGGAACTACTAGTCTTATTTCGTCAGCATAGATGTTTGGCATAGTAACTGTATTATCTCCTGTAGTAGAAGAGCTAATTGCTGGACTGGAATAAACTAGGTTACCACAGCTATATAATCTAATAACTACATTTTGTATTCTATTAGTACAGCAATCATTTCTGCCATCTAAAATTAGTTGAGATATAAAATATTGACTTGGTAGCGTAATACCAAAACCCCAATCGCCAGTTGGTGACCCACTTCTTGTCGAGTGAAACGAGCTACCACTAGTATTATCTACATTGTCAAATAAACTATTGTAATTACCGAAATTGTTAGTGGAACTATATGCTGTGAAAGTAACATTACCTACACCAATTTCATCTCTAATTAATCTTGAATAAGTATTGCTCCCACCAGAATAACTTACTCGCTGCCATGCAGTACCATCAAATACATATAAACCAGCGGGTAAATTACAACTATTAGTAGATAAGCTATAAACCATTAGTCCCTCTGTAGGAGAAGGAATAGTTGTAACGTCATTTATACTTGTTAAATTAACCCTAGGTGGCAATAAGCCACGATTTGATGATTCAATATGTAAGATGGAAGAAACTTCAGGAGTTGTGGTACCAATACCAACTTGTGCGGCACTATAATAATAACTACAACATAGTAGCATTATTAAAAAAGCTATTTTTTTCATTCTTGAGAGAGATTGAAGCTGGCAATTTACTTTAAACTAGGGAGTACGAAACTATAAAAATCAAATTGAAATTCAAAATTGAAATAAATCAAATTGGGATATGTATCTTTGCAGGCTATGAAATGAGCCTTAATTTTAAAAGTTTATACTTACTTAAACTTATTTTAAGGCAAATTACATCTGACCATATTAAAATCAAGAATTGTACAGATGAATAAAGACATTCAATTATTAGTTGATAAAGGGGAAATGTTACCCCTAATGGAGGAGTTTTATACCATTCAAGGCGAAGGGTATCATAAAGGTACTGCAGCTTATTTTATTAGAATTGGGGGCTGTGATGTAGGATGCCACTGGTGTGATGTTAAGGAAAGTTGGAATGCAGATTTACATCCGCCAACAGATACAAACAAGATTGTAGAAAACGCAAAAAAGTATAGTGATACTATTGTGATAACAGGAGGAGAACCATTAACTTGGGATATGACGCTTTTGACTAATAAATTGAAAGCTGAAGGTATGCAAACACATATTGAAACTTCTGGAGCTTATAAGTTAACTGGTACTTGGGATTGGATTTGCTTGTCACCTAAAAAGATGAAGTTGCCTACTAAAGAAGTTTATGAAAAAGCTCACGAGCTTAAAGTAATTGTTTATAATAAAGATGATTTTCGCTTTGCAGAAGAGCAGGCTACCAAAGTTAATAAAGATTGTATTTTGTACTTACAACCCGAGTGGAGCAAACGCGATAAAGTAGTACCGGAAATTGTAGACTATGTGATGGCAAATCCAAAATGGAAAGTTTCCTTGCAAACACATAAGTATTTAAATATACCATAATAAAAAAGCCTTGAAATTTTCAAGGCTTTTTTATAGACATTAAGATTTTAATAATTATTTAGTAACTGGTACAGAAACTCTAGTAGTTCCCCATCCTAAATTCATAGCATCTTTGCTAAATGCAATAGAAAATGCTTCTAACGAATCTCCAGAACTAACAGGTGCATAAACTCTAACTACATCATTAGCTTCTTTATATGCGTAAGCTCCCCAAACATTAACATCTTTATTTAGAATGATTGTCCATTCTTTTTCTCCAGGAATTGTAAAAAGAGAATATTCACCAGCACTTACAGACTTGCCTCCAATTTTCATGTCATTATATAAAGTAATAGTTGCAGCTTCATTAGCACCAGTTCTCCATACTTTTCCATTAGGAGCTAAACTGCTAAGAGCTCTTCCTTTAAGTTGAGGTCTACTATATATAACCTTAGCAATAGCTGGACTATTTCTAGAAGTTTTGTATATAGCTGCGTCCATAGGACTTTTATCAAGTTTGCTAAATTTTTGAGCATTTACATTAGTTGTTAAAAGCATAACAAATGCAAAAGCAATGGTTGTAATAATTGTTGATTTTTTCATAATGATTTATTAAGTTTTATTAATCGCTTAAAGGTAAATGGATATTGTCTTAAAATTTTTATAAAACTAGCTTTGGTATGTTAAAGTTTACATTTTACAAGAAAATCTTGATGATTTGTAATTGTTTAATTTCATATATATGTAAATAAGTTAAAAATAATTATAAATTGTAACCAATAAGTTGTTTGTTGTTTTAATAATGAAACTATAATAGCATTTTTGTGTCATTAATTAGAATATAAAAGATTAAAGATAAAGATTATGTGTGGAATTGTATGTGCGTTCGATTTAAAACAAAAAGCTGAAGATTTAAGACCTCAAATATTAGAAATGTCTAAAACCATCCGTCATAGAGGACCAGATTGGAGTGGTATTTATAGCAATGATAAAGCTATCTTAGCACATGAGCGTTTAGCAATTGTAGATCCAGCTTCTGGGAAGCAACCTTTGTTTAGTGAAGATAAAAAGTTAATACTTGCTGCTAATGGTGAAATTTATAACCATAGAGAATTACGTAAGCAGTTTGAAGGTAAATATAAGTTTCAAACAGAAAGCGATTGTGAAGTGATTTTAGCATTGTATAAAGAAAAAGGAGTTGATTTTATAGATGAAATAAATGGCATTTTTGGCTTTGCTATTTATGATGCTGAAAAAGATGAATACTTTGTGGCAAGAGACCACATGGGAATTATTCCATTATATATTGGTTGGGATCAAAACGGAACATTTTATGTAGCTTCAGAATTAAAAGCCTTAGAAGGTGTATGTACTAAGATTGAGTTGTTTCCTCCAGGACATTATATGAGTAGTAAAGATGGTGAGTTTGTTAAATGGTATAATAGAGAGTGGACAGAGTATGAAGCAGTTAAAGATAATGAAACAAGTATTAAAGAAATAAAAGAGGCTTTAGAAGCTGCAGTGCACAGACAATTAATGAGCGATGTGCCATACGGTGTTTTATTATCAGGAGGATTGGATTCGTCTGTTACATCAGCTATAGCAAAAAAATATGCAGAGAAAAGAATAGAATCAGATGATAAACAGGCGGCATGGTGGCCACAATTGCATTCATTTTCTGTAGGCTTGGAAGGATCGCCAGATTTGGCAGCAGCTCAAAAAGTAGCAAATCATATAGGAACAGTTCATCACGAAATAAAATTCACTATTCAAGAAGGTTTAGATGCTATAAGAGATGTAATCTATAACTTGGAAACATACGATATTACAACTATTAGAGCTTCAACGCCTATGTATTTAATGGCACGTGTTATTAAATCTATGGGGATTAAAATGGTATTGTCAGGAGAAGGTGCTGACGAATTATTTGGTGGATATTTATATTTTCATAAAGCGCCAAATGCGCAAGAGTTTCATGAAGAAACTGTTCGAAAATTAAGCAAATTACATATGTACGATTGCTTGCGTGCAAACAAGAGTCTAGCAGCTTGGGGAATTGAAGGACGTGTGCCGTTTTTAGATAAAGAATTTATGGATGTAGCTATGCGAATCAACCCTCAAGACAAAATGATTAATGGAGAGCGTATGGAAAAATGGGTAGTTCGTAAAGCGTTTGAAGACATGTTACCAGAGAGCGTTGCCTGGAGGCAAAAAGAACAATTTAGTGATGGCGTTGGCTATAGCTGGATTGATACTCTTAAAGATGTTGTTGAAGAGGCTGTAAGCGATGAGCAAATTAAAAATGCACATTTTAGATTTCCAATTCAGACACCGCAAAACAAAGAGGAGTTTTATTACCGTTCAATTTTCGAAGAGCATTTTCCTAGCGATGCGGCAGCTTTATGTGTGCCACAAGAGCCAAGTGTAGCTTGTAGTACCAAAATAGCTCTAGAATGGGATGAAGCTTTTAAAAACATGAACGACCCATCTGGTAGAGCGGTTGCAAAGGTACACGATGATGCTTATTAAAAGCATATAAGTGAATATTTGAGTTAGTCGAGACCAGCATTTTTTGTTGGTCTTTTTTTTATAAACACTATATTTATAAAGTGAATTTAAAATTAAAAATACGGCCACACCAGCTTCAGTTAAAACACCCGTTTACAACATCAAGATATACAGTTAATATTCAAAAAACAGCTATTGTCTCTATATCTGATGGCACCTATGTGGGCTACGGAGAAGCAACTACTAATCCTTATTATGAAAGTACTATAGAAAAAATTGAAAAGTCTATTAGTATAGTTAAAATAATTGTTGAAAGAGGATTTGGTTTAGATCCTAGAAAACTTTGGAAGCAATTAGAACCACACTTAAAAGATGATTATTTTACATTATGTGCAATTGATTGTGCCTATTGGGATTTATTTGCGAAACAAAATAATAAACCCTTACGAAGTTTCTGGAGTAAGTTAAATGATAATACACCACTGACAAATTATACTATAGGTATTGATAGTATTTCAAAAATGAAGGCTAAAATAATTGAAACACCTTGGCCAATTTATAAAATTAAACTTGGCACTTCTGAAGACGTAAAAATTATTAAAGCATTGCGAAATGTTACAGATGCAATTTTTAGAATTGATGCGAATTGCGCTTGGACCATAGAAGAAACTTTATATAATGCTAAAGAACTAAAGTTATTAGGCGTTGAGTTTATAGAACAGCCATTAAAAGCGAATAATTGGGAAGACATGAAAGTGCTTAAAAGTAAAAGTGTTTTACCTATTGTTGCAGACGAAAGCTGTCAAAGACTTGAAGATGTAAAACTATGCATTGAATCATTTCATGGAATCAACATTAAGCTAATGAAATGTGGAGGTATAACACCAGCTTTAGAAATGATAAAAAAAGCAAAAGAGAATAATTTACTGATTATGGCAGGATGTATGACAGAGTCTACAATTGGTATTTCTAACCTGGTACAATTAGCACCCCTTTTAGATTATATTGATGCAGATGGTGCTATATTATTAAAAAAAGATATTGCAAAAGGCGTTAGTTTTGATAATGGAAGAATCATATTTTCTAATGAAAATGGATCGGGAACTTCTTTGGTTTAATTTAACAAAATTAGCTGCTTTTTTTAACTAATTTTAAAAATCTTAAACTATAAAATAAAGCGTTAGAGCTTTGTTCTCTAAAAAGTAAAAATTAATCACCAAAAAAACAGCTGAAATCAATTTTAAGGCTATTTTAAGACGATTTAAGCCGCTTTCAAGTAATTAACAAATGTTGATAATTTTATTTATGAGCAGATAAAATGCTTCCTAAAGGAGTGAAAATTTCGTATATTTGTTTGTATTCAAAAGGATGCTATGTGGCATCTTTTTTTGCATAATATAATCAAGAAAAAGATCATAAATAATATAAAATATGAGCGAACAAAAAGAAGAGTTTAACAAACACAATTATTCAGCAGATAGTATTCAAGCTTTAGAAGGTATGGAGCATGTGCGTATGCGTCCATCAATGTATATTGGAGATGTAGGTACAAGAGGATTACATCATTTAGTATATGAAGTTGTAGATAACTCAATTGATGAAGCTTTAGCGGGGCATTGTGATAATATCACAGTAACTATAAACGAAGATAATTCTATTACTACTGAAGATGATGGTCGTGGTATTCCTGTTGGTTTGCATAAAAAGGAAGGTGTTTCAGCACTAGAAGTTGTAATGACTAAAATTGGAGCAGGAGGTAAGTTCGATAAAGATTCGTATAAAGTATCAGGTGGTTTACACGGTGTAGGTGTTAGTTGTGTTAATGCGCTTTCAGAAAGCTTAAAAGCCACTGTCTATAGAGAGGGTAAAGTTTATGAGCAAGAGTATGAGCGTGGTAAGGCTATGTACCCAGTTAAGCAAACTGGTGATACTGATAAAAGAGGAACAACAGTTACTTTTAAACCTGATTCTACAATTTTTACACAAACGTTAGAGTATAGTTACGATACTTTAGCAAGTAGGTTACGTGAATTAGCTTATTTAAATAAAGGAATTACAGTTCATTTAGTTGATAAAAGACATAAAAAGGAAGATGGTGAATTTGAAGGTGAAACATTTCATTCTAAAGAAGGATTAAAAGAATTTATCCAATATTTAGATGCAACTCGTGAGCCTTTAATGAAAGACGTTATTGCTTTTGAAGGTGAAAAAAATGGAGTTCCTGTTGAGGTAGCTATGATTTATAACACTTCTTATGCTGAAAATTTACATTCATATGTAAACAATATTAATACTCATGAAGGAGGAACGCATTTATCAGGTTTCCGTCGTGGATTAACTCATACGCTTAAAAAGTTTGCAGATGGTTCAGGTATGTTAGACAAATTAAAGTTTGATATCGCTGGTGACGATTTCCGTGAAGGCTTAACAGCTATTATTTCGGTAAAAGTCCAAGAACCACAATTTGAAGGCCAAACTAAAACTAAATTAGGAAATAGAGAGGTTTCTGCATCTGTAAGTCAGGCAGTATCTGAAATGTTGACCGATTATTTAGAAGAACATCCAGATGACGCTAAAACCATTGTTCAAAAAGTAATTTTGGCAGCACAGGCACGTCATGCAGCACAAAAAGCACGTGAAATGGTACAGCGTAAAACAGTAATGAGTATTGGAGGGCTTCCAGGAAAATTATCTGATTGTTCTGAGCAAGATCCTGCAAAATGTGAAGTGTTTTTAGTTGAGGGAGATTCGGCAGGTGGAACCGCAAAGCAAGGTCGTGATAGAGCATTTCAAGCTATTCTACCACTTCGTGGAAAAATATTGAATGTTGAAAAAGCAATGCAACATAAAGTGTTTGAAAACGAAGAAATCAAAAATATATTTACAGCTTTAGGTGTAACTATAGGTACAGAAGAAGATAGTAAAGCCTTAAACCTTTCAAAATTACGTTACCACAAGGTAGTAATCATGTGTGATGCCGATATTGATGGTAGTCACATTGCAACATTAATTTTAACCTTCTTTTTTAGATATATGAAGGAGTTGATTGAAAATGGACATATATATATTGCAACACCACCATTATACTTAGTAAAGCGTGGTGCTAAAAAGCGTTATGCTTGGTCTGATAATGAGCGCGATGAAATTGTTTCTGAATTTGGAGATGGTTCAAAAATACAACGATATAAAGGTTTGGGAGAGATGAATGCAGAACAACTTTGGGATACAACTATGAATCCAGAGTTTAGAACAATGCGTTTAGTGCAAATAGATAATGGAACTGAGGCAGATAGAATTTTCTCAATGTTAATGGGAGATGAAGTACCACCTCGTAGAGACTTTATTGAAAAGAATGCCATTTATGCTAATATTGATGCGTAAATAGCCATAAAAGTTAATCTTAATTTAACCCTGATATTTAGTATGTCAGGGTTATTTTTTTGTTAATAATACCGATTAAGTGTAAATTTTTATCGATTAAATGTTGTTTTTTGAAATATTTTATTACATTTGTTATAACCAAATTTATTAAAATGAAAAAGATAACCCTATTTATGTTGCTATGTTTGGCAACTCAATTTTCAAAAGCTCAAGAGTTAGAAAGTATTCTATTAGCTGCTAGAGAAGATGCAAACAAATTAACTAAAGCATACATTAGTCCAGCTATGACTGGTTTAATATATGGAATGAATAGTGGTTGGTATCATACAGCTAAGGTTCATAAAAAACTTGGGTTTGATATCACTATTGGCTTTAATGCATCTGTAGTCCCTGGTAAAGATGAGGTATTCAATTTCGCAAATTTAGGATTAACTAATATTACGTCTACATCCGCTACTAGCCCAACCGTGGCTGGATCTGGATCTGGAGCTATGATGCTTGTAGGAACAGAAGTTCAAGGACAAGCTGTAACCGCTTCATTTGAAATGCCTTCTGGTATTCAAGGAGATTTGCCATTAAGTGCAATTCCTACACCTGCAATTCAAGTTGGTTTAGGGTTACCTTATAAATTTGATGTAATGCTAAGATTGGTTCCAGAAGTTGGAAGTGATGATGTAAAAGGAAAATTATTTGGAGTTGGACTTAAAAAAGAAATTACAAGCATTTTTGGGCCATTAGATAAGTTGCCTTTACATGTATCTATATTGGCTGCTTATACTACAATGGATGTTAATTATGTTATAGATACAAATGTGATTCCAGGTAATAACCAGCATGCTGAGTTTAAATTGAATTCTATTACTGCACAAGCCATAGCTTCTTTAAATTTTCCTATTATCAATGTTTATGGAGGTATAGGTTATAGCGGTGGTAATTCAGATTTGAAAATGTTAGGTACTTATGATTTGCAATATACCCCTGTTGCTTCTGGACCAACAATTACAGAAACTGTTACAGATCCTATTAATTTGGATTTTAAAGCAAGTGGGTTTAAGGCAACTCTTGGTGCTAGATTGAGCCTAGGTTTCTTTAAAATATTTGGAGATTATACCATTCAAGAATACAATACACTATCTGCAGGAATTGCATTTAGTTTCAGATAATATTGTTTTAATTTTAGTTTTAGTTAGTTGAATTTAAAGTGCAGGATTTAATCTTGCACTTTTTTCATTTAAAGCATTTTAATTCATACTTTTGCTAACCAAAATTTATAGTTGTAAAACAAACAAAAGTCATGTTTTAAGTAAATAAAAAGCGTGAATTTTGATTAGAATTTATTACTTATCACAAATCATTTAAAAAAAATAAACTTATGAAAGTTACAGTAGTTGGAGCAGGAGCAGTAGGTGCTAGTTGTGCAGAGTATATTGCTATTAAAAATTTCGCTTCAGAAGTTGTTTTGTTAGACATTAAAGAAGGTTATGCCGAAGGTAAAGCTATGGATTTAATGCAGTGCGCATCTTTAAACGGATTTGACACTAAAATTACAGGTATTACAAATGATTATAGCAAAACGGCAGGTAGTGATATTTGTGTAATTACTTCAGGAATTCCACGCAAGCCAGGAATGACTCGTGAGGAATTAATTGGTATTAATGCTGGTATTGTAAAATCGGTATCATCAAGTTTAATTGAGCATTCTCCAAATACCATTATAATTGTTGTGAGTAATCCAATGGATACCATGACTTATTTAGTTCATAAAACTACAAATTTAGCAAAAAACAGAATTATTGGAATGGGAGGCGCTTTAGATTCTGCCCGTTTTAAATACAGATTAGCTGAAGCTTTAGACGCTCCAATTAGTGACATAGATGGTATGGTAATTGGCGGACATAGTGATAAAGGTATGGTGCCATTAACATCGCAAGCTGCAAGGAATAGTGTAAAAGTATCTGAGTTTTTAAGTGAAGATCGATTAAATCAAGTAAAGGAAGATACTAAGGTTGGTGGAGCTACACTTACTAAATTATTAGGTACTTCTGCTTGGTATGCACCAGGAGCAGCAGTTTCAGGGTTAGTACAAGCTATTGCTTGCGACCAAAAGAAAATGTTTCCATGTTCAACATTATTAGAAGGCGAATATGGTTTAAATGATTTATGTATTGGTGTACCAGTAATATTAGGTAGAAACGGTATCGAGAAAATAGTTGACGTTCCGTTGAGTGATGCTGAAAAAACACATATGCAAGAAAGCGCAGAAGGGGTTAAGAAAACTAACGGACTACTTGAGTTGTAAGATTCAATAATACAAAATAGATTTTTATTATAAAGACTGTAGAAATACAGTCTTTATTTTTTATATTTGGCGCATGAAAGCAAAATGGTACATAAGTACTTTAATTATTATTCTTTCCCTATTTGGTGTTGTTTGTCAGCAGCAAATTGCCGTACCAAATCAAGAAATTGTTTTACAGTTTACCAATACTTCTATAACATCAGAAGACACCCAAAAGACTATTGCTATTGTGAAAAAACAATTGCAAGACATAGGTGTTAGTAACATAGAAGTAAATGAAACAGAAAACGGAAAACTAACAATTACCTATTATAGCGATGCCGATGTCGCGAGTATTAAGGAAATTTTTTCAAAGGAAAAAATAGGACTAGTTTCTGCTTTTAAAAACCAGGACGAAGAACCTTCAAAACTTCCTTTTGATGAAAACACAATCTCTTACAACCTTGATGTCTATGAAATTCAAAATGGAAGTGATACGGAATGGGATTTAAATGGTATTTCTGTTGTCAAGCTAAAACCTGAAAGTAATAGGCTTGCCAAACCTAATACACATGCCTTTTTTAATACTTTAGAAATTAATGAAAGCATTGTAAAAGTTACTTATAAAACATATTATAATATTGCAATAGCAATAGATAAAACTTCACGCAAAATACCTGAGGTCAGAGCAGGACCATTAGTTTAGTCAATTCAAGTAAGTTAGCTTTTATCATCAACCTGTGCTGAACTTATATCAGTATCAAAAAGCTATAAAAATTTTTAACCATAAAAATAGTCAAATCATGCAGTAAATTTTATATTTGCACGCTTTTAAAAAATTTGACACAAAAAACACAAAATGCAAAATAAAGGATTAGTAAAATTATTTGCTTTGTTATTCGGTTTGGTAAGTATTTATCAGTTATCGTTTACATTTAAGGCAAACCAAATAGAGAGCAATGCTCAAGAAATTGCTATAAATAAAATAGCAGATACTGAAGAAGGCTACAGAGCCTTAAGAAGTATTGAAGAAGCAAATTATTTAGAGTCAATAGCTACTGATACCGTTTTTAATATAGGTATTGCAAAGTTCACTTATAACGAAGTGAAGCAAAAAGCTATGAATCTAGGTTTAGATTTAAAAGGAGGTATTAATGTTATATTACAAGTATCGGTTAAAGATATTTTAAAAGGATTAGCAAATAATACTAAAGACCCTGTTTTTAATCAAGCGCTAGATAATGCTGCTGAAATTCAAAAAAACAGTCAAAACACATATTTAGAAGATTTCTTCGTGGCATTTGATGCTATTAAAGGTGATACCAAATTAGCATCTCCAGATATATTTTATACCAAAGCATTAGATGGTGAAATTGACGGAAGCATGAGTGATGATGAGGTTAAAGGCATCATAGAAACAAAAATTGATGAATCTATTGTATCTGCTTTTGAAGTTTTACGTAAACGTATTGATGAATTTGGAGTAACTTCACCTAATATTCAGCGTTTAGGAACATCTGGCCGTATTTTAGTAGAATTACCAGGTGTTAAAGATGTTGAGCGTGCTACAGGATTATTACAAAGTACAGCACAATTAGAATTTTGGGATACTTATAAAGGCGAACAGTTTTTTCCATTTTTAGTGCAAGCTAATGATGTTTTAAAAGATATTGTTAAAGTTGATGAGGCCCCTGAAGAAGCTGAATCTCAAGATGAAGAAAATGCTGAAGATTCACAAATTGATGCACTTTTAGGTGAAGCAGAGACCGATTCAACTACAGTTGCAACAGTAAATCCGTTATTCGATTTAATTAAAGGTCAAGGTTACCAAGGCGGTCCAGTAATAGCACGTTTTGAATTAAAAGATAAAGAAACTGTTTTTAACTATTTAAGTTTACCACAAGTTAGAGCATTATTGCCTGCGGAACAGCGTTATGCGAAATTTGCTTTTGGTAAACCAGATAAAGATAGTGAACTTATAGATTTATACGCTTTAGTAGGAAATAGGGATAATATTCCTCAATTGAGTGGAGCGGTAGTTACAGATGCACGTAACCAATTTGGACCAACAGGAAAATCTGAAGTATCTATGCAGATGAATGCTAAAGGTGCTAAGATATGGGAAGAAATGACTGGAGAGGCCTTTAATCAAGGTAGTAACATAGCAATTGTATTAGATGATATTGTGTATTCTGCTCCAGGAGTTACAACAGGTCCAATTGCAGGAGGAAGCTCTTCAATCTCAGGAGATTTTACATTAAACGAAGCTATAGATTTAGCGAATGTTTTAAGAGCAGGTAAATTACCAGCATCAGCAGATATTATTCAAAGTGAAGTGGTAGGGCCATCATTAGGTCAAGAAGCTATCGATAGTGGTACGATGTCGTTTATGATAGCTTTGGCTTTAGTATTAATATGGATGATTTTCTATTACGGAAAAGCTGGTGGATTTGCAGACTTAGCCATGATATTAAACATCTTGTTAATCTTTGGTATATTATCAGGTTTAGGAGCTGTATTAACATTGCCAGGTATTGCTGGTATTGTTTTAACTATAGGTATGTCGGTCGATGCTAACGTACTTATTTTCGAGCGTATTCGAGAAGAATTAGTTAAAGGGAAAGGTCAAAAAGAAGCTATTCAAGACGGATTTAGTAATGCACTATCATCTATTTTAGATGCTAATATTACTACAGGCTTAACAGCATTAATATTATTCATTTTTGGAACAGGACCTATTAAAGGTTTTGCTACAACTTTATTAATAGGTATTGGTACGTCATTATTTACAGCAATCTTCATAACAAGATTATTGGTAGATTGGTATGTAAACAAAGGAGGTAAGTTAGATTTCTCTACGGCACTTACTAAAAAATTATTTAGAAATATAAGTATCGAATTTTTAAAGAAACGTAAAGTGGCTTATACTATTTCTGGAGTTTTTATTTTATTAAGCTTAGGGTCATTATTTACAAATAGTTTAGATCAAGGAGTCGATTTTGTTGGAGGTAGAACATACCAAGTCCGTTTTGCTCAAGATGTTAGTGCTTCAGAAATTACATCGACATTATCAGATGTTTTTGGTAGTGCAGATGCTAAAACTTTTGGAGATGCTAATCAATTAAAAATCACAACAAAATATAAAGTAAATGAAACAGGTGCTGAAGTTGATGAAGAATTAAGAAAATCATTATACACTGCATTAGTGCCACATTTAGACGGAGTCTCTTATGAAGATTTTATTAGCGATGCCGATACAAAAACTGTAGGTTTAATGAAGTACTACAAAGTAAGTCCTACCATTGCCGATGATATTAAGCAAGCATCATTCTGGGCTATTTTAGGATCATTAATTGTAGTATTTCTTTATATTTTAATGCGTTTTAAAAGATGGCAATACTCGCTTGGTGCAGTAGCAGCGGTTTTTCACGATGTATTAATTGTATTAGGTGTATTCTCATTAACGTATAAGTTTATGCCATTCAGCATGGAAATAGATCAAGCATTTATAGCCGCAATACTAACCGTTATTGGTTATTCGTTAAATGATACGGTGGTAGTATTCGATAGAATTCGTGAGTTCTTTAATGAACATACTTCTTGGGAATTTAATAAAGTTGTTAATGTTTCATTAAGTAGTACACTAAGTAGAACACTAAATACATCATTAACAACGTTAGTAGTATTATTGGCTATCTTCATTTTTGGTGGAGATTCAATTAGAGGCTTTATGTTTGCCTTAATTGTAGGTGTAATAGTAGGTACGTATTCGTCTCTATTTATTGCGACACCAATAATGTATGATACAGTAAATAAATTGGAAGGAAAAAAGAAGAAAGACTAACTCAAATTTTTTTCTTTAATTGGAAAGCCTATCATGTATTTGATAGGCTTTTTTATTGAAAACATGTTATTTATAATAAGTAACTTATTTGTTTCTTAACTGAAAAAGAATATCCATAATCTCAATATCTGGAGCTTCAATAATTTCGTAAGCTTCAGGAATACTTTTTGCTAAATCAGACTCTCGATATGCATTAAGTGATTCTTGAGAATCCCAAATGTATATTCCACCATATTGATCAGGCTGACCAGTTTTTACATAGTATTTTTGTAAAAGCCCTGGGATCGCTTCGAACTGAGGTTGTCGCTTCTTTGCCCTAATTAAAAGTTCTTTTTCTGGAAGAGAAGATTTTAATTTAATAATCTGTAAAATCATATGGTTTGGTTTTAATGTTCTATATCAGCTTTAAAACGAATTTGGACATTTTTTCTAATAAGTCAAGCTTTACCAAAATACAGAACATTTGTCTTTTTTATATGTCTTCTACAAAAAAGATAGCATTGTTATTCAAATCGTAAAACCCAAATTCATTTGTACCCCAATCGGTTTTAAGTCGTAATTTATTTTTGTTTACTGTACCGCGTTTTACAAATTCGTCAAAAAGAGGCTGAATGTTTTTTACAAATATTTTAATAACAGATCCACCAAGTAATGGGTCATCATCAGTGTTAGCATGCCATTGTAAATGAATATAAAGCTTATCACGTTTTAAAACTGCGTACATACTATCCTTATGTACTAAAGTAAAACCAACATTATCAATATACCAAGTTACATCTCTATCAATATGAGATGATGGTAATACGGGTGAGATATTTAATAAGTCTGTATTCATTTAGTGTAACCAATGCTATCACCTACTGAAAGTTTCCATGTATCAACTAAACCAGCATTAACCTCTAAAACATATTTTGCAGGTGAATTTGACGGTAATGAATTTTCATCAAAAGGTTTTGCGTTTTTTTGAAAACTAACAATAGTTTTGCTATCATTAATAAAAATTAAATCTAACGGAATTTTTGTGTTCTTCATATAAAAAGAACGTTCGCTAACATCATCAAAAACAAACAACATGCCTTGGTTGTTTTTCATAGAATTTCTATACATCAAACCTGTTTGGGTTTCATATTCAGTATTAGCAATTTCTATATCTATAACTACTTTTGTTGAATCTGTAGTTGTTTTATAAAGCGTTAGCTCACCTTCTTTAGTAAAAGGAACTTCCGTTTGTTTTATAACTTTTTTATCTTCTTTACAAGATAATATACTTGCCGAAATTAATAATATAAGAAATAGTTTAGAATACTTAAAAAGCATTTTATTTAGTATTAGTTTTTGGTTTGTAAATAAACATAAAATATAAACCTATAAGTATAAACGGAATACTTAACCATTGTCCAGTTTGTAAACCATACCAGTCAATATATTCATCACCCTGTGGTTCTTTAACATACTCAACAAAGAAACGAACAGTCCAAAGTAAAATTAAAAACAAACCAAATAAAAACCCAGTCTGGTCTCTTTTTGGTGTTTTTAAATAGAAATACCATAAAATTAAAAATACAAAAATATAACAAAACGATTCGTATAATTGAGCTGGGTGCCTGTAGGGTACAACATTCAGCCACTCAGGGTTATTTGCTATTGCATTATATGCTTCTTGTACATCTTTAATACCTGTAACACGAGTTACATCTCTTTTATATCCAGGTTTGCCGTAATAATCTTGAATAAAGCGTACACCTAATGAAAAATCTTTAGATTCGACTACTCTTCCAATAATTTCAGAATTTATAAAGTTTCCAATCCTAATAAAAACGGCACCAGAAGCAACAGAAATAACTACACGATCTAAAATCCAAAGTAATGATTTGTAGTTGTATTTTTTTCGATATAAGTACATCCCTATAATAATACCAATAGCAGCACCATGGCTTGCTAATCCCTGAAAACCTGTAAATTCAAAGCCGCCTTTAAATTTAAAAGGGAGAAAAATACTGAAAAAGTCTTGAGTTATTAATTCAGATTGATAAAATAAAACATGCCCCAAACGTGCCCCAAGCATGGTGGCGAAAACGGTATAAATAAATAAGGGGTCTAAATAGGTTAGTGATACTTTTTCTTTAGTAAAAATACGTTTCATAATGTACCAACCAGTTACAAAAGCAACAACCCACATTAAGCTGTAAAAATGAAGCTTAAAATTACCAACTATATCAATTCCTGTTATAGGGTTCCAATCAAATTTTAAAAGATGCATATGCTTATGTTTTAAAGCGTAAATATAAGGTTTGCTATACGTTTTGAGTGATTATTTAACAATTTCTAAAATCTCAACTTCAAATATAATATTAGATTTGGGCGGAATACCTCGGTTTCCTGCTTCGCCATAAGCCAAATGATAAGGAATAAATAAAGTCGCTTGATCTCCAACATTGAGTTGTTGTAAACCTTCTTTAAAACCAGAAATCATTCTTGCATTCGGACTTAAATTAGCTGTTAGTGGTTGGTATTGATCTGCTAATTTGCGTTTTTCGTTTACAGCATCTAGCGCTTCAGCAGTTTTTAAACTGCTTGTTTCTAGTAATTTACCATTTTCAAAATAAACAGCGTAATCTGTTAAAACTTTATGAGTTTCTTTTAATTTCTCCCCATTGCCTTTTTTTGTTATAGTATATTGTAAGCCTGATGGTAATGTAATTGCTTTTTCTTGTTGCTTATTAAATTTTTCTTTTGATGCTTTTATAATAGCTTCGGCTTTGGCCTTTTTCTCTTTTTCTAAACGATCGACCTCTGCAAAATGGTTAATAAAAATTTTAGGAGCATCAAATTTTTTAGCTTCTTTTCCTTTTCTAATAATATTTAATTCATCTATTACAACAGCTTCTATAGGCTTATTTCTAGAATCAACTTTAACTTTTGATATTGTATCAAGAATATCTGCACCTAAAACTAATTCGCCAAAAACACTATGTCTATTATCTAAATGTGGTTTCGGAACTTCGGTTATAAAAAACTGACTTCCGTTCGAGTTTGGGCCAGGGTTTGCCATTGATAAAATACCTAGCGTATCATGCTTTAAATCGGGATGAAACTCGTCATTAAATTTATAACCTGGACTCCCAGCCCCAGTACCTAATGGATCTCCACCTTGAATCATGAATTTATCCATAACACGATGAAAAATAAGACCATTGTAAAATTTCTTTTCTCTATATAAACTATCTACCATGGTATTAGTACCTTCTGCCAACGATACAAAGTTTGCTACTGTAATTGGAGCTTTTTTATAATTTAATTTGGCTACCATAACACCTTTTGTGGTTACAAATTCAGCATACATTCCGTCTTCAAGATTTGGGTATTGTGCCTTGCAAGATGTTAAGCTTATTAAAAAAGCTAAACTTAAAATTTTTATAATTCGCATAATTAATTTAATTGGATTGATTTTGGGTAATAGAATTTATAGTTACTTCGCAGATTAGAGGTGTATTTGAACCTATTTTATTCTGGTCGCCATAATAGCCATAAGCTTTTAGAGAAGGAAATAGAAAAGTAACTGTCTCTCCTGTTTTCATAAGTTTTAACCCTTCTCGCAAACCTGTGAATAATTCTTCTTGATCCATGGCATAGGTTTGTGTTTTAATATCTTCTTTTGAATAGATTAAAGCACCATCTAGGTTTTTTATGTTGTAGTTGTAGTTTATAATATCTCCAAAAATTGGGGTTTTTAAAGTGTCGATATCTGCTCTAGTATTATAAAAATACCAAAAGCCACTATCTGAAGCGATATAATCGTTCTCCTTTTTTTGAGCCATAAGTTTTTGAATACTTGCCTGCTCTTTAGCATTCAATTTTTTATTACGTTCAACAGAAGCATCAATAAAAGAACCTGTTTTTACAGAAATAGGTTTTCTGGCTTCAGGAGTTTTACAGCTAAATAATAAAAGAAGTGCAAATACTATGGTTAATTGTTTAGTCATCATTCAGGGCTTTATTATAACTAGGCAATATACTAATAAATTTTTCGACTGTGTCTTTCAAAGACAACTCACTTCTTCCACCAGCAGCATTGGTGTGCCCTCCACCATTAAAATGAGCACGAGAAAACTCGTTTACAGAAAAGTTACCTTTTGATCGTAACGAAATTTTTATAATACCTTCTTGCTTGTCTTCAATAAAAATAGCAGCTAAAACAATATTTTCTAATGATAAACCATAATTTACAACACCTTCGGTATCCCCTTTTTTATAATTGAAAGTATTAAGTTCCTCTTGTGAAAGTGTTATATAAGATGCTCTTGATTCTGGTATTACTTTTAAATTGCTTAAGGCACGGCCTAATAACTGTAACCTTTCATAACTATTTGTATCATAAACATTATTATGAATTTGAGTATTATCTGCACCTTTTTCAATAAGTTTAGCTATAATTTGATGTGTTTTACTTGTAGTTGAAGGAAACCTGAAAGAGCCAGTATCTGTCATAATACCAACATATAAACATGTTGCAATATTAGAATCGATAATAGCTGCATCTCCTAACATATCTATAAAATGATAAATCATTTCTGCAGTAGAACTCATATTCACATCCGAGAACATATAAGTTGCATAATCATCTGGTGTTTGATGATGGTCTATCATTATTTTAATAGCAGAACTTTTCGCTAAAACGGTTTCCATATTCCCAGTTCTATGGAAAGCATTAAAATCTAAAGTGAAAATAATATCAGTAGTTTCAATTAAATTTTCACATGTTTCAGTTTGAGAATCGTGTTTTAAAATAGTTTCATTACCAGGTATCCATTTTAAAAAAGTTGGATAATCATTAGGCACCATAACTGTAACATTATGGTTGTGTTTTAATAAATAATGATATAATCCTAAAGTAGATCCAATTGCATCTCCATCAGGGTTTTTATGCGGCACTATTACTATCTTTTTTTGTGTAGCTAATAATTGTTTTATATTCTTGATGTCTTCTTTCGTCATAGGTAGCGAATATACAATTTTTTTAAAACTGGATTGCCTTGTTTTTATCTAGAAATACATTACTTTTGCTGCCAATAAAAAATAATCAAATGGCAACAAATAGAACATTTACTATGCTTAAGCCAGATGCTGTTGAAAAAGGACACATTGGCGCAATATTAGAAAAAATTTCAGCTTCAGGGTTTAGAATTGTAGCGATGAAATTAACACAAATGACAAAAGCTGACGCTCAAGCATTTTATGCAATACATAACGAACGCCCATTTTTTGGTGAGTTAGTAGAATACATGACTCGTGGACCAATTGTAGCGGCTATTTTAGAAAAGGATAATGCAGTTGAAGATTTTAGAACATTAATAGGGGCTACAAATCCTGCTGATGCAGCTGAAGGAACTATACGTAAACTTTATGCGGCTTCTATTGGAGAAAACGCAGTACACGGAAGTGATAGCGATGATAACGCTGCTATTGAAGGTGCTTTCCATTTTTCAGGTAGAGAGATGTTTTAATTAGCATTTAAAAAAATATATTAAAAAATCCCGCAACATTGTTGCGGGATTTTTGTTTTAAAAAAGTCTTTTATATTTTACTAAACTACTTTAACGTTTACGGCATTTAATCCTTTTCTGCCTTCCTGTAAATCAAATTCAACTAAGTCGCCTTCGTTAATTTCATCGATTAATCCAGAAATATGGACAAAATGTTCTTTGTTTGAACCTTCTTCAGTTATAAATCCGAATCCTTTAGAATCGTTGAAGAATTTTACTGTTCCTTTACTCATTGTTTTAAATATTAAATTAATTATTAATAAGTAAGCAAACTTGATGCCACAAAAAAAAGCCTATCAAATAAATGATAGGCTCTTAGTTGTAATTGTTAAAGTATATATATTAGATTACTTTTACGTTTACGGCGTTTAATCCTTTTCTACCTTCTTGTAGATCGAATTCAACATTGTCGCCTTCACGAATTTCATCGATAAGTCCTGAAATGTGTACGAAATGTTCTTTGTTGTTGTCTTCTTCAACGATAAATCCAAAACCTTTAGAGTCATTGAAAAATTTTACGGTACCTTTACTCATTGTATTTGTATTAAAATAATTAAGATTCAAAGGTAATACAAAAAACAATACATAAGTAGTTTTAATAAAAAAAAATCGATTAGTTTAAAAATTCTAATTAACGTAGTATCAGTTTTTTAATGATTTCTTTTCCTAATTCTTCATTAAGCATATTGATTATTTTTTGTTTTCCATAGCTTAACTCTTCTCTAAGCACACTAGAACTTAGTTGTACATAAAGCGTATCTCGCTCTAAATTTACTACCGTGGTGTAGTTATTTACACCATTACCCATAAGTTTTGCCCAGGCATCGGCAACATTAACTTTGTTTAAACCTTTTTCTAATTTATTGGTTTCTACAAATTCTTTTAATGCATCACTTATACTTATATGTTCGTTGTTACGTTTTGGCATTATTTTAAATCATTAATATATTCTTCATATCCACTTTTTTCTAATACTTCTTTAACAGGTAATTCATATAAGTCTTTCCAAGAATCATCACCATGTTTACTTGCGTAAAATTCCACTATTCTAAAACCTAACCAATAAAATAATGTTTTGGGAGATTCCATTTCTGACCCCAATTTTCTTAAAGGATCTTCATCACCATTATAGTAAAAGTAAGAAGAACATTTTTGATAAATTTCTTTTTCATGTAATAAATACCATTGCCACTCTTCTTCAGTCATTTGCTCTACAGATTGTGATTTTGATATTTTACCATCAAAATATTTGTAGGTATAAAAACATGCAAAACCTTCATCAATAGTTAGTCTTAAGGGCGTGTCTTTATTTGGGTCTTCATTCCTAGTTGGCTCGTAGATAAAGTGATTGAATTCATGTGGAATTCCTTCTTGAACCATATTAATAACGTCAAAATTATTATCTAATAAGTCTAGAATGAATGCATCATTTTCCATGCCTCCAAAACCAATACCTTCAATTGGAGCAAGTATGATACTCAATTTAACATTTTTAGGAGAACGTCCAGTTAAATTTTTTAACCCACTAAGATTTGCTTTAAGTACTGAATCAAATTTGATATTTAGTAACTTATTTACTCTAGATTCAATAGAATCCTTTTTAGTGTGATAGATTTTTTTATTCCAGCCTATCATTCCTTCATTAGTAGTAAACATTTCTTTATCAAATAAAACACCGTATAAATCATTCCAAATTTTTGGTTGTCTTTTAAAGACTTTTTCGATTATTAAAGAACTGTCAAATGTATTGTTTTTATGAGCCAAAATTTGATGCTTAAACAAGTTGTAAACAGTAATATCATCAATTTTAATACTATCTGGCACTTTTTCCAGTTTGCTAAAAAGTGATAACTCAGTTTTTATAACCTTGCTTTTTTTATTGCAACTGAAGAATAAAAGAAAGGATATAATTAATGATGTGAATATTATCTTTTTCATACAGTACTATAACTTAAATATTTCATAAGATTGATGTACTTGTTTAACAGCTTTCTCGGTACGATCAGCATGTGTGTCACTTATAAACAGTTGACCAAAATTTTCATCATCTACTAATTTAATAATTTGCGCTACACGATGCTCATCTAACTTGTCAAAAATATCATCTAATAATAAAATAGGATTTACACCGCTTTGTGCTTTTATAAAATCAAATTGTGCCAACTTTAGTGCAATTAAAAACGATTTTTGCTGACCTTGACTTCCAAATTTTTTAATAGGATGACTTTCAATATTAAACAATAAATCATCTTTATGTATGCCAACACTTGTGTATTGTAGGGCTTTGTCTTTATTTAATGCAAGTTGTAAAAGTGCTGTTAAATTATCCTCAAACAAATCACTATCGTAAATTAAATCTACTGATTCATTGCCGTTGCTAATAGCTTCATAACGCGCTTTAAAAATGGGAATAAATGTTTTTAAAAAAGCATCGCGCTTTTCAAAAATTTTAGTTCCGTAATCGGTTAATTGATTGTTATAAATATCTAAAGTATCTCCATTAAAAGTATGATTCAATGCAAAATACTTTAATAGGGCATTACGTTGTGCTAATACTTTGTTGTACTTAATTAAATCAATTAAGTAACTTTTATCGCTTTGAGAAATCACGCTATCTATAAACTTTCGTCTGGTGCTACTACCTTCTATAATAAGGTCCCTATCAGCGGGCGATATTATAACTAAAGGTAAAAAACCAATATGTTCACTAAATTTTTCGTACGCCTTTCCGTTGCGTTTTATTATTTTTTTTTGACCACGTTTTAAACTTACTACTACTTTTTCGTTCTTATCATCTTTTTCATATTCGCCATTAATCACAAAAAAAGCTTCATCATGTTTAATATTTTGAGTAGCAACAGGATTAAAATAACTTTTTCCAAAGGATAAATGATAAATAGCATCTAAAACATTAGTCTTTCCTATGCCATTATTACCAACTATACAGTTTATTTTATTGTTGAAAGTGAACTGTTTACTTTCAAAATTTTTATAATTAAGTAAAGAAAGTGATTTTAAAACCATAGAAAATGCTACATATAAAGTGTTAAGAAGCGGTAATGCTTTAAAAGGATGTGCAAATTATTGAAAAATATCAAATAAATACCCTTTTAGTTATGAAGAAAAATTATATTTTTGCGGCGCATTAATACAGAACGAATAAATGGCGACTTACAAGAAAAAATATAAAGCGAAGACTAAAGCAGAGAAAGAGCATAATATTGAAGAAGGCTCAACAACTGCTGAAGTTTTTAATACACTTGATGAAACGGCATCAAAAACTGAAGCATTTGTAGAGAAGAATCAAAAATACATTTTCATAATTATTGGACTTGTTGCTTTAGTAGTTTTAGGATCTTTAGGTTATAAAGAATATATAGCAAAGCCAAAGCAAGAGGCTGCTATGAACGACATGTTTCAAGCTCAAAAATATTTTGACCAAGCTGTAAATGGAGTGGCAAAAGATTCTTTATTCAATTTAGCATTAAATGGAGGTGAAGGAAAATTTGGAATGTTAGATATTATTTCTGAATATAGTGGTACACCTTCGGCTAATTTAGCGAGCTACTATGCAGGAACGGCTTATTTAAAACTTAAAGATTATAAAAATGCAGTCGAGCATTTAAGTAACTTTAAAAGTGACGATGAAATTTTAGCTGCTTTAGCAAAAGGGAATATAGGGGATGCATTTGTTCAGTTAGATCAAAAAGAAGATGCATTAAGTTATTACGAGCAAGCTGCTGAAATGCGTAATAATGAGTACACAACACCAATGTATTTACATAAAGCTGGAGCTATAGCTTTAGATTTAGGAAAAGCAGATAAAGCTTTAACTTATTTTAAAAGAATTAAGGACGACTATCCTACATCTACTGAGGCGGCAAATGTTGATGTGTTTATAGGAAAAGCGCAAGTGTTGGCAAATAAATAGTACCAATTCAATTATAAAATGGCAACGGTAAATAAAAATTTATCCGATTACGATAAAACAACAATCCCAGACGCGAGTAAATTTCGGTTTGGGATTGTTGTTTCAGAGTGGAACGATACCATTACAGAAGGCTTATATAAAGGAGCTTACGATACTTTAATTGAAAATGGTGTATTGCCAAATAATATTTTACGTTGGGATGTTCCTGGTAGCTATGAGCTAATTTACGGTTCTAAAAAAATGCAAGAACAAATGGTAAATGCAGTTATTGCTATTGGTAGTGTTATTCAAGGAGAAACTAAACATTTCGACTTTGTTTGCGAAGCCGTATCTCAAGGGATAAAAGACCTAAATGTAACGCGAGAAACACCAGTAATTTTTTGTGTGCTTACAGACAATAATATGCAACAAGCTATAGAGCGTTCTGGCGGAAAGCATGGTAATAAAGGCACTGAAGCTGCCATTGCTGCTATAAAAATGGCAGAACTGCGAGAAAATAGTTAATAGAGATCAGTAACAATCTTCAATAAATAGTTTTTTACTTTTTACTCCCAATTTTAGGTGTATTGTTAACAATTTTTGGCATTTCAACTTATATTATCTGCCCATTTTTGAGTATTTTTGATGTGTAAGCATTATACTTTGTTTAAGCAACGAAAACATAAAACGTTTAATTATAAATCTAGATTTTCTAAAGGAAATGAAGAAAACTCAAATGATGGCGAACAGACCAGAAAAGAGTTTGTTTCTAGGTGGAATGATAAACGAGATAGTAGCCGTAAAGTAGGTTTTGGTATGTCAATGCGTACACTTATCCTAGTTTTGGTACTATTATTGATTTGTATGTATATACTAGAAAAAAAATACATATAAACCTTTAAAGCTAATAATTATGGGACTTTTAAAATTGCGTAAAAACAAGAAATTTAGTTATACACCTCGTTATTATAAAGGAGAAGGAAACCCCTATGAAATAACTCATAAATTTGATGAGCACAGAACAACTGTAGGAAGTAATTCTGGTTTAAAAACTAAGTTTAATAATGCTTTAGAAGATTATAAAAACCCAGATAAAAAAGCAAACAGGCGTATTTTAATTATTGTTGGTATTCTTATTTTAGTATTTCTTTTTATAATCGATTTCGATTTATCTATTTTCTTTTCAAAATAATACATGGCAGACATCATTCAACTTTTACCAGACCATGTTGCTAACCAAATAGCTGCTGGAGAAGTTGTACAACGACCAGCTTCAGTGGTTAAAGAGCTATTAGAAAACGCTATTGATGCAGGAGCTACAACAATTAAACTTATTGTAAAAGACGCTGGTAAAACGCTTATTCAGGTTATTGATGATGGCAAAGGAATGAGTACTACCGATGCACGATTGAGCTTTGAACGACACGCCACATCTAAAATTAGAACTGCTGACGATTTATTTCAATTACATACTAAAGGGTTTCGTGGAGAAGCTTTGGCAAGTATAGCTGCCATTGCCCATGTAGAATTGAAAACGAAGCAAGATCAAGACGATATAGGAAATATTATTATTATTGAAGGAAGTAATATTGTATCTCAAGATGTAGTGGTTGTACCTAAAGGAACATCAATTGCTGTGAAGAATTTGTTTTTTAACATTCCAGCTCGACGTAATTTTTTAAAATCAAATACAGTTGAATTACGCCATATTATTGATGAGTTTCATCGTGTCGCATTAGCACATTCAAATATTAGCTTTGCGATGTATAACAACGGAAGCGAAACATTTAACTTACTTGTTAGTAATTACAGGCAGCGCATTGTAAATATTTTTGGAAATAAAACCAACGAAAAATTAGTACCTGTAGAAGAAGACACAGAAGTACTCAAAATTTCAGGATTTGTTGGTAAACCAGAATATGCTAAAAAAACCAGAGGAGAACAGTATTTTTTTGTGAATAATCGATTTATAAAAAGTGCATATTTAAATCATGCTATCGCATCTGCGTTTGATGGCTTGCTTAAAAGCGGAACGCACCCTAGTTATTTTTTAAACTTAACAGTCGATCCGCAAACTATTGATATTAATATTCACCCCACAAAAACTGAGATAAAGTTTGATGACGAGCATACTTTGTATGCTTTATTAAGGTCTGCTGTAAAACACAGCTTAGGACAGTTTAACATTGCGCCTGTATTAGATTTTAATAGAGATTCAAACCTTGATACACCCTATAATTATAATAAAGCAAATACAAATACACCAACTATAGAGGTAGATAAAAGCTTTAATCCGTTTCAAGAAGAAACCCAATCTAAAGTTAAAGCTGCAACATACAAAAAAGAATCTGCTGCAAGTTGGGAAAATTTATATGTAGGATTAGAATCTAAAGGCACAAAAACACAGCAAGATTTTAGTGAGGTACATTTTGAAAGTGAAGAATCTACAGGCTCAATATTTGATGATGATAAATATGTAGATAAAATTCAAACTACTTATCAGCTTCATAATAAATATATTGTGAGTACAATTAAATCGGGCATGTTAGTCATCGATCAACATCGGGCACATCAACGCATTTTATATGAAGACTTTCTAAAAAACATGACAATTAAAGAAGCTGTGAGTCAACAATTACTATTTCCACTCCAGCTTCATTTTTCTAGACAAGACATAGAAATAATAAATCAATTAAAAGAAGATTTAGAACATACAGGTTTTATATTTTCTAGCGTTAATAAGGAATCAGTTGAAATTATTGGTGTACCTGTAAGTGTACCAGAAAGCGAAGTGTCTATTATTTTAGAACAGCTTATTAGTGATGTAGAAAACGAAGTGCCAGATGCGCATTTTAGTGCCACTGATTTATTAGCAAAATCTATGGCAAAAAGCTTAGCTATTAAAACGGGGCAATCCTTACAAAAAGATGAACAAGAGCACTTGGTAAATAGTTTATTTGCTTGTAAAGAACCTAATACATCGCCTACTAATAGAGCAACATTTATAACTATGAGTGTTGATGAATTAGATAAAAAATTTATATAATATGATGAGAATTTCAGATACCGTTAAGCATTTAATAATTATTAATGTATTAATGTTTATAGGTACTTTATTTGTTGGGAAAGGTGTTTTGTTTTATGACTTATTTGCAATGCATTTTCCTGCAAATGAATCGTTTCAACCCTGGCAAATAATAACCCATATGTTTATGCATGGTAGTTTTGAACACTTGTTTTTTAATATGCTTCTTTTATATTTTTTTGGAACAAGTTTAGAGTTAACAATAGAAAAGAAAAAGTTTTTATTTGTTTATATTTCTGCTGGATTAGGTGCAATTTTGTTGACTTTTTTAATTGATTTTTTTAAGTATAACATGTATATTAATTCCTTAATTGAAAGTGGTTTTTATAAGGAAGAACTATTAAAGACATTAAATTCTGGTATGTATAATACAGGATGGGAAAGAGCTATTGGAGTTGAAAAAGTTAAAAGCTTATCTAGAGTTTTTAATACAATAAGTTATGGAGCATCTGGAGCAGTAACAGGTGTTCTGGCTGCTTTTGCTTTTCTATACCCTAATAAAGAAGTCTTTTTAATTTTCCCGCCTATACCTATAAAAATCAAGTATTTGGCTGTAGGTATGATTGGTAGTGATTTTATATCTGGGCTCTTAACGGGAACACCTTTGTTAGCTAATAGTAACGTTGGATATTTCGCCCATGTAGGTGGAGCTCTAACAGGGTTATTAATTATATGGTATTGGAAAAAAAATCAGTTTAATAGAAATCGTTGGAATTAAATGACGTCGCTCTCTCAAGACATAAAGGACAAATTATCTAATCTTAATGTATTAGAAAAAATTATTGCTATTAATGTTGTTGTTTTTTTAGTTGGATTGGTTTTAAAAACAGGTTTTTCTTGGTTTGAATTGCCTAGTAATTTTTCTGATTTCATAGTAAAACCTTGGTCGATTATTACCTATGCTTTTTTACATGGCGATCTTTGGCATATCTTATTTAATATGCTTTGGCTCTATTTTATAGGGCGCATGTTTTTAAATTTGTTTAGTTCAAAAATGGCACTTAACATTTATTTTCTTGGTGCTATTTCTGGTGGGCTTTTATACATGATTTGTTACACACTGTTTCCAAATATATTTGGTGTTAATTCAAGGTTGGTTGGTGCTTCGGCTGCTGTTAGAGCTCTGTTGATATTTATTTGCGCATATATGCCAAATCAAGAAGTTCGTTTTTTTACGTTTAATTTAAAACTTTGGTATATAGGTGTAGCTATTATTATTTTAGATGTTTTGGGGTTGTTTGGCTCTAATTCAGGTGGTTATTTAGCACATCTAGGAGGTGCTTTATTAGGATATGTCTACGCAAAACAACTCGTAAAAGGACAAGATATTGGTAAAGGGTTCGAAAAATTTATGGATGCTTTTATAAGTATGTTTAAATTTTCGAAAAAAGCACCTTTAAAAACGGTTCATAAAAACAAAAGTAAAGTTGGTGGTTATACTAAAGGCGAGTTTAATCAGTTTAATAATCAGAAAAAAATAGATATTATACTAGATAAGATTAGCAAAAGCGGTTACGATAGCCTAACTGCCGAAGAAAAAGAGTTTCTTTTTAAAGCTGGTAAATAAGAAAAGTCAATAGACTTCTAATGTATTATGAAAAAACTAAGTTTTATAAATAAAATTATTTACTTTATAAATGCGGTTTTTGCTATCCTTCTTTTGTTGTCTTTTCTTTTGCCGTTTACACCTCCTAAAACGTTTTCGGTTTTATCCGTACTTAGTTTAGGTGTTGCGTTTCTAATTTTATGTAATGCCTTGTTTTTTTTATACTGGCTCATTAAACTTAAAAAGCAATTTTTATTATCATTAGTAGTACTTTTTATTGGTTATGTTTTTTTTGGGTCGTTATATAAATTTTCATCTTCAAAGCATATAGAAGATCCAAATAATTTTAGGGTTATGAATTATAACGTGAGGTTATTTAATCTTTATAATTGGATATCTGGAGATAGCATTGAAAATAATATTGTCGATTTTATTAAAACCGAATCACCAGAAATTTTAAGCATACAAGAATATCACCCACATGAAAATGTGGATTTATCTTTTTTTAAATACAAGTTTGAAAAGCTTTCTGGTAAGAAAACTAAATATGGGCAAGCCATTTTTTCGCAATACCCTATTATAAACTCAGGTTCCATTGAGTTTCCTGATACAGGAAATAATGCTATATTTTCTGATATTGTTAAAGGTGAAGACACCATAAGAATTTATAATATTCATTTAGAGTCTATGCGTATTGATGCTAATGTTGAAAGCCTTAAAAAAGAAGATTCTGAGCGCCTTTTTAACAGAGTAGGTGCAACATTTAAAATGCAACAATTTCAAACCGAATTATTTTTAATGCATAAAAAACAATGCAATTATAAAATGATAATTTGTGGAGATTTTAATAATACTGCTTTTTCCTATGTGTATAGAAAAATTAAAGGCAATTTAAATGATGCGTTTAAAGAAGCTGGAAATGGTTTTGGTAGAACTTACGAGTTTAAATTTTTTCCTGTAAGAATCGATTTTATTTTAACTGATAAAGCTTTTGCGGTGAATGGGTTTAAAGCTTATAACGAGCACTACTCTGATCATTACCCGATAATGACTACTTTAAGTTTGCAAAAAGATTAATGTTTTCTCAGTCCTATCTATACAGGATCTTACATAAACGAACAATCAACAATATCAGAAATAATATGAATTACCAGCCCTAAAGCTAGTAATCTAGATTTTTTTGGAACTAAAAGAAATAAATAAAAAGTTATAGCAAAATAGGAGTGGAGTGGATGAAAGTTAATACTACATCTGTTAGGATCAAAAATAGGGTTTGCTAGTAAATGGTCTAAATCTATTAGCATGCCGGAAATCATAATTAAAAAAGCGAATTTCCATTGGCTTTTGTACCATACTAATGCAACTAAAAGCGGTATTAAAAAATGACAACCATAATGCGCAAATGTTTGTAACATTATAGTTGTATTAAGGTTTGAGATTCTAAATAATTTAAAGTATTTGGTCCTTCATTAAATAGCAAATCTAAAATGCTTAAATTAGGAATATAACCGTGTTTGTTACTAAATACTTGTGTGTAAGGTTCAAATTTATGAGAAGCTTCTTTTTTTGCATTTACCAAGTATCTATAGTCTGTTTTGTTTTCAATTGATTTTTGAAAAATTTCTGTTTTCGATGTCTCTAATTCTAATTGTAAACAATCACAAATAACATCAAAGCATTTCAAATTAAAATCTAAAATATAATCTGCTTTTATTTCAAATAATGGTTGCAACTCATCTTCATAATACTCAAAAAAAGGAGAAGTGCGATATGCAGAAAGTAACGATTTCCAATGGAGATTTTGCCAATTCCCTTCATTAAAAATTTTTACATCCCTATATTTTTGACGATTTTTTTGAGAATGAATAACAGGAATGTTTAAAGCCAATTTTCCATTAGCTCCGTAAATATAAGTACGATTTCTATAGGTTTGTTTTAAGAAATTATCATCAACTTCAAACACTACATGTTTTGCATTTGCTATGGCAACAAAATGCGCAATGTTTGGAAAATATGTTGGATGGATGACGACGTTCATTATTTTAAAATAAGACTACCTAACCAAGTGTATCCAATAAACATAACCCCAATAGCAAGACCAATGCTACCAATGGAATAAGAAAGTAAACTACAAACAATAGCGATTAAAACCATTGAAGAACCATAAATTAGATTAATAATTTTTGATTTTTTATGGTTAGTAAGAAATGCTCTTGTTAATGGTAAGATAACAGCCAAAAATGTTAAGCTTAACATAGTGAAATAGTCTACTTTAATTATTAAAGATATCATGAACATTAGTAGCGACGCGATAAGTAATGCAAAAAATATTTGACCACTAAGCTTTTCTTGTTTGTCCAATAGGTATTTTCCATGCTTGTCAAACATAAGTAACATATTTGATAGCGGATCCATAATCCAACTTCCTAAGGCAAATAATAAATAGAGGATTATTAAAGGTATAGCTAAATATGTTAAACCACTAGCAGAAAGAATTTTTACTGAAAAACGATATGCAAGGTATAAGCCAATAATAAAGAACCACTGATTTTTATCTGATTTATTAGAAATCCAAAAAGCATATTGTAGGTATAAATTGTAAATCTTGTTTTTTGATTTTATGGCAGTAACCATACCGTTTCTCGCATATTCTATATTTGGATTAAGAATTAAAGCTTCTTTAAAATGTATTAAAGCTTTTTCTGTGTTGTTATGTTCAAGAGAACTCCATCCTACATTAGCGTGAGAGTGTGCATCTTCGGGGTTATCTTGTAACAAAAATTCGATAGAAGATTTTGCTTCTTTTTTTCTATTTAGTTTTGTTAACGCTGTTGTTCTAGCATTTAAACAAAAATTATTTTTAGCATCAATTTTTAAGCCTTCATTTGCATATTTTAAAGCTTCTTCAAATTTTTTTTGAAATAAGTATATGTACGCTTTTTGACCAAAAAAATTTTCATTAAAAGGGTGTATCTCTATAGCTTTATCAATGCTTTCTATTGCTTCAGATTCATTGTTTTTATGTAAATATATTTGTGATAATAAGAAATAAATATCTTCAGAATTTGGTGAATCTACTCTCAATTCTAAGGCTAAATTTAATGCTTTTTCAACATCATCATTTTGAAAAAAACATTGAGATAAATAATATTTCGCATTAAAACTATCAATATTTTCAGTCAATGCATCTTGTAAAAATTTTATAGCTTGACTATATCTTCCAATCTCAAAAAGTTGTATACCTCTCTCTAAATTTGGGCTAATCATTACTTTTTAATTTTAAGATAAGTTAATATATCATCATATAATCCAGAATCATTAGAGTATAAAGCATAGTTTTTTGCAGAACCAAACCATTCTTTTGTTGAAGGTTTCATTTTACTAATAGCCTTAACTATATCTTTAGTAGAAAGTGGTTTTGGAATACCATCTTTAAAAGACTCTACAAGTTTTTGTTCAATGGCAATATCAATACTTGATTTTATATCAGCACCAGAGAATTCTTTACTTTTTTTAGCAAGATTTTTTAGATTTATATTTTCAACAGGTTTTTCTTGTAGTTGAATTTGGAAAATGGATTCTCTTGCTTTCTCATCAGGTGGAGCAATAAAAATAATCCTATCGAAACGCCCAGGGCGTCTAAAAGCCGGGTCTATATACCATGGAGCATTTGTAGCGCCTAAAATCAATATACCGTCATTGTTTGAGTCAATGCCATCAAGCTCAGATAAAAATTGATTAATTACCGTTCTACCTGCTGTTTTGTTTATATCATTTCTATTTGCTCCTAGAGCATCTATTTCGTCAATAAAAATTACGCATGGTTTATTTTTTCTTGCTGTTTGAAAAATTTCATGTAGATTTTTTTCTGAATTTCCTAGCCACATATCTAAAATATCATTAATACCAACATTAATGAAATTAGCATTAATCTCTCCAGCTGTAGCTCTAGCTATATGGGTTTTTCCACAACCAGGTGGTCCGTAAAGCAAAATACCTCCTCCAATTTTTTTGCCATATGCTTTGTATAAGTCTTTATGTAAAAGAGGCTTTATTATTTTTAAATCAATTTCTTCTTTTACTTCTTCCATCCCACCAACATTTTCAAAATTAATGGTGGGTTTTTTTAAAAAGGTAACTGCGTCATTATCAATAAAATCGCTTTCTGTGTTTACTGTTGATACTTTAAAGAAAGATTCAAAATCTTCATTTGTGTAAAATTTGTCTATATCAAGAATACTTTGATAAATAGGTAATGCTTCTGCAAGATTTTTTTGTTCGATCAAACAATAGCAATACAATTCTAAATAATCAACGTTGTTCGACTTTTCAACAAGCTCTTCTAATATAACTTCTGTTAAATTAAATTTCGATTGTTTGAAATAACATTTTGCTAAAAGGTATTTGTATTCATTTTTAGGTGAGTTATCTAGAACTTGTATAAGATGTTTTTCAGCTTCATCAAAATTTAAATTTGTCATATAGATTTTAACAATTTGAACGCGTAACTCAAAATTATCTGGAGAAAACTCTAGTGCTTTTAAAAGACTTTCAAGTAGTGATATACTCATGAATTATTTTTTTTATTTCGATTTTCGTCTTGCTCTCCATTTATTAAACCCAATCCAACCAAATAATATAACTAAGAATGGAATAAAATAAGATGTTGCTTTTCCACTACCACTAACGGTTGTGAAGAATCTTTCCCACCTAGCATTAGGAAATCCATCCCAACTCATCCAAATAAATACAGGCTTACCTAATACGTGATCAAAAGGAACAAATCCCCAACGTCTTGCATCTACTGAATTATGACGATTATCTCCCATCATCCAATAATAGTTTTGTTTGAAGGTATAAGTGTTTGTAACCTGTCCATTAATTAGGATTTGATTACCTTTTACTTGTAATGTGTTGCCTTCATATTCTGTAATAACACGTTTGTAAAGCGGTAAAACCTCTAAGTTAATATCTATAGTTTTGCCCTCTTCAGGAATATAAAGAGGCCCAAAGAAATCAATATTCCATTTATAATCGGGATGATGTGGAAAAATATTTGGATCTCTACGTCCTTTTTCGTCTTTAATAGGGATGATACTAGCAACATTTGGGTGGTTCTTGAATTTTGCTAAGGCTTCATCAGAAATTGCAGAAAAGCCATACGTATTTTGATTATTGATAATTCTAAATCCATCAGTAATATCGTATCGTTCTTTAAGGTATTTGGCATTAAATTGATTTGTTTTTGGCTGCACATAATAACTGAATTGTAAATGTGCTCTATCTGGTAATACATTTTGTTTTCCGTTAATGTAAACGTACCCATCTCTGACTTCTAAAGTGTCTCCAGCTATAGCAACACAACGTTTTACAAGGTTTGTTTTCTTATCAATAGGTTTGTAGTAGTTTCTGTCAGGAGTAAAAACATCCATGTCTCTTAGCGTATCTGCAGGTTGATTGAAAACTACAATCTCATTTCTGTCAATTTTTTCAAACCCTGGTAATCGCATATATGGTAATTGCAATTTATTTATCCACGATGTTTTTCTTTCTTCAAAACGATCGTTAAACAAATATGATTTTTTATTTAAAATAGGAATAGTGTCATGTACCATAGGAGCCCCAACTGTAGTCATTGGTATTCTAGCGCCATAATGAAATTTACTAACAAAAAGAAAGTCACCAACTAATAAGGATTTTTCTAATGATGATGATGGAATAGTAAAGGGTTGAATAAAGTAAGTATGTACAATGGTTGCTGCAACAATAGCAAAAAGAATAGAGCTTGTCCATTCGCCAGAACTAGATTTTGGTTGAATATTTCTATCTTTTACATACTCAACATCGGCAATATAATTTAAATAAAAGTTATAAAACCCAAGGGTTACAACTGCTAAAAAAGTATCTAACTTGGTGTTTTTGCCAAAACTTCTTGCTGTTTCTACCCAAACCACTATTAACATAATAAGGTTTACAATGGGTAAGAATAACAAAATGATCCACCACCAAGGGCGATTAATGATTTTCATTAAAACAACACCATTGTATACAGGAATAAAGGCTTCCCAAGCTTGTCTGCCAGCTTTAATGTATAATTTCCAAGTACCTAAACCATGTATTACTTGAATAATTAGAATAAATATAAACCATTGCATTAAAGTCATAATCGTAATTTTTGTTGTTTAGTTAGTAGTTAAGCATTAAATGCTGTTACATATTTATTAAGTATTAACCAATATTTAACACATCATTCATTGTAAAAATACCAGTTTTATTCACAATCCATTCTGCAGCAATTACAGCGCCTAAAGCAAAGCCTTGTCGGTTATGTGCCACGTGTTCTATAGAAATAGTATCTACTTCGCTTTCGTAATTTACAGTATGCGTTCCAGGAACATTTTCAATCCGCTTTGCGGTAATAGGAATAGTGTTCACTCCACTTTCGTCTAGTTTCCAATTATCAAACCCATCGTGTTCAGAAATTATACCATCTGCTAAAGAAATAGCTGTTCCACTAGGAGCATCAAGCTTTTGAGTGTGGTGAATCTCCTCCATTGTAACATTATACTGCTTCAAAGCACTCATCATTTTTGCAAGTGTTTTATTAAGCTCAAAGAAAATATTAACACCTAAACTGTAGTTTGAAGCGTAAATAAAAGCTCCACTTTTTTCTTTGCATAGGTTTACGGCATCATTGTATTTATCTAACCAACCAGTTGTTCCAGAAATAACTGGGACGTTGTTGTTTAAACAATTAGAAATGTTATTGAAAGCAACATCTGGAATACTAAAGTCTATTGCAACATCTGCTTTAGTAATATCGTAATCTTTATCATCTTTGTCAACTGCTAAAACAATATTGTGTCCACGTTTTATGGCAATTTGTTCTATGGTTTTTCCCATTTTTCCGTATCCAAGTAAAGCGATATTCATATGTATTTATATTATTTGCTTAATTTACTATGGGTTAAAATTTAAAATTTAAAGTTAACCCAAGATTGCCAGTAGCATCTATTTCATTTATTTTATAATGTGGAGCCAATGTTAAGTTTTCATCAACATTATATTGCATTAAATGTGCATCTACGTTGGCATCAATAATATTTAAAGCGTATAAACCAACGGTTACTAAAAGAGATACTTCTTTGTTTCTTCTGAATAATTTTTGTGCACGACGCAAGCCATCGTCGGTCACTCTTGGCGTTTCAAGTTGATTACCCTCAGAATCTAAATAAAATTCATCATTTGTAAAACCAGCTAATCTACTTTTATAGGCATCACGGTACCTTTTATATTCATTATTGTTAGTGATATAAAAATAGGTTCCTGCTCCTAAAGCAACATAAACTATGGGAATTTTCCAATATTTTTTATTGTAAGCCTGGCCTAAACCAGGTAAAACAGCAGAATAAAATGCTGCTTTTGCAGGAGATAATGGATTAATAGGCTCTTTAATTTTAATAATAGAATCTATAACAACTTCTTTTGGAAGCTCTCCTAGTTCTTTGTTCTTATCTTTATCTTGAGCTAATAATGAAAAGCAACTTAAAAATAAAAATATTCCTGTTATTGGAAGCTTATTTAGCACCTTGAACTAATTTTTTTATACGATTAAAATCTTCTTCTGAATGAAAAGGAATTGTTATTTTTCCTTTTCCGTTTTTAGAGACTTTAACGTCAATTTTATGTCCAAAGTATTCTGAAAAAGCAGTTATACCTTTTTTTATGAATTTTGGAACATCTTCTTCTTCGTCTTTTTTTTCAGGGGCTAAGGTTTCGTTAGTATTAAAGTTACGCACTAAACCTTCAGTTTCTCTAACTGATAATTTATCAGAAAGTATTTTTTCGTAAATATCTAGTTGAATTGATTGATCTTCAATAGTAATTAATGCACGGCCATGTCCCATAGAAATAAAACCATCCCTCATTCCAGTTTGAATGATAGGATCGAGTTTTAATAAACGTAAATAGTTAGCAATGGTAGAGCGCTTTTTTCCAACACGCTCACTCATTTGCTCTTGTGTTAAATTAATTTCGTCAATTAAGCGTTGATACGACAAAGCAATTTCAATAGGATCTAAATCTTGACGTTGAATATTCTCAACTAACGCCATTTCTAAGGATTCCTGATCGTTTGCAATTCTTACATAGGCAGGAATAGTTTCTAAACCTATTAATTTAGAAGCTCTAAAACGACGCTCACCAGAAACTAATTGATATTTATTTAATCCTAATTTTCTAACTGTTATAGGTTGAATAATACCTAATTCCTTTATAGATGAGGCTAACTCGCGAAGAGATTCTTCACTAAATTTTGTTCGTGGTTGAAAAGGATTGACCTCAATAAAATCTAAATCTAACTCAACAATATTACCTATAACTTTATCGGCATTTTTATCTTGTACAGATTGAATATCGTTACTAGGGTCTTTTAAAAGCGCCGATAAACCTCTACCTAAAGCCTGTTTTTTTGTTGCCTTAGCCATAATTTAGGAGTTTTTATTGATAATTTCTTTTGCCAAACTTAAGTAATTACTTGCACCTTTACTACCTGCGTCGTAATTAATTATACTTTCACCATAGCTAGGGGCTTCGCTTAAGCGTACATTACGTTGAATTATAGTTTGAAAAACCATATTATTAAAGTGCTTTTGCACTTCTTCTACAACTTGGTTTGATAATCGTAAACGAGAATCGTACATGGTAAGCAATAAACCTTCAATATCTAATTCTGGATTATGTATTTTTTGTACACTTTTTATAGTGTTTAACAGTTTTCCTAAGCCTTCTAAGGCAAAATATTCACACTGAATAGGAATTATTACTGCATCAGCAGCTGTTAACGCATTCAATGTTAATAAACCTAAAGAAGGAGCACAATCAATTAAAATATAATCGTAATCATTTTTAATATCATCTAGCGCTTTTTTAAGCATATATTCACGAGCATCTTTATCAACAAGTTCTATTTCAATAGCTACTAGGTCAATATGAGCTGGAATAATATCTAAATTTGGTGTTTCTGTTTTTATTATGGCTTCTTTAGCAGAGTTAGAATGCTCTAAAAGTTGGTAAGTGCCAATTTCTACAGTTTCAACATCTATACCAATTCCAGAAGTTGCATTTGCTTGAGGGTCAGCATCTATAAGTAAAACTTTTTTTTCTAGAACGCCTAATGAAGCTGCTAAGTTTATTGAAGTTGTTGTTTTGCCAACACCTCCTTTTTGGTTAGCAATTGCAATGATTTTACCCATTAATGATTTGGTTTTATTAAACGTAAAAATACAATTATTTATGAGTATAGGAAATTGAAGTTGTTAACATTCGATTAGAGGTATTGTGTTGTGAGAAATCTCTATTTTTTTGTTAAATTTTTAACAAAAAAAACAATAAAGTTATCTTATATTTACAAAAAACATCAAATATTTCATCATGAAGAAAATTAATTATTTATTAAAAATTTCTCTATGCTTGGCTTTATTAGTATCATTTTCAATATCTATTGAAGCCCAAATTAAAAAAACAGCAAGTGTAGAAGGTATAACAGAGTATAAGTTAGATAATGGTATGAAAGTACTATTGTTTCCAGATAATTCCGCACAAACAATAACTGTAAACATTACGTATATGGTTGGTTCTAGGCATGAAGGTTATGGCGAAAAAGGAATGGCGCATTTGTTAGAACATATGGTTTTTAAAGGTACTCCAAACCACCCAGACATTCCTAAGGAATTAACAGAAAGAGGATCTAGACCAAACGGAACTACATGGTATGATAGAACCAATTATTATGAAACATTTAATGCAAATGATGAGAACTTAGATTGGGCTTTAGATTTAGAAGCTGATAGAATGGTGAACTCATACATAGCTAAAAAAGATTTAGAATCTGAATTTTCAGTGGTAAGAAATGAATTTGAAAGCGGTGAAAATTCGCCAACTAGAGTTTTGATGCAAAAAGTTATAAGTGCAGCATTTCTATGGCACAATTATGGAAAATCTACTATTGGAAACCGCTCTGATATAGAGCGAGTGCCAATTGAAAACTTACAAGCTTTTTATAAAAAGTATTATCGTCCAGATAATGCAATACTAATGGTTACTGGTAAATTTGAAACGGATAAAACTTTAGCCTTAATTGAGAAAAAGTTTGCAGGGATTAAAAATCCAAATACACCATTAAGAGATATACCAACTATTGAGCCAGCTCAAGATGGAGAGAAGCGTGTTAACTTAAGTCGTGTTGGTGATTTGCAAATTGTATCTGCACTATATCACACACCTGCTGGATCGCATGAAGATTATGCAGCTTTAGCAATTGCTGAAGAGGTTTTAACAGATCAGCCATCTGGTAGACTATATAAAGCTTTGGTTGATGGTAAAAAGGCATCTAGTCTTTGGTCGTTTTCACCATTCACAAAAGAACCATCATTTTTATATATAAATGTTGATGTGCCATCTGATAAATCTATAACAGAAGCTGAAAGCACATTGCTTTCTGTATTAGATGGTTTAAAAGATAAACCAGTAACTGAAGAAGAGGTTAAACGAGCTAAAGCTAATTTGTTAAAACAGATTGATCAAATAAGTAGAAATTCTGCTTTTTTAGGAACTTATATGAGTGAATTTATAGGAGCTGGCGATTGGAGATTAGCTTTTATAACTAGAGATAGAATAGAAAGCATGACAGCGGAAAAAGTAAATGCTGCAGCACAACGTTATTTAATAAATACTAATAGAACTGTTGGTAATTTTAACCCAACAAAAACACCTATTCGTGTAGAAATTGAGCATACCGATGGACTTGATGCTTTAGTATCTAGTTATAAAGGTAAGGAAGGTTATGGAGCAGGAGAGGCTTTTGATGTGTCTTACGATAATATTCAAAACAGATTAGACTCAGGTACTTTAAATAAAACCCCAATAGAATACGGATTTATTAAAAAGAATAATAGAGGTAAATCAGTAACCTTGTCATTTACTTTTAGAAACGGAAATGTAAACGATTTTATGAATAAAGGGCGTGTTGCTAGTTATACTGCAAGAATGCTTAATAAAGGGACACTAAATAACTCTAGACAAGATATTGAAGACAAATTGAGTGCTTTAAAATCTTCAATTCGTTTTGGAGGATCTAATGGTCGTGTAAATGTAAATATAAGTTCTACAGAAGAAAACCTTATGGAAACTCTGGCTTTAATGACAGACATGCTTAAAAGCCCTAAATTCGATCAAGCAGAATTAGATAAATTAAAAACTCAAGAATTAGCAAGTATTGAGCAAAATAAAACAGAACCACAATTTTTAGCAAGTAAAAGGTTAGGGGCACTTAATCAAAACTATAAAAAGGGACACCCGCTTTATAGAACAAGCTTAGAAGAAGATATTGAAGCTATTAATGCTGTAACTGTTGATGCTATTCAAAATTATTATAATGAGTTTTATGGTATTTCTGATAATGCAACATTAATTGCTATAGGAAATATAAACGAGCAATCATTAAAAGATTATTTTGAGAAAGAATTTTCAGATTTTAAATCTGAAAAAGCTTATGCGCCTATATCTGATAAATATATAGCAAACAACGCTGCGAACGAAAAAATTAAAACTCCAGACAAAAAGAATGCAATTAGTATTGGGGTTTTAGCTTTTGAAGGAAGTCAGGTTGATGAAGATTATGCGGCGCTTCAAATAGCAGGGTCTATCTTTGGTGGCGGATTCTTAAATTCAAGAATAGCAGGACGTTTACGCCAAAAAGATGGAGTTAGTTATGGTGCTGGAGGAAGAGTGAGTGTTGATGGGGATGAAAAAGATAAGAAGTCATCTATTTTGGTTTATGCTATTTATGCACCAGAGAATGCATCAAAAGTACAAAAAGGATTTAGTGAAGAAATTGAGCGTTTTATTGCTGATGGTATTACAGAAGATGAGCTTAAAGTTGCTGTAACCAGTTGGGTACAAGGGCAAAATGTATCTAGAGCTAAGGACAACGAATTATCATCTACCATAAATAACAATTTATATTTTGATAGAGATATGATGTTTCAAAAGGGTATTGAAGATCGCGTTGTTAGTTTAACTGTTGATGATGTAAATAAAGTGATTAAAAAATACTTTAAAACTTTTGACAATTGGACGGTAGTAAATGCTGGAGACTTTGAAAAATCACCAGAAATAAAAAGTGATAAGAAAGTTGATTAATAACTATTTTGATAAAAAAAAGCCAATCTATATTTTTATAGATTGGCTTTTTTTATTCTGAAAAAGTAAAAGGTTGAGTCCACGCATTTTCAAACAATAAATCTTCAATAGGGTTTTGGTGTAACTTTGAAGAAGTTATTTTACACCTTACATAAAGCATCTCGTTTGTTAATTTAAAGTTAGCTTTATTTCCTTCATTGACAGCAAATTCTTCAGGTTCTCCTTGTCCCTTTTTACATCCAATAAAAGAAATTTTATAAGTAGTATTTTTATCTTCTTTAACTTCAACAAAAAGAGTGTTATTATTGAATGATAAATCTTTTAATTCTACGCCAGTACTTGCATAAAATTGTCCAGCTTCCATAGCATTTATTAAAGATTTAGGATTTAATGAGTCTGCTTGTACCATAATCCAGCCTCTACCAGCATTACTCCATTTACTACCTTTTCTATGATAATGATGAGAATCATCAGTAGCAAGCCCGTACATTAAGGGTTTATTATTTTCAATATAAGCTATGTTAATATAATCCCACATCATTTCTGTTGACATGTGGTCTGCATCTCCAGAATTATGCACAGTTGGATGCCCATTATATACCTCGAAAAATTGTTCGTTTTTTAAAGCTTTCATTTCTTCAAGACCAATAGCATATCCAAAATTAGGATGATTTATATGAGTTATCATAGGTATATTTAAAGCTTTCTTTTGTTTAGCTGCTGCATCTAAGTTATTTTGCATCACTTCTAATACACTATTGCCTCCTTGCGGATTTATTTTCTGTTTAACATTTGTGGCATTAATATGTATAGGCTTATTATTGAAATGATCTGTTATTTCTTCAGACTGAATAATTAAAAATTTACCATCTTCTTCAAACTTCGTCTTGTATTCATTATAGGTTTTTAATTTTACTTGTATTTGGTTTAAAGAATCCATTCTATGGTTAACCCAGTTTGAACCATAAGTATTCAAATAGTTTTTAAAAGCTTTTTGATAAATAGAATCTCCTGAAATAGTTATCCATTTATCACCTTCAGCTAAAGTATTATGATCAGTTAAAGCTACAAACTGGTAATCGTTACTCTTGTACCAATCCATAATAATTTCAGGAAACTCGTCACCATCGCTCCAATAAGAATGTGTGTGTAAATTACCTTTAAACCATTGTTTTTTAGATGACATTTTTTCTTTACTACAACTAGAAAACGCAATAAAGAGTAGAAGTATTAATGGGTTTAAAGTTTTCATTTTTAGCTTTTTAAATTATTTATTTTTATGAATATAATAGAATCTATCGAAATAAAAAATATAGCTATACTTTATTAAAGTAATTATATTTAATTCGTTCTTCTTCTTTCCTCTTCATTTCCAAAGTTTCGTCTTTTCTCATTTATTTTTTTATTCCCAAAACTATAACTAGCAGAAAGTCTGATAAAACGATTGTTATCATTTTGTCCATATACTTGTTTTACACTATTTACAGTAGACTCTAAGTTGTTTAAGCTGGATGTGTTAAAAACATCTTTTATTAATATAGCAACTTGTAAATCTTTATCTAAAAACTGTTTACTAATACCTAAATCTAGGCTATAGGTTTCTCCTACACTGAATAGACCAGCTTTAAAAGGAGAATCATAAGAGGCATCTATTTGTAACTTTGTAGATTTACTTATAGTGATTTTATTGCTAGAATTTGCACTAAACATGATGCCATTTTGAGGTTTTGCTCCAATATCCATAGTAAATTCTGTTTTCGAACCAATAACATTCAGGCTATTTTGACTTTGCCACCAAGAAACCTTGTTAAATAGGAAGCTTTCTCCAATGCCATAGATATACTGTTTGAAAAAATTTGATCGGGTTACAATTTGTGTGCTATTTTCAACATCTGAAGTAAAAATAACACTAGCTCCGTCGTTTCTAATACTTAAAAAAGCATTGGTTGTATATTTGTTTTTGTGAGTGTGTTTAAACTCAAAACTATCTACAAATGAAGGTCTTAAAAAAGGATTTCCAACACTAAATGTATTACTACTAATAACAGATCGAAAAGGGTTTAAGTCTCTAAAACGAGGTCTTTCAATACGTTTTCCATAACTTAATGAAAAACTATTGTTTTCATTTTTATTATAACTTGCGTAAAAAGAAGGAAACAGTTTTGTATAGCTATCAGTATTCGTTTCATTTAATTCTACCGAAAAGCCTTTAGTTTTCGTGTTTTCCAGCCTTAGACCTAATTGTACATTCCACTTTTCATTTATTTTTTTTAATCCACTAATGTAAATGGCTTGATTGTTTTCTTCGTATTTAAATGTGTTGGATATATTCGAGTCAAAAACTGGAGTTCCTGTTATGGTATTAAAAAACTGAATATCACTATTGTTTTTAATGCTGCTAATTTTTGCACCATAAGACAGGTTAATGAATTTTGAAGGATGTTCTACATCTGTTTTAACACTGAAATTTTCTATTTTTTGATTTGAAAAGTTATTTGCTGTAGCATTTACGCCCAAGAAATCATTATTTGGAGCAAAACTATTTGTTATAAAATCTCTGTTCTGATTAGAATCGTATGTAAAATAGTCTACATCAAAAGAAATACTCTTTCCTAAGCTATCCAATTTAGTATTTGCATGTAGGTTAATTAAATGGTTGTTTACTTTTGAATGATTATTTCCATTATTAATAAGTAAAGAATCTAGGGTGTTTGAATGATTAAAAATTCTTGAAATACTCTTGTCTGTAAGATCTGGTGTTTTGGTATTTCCTAAATATTGAACCCCAATAGTTGTGTTCTCAGTTATACCATAATCCAACAGAAACTGTGCTGATAGATTATCTTCTCTTTCCTTGGAGTTTATATCAATATCCCAAGTGCTGTTTGGGTAATACACTTGAAAATCTTCAATATTTCTTGAGTTTCCTTTCACACCATTTACATTAAAAGAAAGACTTAATTTACTCTTGTTGTATAATAGGCTATTTCTTAATGTTGTAAAATGATAAGTGTTAATATTTTCAGCAATAGAAATGGTGTTTTTCCAAGAGTTTAGCTGCCCTTTCTTTAAAACAATATTAATAAGTCCGCCATTGCCTGCAGCTTCATACTTTGCAGGAGGGGTGGTTATAACTTCAATTTTTTTAATATCGCTGGCAGATATAGAATTTAAGTAACTTGTTAAGTCTTCGGCTGAAAGTTGTAATAAACGACCATTAATCATAACTCTAGATTCACCTCTACCTAGTAAATTAATACTATTATTACGAACTCTTAAACCTGGAGCAATTCGTAATGCATCTAAAGCATCGCCACCAATAGCGGTTACACTATTTTCAACATTAAAAATTATTCGATCTGGTTTTTGTTCAATTAATTTTTTTTGATGAGTTATAACTATTTCGTCAAGTGTGTTATCTGCTTTTAATACTATAGCGCCTAAGTCTAAATCATTTTTTAGGGTTATTTCTTTTGCGAAACTATTATAACCTATAAAACTAATTGTTAATTTGTAAGTTCCTGGTTCTGCTTTTAAGTTAAATGTGCCATAATCATCTGTTATACTTCCTGTAATAATATCATCATTTAAGTTTGTTAAAACTACATTTGCCCAAGCTACGGCTTGTGATTGACCTGTAACTTTTCCTTTAATGTTAACTTGTGAAATTAATAATGTTGGAAGCATTAAAAGGAGTAGAGTAATTAAACGTTTCATAATATTTTTCGTTTTAAAATTGATACTTGTTTTTATTTGAAGCAAATATCTAACGGAAGGAAACGATACACGACCGATTATAAAAAGTCGAACGCATTTCTAAAAAAAAAATGCGTTCGACTTTCTCAATTAAAACGTTCGACTTTTTACAGAGTCCTTTGTTTATGCAGTTTTACGGTAAGCAGTTGGTGTTGTGCCTGTATGCTTTTTAAAAGCGGTATTAAATGAAGATTTTGAGTTAAATCCAACTTCGTACAAAATTTCGAGTACAGTGTGTTTCTTTTTTGAAGGATCTTTTAATATTGACATGGCTTTTTCGATACGATATTCATTTATGAAATCGAAAAAGTGTTGTCCAAGTTTTTGGTTTATTAAAATAGATAATTCACGATGTGGTAAATCCATTTTTTCTGACAGGCTTTTTACGGTTAGAGAAGGGTCTAAAAACGGTTCTTCATTATCCATATAATTTTTTATGAGTTGAATTTGATTATTATCTTTTTCACCATCATCAGTAATCATTTCTTTAGATAAACGAAGGTTAACCTCAATTCCTCTGAATAACTTTGGAGATAAAAGAGCCTTAAACACTAACCAAAAGCTAAAGAATAATCCGAATGCTAATAAAATGATTCTAAAAATATTTACAAATTCTATATCAAAATCTCCAGAATCCCTAATAACAGCTTTTATAAAAGTTAATACTTGGCCAATAAGTATAAATATGATGAGTTGTTTTACCCAATGATAATTATAAAAAGCATCTTTACTAGTGTAATTTTCTAATAATAATTTACGATACCTTAATAGATAATAAATTTCTGCGATAATATAAATGACCTCAATAATCTTACCTAATATAGAAATATAATAAGATTCTGTAGTTTCATTGAAATTAGATAGAAAATCAATTTGAGCACTTTCAGAAGCCATAAAGAAATTAGGTAATAATATGAAGATATTTATTATCCAAGGGACTAAATGAACAAGGTGCTTAGTTTTAAGTTTAAAATCTGAATAAATTACAGAAAGGATATAAAGAAAAAGAAATGGGTCTTTAAAAGCAGAAATTTGTATTCTTAGCATTTCAATTATTGGTGGAAGCTCAATAAAATTATGATAAAAAAATACGCTAATATCTATAGCTGTAATAATTAAAAAACTAGCTAAGAGTTGATTGCTAAGTTTTTTTGTGGTTTTTACTGTTAATAAGAAAGTAGAGAAAAGTAAAAATAGAGCAACTATTACAAAGCTTATTATTCCTATTATTGATAAATTATCCATTTGATTGTTAGTAGTTAGTTGAAATTAGAACATTTATACTTAATCAATCAAAATCTCCAAAATTTTAATGGCAGCGTCACTAATTTTTGTGCCAGGTCCAAATACTGCTACAGCACCAGCGTCAAATAAATATTGATAATCTTGCTTTGGGATGACACCTCCAACAATTACCATAATATCATCGCGCCCATAGTTTTTTAATGCTTCAATAACTTGCGGTACTAGGGTTTTATGTCCAGCTGCTAAAGATGAAACGCCTAAAATATGTACATCGTTTTCAACAGCTTGTTTAGCTGCTTCTTGCGGCGTTTGAAATAAAGGACCAATATCTACATCAAAACCAACATCAGCATAACCAGTAGCTACTACTTTTGCACCACGATCATGCCCATCTTGCCCCATTTTTGCAATCATTATTCGAGGTCTTCTACCATCCTGCTCTGCAAAAATATCTGCTAACTCTTTTGCTTTTTTAAAGCTTTCATCGTCTTTTATTTCTTTACTATACACACCAGAAAATGATTTAATTTGTGCTTTATAACGCCCGAATTCAGCTTCTAGAGCATCACTAATTTCACCTAAAGTTGCTCGTTCGCGAGCAGCCTCAACTGCTAAAGCTAATAAATTTTCTTGTCCTGTTCGAGCTGCATCGGTTAATTTCGATAAAGCGATCTTAACTTTATCTGAATTTCTTTTGGATTTAATCTTGTTTAAACTTTCAATTTGCTGATTACGAACCGTTTGATTGTCAACCTCTAAAGTTTGAATGGGGTCTTCTTCTTCTAATCTATATTTATTAACACCAACAATAATATCTTGGCTTGAATCTATACGTGCTTGTTTACGAGCTGCAGCTTCTTCAATTCTAATTTTTGGTATGCCAGCTTCAATAGCTTTAGTCATGCCTCCAAGCTCTTCAACTTCTTCTATAAGCGACCATGCTTTTTGAGCTATATCATGAGTAAGTTTTTCAACATAAAAACTTCCAGCCCAAGGATCAACAGTTTTAGTGATTTTAGTTTCTTCTTGTAAAAATATTTGTGTGTTTCTTGCAATACGTGCCGAAAAATCGGTTGGTAAAGCAATGGCTTCATCTAATGCATTTGTGTGTAAAGATTGAGTGCCTCCAAAGGCAGCTGCGGCTGCTTCAATGGTAGTTCGAGCTACATTGTTAAATGGGTCTTGCTCAGTTAAACTCCAACCACTTGTTTGACAATGTGTACGTAAGGCTAAAGATTTATCATTCTTTGGGTTAAATTGCTTTACTAATTTTGCCCACAACATACGCGCTGCTCGCATTTTAGCAATTTCCATAAAATGATTCATACCAATGGCCCAGAAAAAAGATAGACGAGGCGCAAAGGTGTCAATGTTCATACCTGCAGCTAGCCCCTTTCTAATATATTCTAAACCATCCGCTAAGGTATAAGCTAATTCAATATCACAGGTGGCTCCAGCTTCTTGCATATGATAACCAGAAATACTAATACTATTAAATTTAGGCATGTTTTTACTTGTAAACTCAAAAATATCTGAGATGATTTTCATTGAAGGTGTTGGCGGATATATGTAAGTATTACGAACCATAAATTCTTTTAAAATATCATTTTGAATGGTTCCAGCCAACTGTTCTGGTTTTACGCCTTGCTCTTCAGCTGCCACTATATAAAATGCCATAATTGGTAAAACAGCCCCATTCATGGTCATAGAAACCGACATTTTATCAAGTGGAATTTGATCAAAAAGCACTTTCATATCCTCAACAGAGTCGATGGCTACACCTGCTTTTCCAACATCTCCAACCACACGTTCATGGTCGCTATCATATCCACGATGTGTTGCTAAATCAAAAGCAACTGATAATCCTTTTTGACCAGCAGCCAAATTACGTCTGTAAAAGGCATTACTTTCCTCGGCTGTTGAAAATCCAGCATATTGACGAATGGTCCAAGGTCTTCGAACATACATAGTACTGTATGGTCCACGAAGGTTTGGTGCTATTCCAGCAACAAAATTTAATTGCTCAGCGTCTTGCAAATCGCTTTTAGAATAATTTGATTTTACAAGAATATCTTCAGCAGTTAAGAATTTAGAGTTTTCTAAATTCAAGTTTTTAACTTCAGACTTTAAATTGATATGTTGGATGTTCTTTCGCATTTAATTAATCTGATTTATTACCGTTTGTCTCCAAATTGAACTTTATCTATGTATGGTAAGAAATTAATTTCTGAGTTTGATTCTATTTGAATAGAAAATGTTCTATAAAATTTTGAGACGACATAATTTTCCCAAAAGATAGTATCATTATTGAATAAAAAATCACCTTTGTTTACAATTATTTGATAATCTTTTTTGTTTATAAAATAATCTTTATACACGTTCAGGTGCCTTGTAGAGTCTTTGTTTATTGAATTTTTATGCACTCTATTCATAAATGAAAAACTACTAGCTCTAGCGTCATTTAGTCTAGAATAATCTACTTCATTCACAAAAACATTTTGATATTTCGTAGAATCTTCTTTAAACAAGTATTGAAAACTTTTTGCAGCTGGATTAATGTGTCTTTCTACATAATTTCCCAAAAGGATATTTTTAAGTTTTGAATTACTTATTGTAGAAACAATGCTATCATATTCGGCTTCGTTTCCTGGAATAAAAAACCTAAAACCATTTGGAAAATAATAACTTAAGTGTGCATCTTTTGAATAATAAAACTTTCCTTCTAAATTAGAAGTTTCTTTATTTTGATTTTTTTTACAACTCAGAATTGTAAAATATAAAACAGATAATATGATAAAGTTTTTTTTCAAAATAGATTAATGATTATGTCCAGCATGTGAGCCTGTGTTTGTCTTTGGAGGTAATTTATTAAAATCTACTTTTTGTGCAGGCTTCTCAGAATTAACTTTAGATAAATCTTTGTTGAATAGTTTTGCATAAAATAAATCGAAAGCAATATAGGTTGCTAAATATTTATCTTGAGCTGTAGATCTGTAATTGGTCATTAATGGCGCCCCAAATGGTTTTGGGCCCATGCTATTCGTTTTTAATAACGAATTAAATGTTGTTTTTAAGTCGGCATTTTGCATGTTTATTGAAATACAATTTACTAAAGCACTATTATAGTTTAAGTAGCTTTTTGGGTTATTAGCATCCCATAAATCATTTTCATTTTTTAAAGTTTCAAAAACTTTAACAGTATGTGGAGAAACGATGTCTCCAAACTTTAATCTACCATAAATTGAATTTCTTATAAATTGCCCATAAGCTTGAATTAAAGAAGCATTGGGGTTGTTTTTGCCATAATAATTTAAAATATCATTTTCAAAAGCAAATAAGGCTTCGCTGTATAATTTTGAGTTTACATTTTCGCAGCTTAAAACAAGTCCTTTATCTGCAAATTTGTATTCTGATAGTGTGTTTTCTTTTTTACAACTTATCAAACCAAAAGCTAATGCGATTACAAAAAGTTTAAAAAATTGTGTTTTCATAGGTGTTATAAAATTTAAAGTTATTCGGTTTTTAATCGGTCTTGTTCTAATGTTTCAGCAAGACGTTTTTCAATAATAGGTTCTATTAAAGTTTTTCTTGAGTTTGTTTTTACAAATGGATATATCTCCAGTTCTTGTTTCATTTTATCGTTAGCGTTAGGATGTTTATTACTTCCTAAAAGTATTTCGTTACCAGTATCAAATTGTTCTTGTTCTTTGGCAGCACTCTCTTTGATTTTTCTTTGAATTGTGCCTTCTTTTAACTGTTTTAAAAAGCCTCCGCTAGTTTCTATATCTTTAAATAATTCTAAAGATTTTTCTGCAAGTTGATTAGTTAGATTTTCAATATAATAGGCACCATCTGCTGGGTTATCAACTTTGTCAAAATAACTTTCATGCTTTAAAACAAGCAATTGATTTCTGGCAATACGTTCGCCAAATTCATTGTCTTTATGATAAATAGCATCGTATGGCAAATTGCAAATAGTATTGGCTCCGCCTAAAATAGCACTCATACATTCTGTTGTGGTGCGGAGCATATTGGTATTGTAATCGTAAAGGGTTTTATTTCGTTTACTTGGACTAGCTACAATATGACAATCTGGGTTGATGTTATATTCTGAAGCTATAGTGTTCCAAAGGATTCTTAGCGCTCTAAGTTTTGCAATTTCGAAGAAATAGTTGGTGCCAACTGAAACTTGAAAGGTAACTTGAAGCGATTGTTTTTTTTCATTTTCAATAATATTGTCAAGATGATTTAAATATTCGTTGGCATGAGCTAAGCTGTAAGCAAGTTGCTGGACCATATTAGCACCCGAATTTTGATATAATGAGGTATCCAAGCTAAAAGTATTTGTGCTTTTAACTATAGACTCAAAAAGCTTATGGTCGTCTTTTAAATTGCTAAACCAGTTTCCACTACGTGCTAAATTTCTAATAATGTCTGTTTGAACATAGATTACTGCTTTCGCAGAGAAAGTAGAAAGCTGTTTAACATATTCATCATTTAAAAACTGTAAATGAAAATAGAGTGGTGTAGTAGATGGGTTAATGTTTTTTAATAAATCTTCAATAGAAACTGCATCATTTGGAATAATAAATTTGATGCTTTCTGCGCCTCTTTCAATAGCATTAATGGCTTTTAAGTTAGATTTTATAACATCAGCAACAAAAATTGATTGACAAATTTTCCATTGTGTTGCTTTAGTGTTGGGCATTTCTGTAAGATTGCTAAATCCATCTGCATGATAAAAAGGTTTTACTGAAATACCTTCGTTAGAATTCCAAATGAGAGTATCGTTATAATCTGCACCTTTTAAATCGACTTGAATTTTTTGCTTCCATTGTTTTGCCGATACAGGATTAAAATCATCAAACAAACGCTTAGTCATCTTTTTTTACTTTTAAACTGTCTTCGTATTCTATTATAAATATTTCCTCATTTTCTTTCTTCATATAGTATTCTTCACGAGCAAATTTTTCTAAACCTTCTTCGGTACTTAATTTTTTAATGGCCTTATTGTCTTTTTCTATTTCTCTGTTATAATACTCTTTTTCATTTTCTAAAGCTTTAATATCTGAATTTAACTCATGATGAATTAACCACGAATTTGTGTCGAAAAATAGCATCCAAACAACAAAGCCTACAAAGATGAGTATAAACCAATTTTTAAAAGGTTTTAAATATTTATTTTTATTGAGTTTAGCCATTTATAATTTTTCATTTATAATAGTTCTAACAATATTTACCGCAACAGTATTGTATTTATTGTTAGGAATAATAATATCTGCGTATTCTTTCATAGGCTCAATAAACTGATCGTGCATAGGCTTTAAAGTACTTTGATAGCGAGAAAGGACTTCGTTTAAATCTCTACCTCGTTCAGAAATATCACGTTTTAATCTGCGAATTAAACGCTCATCGGAATCAGCATGTACAAATATTTTAATATCAAACATATCTCTTAATTCAGGATTTGTAAGTATTAAAATACCCTCAACAATCATTACTTTTCTTGGGTGAGTTAAAATAGTATCACCTGTTCTATTATGCTTAACGAACGAATATACGGGTTGGTGTATTGGTGTATCTTTTTTTAATTCTTGTAAATGATTAGCTAATAAATCAAAATCAATAGACCTAGGGTGATCAAAATTTATTTTAACACGTTCTTCGTATGTTAAATGTGACGTGTCTTTATAATATGAATCTTGAGAAATAATACCAACTTCACCTTCCGGAAGTTCATTTAAAATTTGATTTACAACCGTTGTTTTTCCGCAACCAGTACCACCTGCAATTCCTATAATTAACATGTTTAGTTGTTTAGTTAGATTTTTACAAAGTTAGTTAAATGTAAAAATCTTTATGGAAGTAAGATACTTATTTTTTAACGTTTGATACTTCTTCTTCGGTAACTATTTTATTGTTTTTATTTCCCCAGTTGTTTGTAATGTAATTCATCACATCTGCAACTTCATCATCACTTAAACCTAAAGGAGCCATATAGCCGTTATAGGTTACTCCATTAACAACTATTTCGCCTTTTTGTCCGTATTTAATACCTCGAATACTGGCTTCTCTGTTTTTTATTAAGAAGTCTGATTTTGCTAATGGAGGATATACATTCTTTACACCTTCACCAGAATCTAAATGACAAGTAACACAAAAATCAGTATAAATTTCATTACCTCTTTTTATACTTTCTTTTAATGGGTCTGTTTGAGAATAATTAAGTGTTTTAGTATTTACGGTTAATGTTGAGTATAGTGCTAAAAGAAAAATTAAAAGAAACCTCATATGATTACTATTTTTCTGGAACTATTTTAAAAATACCTTTTCCTTCTACTGCAATATAAATGTATCCGTCTGGTCCTTGAATTACATTTCTAACACGACCAATATCTTCAAATAATTTTTCGCGTTTAATTACTTTATCATTTTCTAAAACTAGACGCTCTAGATACTCAAACTTTAATGAACCTATTAAAATGTTTTTATTCCAGTCAGGATAAATGTTTGATGATACAAAAGCCATACCACTTGGTGCTATAGAAGGAACCCAATAAAATAAAGGCTGCTCCATACCTACTTTCTCAGTTATATCAGTAAATGTAGTACCGTTGTAATTTATACCATAAGAAATAACTGGCCATCCAAAATTCTTTCCTTTTTGTATAATATTGATTTCATCTCCTCCTCTAGGACCATGCTCATTAACCCAAATATTTCCTGTAAAAGGATTTTTAGCCATACCTTGAGGGTTTCTGTGCCCGTAACTATAAATAGCTGTTTTTGCATTTTCATTATCTATAAATGGATTGTCGTTAGGGATTGAACCATCATTATTAAGTCTATAAATTTTACCGCCATCCCGAGTAATATCTTGAGGGTTTACATCTCTATTGCCTCTATCTCCAATCGAAAAATATAGATATCCCTGGTCATCAAATGCTATGCGAGACCCCCAATGTTGTCCTTTTTTGGTGTTAGGTGTCGCTTTATATAATGTTTGCTTATCTACTAGTTTATTGTCATCAAGTTTTGCTCTTATAACGGCAGTATTTCCGCCTTCTCCATCACCCTCAGAAGAGCTATATGTTATGTAAATCCATCCATTATCTTCATAATTAGGATGTGCTTTTATATCTAATAATCCACCTTGGCCACGAAAATAAACATCTGGAACGTTTTCAATAGTTGTTTTAATACCTTCTTTAAAAAGAATTAACTCCCCTGTTTTTTCTGTAATAAGCATACTGCCGTCAGGCAAGAATGTCATACCCCAAGGAATTTCCAAATCAGAAACAAACACTTCTGTCTTGTAATTATTTGTTTTTGGGCTTTCAGCTTTTATTTCAGATTCTGTTTGTTGAGCACAGGCAATGCAGGTAATAAAAGTTATGGTTAATATAGAATGAATAGTTTTCATCATAAATATTTTTTTGATTTTACATTAAAAAACATAGTTCAAGTTAACACCTGAATAATAGTTTATAGGCTCTCCAGGATAGTAATATCTAGGAGCATTGCCTCCAAAACTAGAAGCGTTTATTAAAATTTGAGATGCATAAGCTTCATCAAATATATTATTTAACCCAAAGAATATATTTAATTTTAGCTTTTTATTAAGATTTGCTTGATATCCAAATTTGATATTAGTTAAATTGTAACTATCTGAATATAAGTTATTACTGTCCGTCATTGGCATGCTTCCTACATGTTGAAAGTTTATATTTCCATAAACTCCAAATTTAGAATCTAAATCAATCCCTCCATTAATTATATTTGAAGGCACCCCAGTTAATTTGTTGCCAGAAAAGTTATCTTGATCATCTATAAATGTTTTAAAAGTAAAATCATTTAAAGTGTAATTTATAAATGTGCTTAATAAAAAAGAGGTCTTTTGAATTAGTTTATAGTTCATTGCAAATTCTAACCCGTCATGTTGTGTTCTACCTGCATTTATACCTATAAATTGATCTAACGCAGTTCTTCTAGAAACTAAAAGGTTTTTAATATCTAAACGGTATAAAGCTACATTTAATTGTAATCTATCGTTAAATAATGAGTTGCGGGAACCGATTTCAAAATTCCATCCCGTTTCTGGTTTAAGGCTGGTGTTAATTTGCCCATCTGGTAATAAAGTATCATTAAGCGATATGGGTGAGAACCCATGACTAATACTAGTAAAGAAACTTGAGCTTTTTGAAAATAAATAAGATATACCAAGTTTAGGAGATATCACGCTTTTGAATTTAAACTTTCCAGACTGATCTACATTAGATTCAGAAAAGGGAAATCTATCTTTTAGATCATATGCTGTTTCGTTTAGGTTCAAGCCAATTGTAATAGTTGTTTTTTTTGAAACTTCATAATTGGCTTCAAAAAAAGCATTGTAATAATTTCGTTTTTCTTTAAAATCTGATAACTTATCTCCTTCAATACTACCAGACCCTATAGGAATTGTTTCATATAAATTATCAAAAGTCCTACTTTTATAATTGTCTTTAAAAAGCTCTAAACCTAATGTCCAATTTAAATTTTTATTAAATACTTTAGAATAACTTAGTAGTCTGCTCCTTATACCAAAAGCCGTAGTATTTTCTTCTAGAATATTAAAAGGCCTAGGCTCATAAGAGTTTCTAAAAGAGGTAAAAATACTTGTAATTTGTTTTAATTTATTGCTGTACTGATGATTCCAAGATACACCAAAAACACCATGCTTAGAATCTTCATAACCCTGAGCTTGTTTCCAAGTAAAGGCAGCTGATTTTGGACTATTTAAATAGGAATTCTCATTAATCGAACTTGGAATGAAAGCTTTTAAATCTATGTAACTCAAAAGGAAAGATAATTCATCTTTTTTACTTAAAAAATGATTAGATAACAAATTGAAATTTTGTCTATTATACTCATTGTTTTCACGATATCCATCACTATGTGTATTGCTATAAACTACTTTAAAACTATTCTTTTTAGCTCCAAAATTAGCATTTATGGAGCCTTTTATTAACCCAAAAGAACCAATGGATAATTCAGTATTTAAGCTAGATTGATTTAAAAGCGCATTTTCTGGTATTATATTAATTGTACCACCAAGGCCAGCACCGTAAATACTTGAGGTAGCTCCTTTAATAATTTCTATACGTGATATAGAAGTTAACTCGAAATCTTCAATAGACGTTTCTCCAGTGCCATTTGTTAATGGAATATCTTTAAAATAAGCTCTAATTTTTGCAGTTCCAAATAAATTTCTTGAACCAATGCCTCTAATAGTAATACGATTGGTATTTAAGGCTCCACTTTGCATAAAAACACCAGGGACTCTATTTAGTGTATTGTTAAAGTTAATATGATTTGATCGGTTAATATCTTTTGATGAGACAATATGTATTGATGCTGTCGCTCTCTTTAATTTTTTTGGAAGATGCTTAGAGTTAATTATTATTTCATTTAATTCAGAAGGATTAATACTTAACTGGATAATGTTATATACATCATGTTTCAATTCAACAACTTTTTCTTGATATCCTCTTTTTTTGATAAGAAAATTTCCAGAATTTAAAATTTTAAAATAGCCATTTAAATTAGTAGCAACACTATCATGAGTTTTAGTATTTATAACTATAACATTAGACAAAGGAGTCCCATTTCCGCTATCAATTATTTTATTGCTTTCTATTTGCCCGAAACTTGAAAAAGTAGATTGAAAAATTGTTATTAAGAAAAATATCTTTTTAGAAAAATACACGTTTAGGTATTGATAATACATTGAAATGCTAAATTATCATTTTTAAAGAATTATAAAGCTTTAATATTTGTTAAATATTTAGATATAAATCATTTGTACAATCAATAAAAAAAGTATATTTGCATCCCAATAAAGATAACCATAATTCGGGGTGTAGCGTAGCCCGGTTATCGCGCCGCGTTTGGGACGCGGAGGTCGCAGGTTCGAATCCTGCCACCCCGACAAAATTATTAATATCAATTACAACAAAAACCCTATTAATCTTCAGATTAATAGGGTTTTGTAGCTTTTAAGGTTAGCTAACAGCCATTTTTTTATATAAAACTTCTTAATTTATCAGATTAAACTACATAAAACACCACTTATTACATAATATGTTACGTTTATTAATTTATGCTCCTGCTTAAGTACTATGTTATGATACTTTAGCTAAGTAAATAGATTTTTTTATTTATACAGTTAATGATTAATAGCAATAATCAATAATTCCTAGCAAAATTATCTGGCCCCTCCCTAAAATTTATGTATGGTACAAACATTTGATAAAGAACTAAATGAAGAGCAACTTAACTTTTTAAAATTATACGCTTACGGATATTCGATTAAAGAAATAATTTTATTTTATGACAATCGTTCTTTTACTTTAAAGTTAAAAAGGCAAATAGAAGGTATGTTTAAATTGAACGATTGGTTCAAAATTATAGGCATTTCTTTTAAAGAAAATATTCTAAATAAAAATGATTTTTTAGAACGTAAAATAATAAATAATGCCTCCGATTATGCACATCAAATTCTTGATGAGTATAATAGTAGAGAGAAAAAAAAGTTTTCTAAAGCGAAATTAACAAAGCACGTTATTAGCTTTGTTAATACATGCGATGCAGATCTTTTTTTGAAAAACTCATTTATTCAATTTGATGAAAGTGAAGAGTTCGTAATAAAATATCAATTCAATAAATATTTTGAGTTTATAGAAACAACCAGCGAGCCTTACTTTGATGATGAATTAATACAAGGTATTTTTAAAAAATCAAAATCAAATTCTTGGTTTGGAGTATTTAGAAAAGTCTTTAATACAGATATAATAAATAAAGAACCATATTCTAATATAAATTTAAAAAGTCAAGCTCAATTGTGTAGTAGAGAAATCTATTCATTCTTAGAGTCGTTATCTTCAAAAAATGATTTGGAAAACGAATTTAAAATTTATAACTGTTTAATAAACTTATATAACACATACGAGTACAGCTATTTGCTTAATAGTTTTTATTCTAGTAGCAATAATGTAGTACGGCAGAATAAATAGTTTGATTAATATGAAATTATTTGATACGTAGAAATCGATTTAATTGCTCCTGCCTTCTTCTAGCAATAGGAAGCGATTCTTTATTAGACATTTCGCAATAATTACCATCTACTTTAGTGATTTTTTCGACATGCTTTAAGTTTACTATGTAGCTATTATGAATTCTAAAAAAATCATTTTCGTTAATAATATTTTCAAACTCACCAATATTTCTGGAAGCTACTATTTTTTGATTATTAACAAGATTAAAAACAGTGTACCTGCCTTCAGAATTTAAATAAATTATATCATTTAATTTAACAAATTCAATTTTGTTAATTGAAGAAATCGCTATAAAATCAAGAGGGATATTCTGTATAAAAGCTCCAGACAAATTTTGTACTTGATCTGGTAATGTAAATAATTCATTTTCAATATCTTCATAAGCCTTGTTAACAGCCAAAATCAATTCTTCTATAGCTATAGGTTTTAAAATATAATCTATAGCGTTAAACTTAAATGCTTTAATGGCATACTCACTATAAGATGATACAAAAATGACTTTATATTTTGAGTGTTTAATGGTTTCTAAAACATCAAAACCTGTACCTGCATCTAAAATAATATCCATGAAAATTAACTCAGGCTCTTTTTCATTTATAAGTTTAATAGCGTCTTTTCTTGTAGAAGCTTTCCCAACTATTTTAATGTTTGGGCAATAGGTTTTAATAAAGTGTTCTAGTAATTTAATGTTTTTTTTCTCGTCATCAACAATTAGGGTTTTAGCTTGTCTCATAGCAAATTTTAGGGGTTAAGTTATTCCTTTTGACACAATGATGATAATTATGTCACAAAAGATAATTATTTTTTGACAAATTTAGAGCCTTAGGTATAACCTAGAGATTCCACTTAAGAAATTGTTTTTAAAATGTATGTGTTTAATTAACTTAGATATTATAGGTTTATGTAAAGTAATTACAAACAAAAAAGTAAGCAAATAAAAAATAATTAAAGTTTATTTATTAAGGCTTAACATTTAAGTTTAGAGAGATTTTTAAAAACAATTTAGTTGCGATTTAAATATAGGGATTAAAAGAATATAAAACAAAGTATTAATTATAAAGAAATTTAGTAATTATAATTGATCACTTTATGTGTTTTATAGATTAAAAACTTACACCTTAATGACACTTCTGCCTTCAAACAATGAAGTGTTTTTCACACATATTCCATATAAGGTACACTTGTTTGTGTATAGCTACACTTATTACTTTTTGTTTATATACTCCAAGTATAATGATGACATTTGATACTAAAAGGTTAGCGTTTTAATTTGTTTAAATCATTGATTTTTAGGGTTTTGATTTTTTTTACCTGTGCTTTTTATTAAAAAATAAACTTCTTACAAAAGCAAATTTTAAATGTACAGAATTCTCTTAATTAATAAGAATAAAGTTAATGATAGGGTAATTAGGAGATATCTTAATAACAGTTTTGTAGATAAACAAGCTCTTTGCGTAACAAATTCTTTTAATGAAGGAATAAATCTTTTAAAAGCTAGAAAGCCTCATTTAGTTATATTAAATGCAATATCCAATAAGAATGATATTAACTATTTTTTTGATAATTGTGGTATCGTAGATTTTCAAACTATAGTTTTATCTAGTAGTGATGCATACGCTTTAACTGCTCTTAAATATAATGTAATAGATTACTTGTTGATGCCTATTAAAGAGGAAGATTTTAGAGAAGCTTTAATAAAAGCGATATCAAAAATTAAAAGTTATTATGGTTTTGATCAACAACAGCATACCAAAAAAATTAATACCATTCTCGCTATTCCTATGTTTAAAAAAATTGAATTTATAGACATTAAAAATGTGATGTATTGTGAAGCACAAGGTAAGTACACACAATTCACTTCGGTTGATAGCGAATTAAAAATATCGAGTAAGAACTTAGGTGCTTACGAGAAGCGATTAAGCAAATTTCAATTTTTTAGAATTCATCATAAGTATTTAGTAAACTTAAACTTTGTATCAAGAATTGATACTTTGCCTAGTATTTCTTGCACTTTAAGAAATGGAGTTTCTTTAAAGGTATCAGTAAGAAGGTATGAAGCGCTTTGCAAGTTTTTACAAATTATGTAGCGTATTTAAGGAGCGTTAGTAATAAAAATTAAATCTTTAAAAAAGTTTTACATAAGATAAATACCACGTATTTTTCTCTGTTTTTCCACTTATTTCAATAATAGAACACTTATTTCTGTATAAGCTCATTTATTACATGGCGTTTACATAGCCCAACAAATCATTATTTCTTTGCCATTGCTATTATCACAGGCTCTTTGCCTTTTAAACCTTTAATGAAAATAATTTTTTAACAACGCATTATGAAAAAAATAATTACGCTATTGTTCTTAATAACTATAGGAACTACCTATGCGCAAGTAGGTGTAGGAACACCTTTGCCAGATAACTCATCCCAATTAGATGTAGTATCTAACAGTAAAGGGGTTTTAATTCCTAGAATTTCGCTTACAAGTAGTACAGATGCTACTACAATTACTAACGGCAATGTTGTTAGTCTTTTAGTTTTTAATATCAATACAGTTGCTGGAGATATTGCTCCAGGATACCATTATTGGGATGGGGCAAAATGGCAACGTATAGTTAGTCAAGAAGATGTAGTTAATATACTAAATAATGACCCAGATGTATTACAAGACAACGGCGATGGTACGTTTACACACACTGCTGTAGATGGCACGGTAGTGACTTTCGATGCTAATACCACTACAATGACCAATAACGGAGATGGTACGTATACGTTTACCAATGCTAATGGAGATACCATTACAGTAGATGTCATTGCAGATGTAGTCACAAATATTCAGAATCAAGGAGATATCTATAATGAGCTCATCAACGTGATTAATGCCAATTCTGATATACTACAAGACAATGGCGATGGCACTTTCACACATACCGCAGCCGATGGAACGATAGTAACTTTTGATGCCAATAC
>NZ_MDVN01000013.1 GCF_002741945.1 Gaetbulibacter sp. 4G1
GTGGTATACCACAGAGACAGGAAATACTACAGTAACACCAACAATTCTTAATGGTTCTTTGCCTTTACAAACACAGGTAGTGGTATCAGCTCAAACCAAGAGTTATTGGGTAAGCGAGGTGTATAATGGTTGTGAGAGTGTTAGGCAACCAGTTACAGCTACTTATGCTCCAAACACAGCACCTACTTTAGCTTTTGGAGCTGCACCAGATCAATGCGGATCATCAGCAACGTTTAGTTTATTTGTAGGAGGAGGAAGCACAGGAAGTACTTATCAATGGTATGATGCTTTAACTGGCGGAACCTTATTACACACAGGAGAGGCCTACAATACCCCAACATTAAACTATGTAGATTTAGTAAATGGGCAGAAAACCTA
>NZ_MDVN01000014.1 GCF_002741945.1 Gaetbulibacter sp. 4G1
CATTACCATCATCAAAAGTCCAGTTAATCACAAACGTTCCTCGAGTAGTATATGTTAACGGATCAGTAGTGGTTCCAGTAATAGAACCAGAACAGTTATCTGTTGTAGTAGGAGCTGTTGCCGTTGCCGAACATTCTCCTGTTACATCCGCAAGAGTAGGCGTATCTGGATTAGTTACATCATCAACAATTACATTTTGTGGAACAACAATCGAGTTTCCATTACCATCATCAAAAGTCCAGTTAATCACAAACGTTCCTTGAGTAGTATATGTTAATGGATCAGTAGTGGTTCCAGTAATAGAACCAGAACAGTTATCGTTAGTTGTAGGCGCTGTAGCTGTAGCAGAACATTCCCCTGTTACATCCGCAAGAGTAGGCGTATCTGGATCAGTTACATCATCAACAATTACATTTTGTGGAACAACAATCGAGTTTCCATTACCATCATCAAAAGTCCAGTTGATTACAAATGTTCCTTGAGTAGTATACGTTAATGGATCAGTAGTGGTTCCAGTAATAGAACCAGAACAGTTATCGTTAGTTGTAGGTGCTGTAGCTGTAGCAGAACATTCTCCTGTTACATCCGCAAGAGTAGGCGTATCTGGATCAGTTACATCATCAACAATTACATTTTGATCAACATCAATACTGTTTCCATTACCATCATCAAAGGTCCAAGTAATAACAAAAGTTCCTTGAGTAGTATATGTTAACGGATCAGTAGTAGTTCCTGTGATTATAGTACCGTTACAGTTGTCTGTAATCGTAGGAGCCGTAGCTGTTACTGAACATTCTCCAGTTAAATCTGCAAGCGTTGGAGCAGTAGGATCAGTAGTATCATCAACAATTACATTTTGTGGAACAACAATCGAATTTCCATTACCATCATCAAAAGTCCAGTTGATTACAAATGTTCCTTGAGTAGTATATGTTAACGGATCAGTAGTGGTTCCAGTAATAGAACCAGAACAGTTATCGTTAGTTGTAGGCGCTGTAGCTGTAGCAGAACATTCCCCTGTTACATCCGCAAGAGTAGGCGTATCTGGATCAGTTACATCATCAACAATTACATTTTGTGGAACAACAATCGAGTTTCCATTACCATCATCAAAAGTCCAGTTGATTACA
>NZ_MDVN01000015.1 GCF_002741945.1 Gaetbulibacter sp. 4G1
ATTTAGTAGGGTGTTATAGTTTATCTAATCCGATAAAAGTGGTTAGAAATTCAGTTGTAGCTGATGGAGGTACTTTAACAGGTGGTCCATTTGAATATTGTGTAGGAGATGGAGCTGCTGATAATATTCCAGAGGGTGCCATTACATTAGAAGGCAATACAGGATCAAACTCACAATGGGTAGTAACTGATAGTGAGGGAAATATTTTAGGATTACCACCAAGTCCATATGTAGTAGACTTTGATGGTGCAGGAGCTGGGACATGCTTAGTGTGGCATTTAAGTTTTAATGGAGAGTTAGAAGGTGCAGTTATGGGGAACAATGCCTCCGATATAGTTGGAGATTACGATTTATCCAATCCTATAGAGGTAATAAGAAACCAACCCAAGGGTGGTACTTTAACCGGGGGTCCGTTTGAA
>NZ_MDVN01000016.1 GCF_002741945.1 Gaetbulibacter sp. 4G1
ATGGGTAGTAACTGATAGTGAGGGGAACATTTTAGGTTTACCTCCGAGTCCATATGTAGTAGATTTTGATGGTGCAGGGGCAGGCACATGTTTAGTATGGCATTTAAGTTTTGATGGTGATTTAGAAGGTGCTGCAATGGGAAACAATGCATCAGATTTAGTAGGGTGTTATAGTTTATCTAATCCGATAAAAGTGGTTAGAAATTCAGTTGTAGCTGATGGAGGTACTTTAACAGGTGGTCCATTTGAATATTGTGTAGGAGATGGAGCTGCTGATAATATTCCAGAGGGTGCCATTACATTAGAAGGCAATACAGGATCAAACTCACAATGGGTAGTAACTGATAGTGAGGGGAATATTTTAGGATTACCACCAAGCCCATATGTAGTAGACTTTGATGGTGCAGGAGCTGGGACATGCTTAGTGTGGCATTTAAGTTTTAATGGAGAGTTAGAAGGTGCAGTTATGGGGAACAATGCCTCCGATATAGTTGGAGATTACGATTTATCCAATCCTATAGAGGTAATAAGAAACCAACCCAAGGGTGGTACTTTAACCGGGGGTCCGTTTGAA
>NZ_MDVN01000018.1 GCF_002741945.1 Gaetbulibacter sp. 4G1
TTGTATAACTTAATCCGTTAGCAGCCCATACGTAGGTTTCTCCAGAACATATAGTTGCATTAGTGACATCATCAGCAGGCTTAGAACAACTTACAGAACCAATAATAATGACTTGATCAATGAAGATTTGATCATTATTTGCAGTACCACTATTTACAAATCTAAATTGACTACTTGAATTAAATGCATAAGTGACACCATCATCTATAGACTCACTTGCAGAATAAAAATTTGTTGTACTACCGTTGTGATTGGATGTATTTGTAGTAAAGTCTGTCCCAGAAACATAAGTTTTTATATTTATCCAACTAGAGCCATCATAAAACTGAAGCGAAAAACTTTTACTGCTTTCAATGTTTTTAGGGTAGTAGTAGAAGCTTATATCTACAGAGCTATAAGTAGTTAAATTAAAAGTTTCTGAAGTTATAATACCATTAGAATTTCGTATACGTAAAGCATTATCATTTTCATATGCGTTAGCTCCTGATGTATAATGAAGAGCATTACTAGTTAATGTCCAATTGTCTAAACCTGTTTCAAAATATCCTTCATGCAGAGTTACTGTATTTAGAGTCGTAAAATTTGTCGAACTGCTGTAGCTTGAGGAACTACCACCACAGTTACTTCTTACTTGAACTTCATATTGCGTATTTAAAGTTAAACTAGTTAGATTTTCGCTAGTATTTGTTGTATTAACTGTTGTCCAAGTTGGAGAACCAACTACACGATATCTATAATCATAACTAGAACTACTTGTAGAGTCCCAATTAATTGTTGCGCTTGTTGCAGTTATATTAGATGCTACTATGTTAGCTGGTGCTGTACAATCAAGAGTTGTAAAATTAGTTGAACTACTGTAACTAGATGAACTACCACCACAGTTACTTCTAACTTGAACTTCATATTGTGTATTAAGAGTTAAACTAGTTAAGTCTTCGCTAACATTTGATGTGTTAACTGTTGTCCAAGTAGGGGAACCTACCACGCGGTATCGGTAATCATAGCTAGATCCTGTAGGATCCCAACTAATTGTTGAACTTGTTATTCCTATATTAGAAGCAACAATATTGGTTGGAACAGAAGCGCTAGGAATAACAGTTACTACCACTTCTTTTCTAGAACTTTTCATCCCTTGAATTAACCAGTTATGAAAGTAAGAATATGAACCAGTTCCGTCACTACTATTTTTTATTGAAACACTACCATTAGTATATGGATAAGTTAGTCCACTTGTATTCCTCCAAAGAGAAAAACCACTAGATAGCTCTACTGCTGTTAGTCTTAAATCATTGCCTATTGGAATTATAAAATCTAAATCAACAGTTTGTACTCCAGCACTAGAAATTAAAATAACTCTAGAATCTATCATATTTCCTGAGCTATCTTGTATTTGAATTTCAAACTCTCCGGCTTGATTTGCATTAACTGTAACTTGTTTTAAGTGAGTAATTTCTGAGGTATCAAAAATTAAATATCTAGTACCATTAGAAAAAGTACCATTAGTGTTGTTATTTGTACTGCCTACATTATAAGATACAATATCATCTTCTACAAAATAAGATGTAGTACTAGCTAATGCAGGTGTTGTATAGCTGGCACCAGTATGAGTAGGTGTAATGTCATTAATATTTTCATACCAATTAATTGTTCCACTTCCAGAAGCATTAATTGTAACAGGTTCTGAGATACAAGTACTAACGTCTGATACTGTAGGCTCAGGAGTGTTAGAAACCATAGTTATATTTCTAGTGGTTTTAGCGTTATCTGTTACACTGATGCTTACAGTTTGACTTACATATCCAGCAGCTTCAAAAGTTACATTATAAGTACCAGCTTTAATTAATCTATAGTAATCTCCATGTTCTTCATTTGAAGTTACCCATGAGTTTTTGTTGTCATGACCAGATATAAATACTTTCGCTACAACAGGTTCTCCTTGCGTATTGGTTACAATACCGTGAATTCCATTATTAACCTGTTTCATGTAGTTTAGAAAAGCTTGTTTGTTGTATGTCCAATAGTTAGGTAATGATGAGCCTGGTAAGTATTTTGTATCAGAAAGCTCTACTGTTATTTCATTACCGTGTCTATAGTAGTTCATATAATCTTGACGGCCTCCATATACAACATACCAAGTTGCTCCATGAGTTACACCAGGACTAGGATAAGTTCCTGAATCGTAATCAACGGTCATATAAGTAAAGTCACCAAGAGCATCACTGTCGTTTTGAGCTTGGTTAGCATATTCCACACTTATGTGCTCATAATAATCATGATCAGCATGTTCAGTATAGGTATTATCATAAGGATAATTCATTAGCTCAACCCCACCATGAAAATTAGCAGAAAGCACAAAGTTTTTTGTGGCTTCAAAATTCATGAAAGCTTTAGTTTCTTCTTCATAAACACCACCAGTGCTATTAACATGTAATCGGCTAGTATTTCCAGCTCCACTATTTATTCTCCCAATATTTTCATTGTCAGGATAATTCCTGTTTAAATCTTGTCCACTTGCATTTGCTCTTGTTGGACTTCCTATTGTATTGCTACCTGCAGAACCATAAGTTCCATCTGGATTTGCTAGTGGATTGATATATATTTCAGTATTATTTATAATATTATCAACTTCTGTATCCGAACCGTAATTATTTAAAAGATAATCTATTAATCTTAACATTAAAGGATAACCTGCTAGTTCATCTCCGTGCATTGAAGATGTATAGAAAAATTCTGGTTCAGCTTCTTTAGTTCCCACATTATCTGAAATTTTAAGAACTAGTAATTCTCTACCGTTTTGAGTTGTGCCTATAGATTGTATGGAGCAAATAGATGAAAAAGTGGTTGCATAATAATTCATTTTTGCAACGTATTCGCTATACGTAGGATAAGCATCCCAAGTAGTATCCCAAGCTAATGCTTTAGATGTAGTTCCTCCTTTGCTTAGAGCAGATTTTCCTGCTTCATGAGGGTTAAATTGTAATTCATTATCGCTAAGATTTACTTGATATGATAAACCATACTGTAAAAATTTGTTAAAAGTTTCTCTGTTAGCGTAAGCTTCAACCTCTAATGTATTTATATCTACTTCTCTATGGCCTAAGCTAAGAAAAGTTGATAGTTCTTTAAATTGCGAAGGGCTATTTGCTTTAAATCTAAAACAAACTTCGCCTTTTTGATTCAGATAATCTTCTGCTTTTTGTCTATTTGTTTTTTGAGAGTAACTAAGTTGTACTATTAAAAAAAGTATCAAACTTAGGAGAGTAATTTTTTTCATCAGACTTGGGATTTTTAATGAATTTTTATGCGGCTAATATATAATAATAATTAAAAAAACTCCATGAAACGCAAAAAAAATCGATGAAATGCAATTATGTAAAATTAACAATTTCACATCAACCCTAGTGAATTAGGTTGCTCAATAACTTTTTTGTTTAAATATTGATAAATTAAAAATCTTTACTTTTAGATTCTTATAAAATTAAATTTTATTATTATGCGATTACTTTTCTTATTGTTATTAGCTATTTTTATTACAAATTGTAAAGAAACTAGCCCTTTTACCTTCAAGGTAATGGCATGGAATATATTACATGGTGCAAATGATATTCCTAAGGGAAGAGAAAAGGCTATTGAGATTATACGAGAGATAAATCCAGATGTTATTTTGATGATAGAAACATATGGATCTGGGAAAGAAATTGCAGAAGCTTTAGGGTATAACTTTCATTTAATAGCTCCAGAAGGAACTCCTTTGGATGATAAAAGGACTAACCTATCAATTTTTTCAAAATTTCCTTTTGGAGAACGTATTGATACAGAATATCCTTTTTATTTGGGAGGAAGGGATATTATCATAGATAATCAAAAAATCAGATTTTTTTCTAATTGGTTTCATTATTTACCATGGGACAATGAGCCCGATAAAATGGGGAAAACTGTTAAAGAGTTGCTAGAGTGGGAAAAAAATGGAAAGCGTAATGAAATGATTCAAAAAGTATTGCCTTATATTAAACAGTATGCTAAAGAGTCAGAATTAATACCAATGATTTTTGCAGGAGATATGAATACGCCTTCGCACTTAGATTGGAATGAAAAAACCAAAGCATTACATAATAATTTGGTTGTACCTTGGAGAGCTACAAAGGTTTTAGAAGAAATTGGATTTATTGATTCTTATAGAGCTATGAATCCTAACCCTATAACACACCCAGGAATTACATGGGATGCTGAAGGTAAAGTTGATTCTCATAGAATTGATTATATTTTTTATAAAGGTTCTAAGTTAAAGGCTATAAAATCTGAAACCTATAATGCCTTCTTTAATAAGCCTATTAAAATAAATGATAAAGAAATAACTTATCCTTCTGATCATGGTTTTGTCGTAACTAGTTTTCAATTATTAAAAAATGAATAAACTTATTATTGTAGAGTTTAATAGTTTATTTTTTTATAGCATTATATGTAATAGTAACTCATCTCGAAATTATTATTATCATAAAAAAGTATCACTAAAGGCTAATAAATTTGTGGTTAGCAATGTATACATCCGCTATATTTGACAATTAATTTTATTTATATACAAGATAATATTATAAAAATTTAAAAAATAACATTAGATTTGTGTTCGAGCACACTAATAAATTATTCAATTTTAACCTTAAAATATGCGAGCAATCTATCGTTTAACTTTTGTCTTTATTTTATTAAATAGTTGTAATGAAAAAAATAAGACATTCTCAGAATCAGAAATAGCAATACTTCCTCAACCATCTTCAGTTGTTTTAGGTGAATTTTCATTTTTATTAGAGAATGACATGACCGTATATGGTGATACTAAAGCAGCAAAAAAAGGAAGTGATTATTTTATTACATCAATTAAAGATTCAATAAAAATAAATCTTCAAAAAACTGATAAAAAAACTGCAGATATTGTATTTAAATTAGATACAACTCTTAATGATGAAGCGTATGATTTAAATATTGATCCAAAACAAATAACTGTTAGTGCTAATGGGTATGAAGGTTTCTTCTATGGTATTCAAACAATAAAACAACTACTGTCAAAAGAAATTTCAGAAGAGAAAAGTGAAATTAAATACTTAATACCTACAGCAAACATTAAAGACAAACCTCGTTTTAAATGGAGAGCTTATATGTTGGATGAGTCTCGCTATTTTCATGGCGAAAAGTTTGTAAAACAAATGCTAGACCAAATGGCATTGTTAAAAATGAATGTGTTTCATTGGCATTTAACAGATGATGCTGGGTGGCGAATAGAAATAAAAAAATACCCATTATTAACTAAAGTTGGAGCATTTAGAACTGATAGTGAAATTGAAACATGGAAAAGCGGTAAAACTTCAGGTAAGCCACATGGAGGTTTCTATACCCAAGAACAAATAAAAAATATTGTTGCTTATGCTGAAGAAAGGAATATTACTATAGTTCCAGAATTTGAAATGCCTGGACATTCTAGTGCTGCAATAGCTGCTTATACTTGGTTGGGAACTGCAGGGAAAGATATTAATGTCCCGGTTAAATTTGGTAGGCATTATGATAATTACGATGTAACTAAGCCAGAAGTTGTTCAATTCATTAAAGATGTTTTAACCGAATTATTTGAGTTATTTCCATCTAAAGTTATTCATATCGGCGGTGATGAAGTGGGTTATAAATCGTGGGAAGATGCAAAACATGTTCAAGAATACATGAAAGAGCATGGTATTAAAACACCTGCCGATTTACAAATTGCTTTTACAAATGATATCTCAAAATTTATAGAAGCTAATGGCAGGCGTATGATGGGATGGAATGAAATCATGGGAATTAACATTCATAAAGGTTTTGAAGAAAAAAAACATGATCAAGAAGCAGAAACAGAGTTGGCTAAAAATGTAGTTGTTCATTTTTGGAAAGGAAATTTAGATTTAGCAACCCAAGCAGCTGAAAAAGGTTACGGTATTGTAAATTCATTACATAGTAATACATATCTAGATTATGGGTATAAGAGTATTAGTTTAGAAAAAGCTTATGATTTTAACCCTATTCCAAAAGGCCTAGATAAGAAATATCACGACAATGTTTATGGTTTAGGTTGCCAAATGTGGAGCGAATGGACGCCTACAAATAAGGATGTTGAGAGGCAAACATTTCCTAGAATTGCGGCATTTGCAGAAGTTGGATGGACGGCATTAGAAAATAAAGATTATAAAAGCTTTAAACAGGCCCTTAAAAAAATACAGAAGCATTGGGATAGTTTAGGAATCAACTATTATAAAGATGTTGAATAAAAAGAAAACTTGAAAGCTTATGATTAAAATATCAAATAGAATTGCAATACTTCTTTTCTTTTTTATTGCTTTCATTTCCTGTAAATCTGATAAAAAAGAAGAAAAAGCTATTAAAGAAAGACCTAATATCATTTTGTTTATGGTTGATGATATGGGTTGGCAAGATACATCTGTGCCTTTTTGGAAAGAAAAAACAGCATTGAATAATCTTTATCATACACCAAATATGGAACGCCTTGCAGAGCAAGGAATGAAGTTTACACAAGCATATGCTACTGCTGTGTGTTCGCCAACAAGGGTAAGTTTGATGTCTGGAATGAATGCAGCAAGACATCGGGTAACAAATTGGACTTTAAGAAGAGGAATTTCTGAAGTTAAACCGCCAAAGGGATTATTAATGCCAGAGTGGAATTTGAATGGTATTCAACCTACAGATACTATTGAGCGATCAACACATGTTACTACATTACCTCAAATTCTTAAAGAGAATGGTTATTTAACTATTCATACAGGCAAAGCACATTTCGGCGCTTTAGATACCCCTGGAGAAAACCCAATAAATTTAGGATTCGATATTAACATTGCTGGGCATGCAGCTGGTGCACCAGGAAGTTATTATGGAGTAAAAGGCTTTAAAAAAGATGCTAATAAAAGTAGTATATGGGATGTTCCTGGTTTAGAAAAATATCACCATAAAGATATTTTTTTATCAGAAGCTTTAACTCAAGAATCTATTTTAGCAATGGATAAAGCAATTGAGAGTGAAAAACCGTTTTATTTGTATATGGCTCATTATGCAGTGCATACACCTATTCAAGGAGATTCAAGATACGAACAAAAATATATAGATAAAGGGCTTAATTCTATTGAAGCCAAATATGCTTCAATGGTTGAAGGAATGGATAAAAGTCTAGGTGATTTAATGGATTATCTCGATAAAAAAAATATTGCTGATAATACTATTATTTTATTTATGTCTGATAATGGAGGTTTAAGTGCTTTAGCTCGTGGAGGCGAAAGGCATACTCACAATAAACCTTTATCAAGCGGAAAAGGATCTGCTCACGAAGGAGGTATTAGAGAGCCAATGCTTGTAAAGTGGCCAGGAAAAACTAAGGCAAACTCGGTAACTAATGATTTTGTTATCATTGAAGATTTTTTTCCAACTATTATTGAGCTTGCAGGAATTGAAAATTATGAAACTGTTCAAAAAGTTGATGGACAGAGTTTTGCTTCAACATTAAAAGGCAAGGATAAAAATAATAATAATAGGGCTTTGTTTTGGCATTATCCAAATAATTGGGGGCCAACTGGTCCAGGAATTGGAGCCTCAAGTACAATAAGAAAAGGCGATTGGAAATTGATTTACTATCATTTAGATAATCATTTCGAATTATTTAACATAGCTAACGATATTGGTGAAACAACAAATTTGGCGTTTAAAGAAAAAGAAAAACTTAAAGTACTGGCAATAGAATTATCAAATTATTTAAGAAGTGTAAGTGCTCAAATGCCAATACAGACAAACACAAATAAACAAGTTCCTTGGCCTGATAATCAAGAGGTAATTAGTAATATTTAAATAAGATTTTTTTTCCTATGTTCAAGTACATATTATCATTTATTTTATGTTTTAATTTAATTGTAAGTTGCCAGCAAAAAAGAGCAATTGTAGTTGCTCAAACTTTTGAAGAACCAAAAGATCCATCACCAAACAAAGAAGAGAATTGGTCTTTAGTTAGTAAAGGGTTACAAGTTTCAATAGTACCTACAGGTGTACGTTTTGTGAAAAGCGAAATACCAAAAATAGAACAGGCAAACACATGTTTAGAAACTGCTTGGAAAGGGGAACGTGTTTCCACTCAATTAGTACTTTGGAGTAACGATTCTATAAATAATGTAGAGATAAAAATTACAGACTTTATTTCTGAAAAAGGAGATAAAATTTCAAGCAACAACGCAGAAATTAATTTTGTAAAGTATATTATTACTGATGAATTTGCTGGTGGTTGTGGTTATAGAAAACCAGAAAATTTTGCATCTTCGTTAGCAGCAGATGGTTTTGACCCTATAAATTCGTATAAAATAAAGGCCAAAGAAACTCGGCCAGTTTGGATTACTATTGATGTACCTGCAAATGCAAAAGCGACATCATATAAAAGTATGATAACTGTTAACATAGAAGGACAAGAAAGTAAAATATTCGAGTTCAATTTAAAAGTTATTAATAAAGTTTTACCTAACGGAACTGATTGGAAGTTTCATTTAGACTTATGGCAAAACCCTTATGCTGTTTCACGTTTTCATAATGTTGAACCTTGGTCTCAAAAGCATTGGGACTTACTAAAACCGTTAATGAAACGCTTAGCAAATGCAGGACAAAAAGTAATAACAGTATCGTTAAATAAACGCCCATGGGGAGGGCAGACCTTCGATCAATTTGAAGCCATGGTCGATTGGAAAAAAAATATTGATGATACTTGGCAATATGATTTTACTGTTTTTGATAACTGGGTAGAGTTTATGATGAGTTTGGGAATAAAAAAACAGATTAGTTGCTACTCTATGGTGCCTTGGGGCAATGAGTTTTATTATTTTGATGAAGCAGAAAATAAAGAAATAAAAATAAAAGCACCTCCAGGAACAAAAGCATATGAAGAATTGTGGGTTCCCTTTTTAAAAGCCTTTAAAAAACATTTAGTTGAAAAAGGCTGGAGTAAAATTACTAGAATAGCTATGGACGAACGCGGTCCAGATGAAATGAAAGCGATGCTAAAGTTGCTTAATCAATACGCCCCAGAATTTGGCGTATCCTTTGCTGATAATCATAAGAGTTATAAGTTATACCCTAACGAACTAAAAGATATGTCAGTAGCATTTGGACACCCAGTAGATGAAGAAGATTTAATAGAAAGAAGAGAGAAAGGACATGTGAGTACTCACTATGTTTGTTGTTCAGATGGATTTCCAAATACTTTTACTTTCTCACCACCAGCAGAAGGGGTGTTTATTGGTTGGTATACCATAGCAGCCGATTTTGATGGATTTTTACGTTGGGCGTATAATAGTTGGGTAGAAAACCCTTTGCAAGATTCTCGATTTAGAGCATGGCCTGCAGGAGATACTTACATAGTGTACCCTGAAAACCGTAGTTCTATTCGTTTTGAGAAATTGAGAGAAGGTATTCAAGATGCTGAAAAAATAACAATTCTTCGCAAAGAATTAAAAGCCAATAATATGTTGGATGAGCTTGACTATTTGAATGATGTAGTTGCTAAATTTAATATAACGACGAAGCCAGATGATTTAGAAAGGATGCTTAAAGATGCTAAAAACACATTGAATGTTTTGACAGAAAAATTATTAACAATTAACTAATGTTAACTAAAGCTTTCAATTATTCGATTACTTTATATGCCATTGGAAATTTTAAAATAATAAAATGAGTTCAAAAACCTTCAGAGTAATTTTAATACTTGCATGTTTGGTTGTACTTCCTATCTGTAAAAACAAATGCTACGCTCAAGATGCGAACTCTTTAAAAGTTATTACTTATAACATATGGAATGGTTTTGACTGGGGAAAAGATATAGATCGCAAGGCTAAATTTGTGAATTGGATAAATACTAAAAAACCAGACGTATTAGCTTTACAAGAATTGTGTGGCTATACTCAAGAACAATTACAAAAAGATGCTAAAAAATGGGGACATGATTACGCGGAAATTTTAAAGACATCAGGCTACTCTGTTGGTATAACATCCAATAAGCCAATTGGAGTGAAAGAAAAAATATTGGAAGCTATGCATCATGGGGCGTTACATTGTAAAATTGGTGAAATTGATTTTTTTGTAATTCATTTTTCGCCATTTAGCCACCAAAAAAGGAAGGAGGAAGCTAAAATTATTTTAAATAAGCTATTAAACCTTTCAAAAAATCAGGATAAGTACATGGTTTTAGGCGATTTTAATGCCTTGTCACCTTTTGATGCTCATTTATACAAAAATAGAAATGAACTCATAGAAAGCAAAAAAGCAGCTGAAGAGCAACACAGGCATGTGAAGAATCTATTACTTGGTGAGCTGGAGTATGGTGTAATAGGAATGTTTTTAGGACACCCTTTAATAGATGTTACACAAAAATTCGCTAGCTCATGGGATGATAAAGTGAGTTGTCCAACACAAATTTTTGAAGAAAAGAAAGGGGAGGGACGTCCTAAAAAATCTACACGGATAGATTATATTTTAGTGTCACCATTTTTAGCCGAAAAGTGTATAACGTCAGAGGTGTTAAATAAAGAGGAGACGTATTATTTGTCAGATCATTACCCCGTATTTGCTGAGTTTAAATTATAAAATAAAAACAGTTTTCAACTTTATATACCATTAAACCTAAATAATAAACAAATTCAAGAACAAATGTATTTATTAAAAAAAAGCGTCTATCAGTTATGTATTCTTAGTTTCATTATGTTCAATAGTGCAAGTTTAACAGCACAGACAGAAGTAGACTCATCACGTGTGGTTCGTATATTAACGTATAACATTTATCACGGAGAGACTGTAGCCGCAGAAAAACAGTTTGATTTAGATTTATTGGCAAAAATTATTAGTGATACTAAACCAGATTTGGTTGCATTGCAAGAAGTAGATTTTAAAACCAACAGAGTTTTAAAAATGGATTTAGTAACCGAATTAGGGTTGCGTACAAAAATGCAAGCTATTTTTGGAAAAGCCATGGCATTTGATGGTGGTGAGTATGGCGAAGGAGTATTATCAACTTTTTCTTTTTTAAATACAAAAAATTATGCACTGGTTGCAAGAGAAGGTAAAGAGCCTAGAGCTGCATTAGAAGTAAATGTGTCATTGAGAAGTGGTGATACTATTAAATTTGTTGGTACACATTTGGACCATACAGAAGATGAAACCGACAGGATAAATCAAGCAAACCAGTTAAATACTATTTTTTCAAAAGATAGTACCCCAACTATTTTAGCTGGAGATTTGAATGCAATACCAGAAAGTGAAACTATGAAAATTTTGTTTAAAGAATGGCAACCTTCATTTACAGAAAGCATACCAACTTCGCCCGCTGAAAATCCTAAAGCTAAGATTGACTATATCCTTTTTAGGCCAGCTAATAGTTGGCGTGTCCTTGAAAGAAAAGTAATTGAAGAAAAAATTGCATCAGACCACAGACCAGTACTAAGTGTCTTAGAGTTGTTAAAAAAATAAAGGGCAAAAAACATTTGCCCCTTAAACTAACTAGATAAACAATTAACGCGATAAGATAAAATTATGTGACTAACTCAAACATAATCAAAACTTGCGATATAAAACTATGCATATATATTGCCAAAATCTACTAATAATCTAACCATAACTGATACTTTTATTGCTTTAAATAATTGAGGTTTAAAATGATAACTTTTTTTATATCATTACCGCTTTTTATTAATGCTTAGAAATTCTTTTTTATAAGAAAAATAATACTTACATTTTAAGAATAATTGACTTTTATTAGTTAAATGCTGTAAGCTCAATTTGTGTTAAATGGAATAGTTAATTTTCCGTTGTTTAGCTATGCATTACTGTTATTAGTCTAAAATACTTAACCACTCAAATAAAAATAAGGATATTTATTTTTTATAATAGAACACGGTTTAGCCAATGTTAAAAAATTACATATTTATAATTCTAGTCGCATCAGCATTTATTTCTTGTAAAAAAGAAGAAAAAAAAATAGTAGAATCCAAATCAAAAAACACCATCTATGTTGACCCTTATATAGGTACTGGAGGTCATGGGCATACCTATCCTGGAGCCACTGTTCCTTTTGGAATGCTTCAAGTAACTCCTGTAAACGGTATTAGTAAATGGGATTGGTGCTCTGGATACCACTATTCCGATTCAATAGCAGCTGGTTTTAGTCACTTAGCACTAAGTGGAACAGGTATTGGCGATTTAGCAGATGTATTGTTTATGCCAATTAATAAAGAGGTCGATTTATCAGCTACACCGTTATCACGAGATTCATTAGCATACAAATCTAAGTATAGTCATAAAAATGAAGAAGCATCTCCAGGCTATTATCAAGTATTTTTAGAAAGCCATAATGTAAATGTAGAATTAACCACAGCGTTAAGAACGGCATACCATAAATACACTTTTGCGAAAGATGATAAACAATCTGTAGTTATCGATTTGGGCTTTGCAATTAATTGGGACAGAGCACTTAAAACATCTATTGCAGTTGAAGATGAATATACAATAAGTGGTTATCGTTTCAGCAAAGGTTGGGCAGCAAATCAAAAAGTATTTTTTGTTGCAAAATTTTCTAAACCAATAAATAAGCATCATATTTTTACTGATGGAAAACGTATAGAAAATAAATCATCTGAAGGTATAAAAACATCAGCTCAATTACTTTTTAATTCTAATGATTCAAATGAATTGTTTGCTAAAGTAGCATTATCTTCAGTAAGTATAGAAAATGCAAAAGAGAATCTAGATACAGGCGATTTTAATTTTGAAGCTATAAAAACCAAAGCCGAAAATATTTGGGACAAAGCTCTAACTAAAATAGAAGTAGAAACACCAATTGATTCTCTTAAAACAATGTTTTATACAGCTATGTACCATGCTCAAGTTGCTCCAGTAACTTATAGTGATAAAAATGGCCAATTTAGAAAAGAAAATGACGAGATTGTTAGTGCAGAAAATTATACCGCATATTCCACGCTTTCACTTTGGGATACTTTTAGAGCAGAGCACCCGCTGTTAACCTTAACTGCTCCAGAAAAAGTTTCAGATATTATCAATACAATGTTGGTGTATTATGAAACTAGAAAAATACTACCAGTTTGGACACTTTATGCTAATGAAACAAATACCATGACTGGTTATCATTCTATCCCAGTAATTGCTGAAGCTTATAAAAAAGGTATTCGCGGCTTTGATGCCGAAAAAGCTTTTGAAGCCATGAAAACAACCATGATGCAAGATGAACGCGGATTAAACCATTATAAAAAATATGGATACATTCCTTATACATTAATTGATGAGTCGGTTACCATTACCTTAGAATACGCTTATGATGATTGGTGTGTGGCACAAATGGCAAAAGCTTTAGGGAAAAATGACGATTACGAGTTTTTCTTGAATCGTTCTAAAGCCTATCAGCACTTATTTGATAATGAAACAGGCTTCATGCGAGGTAAATCAGTCGATGGGAAATCTTGGAACGAACCTTTTGATCCTAAACATTCTAATCATAGAGAGCAAACAGATTATACAGAAGGTAACGCATGGCAGCATAGTTGGTTTGTACCACATGCCGTTAAAGATTTTGTTACACTTCATGGAAGTAATGAAACATTCACAAGGAGGCTAGAACAATTATTTACAGAAAGTTCTGAAATTACTGGCGATAATGTTTCTGCTGATATTTCTGGACTTATCGGGCAATACGCTCATGGGAACGAACCAAGCCATCATATTGCTTATATGTTTAATCATGCAAACCAACCTTGGCGTACACAATATTGGGCACGTCATATTATGGACACACAATACAATACAACTCCAAATGGATTAAGTGGAAATGAGGACTGTGGACAAATGAGTGCATGGTATGCTTTAAGCTCAATTGGGTTATACCCTTTAAACCCTGCTTCAGGTGATTATGAAATTGGAAGTCCAATTTTCGAAAAAGCTACTATTAATATTTCTAAAGAAAAATCATTTGTGATTGAAGCAGAAAACGTTTCAGATAAAAATATTTACATTCAATCTGCATCTTTAAATGGTGTAGATTTTAACAAAACTTCTATTTCGCATCAGCAAATTATTGAAGGAGGTACATTACATTTTGTAATGGGAGACCAGCCTAATAAAAATTGGGGAACAACCAATAACCAATAACCAACAACCAACAACTAATGAATATTATTGATGTATTAATAATTGTAGTCTACATCGTACTAACCTTGGGGGTGGGTATTTGGATTTCTAAAAAAGCCTCAAAAGGTTTAGATTCTTATTTTTTAGGAGGAAATAGTATTAAATGGTATTATTTAGGACTAAGCAATGGCTCGGGAATGTTTGATGTTTCAGGAACAGCATGGATGGTTGGCATCCTATTCTTATATGGCGCTAAAAGTTTTATGTTTATGTGGATTTGGCCCATTTGGAATCAAATCTTTATTATGATTTTTCTTGCTGCATGGATCCGTCGTTCTAATATAATGACTGGTTCTGAGTGGATTTTAACACGTTTTGGAGATGATAAGGCTGGTAGAGCATCACATCTTATTGTCGCTATTTTTGCAATTATAGCTTCAATTGGTTTTATCGCTTACTTCTTTGAAGGAGTTGGTAAATTTATGACTATTATTTTGCCATGGGACTTAACTTTGATGATGGGTAATAGTACTTTATTAGTATCAGAACAAAGTTATGCGCTTATTATAATATTTTTAACAACCATTTATACTATTAAAGGAGGTATGTTTTCTGTTGTAGCGACAGAAGTATTACAATATGGTATTATGGTTTTAGCTGGTGTTTTGGTTACCATTTATGCTTTTGTAACGATTACAGATGCCCAAATAGCTGCAATTATTCCCGAAGAATGGAGTTCTATTTTATTTGGAATGGAGTTAGAAGGTTTTTGGGATGGAAAACTACATGCCTTTAATGATTTAATAGATTCTCAAGGCTATAAAATGTTTGGTGCTTTTATAGGAATGTCTTTATTCAAAGGTATTTTCGCAAGTATAGCAGGACCAACTCCAAGTTATGATATGCAACGTATTTTGTCAACACGTTCTGTAAAGGAAGCAGCTTATATGAGTGGCTTTACTAATCTTGTTTTATTTATACCACGATATTTATTAATAGGCGGTATTGTGGTTATTGGGTTGGTTTTTTTAACTCCAGAAATGAGTGCTATGGATAGTATTGGTTCTAACGATTTAGAAATTATTCTTCCTAAAGTTATTAATTTTCATGTGCCAGTTGGTATTAAAGGATTGTTGTTAGCAGGACTTTTAGCGGCATTTATGTCTACATTTTCTGCGTTTGTAAATTCTGGTCCAGCATATATTGTTAACGATATTTATAAAAAATATTTTAAACCAGAAGCATCTCCAAAGCATTATATAAAAGCAAGTCATATAGCATCTTTTAGTATTGTAATAATTGGTGTTGTTATGGGCTTTTTTGCAGATTCTATAAACTCATTAACTTTGTGGATAACAAGTGCGTTATATGGTGGATACGTAGCAGCAAATTTTTTAAAATGGATTTGGTGGCGTTTTAATGGTTGGGGGTATTTTTGGGGAATGTTAGCAGGCTTAATTATTGCAACACTTCAGTTTTTATTGGATCAAAATAAAGCTAATTTTGAAATAGGAACTTGGCTCTACGATTTAGCACAGATTCCTGCCATTTATGTGTTTCCAATTATATTTTTTGTGTCACTTTTAGGATCTTTTTTAGGAACTTGGTTAACACCAGCAACGAACATGGAAACCTTAAAGAGCTTTTATAGTAATGTTAAACCTTGGGGTTGGTGGAGTCCAGTTTATAAAGTATTAAAAGCTGAAGATGCTACGTTTACAAAAAACAATAATTTTATAAGCGATATGGCTAATTGTGTTATTGGAGTTATTTGGCAATCTAGTATGATTGTGCTACCTATATATTTTATGGTACGCGATTATCCAAAAACTTTATGGGCACTGTTAGTTTTTATTATAACTTCTATAATCTTAAAATTTACTTGGTTAGATAAAGTAAAAAAATATAAAAATTAATAATGCAAAATAGATCTTTTCCTTGGCAAAATAAACCTGAAAATTGTCAGGATGTTATATGGCGTCATGACGCTAATCCAATCATTAATAGATACGATATTCCAACCTCAAATAGTATTTTTAATAGTGCTGTTGTTCCTTTTAAAGGTGGATATGCAGGAGTTTTTAGGTGCGATAATAAAGCAGTGCAAATGAATATTTTTGCAGGCTTCAGTAGCGATGGCATTAATTGGAAAATTAATCACGAACCTATTGAGATGCAGGCTGGAAATACTAATATGATAGAATCAGATTATAAATACGACCCTCGAGTTGTATTTATAGAAGATAGGTATTGGATAACTTGGTGTAACGGCTATCACGGTCCAACTATAGGTATTGGTTATACTTTCGATTTTAAAGAGTTTTTTCAGTGCGAAAATGCGTTTTTGCCATTTAATAGAAACGGAGTGCTATTTCCTCAGAAAATAAATGGAAAATACGCTATGTTAAGCCGTCCTAGTGATAACGGTCATACCCCATTTGGAGATATTTACATTAGCTACAGCCCAGATATGAAATATTGGGGAGAGCATCGTTGTGTAATGAAAGCAACAGCATTTGAAGATAGTGCATGGCAATGTACAAAAATTGGTGCAGGACCCATTCCAATTTTAACTAATGAAGGTTGGTTGATGATTTATCATGGTGTTATAAATACATGTAACGGATTTAGATATGCTATGGGATCGGCGCTATTAGATGAAAATGAACCCGATAAAGTAAAATATAGAACCCAACCTTATTTATTAGGACCAGCAGAGCCTTATGAAATGGTAGGAGATGTGCCAAATGTAGTGTTTCCATGTGCAGCTTTGCATGATATAGAGGCAGATAAATTAGCCATTTATTATGGTGCTGCAGATACTGTTGTTGGATTAGCTTATGGAAAATTGAGTGAAGTAATTCAATTTACTAAAAACAATAGTCTATAATTTAGAACCGCATGTATTCGAAATTTAAATATTTAAGTATAGTTTTTGGTTGTATTTCAATACTAAGTTGTGCGCAAACTGAAAAAGAAATTATTCCACAAACCTATGTTGCCTATAAAACATCAGAAGATATAATTATTGATGGGAAAGCAGATGAAGCTGTTTGGAAAAAAGCCAAGTGGACTAATAATTTTATAGATATTGAAGGAGATAAAACACCAACGTATCAGACCAATGTAAAAATGCTTTGGGATGATAAATACTATTACATTTTTGCCGAAATGAAAGAACCACATGTTTGGGGGGACATAACCCAACGCGATGCTGTCATTTTTTATAATAATGATTTTGAAGTGTTTATCGATCCTAATGGCGATACTCATAATTATTATGAATTAGAAATCAATGCCCTTAATACCATTTGGGATTTATTCTTGACTAAACCCTATGGAATGCCAGGTAGTAAGGTGTTAAATAACTGGGACTATTCAGACTTAAAATCTGCTATCAACATTGAAGGAACACTTAATAATCCAAACGATATAGATAAAGGATGGACTTTAGAAATTGCCATTCCTTTTAAAGATTTTAGAAGATCTCGAAAAATAAATAATATACCAAGTAATCAGTTTTATCGTGTAAATTTTTCGAGAGTAAATTGGGATTTCGACTTGAAAAACGGTAAATATTCTCGAAAAAAAGATAAGCGAGGTAAGTTTTTGCCAGAGTATAACTGGGTTTGGTCGCCAATGGGTGTAATAAATATGCATAAACCAGAAAAATGGGGTTATGTATATTTTTCTTCCGAAGAAGTTGGTAGAAATGTAACTTTTGAAATCCTAAAAGATGAAAAAATCAAATGGAAATTGTATGAATTATTTCATGCTAATAGAGCGTTTTATAAACAGAATAATCGAAAAGCTACATCAATTTGTGATTTAAAAAAATCTAAAATAATTATTGACAATAATAAAATAATCCCAACTTTAGAAAACCATAAATTTGGTTGGACGATTTCTGTACAAAGCCCGTTTACCAATCATATTTTATCAGTAAAAGAAGATGGTTTGTTTACTAGAAAAAAGATATAAATTAAGCATATTCAAGGTTTAAATTTAAACAATAAGAAAAATGAAATCAATATATAAATCAATACAATTAATTGTTTCTATAAGTTTAATGCTTTTGTTTTTAGGATGCTCAAAATCCGTTGAAAAAAAAGAAACCCCAGTTAAAACCTCTGTCGAAGATTTAAAAATAATCGGATATGTAGCTGGTTACGAGGATTATGATCCATTTGATCCGTCTAGTGTGGATGCTAATAAACTAACACATATAAATTATGCCTTTGCCAATATAGTAGATGGAAAACCAAAATTTGAACTGGAATTAGATTCAATCAAAATTCCAAAAGTAATAGCACTTAAAAAAAAGAATCCCAACTTAAAAGTTCTATATTCAATAGGCGGGTGGGTTTGGTCTGATCAATTTTCGCATATTGCAGCATATCCTGAATCACGATTAAAATTTGCAAAAGGTTGTGTTAAACTTATGAAAAAACATGCATTTGATGGCGTAGATTTAGATTGGGAATACCCGGGACAACGCGCTGAGGATAATGCGATTAGACCTTCAGATAAAGAAAATTTCACAAAGCTACTTGCCGAAATTAGAAAACAATTAGATGCAGCTGCTAAAACTGATAATACACATTATTTACTAACAATTGCAACAGGAGCAAATCAAGCCTATATTGATAATACAGATTTAGGGAAAGCACATCAATACCTAGATTTTATAAACATCATGTGTTATGATTATTATCATGGGTGGTATTATCAAACTGGACATCATGCTAATTTATATCCTTCAGATAAAGAGCGTTTTACTGGTAATAGCGGGCAAGCTGCTATTGAAAGACACATTAAAGCTGGTGTTCCTGCTAACAAACTAATAATGGGGATTCCTTTTTATGGTAGAATATGGGAAAAAGTTTCAATAGGTAATGGTGGTTTGTACGAAAATGCGATGTCTACTGGAATGATTATCCCGTATTGGGATATCGTTGATAAAATAAAATCTGGCGTTTTTAAAAGAGAATATGATGTCTCTGCAAAAGCATCTTATTTATGGAATGCTACTGATAGTATTTTTATTTCTTATGAAACTCCAAAGGATATCGAATTAAAAGCTAAATACATCAAACAAAACGGTTTAGGTGGTGCTATGTTTTGGGAGTATAGCCTAGATAAAGATCAGGAATTGTTAAATACACTTTATAAAAATATAAAATAGTTTAATTATTATTAAAACTAACAAAATGAAAACATTAAGATTATTACTAATTTTTGCTTTGCTATTTAATATAATGGCGTGCAATCAAAATAAAAACGAGCAGAATAATAACACTGATGTTAATGACGAAGAAATAACAATGGCATCAAATGAATCTGCATTTAAATTTGGTACTTGGATAACTTCTAGCAAGAAAAAATCTAATGAAGATTATGCAAAAGAATTTAAACGCTACAAATCAGGAGGTATTGATGAGATATTAATTAATACAGGAACCGATCCTAAAGAGTTGGAACGATTAGTACCTATTGCAAAAGCAGAAGGATTAAATGTACATGCGTGGATTATGGCTGTAAACAGACCTGGAGATAAAGAAGCTTTAAAGCACCCAGAATGGTATCAAGTGAGTCGCGAGGGAAAATCATGTTTTGATACGCGTCCTTATGTTGGTTATTATCAGTGGTTGTGCCCAACTAGAGAAGAATCTCGAAACCATATATTAGGTTTAGTTGAAGGATTAGCAAAAGTTGAAGGTATTGAAAGTGTGCATTTAGATTATATTCGTTTTCCAGACATCTTTTTACCTATAGGATTATTGCCAAAATACAATTTGGTTCAAGATGTAGAAATGCCAGAATACGATTTTTGTTATTGCGATGTTTGTGTTAGCGAATTTGAGAAAATCCATCATAAAAATCCAAAAGAAAGCAAAAACACAGCTATTGACATGGAGTGGAAAAATTTTAGACTTAATGCTATTAAAGCATTGGTTGACGATGCTTACAAAATAGTTCATAACAATAATAAAAGACTAACGGCAGCAGTTTTTCCGTATCCTGAAATGGCAGATCACATGGTGCGTCAACGTTGGGATAAATGGAATATTGATGAAGTTTATCCAATGATTTATCATAGTTTTTATAATGAAGAAATTGATTGGATTGGATATGCTACTAAACAAGGTGTAACTGATATAGAATCTGAAAATATTGGATTAAATACAGGTGTTTTCCTACCGCCATTTAAAACAGGTGAAGAGATAAAAGAAGCCATTTTACAAGCTAAAAATAATGGTGCCATTGGGGTAACGTTTTTTGATGGACCCCAATTAACAGATGAATATTTACAAACTATCAAAGAAGTAAAAGCTTCATTTTAAAAAGTTATTATGTTAAAAAAAGGTATTGTTTTAATAGTTAGTATTGTCCTGTTTTTTAGCTGTGCACAGGAAAAAGATAAGTCTATAACAAAACTTACCGATTTTGTAAACCCATTTATTGGAACTGATGGTCCGGGAAACACATATCCTGGTGCAACTGTACCTTATGGAATGGTGCAGTTAAGTCCAGATATAGGTATTCCTGGTTGGGATAGAATTGCTGGTTATTACTATCAAGACTCCATAATTTCTGGGTTTTCGCATATGCATTTAACAGGCACTGGGGCAGGCGATTTATATGATGTTTTAGTGATGCCAACCAATAGTAGATTTAATAAACGTATTAAAGCAAATAGTTATAAGCCCTTTTCTTCATTTTCCCACGATAATGAAGTAGCATCTCCTGGATATTATTCTGTTGATTTATTAGATTACGGTATTAAAGCAGAAGTTACAGCAACTAAGCGAGCAGGAATTCATAAATACACATTTCCTGAAGACAGCTTATCACAAATCCATATCGATTTAGGATATGCATTAAATTGGGATGCACCAACAGATACACATATTAAGGTTATAGATGATACTACTATTGAAGGTTACAGAAAATCTGCAGGTTGGGCAAAAGACCAAAGGGTGTTTTTTCAAATGGAATTTTCTAAACCATTTGATTCATATCAATTATTTCAAAATGACACATTAATAGAAAATTCCGCGAAAGCGAAAAACACCAAAATTATTTTAAATTATAGTACTACAGAAGGCGAAGAAATTGTTTTAAAAACTGGGATTTCAACAGCAAATACTGAAGGAGCAAAACTGTCTTTAAAAAATGAAGCAGCCCATTTTAATTTTGAAGCTTATAAAAAACAAGCCGATAGTGTTTGGGAGACCCAATTGAAAAAAATTGAAATAGAAACTGAAGATGAAACCAAGAAAAATATTTTCTATACTATGCTTTATCAAAGTATGCTAGCACCAACACTTTTAAGTGATTATAATAGTAACTATAAAGGTGCTAATGATACTATAATGAAAGCCGAAGGATATGATAGGTATGATACTTTTTCGTTATGGGATACTTACAGAGCAGCACACCCTTTGTATACTATTTTACATCCAGACCGAGTAAATGATATGATACAATCGTTATTAGCACATTATAAAGAAACAGGTTTGCTTCCTGTTTGGTCTATGCAAGGAAACGAAACTAATATGATGATTGGTTACCATGCTATTCCTGTAATTGTTGATGCATATTTTAAAGGTGCAGATTTTGATATTCAATTAGCTTATGAAGCTTGTAAGGCAAGCGCAATGGATAATAACAGGCAAATAGATATTTATAAAGAAATAGGGTTTATTCCTGTAGATGAACAACACGAAAACTGGTCCGTATCAAAAACTTTAGAGTACGCTTATGGAGATTGGTGTGTTGCCCAATTTGCAAAAGCTTTAAATAAAACTGATGATTACAAATACTTTTTAAAACGATCTGACAACTGGAAAAATGTATATGATACTAAAAGTACCTTTATGCGCCCCAAGTTAGAAGATGGTACTTTTATAAAAGAGTTTATTCCAAAAGCCTATACACCTTACTTTTGTGAGAGTAATGCATGGCAATATTTTTGGTCGGTTCAGCATGATGTTAACGGACTTGTTGATGCCATTGGTGGTAAAGAACGTTTTGAGCAAAAGTTAGACTCCATGTTTAGTTATAAACCCTTACCAACTGATAAATTACCAATTTTTAGCACAGGAATGATTGGGCAATATGCACATGGTAACGAACCTAGTCATCATGTTGGTTATTTGTACAATTACATTGATAAACCATGGAAAACACAAGAAATTGTTCGAGAAATTTTAGAAACTCAATATAGAAATGAACCTAATGGGCATTGTGGTAATGAAGATTGCGGACAAATGTCGTCTTGGTATATATATAGTAGTTTGGGGTTTTATCCAGTAAATCCAGCAGAAGGGCTGTACAGCTTTGGTTCTCCAATGTTTGATAAAGCTACCATTAATTTGGAAAACGGAAAGCGATTTAAGATTGAGACAATCAATAATTCAAAAGAAAATAAATACATTCAATCCATCACTTTAAACGGAAATAAAATTAGTAGAAATCATATTTCACATAAAGAGATTATGGATGGGGGAACAATAATTTTTACAATGGGGGATTCTCCAAAAAAACAACAAAACTAAAATGAAATTAAGAGCATTAATAATAGTGTTGAGTCTGCTTATCTTTAGTTGCAGTAATAAAGAAGCTAAAGTATTTACAGAAACAGATATTCAAATCATTCCAAAACCTGAAAGATTAAAATTAGGAGAAGGGCATTTCGAGTTTAATAAAAACACAGTATTTTTTACTACAGATGTATCACAATCTGCAGCAGCTCAAATTTTAATTGATAAATTTAAAACAGTCCAAGGCTGGGATTTAAAAACTGTTGAAACCCTACCTAAATCAAATTATATTCAATTTAAAACTTCTGAAGACATTAAAAAAGAAGGATATAAATTATTGGCTGAAAACAATATAATAACCATTGAGGCTAATAATTTTAACGGCTTTTTATATGGTATAGAAACACTTAGGCAACTATTGCCAGTAGAAATTGAATCCCAAGTTAAAGTTGAAAGTATAGATTGGGTAATACCTAATATAGATATAGTTGACGCACCACGTTTTAAATGGCGAGGTTTAATGCTAGATGTATCGCGTCATTTTTTCCAAAAAGAATATATTAAAAAAACAATTGATCGTTTGGCGTATCATAAAATGAATACATTGCATTTGCATTTAGTAGACGATCAAGGGTGGCGTATTGAAATTAAAGAATACCCTAAATTAACCCAAATTGGTGCCTATAGAGTAGATCAAGAAGATAAACCTTGGGATGGTCGTTATACTCCCAGTTTGGACGAAAAAGCGACTTATGGTGGTTTTTATACACAAGATGATATAAAAGAAATTGTGGCTTATGCAGAAAGCCGTGGTGTAAATGTAGTTCCAGAAATTGAAATGCCAGCACACGTAACTAGTGCTGTAGCATCTTATCCTGAGTTATCTTGTTTAGGAAAGCCTGTTTCAGTGCCATCGGGAGGTCTATGGCCAATAACCGATATTTATTGTGCAGGTAAAGAATCTACTTTCGAGTTTTTAGAAAATGTTTTAAATGAAGTTTTAGAGTTATTTCCATCTAAATATATCCATGTTGGTGGGGACGAAGCCACAAAAACTAATTGGAAAGCATGTACGCATTGTAAAAAACGAATGAAGGATGAAAACCTTAATTCACCAGAAGAATTACAAAGTTATTTTATTAAGCGAATGGAACGTTTTATAAGTTCTAAAGGAAGAGTGCTTATTGGTTGGGATGAAATCTTAGAAGGCGGACTAGCACCTGGAGCAACTGTAATGAGTTGGCGAGGTGTTAAAGGAGGATTGGAAGCTTCTGAACAAGGACACGATGTAGTAATGACGCCTGGAACGCATTGTTATTTTGATCATTATCAAGGGCCGATGAATACAGAACCATTAGCTTGGGGAGGAAACACACCAGTAAGTAAGGTGTATGAGTTTGATCCGATTGTAGATAGTATGAGTGATGAACAAGCTCAACATGTTTTGGGAGGACAAGCTAATTTATGGTCAGAATATGTGCCTACTGAATCGCATTCAGAATACATGATTTATCCTAGAATTGCTGCCTTGTCAGAAACACTTTGGAGCCCAAAAAAAGATAGAGATTGGCTTGATTTTTCATATCGTATGGAATCTCTTTTTAAAAGCTATGAATATCAAAATATTAATTATGCAAAAAGTGCATATACTATATCATCAGATGCAAAAGTCAATGATGCAACAAATACTATTAATGTGTCATTAAAAAATGAATTTCCCGTTTCAGATATTCGTTATGTTTTAAATGGAGCTTCTCTTGACTCAACAGCCATTGCTTACTCAAAGCCAATAGAAATTAAAGCCACAACAACTATAAAAGCATCGCTTTATAAAGATAATAAACCAGTTGGTAAGGTATTTGAAAAAACATTTAATTATCATAAAGCTGTAGGCAAAAAAGTAGTCTACAATACTAAGTATCATAATAGTTATAAAGGAAAAGAGTCTACTAATATGGTTAACATTATTCGTGGGACTAAAAATTTTCATGATGGTCAATGGCAAGCATGGTTGGTAAATGATATGGAATTAACTATTGACCTAGATGAGGAGATAGAGATTCAAGATGTTTCTGTTGGAACTATGGAGCACCAAGGACCAAGTATTTATTTTCCAACCCAAATTGAAGTCCTTTTATCTAAAGATGGTAAAGCGTTTAAAAGTGTTGGAAAAATAGATAGACCTTATAAAAATAATGCAAGTATTATCCTTAAAGATTTCAATATTCATTTTGATCCCCAAAAGGCACGATTTGTTAAAGTTAAAGCTAAGAATTTAAAGAAAACGGATAAAGGAGGAGACACTTGGATTTTTATAGATGAAATAGTTGTACGTTAAAATCTTTTGTCGAGCTACGGTATAACGTTATCCGTCGAATTTTTTTTGATTAACTTTATATTATAGTTAATATGAGTGTTTAAATAATTCTTAGCAATGGCAAAAGGTAAAAAGTTTAATAATCGTTTTGTGTTAGCACTATATTTTTTAGTGCCTTTTATTATTGTATTATTAATAAAGTATAGCTTATCAATTTCAGAAAGTTCATATCAACCAATTGGTGATTCTACTTCTTCAGAAAATTCTAATTTAGCTTCAGGAGAACAAGTAGGTAATCTTCCAGATACTATTGATTATATTTTTGATGTAAAACCAATTTTATCTGATCGTTGTTATTTATGCCACGGGCCAGATGAAGGAACTCGCGAGGGCGGATTAAGATTAGATACTAAAGAAGGGGCTTTTAAAGCCATAGGAAAAAACTTAGATAAGTATGCAATTGTTTCAGGAAAACCTGAGGAAAGTAGATTAGTATATAAAATTACGAATACAGATTTGCAACAAGTTATGCCTCCACCAAGCTCTAACTTAACCTTGTCTGAATACGAAAAGCAAATCTTAATTAAATGGATAGAACAAGGTGCGGAATGGAAAACGCATTGGTCTTTTGTCCCTCCGCAAAAAAAGGAGGAACCAAAAATAGTAAACGAAGATTGGGCTACTAATTCAGTTGATTATTTTATAGCAAAGCGATTAGAGCAAGAAAATTTAAAACCATCTGAAGAAGCGTCAAAAGAACAGCTTATTAGAAGAGTATATTTTGACCTTACAGGACTTCCGCCAACAATAGAAAATATTGACGAATTTATTAATGATAAAGACGCTAATGCTTACGAAAAAGTAATTGATAAATTATTAGCATCAAGTGCATATGGCGAACGAATGGCAGCCGTTTGGTTAGATGTATCAAGATATGCCGATACGCATGGTTATCAAGACGATTTAGAACGAATTATGTGGCCTTGGAGAGATTGGGTAATTAGTGCTTTTAATAGAAATATGGCTTATGATGAATTTGTTAAGTGGCAGTTGGCAGGAGATTTATTACCAAATGCTACACCAGAACAGATAGTAGCTACAGCATTTAATAGAAATCATAAAATTACACAAGAAGGTGGTGTAATTGATGAAGAATATCGCGTGGAATATGTAATGGATAGAGCCAATACAACTTCTAAGGCTTTAATGGGGCTAACTATGGAATGTGCTAGATGTCATGACCATAAATACGATCCTATTTCGCAAAAAGAGTTTTATAGTTTTTACGCATTTTTTAATAAAGTAGGAGAAAAAGGAAGGATTGATTATGGTGAAATTCCAGAGCCGAATATTAAAATTACTAAAAAAGAAATTGAAGAGACGCTATCGTTTATAAACTTACCAGACTCTATAAAAGAGGTTAAACTTATGGTGATGAAAGATAATGCGCCAGACAGAAAAACTTATACGTTAAGACGCGGACAGTATGATGCACCAGATGAAGAAGTAACATTAAGTACACCAAAAGTGATTTTAAAATATGCCGATTCACTTCCTAAAAACAGATTAGGACTTGCCAATTGGCTATTTGATAAAGATAATTCGCTAACTGCTAGAGTAGCTGTAAATAGAATGTGGCAAGACATTTTTGGTGTTGGTATTGTTTCAACATCAGAAGATTTTGGAAACCAAGGAGCTTTACCAACACATCCAGAATTGTTAGACTGGTTGGCTGTAACCTTTAGAGAAGAAGGTTGGGATATGAAAAAAATGTATAAGCGTTTGGTTATGTCTAGTACATACAAACAAACATCAAAAATATCACCTAATTTATTAGAGCTAGACCCAGATAATATATTGTTAGCAAGATATTCAAGAAGTAAATTAACTGCAGAAATGATTCGTGATAATGCTTTAGCAGTTAGTGGTTTATTAGTAAACAAAATTGGCGGACCAAGTGTAAAACCTTATCAACCACCAGGGCTATGGCAAGAAACTACCGGAGGCGGAGGAGGAAGTACTGCAAAATATACTCCAGATTCAGGTGAAGGTTTATACAGGCGAAGCCTATATACTTTTTGGAAGCGAACTGTTCCGCCACCATCAATGATGACTTTTGATGCCCCTACAAGAGATTTTTGTGAAGTAAAACGTCAAAAAACAAGTACACCATTACAAGCTTTAGTTATGCTTAACGACCCTCAGCTTGTTGAAGCAGCAGAACATTTGGCTAAAAAGGTGTTGGAAGACAAAACGATATCTCAAGATGAACGTATAAATTTGATATTCAGAAAAATAACATCTCGTTACCCTACACAAGAAGAGTTAGATAAATTTTCACAATACATTGAAACTGTTGAAACTGATTTTGAAAGTAATACAGAAATAGATAAAACTGAAAATGTTACAAAAACTGAATATGCATATACATTGCTTTCAAGCTTAATTTTCAATTTAGACGAAGCCATTATTAAAGGATAAGATTATGGAAGAACTATCAAAACATTTTTTAAATAATAATAGAAGGCACTTTTTAAAAAAAGTAGGCTTGGGTATAGGAGGTTTAGCTGCTGCATCATTACTGGACCCATTTTCATCCTTAAGTGCTAGTAATAATTTAAACCCGACAGGTTTAAACTTGCCTCATTTTGCTCCAAAAGCTAAGCGGGTTATATACTTATTTCAAAGTGGTGGTCCATCACAATTAGATCTTTTTGATTACAAACCACTATTAGATAAAATGCGAGGTCAAGACCTTCCAGATTCTGTTAGGCAAGGACAGCGATTAACTGGAATGACATCAGGACAAGAAAGCTTTCCGTTGGTTGGTAGTAACTTTAAATTTAATCAATATGGTGAATCTAGAGCTTGGGTTAGTAGTATAATGCCATATACAGCAAAAGTTGTAGATGAATTATGTTTTATTAAATCTATGCATACCGAAGCTATAAATCATGATCCAGCTATTACTTTTTTCCAAACAGGTTCTCAGCAACCTGGTCGACCAAGTATAGGTTCTTGGATGAGCTATGGCTTAGGTAGTCTTAACGAAAACCTACCTACGTTTTCAGTATTATTATCCAGAGGAACTGGTCGTCCTTTTTCTCAACCTTTATATTCTAGACTTTGGGGTAATGGTTTTTTAAGTTCTTTACACCAAGGCGTTCAATTTAGGTCTGGTAAAGACCCAGTGTTATATTTAAAGGATCCAGATGGAATGAGTAGATCTCAGCGTAGAGCTATGCTCGATCATATTAATGAATTAAATCATAAACAGGAAGCCGAATTTGGCGACCCAGAAATTAATAGCCGTATTGAACAGTATGAAATGGCTTATCGTATGCAAACTTCAGTTCCAGATACAATGAATGTTGAAGAAGAGCCAGAGCATATTATTCAAATGTATGGTGTAGATGCAATGATTCCAGGAACTTATGCTGCAAATTGCTTACTAGCAAGACGTATGGCAGAACGCGATGTACGATTTATTCAATTGTATCATATGGGTTGGGACCAACATTTCGATTTACCTTCACAAATAGAAAAACAAGCTAAAGATATTGATCAAGCAACTGCAGCACTTATTATGGATTTAAAACAACGTGGATTGCTAGAAGATACATTAGTAGTTTGGGGTGGGGAGTTTGGTAGAACAAATTATAGTCAAGGAACTTTAACAGACACTAATTATGGTAGAGACCATCATCCAAAATGTTTTACTATGTTTATGGCCGGTGGTGGAGTAAAACCTGGATTTACTTATGGAGAAACTGATGAGTTTGGCTATAATGTAGCTAAAGATCCTATGCATGTACACGACTTACAAGCTACAATTATGCACCTTATGGGTGTAGATCATACTAAGTTTACTCATAAACACCAGGGTAGACGATTTAGGCTAACTGATGTTTCTGGTCATGTTGTTAATGATATTTTAACCTAAAGATTAGAAAATGGGCCGCAGAAAATTTTTAAAACAATCATCATTACTCTCTTTAGGCGTACTAGCGTATCCTATGTGTGGTAACGCATTAGAGTTTGGTTATAAAAATGATGTAATTATTGGACACAATTCGCATCGTTATAAAGTAGATATGAATTGGGGGAATCTAGATGCGTTAAAAACACCTGTAAAAGATTGCCATGAAATGGTTCAAGATTCAAAAGGAAGAATTGTTTTGTTAACCAATCACACTAAAAATAATATCATTATTTACGATAAATCAGGGAAGCTCATTACAACTTGGGGAACAAAATACCCTGGAGGTCATGGTTTAACTTTGGTTAAAGAAAATGGTGAAGATTTTTTGTTAATTACTGATTATGAGCGCCACCAAGTTATAAAGACTACAATAGACGGAAAAGTAGTTTTTGAAATTGACTATCCTGCAGATTCTGGAAAATATAATAGTAAAGAAGAATTTAAACCTACCGAAACAACGGTTTTAGAAAATGGAGATTTTTATGTGGCTGACGGCTACGGAAACCAGTATATAATGCACTATAATCATAAAGGAGAATTACTAAATACTTTTGGAGGTAGAGGTACAGAAGATTCTCAGTTTTTAAATGCTCATGGCATTTGTTATGATAATAGAGATAAGGAAAATCCATCACTTTTAATTTCAGCTAGAGAGATGAATGTGCTTAAGCGCTTTAGTTTAGATGGAAAATATTTATCTTCAATAGATGTTCCAGGGGCTTTAATTTGCAGACCCGTAATTCATAAAAAGGATATTTATTTTGCGGTACTAAAATCCAGAAATGCTCCAAATAGTGATTCAGGATTTTTGCTAATTATGAATGAAAAAAACCAAGTTGTTTCATGCCCAGGAGCTACTTTGCCTGAATATAAAAACAATACTTTAGAAGAACTATATCAAACAGTAAGACTGTTTCAATACCCACATGATGTTTGTATTGATGATGATGAAAATATTTATGTAGCACAATGGAACTCAGGTCAAACCTATCCTATAAAATTAACACGTGTATGAGGTTAATAAGCCTATGTTTTATGCTTTTTTTGCTGTCTAGCTGTAAACATGAAACTCAAACTAATTTTTTACAGAAAAACAGTATTAGTTTAGCACAGCCAAGAGTAATAGCTAATAAAACGTTTATAGATTCTTTTGTAACTATAAAGGCTGACTTAAAGGTTGAAGATGTGGATATTTATTTCACATCAAATGGAGATGAACCTAGTTTAACCTCACAAAAATACACGCAACCAATTCAAGCTTCAAAACCAGGAGTATATAAATTTAAAGCATTTCATAGCGATTGGAAACCAAGTGAAAGCACCGCTATAACATTGTTAAAAAAAGGGCTGTCTGCCAATTCTATTTTATGGCACACTAATGCATCTGAAAAGTATAAAGGTCAAGGAGCTATAACAGTAATCAATCAAACTAAAGCATCGTTAAATTTTACAGATAGAGAATGGGCGGGTTTTGATACAACAGCGATTGCTACTGTACAGTTTAATAAAAAAGTATTTATAAAATCTTTGACAATTAGTTATTTAAGCGACCCAGCTTCATGGATTTTCCCTCCTGAAAATATTGAAATATTTGTTAACAATGATAAAAAAGTAAACCCTGTTACGCCTTTAAAAGGATTTGTTGATAAAAACAATGAAACTATAAGTATTCCTATTGAAGCAGAGATTAAATCATTAAAGATTGAAGTCAAGAATTTGCAATCAATACCAGAATGGCATGAGGGTAAAGGACAAAAAGCTTGGTTGTTTATAGACGAATTAATTTTTAACTAGTATATAGTTTGATGATGATTAAAAATTTAAAACCACAAATTATTTTTATTATATGCTTGTTAGCATTTAATACTACTTATGCAAATAATGCAGAAGATGTTCCAAGATTTGTGCTAGCATTAGGGAGGTTTCATCCATTAATTTTGCACTTACCTATTGGAGCTTTGTTGCTTACCTTTTTCTTAGATATTATTGGCAGGTTAAAGAAAAATTATCCAAAAACAACAATTAAATATGCGCTTGGATTTTCATCATTCTTTTCAATTTTAGCTTGCATTTTTGGATACTTTTTGTCTTTAGAAGGGGGGTATTCCGAAGATGTATTAGATCTTCATTTTTGGACAGGAATCGCGTCAGCTATACTAATTACTGCATTATTTTTATTAGCGAATAAAAAAGAAAAACATGCTAAACGATTGTTTTTTCCTCTTTTTGTTACTACCATTATTGGTATTAGCGTCGCTGGACATTTTGGAAGTGTTTTAACTCACGGAGACAATTATATTACAGAATATATTAAACCATTACCAAAAGCAAAAACTATAACTCATATTGATAGCTTAAATATGTATGATGATGTGGTTTTAAAAATATTTGATAATAAATGCATTGAATGTCATAATACTTCAAAAAGAAAAGGCGAGTTAGCATTACATTCTAAAGAAAGTACATTGAAGGGAGGCGAATCAGGAGATGTTATTGAGTTAGGAAATGCAGGTAATAGTATGCTTTACGAACATATTTTGTTACCTATTTCAGATGAAAAGCATATGCCGCCAGAAGGAAAACCACAACTTACTAAAGATGAAATTTGGTTAATACAGTATTGGTTAAATAGAAGCGAAAATATTGATACTAAAGTTATTGCTATGCCAAAAAGCGATACTCTAAATAAACTACTAAATAAGTATTTGGTTTTCAATAAAAAGCAAATTGAAGAAGCTTCCTTTAGTGATATTCAAGCTGTAGAAGCTACTGGTTTTTTGGTTAGAAAACTAGTGCCTAATAAACCAGAGTTATGGGTAAAGTTTAATAAAGATAGTATTACGAAGAAATCTGTTAAAGAATTAGTAAATTTAAGAGAACAAATAGTGGAATTAGATTTGAGCAACTCTACTTTAACAGATAATATGACTTCAGAAATTAAAAAACTTAAAAATTTAGAAAAATTAAATTTAAGTAATACTGATATAACAGATAAAACCTTATTGAATATTAAGGAATCAAAATCACTTAATACATTAAATTTAGTAAAAACAAGTATTAGTGATAAAGGTTTAGAAAGCCTTTTGTCATCAATCGATTTAGAACGCGTTTATGTTTGGGAAACTAATGTAACTAAAAATGCAGTCGAACAAATTCAAAATAAATTCAATGTTAATTTAAATAATGGTGTTTCAGAGGGTTTTGTGAAAATAACACAGATAAAAGCACCAGTATTATTAACTAAAAATACGCTTTTTACTGATACACTATCTATTAAATTAGATCCCAAATTAAAAGGGACTAAAGTGTTTTATACACTTGATGGAGCCGAACCAGATTCTACATCTTTAGTATATAAAGATCCAATTTTAATTAATGCCACAACAAGTATAGCTATAAAGGCCTATAAAAAAGGATGGTTACCTAGCGAAACCAAGAAGGAAGATTTTATAAAAGTAACTCATAAAGTTGTTGATTATACTATAGTACACAAACCAGAAACTCAATATTTCGGACCTAAAAAACTATTTGATTTTAAACTAGGTTCCGAAAACTTTAAAGATGAAAAATGGAATGGCTATCTCGGAAACGATTTAAATACAACCATGGATTTGGGAGAGCCTAAAACTGTAAATACCGTTACAGTTAACTGTCTTGGGCGATCAAGAGACTGGATTTTGTTTCCTAAAAATATTAAAGTATTTGCCTCCTCAAATAAAACATCTGGGTTTAAACTAGTTGGTTCGTTGTCAATTGTTGAAGATGAAAAACAGGAATCAACGCTAATAAAAAAGTTTAATGTTAAAATGCCAGAAAACACTAAAGCGCAATATTTTAAAGTTATTGCTGCAAATCCAAAGGTGTTACCAAAATGGCATGAAGGCGCAGGTAATCCACCATGGATTTTTATTGACGAAATTATACTTTGGTAACTTTAATACTTAAAAAAACAGATTAACAATAGAATTTATAGAATGATAAAATTCACAGCAAAAATTATATTAATTACAGGTTTAACTCTCTTTATAGCATGCGATAAGCAGGGCGATACTATTGTTAAAAATGGGCAAGCTAAAGAACTTATTGATTATGTTAACCCACTCATGGGAACAGACTCAGATTTTAGTTTATCAAACGGAAATACATATCCAGCTATAGCTACGCCTTGGGCCATGAATTTTTGGACACCACAAACCGCTAAAATGGGTGATGGTTGGGCTTATAAATATGATGATAAAACGATACGCGGTATAAAGCAAACGCATCAACCAAGTCCATGGATTAATGATTATGCGGCTTTTTCTCTGATGGCTATAACTGGAGATTTAAAGTATAAAGAAGAAGAAAGGGCGTCATACTTTTCTCATAAAGCAGAAATTGTAAAGCCAAATCACTACAGTGTATATCTTGCAGATTATGATGTGACTGCTGAGGTTACACCTACAGAACGTGCATCACATTTTAGGTTTACATTCCCGAAAGCAGACTCGTCATACATTATGTTGGATGCATTTTTTAAAGGTTCAATGGTGAAAATTCTTCCTAAAGAAAGAAAAATTGTTGGTTATTGCCGAAATAATAGTGGAGGAGTGCCAGAGAATTTTCATAATTATTTTGTTGCCGAATTTGATAAGGATTTTGAAGTCAATCATACATGGGGAGACGATTGGAACTTGATTAAAAACTCTATGGAAAGTGAAGGAGAACATGTTGGAGCTATTATTGGCTTTAAAACAAAAAAAGGAGAACAGGTTCATGTAAAAGTTGCTTCATCTTTTATTAGTCAAGAACAAGCAATACTAAATTTAAAAACTGAAATTGGTAACGATTCATTCGAAAAAACAAAGGAGAAAGCTGCAAACGCTTGGGAAAATGAATTAAAAAGAGTTGTTATAGAAGATGAAAACATAGATAATATAAAAACCTTTTACTCTTGTTTGTATCGTGTATTATTATTTCCAAGAAAGTTTTATGAATACGATGCTAACGGAAGTGTAATTCATTACAGCCCATATAATGGCGAGGTATTACCTGGTTACATGTTTACCGATAATGGGTTTTGGGATACATTTAGAGCCGTATTTCCGTTTTTTAATATGATGTATCCTCAGCTGAATTCACAAATTATGGAAGGGTTGGCAAACACCTATAAAGAATCTGGTTGGCTACCAGAATGGGCAAGCCCAGGACATAGAGATTGTATGATTGGATCTAATTCTGCTACTATAATTGCCGATGCATTTTTAAAAGGAAATGTAAATGAAAAAGATGTAAACATTTTATTAGAAGCCATTTTAAAAAATGCAAATGTAATAGAAGGCAGGCCTGTAAATTCGGTAGGTCGTGCAGGAGGCGATTATTATAATGAACTAGGATTTGTACCTTATAATGTTGGTATTCATGAAAACGCCGCAAGAACTTTGGAGTATGCTTTTGCAGACTTTACCATTGCGAAAATGGCCGAAAAACTGAATAAGAAAGATTTAGCTGATGAATTTTATAAAAAATCTTATAATTATAAAAACTTGTTTGACTCATCAAGTAATTTAATGCGTGGCAAGAATGAAGATGGTAATTTTCAATCCCCTTTTAATCCTTTAAAGTGGGGAGATGCTTTTACCGAAGGTAATAGTTTGCATTATACTTGGTCAGTTTTTCATGATACCCAAGGATTAATTGATTTAATGGGAGGAAAAGAAAGTTTTGTAGCAAAATTAGATGAAGTTTTTGAAATGCCACCAGATTTTGATGCATCGTATTATGGGTTCACTATTCACGAAATTAGAGAAATGCAAATTGCTAATATGGGTAATTATGCACATGGAAATCAACCTATACAACACATGATATATTTATATAATCATGCAAATGCACCATATAAAGCCCAAAAAAAAGTACGAGATGTTTTAACCAAATTATATAGTGCTACACCAGATGGTTATTGTGGAGATGAGGATAATGGACAAACATCTGCATGGTATGTGTTTAGTTCGCTAGGGTTTTACCCTGTAACGCCTTCTATAGATGAATATGTTATTGGAAGTCCATTGTTTAAGAAAGCTACAATTACTTTAGAAAACGGAAAAACTTTTGTTATATCTGCGCCTAATAATTCAAAAGATAATGTATACATTGAATCTGCATTATTAAATGGGAAAGTATGGAATAATAGCTTTATCAATTTTGAAGACATTCAAAGAGGCGGAGAATTAGAGTTTGATATGAATGCTACTCCTAATAAAAAATGGGCAAGTAATCCTGAAAATGTGCCTTATTCGTTAAGCAAATAAAACGCGTAAATAATTTGATTTAGGAGTTATACCAATTTGAGTTTTTCAACCAAATTCTATAAAAATAATAATAAATGTTATTAAAGTTTTTATAAAATAGAGCTAAAATGATCTTTTTGGGTATTATTAATAAAAGTGAACTAAATAAGTATATCCCTTTTATTTATTAAAGAAAAAAAAGTATCGGTTATAGCCATTTAATGTGTAGTTATTTCCCATCAGAAAAAATATTTTTGAGTAAAACAAAAACAGATGAAAAATTTAGTATTAGCATTATTAATTTCCACTTTTTCTTTTTCTCAAGCGATATACGAAGACGAACGATATGTACCAGAAACAGACCCATTAGTTTTAGAAAAATTAGATGAATGGCAAGGTCTTAAGTTTGGATTACTTATGCATTGGGGAACATATAGTCAATGGGGAATTGTTGAATCTTGGTCATTGTCACCTGAAGAATATGGTTGGTGCGAAAGAAAAAAAGGTAGTAACCCAGATAATTATTTTTTATATAAGAAGGAATACGAAGGACTCCAAAAAACATTTAACCCTGTTAAGTTCGATCCAGATAAATGGGCAAATGCTGCAAAAAATGCTGGAATGAAGTATGTGGTATTTACAACAAAGCATCATGACGGCTTTAGTATGTTTGATTCAAAATATACAGATTACAAAATCACATCACCAAATACTCCGTTTTCGTCACATCCTAAAGCAAACATAGCTAAAGAGATATTTAATTCATTTAGAAATGAAGGATTATGGGCAGGAGCTTATTTTTCTAAACCAGATTGGAATGTTAAAAGTTACTGGGACCCGTATTTCCCACCAAAAGATAGAAACGTAAATTATTCTCCTGTTGAAAACCCAGAAAAGTGGAACGAATATGTAGAGTTTACTCATAATCAAATCATGGAGTTAATGACGGATTATGGAAAAATGGATATTTTATGGTTAGATGGAGGTTGGGTTGCTAAAACCCCTAAAGCTGAAATTACTGAATGGTATAAGCATACTATTGATAATGCAGAAGAAGGTTATCTAAAACACCGTATTATTAATCAAGACATAAAAATGGACGAGTTGGTTGTAAAAGCTAGACAAAAGCAACCAGGGCTAATTGTTGTAGATAGAGCGGTTCATGGTAAAAATCAAAATTATTTAACCCCAGAAAATAGAGTGCCAGAAAAAACATTGCCTTACCCTTGGGAATCGTGTATTATTTCTGGTGGCGGATGGTCGTATACACCTAATGCTAAGTATATGAGTGGGAGAGAAGGCATACATATGCTAGTAGATGTTGTTGCAAAAGGAGGGAACTTGTTGCTTAATATTGCACCTAGCCCTGAAGGAGAATGGCAACAAGGAGCATATAATTTATTAAAAGAATATGGCGATTGGATGAAAATAAATAGCTCAGCTATATATAATACAAAACCCTTAGCGCCATATAAAGAAAAAAATATTTGTTTTACACAAGATAAGGAGGGTAATGTTTTTGCATTGTATTTAGCTAATGAAAAAGAAACTAAAATGCCTTCAGAAATTGTTGTAAATTCAATATCTCCTAAAAAAGGATCAAAAATCAAGTTATTGGGGAGCAGTGTAAATTTAAAGTGGAAGCCGCTTAAAAGCGGATTTAAAGTCAGTATTCCTAAAGCATTACAAAACAAACCACCTTGTGATAATGCTTGGGTATTTAAAATTTCAAAAAAGAAATAATATATTTTTAATATGCATAAATACTTTTTGTTATTAATATTTTCAGTTGCATTTTTATCATACAATCATGCGCAAAAACCAGTTGAATATGTAAATCCGTTTATAGGAACTTCAAATTTTGGAGCTACTAATCCCGGAGCTATCGCACCGCGTGGTATGGCAAGTGTATCACCTTTTAATGTTGCTGGCTCACAAAATTTGCCTCTGGAAAAAGATAGCAGATGGTTGTCAAATCCGTATGTAAATGAAAACACATTTTTAACTGGGTTTTCTCATGTTAATTTAAGTGGCGTAGGCTGTCCAGATTTAGGCGTTATTTTAACCATGCCAACAACTGGAAAGTTAAATATTAATCACTTAGAGTATGGTTCAACTTATGGATATGAACTTGCCAAACCTGGATATTATAGTGTTAAACTTTCAAAATATAATGTAAAAACAGAAGTAACCGCAACAACTAGGGTTGGAGTTAGTAAATATTCGTTCCCTAAAGGACAATCAAACATACTTATCAATCTTGGATTGGGATTAACGAATGAAGAAGGTGCGTCAGTTAAAGTAGTTTCATCTACCGAAATTGAGGGCATACGCAATGTAGGATCGTTTTGTTATTACAAACCAGAAGAGTCTTATCCAGTTTATTTTGTAGCAAAATTTAGCAAACCAGCTGACGATTTTGGAGTTTGGAAAAAAACTAAAAAGTACAATGGAATAGAAGGGCAATGGATGCCTTACAACGGAAAAACGCGTTTATACAAAGATTACAGAAGAGAAGTTATTGGAGATAGCATTGGAAGTTATTTTACTTATCATTTTGACAAGCCTACCCAAGTTGAGGTTAAAATTGGAGTGTCTTACGTTAGTATAGAAAATGCTAGAGAAAATCTTGAAAAAGAAACCCAGAGTTTGAGTTTTGATGAGATTTATAAAAACACATCTTCGCAATGGAATAAACTATTATCTAAAATTGAAGTAGAAGGCGGAACAAAAGATGATAAAACCATTTTTTATACGGCTTTATATCATACACTGATTCATCCAAATACGTTGAATGATTTTAATGGTGAATATCCAACTATGGCCAAGAGAGAAACAGCTAAAACAGATGGAACTCGCTTTACAGTGTTTTCATTTTGGGATACCTATAGAAATTTACACTCGTTAATGTCTTTAATATATCCAAAGCAACAATCAGATATGGTAAAAAGCATGTTGGATATTTATGATGAAAGCGGCTGGTTACCAAAATGGGAGCTTAATGCTACCGAAACTACAACTATGGTAGGCGATCCTGCTGGTATTATTTTAACAGATACTTATTTAAGAGGAATTAAAGATTTTGATATTGAAAAAGCATATGAAGCTATGCGTAAAAGTGCTACGCAGTTAGAAGAAAACCCATTGCGACCAGGTATTAAAGACTATATTAAGAAAGGCTATTTAACAACAAAAACGACCAAGAGTGGTTCAGTTTCAACAACTCAAGAATATAATATTACAGATTTTGCTATTGCTAAATTAGCTCAAGCTTTGGGTAAAAAAGAAGATTATAAATTGTTTTCTAGACGTTCTGTTACATATAGAAATTTATTTGATAAACAATTTAACTTATTACGCCCAAAAAATGATGATGGCTCTTGGTATTCACCTTTTAATCCTAATAAAGGAGCTAATTTTGAAAAGAATTTAGGATTTATTGAAGGTAATTCTTGGCAATACACGTTTATGGTATCACACGATGCTAAAACATTAATTAAGATGATGGGAGGTACCAAAAAGTATGTCGCAAAATTGGATGAAGTTTTTGAAAAGAAACAATTTGATATGGCTAACGAGCCAGATATTGGTTACCCGTATTTATACAATTATACAAAAGGTTTTGAATGGAAAACTCAAGAGCGTGTTACCAGTTTAATAAATGAATATTTTACTAACAAACCAGCTGGTTTACCAGGAAATGATGATACAGGAACAATGTCAGCGTGGTTAATTTATAGCATGATGGGTATTTATCCAATATCTCCAGCAGAGCCTTTGTATACTATTACTACTCCACGATTTGATAAAATAACAATACACTTAGATACAAGATATTATAAGAATAAGACATTAATAATTGAAAAAAATGGAACAGGGAATTTAAAATCATTTACTATTAATGGAAAAACTAATACCTCTTTTTTTGTAAGTCACGAAGCACTTACTAAGGCTTCAAAAATTCAGTTTAACTTAAAACAATAAGCAATGTTTAGTTTATTTAGTGAGTATATTGCCAAAGCTTTTAAATGCTTGTTAATTCTACTTTTTGTTTCTTCTTGCGAAGACAAAAATATTACTCTAGTTAATAAGGGAGCTTCAGATTATGAAATTGTAATTTTAGACTCTTTAACAAAGTATAGTTTTCAATCTGCTGAAATTCTTCAAAATTATCTTCAAAAAATATCAGGCATTAAAATAGATATTATTGAGGAAAGTTCGCAGAGCACCAAGACTCATAAAGTATATATTGGAAATGTTTTAAATGAGAATTTACAAGATCAAGAAATTAGTATTAAAACAGAAAACAAAAATCTAATCATTGCTGGAGGTTCAGATGAAGCATTAAGAAACGCGATTTATGAGTTTTTAGAGCGTTATTTGAATTGTAAATGGTATGCCCCAAATGTTGAAGATATTCCGAGTTTAAAAGCAATTATGTTGCCTTTAAATATAAACTATAATTACAACCCAGAAATTAAAACACGTACGGTGCATTCTAGATTGTTTTATGAAAATCATGACTTTGCTGATAAGCGTAAAGTAACTTATGAAGCTTTCCCTTTTTATGTACCAAATGGAAAAGTACATACCTTCCATCGTTTTTTGCCAGAAGAAAAGTTTTATAAATCAAATCCCGAATACTTTGCACTTCGCGGAAACAAACGCTTACCTACGCAATTATGTTTAACTAATAAAAAGGTATTAGAAATTGTAAAAGACTCAGTAAAAGCTATGTTTCAGCGTTACCCAGAGTCAAGTGTTATATCGGTAAGTAGTAATGATAATACTCAGTACTGTGAATGTGGAAATTGTAAAGAAATAGATAAAGAAGAGGAAAGTCATGCAGGAACAATGATTCGTTTTGTAAATGAAGTAGCAAAATCTTTTCCAGATAAAACCATTTCAACATTGGCATATCAATATACCAGAAAACCTTGTAAAACTAAACCTTTAAAGAATGTACTGATTACCTTATGTTCAATTGAATGTGATAGAAGTGCACCAATTACAGAAAAGTGTACCGATTTCGCAGATGATATAAAAGGCTGGAGCGCTTTAACTGAAAATATTAGAATTTGGGATTACACTACACAGTTTACCAATTTTTTAGCACCATTTCCCAATTTTAATACGCTACAACCCAATATTCAATTTTTTAGAGATTATAATACTAAGTGGGTTTTTGAACAGCACAGCAATAACCCGAGTGAGTTGTTTGAATTGCGTTCATATTTAATGGCAAAATTACTATGGAACCCTGATGCAAACGTTGATGATATTATAACAGATTTTACTAACGGATATTATCATGAAGCTGGTAGCTACATAAAATCCTATGTAGATTTAATACACAAAGAATTAAAAAAACACCCAGATTTTTTTCTGTTTTTATATGGAGACCCATCGCAAGCCTTTGATGCTTATTTAAGTCCAGATTTATTAAAACAATATGTTACTTTTTTTGATGAAGCCGAAAAAGCAGTAGCAGATAAACCTGAAATTTTAAAGCGTGTAAAAGTGGCACGATTAAGTACAGATTATGCGGTGTTAGAAGCTTGTAGAAAAAGTATTTCTGAAGATTTTAAACTTAGTGAAGACACTAAATCTTTGATTGAGAATTTTACATCCGTTAGCAGCGAAGCTAACATTGTATTAATGAACGAAATGGGTTATACGGTTAAAGATTACGGAAGTGCTTATGTAAAATCTATTCAAGTGGCTTTACAACCTAACATAGCATCTGGTAAAAAAGTAACTTTATTAACAAAGCCAAAAAAATATGCAAACGAAAACCCGCAAGCCTTAACCGATGGGGCTTTAGGAGGCAGTAATTTTTACTCCAACTGGTTAGGCTTTGAAGGCAATCATTTAGAAGCTGTTATCGACTTGGAAGAGGAGCAGGAAATTTCTACTATTTCAACAGCATTTTTGCAGGTAACAAATCATATTGTTTTCTTTCCTAAAGAAGTTACTTATTATGGTTCAATTGATGGAAACAGATATTCAAAACTTGGAGTTGTTTTAAATGAAACGCCCTTAAACAAAAAAAGTAAAGTAAACGATATCCAGTATTTTAATTTAGAAACAAAACCATCTCGATTGAAGTATATAAAAATAAAAGCTGAAAATCATAAAAAAGCCCCTTATTGGCATCATGGAGCAGGATTACCATCTTGGGTGTTTGCTGACGAAGTCATTATAAATTAATAATTATGCTATTTAAAAAAGTAATACTAGCTCTTGCAATTTGTTTTTTTCAGGGAGCAATAGCGCAGTCTTATAAAGTAATGACATATAATATTAGATATGACAACCCTAATGATGGTGATAATCAATGGTCAAAAAGAAAAGCTTTTTTAAGTAATCAAATTGCTTACAATAATCCTGATGTTTTTGGAATTCAAGAAGGATTAGAACACCAAGTAAGGTATTTAGATAGCATTTTTACTGAATATAATTATGTAGGAGTTGGTCGTGACGATGGCAAGACAAAAGGAGAGTATAGTGCCATATTTTATAATAAAGAAAGGCTTAGTATATTAAGTGAAGGTACCTTTTGGTTGTCTGAAACACCAAATAAGATTTCGATAGGTTGGGATGCTTCAATGGAGCGAATATGTACTTACGGGCTTTTTAAAATTAAAGATAGTGACCAACGTTTTTGGGTCTTTAATGCACATTTTGATCATATTGGTAATGTGGCAAGAGAAAAGAGTGCTGAACTGATTATTAAAAAAATCAAAGAATTTAACATCAATAACTTACCAGTGATTGTAATGGGAGATTTTAATTTAAAACCTGAAACCAAACCAATTCAATTATTTTCAAAAGTTTTAAATGACACTAAAAATGTTAGTGCATTAAAACCTTTTGGACCAACAGGAACTTATAACGGTTTTAATTTTAACAAACCAGTTTCAAATAGAATTGATTATGTTTTTACGAGTAAAAAAAATATTAAGGTACTTAAATATGCGGTTTTAAGTGATAATAAAGAATGTAAATACCCATCAGACCATTTGCCAGTTATAATAGATTTTGAATTTTAGTACCTTACAATTATTTAGTTTAAAATGAAGATTAGAAATATTTTAGCAATCAGTTTATTATTGTTTAGTACTTGTGTTTTTGGACAAGAAAGTAATTTTGAAATAAATGTATTTAACAAGCAACCATTAAATTTTAATGGCGAAAAAGGCCTAGATACACAAGCACATATGTTACAAAGTGGGCGTGCGGTTTATAAAAAAATAACGACGCCAGATTTTCCTAAGGGAACTGATGTAAATATAAAATTAACAGTCCGTTCTAATGGGGACCGTTGGGATAAATCAGGATCTTGTTTTGTTGTCTCCGACCCCAAATTAATTTCAATATTAGATGTTTCATTGGGGCATAAAAAGTTTCCTGAAGACTCATTCAATATTGAAAATCATCCAGGTATTGTCTCAGGGAAAACCTATCAACCAGTAATAGAGTTAATGCGATTTATGACACCTTTTGGTGTTGGTCATTATAGTGATAATAGAGTAAAGTACCGTAGACCAGTGTATATACCAAGTTGGGAAAAACAAGTGGTTTGGGAACACGATATTTCGCAATTAAAAGACGTGGTTTCTGGTAGCTTTTATATAGGCGTTTGGATAGACTCTTGGACTGCTGAAGGGTATAATTTTGATTTGAAATTATCATATTCTAATCGAGAAAGAAAAACACTTAAAGTGTTACCATTAGTCAATACGATACCTTACGTTAATGGACAAAGTATCCCCGATATTTTTGCTAAAAAACCTTTAACCCATTCTTTTCGTTTAGATGAAGATGTAAAAAACGCAAAATTACACTACATAACAACAGGTCATGGTGGTCATAGTGGAGGCGATGAATTTATCAAAATAAAAAATAGCATTTACTTTAATAATGAATTAGTATTAGATACTATTCCGTGGCGAGATGATTGCGCATCTTTTAGACGATTTAACCCAACTTCTGGTGTATGGATTAAAAAAGATTCTGCTGCTTATTATGACTTTGAAACTAAAAAGAGAGCTATAAAAGTAATTGAGGAGCGTATAGCATCATCAGATTTATCACGCTCAAATTGGTGTCCGGGTTCATCTGTAAAGCCTATGATTGTTAAATTAGGCGATTTAAAGAAAGGAGAACATCAACTTAAAATACAAATACCAGCAACCCCAATTGATGGAGATAAATTAAATCATTGGTTAGTATCTGCTTATTTAACTTTTGAAGAATAATTCTGTTTTTACACTATAAATACCATTTCGCTGCAAAGAAAGTATTAGTTTAGGTATTTTAAAAGGTAGCAACACATATACATCTATATTATTTTTGTTTGTATTGCGTATGAACGCTTTAATAGTAACATATGTAACATTTTACTTGCTAATCTTATTATTGATATTTTGAAGAAAAATCTAATTATATCTCCTAAAGATAATGTCTCAGTTGCATTAGTTTCTATAAAAAAAGGAGAGAATTTTTCAGTTAACGGTTCTAATATTGTTATTACCGATGATATTCCTGTAAAGCATAAGTTTGCTCTTGAATCTTTAGATGTTGGAGATATAGTAACAATGTACGGTGTTCCTGTAGGAAAAGCTATTAAATCTATTGAAGAAGGAGGTTTAATAACAACTGAAAATTTAAAGCATGTAGCTGCACCTTATCAATATAAAAACACCAATTATAATTACGAAAAACCATTTACTAATGGTTTAGATAGAAAAACGTTTTTGGGTTACCATAGAAAAGATGGACAAGTAGGAACTTCAAATTATTGGATTTTCGTTCCAATGGTATTTTGTCAAAATAGAAATCTTAAAGTGTTAAAAGAAGCTTTTGAAGCTGAGTTGGGTTTTAAAAAAGAAAACCCCTATCGTCTCAAATTAAGAAGCTTAGTTAATGGTAACTCTGAAACATCTTACGAAGAAGAAGTTTTAAACCAAAAAGTATTTAATAATATAGATGGGATTAAGTTTTTAACTCATGAAGGAGGTTGTGGAGGAACAAAAGATGATGCTCAAGCTTTGGTGAACTTATTAGCAGGCTATATTAAAAACCCTAATGTTGCTGGAGCAACAGTGATGAGTTTAGGCTGTCAACATGCCCAAATGAGTATGCTGCAAGATGCTTTACATGAGCGTTTTAGTACTGATAAGCCTGTACTGTATTTTGAGCAACAACAATATGCTACTGAAAATAATATGCTCACAGAAGCAATAAAAGAAACTTATACAGCATTAGAGAAAGTAAATCAAATTGAAAGACAACCTACTCCATTAAGTAAGTTAAGTATTGGCTTAGAATGTGGCGGTTCTGATGGATTTTCAGGAATTACCGCCAATCCACTTATGGGTGTCGTTTCTGATAAAATTAATGCTATTGGAGGAAAAAGTATTTTGTCAGAATTTCCAGAATTATGTGGTGTAGAGCAAGACTTAATTGATAGATGCCCGAACGAAGATGTAGCAAAGAAGTTTATTTATATTATGGAGAGTTATAATGGTCAAGCCAAAAAAGTTGGTTCGGGCTTCGATATGAACCCATCTCCTGGTAATATAAAGGATGGTTTAATTACTGATGCTATAAAATCAGCAGGCGCAGCCACTAAAGGAGGACGTGCACCAGTTGCTGATGTTATCGATTACGGAGAGTATGCTACAAAGCAAGGCTTAAATTTATTATGTACCCCAGGTAACGATGTTGAGTCTACTACAGGCTTAGCAGGTTTTGGAGCTAATATTATATTGTTTTCTACAGGGTTAGGTACACCCACAGGCAATGTTATCTGCCCAGTAATAAAAATATCATCAAACTCTATGTTGCCTGTAAAAATGAAAGATATTATTGATTTTGATGCAGGGCGAATGATTTCTGAGAACGTTTCACAAGAATCTCTATCAGAAGAACTTATAGACTTAATCATTGAAGTTGCAAGTGGTAGGCATCAGACATGTGCAACAAAATTAGAACAGGATGATTTTATACCTTGGAAAAGAGGTGTTTCATTATGATTTTATTAAATAAAGATAATTATTTTAAAGTATCCAACTTGGGCTTTTCATTTATCAAAAAATAGTATAAAATGTCAAAATTCAATTTACAAGGAAAATCAGCTATTATAACAGGCGGAGCAAGTGGTATAGGGGAAGCAATTTCTAAAACATTTGCACAACAAGGTGCCTACATTCATATTTTAGAATTTAGTAAAGAAAGCGGAGAGCAAACGGTAAAAGAAATTAAGAATGATGGAGGAGAAGCTAATTTTTACCAATGTGATGTTTCCAACCATTTGCAAGTAAAAAATATTATTGATGAAATTGCTAAAAATAATAAGATAGACATATTAATAAACAATGCAGGAGTTGCGCATGTTGGTAATGTTGAAAATACTTTTGAATCAGATTTAGACCGCGTTTATAATGTTAATGTAAAAGGCGTTTATAATTGTATTTATGCAACGGTACCAAAAATGAAAGCGCAAGGCGGAGGTGTTATTATTAATATGGCATCAATAGCATCGTCGGTTGGTATTTCAGATCGTTTTGCCTATTCCATGTCTAAAGGAGCTGTTTTAACAATGACTTACTCTGTTGCTAAAGATTATTTAGATAGTAATATCCGTTGTAATTGTATTTCTCCAGCAAGAGTGCACACGCCTTTTGTAGATGGATTTATTAAAAAGAATTATCCAGGAAAAGAAGACGAAATGTTTGATGCACTGTCAAAAACACAGCCCATTGGTAGAATGGGGAAGCCTGAAGAAATAGCAAATTTAGCTTTGTATTTATGCTCAAATGAAGCATCATTTATAACAGGAACTGACTTTCCTATTGATGGCGGGTTTATAAAACTAAATGGTTAAAATTTTGAATATGAATATTTTGAAGAATAATAGAAGACTTAAATATTTTAGCGCACTTATATTGAGCTTAATTTTATTAAGCTCATGTAATGAAAGAAAGCTGGAACTTCAAATTGGTGAAGCACATATTATTCCTAAGCCAATAAACCTTATTAAATCTGAAGGACATTTTGAAATAAAGGAGTCTTCAATAATAGCTGTTGAAAATGAAATGCAGGAAAATATTGCTAGTCAATTTTTTAGCCAATTTCAAGAAGTAGCTGGTTGGACACCTCGAATAGTAATTGCAGATAAAGGTGATATTACCTTTTCTACTAATAAAACAATTGAAGCAGAGGGGTATCAATTAAAAACTTCTGCTGATGAGATAAACATTGAAGCATCATCGAAAGCAGGCTTTTTTTATGCTTTACAAAGTTTAAAACAATTACTACCTACGGCTTTTTATAAAAACACATTACAAAATGTTAGATGGGGTATTCCAATTGTAGATATTAAAGATAATCCAGCGTTTGGTTGGCGTGGTTATATGCTCGATGTATCACGACACTTTTTTAATAAAGAACAAGTAAAGGAAGTAATTGATTATATGGCAGAGCTGAAACTAAACCGGTTTCATTGGCATTTGGCAGACGATCAAGGGTGGCGTTTAGAGATTAAAAGTTATCCTAAGCTTACAGAGATTGGAGCTTGGAGAGTAGATTATAATATTACTGATGAAACTAAATCTAATTGGTGGGGAAGACCAGAACAGAAACCTGATGAAAAAGCGACTTATGGCGGATTTTATACACAAGAAGATGTTAAAGAGATTATTGATTATGCCAAAGAACGATATATAGAGATTATTCCAGAAATTGATATGCCAGGACATGCGCAGGCTACTATAGCTTCTTATCCAGAAATTGGCTGTGTAAATGCTGAACCTTATGTTGCTACAGGGGGCGTTTTTAAGAATAACACATACAACCCTGGTAAAGAAGAAACTTTTCAGTTTGCCGAAACAATGCTTAATGAAGTTATGGATTTATTCCCTTTTAAATATGTTCATATTGGTGGTGACGAGTGTAGTAAGGAGCAATGGAAAGTAGATCCGTATGCGCAGCAAAGAATGAAAGATGAAAACTTAAAAGACGAGCATGAATTACAAAGCTATTTTATTAAGCGTATTGAAAAAATAATTAATAAACGGAATCGTATCATGATTGGCTGGGATGAAATACTTGAAGGCGGTTTAGCTCCTAATGCTACAGTAATGAGTTGGAGAGGAGAAAAAGGAGGTATCGCTTCTGCAAAAGCGGGGCACGAAGTTATAATGACACCCAGTAATTATTGTTATATAGATTTAAAACAAGGTCATGATGACTTAGAACCTAATTTAGGGTACTCACGTTTATTGCTTTCAACATCATATAATTACAAAGTTATACCTGAAGCATTAACACAAGAAGAAGGGCGGCTTATAAAAGGCATTCAAGCGAATATGTGGACCGAGTCCATTAGTGATTGGGGCAAATTTACTTACATGAGTTTCCCTAGAACTTATGCTATTGCCGAAAGTGCATGGACACCACATGAGAAGAAAAACTGGAATGATTTTACAAACCGGCTTTATACACAGTTCAATAGACTAGACGCGCAAGAAGTTAGGTATGCAGTAAGTGCTTTTAGCCCTTGGATTGACCATACTGCGAATGGAAAAGAAATAGAGATCCAAATGAAAACGGAGGTTAATGGGTTAAATATTCATTATACTTTAGATGGAACTGAACCTACTATTCAATCTTCTAAATATAATGGCCCATTTAGTATTTCAGAAACAGCACAATTAAAAGCTAGATCATTTAATAATGATAAACCTGTAGGGTATGTTTCAGCAAAAAAGTTTTTAATTCATAAAGCAAAAAATGCAAAAGTTTTTGATAAACAAGGAAAGAGAATTGAAAAATTATCCGATTTGAGTTATGGATCCCTTTCAAAAGGGGATAAGTCTTGGTGTCATTTTTTAGACGCTGTAGAATTTGATGTTGTTTTCAATGAAGAAACTCAAGTAAAGCAAATACAATTTGATGCTTTACGATTTACTATTTCTGGAATTTATCCACCATCAGAAATTGAAGTCTTTGGTTCTACAGATGGAAAAACATTTAAGCTATTAACCAAAAAAGAACAGTTAGAAGTGGCAACTGAGCAAGGGAGGAATAAAGTAAATATTAGTTTGCCTTTTGATGCAGTTAATGTAAAAACATTAAAAATTAAGGCAAAAGGGTTTAACCCTATTCCAGAAGGACATCATAAAAATGGAAGTCGGTCACATATCTGGATAGATGAAATCATAGTTAATTAAAAGGTGAATTTTTTGCAAATTTAGAGTTGATATATAAATGAAAGTATATAAAAAAGAGCAAGCAGCAATAGTAGAATTCGAAAACTCTTTTTATGAATTAGAAGTAAATAATTGGGATCATTTTATTAATAGAAGTGGTTTATATGCTTTTTTGAAAAAACAAATTGAGACGGCAAAAGTTGTTAGTAAAAAATTACTTAAAAATATTGAAGCTCCAATTGGAGCTCAAGAAGTTTGGGCAGCTGGAGTTACTTACCTTAGAAGCAAAGAAGCAAGAATGGATGAAGCGAAAGCTTCAGGAGGTGATGTTTTCTATAATAAAGTGTATGATGCAGATAGGCCAGAGTTATTTTTTAAAGCTACATCTCAAAGAGTAGTAGGTACAGGAAAAGAAATTAATATTAGAAAAGATTCAGATTGGGATGTACCCGAACCAGAGTTAACGTTATTAATAAATTCAGCTGGAGAAATTCAAGGATATACTATTGGAAATGATGTGAGTTCTAGAAGTATAGAAGGCGAAAACCCATTATACTTGCCACAAGCCAAAGTGTTTGAAAAATGCGCAGGTTTAGGCCCTTGCATCTATATATCTGAAAACCCTTTACCTGCAGAAACAGAAATTGAAATAGAAATTGAAAGAAATGATAAGGTGATGTATTACGGAAAAGTGGAGATAGGAATGATGAAAAGAACTCATAATGAGTTGATAGAGTATCTTTTTAGAGAATGCGATTTTCCAAATGGTGTTTTTTTAATGACAGGAACATGCTTAGTTCCTGATGATGATTTTACACTTAAAATAGGAGATAAAATAACCATAACTATTTCACCTATAGGTACATTAATTAATTATGTATCTATGAAAACGGCTGAAATTAAAAATTAATAAGTTTTATTAAAATTAGCAAAACAGTTTTAAACGAATGAGAATAATACGATTAACAATTATATTTTTTTCGCTGAGTATATTTTTTGGAAAGGCACAAAATATTAATGAATCAGAATTGATAAAATCAGTTCAAGAACGCCCATACCCTGAATGGTTTAAAGATGCCAAATTAGGTGTTTTTATACATTGGGGCCTGTATTCAGTACCAGCTTATGGTGGTAAAGAATCATATGCTGAGTGGTTTTTACGAGGGCTACAACTAAATGACACCTTACGTACAAGTTTTGTTAAGAAGACTTATGGTGATAATTTTACTTATAAAGACTTTGCTCCATTATTTAAAGCCGAATTATTTAATCCAGATGAATGGGCAACCTTATTCAAAAATGCTGGAGCGAAATATGTGATGTTTGTATCAAAGCACCACGATGGTTATGCCTTATGGCCGAGTAAATATAATAGAAACTGGAATAGTTTTGATGTAGGACCTAAACGCGATTTGGTTGGAGAATTAACTAAATCTGTTAGAAAATCTGGACTAAAAATGGGATTGTACTATTCTCTTGCAGAATGGAACCATCCATTACACCGTTGGTATACCGATCCTCACGATAGTATTGGAAATTATGTAGACAATTATATGATTCCTCAGTTTAAAGAATTAATTTCTACTTACAAACCATCATTGATTTTTGCTGACGGCGAATGGTTTAATACAGCAAAGCAATGGCATTCGGCTGAATTAATTGATTGGTATTATAACCTAGTAGGAGATGATGCAATTGTTAATAACCGTTGGGGACATGGTTTAGATGTTGGGTTTTTAACACCTGAATATAGCGCTGGAATAAAAGTAACCAATAGACCTTGGGCAGAAGTAAGAGGGTTAGGCCGATCTTTTGGTTTAAACAGAAATGAAAATTTGGAGGCTTATGGAACATCACAAGAGCTTATTCATCGTTTTGTACAAGCAGTTGCTAATGGAGGAGGAATGATTTTAAATGTTGGACCTAAAGCAGATGGGCAAATACCTTTAATTCAACAAGAACGCTTAATTCAATTAGGTAATTGGTTAAAAATTAATGGTGATGCTATTTATGGTTCTAAGCCATTTTCAATTAAAGAAGAAGAAAAAGAAGTTACTATTAACCGTATAGATAATCAAATTAATTTTAATTGGGTACGAAACTCTCCAATGAAAGGAATTAAAGAAGACAATTTTGCGGTTGAGTGGAATGGCTTCATTGAAGCACCAAAAACGGATACATATACCTTTGAAATTAAAGCTGATGATGAAGCTGTTGTTTATATAAACAACAAATTAGTTATTAATCAAAATTATACAGCAAAAGGGTCTCAATCTGAAGTAATGGGGGCAAATACAAGTGCATCATCAATAGGGAAAATAAAATTAAAAGCTGGTGAGCTATATGCCATTCAAATTAAATATAGAGAGAAAAAGCAAAACGCGTCTATTGCTTTATTTTGGAACACAAAAAATAAAGACAAGCAATTAGTTCCACCTTCTGCATTGTTTTTAGATAAGGAAAAATCAAAGAATGGGTTGACAGGAAGTTACTCATCTCTTAAAACCTACCTATGTTATACTCAAAATAAAAGCAAGGTTTATGCTATTAGTTTTGAATGGCCAGAAGAAAACCTAGTATTAACTATTCCAAATCCAGGTAAAGATGCAGAGGTTAAATTGTTAGGGTTGAATAAAACATTGCCATGGCAATATATAAATGGAAAAATGCATATTAATACAAGTAGCATTAAGTATAGAGAAATGCCATCTCATGATGCTTGGACTTTTGAAATTGATAAAAATTAAAGTATGAGAAAATACATTTCTTTCATATGTTTTGCCATTTTCATTTTTATGGCGGCATGTTCTAAACAGCAAGAACAAGTGGTCAATGTCGTTTCTGATGGAAATGGAGATTCTATTTCTACCTTTAATACTATTGAAGAGGCACTTGGTAAGGTAGAAGAAATGCGTAATGAGAATATTAATAGTCCTATAACTATAAATATTTCTGAAGGCGTATATAGGCTAAATTCTGCTGCAAAAATAAAACCAGCCTATGGAGAATTAAAACTGATAGGAGCAGGGGTAGATAAAACAATTATTAAAGGATCAAAAACTCTTCAGTTGAAATGGGAAAAATATGATGATAACATTTGGGTAGCTCAAATACCAAAAAACGAATCATTTGATCAACTTTACATTAATGGAAATCAACAGATATTAGCTCGATATCCAAACTATAATGAAAACGGAGGGCATTGGCAGGGGCATGCAAGCGATGCTATTTCATCTGATCGTGTTGCTACATGGAAAAACCCTAAAGGCGCTATTATACATGCCATGCATCGAGGAGAATGGGGAGGATTTCATTACCTCGCTGAAGGTGTAAATGATAAAGGAGAATTAATATTAACTAAAGGGCATCAAAATAATAGACCATCAAAAATGCATGACACTTACCGTATGGTTGAAAATGTTTTTGAAGAACTTGATAACCCAAAAGAATGGTATTTAGATTCAAATAATCAATTATACTATTGGCCAGATGCAAAAACAGATTTAAACAATGCTACTTTCGAAATTGTGCAACAAAAACACCTTATCGATATTATTGGTTCTGAAGAAAATCCTGTAAAAAATATTAGCATTAGTGGTATTAAATTCGAACATACACAGCGTACATTATTTGAAGATTACGAACCTTTATTGCGCAGCGATTGGACCATATACAGAGGAGGAGCATTATTTATCGAAGGCACAGAAAATGTTGAAATTGAAAATTGTGAATTCACAAATCTGGGAGGCAATGCTATTTTTGTAAGCGCATACAATAGAGATGTGTCCATAAAAAATAATCACATTCATGATTGTGGCGCAACTGCCATTAATTTTGTGGGAAGCCCAACAGCTGTACGTTCACCTTCTTTTCAATATTATGAATTTGTAGAGCTTACCAAGTTAGATACTATTAAGGGGCCTAAAAATAATAACTACCCAAGTGTATCTAAAATTGACAATAATCTTATTTATCGTATTGGACGGATAGAAAAACAAACTGCAGGTGTAAATATATCTATGGCCATGGATATTACGGTTAGTAATAATACTATATACGATGTGCCCAGAGCAGGTATTAATATTTGTGATGGTACTTGGGGAGGACATATTATTGAGCAAAATGATGTATTTAATACTGTTTTAGAATCTGGTGACCATGGCGCATTTAACTCCTGGGGGAGAGATCGTTTTTGGCACCCAAACAGGTCTATATTAGACAGTATTGTTGCTATGTACCCAAATATGCCTAAGTGGGATGCTATACACCAAACAATCATTAGGAATAACAGATTTAGGTGTGATCATGGTTGGGATATAGACTTGGATGATGGTTCTTCCAATTATAAAATTTACAACAATGTTTGTTTAAATGGAGGCTTAAAACTTCGAGAAGGTTTTTACAGAACAGTAGAAAATAACATTATGATTAATAATGGTTTTCATCCACATGTTTGGTTTAAAAAGAGTGAAGATATATTCAGAAGAAATATAGTATTAACTGAACATAAAGATATTAGACTTCAAGCTTGGGGAAAAGAAGTTGATTTCAATTTATTTCCAGATCAAACAGCATTACTTAAAGCTCAAAATAATGGCGTAGATACTCACAGCATTTTTGGAAATCCCAACTTTAAAAATCCTGAGCAAGCCGATTATACAGTTTCTGAAAATTCTCCAGCTTTTCAGATTGGTTTTAAAAACTTTAAAATGAATGACTTTGGCGTAAAAAACGAGAACCTGAAAGCACTTGCAAAGCAACCAGAAACACCAATTATATGGAGTGCCAATGCTTCTAAAAAGAATTTAAAAGTAAGTTGGTTAGGAGCTACACTTAAAAATATTGAAACCATGGCTGAGCGTTCGGCTGCTGGACTTAATGAAACCTCTGGAGTCTTAATACTTGATATTGAAGATAATTCTATTATTGCTAAGTCAACTCTTGAAAAGGGAGATGTGATTATTAGTGCTGAAAATGATAAGACAAAAGTTATTGCAGATTTAATGAATGTTTATCAAAATAATAATTGGAAAGGAGTATTAAATCTGGAGATTTATAGAAATCAAAAATCTCAAAAATTAAAAATTAATTTAAAATGAAAAAAAATATGAAGAAGCATAGGATAGTTATTTTTTTCCTGATGATTTTAGTTTGTGGAATTTCAAAATCTCAAGAAAACTATAAGCCAACATGGGAGTCGCTAGATAGTAGACCAATTCCAGGATGGTTTCAAGACGCAAAATTTGGAATTTTTATTCATTGGGGGCCTTACTCAGTTCCTGCATGGACACCAAAAGGCACATATTCAGAATGGTATCAATATTGGTTGCAAAGTAAATCACTTTTTGGAAATGGAAATTTTAAAGGAGATGAAGTAGCTAATTTTCATAAAAGAACTTATGGAGATCACTTTTCTTATTACAATTTTGGCGAACTATTTAAAGCCGATTTGTTTAATCCAGATGAGTGGGCACAATTATTTGAAAAATCTGGAGCAAAATATATAGTGTTAACATCAAAGCATCATGATGGTTTTACTTTATGGCCAAATAAAGAAGCTAATGATAGAGGTTTTGCATGGAATAGTATGGAGGTTGGAGCTAAGCGTGATTTGGTTGGTGAGCTATCTTCTGCAGTAAAAAAGACCGGTGTTAAAATGGGATTATACTATTCGCTCTACGAGTGGTATCACCCTTTATGGTTAAATGACAAAGAACGTTTTGTTGATGAGCATTATTTACCGCAGGTAAAAGATTTGGTAACTAAGTACAATCCTGATGTTTTATGGGCAGATGGCGAGTGGGATATGGAAGCTGACAAATGGAAATCGAAAGAATTTTTGGCTTGGTTATTTAACGAATCGGTAGCAAAAGATAATATTGTTATAAATGATAGGTGGGGAAAAGGAATTCGTAAACATCATGGAGGCTATTTTACTACAGAATATGAAGCTGAAGCTCCTGAGTTTAAACGCCCTTGGGAAGAGTGTCGCGGTATGGGCTTTTCTTTCGGGTATAATCAAAACGAAGATTTTGAAGACTATAATTCGCCAAAAACCCTAGTTCTTAATCTCGTAAACATTGTAAGCACAGGAGGGAATTTATTACTTGATATAGGACCAGATGCTCGTGGAAGTATTCCAGTAATTATGCAAGAACGTTTGTTACAAATAGGGGAATGGTTAAATACAAATGGAGAAGCTATATATGGAACAAAGCCTTGGAAAAACTCATTTCAGTGGTCATTAAAGGGAGAAAAGAACTACAAACCAAAACAGCATTATTTAGGAGGCGATTTTATTTTAAAACAAACCATAGACCCAGAACCAGGTTATGCTGTAAAAGAACTGTTTTTTACTCAAAACAGTAATGCCAATTTTGTAATTGTGCCAGAATGGAGAGAACAGGTTATTATAAGAAACTTTAAACCTTCTAGTAGTACGACTATAACTTTATTGGCCACAGGAGAACCATTAAAAGGAGTACAGAAAGGCTCAGATTTTATTATAGAAATGCCAGTGTATTTGCCTAAAAAGTTTAAAGAAACTGATGATTATGCTTATGCCATAAAAATTAATAAATAAAAATGAAAAGAGTAGCGATTGTATTTCTAATTGTATTTAGCTTCTTAAGTATACAAGCTCAAGAAAAAATTGATTATTTAACAGAAAGTACTAAAGATTACGAAAAACGTATGCAATGGTTTTCAGAAGCCAAGTATGGAATGTTTATACATTTTGGCCTGTATAGTCAACTTGGAGGTGTATGGAAAGACAAATCCTATGATGGCTATGCAGAGTGGATTCAATCTAATGCAGATATAACAGCTCAAGAGTACGCTATGCTTACTGCTACTTTTAATCCTAAAGATTTTGATGCAGATTTTATTGCAAAAACAGCAAAACAAGCAGGTATGAAATATATCGTTATCACAACAAAGCATCACGAAGGGTTTTGCCTGTGGGATAGCCAATACACTACTTTTGATGTAGGTAGCACTCCATTTAAAAGAGATATTTTAAAAGAATTAAGCATAGCTTGTCGTAAATATGGATTAAAATTTGGAACTTATTATAGTATTATAGATTGGCATCACCCATCGCAAGAACGTAATATAGATGGCAACAAACCTTGGGGTTGGTGGGGTCAAATTAGAATGAAATTTGGGAAAAAGAAAGAATATATTACTTACATGAAAAACCAAATTAAAGAATTAATTGATAACTACGATTCTGATATTCTTTGGTTTGATGGTGATTGGGTAGAGTGGTGGAACTTAGAAGTAGGTGCAGATTTATACCAATATATAAGAACACTTAAACCAAGCATTATAATTAATAATCGAGTTTCTAAAAGAGCTGTGTTTAAAAAAGATTTTGGAACTCCAGAACAAGAGCATCCAGAAGATAAGCTAAAACATTATTGGGAAGCTTGTTACACCATGAACCACTCTTGGGGTTTTAAAACGAGTGATACAGATTGGAAAAATGCAGAAGTAGTTTATAATAAGCTAAAAGATATTAATAATAAAGGCGGAAACTTATTATTAAACATAGGACCAGATGGTAACGGGAATGTTCCCAAACAAAGTGTTGAAATCCTTTTGAAGGTAGGAGAAATGTTAAAAAAATAAAGACTATAAATTATTTAAAACCAATGAAAAATACAGTAAGAACTTTGCATTTAGTATGCTTAAATTTAACTCTTTTAATATTATCATCTTGTGCTCAAGAGCAAAAGGGAACTCTATTAGAAGTTAAGAATACATATGAAGTTTTAGATAGCGATACTAAAGATTCAATTATAGTTAAAGCTGCGCATGTAGTACCTACTAAAAATCAATACAATGCTTTAAAAAATGAATTTATAGCCTTTATACATTTTGGACCAAACACTTTTACTCGAATGGAGTGGGGTAATGGTTTTGAAGACCCTAAAATTTTCGATCTTAAAAATTTAGATACAGATCAGTGGTGTAAAGCAATGAAAAATGCTAATATGAAAATGGTAATAATTACTGTTAAGCATCATGACGGGTTTGTACTTTGGCAAAGTCGTTACACAAAGCATGGCATTATGTCTTCACCTTTTAAAGATGGTAAAGGTGATGTTTTAAAAGAATTGTCGGCCTCTTGCCAGAAGTACGGATTAAAATTAGGAGTGTATTTATCACCAGCCGATTTATATCAAATTGAAAACAAAGAAGGGCTTTATGGTAATTTAAGTAAATATACAGATCGGGTTATTCCTAGACCAGTAGAAGGACGCCCTTTTAAGAATAAAAAAACATTCACTTTTAATGTTGACGACTATAATGAGTACTTTTTAAATCAACTATTCGAATTATTAACTGAATATGGACCAATTCATGAAGTTTGGTTTGATGGTGCACACCCGAAACGAAAAGGAGGGCAAAAATATAATTACTTAGCTTGGAAAGAGCTAATATCAACTTTAGCTCCAGAAGCAGTTATTTTTGGTAAACAAGACATTCGCTGGTGTGGTAATGAAGCTGGAGCAACTAGAGATACCGAATGGAATATAATTCCGTATAAAACCAACCCACATGAGATGAACAGATTTGCTGATATTATGGAGCAAGATATTGGTAGCAGAAAAAAATTAATTGATGCTAAATATTTACACTATCAGCAAGCAGAAACGAATACATCAATTCGTGAAGGCTGGTTTTATAGAGATGATACGCACCAAAAGGTAAGAAGTGCTGATGACGTTTTTGATATGTACGAGCGATCGGTTGGAGGAAACACTACCTTTTTATTAAATATTCCACCAAATAGAGAAGGTAAATTTTCACCAGAAGACGTTCAAGTTTTAAATGAAGTTGGTCAGCGTATAAATAATACATATACAACAAATCTATTTGCTGATGCATCAGGTTCAAAAAATGTGTTAGATGGTAATACTAATACTTATTTATTATTAGGTTCAGACAAAAAGGAAGTTATTATTGAAACAAAGGCTCCAATAACTATTAATAGATTAATTATTCAAGAAGCTATAACAACGCATAGTGAACGTATTGAGAAACATGCTGTTGATGCATGGATAAATAATACTTGGAAAGAAGTAGTAGCAGCAACTAATGTGGGGTATAAACGTATTTTACGTTTTCCAGAAACGACGTCAAATAAATTTAGAATCCGAGTTCTGGATTCGCGTTTAAGTCCAGCAATTTCAAATATTACTGCACATTATTACAAAACAAGACCTCCACAACTTTCAATATCAAGGAATATTGAAGGTGTAATTAATATAGAACCTAAAAAGCATGACTTTGGTTGGAAACCTCATGGTGAAGATGTTTCTGGAAACTTAAACTCAGATTATGAAATTAGGTATACAACCGATGGCAGTATACCCAATAAAACTTCAAAACTATTTAAAGTAGGGATTAAAGGTTTATCAACAGAAATTAAAGCCATTGCCATAGATAAAGATCAAATGGGAAGTGCAGCTTCAAAAACGTTTGGAATTTTGAAGCGAGATTGGAATGTTTTAAATACTGATAGCCATCAAAATAAAAATGAAGAGAATCATGCTATTGACGAAAACCCAAATACTTATTGGCAATCTAAAGCAAATGGGAAGATACACTATATTAATATCGATTTAGGAAAAGCATACACCATCAAAGAATTTGCATATACACCACAAACACAGCATGCTAATGGTATGATAGAAAAAGGAATTGTAAAAGTAAGCAGTAATGGTAAAACATGGAAAAAATGGGAAGATTTTGAATTTGGTAACCTTATCAACGACCCAACAACTCGAAAACATACCTTTCAAACGCCAGTTACAACGCAGTATATAAGAATAGAGTCTAAAGTTATTGCAGGAAATAAGCAAACGGCAAGCATTGCTGAATTGGATTTTTTCGAATAATTAATTAAAAAACGATAATGAAAAGTTTTAGTAATATTTTTATAAATAATGGATTTGTCTTAATTCAAGTATTGCTTTTTTCATTTTGTATTAATGCTCAAGAAAAGACAGACGATTTACGATTGTATGATAAGTTTGAGCCCATAGCTACAGAGAACATTTTTAAGACTGAAGGCTATTATAATTGGGGAACATCTATAATAAAAGGGAAAGATGGTAAATATCATATGTTTTACTCGAGATGGAAAAAGGAGTACGGTTTTTATGGTTGGCTAACACATTCTGAAATAGCCCATGCTACATCGAAAAACCCATCAGGACCTTGGAAATATAAAAAAACCGCTTTAGAAGGCGCTGGAAAAAACAGATGGGATGCAATTACAGCTCATAACCCAAAAATAAAGTATTTTGAAGGAAAATATTATTTGTACTATATCTCTACAAATTTAGGCGATAAAGCCTATTTAGAAGAAGATTTAATTGAAACGGCTAAAACAGGATATAGCCATCCCAATTGGAAAATATTACGCCCAAATCAGAGAACCGGAGTTGCAGTATCTAACTCCATTAATGGTCCATGGCAACGTATGCAGCAACCTTTAATAGAACCGTCGGGACCAATAACAACACTCACTGTTAATCCTGCAATTGATAAAGGAAAAGATGGTAAATATTACTTGGTAATAAAAGGAGATAAACCTAATGAGAAACGTTTTATTAGGAATCAAGCAGTAGCAATTTCTGAAACACCAGCTGGACCTTTTATAATACAAGAAAAACCTGTTATTGATTATATAGATACCGAGGATATGTCTATATGGTATGATGAAACTAGAAACCGATTTTATGGTGTCTTTCACACACACGGTTTCATAGGTATGGTAACATCAGAAGACGGTATCAACTGGAAAAAATCAAACGAATATGTTTTGATGAGAAAAGAAGTTAGGATGAAAGATGGCTCGGTGCTTATACCAGACCGATTAGAGCGTCCGTTTATTTATCATGAAAACGGTAAACCAAAAGTGTTAAGTCTTGCTGTTAAGAAAGATAATGACTCGTATAGTATTTTTATTCCTATAGAAGAAGCTCCATACCCAAAACCTAATAAGAGGCAATTGGCATGGCAAGAAGCAGAATTAGGAGTTGTTTTTCACTACGATCTGCATGTGTTTGATGGAAAAAAGTATGGTCAAGGCGGAAACAGAATTGATCCTATTCCTGATTATCAAATATTTAACCCTATAAACTTAGATACAGACCAATGGGTAAAAACAGCTAAAGATGCAGGTGCTAAGTTTGCTATTTTAACTGCAACTCACGAAACAGGTTTTGCTTTGTATCAGTCTGATGTAAACCCATATAGTTTAAAGGCTGTTAAATGGCGTGATGGTAATGGCGATATAGTTGCAGATTTTGTGGCTTCATGTAAAAAATATGATATAAAACCAGGAATTTATTTAGGAATTCGTTGGAATTCATTTATGGGAGTCCATGATTTTAAAGTAAATGGTGAAGGTGCTTTTAGAGAGAATCGTCAAAAATGGTATAACAAAATGGTAGAAGGTATGGTTAAAGAAATCTGTACCCAATATGGAGAGCTTTTCGAAATATGGTTTGATGGTGGTGCGGACCATCCAGATAATGGTGCTCCAGATGTTTTACCTATAGTTCGTAAATACCAACCTAATTGCTTATTTTATCATAATGGACAATTAGCAGAAGCACGTTGGGGAGGTTCAGAATCAGGAACAATAAGTTATCCAAGTTGGGCAACATTTCCTTATAATAGTACTGGAGCTGGAGAAACTGCTCAAAAAAACATTTATAAAGACAATTATAAGCTATTAAAGCAAGGAGATCCTAATGGTAAGTTTTGGGTTCCAGCAATGTCCGATGCACCATTAAGAGGATATAATGGAAGACACGAATGGTTCTGGGAACCGGGAGATGAAAAACATATTTTTCCATTGGAAAATTTAATGGAAATGTATTATAAATCTGTAGGTAGAAATTCAACTTTAATTATGGGTTTAACACCAAATCCAAATGGGTTGATGCCAAAACCAGACGTAAAACGATTGAAAGAATGGGGAGACGAAATTAAAAGAAGATTTCAAATATCAATAGCTTCTACTTCAGGAAAAGGAAATAGAATAACCCTCAAGTTTAGCACTCCTAGTTTAATTAACCATGTTATTATTCAAGAAGATATTCAAAAAGGAGAACGTATTAGAAGTTATCAAATTGAAGGTTTAGTAGATGGGAAATGGCAAATCATTACTAAAGGCGAAAGTGTTGGTAATAAAAGAATTGAACAATTTGAAACTGTAAAAGTTAGTAGAATTAGGCTAAAAGTTTTGAAATTTGAAAGAGAGCCTCAAATAAAAAACTTAAGCGCTTATTATATAAAACCAATAGAATGAGAACGAAAAATAATTTTTACTTTTTTGTACTGGTTGTAATAGCCTTAGTTTTTTGTAGCTTTTCAAATAAAAAAACAAAAGTTTTAATTATTGGAGATTCTATATCTATTGGATATACTCCTTTTGTAAAAGAAAACTTAAGCAGTAAAGCCATTGTAAAGCATAATCCAGGGAATGCGCAACATACAGGAACAGGACTTAAAAAAGTTAAAGAATGGATAGGAAATGAAGATTGGGATATTATTCAGTTTAATTGGGGTTTATGGGATTTGTGTTACCGACATCCAGATGCAAAGGTATACGGTAACAGAGATAAAGTAAATGGGAATGTTACTTTTTCTTTAGAAGAATATGAGAAGAATTTAGAAGATATTATACGGTCAATCAAACAGGTTTCTGATGCTCAATTAATATTTGTTACCACAAGTTATGTCCCAAAATATGAAGCTGGAAGATTTAAGAAGGATGCTCAAAAGTTTAATAAGGTAGCTAAAAGGGTTATGAAGAAGTATGATATTAAGGTGAATGATATTTATAAAAAATCTAAAGTTATTCATAAAGAATTTGGGAAAGGAGATGATGATGTACATTATTCTAAAGAGGGCTATAAAAAGCTAGCAAAAATTTTATCTGAGTTTCTTTCAGAAGAGATTAGAAAGATTAATACAAAACAATTATGAATATATAGATAAGTTAATATGAAGTTTTTTTTGAAATTATCTTTATTAATTATTCTAATTTTTACAGGTTGCAAACCAGAAAAACAACCTATAAAAATAGCTTGCATAGGAGATAGTATTACTTATGGAGCTGGTGTAGATAATCGTGAGAATAATGCTTATCCAAAGCAATTACAAGCCCTACTTGGAGAGAATTATCAAATAAAAAATTTTGGTGTAAACGGTAATACATTATTAAAAAGAGGAGACTATCCATATTGGAAATCTGATAAATACCAAGAAGCCTTGGAATTTGCTCCAGATATAGTTTACATTAAATTAGGAACGAATGATAGCAAACAACAAAACCGTGTTTATTTAGATTCAGATTTCGAAAATGATTACAAAGAACTCATCCAATCATTCAAAGAAAAAAACAATCAAGTTCGTGTCGTTTTGCTATTACCTGTACCTTCTTTTCTAAAGGATTCAACAAGTATATGGAATCCTATGATAAAAAATAAAATAATTCCTTTAACTCAAAAAGTAGCTTTTGATACTAAAAGCGAAGTCATCGATTTATATCAATTATTTACAGGAGAATCAGGGATGTTTCCAGATACTATCCATCCATCCTCTTTGGGAGCGACTCGAATTGCAAAACGGATTTATGAGGATGTCATTCTTAATATTGATGACATACAGCAAAGATTTGATGTTTCAAAAATTGAAGATATTAAAACAAGTAATTTTTATGGATTCACCCAAACTGATTTCAAATATAAAAATGTTCCCTGTAAAATAGTAGCACCCAAAAAGATTGCAAAAGGAAAGCCTTGGGTATTACGTGCTCGCTTTTTTGGTCATGAACCACAAACAGATATTGCTTTATTAGAAAGAGGTTTTCATATTGCTTATTGCGATGTCTCCCGTTTTTTTGGAAATAATGAAGCTGTTAACCGTTGGAATGTTTTTTACGATTTTATGACCCAAAACGGGTTTTCTAAAAAAGTAGTTTTAGAAGGCATGAGTCGAGGTGGTCTTATAGTTTATAATTGGGCTGCTGAAAACCCGGAAAAGGTGGCTTGTGTGTATGCAGATGCTCCTGTTTTAGATGGAGCTAGTTGGCCCGGGGGGAAAAGCAAAGGAAAAGGAAGTGAAAGCGATTGGAAAGCCTTTAAGGAAATGTATAATATTGCTACAGAAGAAGAGCTAGATAATTTTAAAGGAAACCCTATTCATAAAATTGAGGCTATTGTAAAAGGTGATTACCCAATGTTTCATGTATGTGGTGTAACTGATAATGTAGTTCCTGTTGATGAGAATACCCGAATTTTTGAACAAAAAATAAAAGATAAAGGGGGGAACATAAAAACAATTTATAAAGCAGGAGTGGGACATCATCCTCATAGTTTAGAAAACCCAACACCAATTGTCGATTTTATTTTAAGAGCTACTAATAAAAAAGTAAACTTAGCAATCATTCCTATACCAGGTTCAGAATATCGTTCGGGAGCTGGATGGAAACAAGGAAAAGGCTGGTGGCATCAAATGGAAGATATCGATTCGTTATGCCAAGCTACGAAAAATTTAGATATTTTATTGGTTGGAAATTCCATTACTCAAGGTTGGGGAGGCAATCGTACATTAACCACTTATAGCCCAGGTCAAGGAGCTTCAGATGCCCACTTTAATGGGTTAAACTATGTAAGTGCAGGCATTTCTGGCGATAGAACAGAACATATACTTTGGAGAATAAGAAATGGGAATTATAACTCCAACACTCCAAAATTAATAACCTTGGCAATTGGAGTTAATAATTTTAGATTTAATACTGCTGAAGAAATTAGCGATGGTATTGTAAAAGTTGTTGAATTGATGGAAACCGAATTTCCTAATTCGGAAATCTTATTTTTTGGACCTTTACCTACAGGTTTGGATGCCAGTTCTGAACGACGAGAAAAATACAATGCTATTCATAAAACAATTGCCTATCTAGATGAGAAACCTTTAGTGAACTACTACAATCTAGTTGATTTGTTTTCAGATGAAGACGGTAATTTAAAAGATAACCTTTATAGCGGTGATGGAATACATTTAAAACCAGAAGGATATCAAGTTTGGGGAAAGTTTATACGAGAAAAATATAATGAATTAATAAAGAAATAAAAATGAAATTAATACGATTTGGAGCAGCAGGGAATGAAAAACCAGGCATACAATTAGCAAACGGGACTAGAATTGACATATCAGCATTTGGACAAGATTATAACGAAGACTTTTTTGGCGGTGATGGGTTAGAACGACTAGAAAAATGGTTAGAGACCAATCAAAACAGTTGCCCGGTAATTGAAAATGATACTCGTTTAGGAATTCCTTTAACACGTCCATCTAAGATAGTTTGTGTAGGATTAAATTATGCAAAACATGCAGAAGAAGCAGGCATGACTGTGCCAAAAGAGCCGGTTTTATTCTTTAAATCTACTACAGCGTTGTGCGGACCAAATGATGACGTTATTATTCCTAAAAACTCAGAAAAGACAGATTGGGAAGTAGAATTAGCTATTGTAATAGGTAAAAAAGCCTCTTATGTTGAAGAAGCTGATGCGTTTAATCATATAGCAGGTTATGTGCTTCATAATGATGTTTCAGAAAGAGCTTTTCAAATTGAAAAAGAAGGACAATGGTGTAAAGGAAAAGGATGCGATACTTTTGCTCCTGTAGGACCATTTATTGCTACAAAAGATGAAATAGAAAACCCTAATGATTTGGAATTATGGTTGGATGTTAATGGAGAAAGATTGCAACATTCATCAACTTCAGATTTTATATTTAATGTGCAAGAAGTAGTTTCATACATTAGTCAATACATGACCTTACTTCCTGGAGATATAATCTCAACAGGGACACCTTTTGGAGTTGGCTTAGGGTTTAATCCTCCTAAATATTTAAAGCCAGGTGATGTTATGGAATTAGGAATAGAAGGACTAGGAATTTCAAAACAAGTAACTAAAGCTTATAAAAGTTAATTTATATAAAAAATCAAATGTTAAAATATAGTTTCATTTTACTTACATTTATTTTAGTTGGTTGTAAAAGCAAATCATTTAAGGTTGTTGATGACTATAAGTATATTCAGAATGGTGATGTTAAGAAAGAAGATTGGAAAATAGTTTGGCAAGATAATTTTGAAAATACAAGTTTAGACACTACTAAATGGACAAAAATTCCTAAAAACAATGCTGATTGGGGGAATTATATGACGAATGATTCTAAATGTTTTGATATTTCTGATGGAAAATTGTTTTTAAAAGGTATTGTAAATACTGATACTATTTCTGATTCTAGACCTTTTTTAACTGGAGGTATTTATACAAAAGGAAAGTTTGCCTTTCAGTATGGTAAAATTGAAATACATGCCAAATTAGAAAGCGCACAAGGTGCGTGGCCAGCAATTTGGATGCTATCTCAAGATAATAAATACGGGAAGTATCCAAGAAATGGAGAAATTGATATTATGGAACATCTAAACTATGATGATATGATTTATCAAACAACTCATTCTTATTATACTCTTGAGCTTAAACAAAAAACAAATCCACCATATTATAAAACTTCAAAGTTTAATAAAGAAGCTTTTAACACCTTTGGATTAGAATGGTTTCCTGATAAGTTAGTTTTTACATTAAACGGAGAAGAAACATTTACCTATCCGCGGGTAAAAAATGTAGATGCATCGCAATGGCCATACGATCAGCCTTTTTATTTGTTAATAGACCAGCAACTAGAAGGAGCTTGGGTTGGAAAAGTAAATCCAAAAGATTTGCCAGTAAATATGGTTATAGATTGGGTAAAAGTATATCAGTAAAAATGTAAATTAAATAATAAAAAGTTTAATAAATGCAAGCTAATGAAGCGTAGAGACTTTATAACAAAATCGGCACTAGTAGCGGGAGCTATTACTTTGCCGATAAATGTTTTTTCTTCAATTATAAAAAAGGAAACCATTGAGTTTGGTTTAATTGCAGATGTACACAAAGATGTTATGCATGATGCAGATGAAAGGTTACGAGCATTTATAGCATCAGCAAATAAAAAAGAATTAGATTTTATTTTGCAACTAGGAGATTTCTGTAGGCCTTACGATTATAACAAACCATTTTTAAATATTTGGAATGGTTATAAAGGCGAAAAATACCATGTGCTGGGAAATCATGATACCGATGGTGGGTTTACGAGAGATGAAACCAAGGCATATTGGAACATGCCCAAAAACTATTATTCGTTTGATAAAAAAGGTGTTCACTTTATAGTTTTAGATGGTAATGATGCTAATCCAAAACCATGGTCGGGATACAACCGTTACATTGGAGATGAGCAAAAGCGGTGGCTTATAAGAGATTTAAAGAAAACTGATAAACCTACTGTTATTTTTAGTCACCAATCGTTAGAATTAGAGTATGATGGGGTGGCTAATATGAAAGAGATTCGAGAAATTATAGAAAGCACAAATAAAGAGGCAGGTTTTAAAAAAGTAATGTGTTGTATAAGTGGGCATACGCATACAGATTATATGACTCAAATTAATGGTGTTTATTATGTTCAAATTAATAGCGCATCCTATAGATGGGTTGGAGGAGAACATAAAGTTATTAGGTATAGTAATGAAATTGATGAAAAATATGAGTGGATTAAATATACAATCCCATATAAAGACCCATTATTCACTTTTGTAAAAATAAAAGACAATTGTATAATTATAGAGCCTAAAAAGACAAAATTTGTTGGACCAGGGCCTAAAGAAATGAATTTACCAAAAACATTGCCTAACGATCCTATTGTACCAACAATATCAAGGTTTAAAATGAAAACATAAATATAAATGAAAAAAACAACTGGTTTTAAAATATTAATATTCCTTTTACTTATAGGAATTGAAGGGTATTCTCAAGAATTAAATAGAGGAGGTAAAGCTAATAATAAACCAAATGTGGTTATTATTTATACTGACGATTTGGGTTATGGTGATTTAAGTAGTTATGGAAACCCAACATTGCATACTCCAGAGTTAGATAAAATGGCTACCCAAGGAATGAAACTCTCTCAATTTTATGTTGCAGCACCTGTGTGTACTCCTTCAAGGGCGGCTTTATTAACAGGAGCTTATCCTAAAAGAGTTGGCTTAGAGAAAGGAGTATTATTTCCTTCATCTAAAACAGGTTTAAATCCAGAAGAGAAAACCATTGCAGAAATTTTAAAAGAAAAAGATTATGCTACAGCTTGTATCGGTAAATGGCATTTAGGCTATCAAGAAAAATTCTTACCAATCAATCAAGGTTTTGATATCTTTTATGGTATCCCTTTTAGTAATGATATGAGTAGAAAGGAACAGGATATTTATGGAAATAAAAACTACAAATGGCAACTTCCTTTAATGTCTCAAAAAGATACAATTGAGTTAGACCCAAATCAACAATACTTAACAAAAAGACTTACGCATAAGGCTGTAGATTTTATTAAGAAGAATAAGAGCACCCCGTTCTTTTTATACCTAGCTCACCCAATGCCCCATATTCCTTTATATGCTTCTGAAAAATTTCAAAATACGAGTGTAAGAGGTAAATACGGAGATACAGTTGAAGAAATCGACTGGAGTGTAGGAGAGGTATTAAAAACATTAAAAAAGTACGATTTAGAGCGTAATACTTTAGTCATTTTTACTTCAGATAATGGACCTTGGAAAGTGTTTAAAACCGATGGCGGTTCTGCAGGGCCACTTCGTGGTGGAAAAGGAACTACTTGGGAGGGAGGCACTCGTGTACCTTGTATAGCTTGGTGGCCAGGGAAAATACCTTCAGGCTCTTTTCAAACAAAAGTTATTACAAATATGGATCTGTTACCAACAATTGCGAATTTATGCGGTGCAGATTTGCCAAAAAAAGATATTGATGGTGTTGATATTTCTTCGGCACTTTTTGGAGAAAAACAAAATGAAGAAAGTAAGCCATTTTTGTATTATTCTAGTAAAGGGGAACTTCAAGGTATAAGAAAAGGTAAGTATAAGCTTTTAATTATTGAAGGAGATACCTTTTTATTTGACTTAGAAAGTGATATTTCTGAGGCATATAATATATCGGAAAGCCAACCAGAAAAGATAATCGAATTAAAGAAAATTATGACAGAACTTGATGCTAATTTAAATCTTAATAAAAGAGAAGTAGGGAAAATATAACGCATGAAACAATACATTTTAAAAATATTTGTCATAGCTTTTATAGTACTAGTTTCTTGTAAAGACAATAAGCAGGCAGATAAAAAAGAAGAGGTAACCGAAAATCATGAGGAGTTAGATTTAGGTAAATTAATCCAACCTGTTCCTTTTCATTCTGTTTTAAAAGATCCTAATTATTATATATGGGGAGCTTCTATGGTGCAAGGTGATGATAAGCAATATCACTTATATTATTCAAGATGGCCAAAGTCTAAAGGTTTTGGAGGCTGGCTAGATTATTCTGCAATTGCACATGCAACGTCAGATAATATAGGAGGCCCTTACGTACACGAAAAAGTGATATTAGATGGATTTGGAAAAGGAAATTGGAACGAACAATCTGCTCATAATCCGCATATCAAAAAATTCGAAAATAAATATTATTTGTATTTTATTTCTCATGTAAATAAAGACTTTGGGAAAAAGAATGATACGGAAAACCATCGTTGGGGTCAAAGAATTGGAGTTGCAATAGCCAATAATCCTAGAGGACCATGGGAGGTGTCAAAAGAACCTTTGATTGATTACCAAGAAGGAAAAGGAGCAGAAGGGTATATGGTAAACCCTAGTGTTTGTAAGACTCCAGATGGGTTATATCTTATGATTTTTAAAACGCGCTCCAATAAACCAGACCTTAAAAATAGAATGATACAATGCATAGCTACATCTAAAAGTCCTGAAGGACCCTTTGTTATTGCAGAAAATCCAATTTTAACAGATAAGGAAGCTGAAGATCCTTTTCTATGGTATCAAGAAGGGAAGTATTATGCTGTACTTGATGATCAGAGAGGTCTATATACAGGAACTCATGGGTTAGCGTTGTTTACCTCTACAAATGGCGAAAAATGGGAAGTTTCTAAAAACCCTAATGTAATGAAGCCAGAAATAGTATGGGAAGATGGAACAGTAAGTGAGTTACAATATTTAGAGAGGCCTCAAATTTGGCTAAATGAGAAAGGGCAGCCGGCTATGTTGTTTTGTGCGGCACAACTAAAAAAAGGAAAAGACAGTTTAAACCTTCCTTTTAATGTTCATATACCCATAAAAACTAACAATTAGTATAAACTTAATTAATAAAAAATGAAAAAGGTAATTGGTTTTAAAATAGTATTACTCCTCATGTTTTTAGGATGTAAAGAACATTCTAAAAAAGCTAATCTTGAAACTAAAACAAATGAAAAACCTAATATTATTTTCTTGTTTTCTGATGATCAAAGCTTTAAAGACGTTAATGCTTTAGGTAACCCTGAAGTTATTACTCCTACTATGGATAAATTAGTAGAAGAAGGGACAACCTTTACACATACTTATAATATGGGAGGCTGGAATGGAGCCATATGTGTAGCTTCCAGAGCTATGATTATTAGTGGAAGATCAGTGTGGAGAGCTCAGCAAATTTCTGGAAATTATTCTAAAAATGAAGACTTAGATAAAACTTGGCCTAGGCTAATGCAAACTGCGGGTTATGAAACTTATATGTCAGGGAAATGGCATGTGCAAGCAAAACCTGATTCTATTTTTAACCATGTTGGTCATGTGTTAAGAGGTATGCCTTTTGATACACCAGAAGGTTATAACCGCCCACAAAGTAGTAATGATACCTTATGGAAGCCATGGAAAAAAGAATTTGGAGGTTATTGGAAAGGAGGTAAGCATTGGAGCGAATTAGTAAAAGAAGATGCGGTATCTTTTATAGACCATGCAGCAAAAAAAGATAATCCATTTTTTATGTACATCGCATTTAATGCACCACACGACCCTAGACAATCTCCAAAAAAATATGTAGACAAATATCCTTTGGAAAGCATTTCGGTACCAGAGAGTTTTATACCCGAATATCCCTATGCAGAAACAATGGGAGCAGGACGAAAATTAAGAGATGAAAGGTTAGCCCCATTTCCAAGAACTGAATACGCGGTAAAAGTAAATAGACAAGAGTATTATGCCATTACTACACATTTAGATGATCAGATAAAAGATATTATAGAAACTTTAGAGAAAAATGGGCTAAAAGAAAACACATATATTTTCTTTACTTCAGATCATGGTTTGGCTATAGGAGAACATGGTCTTTTAGGAAAACAGAATATGTACGACCACAGTATGAGAGTCCCTTTAATGATTGTTGGACCCAATATTGATAAAGGAAAAAAAATAGATACAGATATTTATTTGCAAGACGTAATGGCAACAGCATTAGATATTTCAGGTATTAAAAAGCCCGAATACATAGAGTTTAATAGTCTTTTAGAACTAGCAAAAGGGACACAAACCAAAAGTAAATATAGTAGTATTTATGGTGTTTACGAAAAAGCTTCACAACGGATGATTAGAAAAGATAACTACAAGTTAATCCTATATCCAAAATCGAAAAAAGTCTTATTATATAATCTTAAAGAAGATCCTTTAGAATTAAAAGATATAGCATCTAACCCTGAAAATATTGCTAAAATAAAATCGCTGTTTAACGACCTAGTTCAATTGCAAAAGGAAAAAGGAGATGTTTTAAATTTAGAATCGATTTATGAAGATGTAATACAATAAAAATGGACCGTAGAAAATTTATAAATCAGTTAGGAATAGGTGCTACTACCGTTTTTTTGCCTAGTACGTTACTTTCTTTTACACCATCAACTTTATTAACAGAAAGTTCTGAAAATTTAAGCTTTGGTATTGTAGCCGATGTGCATAAAGATTTAATGCCAGATGCAGATAAAAGGCTAGAAATATTTATAAATAAAGCTACAGAAAGGAAAGTTGATTTTATTATCCAGCTTGGTGATTTTTGTATGGCTGATAATAAAAATAAAGACTTTTTAGAAATCTGGAATACTTTTCAAAGCCCAAAATACCATGTACTGGGAAACCATGATATGGATAGAAATTCGAAACAAGATATGCTAGAATTTTGGCAAATGCCAAAAACGTATTATTCATATGATTTTAAAGGAATTCATTTTATTGTTTTGGATGCTAATTTTTTATATCAAGATGGCGAATTTATAGATTATAATAAAGCAAATTTTTATGTCGATAGCAGTATTAAAACCTATATTGATAATGAACAAATAGAGTGGTTTAAAGCTGATTTGGAAACTACAAATTTGCCAACTATTGTGTTTTCACATCAAAGCTTATGGCATTATCAATGGGGAGTAAAAAATCGATTAGCACTTCAAAAAATATTAGAAGCCAATAAACAAAAAATAATTTGCTGTATGAATGGCCATAACCATTTAGATTATCATTTTCATCAAAATGGAATAGACTATATAGAAATTAATAGTATGTCATATCAATGGGTATCTGGTAAATATAAAAGTACAGAGCGTTTTCCGAAAAGTTTTTATGATAAATATGGTAACCTGCCTCATATAGCCGGTTATAAAGACCCGTTGTATGCTTTTGCAACAATAAATAAAAAAGGAACTATACATATTGAAGGTGTTAAAAGCAAATGGATGACTCCTTCTCCTTACGATATGGGAATGCCAAAAGGAATTGAAGGCATGGTGTATTCAGCAGAAATGTCTGATTATAGTTTTGAGTTTGATATAAAAGACTAATGTATACATAAAAGCAAAAAGAGTTAATGAAAATAGACGCACATCAACATTTTTGGAAATTTAATCCTGTTCGGGATGCTTGGATTGATGATTCGATGCAAATCATTCGAAAAGACTTTCTGCCTCAAGATTTAAAACCTATTCTAAACGATAATAATATTGATGGATGTATTGCTGTACAAGCAGATCAAAGCGAAATTGAAACCGAATTTTTATTAGAAAATGCCAAGCAAAATCCATTTATTAAAGGGGTAGTTGGTTGGATAGATTTAAGAGCTTCAAATGTTGAAGACCGATTAGCGCACTACTCAAACAATTCTCTGTTCAAAGGAGTTCGCCATATTGTTCAAGCCGAGGCAAACGACTTTATGTTACTTAAAGATTTTCAAAATGGTATTAGTAAATTAGAGCAGTTTAATTTAACCTATGATATTTTAATATTTCCACCGCAAATAGAATCCGCTATTGATTTGGTGAATAAATTTCCAAATCAAAGATTTGTAATTGATCATATAGCAAAGCCATATATTAATACAGGAAGAATTGATGAGTGGAAAGCAAATATGATTGAATTGGCTAAGGCACAAAATGTACTATGCAAAGTATCAGGGATGGTTACTGAAGCCAATTTAAAGCACTGGAAAATTTCAGATTTCACACCCTATTTAGATGTTGTATTTAATGCCTTTGGAATAGATAGAATTTTATATGGTTCCGATTGGCCGGTCTGTTTACTGGCTGCAAAATATGAACAACAATTACAACTTGTTCAAGATTATATTAAAGGTTTTTCAGAAAATGACAAGACAAAAATACTTGGAAGCAATGCTATTAAATTTTATAATTTATAAATCATGAAAAAAATACATTTACTTATACTGCTACTGTTAACTGCAAATATCAGCTTCGCAAAAATTTGGTTACCGTCAATACTATCAGACAATATGGTACTGCAACAAAATTCAAACGCTACTATTTGGGGTTGGACAACATCAACTGCTGAAACTATAGAAGTTATTGGTTCTTGGAATGGTGAGGTTGTTAAAGTAAAGGCCTACCAAGGAGTTTGGTCAGTGACTTTACCAACTACAAAGGCAGGAGGACCATATACAGTTACCATTAAAGGACATGAAGAAATAGTTTTAAGTAATGTATTATTAGGAGAGGTCTGGTTATGCTCAGGACAATCTAATATGCAATGGACTCCAGAGAATGGACTTTTAAATGCCGAGGAAGAGATTAAAAAGGCTAATTACCCAAATATTAGATTTTTTCAGGTACCTCAAACCAAATCTATTACACCACAAGATGATTTAGTAGGAGATTGGACAGAATGTAAACCAGAAACTATGCGAAAGTTTAGCTCTGTATCATATTTTTATGGAAAAGAATTATATCAAACATTAAATGTACCCATTGGTTTGATAAATTCTAGTTGGGGAGGCACACCTGTTGAACCATGGATAAAAAAAGAATTGATAGAAAATGATGAAGAACTTAAAAAAGCAGCTAAAAAACTAAAAAGCTATGAATGGTGGCCAGGGTTGCCTGGAAATGCATATAACGGAATGATTTACCCTATTACAAAATTCAATATTGCTGGTGTTATTTGGTATCAAGGTGAATCTAATAGAGATAATGCATTTTCATATTACAAATCATTCCCTTTACTTATCGAGTTTTGGAGAAAAGAATGGGGAAAAGAATTCCCTTTTTATTTTACGCAAATAGCCCCTTTTAATTATAAAAGTAAGACTAATATTGAAGCTGCAGTGGTAAGGGATGCACAATTATATACTATGTTAACACTTCCAAAAACTGGAATGGCGGTAACAAATGATATTGGGAACTTAAAGAATATTCACCCCATAAATAAACAGGAAGTAAGCAAGCGGTTAGCACTTTGGGCATTGGTGAAAACTTACGGAGTGAAGGATCTTATGTTTAGCGGACCTATTTATAAATCAATGGAGATAAAAAAGAATAAAATAGTGCTTCATTTTGATTATGCAGAAAATGGTTTAGTAAAAAAAGAAAAGGAGTTAAGAGAGTTTTTTATTGCAGGAGAAGATCAAAAATTTTATCCAGCCATAGCAAAAATAAAAAATAACACCGTTGTTGTTAGTTCAAAAAAAGTAAAAAAACCAGTAGCTGTCCGTTTTGCATTTTCAGACACAGCATTACCTAATTTGTATAACATGTCAGGATTACCAGCCTCAGCTTTTAGAACTGATGATTGGAAAATTGATATAAATAATGACTAACTTTTTTAGTATATGTATTTGAAACAAACTTTATTGATTCTTATTTTTATTACAGCGTTTTGTTCTTGTAACAAAACTCAAAACAAAGTAATAAGTGATCACAATTTAACTCTTTGGTATGAACAACCAGCTGCGACATGGATGCAGGCATTACCTGTTGGGAATGGACGTTTAGGCGCTATGGTTTTTGGAAATCCAAACCATGAAAGAATTCAATTAAATGAGGATTCTATGTGGCCTGGTGGTCCAGATTGGGGAGATTCAAAAGGAAATAAAAAAGATTTAGAAGAATTAAGACGGCTTTTAAAAAAAGGAGACGCTCATAAGGTTGATGAACTTATTGTAGAACGATTTTCGTATAAATCGGTTTTGCGGTCACATCAAACCATGGGAGATTTGTTTATAGATTTTTTAAAAGATAGAGAAGTAGAAAATTACACAAGAACATTAAATTTAAATAATGCAGTATCAACTGTAAGTTATACGTCAAGAGGTAATAATTATTCTCAAAGGGTTTTTGCTTCAGGAGCTGATGATGTATTAATTGTTGAGTTGGAGACTGATGCAAAAGAAGGAATGAATTTTAGTGTTTCCTTAAGCCGTCCAGAAGATAAAGGTAACAAGACAGTAACTATTTCAAACCCATCAAATGATGAGATTACTATGGAAGGGATGGTAACTCAATATGGAGGGAAAAAGATGAATGAGCCGTTCCCAATTGATTATGGCGTTAAGTTTGAAACAAGAGTAAAAACTAAGAGTTCATCAGGAAGTATAAAAGCTGACCAAGGAAAATTGGTTTTAACAGGAGCTAAAAAGGTTACTATAATTTTGTCTTGTAAAACTTCTTTTTATCATGAAGACTATAAAGCTAGTAATAATGATATTTTAAGTAAGGTGTCAAATAAATCGTTTAATGAACTTCTAAAAAATCATATAGAGGACTATCAACAGTATTTTGATAGAGTTGAGCTAAGTTTAGGAGGAAAAGAATTAGATACTATTCCTACCGATAAAAGGTTACAGCGTATTAAAGATGGAGAAGATGACCCAGATTTAGCGGCTAAATTATTTCAATTTGGAAGATATTTACTTATATCATCCTCAAGACCAGGAACAAATCCTGCTAATTTGCAAGGTATATGGAATGAGCATATTGAAGCCCCTTGGAACGCTGATTATCATTTAAACATTAATTTACAAATGAATTATTGGCCAGCAGAGGTTACTAATTTAAGTGAAATGCATTTGCCTCTATTTGATTTTTCTAATCGTTTATTAGAAAGAGGTAAAATAACTGCAAAAGAGCAATACGGTATAGGAAAAGGAGCTGTAATGCATCATGCAACCGATTTGTGGGCTCCAGCTTGGATGCGAGCCGCAAGACCATATTGGGGATCTTGGATTCATGGTGGTGGTTGGTTAGGACAACATTATTGGGAGCATTATAATTATACAAAAGATGATGAGTTTTTAAAAAAACAAGTATATCCGTATCTTAAATCAATAGCAGAGTTTTATACCGAATGGCTCGTTTGGGATGAGAATACCCAAAAATGGGTTTCTACACCAGAGACTTCTCCAGAAAACTCTTATTTTGCTAAAGATGGTAAACCAGCGGCAATTTCATATGGTGCTGCTATGGGGCATCAAATAATTGCAGAAGTTTTTGATAATGTATTAAAAGCTGCTAAAATTTTGAATATTGAAGACGATTTTACAAAAGATGTAAGATCAAAAAGAGAAAAGCTATTTCCTGGAGTAGTAGTAAGTAATGAAGGACGTATTTTAGAATGGAATGAAGCTTATGGTGAACCCGAAAAAGGACACAGACATATGTCGCATTTATATGCATTGCACCCAAGTAATCAAATTACCGTTGCAGATACTGTTGCCTTTAAAGCAGCACAAAAAACAATTGATTATAGGTTAGAACATGGAGGTGCAGGAACTGGGTGGAGTAGAGCGTGGATGATTAATGTTAATGCACGATTGTTAAACACAGATTCTGCAGAAGAAAATATTAGAAAGTTTTTTCAAATATCTATTGCTGATAACTTGTTTGACGAGCACCCTCCTTTTCAAATCGATGGAAATTTTGGATATACTGCTGGTGTAGCTGAGTTGTTAATGCAATCTCATGAGCCTCTTATAAGAATACTTCCAGCTTTACCAAAAAACTGGCAAACAGGTAATGTTAAAGGTTTAAAGGCAAGAGGAAATGTAGAAGTAGATATTGAATGGAAAGAAGGAAAGTTGGTAAAAGTTGGGTTATTGGCAAAAAATGAAGGAATTTATAAAATTCAGTACGGGTCATTAATGAGTGAAGTAAAGTTACCTAAAAACGAAAAAATATGGTTAAATAATAGCCTTAGTATAGTAAAGTAAAAGCATTATAGAGTGGAATGTTACATATAGTCACCCAAAAGAATTTAGTTATAAAGCAAATGAAGTGTTTTAAAAAAGAGCAGATTATAATTTTACTTTTTTTATTCTTAGGTTTTAATAATTTAGCAAAAGCACAATCTCAAGTACATTTAAAAGACTTGCAAGTTTCACTGGCGCAACAAACCTATAGCGCACCTACAATTAATAAATCTGTTACAGGAGAGTCATTATCCATAGCAGGAATCCCTTATAAAAATGGTGTTGGTGTGCATTCCAAATCTATTATTAAAATTAAAACTAATGATTCTCGCTCTTTTACAGCAAAAGTTGGTGTTAACGATTCCAAGATAGATTATGGGTTAAAAACTATTAAAACCATCCCTTTAACTAATGGAAAGCGAATTTTTTATAATGTAACACAAACAAAGAAGCAATTTTTAGGTGTAGAAGGAATAGATGGTAAGGTAAACAAAGGGACCGTTGTATTTATAATACGCCATAATGGGAAAGAGATTTTTAATAGTGGGATTATGAAACAAGGTGATTCTGCTAAAGAAATAAAGCTGAAAATAGACAGAGGTATTTTAGAATTAATTGTTGAAAATGCTGAAGGTGACCCAAGTGGAGATCACGCTATTTGGGCTGACGCTATGTTTGATTATTTTGAAATTCCACCAGTAGTAGTTTCTGAAGAATTTCAAGGAAAAGTAACAGAGCAACCAGATGAATTGAAAACTAAATTGAAAAGTATAATTCAAAGCTTACCAGAAATAAGTTTCCCACTTAAAGAACCAGATTATGATTGGTTAGTAAATAATGATAAAGTAAAAGCAAATGTATATAAAACAGAAAGTGGAAAAGACATTGTGCTTTCAAATGGTTTAATAGCTAGGGTTTTTAGAGTGACTCCTAATTTAGCAACTATAGACTATGTTAACCAAATGACAGGAGAAAGTATGCTAAGAAGTGTTTCAAATGAAGGGGTTTTAACTATAGATGGCAAAGACTACCAAATTGGAGGGTTGAGTAAGCAACCAGAGTACGGGTACACTTTAATGAAATGGGTAGATGCACTTTCTGCAGTTCAAAATTCTTTTGCAATTGAAAACATTGAAATTAAAGAACTAACAGATAGACTATTTTGGAAACGAGTGCGTTGGGCTTCAAATACAAAAATGCCAACAGGAAAAGAATTGGTTTTTACGCTTTCAAAAGATGGAATTAAAGTTAGAGTACATTATGTACTATACGATGGCATTCCTACACTTAGCAAATGGATAGAAGTTATTAATGAATCAAAATTTATGATTCAGTTGAATAAATTTAAGTTAGAACAACTAGCTATGGTTGAAGGTGAAAATTTAGTAGATACACCAAAGCATTGGGTGAAACCAAATATTCATATTGAAAGTGACTATGCGTTTGGAGCTATGCAGCAAAAAACTTCTGACAAAACGACGTATTGGGAAAAAGATAAGCGTTACACTTCTCAAACAAATTACCCTTTAAATTTACCATGTTTATTAGAAATAAAACCACCTTTAGGACCAGATGTAGGAATTCCAATAGGAAAATCATTAACAACCTTTAGGGTTTGGGAAACACCACTAGACAGTAAAGACCAAGAACGGGTTGGCTTGTTTAAAAGAAAACTGTATCGAACCATTTCACCTTGGGTTACTGAAAACCCAATGTTTCTACATTTAACTTCTACCGACCCTAAAATTATAAAAAGAGCAGTAGATCAATGTGCAGAAACGGGTTATGAAATGATTATTCTGAGCTTTGGTAGTGGTTTAGATATGGAAAAAGAAGACGAATCATACTATCAGAAATTCAAAGTGTTACGAGAATATGCCAACTCTAAAGGCATTGAATTAGGAGGTTATTCTTTATTATCTAGTAGATGGATTAGTGATGAGGTAGACGTTATAAATCCTAAAACAGGAAAACGAGGAGGAATGATTTTTGGTTCTTCACCATGTTTAAGTAGTGAATGGGGATATGATTATTTCAAGAAAATTAAAAAATTCTTTACTAAAACAGGAATGCAGGTTTTTGAAAACGATGGCTCCTATCCTGGGAATGTTTGCGCTTCCACAAAACATAAGCACCATAATGGATTAGAAGATTCTCAATGGAAACAATATGCTCAAATTCAAGGTTTATATAAATGGATGCGATCAGAAGGTATTTATATGAATATACCAGATTTTTATATCAATTCAGGGTCCAATAAAACAGGAATAGGATATAGAGAGGTTAACTGGTCATTGCCTAGAAATAGACAACTAGTTCTTGGTAGAATGAACATTTATGACGGCTTATGGGATAGAATACCTAGTATGAATTGGACTTTTGTGCCTTTAACAGAATACCACGGAGGAGGTGCTGCTGCTACATTAGAACCTTTAAATGATCACTTGTTAGATTATGAAAATCAAATGATACAAAATTATGGATCTGGTGTACAAGCTTGTTATAGAGGCCCGCGATTGTTTGATACGCCAAAGACAAAGCAAGTTGTTATTAAAGTAGTTAATTGGTATAAAAAATATCGAGAAATACTTAATAGCGATATTATTCATTTGAAGCGTCCTTCTGGAAAAAATTGGGATGGTTTTTTGCATGTAAATCCTAGCTTAAAAGAAAAAGGACTAGCTTTATTTTTTAATCCAACAGACAAAGATATGGAGAGAGAAATAAAACTACCTCTTTACTATACTGGACTTACCGAAGATGTTTTGATAAGGGAAAAAGAAGGAAAAGCTTTAAAGTATAAATTGGAACGAGATTATAGTGTAAAAATTAATGTTGCAATACCAGCAAATTCGTATCAATGGATTGTGATTGAATAATAGTGAAAATTAAATATTTTAAGCAAAAAAAATATTAAAGTTGACTTGCATGAAAAGTAATGATAAACTAAAAAAGGAAAGAAATATGAAAACAATTTTAAAAGCAAGTATGGTATTATTGCTACTAATATGTACTTTTTTTTCCTGTAATCCTAAATTAGAAGAAAGGCCTAAGCAACTTGTAAAACATGTTGTTTTGATAGGTTCAGATGGTTTTGGAGCCTATGCTTTTAAAAAGGCTAAAGTACCTAACTTAAGAAGGCTTATGGAAGAAGGATCTTACTCATTAAAAGCAAGATCAGTATTGCCATCATCAAGTGCAGTAAATTGGGCATCCATGATTATGGGTTCCGGACCAGAGTTACATGGTTATACAGAATGGGGCAGTAAAACACCTGAATTACCATCAAGAATTATAGGTAAAGGAAACATATATCCTACTATTTTTAGTTTAATAGATGAACAATTACCAGAGAGCAAAAAAGGGGTGTCTTATACTTGGGGCGGTATAGGCTACCTCTTCGAAAAGGATATGGTTGATTTGGATTTTAATGGGAAATCTGATGAAGAAACAAAAGATAAAGCCTTAAATTTTATTATAAATGAGAAACCAACTTTAAGCTTTATTCATTTTGACGAACCAGATGGTGCTGGACACAGTATAGGACATGATACACCAGAATACTATGAAGCCGTAGAGAAAATAGATAGTTTAATAGGAAATATTATTAACGCTTTGGAGATGAATGATTTATTAGATGATACGGCAATTATTTTTTCATCAGATCATGGAGGTATAGGTAAAGGACATGGCGGAAAAACCTTAGAAGAAATAGAAATTCCTTGGATTCTATATGGTAAAAATATACCAAAAAAAGGAAAACTTAACTCAAGTATTGTAACTTATGACACAGCAGCTACTATTGCTTACCTTTTAGGGTTGGAAACTCCAAGGTTTTGGAGAGGAAAACCAATAACTGAAGCTTTTAATTAGTATTTATATGAATTAATAATTATAGTACATAGCAAAAAAAGTATCATATAAGGTTGTTTAAACAGTGGATTTTTGAACAATCAAAAATTAGATTTGTTACCTTGCGTTATACGCGTTTATTTTATGAATGTCTTAATTATGTAATACAAACATTAAAGTGGATTTAAATTTAAAAAATAAAGTTATTATTGTTACTGGTGGATCTAAAGGTATAGGTTTAGGGATTACTGAGGCATTACTAAAGGAAGGAGCAATACCTGTAATAGTTAGTAGAAATAGAGCTAGTGTTGAAGGTGTTATTAATAAAATACTTTCAAATGGAAAAGAAGCGCATTATGCTATTGCTGAATTAACAGATCCTCAGCAATGTAAAAAAGCAGTTGAGATAGCAATTGAAAAATATGGTCGCATTGATGGAGTTGTAAATAATGCAGGAGTAAATGATGGTGTAAGTTTAGAACATGGAAACTATGAAGATTTTATAGAATCATTAAAACGTAATTTAGTGCATTATTATCTTATTGTTCATCATGCTTTACCAGAACTTAAAAAAAGCAAAGGTAGTATTGTAAATATAGGTTCTAAAACATCGTTAACAGGGCAAGGAGGTACATCTGGTTATGCGGCAGCCAATGGAGGCAGAAATGCATTAACACGGGAATGGGCAGTAGAATTATTACCCTATAATATTAGAGTAAACGCACTAATTGTTGCCGAATGTTATACACCGCTGTACGAAAAATGGATAAAAACTTTTGATAATCCAGAAGAGCGTTTAAAACAAATAACCGATAAAATACCTCTGGAGAATAGAATGACCACTGCTGAGGAAATAGCAGATATGGTCGTGTTTTTACTTTCAGAAAAATCTAGCCATACTACCGGACAATTAATTTTTGTTGATGGCGGATATACACATTTAGATAGAGCATTATGAGTTGTTCGGCGAAAAAAATATAAAAGATTAAAATAGTTCAGTAATTTTTAACCCATTATTAATACCAATTAAAAATGAGTAATTCAAAACCTGTTGTAGTATCAAAAAAGATACTAATTCCTTTTATTTTAGTAACCTCTTTATTTGCCCTTTGGGGTTTTGCAAATGCTGTTACAGACCCTATGGTTGGAGCTTTTGGAAAAGTTCTTGAGCTTTCAAACTCTGAAGCTGCTTGGGTTCAAATGGCATTTTACGGTGGATATTTTTGTATGGCATTACCTGCGGCTATGTTTATGCGTAAATACTCATATAAAGTAGGTATTTTAATTGGATTAGCATTATTTGCCACTGGGGCCTTATTATTTTATCCAGCTGCACAAACAGAAAGTTTTTTGTTTTTCTGTATTGGCTTATATATTTTAACTTTTGGATTGGCTTTTTTAGAAACTGCTGCTAACCCATACATATTAGCGATGGGAGCAAAAGAAACTGCTACACAACGTTTAAATCTAGCTCAGGCTTTTAATCCAGTTGGACTAATAGGAGGCTTGTTTGTTGCTCAACATTTTGTTTTAAAGAATTTACAGTCTGATGATGTTGCAGATTTTAGTGCTTTAGATGAAGCTTCTAAATTAGCTATAAAAACAGCTGACTTAATGGTGATAAGAAACCCTTATGTTTTTTTGGGATTGTTTGTTATAGGAGTTTTTATCTTATTTGTGATAAGTAAAATGCCACAATCTAGAGATGAAGGGAGTATGCCTAGTATCAAAGATACTTTTGCAACATTAGCAAAAAATAAAAAATATGTTTTAGGTGTAGTAGCACAGATTCTTTATGTGGGAGCCCAAATAATGTGTTGGACTTTTATTTATCATTATGCTGAGGCTATTGGTATTGATAGTGTAACCGCTGGAGATTACCAAATGGCAGCATTCATTTTATTTATTGTAGGTAGAGCAGTAGGTACTTATATGTTACGCTTTATTAGTTCAGGAAAATTGTTAATGTCCTTTGCTGTTTTATCATTGATATTTACGGCTGGAACAATTTTTATTCAAGGAGAAGTTGGGTTATATTGCTTAGTAGCAATTTCATTTTTTATGTCTTTAATGTTCCCAACTATTTACGGTATAGCTTTAGGTGATTTGACCGAAGAACAATCAAAAGTTGGGTCTGCAGGCTTAATTATGGCTATTGTTGGAGGTGCGTTATTACCAAAATTACAAGGAATGATTATAGATATTGGTGGCAATGGAGTTGCAGACACTAAAATAATGAGTGTTACCGAAGTTAATTTTTCATTCATTCTACCGTTAATATGCTTTGTTTATATCGCTTGGTATGGTTTAAGAGTTTATAAAAGACATGAAGCAACTGATGATGCGTTGCATGTTAATGAATAAGTCTTAAATGAAAAAACTAAAAAGATATTGTTTTGCTTTAGATTTGGTTGACAATCCAAAACTTATGGCAGCATATAAAGAATATCACAAAAAAATATGGCCAGAAATAACAGCGAGTATTTTAGATTCTGGTATTGAGGTTTTAGAAATATATAACGTAGGTAATAGGATGTTTATGATTATGGAAGTAAACGACTCATTTTCCTTTGAAAAGAAATCTAAAATGGATGCCAACAATCCTAAAGTACAAGAATGGGAAATGTTAATGTGGAAATATCAACAAGCACTACCAACCGCCAAAGCAGGAGAAAAATGGCTGTTAATGGATAAAATATATCAACTATAAATAACAATTAAATTAAATTAAATGAGGATTTCAATTATTGCATTTGTTTGTTTATTAACTTTTTCTTGTAACAACAAATACAAAGAGGTTAAAAACACACCTGAGGATTATCAAGTTATTCCTAAACCATCTAAGATGGGTATGTTAACTGGTAAATTTTTAGTAAATGCAAATACAAGGGTTGTAGGCAGTGAGGCTTTAAAAAATGAAGGAGAACTATTAGCTAATATGTTAAGTAGCGCGACTGCAGAATCAATTAGTTTTTCCTCTGAAGGCAAAGGAAATATTACTCTAAAATTAGATGATGCTATTGAAAATGAAGAAGGTTACAAATTAAATGTGGCATTCGATAAGATTGAAATATCTGCTAAAAAAGCAAAAGGGATCTTTTATGGTATTCAAACGTTAAGACAATTAATGCCTGCAAGTATTGAAGCTAAAGATGGTAGTTTAAAAGAATTAACTATACCTGCTGTAAAAATAGAAGATAACCCAAGATTTAAGTACAGAGGAATGCATTTAGATGTAGGTCGTCATCTTTTCCCTGCAGAATTTATAAAAAAATACATCGATTTAATTGCTATGCATAAAATGAATACATTTCATTGGCATTTAACAGAAGATCAAGGATGGCGTATAGAAATAAAAAAATATCCAAGATTAACAGAAATAGGTGCTTGGAGAAAAGAAACATTAGTTGGTCATGGTGCTACTAAAAAGTTAGATAGAAAATATGATGGTAAAAAGTATGGTGGATTTTACACTCAAGAAGAAGTCAAAGATATTGTGGCTTATGCAACTACAAAACATGTTACCGTAATCCCAGAAATTGAACTCCCTGGTCATTCACTAGCAGCTATCACTGCCTATCCAGAGTTGGGAAATACAGGAGAACAATATGAGGTTGGAACTAGATGGGGAGTTTATGATGAAATTTATGCACCAAGTGAAAAAACATTTGGGTTTTTGGAAGACGTATTAACCGAAGTTATAGAATTGTTCCCTAGCAAATTAATTCATATTGGGGGAGATGAAGCTCCTAAAACTCAATGGAAAAATAGCAAATTTGCCCAAGAAGTTATAAAACGTGAAGGCTTAAAAGATGAACACGAACTGCAGAGCTATTTTATAAAGAGAATTGAAAAATTCTTAAATTCTAAAGGAAGAAATATTATTGGGTGGGATGAGATATTAGAAGGAGGATTAGCCCCAAATGCAGCAGTAATGTCATGGCGAGGAACAGAAGGAGGTATAGCGGCTGCAAAACAAAAGCATGATGTAGTAATGACGCCCGGGCATTCTGTATATTTTGATCACTATCAAACTGAAGATAAAGATAAAGAACCATTAGCCATTGGAGGGAAAACAACAGTTGCAGATGTGTATGCTTATGAGCCAATGCCAGAAGAATTAACTCCTGAAGAAAGGCAATATATTTTAGGCGCTCAAGCTAATGTTTGGACTGAGTATATGAAAACTACAGATCACGTAGAGTATATGATTTTACCAAGAATGTCTGCATTGTCAGAAGTAGTTTGGTCATCAAAGGAAAATAGGAATTGGGAAGACTTTAGCATTAGATTAAACACTTTTAAAGACAGGTTTGACGCTTTAGGCCTTAACTATGCAAAACATACTTTTAAAAAATAAATACTACTACTTTGAGTTTTAATACTAAATATCCTTCTGTTGAAGACCTAAGAAGTCGTGCTAAAAAAAGGATTCCAAAATTTGCTTTCGAGTATTTAGATGGAGGCTGTAATGAAGATGTAAATTTATATAAAAACACAGCTGAGATTAGAGAAGTAGAATTATTACCTCAATACTTAAGTAAGCATACAGCATCAAGTATGAAAACGACCTTGTTTGGTCATGAATACGATGCGCCATTTGGTATAGCGCCAGTTGGCTTACAGGGGCTTATGTGGCCAAATGCACCAGAAATATTAGCCAAAGCAGCTTCTACGCATAATGTTCCATTTATTTTAAGTACTGTAACAACTAGTAGTATTGAGAGGATTGGAGAATTAACAGAAGGCAAAGCATGGTTTCAATTATATCATCCTGCAAAAAATGAGCTTAGAGATGATATCTTACTAAGATGTGAAAAAGCAGGCTATGATACTTTAGTTATTTTATGTGATGTACCCACGTTTGGATTTAGACCCCGAGATATTAGAAATGGCTTAGCAATGCCACCAACTATGTCCATTAAAAATATACTGCAAATTTTAGGAAAACCAAATTGGGCTTTACAAACGTTAAAGCATGGCCAACCAAATTTTGAAACTTTGAAACCATACATGCCAAAAAACCTTGATTTAAAGCAATTGGGTAAATTTATGGATGATACGTTTTCTGGTAGGTTAAACGAGGAAAAGATAAAACCCATTAGAGATATGTGGAAAGGTAAACTTGTACTAAAAGGTGTTGCTAATGAATTAGATGCCGAACGTGCAATAAACCTTGGGTTAGATGGCATTATTGTTTCTAACCATGGAGGTAGACAATTAGATGCAGGAGAGTCTACAATTAAACCATTATCAAGAATTGCTAAAAAGTATGGAGATCAAATAGAGGTGATGATGGATAGCGGCATTCGTTCTGGCCCAGATATAGCAAGGAGTTTAGCCTCTGGCGCAAAATTTACTTTTATGGGTAGGTCATTTATGTATGGCGTAGCAGCGTTAGGGAATAAGGGAGGCGATCACACCATATCGCTTTTAAAAACTCAGTTGCAGCAGGTTATGGAGCAAATTTGTTGTGAGAAAGTTGAGGATTTTAAGAACCATTTAATAGAATAGTGTAATATTCGATAATAAGTAGTGTTTTTAACTGCCTTCTGTATTTAAAAATTCAAAAGTTTAGTAGAAAATAATTGACTCTTTAATTTGAGTTAACTTTTTCATTTAGTGTCATGTAAGTTCTGAAAGGATAAGGCTTGGTTACATTTTTTGTTTTTTGATTGATACTTTTTTTGCTTAAAACTAAATATTTTTATAATTTCAAATCAAATTTTTACAGAATTTATTAATTATAGTTTAGGATGAAATTACATTTATTAGATAGAAGCACTAAGTTAAGTAACACTTCTTTTTTGATAAGAAATAATCGTTATCCTAATTTATTGAAAATATGGCATTATCACCCTGAATTAGAGTTAGTAGTCATACTAAAAAGCTCAGGAACTAGATTTATTGGTGATAATATAGAAAAGTTTAATGAAGGAGAAATTGTTTTAATAGGTAAAAATTTGCCACATATGTGGTTAAATGATAAAGAATATTTTGAAAAAGATTCAAAACTTGAAGCTCAAGCTATTAGTATACATTTTAACGAAAATTTTGCGGGAGATGCCTTTTTTAACCTGCCAGAAATGAGTTCAATTGAAAAATTATTAATAAGAGCACAAAGCGGTATCCGTTTTATTGGCGATCTTAAGTTGGTGATTAATTGGATTAAAGAGTTAGAAACATTAATGAAGTTTGATAAACTCATGAAGTTTTTTCAAATATTAAATTTTTTAGCAAACCATCAAGAGTATAAGTTATTATCAAGTATAGGTTTTGTGAATTCTTTTAAAAAGACAGGAAGAAATAATTTGGTTGATGTTTACGAATACATTATTAAAAACTTTAAAGACAAAATAACTTTAGATGATGTTGCTAGCATTGCTTGTATGAACCCCACAGCTTTTAGTAGAGTTTTTAAGCGAGTAAATAGAAAAACTTTTAGTGAATATTTAAATGAAGTTCGTATAGGGTATGCCTGTAAATTATTAATGGAGGAAAAATATAATATTTCAGAAATATGTTTTGAATCTGGGTTTAATAATATTTCAAACTTTAATAGGCAATTTAAAAAAACGACAAACTATTCTCCTACCCAATATATTAAAACACATTTAAGCGGTAGTTAAGTCGTCTTTTTAGTATTAAAAGTGAAGTGACTTATTTAATAATTTATAAAACATTCATAGCATATTGAAAGCATATAAGGTAAACCAAATTGATTATAGAGGATTAATTGTTACAGGGAAAGGGGATGATAAAGCTTGGAAACAAGCTGAGGTTTTGACTAATTTCATTTCGCCATGGGATGAAGAAGAAATAGATAAGATTGAGTTTAGAGCACTTCACGATTCAGAAGATTTATTCTTTTGTTTTAAAGTTTATGATGATGATGTTTATGTTGACTTAACTGATGATACAGACAATAGTATTAATAATTCTGATCGTGTTGAACTATTTTTTAGATCTGATAAAAATTTGAATCCATATTATTGTTTGGAAATTGATCCGACTCCAAGAATTATGGATTTTATAGCTAGACCAAGTAAACAATTCGATTTTAATTGGAATTGGCCACTAAAAGATATTAATGTTAAATCTTCAAAAGAGAATAATTATTTTACTGTAGAAGGGGCTATAAGTTTTGCTTCATTAACCAAGCTTAGTTTACTGAAAAATGGGAGGATTGAAACTGGAATTTATCGCGCTAAATACAATAAGCAAGTAAACGGAAATTATGAACCTACTTGGATTACCTGGGTTAACCCAGAAACTGAGCAACCAAATTTTCACACACCCGCTTCTTTTGGGGTTTTAAAATTAATGTAGTTTAATCGTTTGTATACCCATCAAAATTTTCAGAATTAACAATATCTATTGGTAATAATTTTTGCTTTGGAATTTTTTTATCAAAAAGAAAATATTCTGCAAGCTGAGTTATACAAAGGTAGGACTGATGTTTTGGATTTTGATTAATTAAAAAATCGATAGCATTATTTTTTAAATATTTTATATTCTCGTCTAATAAATCATAACCAATAATTTTAATGTCTAAATCAGGAAAATCTTGAACAATTTTTGCAACGCTGTATACCTTAGATGTGGTTACAAAAATTCCAGAAACATTGTTAGGGTTATTTAATAAATCGTGTAATTTTTCATCTAGATCTGATTGTTGCAAACTGTAAGTTTTTAAATTATAATTACTATTGGACAAGTTTTTTAAATAATTTTTAAAGCCTTTTTCTTTTAACTGCATATGTATTGAGTTATTAAAAACTTCATCTAAATGAATAATTAAGATCTCTTGGTTTTTTGGAGCAATCATTTCCATTAGACTAGCTGCAATACGACCACTTTGTATTAAATCTTGTCCCACATAACTTGTAATCCCATTAAGCTCTAAAGGATCATTAATAGTACTTACAATAACATTCTTAGCATTGTATTTTTTTATAACTTCAATAGATTCTTTATGAAAAACTGGTGTTATTAAAACTGCATCTGGAGACTGTTTTAATACTTCTTCATTCACTTCTAAAAAAGAATGAGTTTCCGCATGATTAAAATAATATGAGTCAATTGTTATTCCAAAAGATTTATACTCATTAATAGCTTCATCTACACCCTTTGTACACGGTTGCCAATAAGGATCAATTTCAGGATCAGGTTGAATAACACAAATGTGATAATTTTTACTATTTTTTAAGCTCCTTGCAATAAGGTTTGGTTGGTAATCTATTTCTTCTAGCAGTTTAGTTACTTTATCCAAAGCCGTTTGCGAAACTTTACCACGTTTGTGGATTACTCTATCTACAGTTCCTTTAGAAACACCAGCTAATTTTGCAATATCTTTTATAGTATATTTCTTCATGTAAGGCAAATATATATATTATACATTAAATCATTTATGTGTTCGAGCACATTTTTTTGTTGAATTCCTTTTTTTTTGATTAATTAATCTGTAAGTTTGCCTGTTTTTCGTTGATAAATAACAGTAATAAAGAGAGTTAAATTAATAGCTATAAAGATTAAAATGGAAAAACCCACACTTGTAATTTTAGCTGCTGGCATGGGAAGCAGATACGGAGGCCTAAAACAAATGGATACTTTTACTCCAGAAGGAGATACCATTATTGATTTTTCAATATACGATGCACTGCAAGCTGGGTTTGGAAAATTTGTATTTATCATTCGTAAAAGTTTTGAAGACGAATTCAAAAAAAATATTGACAGCAAACTAAAAGGGAAAGCAGAAGTTGCATATGTATATCAAGAGCTAGAAAATGTTCCCGATAAATATATAAATCCAGAAAGAGTAAAACCTTGGGGAACCGGTCATGCACTTTTAATGGCAAAAGATGTAGTAAAAGAAAACTTTGCCATTATTAATGGCGATGACTTTTACGGAAAAGAAGCCTTTAATGTCATGGCTAAATCATTACAAACTAAGGATAAAGCATCTCATGAGTTTAATACCATGGCGTATTTATTGAAAAATACTATTTCAGAGCATGGTTATGTATCAAGAGGGGAGTGTCAAGTTGATGAAAATGGTTTTTTAACAGATGTAACAGAACGGACACATATCGAAAGAGTTGATGGTAGATTAATGCGAAAAAATGACGAAGGAAAATTTATTCCAATAGATGAAAATACTATTGTTTCAATGAATTTTTGGGGATTTACACCTAAATGTTTTAACTTCGGAAATCGTTTGTTTGAAGAGTTTTTAGAAGCTAATAAAACAAACTTAAAAGCTGAATTTTATATTCCTTCTATTGTCAATGACATATTGAAATCTGGAAAAGCAACTGTTGAAGTCTTAAAGTCAGATGCTAAATGGTTTGGAGTAACATATAAAGAAGACAAAGAAATTGTTCAAAATGCAATTAGAGAATTAAAAACTAAAAATGTTTATCCAAAAAACCTTTGGGATTAATGACACAGGAGCAATTAAAATATAAATTTAACCAATTTAACCATGCTTCAACTTATGTGTCGCATAAAGAATTGGCTTCAGGACATATAAATGACACTTATTTAATAGAAACAAAAGAAGAACCGTTTTATATTCTTCAACGCATAAATCATTTGGTTTTTAAAGATGTACCAGGTTTAATTTCTAATAAAGTAAGTGTTAGTAAACATATTCAAAAAAAATTATCCTATTTATCTGAAGAAGAACTGAAAAGAAGTGTGCTTACTTTTGTTCAAGCAAAAAGTGGAGAATACTATTATAAAGATGAAGACGGCGATTATTGGAATGTCATGGTTTACATTAGTGATAGTAATACTCATGAAATTGTAAATAATGTGGAAGTTGCATATGAAGGAGGGAAATTAGCTGGAGAATTTTTAAATTTAACTAGCGATTTTAATGCTTCGATTTTAACCGAGGTGATTCCGAAATTTCACGATATGTCATTTCGTTTTTGGCAATTTGATGAAGCTTTAAAAGTAGCTACTAAAGAAAGGCTTGAACAAGCAGGAGAATATATAGACAGGGTTAATGCACTTAAAGAAGAAATGCATATTATCCAAAATTTAAAGGAATCAGGAGATATAAAATTAAGAGTTACTCATAATGATACAAAAATATCTAATGCCCTATTTGACAAAAACAATAAGGGCCTTTGTATGATTGATACTGATACCGTAATGCCTGGAGTAGTACATTACGACTTCGGTGATGCCATAAGAACCATTTGTAATACAGCTGCCGAGGACGAAACTAATTTAGATTTAGTAAACTTTAATGTTGAGTATTATAAAGCCTATAAAAAAGGGTTTTTAGAAAAGGTAGAATCGGCATTATCTCCTTTGGAGATAAAAACATTGCCTTTAGCAGCAAAAACCATGATTTTTATTATGGCTATACGCTTTTTAACAGATTTTTTAAATGGAGATGTATATTATAAAACAAAGTATACAGAGCACAATTTAGACAGATCAAAGAATCAATTTAAGCTTATTGATAGTATGATGGCTCAAATGGATGTAGAAAATTAAAAAAGGAATGAATTAAAGACTATATTATAAATAATAATATTCTAATTTATAAATGTACAGCTTTTATAAAATTGAGATAACTTTTATAGGACATAGTAAAAACTAATTAATAATTAAAACAAAAGATTATGACACAAGTATCCAAAAGAAGTAACGCAGGAGCCATAGCTATTATAGCAGGGTTGTTTGCTATATTCGGTTTTGTAACCTGGATAAATGGAACCCTAATTCCATTTATGAAAACCATAAATGAGCTAACCGAAGCACAATCTTATCTCGTAGCATCTGCATCTTATATTTCTTTTGTGGTCATGGCATTACCTGCATCTTATCTATTAAACAAAATTGGATACAAAAAAGGAATGTCAGTAGGTTTAATTATTATGGCTTTAGGAGCTTTGGTGTTTATTCCAGCCGCAGGGGCACGAACCTATTGGATATTTTTAGTTGCAATTTTTATTCAAGGTTTAGGAATGACCATTTTACAAACAGCTGCAAATCCATATATTACGGTGTTAGGGCCTATTGAAAGTGGGGCAAAGCGTATTGCTATTATGGGGATTTCTAATAAATTAGCTGGAATTATTGCAAACATCATATTTGGAGCATTATTGCTAACAGGAATAGATGATGTTAAAGATAAATTAGGAACGGTTTCTGATGCAGAAAAAGGCCAATTATTAGATACAATGGCTGACAGTGTGGTTACACCATATATTGTAATGGCAATTGTACTATTTATTTTTGGGATTTTAATTAGAAAAGCCCCTCTTCCTAATGTTGACGTTGATGAAGAAGATTCAACAGAGGCTAGTAAAACTACAAAAACCAGTATTTTTCAATTCCCACATTTATGGTTAGGCGTATTGACTTTGTTTGTATACGTTGGTGCTGAGGTTATTGCTGGAGATTCTATTATTGCTTATGGTCTGTCTTTAGGTTTTCCTGCAGAATATGCTAAATATTTTACACCATTTACATTAACAGCAATGATTTTTATGTATGCACTAGGGGTATTTTTAATTCCTAAATATCTAAAGCAAGAAACAGCTTTAAAAATGAGTGCTGTTTTAGGTATTATTTTCAGTATATGTATTTTACTTACAACAGGAATTACTTCTGTTCTATTTGTTGCAGCTTTAGGTATTGCTAATGCTTTAGTTTGGCCTGCTGTGTGGCCATTAACACTTAAAGGACTAGGTAAGTTTACTAAGACAGCATCTGCCTTATTAATTATGGCAATAGCTGGTGGGGCCATCATACCTCCTTTATATGGGAAATTAGTAGATGCAAATAAACATGAATTAATAGCTAGCGGAATTGCAGAAGCAGATGCTGCAGCTACAGCAGCAACTGCGAGTTATTGGATTTTAATCCCTTGTTACGCAATTATATTATTCTTTGCTTTATGGGGACATAAAATAAAAGGTTGGTCAAAAAAATAATAAATAAAAAATATCAAAAAAGTCAATTCATTAAATATTAAAATAGGGGGTTGTTAGTATAATGAGTAAGATATATAGGTGGGGGATTATTGGTTGCGGAAAAGTGACTGAACTTAAAAGTGGTCCAGCTTATCAAAAGGTTGAAGGCTTTGAGTTGCATGCTGTAATGCGCCGCAATATTGAAAAAGCCAAAGATTATGCTCGTAGACATAATGTGCCTAGATATTATGGGAATGCTGATGATTTAATTAATGACCCTGAAATTGATGCTGTTTATATAGCAACACCACCAGATTCTCATGGTTATTATGCTTTAAAAGTTGCAAACGCAGGTAAAGTGTGCTGTATTGAAAAACCAATGGCACCTACTTATAATGAGTGTTTATTAATAAATAGTGCATTTGAAGAAAAGAAAATTCCTTTGTATGTTGCTTACTATAGACGATCACTTCCTAGATTTAAACAGGTTAAATTGTGGCTTGAAGATAATAGAATAGGAAAGGTTAGACATATAAACTGGCATTTAAGTAAGCCAGCAAACGATATCGATTTATCTAGAGATTACAATTGGCGTACAGATATTAAGATTGCTTACGGCGGATATTTTGATGATTTAGCATCACATGGTATAGATTTGTTTATACAATTATTAGGAAACATTAAAGATGTTAACGGAATAGCTGTAAATCAACAAGGCTTGTATTCGTCTATGGATGCAATTACTGGAAGTTGGATTCATGAATCTGGAGTAATAGGTACAGGGAGTTGGAATTTTGGAACTGAAAAAAGAGAAGATGCTGTCCAGATTTATGGCGAAAAAGGAAAAATAAGTTTTTCAGTTTTTGGTGAAATTCCGCTAGTATTAGAAAGCGGAACTCATAAAGAAAGTTTGCATATCAAAAACCCTGAAAATATTCAACTTTTTCATGTCCAAAACATGAAAAATCATTTATTAGAAAACATTCAGCATCCTTCAACAGGAAAAACAGCATTACATACCACTTGGGTATTAGAAAATATTTTAAAAAACGATAATTAAAATTTAAAACGAGAATAATGTTAAAGAGTAGTATAGACAAGGCAACGGGTTTCGAAAAAAGATTTGAAAATATTGGTACCGTAGTTTACGAAAATTCAACTACAGCATCAAAAGCAGTTGCTAAAGAAATAGCAGACCTTATAAAAGTAAAGCAATCTCAAAAACAACCTTGTATTTTAGGGTTAGCAACAGGTTCTTCTCCAAAAGGTTTGTATGCTGAATTAGTGCGTTTGCATAAAGAGGAAGGTTTAAGTTTTAAAAATGTTATATCATTCAATTTAGATGAATATTACCCAATGGAACCAGACTCTGTAAATAGTTATGTTCGTTTTATGCAAGAGCAACTGTTTAATCATGTAGATATTTTACCAGAAAACTATCATATTCCAGATGGGACATTAGCTAAAGAAGATATTAGATCTTATTGCGACCAATACGAGTCTAAAATTAAAGCATTAGGAGGTTTAGATTTACAAGTTCTTGGTATTGGAGGAAATGGACATATAGGATTTAATGAATCTGGTTCACTACAAAACTCTAAAACACGCTTAGTTGCCTTAGATCATATTACAAGAGTTGCTGCTAGTGGTGATTTTTCAGGATTAGATAATACACCTAGAACAGCGATAACCTTAGGGGTTAAAAAAATAATGGAAGCTAAAAGAGTGATACTCTTGGCTTGGGGAGAAAGAAAATCTAATATTATTAAGGCTTCTGTTGAAGAGGAAGTTACAAGTCGAGTACCAGCATCTTATTTGCAAGAGCATAACAATGCTACTTTTGTTTTAGATCAAGCTGCAGCATCAAAATTAACTAGGATTAATACCCCTTGGTTAGTTGAAAAAGTTGTTTGGACAGACAAGCTCATTAGAAAAGCAGTATTAAGTTTAGCACTTCATTTAAAAAAACCTGTTTTGATGTTGACTGATGCCGATTATATCGAAAATGGTATGAGTGATTTATTAGCAGATTCGGGACCTGCCTACGATATTAACATTAAAATATTCAATAAATTACAAAATACTATTACTGGTTGGCCAGGAGGAAAACCAAATGCTGATGATAGTAAACGACCAGAACGTGCAGAACCTGCAAAAAAACGAGTTATTATTTTTAGTCCACATCCTGATGATGATATTATTAGTATGGGAGGTACATTTAAAAGGTTACATGAGCAAGGACATGAAGTTCATGTAGGTTACCAAACTTCAGGAAATATTGCGGTTGCGGATGATGAAGCATTGCGTTTTGCAAGTTTTGTTTGTGATTACAATGATAAATTTGGAATAGAAAGCACCGAAGCAGATGATATTTATAAAAGAGCAGCAACATTTCTAAAAAACAAGAAATCTAGTGAGATAGATACTCCAGAAGTAAGATATATTAAAGGATTGATAAGAAAAGGGGAGGCTAGAGCTACATGTCATTTTGTTGGAATTCCAGAAGAACAAATACATTTTATGGAATTACCATTTTATGAAACAGGTACCATTGAGAAAAACCCAGTAGGAGAAGAGGATATTAAGATAACAATGGATCTTATTGAAAAAATAAAACCACATCAAATATATGCAGCAGGAGATTTAGCAGACCCACATGGTACACATAAAGTGTGTTTAGATGCTATTTTTGCAGCAGTAAAAAACCTAAAACCAAAAAAAATCATGAAAGATTGCTGGGTTTGGTTGTACCGAGGTGCTTGGCAAGAATGGGGTATTGATGAGATAGAAATGGCAGTTCCTATGGGACCAGATCAAGTTTTAGAGAAGAGAAAAGGAATTTTTAAGCATCAATCTCAAAAGGATGGAGTTGTATTTCAAGGAGCTGATAGCAGAGAGTTTTGGCAACGTGCAGAAGATAGAAATAGCGAAACTGCTGATTTATATGACAAGCTAGGTCTATCGCATTATGCGGCTATGGAAGCTTTTGTTAGATGGGAGTTTTAGTAGTTGTCGATTTTTTCTATATTATTAAATAAAACATTAAAATAAGCCATGAGTAATTATCACATAAAACATTTAGAAGAATACTATCAAGTTTATAGAAAATCTGTACGCGAACCTGAGAATTTTTGGGAAGAAGTAGCCGAAGAACATTTTATGTGGCAAAAAAAGTGGGATAAAGTATTAAGCTGGGATTTTACAAAACCTGAAGTTAAGTGGTTTGAAGGTGCAGAGCTTAATATTACTGAAAACTGTATTGATAGGCATCTAGCCACACGCGGTAATAAAACGGCTATTTTGTTTGAACCCAATGATCCTTCTGAGGAAGCTGAACATATTACCTATAATCAACTACATAAGCGCGTTAATAAATTTGCCAACGTATTAAAGGCTCAGGGAGTTGCTAAAGGCGACCGTGTTTGTATCTATTTACCTATGATTCCAGAACTGGCTATTTCTGTTTTAGCATGTGCCAGAATTGGCGCCATCCATTCGGTGGTATTTGCAGGATTTTCTGCTACAGCATTATCAACAAGAATCAATGATAGTGATTGTAAAATGGTAATAACGAGCGACGGGTCTTACCGAGGGTCAAAAACAATTGATTTAAAAGGTATTGTTGATGAAGCTTTAGAAAGCTGCTCAGGAGTAAATACAGTATTAGTAGCAAAACGAATTCATTCGGATATACAAATGAAATCTGGTCGTGATAAATGGTTACAACCGTTATTAGATGAAGCTTCAAACAAATGTGAAATTGAAGTGATGAAAGCAGAAGACCCTTTGTTTATTTTATATACCTCAGGATCTACAGGTCAACCAAAAGGAATGGTACATACCACTGGAGGCTATATGGTTTATACAGCTTATACATTTAAAAATGTATTTCAATATAGAGAAAATGATGTGTATTGGTGTACAGCTGATATAGGTTGGATAACGGGACACAGTTATATTGTTTATGGACCTTTAGCAAATGGAGCAACAACAGTTATGTTTGAAGGGGTTCCAAGTTATCCAGATTTTGGACGCTTTTGGGAGATTGTAGATAAGCACCAAGTGAATCAATTTTATACAGCACCAACAGCCATTAGAGCTTTAGCGAAGCAAGGTTTAGAATTGGTAGAAAAATATGATTTATCATCTCTTAAAGTACTAGGCTCTGTTGGAGAACCGATAAATGAAGAAGCTTGGCATTGGTATAACGATAATGTTGGTAAAAAGAAAAGCCCAATAGTAGATACTTGGTGGCAAACAGAAACAGGAGGTATTATGATTACTCCGATTCCTTTTGTAACGCCTACAAAACCTACTTATGCTACTTTGCCATTTATAGGGATTCAACCTGCATTGATGGATGAAAATGGAGAAGAACTAAAAGGAAATCAAGTTGATGGAAGATTATGTATAAAGTTTCCTTGGCCAAGTATGGCAAGAACAATTTGGGGTAACCATAAAAGATATAAAGACACTTATTTTTCAGCTTATAAAGACAAATATTTTACAGGCGATGGGGCTTTACGAGATGAGGTTGGTTATTACAGGATTACGGGTAGAGTAGATGATGTAATTATAGTATCAGGCCACAATTTAGGTACAGCACCGATTGAAGATGCTATAAATGAACACCCTGCAGTTGCAGAATCTGCCATTGTTGGTTTCCCTCATGATGTTAAAGGAAATGCTTTGTATGGCTATGTGATTTTAAAGGACTCAGGAGAAAGTAGAGATCAAACTAATTTACGAAAAGAAATAAATCAAATAATAACCGAACACATTGGCCCTATAGCCAAACTTGATAAAATACAGTTTACAAGTGGACTGCCAAAAACGCGGTCAGGAAAAATTATGAGGCGCATTCTAAGAAAGATTGCTTGTAAAGATACAAGTAACTTAGGAGATACTTCAACATTGTTAAACCCTGAAGTAGTACAGGATATTATGGATAATGCTTTATAAGGCTGCTTAATAAGTTTGTTACATAATATAATTAAAAGAAAAAACCCAAGACTTTAAATCTTGGGTTTTTCTTTGTAGCGAGAGGGGGGCACGATCCCCCGACCTCCGGGTTATGAATCCGACGCTCTAACCAACTGAGCTACCTCGCCGTAATTTAAGGCTGCAAATATAAAAACAATATTATTGTCAACAAACTTTACTTGCGTAAAATATTATTAAAAAATATTGTAAAACTTATCAATTAATGTATATATTGAGCTTCATAAATTTTACAGCACTTATGGACGATAAAGTTAAATTTGAAATTGAATTTCCAATACACGCATCACCACAATTATTATATCAATATATTTCTACACCCTCAGGTCTATCTGAATGGTTTTCTGATAATGTAAACTCTAGAGGAGAATTATTCACTTTTATTTGGGATGATAGCGAAGAGCAAGCTAAACTGTTAAGCAAGAAAAGTGGAGAGCGTATAAAATTTAGATGGTTAAATGATGAAGAAGATGGTGCCTCTTGTTATTTTGAAATTAGAATTCAAGTAGATGAAATTACTAAAGATGTATCGTTAATGGTAACTGATTTTGCAGATGACGATGAAGTTGAAGAAGCTAAAATGCTTTGGGAAAATCAAATTTCTAGTTTAAAGCAAGTATTAGGTTCTGCTTAATTAAATAATATATAAATCAATTATATTTGTCCCACTCTTAATTTAAATTAGAGTGGGATTATTTTTATGATAAATTTTAATGAACAAATTTTAGAATCTGATTCTAAATTATCTATATATAGCCGTGGATTTAATTATGGCGATGCACTTTTTGAAACCATTAAAACATCTTATGGTAAAGTCCTTTTTTGGGAAGACCATTACTTTAGATTAATGGCTTCAATGCGTATTATGCGTATGGAAATTCCTATGAATTTCACCATGGAGTTTCTTGAAGATCAAATTAAAAAAACATTAGCTGCTAATAAACTAGAACAAGCATCGGCTCGTGTTAAATTATTGGTTCAGAGAAACGAAGGGGGCTTATATTTACCTGATAATAATACGGTTGATTTTATTATAACAGCACAAGTTATCCAAGAAGATTTTTATTTGTTTAAAGATGAATTCTATGAAGTCGACTTATTTAAAGACTATTATATTTCACCTACTTTACTATCCACTTTAAAAACAAACAATAAAGCTATCAATGTAGTTGGAAGCATTTATGCAAAAGAAAATAATCTAAATAATTGTTTAGTTTTAAATACAAATAAACATGTAATTGAAGCATTAAATGGAAATGTTTTTGTTTTAAAAGATAATGTGATAAAAACACCTCCAATCATTGATGGTTGTTTAAAGGGTGTTATGAGAAAACAACTTATTGAAATTATAAAAGCAATTCCTGAATACGAAATAGTAGAAGCGTCTATATCTCCATTTGAGCTTCAAAAAGCAGATGAAATTTTTATAACAAATGTTATTTTTGGAATTCAACCAGTAACAAAATATAGAAAAAAGACTTTTAGTAAGGAAGTTTCTAAAACGTTACTACAAAAATTAAATGTAAAAATAAGATTAAGCTAGTTGTAGTTTGGATTTTCTGGCGCATTAGACCAAATGCTGTATTCACCACCAAATTCTAGCATTTTTTCTTTCCAAAACGACTCGTAATCTTTTTCAATAATGTGCTCTTTATATACATTACTTGTAACTACCCATGAATTTGCTTTTAGTTCTTCATCCAATTGATTGATTTCCCAACCAGAATATCCTAGAAAAAAACGAATATCACTTTCTTTTATAGAGCCATTTGTAATAAGCTCTGCTACTTTACTAAAATCACCTCCCCAATAAATACCCAAAGAAATTTCAATACTTTCAGGTATTAATTGTGGGACTTTATGAATAAAATAGAGATTATCTTGTTCTACAGGCCCACCATTATATACTTTAAAATTAGCTTCAACTTCTGGAACCAAATCGCTAATGGTATATTCTAAAGGTTTATTAAGTATAAAACCTATTGAACCTTCATGTGAGTGATCTGCAAGTAAAACTATAGAGCGGTTAAAAGAAACATCTCCAATTATGGCAGGTTCTGCGATTAACAAATCGCCTTTTCTTGGTTTAGATGTAGTCATTTTTTTGAGGAATTAGTAACTAAATCTAATATTTATTTATCAAAAATGCAACTGTTTGTATATAATCAACAAAAAATGCCTTCAACAATTGAAGGCATTTAAAGAATATATTTGAAGTAAATATTAGTTTACTGCACTTGATAAATCAGATCCAGCTTTAAACTTCACTACGTTTTTAGCTTTGATTTTGATAGTTGCTCCTGTTTGAGGGTTTCTTCCTTCTCTTGCAGCTCTTCTAGAAACTGACCAAGATCCAAATCCTACTAAAGAAACTCTGTTACCTTTTTGTAAAGCTCCTTCAATTTCAATGATTGCGCATTCTAAAGCTTTTTTTGCAGCTGCTTTAGTAATTCCTGCGTGTTCTGCCATTGCGTCGATTAAATCTGTTTTGTTCATAATATAAAATTTAATTATTAATAAATTGGTTAAACATTTTTGTTAAATCCTCTACAAATTTATACGGATTATGCAACCACGCAAGTAATAGCAAGGGAAATACATGCTATTGTTGATAACTTAATACTTTTGTTAATAAAGGACATGTATTTTGTCGATGTTTTTAAAATATGAGTGAGAATAAGGGTTTAGAGCATTTTGGCATTAGCGCTAAATGTATATCCATTTAAAAGCGATTTTACATCCATAGTTCGTTTACCAGGAAGCTTAATTTCTTTTATAATAATGTAACCATTTGGAGTAGCAACCTTTAATTCCTTTTTATTACAAATAACAACTCCTGTATCTAAAGAATGAGACATACTTTCTTTTTCAGCTTTATAAATTTTAATGCTTAATTCTTCACCTCCATTAATTAAAGTACTCCAAGCTGCTGGATAAGGACTTAAACCACGAATTTTATTGTATATATTTATTAAGGAGTCGTTCCAATTAATTTTGCAATTATCTTTATTCAGCTTATAAGCTGTTTTAATATCATTAGAATCAATTTGAGGCCTTGTTTTTACTTTATCTTGTTCAATTAAAGAAACAGTCTTTAAAACTAGTTTGCTTCCAACACTCATTAGTTTATCATGTAAGCTTCCAGCGCTTTCTTCTGAATCGATTTGAATTTCTTCTTGAAGAATCATTTCGCCTGTATCAATTTTTTCATCAATAAAAAATGTTGAGACCCCAGTTTTGGTTTCACCATTAATAATAGCCCAATTAATTGGTGCAGCTCCACGGTAATTTGGTAATAATGATGCATGTAAATTAAACGTACCATATTTAGGCATTTGCCAAACTACTTTTGGTAGCATTCTAAATGCCACTACTATTTGAAGATTAGCTTTTAATGCTTCTAATTCATCTATAAAATCATCGTTTTTTAAATTGGTTGGTTGCAAAATGTTTAAACCAGCAGATTTTGCATATTGCTTTACTGCACTTTCGTTAAGTTTTCTTCCACGTCCTGCAGGCTTGTCTGGGGCTGTAATAACACCAACAATATTATAATTGTTTTCTACTAATGTTTTTAAAGTAGTAACAGCAAAATCTGGTGTACCCATAAAAACAATTTTTAAATCCCTCATAAATGACTTAATTTATATGTGTTTGTTTGTGTAATAGTAATAATGTTATGTTCTAATAACAACTTTAAAACGGTTTTAACGTCTTTTTCTGAACAATTTAAAGTAGTACTAATTATTCTAGATGAAAGGTCACTGCTTTCTAGTAATTCTATAATACGTTTTTTTAATGTATTAATATCTTGAGGCTTATGGTTTTTTTTAGTTTCAGTACAAACAGAACATATACCACAAGGTTTTATGTTTTTCTCACCAAAATAGTTAAGTAGCTGCATGCTTTTACAAATCGTATTGTTTTCCACATACTCAAGTATACTTTTAACTTGTTGTTGTTTAAGTTTATTTTGTTGTTCAATAATAGTAGCAATTCGATTAATCGTTTTATCGTCTTCGCGTGGCTGAATAAAAGTGATTTGAGCATCAGTTTTTGCCAAATTTAGAGTGATAATTTGACTGTTCTCTAATTCCTGTAAAACATGAATAAGTTGAGATTCTGTAACCGAAGCCTTATCTACAATACGGTTTAAATCAATTTTTGTAACATGATCAAAAATACCACCATACATTCTAAGTATCGATTTTACTATAATATTGAATTCTTTATGTGTTTCTAGATAATTAAATAAGGCTGAGTTTGAAATAATAAACTGAACCTTTACATTGTTTTTAAACTGTTTAGATAATGTAATAATACTATTTCTATCTAAAAGCAATAAAGCGTTATAGCTTAAAACAGGGCTAAAGTTATATGCTTTACAGAATGTATTAAAATCAAAATCATATGTGCTATACATGCCTTCACCATATGAAATTTGAAAATAACTGCACAGTTTTCTATAAACTTGTTTTACAAAGCTTACAGTAGGTAAAACCTTTAAAAACTGATTATTAACCAAAACGGCATCACTATTATTTTTTAAAATAACAGCAAAAGCTTTACTGCCATTTCTGCCAGCACGACCAGCTTCTTGAAAATAACTTTCTATACTTTCTGGTAAATTTAAATGAATAACTGTTTTTACATCTGGTTTATCAATACCCATACCAAACGCATTTGTTGCAACTATAACTTGTTTTTGGTTGTTTAACCAAGCAGACATATTTGTGTTTTTTTCGTCATTTGAAAGACCACCATGATAATATGTTGCTGTAATATTTTTTGATGCTAAAAAAGATGCTGTTTCTAGCGTCAGTTTTCTGTTTCTAACATAAATAATTGACGACGCTTTATATTTTTTTAAAATGCTCTCAATACGATAATATTTATCGTTTTCATGATATACCATGTACGCTAGATTGGATCTGAAAAACGATTGTTTAAATATTTTAGGTTGAATAAATTCGAGCTCTTTAGCAATATCTTCAATAATTTCTGGTTTTGCCGAAGCTGTTAAAGCGATTACATTTACACTAGGTTGTATTTGACGTAAAGTAGTAATGTTTTTATAAGCAAGTCTAAAATCGCTTCCCCATTGCGAGATACAATGTGCTTCATCAACAGCAATTAAATTTACATGCATTTGTCTAATACGATCTTGTACTAACTCTTGCTGTAAGCGTTCGGGCGAAAGGTATAAAAATTTGTAATTTCCGTAAATACAATTATCTAAAAGCGTATCTAATTCGTTATACGAAATACCACTTGTAATGGCTAAAGCTTTAATGCCTTTGTTGCTAAGTTGTTGTACTTGATCTTTCATTAACGCAATTAATGGAGAAATAACAATACAAATACCTTTTTTTGCTAAAGCTGGAATTTGAAAGCACAGCGACTTTCCGCCTCCAGTTGGTAATAAAGCAAAAGTATCTTCGCCATCAAGTACGGCATTAATAATAGCTTCTTGGTTGGGTTTAAACTCGGTAAATTTCCAATAACGTTCTAATATGTTTATAGGATGCGTCACCGTTTTAAATATGGTTTATAATATAGTTTGTTCGCTCTTCAATAGTTCCAAAAGGAACTTCAATAATATTATACCCAAATTTTTTATAAGTAATAACCAAGTGGTCATGAATTTTTACAGCTTCTTCAAAAGTTTCAAACCGTTCATTATCTGTTTTGTAAATAGCTTTCCAAGGCGGAAGTAAAAAAACGGTAGAATAGATGTATTCTTTACAAGCCTTTGTAAATAAGCCTCCATAGTCCTGATTGAAATAATCCATATAGGCTAAAACATCTGGAATACCACGATCAAAAAAGTTTAATTCTTTATTTATAGAATTTGCTTGTTTAAATTGTTCAATGCGCCCATTTAATAATCGTGTATTAAAATCTAAAGGATCATTTGCAAATGCAATGGGGTTAGAAATATGAGAAGAAGGATCTACCTCACCCTTAGCTTCCAAGGTTAATATTCTTATAACTTCTTCAAAGCAAAAAAAACCTTTTGTTTTTAAAGCATTAATAACTGAGGTTTTCCCAGTGCCTGCACTACCAGTAATAACAATTTTTTTAGTATCCAAATTGATAATATTTTGACTGTAAAATTCGTGATTTAACTTGTATAAAAAAAATACAAATAAACAGTATCTTTGCGTCTTATTAAATAATTATGAGCACACCTCCAAATTCGGAAGAATTCTACGAAAAATTAAAAACACAATTGCACGAAACGACTAGTTGGCCTGCAGAATACCTGTATAAGTTTATTGTAAAATCAGATTTAGAAAAAATAGCTAAACTTGAAGCTATTTTTGATAATATGGGAGCAGTAATAACTACTACTGAATCAAAAAACGGAAAATACACAAGTGTATCTATTAACTTACTTATGCGAAATCCTGGTGCAGTAATTGAAAAGTATAAAGAAGTAGCAGAAAAAGTAGAAGGTGTTATAAGCCTTTAGTTTTTTTTTGTATTTTGCGCTAGCATAACAACTACATGCAAAAACTTATAACTCTACACATTTATTTTGATAGACGATTTAGAATACAACACAGAGCGTGAGCATTTAATCATTCCAGAATATGGGCGTCACATGCAAAAAATGATTAATCATGCTAAAACGAGAGAAACAAAGGAAGAACGTAATAAATTAGCTAAAGCTATAATTTCTGTGATGGGAAATATGCAACCTCATTTAAGAGATGTCCCAGATTTTCAACATAAATTATGGGATCAACTTTTTATCATGTCTAATTTCGAATTGGACGCAGACTCTCCTTTTCCTAAACCTTCAAAGGAACTTCTTGAAGAAGGACCGGAGCCTTTAAAATACCCACAGAATCACCCTAAATATCGTTTTTACGGAAACAATATAAAAACCATGATTGATGTCGCAAATACATGGGAAGAGAGTGAGCTTAAAAATGCTTTATTATTTACTATTGCTAATCACATGAAAAAGTGTTTTTTAAATTGGAATAAAGATACGGTAGAGGATGCCGTTATTTTTAATCACTTATTTGAGTTGTCAAATGGTAAAATTGATTTGCGAAATTCTGAAGAAGATTTATCAGCCTCATCTAGCTTAATGCGTACCAAGACCAAATATAGTAATAACAAAAAGGGGCATCAAAAGAAGAATTCAAATAATCGCCAAAGAAAACGTTATTAAGTTTATTTATGGAAATATTTAAAATTGAAGGCGGTCATCAATTAAAAGGAAGTATACAGCCACAAGGAGCAAAAAATGAAGCGTTACAAATTTTATGCGCCGTTTTATTAACCCCAGAACTTGTTACAATACATAATATACCAGATATAGTAGATGTTAATAAGCTTATTAGTTTATTAAAAAAACTAGGTGTTAAAATAGAAAAACAATCTCAAGGCACTTATACTTTTCAAGCAGATAATCTTAACTTAAAATATTTAGAATCCCCAGAATTTAAAGAAGACGGTAAGGGGCTTCGAGGATCTATAATGATTGTAGGGCCTTTATTAGCTCGTTTTGGGAAAGGTTATATACCTAAACCTGGAGGAGATAAAATTGGAAGACGTCGATTAGATACTCATTTTGAGGGCTTTATTAAACTTGGTGCTAAATTTAGATATAGTAGAGAAGACCATTTCTATGGAGTTGAAGCTGATAAGTTAAAAGGGACTTACATGTTGCTTGAAGAAGCTTCAGTTACTGGAACAGCAAATATTGTTATGGCTGCCGTTTTAGCCGAAGGACAAACTACTATATATAATGCTGCTTGCGAACCATATTTACAGCAATTATGCAAAATGCTTAATAGAATGGGGGCTAAAATTAGCGGTATTGGTTCTAATATGCTGATTATTGACGGTGTAAATAGCTTAGAAGGTACAGAGCATAGAATGCTTCCTGATATGATTGAAATTGGAAGTTGGATTGGTCTAGCGGCTATGACCAAAAGTGAGCTAACAATTACTAATGTAAGTTGGGACGATTTAGGTGTTATTCCAAGCGTATTTAGAAAACTAGGAATTACTGTTGAAAGACAAGGCGATGATATTCATATTCCTGCGCATACTGATGGTTATGAAATACAAAGCTATATTGATGGATCTATTTTAACTATTTCTGACGCTCCTTGGCCTGGATTTACACCAGATTTGTTAAGTATCATATTAGTAGTAGCTACTCAAGCCAGAGGAAGTGTTTTAGTGCACCAAAAAATGTTTGAAAGTCGCTTGTTTTTTGTGGATAAATTGATTGACATGGGAGCAAAAATAATACTTTGCGACCCACATCGTGCTACGGTTATTGGGCACGATTTTAAATCGACTCTAAAAGCTACAACTATGACCTCTCCAGATATTCGCGCTGGAGTTTCATTATTAATCGCTGCGCTTTCTGCTAAAGGAACATCTACAATTATGAATATTGAACAGATTGACAGAGGTTACGAAAATATTGATGAGCGTTTACGTGCTATAGGTGCTCGTATTGAACGTGTTAAAGCTTAAAATAACAAGTTATTATAAAGTAAAAGCTTCAAGTATAGAACATTGAAGCTTTTTAGTTTTTAGTTGGAATGATTAAAAATAACATTATTGATTATTTCAAAGCTTATTTGAAGCAACTACATAGTATAGAAAAATTGCTCGCTAACAATTTTACCATCGTTGACTTCAAATACACAAACTTCTTCCATTTGTTGCCTACCTCGATCTTTAAAAGTAACATCAAAAGCCATTTTACTTGTAAAATGATTACCAGCGACTACAGGATCTGAAATGTCTCCACCATGAAACTCTTGAACATTATCTAACCATTCTTTACTTTTATTCCAAACATTTTGTTTACCAGATACTACTTCTTCTGGATATCCTGGCATTTCTTTACTAACAACATTATCGCCATATAATTGTTCTATGCATTCCATGTTTTTACCTTCTCGACACAATTGCGCCCATTGATTTGCTACGTCTTGAGTATTCATAACTTTTAAAGTTTATAATTAAAGTTTAAAGTTAAGTAATTAGTCAATTAATTTATATTAAAGAAATGTTATCGTTTTTAGCTAAGAGCTTCTTTGTAAGTTTTTAAACAACGCTCTCTAGCAAATTTATGATCTACCATTGGAGTAGAGTAAGTAAGTTCTTGAAAATCAGGAACCCATTTTTTAATATATGCTAGGTTTTTATCAAACTTTTGAATTTGTGTAGTTGGGTTAAAAATTCTAAAATAGGGTGCGGCATCAACACCACATCCTGCAACCCATTGCCAGTTACCAATGTTACTTGCCATTTCGTAATCGTGAAGTTTTTTAGCAAAGTATGCTTCGCCCCAACGCCAATCTATAAGTAGATGCTTACATAGAAAACTGCCAACAAGCATGCGCACCCGGTTATGCATAAAACCGGTTGCATTAAGTTGTCTCATACCTGCATCAACTAAAGGGTAGCCCGTTTTTCCTTCACACCATATTTTAAATTCTTTTTCGTTATTGCGCCATTGTATGCGATCGTATTTTGGTTTAAAACTTTTATTCTCTGTATGCGGAAAATGCCATAAAATTTGCATAAAAAACTCACGCCAAATAAGTTCTTGCCAAAATATTTCATTCTTTTCTGCAATAGCTTTTTTAATCATTTTCCGTATACTTACTGTTCCAAAACGTAAATGTGGACCCAGACGAGATGTTGTATCTTTAGCAGGAAAATTTCTAGTGCTTTCATAATTTTGTACTAGAGTGGGGGTAACTGTGTATGAGGTAATTTTTTGATTAGATTTTTTAAAACCAATATCCAGCAAACTTATGTTGGGTAATTTTTTGTTTTTTATTAGATTATTTAAGCAGGGATTAGAATGGTAAAAATTTAAATCATTCGACTTAAATTTTTCTTTCCAAGTTTTCATATAAGGAGTGTATACTAAATATGGGTTGCCGTCTTTTTTTGTAACCTCGTCTTTTTCAAAAATAACTTGATCTTTATAAGTTTTAAATTCAATATTATTTTTAATTAAAAAAGACTTAATTTCTTCATCACGTTTTTTTGCGTACGGTTCATAATCATGATTTGTATACACCGTACTAATATTATATTCATTAATTAAATCTTTATATGCATCTATTGGTTTGCCATAATAGATTGCTATACTACTATTGTTATCATTTTGCAATATATTGCGCATGCTTTGTAGCGTTTTATAAATAAATGTAACCCGAGCATCTTTTTTTTGTAGTCTATCCAGTATTTCTGAATCAAAAATGAATATGGGCAATACAGGGTGATCTCCTTTTAAGGCATGAAATAGACCAACATTATCATCTAATCTTAAGTCACGGCGAAACCAAAATATATTGACAGAATTTTTCATCTTTAATACTTGCCAAATAATTCTTCTAATTTTTTTGTTCTGTAATTAAAAATTTCTTCAAGTTTAGGCTTAACCAATACAGGGTGTACTAGTTGACCAAGCCAACCAAAAGGAACTTTATAATCTATAATATCTTCCATTTCTACACCATTATTTATTGCCTTAATAAAATGTTTATGGTGCCATAAAGCATATGGGCCAAAGCGTTGCTCATCAACAAAGTATTGTTTGTCTACTACATGTGTTATTTCGGTTACCCATTTAGTTTTTAATCCTAAAATAGGGGTAACTATATATTGAATAATTTGTCCTGCATACATAGGTCTATCGGCTCCAGATAAAATATTAAACCCCATATAATCTGGCGTTATTGTTTTTAAATTTTTAGGATTGGATAGAAAGTTCCATGCCTCATCTGCGGTTATAGGTAAGTTTTGTTTTTTATGTAAACGATAAATTTTCATGTATTAATTATGTATTAAAATGTACATATTTAATGAAGTTGCAATACAAAGCCAAATAAAATAGGGTAGAATTAGAATACTTTTTAATTCCAAAACTTTTTTATAATCATAAAGAAATATACTTACAATAGCAGTTAAGAGCATAATAACAATAAGGCCTAATGTTATTAAGTGTTGATTAAAGAAAATATAATTCCAAATGACATTAAGGATAAACTGTACAGTAAATAAAAGAAAAACTTTTTTATCGAAATTTAATTTAAAAAGAAAAGCCATATATATAGAAAAGCAAATCATAATTAAAGTCCAGGCTGCGCCAAATACCCATCCTGGAGGAGTCCAAGGAGCTTTGTTTAAGTTAATATACCAGTCTGTTTGTGGTCCATTATTCATTAATAAATTACCAATATATAGTGCACCAAAATTTACTATTAGAAAAAGAATAATATATTTAAGCAGCTTCATTTTTCATAGCGTTTATTTGTTCAGCAATCTTTTGTGCTTCTGCAAATTTTTGGTCACTTGCGGCTCTATTAACGGTTGAAAGGTCATGCCACTCTTGCATTAGTTTTTTAAATAAATTTTCTAATTTTTCTTTTTTTGTTTTCTTTTTAAACAGTCTGAACATAGCTTTTATTTTAAATGTTTTACAATTTTAGAGCTTAATGGGTTGGTGGAGGATAAATAGTAATTTACTAGATTACCATCTGGATCAATCAAATATTTTTGAAAATTCCACTTAACTGAAGAATCTTTAACGTTGTTATTTATTTTGTTAGTTAACCAAGTATATAGCGGATGTTGGTGTTTGCCTTTAACATCAACCTTTCTTGTTATTGGAAAAGTGACCCCATAATTTATTTTACAAAATGACATTATATCTTCTGCTATACCAGGTTCTTGACCTCCAAATTGATTACAAGGTACACCGAGCACCTGAATTTTGTTTTCAAATTGTTCATGCAAACTTTGAAGGTCTTTATATTGAGATGTAAATCCACATTTAGAAGCTACATTTACTATGAGTATATATTTTCCTTTATACTCAGATAAATCCATTTGAATACCATTAAGATTATCAATTTTAATATCATAAATGGTATCAATATCCATTTTCTTTTCTGAAGATTTAGAACTTAAGGTGGCGAAAAATGTTTTTATAGGACTCATTGGCTAAATTTTAAAATTTACTATCCCACAATCCATTTCAAAAACTTGTCCTGATATAGAAGCCGCTTTATTTGATATTAAAAATTCTACCATATCTGCTACTTCCTCAGGTGATAAAAATTTTTTAAGAGGATGTCGCTCTGTAATGTTTTTTACCATTCTGTCGTTTCTCAGTAATTTAGAAGCTAACGGAGTATTTGTTACCGTAGGAGCTATGGCATTAATACGTAGTATCGGGGCTAATTCTGCTCCTAAAGATTTCACTAAACCTTCAACCCCAGATTTTGCAACAGCAATACTAGCATGGTACGGCATTCCTAACTTTGTAGCTACACTACTAAATAACACAATAGCTGGTTTGCTTCCGTTTTTAAGAATAGGAAGGTACTTTTGAATAGCCTTTACCGCACCAAGTAAATTAATTTCAAAATCACTTTTGAAATCATTAATACTTAGTTTTGAAAAAGGTTTTAAATTAATGCTTCCAGGGCAGTAAATTAATGCATCGGCGGCATCAATATTTGGTAATTCATTTATAGTAATGTCGCATTTATGGTGGGTTAGATTGTTATGCGATATTTCCGGAATACTTCTGCTTATATTTATAACATTGCAGTACTTTATTAAGCTATTTATAATAGCTTTTCCAATGCCCTTACTACCTCCAACTATTACTATTGTTTTCATAGGTTTCAGGGCAATTTTTTTATGGCCTACCCTTCAGCCGTTTTTCAATTTTTTGTTTAATAACTGTTAAACGTTTCATTAAATCCATGATTTCAGGATCTTTATCTTTTTTATATATATCATTTAAACTTAATATTAAGCTTTTAACTTCTCTAGAAGATTCGATACGCTCACTAGTTGTTTTAAAAGTGTGTTTGCGTTGTTCAAATTCTAAAGCCTTGTCAATAATCTCCATAATTTTTTTTAATCTTACTTTATTGTTATGTGAAGTGTCTAAAATTTTAGACAGTTGCGCAATATAATAAAATATAGCAGATTAACTATTTTTATTAGGATTTATTAGATAAAATTTAATATTTAATCTCAAGGAGTACTAATTTTTAATAGTTATACTCTTAAAGGAGCACCTTTTAGTCGCTTTTCAACTTTTCTTTTAATAATTGTTAAACGTTTCATAATGTCCATAATGCTTTGATCTTTTTTAGCCTTATAGATTTGATTTAAATCTAAGATTAGCGCTTTAGCTTCTCTTGAAATTTTTACACGATCGCTGGTTGAAAGAGATCTCATTTTTCTTTGTTCAAATTCTAATGCTCTGTTAATTAAATCCATAATACTAATTGTTTAAATAATTTTATTATTCTGTTTTGCATAATATTTTTATGTGCTGTTTTAATATTTAGTATTAATCAAAGCACTATATTTTGAAAATTGTATTGTTCGTCGTATTTTATTTTTTCGTTAAGCATTTTATTAAAAAAGCGTTTATTCTCTTTAAACGTTTTTGTGTTTTTAAAATGAATAAATTTTCCTTGCGCATGAATACTAGCTCCATTAGTTTTATAGATTACCAGATGGTAGTAGGGTATAGCCCAAGTGAAATTTTTAAGCCCTTTATTTATAAAAATTAAGATACCATGCTTTCGTAATTCTATATTACCATAATTTATATCTGAAACTGAATTCATATATGTAATCAAATTTGGACTTACTTCGCCAATTATCATACGTTTTGAGCCTACACCTTTCATTTTTAACGATTCTAAAAACGAAAAAGGTTTACCAACCAAATCATTTAAGATTTGTTTGTGCTTTTTACTATATTTTGTAGTGTTTAAAATCATTAAATCATCTTTATAGCTCAAATATACAAAATGTTTAACATTAAACTAAAAAAGTTAAACAAAATAATTTATCGAGTTATAAGAATAATTTATCGTCCTTTGGTAAGTTTGTTAATCATGCCATTAAAGATAAAACCATGAAATGGTAATACGCTGTACCAGTATAGGCGCCCCCAAAGTCCACGGGGTCTAAAAGTGGCGGTTTGTTTAAGTAAGTCATCTTCTATCTTAAACTCTAGCCATGCTTCTCCTGGTAATTTCATTTCGGCATACAACAAAAGTTTTTGCTGTGATTTATTTGCAAAAATAACACGCCAGAAGTCTAAGGCATCGCCTGCATATAGTTCTGTTGAGCTAGTGCGTCCTCTTCGCAGACCAATACCACCAAAAAGCTTATCAATATAGCCTCTAATTCGCCAAAGAAATGTACCGTAATACCATCCATTTTTCCCACCAATGCTCCAAATTTTTTCTACTGTGTTTTCTGAGTTTATAATGGGACGTTCTTTATAATCTTTATAACAGCCAAACTTTGGAACGTTAATATATTTATGCAAATTATTGCGTAACCTACCACTGCTAACCATAGAATCTTTCCAACTAGATATAATACTGTTTTGTTCAATTTTTTCAAAAGCTAATTCTACTGCTTCCTTATAGCTTAGTGGATTAACATCAAGGAGATCATTAATATTACTTGGTTTTCCTATAATTTGAACACCCATACTGTCTACTAATGAAGTCGCTAGTTTATATGATGTTGATGTAACAAAGTATAGCCAATAAGACGATAGCTTTGGAGTCATTACGGGAACAGTTATAATGCTGCGTTTAAGTTTACGTACTTCTGCAAATTGCATGAGCATCTCCTTGTAAGTAATTATTTCTGGACCAAAAACATCACATTTTATGTTGTAAAGTGCTTCATTGCCAGCTGCCTTAGTTAAATACGCTAATACATCTCTTACTGCAAGAGGTTGTGTTTTGGTGTTTAACCACTTTGGTGCAATCATAAATGGAAGTTTTTCCACTAGATCTCTTATAATTTCAAATGATGAGCTTCCTGAGCCAACTATAATACCAGCTTTAAAGATAGTAAGCGCATATTTTTTTGAAGTTAATTGATGCTCTACATTTTTACGAGAACGTAAATGTTTTGAGAGTTTATCTTCGTTTGTAATGCCGCTTAAATATATAACCTGTTTAGCATTTGTAGTTTCAATGTAATCTTTAAAGTTTATTGCACAGCGTTCTTCTAATTGCTCAAAATCTTTTGATGAATTTGACATAGAGTGTATTAAGTAATATGCTACGTCAATTCTTTTTGGAATGTTTTTTAATGTTTCAGGTTTTAAAAAATCGGCTTCAATAACATAAACATTCTCATCTTCAGTATAACTTTTATCCGCTCTTAACCTATCTCGTACAACACAAATAACAGTGTGCCCTTCATTTAGTAAGAAGGGGATAAGTCGCTTGCCTATATAGCCTGTTGTTCCAGTAACGAGTATATTCATTTTTATACTATTATTAATAATGTATTACAACTTTAAATAATTATTGATTTTTATGTTTTGTGCTTTTAAATCAAACATTAAATTATAAAGACCAAAGAACGTTCTGTTTATATATATAAAGTGTTTAGAACCACGATTTCCATTCATTTTCTTTAAATCTGTACTTTTAGAATAGCGCTCACCTAATTCTGCAATTTTTCCGAAGAAATCAGCATTAGAGAAATCAAAACTTTCCTGATGAAACGGCTGTGTAAATAGGCTAAGCATTTCATGAAACATTTTAGTAAAAAACTCTAATTCTTCTTCTGAGTCATTTTCTTTTAGAATTTCAAGTTCATATAATTTTGAAGTAAAATACTCTATATTATCAACGTTTTCAGGCTTTGCAAGCTCAAAATAAGGTGTGTAAAACTCCATAGGAATGGACTTCATACATCCAAAATCTAAAGCAATTAATTCTCCTTCCTCAGAAATCAAAAAATTTCCTGGATGCGGGTCGGCATGTACTTTTTTTAAATTATGAATTTGATACATGTAAAAATCCCAAAGCGCTTGCCCTAATTTATTTGATTTTTTCTGATTGGTATTATGAGCAGTGAATTCCGAAAGATGCTCACCTTCCATATAATCCATAGTAATGATGCGCTCAGAAGATAAGTTTTTATAATATTTTGGAAATTTAAGATTAGCAATGTGATCGCAAGCATTTGAAATTTCTTTGCTTTGTTGCATTTCTAAAATGTAATTAGTTTCCTCTACAAGTTTGTGCTCTACTTCCTTAAAATATTTATCCGAATCTTTACCTTTAATATTAAACATATTGATTGCTATGGGTTTTACCATAGCTAAGTCTGAAGCTATACTTTCTGCAACTCCTGGATATTGGATTTTCACAGCAAGTTTTTTCCCATTCTTAGTTGCAATATGCACCTGACCGATGCTTGCAGCATTAACAGAAGTTGCGTTGAAAGTATTGAATAATTCATTAGGGTGTTTTCCAAAGTATTTTTTAAATGTTTTTATAACTAAAGGAGGAGATAACGGAGGTACAGAGAATTGTGCTAAAGAAAATTTTTCTACATAGGCCTGTGGCAAAATGCTTTTTTCCATACTTAACATCTGTGCCACTTTAAGAGCACTACCTTTAAGTTGTTTTAAACCATCATAAATGTCAGACGCATTGTTTTTGTTGAGGCGATTTTTAGCTTCTTCCTCGGTATTAACTAGTTTGTCTCCATAATATTTTAAATAGTTCACACCAACTTTAGCTCCAGTAGAAACTAGTTTTGTTGCTCTTTGAATTTTTGAAGTAGGTATGTTATCTATAGTTTTCATGCGATATTAATTCATTTGAAATTTTTCTTTAAACAAGAATTTACCTAGATCTATAACACTTTTTAGAGGAGCAATATCTATAACATCAAATGTGGTATTTACTGATTTTTCAATAAATATGTCTGTCTTTTCAAAGGATGTAGAAGTGTCTTCTATCCAAAATTTTATAGTAATTAATAATTGCAACCAAGCAGATTCCTTAAGTGCATTGCGTTGTATTTTCTCAATCTGCTCTTGACTTATATTAAGCATTTGAATATCCAATTCACTTATATATGCTGTGAAATTCTGCTTTAACCCAGATAAAATTTGTAACCCTTTAAGGTCTTTTTTGTATTTATCTAGAACATATATAACATAACTTCTATTTGCTGTAAGGTTTTCAAAGAAAGTGTAGTAAAAGCTTAATAATTTATTTCTCGCCTCAAAATTCTTGTAATCTTCACTTCTATTTAGGCTATTAATTGAATTAATAAAAAAGGTTGAGAAAATTTCTTTTTCGATGGCTGTAAAAGAAGAAAAGTGTTCATAAAATTTTGCTTCTTCAAAATTATTCACTTTGGCAAATGCGAATACTGTTTTTGGATTATGACTATGTTCTAGCACATAATCCATATAAAATGTTACGATATCGCTTTTTGAAACTAATTTTTTCTTTGCCATAATTTTTTATTTATGGTAAAGATACAAAATGTTTAATAAATACTAAAAAAAGTTAAACAAAATAAAATATAGTGCAATTAAAATCTATGTTGAAATGTTAGCAACACTGCTCATCTTTAACTAGTTTACAACTAGAAACTGCAGCAATAGCACCTAGAATTGGAGCAGCAATGTAAAGCCACAAATATTGAAAATTACCTGTAAAAATTGCAGGAGCAATAGAACGAATAGGATTCATAGAAGCTTTTGTCATTGGACCAGCAAACATAGCTTCCAATAAAATAACACCACCAACAGCTATGGCTGCCATAGTTCCAATTTCTTTACTTCCAGTAGAAACATTTATAATAACTACCATTAAAAAGAAAGTTAAAAGAAATTCTAAAATTGCAGCTTTATAAGGAGGAAAACCGGTAGCAGGTGTTGTTTCTCCTAAAAATTGGCTTTCGGGAAATAAAAACCATAAAATAAAACAGGCTAAAATAGCGCCAATGGCTTGTGCTACAATATATTTGGGAACTAAATTCCATGAAAACTTTTTAGCAAAAGCAAAACCAATAGTAACGGCAGGGTTAAAATGAGCCCCAGAAATTTCACCAAAAGCGTAAATCATAGCCATAACAATAAGTCCCCAAGTTGCAGCTACACCAACATGTGAAATACTTCCGTTTGTAATCTCATTAATTGTCATTGCACCGCAGCCACAGAATACCATAGCGAACGTGCCTAATGTTTCGGCGTAATATTTTTTCATACTGAACTTTTATTTGCGTTAAGGATTGAGGCTCTGTTGGAGCTACTCACAGAGAGCGACTGCCGAAAGCCTGACCCTTTTGGGTGACGCCCAAATTATAGGTGTAAATATACAACCTCTTATTTTAAGCTTTTGTTAACAGTAAAAGATTTTTTGTTCCTTAATTTTATACGATTATAAACAATTAATTGATTAACTAATAAAAAACTTAAAATGAAAAAACTACTATTAATTTTAATGGCATTTACAATGGCTTACTCGGTAAATGCACAGGTTGAAACACCACAACCTAGCCCGTTTACTAAGATTGAACAGAAAGTTGGATTAACTGATGTAACTTTAGAATACTCACGTCCTAATATGCGAGATCGTACTATTTTTGGAGATTTAGTGCCTTATGATAAATTGTGGAGAACAGGGGCAAATGCTAATACTAAAATCACGTTTTCTGATGATGTAGTTATAGATGGAACAACTTTAAAAGCTGGAGAATATGCTATTTTTGCTAAACCTGGAAAAACATCGTGGGAAGTTATTTTTTATTCAGATGCCAGTAATTGGGGTACACCAAGAAATTGGGATGATACTAAAGTTGCAGTAAAAACAACAGCAAAGGTTTATGAAATGCCAATGAAGATAGAAACTTTTACTATTGGTTTTGATGATCTTTCTAATAGTTCGGCAGTTATAGGTATGATATGGGAAAATGTTTATGTAGGTGTTAAATTTGAAGTGCCAACGGATGAGGCCGTAGTTGCAAGTATTAAGAAAGCAATGAATGGACCTGGTGCTAATGATTATTTTTCGGCAGCTGTTTATTATTTACAAGAAGGAAAGGATATTGCTAAAGCAAAAAAATGGATTGATAAAGCGGTAGACATGACTAAAGATAAACCACGTTTTTGGTATTTAAGACAACAGTCTTTAATTCATGCAAAAGCTGGTGATAAAGCTGGTGCAGTTAAAGCAGCAAAAGCTTCTTTAGCTGGTGCTGAAAAAGCTGGGAATGCTGATTATGTAAAAATGAATAAAGAATCGCTTGCTGAATGGGGAGCGATGTAAATTAAGACTTCTTAGATTATTAGAATTTCTAAAAAAGCGCAACTATTAAAAGTTGCGCTTTTTTTATGATTTAGTAATTAAGGTTGATAATACGTCTAACATTATCAAGAGTTTGTATAAGCTGTTTGCTAAACTGAAACGTCATGATATCGCTTTCTGTTTTTTGCTCTCTAAGCAGGTTATTAAAATGAATGATTTCGTAATTGTAACCAATAGTATTGTAATTAAAATTGACAGTCTCCTCTTTTCCATCTAAAGATATTATTGTAACTGTAGTTGGGCAATGAAATTGAGTGTTAATTTTAATGGTCCCCTTTTCGCAATAAAAAATGGCTTCCGTAGGCGTGTTTTCTAAAAAAGAACTTTTTAAAAATGCTGTAACATCATGATTATGATTAAATACCATTGTGCAGCTTGAATCTACTTCTGTTGCTTCAAATGTTGCTAAGGCTTTAATTTTTTTTGGTTTTCCTAAAGTAGATAAAGCCGTAAAAATAGGATAGATACCAATATCTAAAAGGCTACCACCACCTAAAGATTTTTTCCAAACCCGAGATGTTTTGCTGTGATTAGATTTAAAACCAAAATCGGCTTCTAGCTTTTTTATATTACCATATGCTTTATTTTTTAATTCTTTTAAAACAAATTGGTAGTGTGGTAAAAAATATGTCCACAGCGCTTCCATAAGAAGCACGTTCTTTTCTTTGGCTTTAGCAATCATTACATCAACTTCCTCGCTATTCATAGCAAAAGGCTTTTCGCATAAAACAGCGATGCCTTGTTCCAAACATAAAAGCGTGTGTGTTTTATGAAATACATGAGGTGTTGCAATGTATACAGCGTCAATATTTTGGTCTTTCGCTAAGGCTTCGTAGTTGTTATAAGCTTTAGAGACATTGTATTTTGAAGCAAATGCATTAGCGTTTTCTTGACTTCGTGAAGCAACTGCGTATAATTTGCAGTTTTCGACAGTTAACAAATCTTGAGCAAATTTATTTGCAATGTTACCTAAACCTATAATTCCCCAATTAATAATTTTATTATGCAATTTTTTTGTCATTTTTTGATAGTAATTGTAAAATGCAAGCGATGGCTATAACTAATACGCAACCAACAAGATTAAGCCATAGATATGGAAGGTTTATAATGTTGTTCTCGTCAAGAAAGTATAAAGAAATAACAATTATTTGAGTTATAATTGCTGCAATAAAAACAGCGTTTCCTTTTATGAATTTAAAGAAAAAGGCTAATAAAAAAACACCTAAAACGTTACCATAAAAAATAGACCCAATAATATTTACTAACTGTATTAAATTTTCTGCAAGGTTTGCAAAACAAGCAATAATTATAGCAACAACGCCCCAAACGAGTGTGAATACTTTTGTCGCTTTTACCATGTGATTTTCATCTTTCTCTTCTTTAAGATTTCTACCATATAAATCTATAGAAGTTATGGTAGCTAAAGCATTTATCTCAGATGCGGTTGAAGACATAGCTGCTGAAAGTATTACAGCAAGTAATAAGCCAATAAGTCCTTTAGGAAGATGTTTAAGGATAAAAGTGATAAACATATAATCTCTATCATTGGTATTGGTATCTTTTGCAGATTCTTTATACCAATTCTTTATTTCTTCTTCCTTTTCTTTATAAAGATCACTGTCTTTATTGTTCTTTAAAGTTAACAGCTCTTTGTTTAGCCTGTCATATTTATTGGCATAAGCGGTGTCAATCGCTCTTTTAATTAAATATTTTGACTCTAAACGATGTGTTTTTTCGACGCTATCTAATACAAATAATTCTTGACGTAAATTGTCATCATCATTTTTTGAGAGTTGTATGCTTAATGCTTTCTTTTCATTGAAAAGATTATTTTGTTTTTCTTGAAGACTTTGATATTGTTGCGAATATTCTGAAGCTAAGACTTTTTCGGTTGATGAATCAATAAAATTTAATGGAGCAGGATTAAATTGATAAAACACAAATACCATAACGCCAACCAATAAAATAAAGAATTGCATTGGCACTTTTAATAAGCCATTAAAAATTAAACCCATTTGCATTTCTTTCATTGACTTACCTGAGAGATAACGTTGTACTTGACTTTGATCGGTTCCAAAATAAGCAAGTGCAAGAAAAGTTCCACCAATTAAGCCAGTCCAAACTGTATATCTATTTTCTAAATCAAACGAGAAATCTAAAACCTCCATTCTCCCATTTGCACCAGCAATATCAAGAGCTTTTGTAAACGAAACATCATCTGGAATTAGGTTTAAAATTATAAACAAAGCGGCAAGCATACCAGCAAAAATGACAAACATTTGCTGCTTTTGCGTAACAGTAACGGCTTTGGTTCCGCCAGAAACAGTATAAATAATTACTAAAACACCAATAGAAATATTAAGATAAGTGATAGGCCACCCTAAAACTACAGATAAAATTATAGCAGGAGCAAAAATGGTAATTCCTGCTGCTAAACCACGTTGAATTAAAAACAAAATAGCTGTTAGACTTCTAGTTTTTAAGTCGAAGCGATTTTCTAAAAATTCATAAGCTGTATAAACTTTTAAGCGATGGTATAAAGGAATGAAAACTAAACATATAATTACCATTGCAATGGGCAATCCAAAGTAAAATTGCACAAACCCCATGCCGTCTGAAAAAGCTTGCCCTGTAGTCGACAAAAACGTTATAGCACTGGCTTGAGTTGCCATTACAGACAAGCCAATGGTCCACCATTTTGTTGTATTACCACCTTTTACATAATCTTGTACACTTTTACTGCCTCTAGTTTTCCAGGTACCATAACCAACTATAGTAAGTAACGTAACTATTAAAACTACCCAATCAATCCAATTTAATGTCTGCATATTAAAAAATTTGCATGATTAGATAAAACACTAAAATATAGATGGCATTGGCTATTAAAACTATAGAGTATAGTTTTAGCCAAGGTTGTTTTTGCGGTTTGTCTTTAGTCATAAATTAATCATTTAGTTTGGCTTCTAGTTTTAAATCTTCTTTTCCTATTGATAGCATATTTGCAAATAATCGGTAAGCACCAGAAACACCTTCAGGAAACTCTCTAAAGAAGCTTAAACCAGTATATATGTAATGACCCTTTCCGTATTTAGCAACTAATAAGCTTCCGTTTTTTGGTGTTTCTCCTTTATCGTTCATAGATAATATAGGAGAAAACTCATCTGACCATTCATTTGGAAAGTATAAACCGCGCTCTTGTGTCCAGCCTTCAAAATCTTGTTTAGTAATTTTGTTAGGGTAATTAAGAATAGGGTGTTCTGGGTTTAAAAATCGAACTTCAGCATTTTCATTGGTTACGCGGTCTCTAGATAATTTTAAATCATAAGGTGCTAAGACTTCAGTTTTTAAACGATAATTGGTATTGTATTGCACAATCATATTACCCCCCTCTTTTACAAAATCAAACAATTGTTGTTGTTTATACTGTAATTCGTCAAGTACGTTATACGCTCTTATACCAACTACAACTGCGTCAAATCTACTTAATGTTTCTGAATCTATTTCATCTGTTGTTATAACGCGAACATTATACCCAATTTGCTGTAAACTTTCTGGAACAACGTCGCCAGCACCTTGAATATACCCAATATTTTCGCCTTTCTTTTTAATATTTAAACGTACAATTTTACTCTCACTAGGAAGCAAAACTGTTTGAAACGGAATATGTTCGTAGCCAATTTCTATAAGTTCTTTGGAGTATTTATCTTCATTAACAGTGACTATAGGCCCTATATAGCCTTCACTCTCATTTTTAGGAGGTATGATGGTAAAAACAAGTGTTTGCTCTTCTCCTTTATGGGCAATTGAAACTTTTTGATTTTTTGGATAAACATTCCAGTTGTTTGGATGACAAACTTCAGCAAAGCCTTCAAGGTTATCTTTACCAGCTTTGACTACTACAGTAATATCTCGTTGTTTATCATTTTCAAAAATGATGACTTTTTCGGTGATTTTTGCAGCTACTTCTGGAATAACCTCAAAAGGTTTGTATAGTTCTCCTTTTTCTGGTTTTGAGTATCTGTGTACTATTGCTTTTGTTATGGTTAGCGGTACATTGTTTATTAAAAGATTGAAATCAACATTATAACGCCTAGGTGTTTCAGCTAAACCAATTAGGTCTGTATTATTAACTTTATACATGCCTAAAGTTCCTTTTTCACTTAACCAATAAGGCGTGGTGGGATTTTCATTTGCACTAATTTTTATAACTTCTTTAAAAGTATACTTTACATTATTTTTTAATACTATGTTTTTTGAAATATTTAAATTGTTGGTGTTGTTTAAACTTACTAAGCTAATTGATAAATCACTTCTATTAAGTGCTTCTATGTTAATATTTATATTTTCGTTAGAAGTCGCCCAATTTGTATCTGCTGAAGCTTCTAAATACAAACCAGCACACATTTCAATAATAGTTTTTAACTCTTTTGTTTTTTGAGTTTTCCAATGTTTATCTTCTATATTTTGAAGTAATTGAAAAGCTTTCAGTAATTGTGGAATATGTTGCGATGGGTTTTTAAAATTGAAGTTGTTTTCTACATTATATAAAATATCCCCAATAGCTTTTCCCCCTTTAATACGATTCCAAGAAGTATCAATACCAGCAAAAATATTTTTACTTCCTGCTAATGAATCACCTTTTAAAAATTCAATATATTCTTGTTGAGAACCACGCTGCGATAAGCGTCCAAAACCTTGACATAGATGTTGGCTACTCGCTAAAGCTGCAACTTCATTATTTGACAAACCTTTAAGGGGATAATAAGTGCCAATATCAAAATGAAGCATATTACTTTTGTCAATTTTATCAAAATTTTCTCTACTACCATATCGCCACCAACTTGTGTTATAAAATAGGCGTTTAGGTTGCCAGACGCCTACATTTTTTACCAAATCTGGGTATGCAGATTTGTTGTTTGCTAAATCGAAAGCCTCCATGCTTAACATAGCAGAAGTTGTATGATGCCCGTGAGTTCTACCTGGCGTTCTATGATCAAATCGATTAATAATAACATCAGGCTTAAATTTTCTAATGGCTAAAACTACATCGCTTAAAACCTCATTCTTATTCCAAATGGTTAAGGTTTCATCTGGATGTTTAGAATATCCGAAATCGTTAGCTCTAGTAAAAAATTGTTTGCCACCATCAACACGTCTTGCAGCAAGCAATTCTTGAGTACGTATAACGCCTAAAAGTTCTCTAAGTTCTGGGCCAATTAGGTTTTGTCCGCCATCTCCTCTTGTAAGGGATAAATAGCCAGTGCGTGCTTTTACATGATTTGACATATATGAAATAAGCCGTGTGTTTTCGTCATCAGGATGTGCAGCAACATATAAAACTGAACCTAAAAAATTTAGTTTTTGAATAGATTCGTAAATCTGCGATGATGAAGGTGTTTTGGGTTTTTGGGCTTGTAAATTTAAAAAAGAAACAAGCACTATAAGTATAGAAAGTAGATATTTCCGCATGATTATTTTAGTTAGCTAAAAACCAAATATAGCAAAGTAAAATAGCCAAAAGGTAGCTTTTAATGTTTCTTTAACTTATGATTAAAAGTTTTTACTTTTTATTTATCAAAAGCATCTTTTTCTATTAAGGTAACTGCCTTTTGTAGAAGTAAATTGTTTGGATAAGTAATTAAATCACCATTGTCTTGTCTTAAATGAATTTGGAATGAACGTATATCTTCGATAAGTGCTTCTATTTCATGGTCTTTATCATGAATTTTAATTTTGTCACCTATTTTGTATGGGAAAGAAAAAAACATAATAATGCCTGACGTTACATTACTTAAAATCGACCAATTTGCAAATAAAGTAATACCTAAAATTGCAAATACAGAGGAAAAAACAACTACTAAATCATCAATATTAACACCAAAAATAAACCCAATGATAAGTAGTGTTATAAATAAAAAAGAGATAGTAAAATAACGACCAACTAACCTAGCACGACTAGTAAGTATTTTTTTTGATTTACCTATAGTTCTAACTATAAGCCTAGCAATTAACTGAAGAATAAAAAAAACTCCAAAAACTATAGATGAGTTTATAATTTCACTGTTATAGGTATCGAAAAAAATTGCCATAAGTTTTGTGTTAAAACTTATGGCAAAGATACAAGAACTATTGCAATTCTAGTGCTTCACGTAAAACTTCGTCTTCATTTTTATTCTTTCCCCAATATGCAGATTTGATAGCTTTTAATTTTGTTGCTTTTGTAGTTAAAGTTTTAGCGTTTTTGCCAAAACCGCTTTTAAAAGTTTCTTCCCACCCCAATATATCGTAAGGAAAACTGGCATTAAATCTTATTACTAAACTTCTATTTAATTCTGGGTAATCAATTGAATATGTATCGTTTAATAAAGTAACTTTAGCATTGTAAGCTTTTAGTTTAACATGCCTTAATCGACCATATTCAAATGATGGAATGATTTTTAAGTTCCCAGTTGGCAACGATTTTGGGTTGATACGTAATTGCGTCCATAATTCATTTTCTAAAACAGCTTTTTCTAATTTAAAATTTTGATCCCCTTCACTTTCAAAATATGAATATGAAGTGATTTCAAATTCATCTTTATTATTTAATTGTGTAAAAACATGTCCGCACCATTCTTGCATAGAGCTTGTTACTTTTATGGCGTGTTGGTTATTTGAAACAGGATAAAAAGTACTTTGCATTATAGAATACGGATACAAGCCTGTATTAAACTTTTTAGTTGCATTTAGTTTTAAAACGGAAACATTATTGGGATTTTGATTGTCGGCTTTAACTTGCTTTTTAGGAAGAAAATCTTCAGTAACATAAATTAAAACAGCTTTACCCTCTCTAATTTCTCCATAACGCGCTTGTTCCAATTTATAAGAGGTAATTTCTGCTTTACCAGCATACCAATATGCTTTAAATTCTTGTGATGGTTCTTTAAAATCTATAGGAGTATTTTCAATTACTTTAACTTCTGAATTTATAGCTAATTTGTCTTTTTTCTGATCACTTTTGCAAGAACAAACTAGTGTTAAAACTCCAAGAACTAGCCAGAAAGGTGTTTTTATATTTATTGAATGCTTCATTACGATAAAATTTATAGATAGCTAAATTTACAAATTTATGAAGCGTCTACAATATCATTTAACGTTTTATATACAGCATGAATTGGTAAGCCCATAACATTAAAATAAGAGCCTTCAATTTTTGTAACCCCTATTTGACCAATCCAATCTTGAATACCGTAAGCTCCAGCTTTATCAAACGGTTTGTAGTTTTTTATGTAGAAATTAATTTCATCATCAGATAATTTCTTAAAAGTTACTTTGGTAATGTTATGTATGGTTTTTTCGAAAGATGTGGTAGTAAAGCAAACCGATGTTATTACTTCGTGAATAACGTTGCTTAACATTTTTAAAATAGTAAAAGCTTCATCGTCGTTTCTGGGTTTGCCTAAAGCTTTGTTGTTGTGCCAAACAATAGTATCACTTGTAATAAGGATGTCCTTAGGTTTTAACTCTGTTTTAAACGGAAGCGCTTTTAATTGTGCTAAATAATTGCTGATTTCGAAATGGGTTAATCGAGGCGGATATTCTTCTTTTACAGGTTTTAGTCTAATTTCGAAATCTAAACCTAAATTTTTAAAAAACTCTTGACGCCTAGGAGAACCAGAAGCTAATATAATATGGTGTTTTTTTAGTTTTTGGTTTAGCATTTTATTTTATTAATTTAATTAGAGTTTTACCATAGTATAAAACTCCAACTGAAAATATTAAGCAAAGATATATGCCCGTACGAATACCTAATAATAAACCTTCTTTTAATCCTTGTGCTATCATTAGTATAACAATATAAGCTAAAAAACCAGATCCAAATTTTAACATTCTTTCAAGTGGATTCATTTTTTGTGTAAATAGAACAATAAAAAAAGGAATGAAAAAACTTAATAAGAGCGCTCCAATTCGACTATTAATATTAGCATTAGAGTCTAAAGTTAGGAATCCAATAATTGACATCAGAAGTAAATTTAACAGAATAAGAAAGGCTCCATCAATAATAAATGTTCCAATGGATTCACTTGATTTTGGTTTAGCTTTATTTGTAAAATAAGTGTTATCTATTTGAAGTGCATCACAGATTAAATCTAATGTTTTTCCTCTGGGTTCATTTTCATTATTTTCAATTCTTTGAATTGTTCTTAAGTTAATTTTTGATAGCTCAGCCAATTCTTCTTGGGTTAACCCTCTTGATTTTCGGATTTCGAAAATTTTATTTCCGATTGAATTCATAATAAATAATTTTTATCAAAGTTATTCAGAAAACGAAAGTTTGATAGCGGTTTTCTATGGACATTTATACGACATTTTATTTTGTCGTTTAAATATCAAGAGATCTCTAAACCTTAACTAAGGTTAAATAAACCTATATAAAAGTAAGGAAAGCATTCCAAAAAACATCACTAATTTCAATATGTTACTAATATGATGATAATCCTTTTTTGTTTTAGCATTAAATGATTTGATACTTATATAAAGTAATGGCGCAATAATAAAAACTAAAAAAAAAATAACTGCTATTTGGTTTTTGTATAACGAATTGATAACATAATAAGACACTGCGAAAAGCGGAATAAGTGATAAAGCAAATAGGATGTTTTTGGCACGTTCTCGCCCAATTATTATAGGAAGCGTTCTCATACCTGCTTTATAATCACCATCAATATCTTCAATATCTTTAGAAATTTCACGAATAAGGTTTATTATAAAAGCGAATACAGAGTAATCTAAAATTATTTTAAAAAAGGTATAAAGTGTTTGTCTGTTTTCTGTAGTTATTACTGGTAACAATTCAAATATACCAACAACAATAATGCTTAATGCAACCAATAGGGATATAATTATATTGCCAATTAAAAATGTTTGCTTTAGGTAGGAAGCATAAACATAAAGAAGCGCAGAAATAATTACAAATATTGAGAAAAATCCGCTTCTTCCAACAGATTGTGATAAGTAATACCCTAAACCAACACCAATTACATTTAAAATAATAAAAAGATTATATGCTGTTTTTTCTGAGATCGATTTTCCAATAATTATTTTATCAGGCTTGTTTACAAAATCGGTTTCAACATCATAAATATCATTAATAACATTACCAGCGGCTGCAATACAAATGGTAGCTAAAATTAAAATTAAAATTTGTAGTGTGGTTAATCCAAAATTTACTCCAAATGATTCTAAAAAAGCATATTTTACTAATAGTTGCACTAGTGCAATCATCAATAAATTTTTCCAACGTATAAGGTTTAAAAAGTTCAATAGCAATATTATAAATAAGGTTTGGTTCTATTATTAACGGTATGTATAAGGTACTCTCGAAAGGTTACAACAATGATAAAAAGCACTAAAAGGGTTAATACTAAGGCTTGAAAATATCTTCTTTTTTCATTTTTTCTAATCTTATTTTTAATGATTTCTCTTTCTTTTTTGGTTAACTTTTTATGAGAAAAATTAAGTTTAAAATGAAAATGAGTTTCTTCGTTGAGTTTATTTTTTAAAGTAGAAAACGCTTTATTGGTTTTTTGATTAAATACACTGTGATTGTTTCCAAAACCAATATAACCAAATCCTATATTATGTCTTCTTTTATTTCTAGCCAATATTTAATCGTATTTAGCACTAAAGTTACCATTCCATTTGCCTTGTACTTTTAGTACTTGTTCAATAACATCTCGTGCAGCGCCTTTACCTCCTTTTTTATGCGAAATGTACTTTGAAATGTTTTTTATTTCTGGTACGGCATCTTGTGGGCAACAAGGTAAGCCAATTTGCTTCATTATAGGAAAATCTGGGATATCATCTCCCATATATAATACATTTTCAGATTTAATCCCTTTTTTGCCAAAGTAGTCTTTAAGTTGCTCAATTTTATTATGGGCTCCTAAATATATATCCTTTATACCTAAACCTTTTAGCCTTATGCGTACACCTTCGTTTGAGCCTCCAGAGATTATACAAACATTAAATCCGGCGTCTACTGCAGTTTTTAGCGCATAACCATCTTTTATATTCATTTTGCGCAGTAATTCACCAGTACTAGTAACAGTAACTGTTCCGTCTGTAAGCACACCGTCAACATCAAAAATAAATGTGGTAATATGTTCTAAGTATTCTTTATAGCTTTTTTCTTCCATGTGTTTGCTGTATTGAACTAGTTAACAATTCGTAAATGTCTTTATGTTGCTTGTTTTCTAATTGCTTTAACTGCTTTTTTATAGTTTTTTTATCATGACGTTTTGCTGGACCTGTTTGTGCCATGTATGGTGACAGCTCTTGAACTTTTTTTGCTGTTTCAAGAATTAATGGTTTTAATAAATCAAATTCAGCACCTTCACTTTCGGTTATCTCATGTCCAATTCTATATAATTGATTTGTAAAATTGTTTACAAAAACAGCGGCTAAATGTAATACGCGACGCTGATCGCTGTTAACTTTTTTTGTTGGACTCCCTATGGATAGTGCTAAATTTTTAAGAAGATTATAATGTTCGCCTCCACCAATAGTTTCTATGCAAATTGGTACGTTTGCAAAATCCATTTCAGCATCTTTACTAAAGGTTTGTAATGGATAAAAAACGCCGCGTTTTTGTTTTTTGTCTATATCATAAATACTTACACTACCAGATGTATGCACAACTAATCTGTTTTCAAAAGGGAGTCGTTCTGATAGCTCTGCAATGGCATCATCACTAACTGCAATAATATATATATCAGCGTCTTTTAAAAGAGATAGATTATCAATAATTTCAACTTCATTTTTGTAAGAATTGATGGAGTTTAAGTTTCTGTTAAACCATTGGTTTACAGTTATGCTATTCGCTTTGCTAAAAGCTTTAAATAGGTGAGTGGCTACATTGCCAGCGCCAATAATTACTACTGAAATCATACCGCTAAAATAAGTAAGTATTGTATCATATAAAAGACTTATGCCTTATCTTTGTCTACTATGAATAAAAAAGATATTAAAACCAGAGATGATGTTTTTTTATTAGTATCCTCATTCTACAAAAAAGTTAGGAAGGATGCTGTTTTGGGACCTTTTTTTAACGATATAATTGAAGATTGGGATTCACATTTAGAAAGATTAACTACGTTTTGGGAGTCAAGTTTGTTTTTAAAAACTAGATATATAGGAGACCCTTTGGAAGCTCATGTAAAAGTGGATAAAAATAATAACAATAGTATTACAGAATTGCATTTTGGGCTTTGGTTAAATATTTGGTTTCAAACTATAGATGAACTTTTTGAAGGTGATTATGCAGAGAATGCTAAAAGACGCGCCAGAAAAATGGGGACTTTTTTATATTTAAAAATATTTGAAGCAAGACAATCTTAATAGTCAAGTTTCAGAACAAGTCTCAAGTATATAATTATTAATGAATTTGTATTAAGTCTTTCAAATTTTAACATAGCAAAATCAACTAAAATCCTTAAATTTGCACGACCTAAAAAAGGGTTGTTATTATGCAAGATAAACTCGCCAAAATTCTTTTCTCTACTAGACTTACTGCTGTTTTATTTATTGCCTTTGCTGCTGCCATGGCAACGGGAACATTTTTAGATGCAGGACAAGAAACATCTCCAACACCTTATACAAGAAATTTAATTTATAATGCTTGGTGGTTTGAAGCTATTATGGTGTTTTTTGTAATAAATTTTACAGGAAACATTTTTCGTTTCAGATTGTATAAAAAAGAGAAATGGGCAACTTTAGTATTACACTTAGCTTTCATTTTTATTTTATTAGGTGCTTTTATTACCCGCTATGTGAGTTTTGAAGGTATGATGGCAATTAGAGAAGGAGCAACAGAAAACACTTTTCTTTCCCAAGAAACATACATAACAGGAACAATTGTTGGAGATTATGAAATTAATGGACAGTTACAACAACGTTATGTTGAAAATGAAGTAGATTTTTCGTCACGCCTAAATAATAGCTTAAAAATCGAAACAGATTACAATAAACAACCGGTAACTATAGAATTGGAAAAGTTTATAGCTCATGCTGAAGAAGATATTGTACCAAGTAATGATGGAGAAGCTTATTTAAAAATTGTTGAAGGAAGTGGTGCTGGATTACATAATCATTTTTTAAAAGAAGGAAAACAAGCAAGCATTCATAATGTTATTTTTACTTTAAATAACCCAGCTAAAGGAGCCATAAATATTACTTATTCAAAAGATTCTCTTACTATTCAATCTCCTTTTGAAGGTGAATATATGACTATGGCAACACAAGCTCGGGGTAAATTGATAAAAGATAGTTTACAGCCATTAATATTGCGTTCGCTTTATAGAATTGGGAATATGCAAATGGTGTTTCCTAAACCCGTTGTAAAAGGTACATTTGACGTTGTTGAAAAACCAATAATACTACAAAGTAAGAATGATGTGGATGGTGTTGTGCTTAAAGTTTCGGCAAATAACGAGACTAAAAGTATTGGTTTATTGGGAGGTAAAGGGTCTAGCGGCGGTTTTAAAAGAATAAAAGTTGGCGGTTTAGATTTTGCTTTTAAGTATGGTTCAAAAGTGTTGGAGTTGCCATTTCAAATAAAGTTAAATGATTTTGAAGCAGAGCGCTATCCCGGAACAGACAAAGGATATTCAGCTTTTTCTAGTCAAGTTACTGTCTTAGATGAGGAAAAAGGGGATTATGATTATAAAATATTTATGAATAATATTTTAGATCATCGAGGATATCGATTTTTCCAATCGAGTTTTGATGCAGATGAAAAGGGTACTATACTATCTGTAAACCATGACTATTGGGGAACTTTAATAACCTATATAGGTTATTTTATGCTCTACTTTGGTATGATGGCTATTTTATTTGCCAAAGGCTCTCGTTTTGGAGACTTAAAGCGTCAATTAGAAAAAGTTAAGGCCAAAAAAGCAAAATTGTTATCAATAATGTTGTTATGTTTTGGTTTAAATGCGTTTTCGCAACAGCATTCTGATGATGATGGACACGATCACTCTAAACCATCTAAAACTCAAATAGACTCAATTATAAAGGCTAACATAACTCCAAAGTCACATGCTGATGAATTTGGGCATTTAGTTATTCAAGATCTTAGCGGGCGTATGATGCCTGTAAACACTTATGCATCAGAGATGCTTCGTAAGTTAAGTAAAAGTGATACTTATGAAGATTTTGATGCTAATCAAGTTTATTTATCCATACAAGAAAGTCCTTTACTCTGGTATAATGTACCCATTATTTATATAAAACTAAAAAAGGGAGATTCTATAAGAAAGCTAATCGGTATAAATAAAGAAGAAAAATACGCTACACTAGCAGACTTTTTTACCGTAAGAGGTGAGTATAAATTAGCACCTTATCTTGATGAAGCCTATAAAGCACAAGTGCCAAATGGTTTTCAAAAAGAGTTTAAAGAAGCCGATCAGCGCGTTAGTTTGTTATATAACGCAGTTGAAGGTATGTCTTTAAAAATATTCCCGATACCTAATGATGAAAATAACAAATGGATTTCTGCTTACGACTATAGAATAGATAAAGAAGTAAATAATAAAATTGAAGATTCACTTTATAGGAATTTTGTAAAAAATGGATTTAGAGCTTATCTATACACGCTTAATAAATCTAAACAGTCAAATGATTTCTCTGAAGCTTCAAAACTTTTAGCAGCATTTAAAAAAACACAACAGCAATACGGAGCTGAGGTTATGTTGAGCGATGATAAAGTTAAAACAGAAGTTTTATACAATAAGTATGATATTTTTAAGAAGCTTTTTAGCTGGTATATGTATGCTGGTAGTTTGTTGTTTGTTCTCCTGATTATTCAAATTTTTAATGATAAAAGAAAGCTTATTAATGTTTCTGTTACAGTTTTTAAATTTATCATTTTTGGACTGTTTTTATTGCACACAGCAGGATTGATTGTTCGTTGGTATATTTCTGGTCATGCTCCATGGAGTGATGCCTATGAATCGATGATTTATGTAGCTTGGTCTACCATGTTGTTTGGGTTTATTGTAGGTATAAGTAAGAAAAAGGAGAAGATTGATAAGGATGATATTTCTGGGGTTGTGTTGGCCGTTTTAGGAAAAAGAAATAATTCTGATTTAACCATTGCGGCGGGAGCATTTATAACATCAATGATTTTAATGATTGCACATTGGAATTGGATGGATCCAGCTATTGCAAATTTACAGCCAGTTTTGAATAGTTATTGGCTTATGATTCATGTTGCAGTAATTGTGGCAAGTTACGGTCCTTTTGCATTAGGTATGATTTTAGGAGTTGTTTCATTGTTGCTAATGATTTTTACAACAAAAGAAAACAAAGTAAAAATGGACCTTAATATCAAGGAACTTACTATAATTACCGAAATGGCATTAACAGTAGGTTTAGTTATGTTAACTATAGGAAACTTTTTAGGTGGTATGTGGGCGAATGAAAGTTGGGGGCGCTATTGGGGATGGGATCCAAAAGAAACTTGGGCTCTTATAAGTATTATGATTTATGCCTTTGTATTACATATGCGACTAATTCCTGGATTACGCGGGCGATGGTTTTTTAATCTAATGTCGATAGTAGCTTTTGCTAGTATTTTAATGACGTATTTTGGAGTGAACTTTTATTTGGCCGGATTACACTCTTACGCTAGTGGTGACCAAATAGTAAGTGTTAAATTTATAGGTATTGCTTGTGCAATTGTTGCTGTTTTAGGATTTTTCGCTTATCGAGGTTATGCTAAGTATTACAAAAAGTAAAAAAATGGCTGATTTAAATGATAAGTTAAAGCTATTATTAGATTCTGGATTCGAAAGTATTTCCAGATATTCTGAGGCTGGAATGTCTCATAATATTTCTCTTGAAAAATGGTCTAAAAAAGAAATATTAGGACATCTGGTAGATTCTGGTATTAATAACCTTCAGCGTTTTACAGAGATTCAATTTGAGAGTAAACCCTATAAAATTCGAACATATAATCAAAATAAACTGGTAAAATCTAACGATTACCAAAATATAGATTCTAAGGCCATTTTGACTTTATGGAAATCTATCAATGATCAAATCCTCCATTTAATAAAAATTCAAACTTCTGAAACTCTGAGCTATGAAATTATTTTAGTAGATGGAAATGTCTCTGATTTGAAATTTTTAATGGAAGATTATGTAAATCATTTAGAACATCATTTAAATCAAATAATTGATTGATTTAATTTTATAAAAACATAGTTTAGTTCGCTTCAGTAATATCATCAATAATCATTTTTTGATATTCTCTTGGAGTTTTTTGAGTTTCTTTTTTAAAAGCACTATAAAAAGCTGAGGGTGTTTTAAACCCAGAATCAAATGCTAAGTTTTCAATTTTATCGTTCTTGTATTTTGGGTCTATTAATTTATCCTTTATATCTTTTATTCTAAAGCTATTAATTGTTTCTGGGAAGGACTTGTTGTAAACACTTTTAGTAACCTTCGAAATAATATACGTAGGTAAATCAATTGTTTCAGAAAACTTCACTAGAGTTATAGCAGGTTCTAAGTAAGATTTGTCAACTTCCAGAGCCTTCACTACTTGATTTATTTGCTTTTCAGAAACAATTATTCTATTTGTTTTTTTTATTAAAACAGGAGATTTTAACGCATAAAAAAATAGTATATATATTATTAGAGAAGCTATTGCCGTACCTATTGTATAGTATAGCATAGACCCTCCCCAATGTTGAAATGTAAAAGCACCAATTAACGCTATTATAGCGTAAAAAAGTGTTTTGTGCCATAGGGTTATTAATTCAACATAATTTTTGTTAAAAAGGAATTTAGCACCTATATATACAGTATATAAAGACATACTTAACAGCGCTGACAAATAAAATTTGCCATCATATCCATTTATTAGGTTTATGAGAATGAAACCTAAAATCGGATAAGCAAAATGAAGCATGTGTTTAGTACTAAAACCACTTTTCATTATAGAGTTTTTAAAGTATAATAATAGTAAAGGGCCTATAGAAGAAAAACCAAGAAAACCCAATGCTACACCAATTGTATCTATACCTGAAAAAACATAATAAATGATAGACTTTGAAATTCTTAAAGCTATAGCAAGAAAGAATAAACCCAAAATAATATCATGAAATGGGTTTTCTTTTCTAATAAATAGAAAATATAATATCAAAAAAATACATGTTGCTACCGAAATACTAGAAAAGATAGTTAAGGCTATTTCCATTAATGTTTTATGTTTTTACACAAATATCAAAATAAAGTTAGTTCATTTTGTTAAAATCCCCTTAAAACATCTCCATATTTCTAGAATCAGAACAAAAAAAGCTTCATAGACTTATAGTTTTGCTCTAATCAATTAAAAAACGAACAGTTATGACTAACTACTTTATGACAAAGAAGAACTTTTATTTAGTAATGGCATTATTTATTTCAATGACATCATTTGGTCAATTTCACACATTAAATTTTCCAAAAGCAAGTCCTAAAGTAGTAGAAAGTCAAAAACTAGGTGTTACAAAAATCACAATTAATTATAGTAGCCCTAGTTTACGAGGTAGAGATGTATGGAGTAATCCTAATATTATACCCCAAAAAGGTAAGCCATTTCCGTGGAGAGCAGGGGCGGATATGGCTACCACAATTAATTTTACCACTGATGTTACAATTGAAGGAAAATTACTAAAAGCTGGAACTTATGCTTTTTATGTCATTCCTGAGAATGATATGTATACATTATTGTTTGCGCATAATTATAACCAATGGGGGAGTTATTACTTAAATATTGATGAGGATGTTTCTTTAAAAGTAATGGTAAAATCTATCGCTTGTGAAAAATCTGAGCAATTAGATTTTGAATTTTTAAATAGAACTGAAAATGGATTAATGATTGGCCTAGAATGGGGAGAAAAGCGTATTCCATTTAAAGTTGAAGTAGATTTAAATAAAACTGTTGTAGAAAGTTTTAGAAGTGAACTACGAGGCATTAATACATACCATTGGCAAGCTTGGAATGATGCTGCCCGTTGGTGCTTAAATCATAACACAAATCTGGAGGAAGCTCTTGTTTGGGTTAACCATTCTATAAATGGAGGGTATGGTGGTTTTGCTGCTCATAAAGACATTAGAAACCTAGTGACTAAAATTAACTTATTAGTTAAATTGAATAAAGTTGAAGACTTAGATGAGACTATTAACGATGCATCAGAAATAATAAAACAGGACTGGGAAGCTAGTTATTTTGCTCAGGTTTTAAATGTAAATAAATTGTATGGTAGAGCCTTAGATTTTTCTAATATGCATTTAAAAGATTTCTCTAAAACATGGTCTATACATTTAAATAAGGGAGTTTCTCATTACTTTTTAGGTAATCAAAAGGAGGCTATTAAAGCTGCTGAAAAATCGCTTTCATTGGCTCCAGATGTTAGAAAAAATAGAATAAAACAAATTATTAGTGAATTTAAAAGCAAGTCATATAAGATTCCTGTTGGTTAGTCAATTATACTAATAACCTAAAAATAAAATCGATGTTTTTAAATTGGCTTTTATTCAATTAATGCTAAAACATATTCATAGCCAATTCCAAATAAAATAGCCAAACCAAAACTTAATAAGCTACCTATAAGAATATATTCTGTTAATTTTCGATCTTTTGCTTTTGATAAATCTCCAAAACGAAATACCGATTTTGCCGCTAATAAAAAACCAATACCTTCCCAATGTTGCGTAATTATAAAGGCGAATACAAATAAGCGTTCTAGCATACCAATATAAGAACCTGCATTTTCTAAGGATTCATCATTACTGTCTTCTTTTAAATACCATTTAGATATAATGGTTCTCATTATTATTGACGACACTACTGTAACACCTAATATACTTGTAACTAATAATAAAAATTTAGGATTATAAAGTGTATCTATACTAAAATCATATGGTTCGTAGATACTAACAACTAAAGCAATCATTATTAAATGTGCTAATTGGTCTAAAGCAAAAAGAAGCCTGTTATTAAGCAAAGATTTTAAGTTTAACTTTATAATATCAATAATATAATGTGAAATGATAATAATCAATATACCTAGCCAATACTTAAAATCGATTTGTAGCACCAAAATTAAAGCACACAAATGCACTAAAATATGCCAGTATAAAAACTTTGATTTGTGTTTGTGAGTTTCTTTATGAATTACCCATTTTTGAGGTTGCAATAAAAAATCGCCAATAAAATGGGCTAATATTAATTTAATAAATAAGGTTAGCATAAGGTTTGTATTTGGGTTTTGTAGTGTTGCAGTAGTTTTGAGATTTCATCAAATCCAGCACGTTTAAGACCTTGGCTAATATTGCCTTGGGTTTTACCAAAATAATTTGCAAGTTGCACTTGGTTTAATTCTGGCTTTTCTAGTGCGGCCTTAATTAATATAGCTGTTGTTGCTGTCCAGTTATTCATGGTTAATAATGCTAAATCTAGCATAATATTCATTGGCTTATCAAAAGTTTCAAAAGGAGATTTTATAGCAAGAGTTGTTTTTTTTAGCGATTCAAAACATTCGCCAGAATTTATAAAAGCACTTCCATTAGATTCTGTAATTCTTTCAGAAGAATATGTTTTTTCTCCTATACCAATGGCTAGTCTTACATCAATTTTTTCAAATTGTTTTACAGTTGCTTTAATTAACAAGCAAGCTTCTAAAGCCTGCTTTGGATTGGCTTCTAATTGAAAACTATCACCCCTATATATTTCCCATGCTAAAGGTGAATTGCCATAACTATTTAAAATAGTTTTAAGCGAATCTAACCATTTCTTTGGAGAACTCTTTTTAGAATTTATTATATCACCTGTTATTATACTAGTCATAGTTTTGTGAAAGATATAATCAAATGTATTAATTTTTAATCAAGAAAACAAAAATATTAGTTAAAAAGCTAATAATTAAAAATATTAGTTAAAAAGCTAATAATTAAAAATATCAGTTAAAAAGGCAATAATTAAAGCATTCTATATGTGTAAACAATTTTTTGTTTTTTGAACTCAGTTTATAAACAAATACCTTTGCTTCATAATTTTTAAAAGGGAAAAAATGAAATTATTTAAAGAGTTTAAAGAGTTTGCTGTAAAAGGTAATATGATGGATATGGCAATTGGTATTATAGTAGGAGCAGCATTTAATAAGGTAATTGATATCATGGTTAAAAAAGTGTTCTTGCCACCATTATCATTGTTAACAGGAGGTGTAAACTTTAATGATAAACGTATTATACTTAAAGATGCTTTATTAGATTTAGATGGAAAAATTATTACAGATGAAGTTGCTATTGGTTATGGCGCTTTAGGTGAAGCTTTTTTAGATTTTATTATTATAGGATTTACAGTATTTATAGTAGTTAAGTTTATGAATAAATTACGTAAAAAGTCTCAAGACACAAAAGACACTACAGTTGCTACACCAAAAGATATAGAATTACTTTCTAAGTTAACCGACTTAATGGAAGAACAAAACGCTTTGTTAAAATCTAAAAGTTAAATTTGAAATATGTCAAAAGCAGGACGAGAAAAAAACACAAAAAATAAAGCGAAGCACTCTAAGTTAATGACTCAAAAAAAGAATAAAAAAAAGCGAGAAGAGGCATTAAGAAAGGAGCGATTGAAAGCTATTATTAAAAAAACTAAAGAGCAATAAAGTAGTTTTCTATAAGTACGTTTTAATTTCATCAAATCGAATCTCATTAAACTCGGTAATTACTTTGTTTGCAGTAGTGTAATCTTGGTTTTTTGAATGTGCACTATCAAAAGCAATACAAAAAATATTCGCTGCATTAGCTGCCTTTATACCATTAGTAGAATCTTCAATAACAATACATTCCTCTTTTTCAAAACCTGAAGCTTTAGCTGCATTTATAAAAATTTCTGGATGAGGTTTCGAGGCTTTTAAATCGGCACCACTAAGTTTAGAAACAAAATATTTGTCGAGCTCAAAACGAGTAAAAATCCTATTTATATTTGGCATCGAAGCTGAAGATGCTAATACTAGTTTTAATCCGTTGTTATGATAATCTTTTATCAATTCTAAAACACCATCAATTAATTTGAAGCTATCATCATTATCAAATAAATATTTAAAATGTTTGCGTTTTATAGATACTAACTCTTCTGGTGATTGATTAAGGTTAAACGTTTTTTGTAGGTGTTGACAAATTGGTAGCGTTGCTTGCCCTGTGTAAGATTGATAAAGCGCATCAGATACATTAATATTTACTTCTTTAAACATGCGATGATAAGCCTTGTGGTGTAAAGGTTCGCTATCAACAATAACACCATCCATATCAAAAATAACAGCTTTTAGCATATCAAAAATTTTTGGTGAAGATATATGTTTCAATAGTAATTCCCCAAACACATTTTGTAGTTTTAAATTAATTTGTCATATTTGCGGTCTTATGATTGTATAATTCGACTTCCGTAACTGTATCGAGACGTTCTCGAACTAAAAAAAAGCTAGATACTCCTGTATTTAGTTAAGTCTATATTTTATATTTTTAAAAATGCAATCAAACAAAATTTCTTTAAAACAATTCATTCAATATTTTAAAATAGCTGTAACAGGCAAAGAGCAAGAGTTTACCACAGGTAGTATTAGAAAGGCAGTTTTTATGCTTTCTATTCCTATGATTTTAGAAATGCTCATGGAATCTATTTTTGCAATAGTAGATATCATGTACGTATCGCAAGTTAGTGTAAATGCTGTTGCTACTATTGGTTTAACCGAGTCGGTTATTACATTGGTATACGCTGTAGCCATTGGATTAAGTATGGCAGCAACTGCAGTTGTAGCAAGACGCGTTGGAGAAACTGACATAAAAGGCGCATCAACTGCGGCGGTTCAAGTTATATTTTTAGGAGTATTTGTAGCTGCAATTATTAGTGTTATTGGCATAATATATCCAAAAGAAATATTAAGCCTTATGGGGGCTGAGCCCGATCTTATTGCTGAAGGTTACGGGTACACCAAAGTACTTTTAGGGGGTAACATAACCATTATGCTGCTCTTTTTAATTAATGCCATTTTTAGAGGTGCTGGTGATGCATCGGTAGCTATGTGGACGTTAATTTTATCAAACGGGTTAAACATTATTTTAGACCCTATATTTATTTTTGGTTTTGGGCCTGTTCCAGCTTATGGTGTTGAAGGCGCTGCAATTGCAACAACTATTGGTCGTGGTGCTGCAGTATTATTTCAATTAATTATTTTGTTTTACGGATTTAGTAAAATAAAAATAGCAGTTAAAGATTTAGTGTTACAAGTTGGTGTAATGATTAATTTAATAAAAGTATCATTAGGTGGAATAGGTCAGTTTTTAATTGGAACATCATCTTGGGTGTTTTTAATGCGTATTATGAGTGAGTTTGGTAGCGAAGTTTTAGCAGGTTATACTATTGCCATTCGTGTAATGATGTTTACGCTTATGCCTGCATGGGGAATGAGTAATGCAGCTGCTACTTTAGTTGGGCAAAACTTAGGCGCTAAAAAGCCAGAACGTGCTGAAAAATCGGTTTGGAAAACAGGAAAATATTCTGCCATTTTTATGGGACTTGTATCTGTTATTTATTTAGTATTTGCACCCCAAATTATTGTATTATTTAATGCTACGCCAGATGTTGTTAAGTATGGTAGTTTGTGTTTACGTGTAATAGCTGCTGGTTATATTTTTTATGGTTATGGCATGGTAGTTATTAATGCATTTAATGGTGCGGGCGATACTAAAACACCTACTTATATAAACTTTGTATGTTTCTGGTTGTTACAGCTACCATTTGCTTATGTTATGGCAATTACATTAGATTTTGGACCATCGGGAGTATTTTGGGCTATTACTTTAGCCGAAGTTTTAATAGCAGTTATAGCAATTATATGGTTTAAAAAAGGAGCTTGGAAAAGGGTGGAGGTTTAATATAAATTAAAGAATGAAAATAGGAAGACAATTTAATAAGCTAAATAAATCTGAATACATCTATTACATAGATAATAATAAAAAGTATACAGATTTTAATACTTTAGGGTTGTATAGATCGATTTGTGAAAATGATAAATTAAACCTAGTTGAAAAGATTGAAATTAGAGATTATGCGAATCGCTTATTTGAAAAAACTTTTAATTTTTATCAATTGAAAGACCCTTTAACGTATTTTAATTTAATTGTTTTAGGAGAAGAGTTGACTGTTGCTGATGAAAGAAAAATTTGGGATGATATAAAAACGAATCAAGAAAAGATATTATCTAAGAAGAAAATAAGGCACAGAAACTTTGGAGACTATTCAAAACATAATTGTGGATACGAAGATTGTCCATATAATGGATTAATGATAAAACAAGGTTCAAAGTTTACAGAAAATTTTATGCATTTTGATTCTGATAAAAATAGTTATGATGCAAAAAATAAATCTGTAAGAATTAAAAAACAAAGAAAGAACAAAACAAAGATCATTAGAGACGAACTAGAAGATTTAAATTTATAGCTATCAAAACAAATCCAAAATTTCACTTAAAAAACAAACACAAATCTGGATACGATTTAGATACTTTGTGCGAAGTCTATCCAGATTTAATTCCTTTTGTATTTGTAAACAAATATGAAACTAAAACTATTGACTTTGCAAACCCAAAAGCTGTAAAAGCACTTAATAAAGCACTTTTGTTTAAACATTATAATGTTCGTTTTTGGGAGTTTCCTGATGCCAATTTGTGTCCACCAATTCCTGGCAGAGTAGATTATATTCATTATTTGGCAGATTTACTTAAGGCCTCAAATTTAAATGAAAATATTAGTGTTTTAGACATTGGAACTGGAGCAAGTTGTATATATCCTATTTTGGGACAAGCTGAATATAATTGGAAGTTTGTAGCATCAGATATCGATAAAACATCTTTAGAGTATGCTCAAAAAATCATTAATCAAAATAAATTAACCAGTTATATTTCTTTAAGACTTCAAAATGATTCAACGCAAATATTTAAAGGTGTTATAAAGACTGAAGATAAGTTTTCGGCATCAATGTGTAACCCACCGTTTTATAAATCTGAAGAAGAAGCTTTAGAAGCCACTACAAGAAAATTAAAAGGCTTAAATAGAGGAGAAGTAGAGGTTGTTAGAAATTTTGCAGGATCACAAAATGAATTGTGGTATAAAGGAGGAGAAAAAGCCTTTATTCATAATTATTTATATGAAAGCTCTTTATTTAAAGAACAATGCATTTGGTTTACCACATTAGTATCTAAAAAAGATTTGATAAAAGGAATTTATAGTTCTTTAAAAAAACTGGGAGCTACCGATATTAAAACTATAAATATGGGACAAAGGAACAAAATATCTCGTATTGTAGCATGGTCTTTTTTAAATAAATAGGGAATTACTCAGTCATTTTTTTTCTAAAGTCTGTTTTAAAAAACACCCCAACTTGTAATCGATGTAAATTTGCCTTGTTAGATGTATTTCTATTCATATATCCCAGTTGTATGTTGTTAGATTTGGAAATATTTATACCCAAGCCAGTATAGAATCTGTTTTCTGGAGTGCTACTCGATTTAGGGGTTAATAAAAGCTCATTATGTAAACGAACAAATAAAACATTGCTTATACTAAATTTAGTGCCGAGGCGATAGCGTAACCTTGCTGCTTTTGACTTAGAATCATGCTTTCTAAAAAAGCGATGCTCAATTCTGAATCTATGATCAAAAGGTATGCTGCTTATTTTATGCTTAAATATAATTTGTTCCGTTATACGCTTTTCATAAGTGTGTGGAGAACTGATGTTTATGTTGTCATCAAAATCTGAATACCCCAAATAAATGGTAGCTTTTAATTTAGGATTAAAATGATAATTGTATCCCATTTTAAATAAAAAGAAGTTGAAGTTTTCATTTAATTCATATAACCATATTTGTGCATAAGTATCAATACTGGTTTTCTCTGAGATTCTATGGTTAATGCCTATGTCGTACCAAATACCCAATTTGTCTTCTGGGGTTAATTGAGCGTAACTATTATAAAAGACAAATAAAAAGCTTAATTGTAATACTCCTTTCTTTATTGCTTCTAAACACATGTGATTATGATTGATTTCTTAGTTATAAATCATAAATATTTTGACAATATAAGAGGAGCTCCTTAGAGCTCCTCTTATGGTTAATAAGAACCTATTAAAAGTGTTCGTGTAAGTGATGATGTTCATCAATTAATGGCCCACCTTCAATAATTTGTGTAGATGCTTGATGTGCAAATTTTTCAAAGTTTAAGTGGAATGAATGAGCTAATTGGATAGCTTTACCTACGTAGGCTCCTTTTTGTAGCCATGTGTTCATTGGGTCTAAAATTTCTGTTGGAACACCTGGGCAGTATTTAGGCATATATAATCCGAAAATAAAGTTTTGATCGTAATCTACATCATCTAAATCTCCATTTAAAATTGCAGTAATCATAGCTCTTGTATACTTCAATTTTATACGAGATCCAACACCGTAAGGTCCTGCGCTCCATCCTGTATTAATTAGCCAAACATTAACACCAGCTTCAGTCATTTTTTTACTTAGCATTTCGCCATATACTGTTGGGTGTAATGGCATAAATGGCTCGCCAAAACAAGCAGAAAATGATGGTACAGGCTCGTTAATACCAGCTTCTGTTCCTGCAACTTTAGCTGTATAGCCTGAAATAAAGTGGTATGCAGCTTGACCAGGAGTAAGCTTTGATACAGGGGGCAGTACACCAAAGGCGTCGCAAGTTAAAAAGAAAATGTTTTTTGGATTGTTTGCATATAGAGTCTCTTGGATATTATCTATATGGTAAATAGGATAACTAACACGAGTATTTTGTGTAATACTACTATCTTCATAATCTGGTTCACCATTATCTTTAAATATAATATTCTCAAGTATTGCTCCAGGTTTAACAGCTTTGAAAATTTCAGGTTCTTTTTCTTCAGATAAATCTATAGCTTTTGCATAGCATCCGCCTTCAAAGTTAAAGATTGTATTATCTGCAGTCCAACCGTGCTCATCATCACCAATTAACTTTCTGTCTGGGTCTGCAGATAAAGTAGTTTTTCCTGTACCTGATAACCCGAAAAAAATAGCAGTATCGCCTTTTTTTCCAACATTAGCAGAACAGTGCATTGGTAATACATTATGTTCTGTTGGTAAAATCATATTTAGTGCAGAAAAAATACCTTTTTTCATTTCGCCAGTATATGCAGAGCCTCCTACTAATGCTATTTTTTGAGTAAAGTTTAGTATTGAGAAGTTTCCTTGACGTATACCATAAGCTTTAGGGTCTGGACATTCGTATCCTGGTGCACAAAGAATTAGCCAATCTTCTTTAAAGTTTTCTAATTCTTTTTTACTAGGCCTTAAAAACATATTGTAAATAAACATGTTAGACCATGGCAATTCAGTTATAGTTCTAATATTTGTTCTGTATTCTGGGTCTGCACAAACATAACCATCTCTAGCATAAATTTCTTTTCCGGATAGATAGTTAACAATTTCATTTTTAAGCTTATCAAAATTTTCAGGAGAAACGGGTTTGTTAGTTTTTCCCCACCAAACTTTATCAGAGGTATAATCATCTTTTACAAGAAAACGATCTTGAGGTGAACGACCAGTGAATTTTCCGGTATTAATAGCAAGTGTTCCGTTTGCTGTTTCTTTTCCTAACCCTTTATCAACTGTGATTTTTTGTAATTCTTCAGGAGATAAATTCCAATGTACATTTACATTTTTTAACCCGTATTGTTTTAAATCGGGATTCTTTGTTGTTGTTTCCATTTTATTAAGTTTTAAGGTTCCTATTTAATGTTTAATTGTTTATTTAAAATGGCCATATTATTGGCACAAGTATCATTGATATTATAAAAAAGGCTAAGAGTAATGGGGCTCCTACTTTCATGTAATTCATGAATTTGTAACCACCAGCTGTCATTACCATTGCATTTGTTGTTGTTCCTATTGGTGTTAAAAATGCAGTTGATGCACTTATAGCAACCACTATCATAAATGGAGCAGGCGATAAGCTCAACGAGTTTGCCGCTAGTATAACTATTGGTGCCATTAGTACTGCTGTTGCAGAATTGTTTATTATTTGACTAAATGTTGTTGTTAGTAAAAACACGCCTCCTAATAGTAAAATAGGATGAATTGCACCTAGGTAATCAACTAATCCGTTTGCAATAATTTGTGCGGTTCCTGTTTTTTGCAATGCAATTCCCATTGGTATCATTGCGGCTATCATAACTACACTCGTCCAGCTAATACCTTTATAAGCTTTTGAAATTGGTACACAACCAGTTAGTAAAACAATACCAGCAGAAATTAAAGCAGCAATAGCACCTGGAACAATTTTAAATATCATAAAAACAATCATAAGTATTAATGATGCTAAGGCTATATAAGATTTAGCACTTAAGTTCTCAACATTTTTTGCCATGCCTTCAGGACTACCAATTATTACTAAGTTTTCGTGTTGTTTTTTTAAATCGTCTATATGTTCCCATGTTCCTCTTATTAAAAAAGCATCTCCTGCTTTTACAATAATTTCTTTTTGTTTTAGGGGTTTGTTGTTTCTTGAGGCTGCTAATAGTTGAATTCCATAACGTTTAAAGTAATCGCCTAATTTATAACGTCTTCCTACTAATATTGAATTTGGGTTTACAATAACTTCAGTCATCCCAACTTCTTGATTAATAAGGTTGTTTTTTAATTCATCTGTAATAGGCTCGAGAGGTAATAAGCCAAGTCTGAATTTTATCATTAATCTGTTAATGGCTTCAGTATCTCCTTTTACGGTAATAACATCATGATACCTTAACTCTGTTGATGTACTAGGGAATTCTTCAAAATCATGTATTCCTTTTAGAATATTTGGATGTCTTCTTTTTAATCGAATAATAGAAACGTTATAATTTTTTTCAAAATTCCAGTCTTCTAATCTCGTGTTAATTAATGGCGATAAATTTCGAATACGTAACCTGTAATAGCCACTATCAATTTTATAAGCTTCAATCCAATTATGTAATGTGGTTTCAATATTTATTGGCTTGTTATTAGTTTTGTTTTTTGGTAAAAGTTTATAGCCTATAAACCTAAAATATAAGAGTGCTATTAAAAGAAGAGGTAAACCAATTAGCGCAAATTCAAAGAATGAAAACCCTTCAAAACCAGCATCTATTAAAGCGTTATTTGCTATAATATTTGGGGGTGTTCCTGTTAAAGTTAATAAACCACCAGTATTAGATCCAAAAGCAACAGGCATTAACATTTTTGAGGGTAAAGTACCAATACTCCAAGCTGATGATATAGTTAATGGTGTTAATGTAGCCACTGTACCTGTATTACTTACAAAACCAGATAGTACACCAGCACCTAGTGTTACAATAACTAATAGTTTAGGGACACTTTTTCCAGCCCACTCCACAAATTTTTTACCAGCCATAGCTGTCCAACCTGTTTGTGCTATACCTTCTCCAATAATAAAAAGAGCAGCAATCATAATAACAGTTGGGTTACTAAAACCGCTTAATGTTTCAGTTACATCTAGAATACCAGTTATAAACAAACTTATCATGGATATTAGTGCTACTATATCTGGAGTAAATTTTCCCCAAGCAAAAAGACCAATTGTAATAATTAATATGAAGAGCATTAAATAAATCATATCTTGTAATTCTTAATCTTATATATCTTTAAATTAAATAAAGAGGTATGTTGTTTTTATTATAGAATAAAGTTACCATCTATAACTCTTAATAATTATGACTAATGTCATGCTTTGCTGGTAGCAGCTATTTTTCAATTATTATTATATTTATCAATCGAAATCGATAAATAGTTTTAACGAAGACGTTTTCGTAATACTGAGTTTTATGGATTTTCTAATTTTTTTTGAATAATTAGGGTTAACCGATTTAAATAATTGATTGAAAAACTAAAAAATAATAGGATTTAAAAGCTAAATTTGGCTTTTACGAATAATAAACCGTGTATGAAATTAGATATTCTTGCTTTTGGAGCGCATCCTGATGATATTGAATTAGGTTGCGGAGGAACCATAGCAAAAGAAATTGCTAACGGAAAAAAAGTTGGTATTATAGATTTAACAAGGGGAGAGTTAGGAACCCGTGGTACCGAAAAAACTAGAGATGATGAATCTAAAGCAGCAGCAAAGATTTTAGGAGTTTCTGTTAGAGAAAACCTAGGGTTTGCTGATGGTTTTTTTGTTAATGATATGAAACATCAATTGGAAGTAATTAAGTTGATTCGCAAATACAAACCAGAAATTGTGATTTGTAATGCAGTTGATGATAGACATATTGACCATGGAAAAGGTAGTAAATTAGTAAGTGATGCTTGTTTTTTAAGTGGATTGATAAAAATAGAAACTTCTGTTGATAATGAACCACAAAATAAATGGAGACCAAAACAAGTGTATCATTATATACAGTGGAAAAATTTAGAACCTGATTTAACTGTTGACGTTTCAGGTTTTATAGATGTAAAAATGAAAGCTGTATTAGCTTATAAAACGCAGTTTTATGATAAAACAAGTAAGGAGCCAGAAACACCAATATCAAGTAAAAATTTTACTGATAGTATTAAATATAGAGCAAGAGATTTAGGACGTTTAGTAGGTGTTGAATATGCTGAAGGCTTTACTGTTGAACGCTATATAGCAGTAGATAGTTTGTTTGATTTAAAATAAAAATTATTCTTAAAAAAATAAAGAAATGCTTTGCGGTAAATAGTAAATAATTTACATTTGCACACGCATTACAAAATGCAAGTTACATGGTGGTTGTAGCTCAGTTGGTTAGAGCATTGGTTTGTGGTACCAAGGGTCGCCGGTTCGAATCCGGTCTTCCACCCAAAAGTAAAAAGCCTTTCAATTTATTGAAAGGCTTTTTTTGTTTTTTATCTGTTTTATTTCTCAAATAATTGTATTCTGTTACCATCTGGATCTTTAACAAGTAACGTTTTTTTTCCAGATATGGGATCTATAACTACAGTTCCATTAAATTGAACTTTAGATTGCTTTAAAAAGTTTACCCATTTATCAAACTCAGATATCAAAAAACCAAATTTAAAGAAGCCATTAATTTTCGTTTTTTTAGGATAGCTTTCTAATAAGCTTTCTGGAGTTACTGATGAATTTAATTCTATTAACTCAATTAGGGTATTTTCTCGTTTAAGGTTAGCTTGTTTAAAACCTCTTTCCTTAGATTCTACACTTTTTAAAACTTTGAAGCCAAAAATATTTGAATACCACTTAATGGAAGATTCAATGTCACTTACTATTATTGCAGAGAAGTATGCTTCAGGTGGAGGTAGCGAATCATTTTGTGAATTACTTACTGATGAAGTAAAAACAAGAAAGAGTATGAATAAAATATTTTTCATTGTTTTATTGGTTTTCCTTCAGTATTTCAGCTTATGTGTTTTTATCTACCTTAATTCTTTCTTCTCGGTTTGCCAATTCCCAAGCCGTATGAAATATTAAACGGGAGCGTGTTTCTAAAAACCCGTAATTTATTTTATCAGGAGTATCAGAAGGTCTGTGATAATCTGCGTGAGTGCCATTAAAATAAAAGATAACAGGGATATTGTTTTTTGCAAAATTGTAATGATCTGATCTATAATAAAAACGATTTGGATCGTTTTCATCATTATAAGTATAGTCAAATTCTAAATTTGTATATTTTTTATTAATTTCTTCAGATATATTGTGTAGCTCTTTACTCAATTTATCCGAACCTATTAAGTACAAATAATTTTCATCACCTTCATGTTTAGGGTCAACACGACCAATCATATCAATATTTAAATTCGCTACTGTATTTTCTAACGGAAAAATAGGGTCAACATCTGTATAATAGCGCGAACCAAATAAACCAATTTCCTCACCTGTTACATGCAGAAAAAGAATTGAGCGCTTTGGCCCGTTACCATCTTCTTCTGCCATTTTAAAAGCTTCTGCAATTTCTAAAATGGCTATTGTACCAGAACCATCATCATCTGCTCCATTGTTTATTTCTCCATTTGATGAAACCCCTATATGATCTAAATGTGCAGATACTACAATAATCTCATTTGGCTTTTCTGAGCCTTTTATAAATGCTACAACATTTTCTGAAGCCTTGGCTTGTCCATTAAAAAACGATTCTGGAACTTCTTGAAAATAATCTCCTTCAGTAATTGGAGAAGGTATTTTATTATCTATATAATGTTTTTTAATAAACTCGATAGCTTTTTTTTGTCCTGGTTCGCCTGTCCTTCTACCTTCAAATTCATCTGAAGCATAGGTGTAAAGCATTTCTTTTAATTCACTCTCAGTAATTGTTTTTGCGTAATCAGTAACATCTTTTTTTGCATTTTTATTCTGAGAAGAACGGCAAGACGTTATCAAAATAATTGCACAAAAAAGAAAGCTTAATTTTTTCATTGTATTAGCGTGTTTGTTTTATGTGACTATATTACAAAAAAGCTGATAAATATAATTGAGATTTATGCTTATTTTAAGAACTCATTTTCATCATCTTTGGTAATACGATGTTCTTGGTTGGCTAATTGCCAAGCTGTTGCAAAAATGAGTTTAGCACGTTTTTCTAATAATTGGTAATCTATTTTATCAGGCGTGTCACTAACTTGATGGTAGTCATCATGCTCACCATTAAAGTAAAAAATAACTGGAATGTTATGCTTTGCGAAGTTATAATGATCAGATCTTGTATAATAATGATTTTTTTCACCTTCTACATTATATCTATAATCTATATTGATATTAAAGTATGAATTATTAATTTTTTCTGAGGTGTAGTGCAATTCTTTACTAATTCTATCCGAACCTATTAAATAAATATAATTTTTGTTATTTATATGGGCATCATCGACTCTACCAATCATATCAATGTTAAGATCGGTCACGGTATTTTCTAAAGGAAAAACAGGATATTTTGTATAATACTCTGACCCTTGTTTGCCAATTTCTTCAGCAGTTAAATGAAGGAATAATAAACTTCTTTTTGGTGTATAACCATCTTTTTTTGCCAAATTAAATGCTTGAGCAATTTCCATAATTGCTACTGTTCCAGATCCATCATCATCTGCACCATTATTTATTTCACCATTTTCTGAAACCCCAAGATGATCAAGGTGAGCAGAAATAATAATAACTTCTTCTGGCTTTTCAGAACCTTTGATATATGCTAAAACATTTTCTGAAGATTTAATACCTTTTGAAAAAAAGCTTTCTGGAATGGTTTGGTAATAGTTTGAACCACCATATGGCGATTCTATTTGTTGGTTTTGATAATAGTTTTTTAAAAAATCAGCAGCTTTTTTTTGACCAGCTTCACCAACTTTTCTGCCCAAAAATTCATCTGACGAAAATTTATATAAATGTGTGCTTAATTCTTTTGCAGATATGGTATTAGCATAATTTAAAATAAGGGTGCTGTCTACTAGCTTAATGCTAGCTTTAAGGTTTTTAATTTTTGTAGTATATTTAGTTGTTGCGCAAGTACCAACAAGTGTAAACGCAAATAAAATATAAAAAGTTTTCATGTGTTAATAGCTGTTTTTTGAGAGTCACATGTAACTTACAATTAATCATTCTCTTGAGGCGAGAAAACTTTAGTATGTTCGTTTCATTTTTAAATTAGCTGCAAATATATAATAAATGAAGAAAAAGCTTACTATTCTATGCTAATATCTTCAATCTCAATTTCATCCATATCTAACTCGTTCAGCTCTTCAATAGCTTCTTCTTCAGATTTAGCTTCTTTTTTCTCTAAGTCTTCTGTATTTGCTACTTCTACAGTATTAAATATTGATTTATATGTGGTAATTGCCAAAGCTATAATAGTTAAAAAGAAAGTGAATTGAATAATTTTTTTGATCTCACCACTCTTTTTTGAAAGATAAAAAGCGATTAATCCACAAATAAGCGCTAAAATGGCAGGTATTATAGCAAGATTTGAAGCTGGTAAAACAGATAATATAATTGCTAAAATTGAAGCTATTATTGCTAAAATTGTAAATATTTTTTTCATCTTTAATGCGTGTTTTAATGTTTTAACCCTGTTGCAGATTTTATTTTTAATTCGCCATTACCCACTGGTATTTTAAATTTACCATATACTGGAATTTTATTTTCATCGGCAGTTAACCATAAAAAATTATTGTTTTTTCCTTTTAAAACATTTGTTTGACTCGATCCAATTGCTAGTTTATAACATGTTTTTTTTCCAATGGCCGTATTTATTGTTTCTTTTCCTAAGTATTTTATTTGCCCTTTAAATTCTTTTCTATCAAAAATAATAGTAAATGACTTACTTGTACCAACCGACATGTTTTTGTAATCAAATAATCTTACTTTATATAGCGTAGAAACAATATCTTTTGTTCCAGGGTTTATTGTAATACTTTTGTTTTCTTCATAATTGTTTTTCTTTTTTAATTGAGATTTAACCGTTTTAGTTTTATGGCTAAATGTATATTTCATGTATTTATAATAACTTCCTTCATTTATATCGCGTTTGTATAAATATGGTGTTAATGTTTTTGGATTTACATAGCTTTCGTATAAGTCTCTAATTTTAAAAAAATTATCCCACTTACTATATGTAACTGCTTTGCATTTTAATCTTAATAAGGTAGCCTTAGAAGTTTTAACATTACTGGTTTCCATAGTTACTTCTGCTAAATCGGTTAAAATACCCGACATATTATAAGCAGCGGTATAAGTAAGTTTTTCACCTGCGGCTATAGCATTGTTTTGAGAATTAATACTTGATGATATTAGAAAAAGAGCAACAAAAAACTTGTAAATCATATTGCGATTTTTTTATGTTTATAACAATTTATCAAACATTTATTATGCCGAAAAATACAATGCTTTATAATATTATGCTAATTTTTTTATTTGTTTAATGCTTAATATATATTACAACTGATATTTGTCATAGTTTTTTTTTAATGCTCATAATATATTTACGTTGTAAATTATTTTATAATGTCATGAAAACTATACTACTTCCTACAGATTTTTCTATAAATTCCATAAACGCTATTAATTATGCTATAGAATTATTTAAGGATGTTGAATGCCATTTTTATATACTTAATGTACAAAAAGCATCGGCTTTTATATCAGACGATATGATGGTAGTATCTTCCTCGGCCACCATTTATAATACCATAATAGATGCTGCTAAAAAATCAATTTCAAATATTATTTCTACGATAGAAAAAAAACATAAAAATAAAAAGCATCATTTTGCATCAGTTGTAGATTACGATAATTTTATTGATTCTATAAATCAAGTTTCAAAAAAGCATAGTGTAGATTTAATAGTTATGGGCACAAGGGGAGCTTCTGGTTTGAGTAAAGTAATTTTTGGGAGTAATACGGTTCGAGTCATACAACGCTGTAATATGCCTGTGCTTGCAATACCTGATGGTTGTAAGTTTGATAGTATTAGTAAAATTGTTTTTGCAACTTCAAATTCTAAACAATTTAATACAAATGAATTTAAACCATTGAAAGAAATAATGGCTTTAGGAAACTCAAAACTTGATATCTTACATCTTGCAGATCAACATCATCTAGCTTATAATGCTTATGATAATATGGACTTTTTTAACACCTATTATAACGATGCAAAGCATGAGTTTATTGATACGATAAGTAATGATATGTTTAATGCTGTGTATAAATATATTGAGCACAACGATATTAAAATACTTGCCATGATGAATAAAAAGCACTCGTTTTTAGAGCGTTTATTTATAAGACACAACGTAGAAACATTTGCATTTAATATTGATATTCCTTTTTTAGTTATGCAACACTCATAAAATGGTTTTATTTAATTCAGATTTTTTTGAATCTTTTGTTGATGTAAGAAGCAAATATTTATTAAAACGATTATCAATTTGTCTTTGAATTTGAAGTACTAAGTGTTTAAACTCTTCTTTATTTTTTTTAAATAGTTTAGAGAAGCGTTTTTCCATTTTTAAATAATCCTCAATTTTTATTGAAGGAATTTCAGAATCTAGCTGAAAACTATTAAGACCTTTTTCTATTAGTCTTGGATCATTTCTGTACAACAACCATTGGCCAGAATTAATTGCAGCCTTATGGTATTTACTAGGATGCTTCATGTCTATACCATGCGAATCACTATGCGAATATGCCAATATTATTGATGGACCATCAAAGCTTTCAGCTTCATTAAATGCTTTTAATGTTTGCTCTTGATTGGCCCCTATAGCCACCGACGCTACATAAACATTATTGTAGTTTATAGCAAAAATGCCTAAATCCTTTTTCTGCTTTTGTTTTCCATTAAAAGCAAACTTTGCTTGGGCTCCAAAAGGTGTAGCTTTTGATGCTTGCCCTCCAGTATTGTCATAAACTTCGTTGTCTAATACTAAAATATTTACATTTTTTCCGGATGCTAAAACATGATCTAGCCCACCAAAACCAATGTCGTAAGCCCAACCATCACCACCTACTATCCAAACACTTTTTTTGATTAGATTATCACTTATATCAATAAGTGATTTGGCATCTGGAGTATTAATATTTTTTAGAGCGGTTTTTAATTTTTCAACCCTTTTCCGTTGGTAATTAATTTCAATTTCAGTGTTTTGATTTGAATTTAGTATATCTATAACTAAATCGAAATCTAATTGAGGCATTAAACTTTTAATTAAAGTTTTAGCTTGCTGCTCTTTATTATCAATTGATAGTCGGTATCCTAGACCAAATTCGGCATTGTCTTCAAATAAAGAATTAGACCATGCTGGACCATGTCCTTTATCATTTTTGCTCCAAGGCGTTGTTGGCAAAGCTCCTCCAAATATTGAACTGGCGCCCGTTGCATTTGCAACTAAAAGTCTATCCCCAAACAATTGTGACATCAGTTTTAAATAAGGAGCCTCACCACAACCTTCAACACCACTTGAATATTTAAATAAAGGCTCTTGTAATTGCTGTTGACTCAATTTTGATGAGTCAATTTTATTTCTGTTTAATTCTGGAATATTTTTAAAATAATTCCAATTATGTTTTTCAGTTTTTATTATTTCTTCTTTATTAACCATTATTAATGCCTTTACAGGACAAGCATCAATACAATTATTACAACTATTACATTGTTCTGGATTTATTTGAATGGTATAATTAAGCAAGTCCACTTCCCAATCACTTTCTATAGATTTAACTGTTTTAAATTCTAATGAAGCATCATCTAAATAACTATCGTTAAAAACTTTAATTCGCAGTGCTGCTTGTGGGCAAGCTGTGCTACAGGCACCACATTGAGTGCAAGACTCTGTGTCCCATTCTGGTAATTCATTCCCGAGTTGAATAGTGTTATATTTTGAAGTTCCTGTCTGATAAGTTCCATCAGCAGGTAATAAACTCACTGGAATATCATTTCCTTTATTATTTAATAAACGTCCTAATAGCGTTTTTGAAAATTCGGTATCTTCATGTATTTCAATAGTTTCTTCATTGTATTTAACAAGAGGGGCAACTTTATAAATATATTCATTTAACTCGTTGAATTTTTTGCCTTCGTTTAAAGCTAAAAAACAAGCGTGTAATTCAGAAATTGATTTTTGTCTTAGTATATTATTTTCAACTAATTCATTAATATTCACTATTAATAAATTAATGTTTTTTTCTATAATTTGATGTTGATTGTTAGCCGATAATGATTTCCAAAATGCTTTAGATGTTAATGAAGTATTTACCAAAAGCGTACCTTCAGGTTTTAAGATGTTTAGTGTATTGTCGTTTAAAGTAAAGCGAGTATTTTGGCAACCAATAAAATCTGCTTTATCAATTAAATATGGAGCTTTTATTGGAATATTACTTATGCGTAAATGTGCAGTGTTTAATGCATTGGATTTTTTATAATCACATTGTATATACCCTTGAACAAAGTTGTTGTTATTTCCAATGTGTTTTAAAGTATTAGTAAAACTATTGCTTGTTTTTGTGTTTTTATCTTGGTAGAAAATAACTTCTTGCGATGTGTTTTCTTTGATTAAAATGTTTTCTGAATAGTCTAAACTTAAATGAGTTACATCGTCATTTATACCAATTGAAAAACTATTTTTAGGTTGGCTTTCTTTTAAATTTTTAAAGATGGCATAAACCATATTTGGTGTAAATTCTTTTGAAGCTAAACCATAACGCCCTCCAATTATTCTTGGAAATGATTTAATTTTGCTATTTTGAAAAGCTTCTGTAATTGATTGTAATACATCTAAGTATAAAGGTTCTCCTGAAGCTCCAGGTTCTTTAGTTTTATCTAAAACAGCTATAGACTTTACTGACCTTGGTAATGCAGAAATAAGATGTTTTGTACTAAAGGGTCTAAACAATTTAACTTTTATTAAGCCATACTTTTCTCCATTATTGTTTAAATGAATGATGGTTTTTTCAATAGTTTCTGTTGAAGATGCCATTGAAATAATTATATGTTCAGCTTCATTATGCCCGACATAATCAAACAATTTGTACTGTCTTCCTGTCAATTTTGCAAAATGATTCATTTTTTTCTGAACAATCTCTGGACAAGCATTATAAAATGGATTAATAGCTTCACGGCTTTGAAAGAATACATCAGCACCTTGCGATGTTCCTCTTATAGCAGGGCTATTTGGATTTAGTGCATTATTAATATGATTTTTAATATGATTATAATCTATTATTTCTTTTATAGTATCATCAGACAGAGATTCAATTTTATTGATTTCGTGAGATGTTCTAAAACCATCAAAGAAATGTACAAAAGGAATTTTTGAGTGTAAAGATGCAGCTTGGGCAATTAAAGCGAAATCTTGAGCCTCTTGTACTGATGCACTACTCAATAGGGCATATCCAGATTGCCTTACAGCCATGATATCGCTATGGTCTCCAAAAACAGAAAGTGCATGAGTAGCAATACTTCTAGTGGCTACATGAATAACATTTGGAGTTAATTCGCCAGCCATTTTATACATATTTGGAAGCATTAATAATAAGCCTTGTGATGCTGTAAAAGTTGATGATAAGGCTCCTGTTTGTATGGCGCCATGCATAGCTCCTGCAACTCCGGCCTCACTTTGCATTTGAAAAATTGTAGGTGTATTTTTAAAGATGTTTTCTTTGCTTTCTGCACTCCATTGTTCAACTAGTTCGCTCATTTCTGATGCTGGAGTAATGGGATAAATAGGAAATACCTCGTTAGTTTTGTATGCTATGTGAGCCACTGCTTGGTTAGCATTTACTATGTGATATTTTGAAGTTTTCATTTGTTGGTGTTGAAAATTTGTTTTGAAGGGATAAAAAAACGGCTACTTCTACAATATTTTGAGTAGCCATTTTTTTAATGTTTACTACTCTTTTACAATCTCTATAGAAACAGGAGTAGGGTTTGTAATCATGTCGAATACTGGAGAAAACTTAGCTAAATTTTCAAGTTGTTCTGCTGAAGCATCTGACTTTACATTTAATTTGAATTTGATACCATCAAATCCCATACGAACTTCAGGGTCTAATCCTAAAAATCCGTGTAAATCACATCCGCCTTCTAAAGACGAAGAAGCGCTTTCAATGTCAATTCCATTAGCCGCTGCATGGTAAGTCATTGCTGCAGTTAAACAAGAACCTAAAGCGTGTAACACAACTTCTGGAGGTGTTGGAGCTAAATCGTTTCCTAATAATACATTTGGATGGTCACATTCCATTGTGAATGTTTCTTCACGAGATGTGTCTTCTGCACCAACACCATAAAAACTTTTAATACTAGACACACAATGTCCACCATTAATCCAATTGTTTTTAGATCTGAATTTGAATTTTGCTAATTCAGGGTTTTGTTGAACTGCCCCAATAGTTTCTACTAATTGGTCTACGTTTACTCCGTTTTTTACATTTGCTGTTGTAATCATTTTTTCTAATTTTTAAATTGTTAAACATTATTGTTTGATTGGTATGATGCATTTGGCATGCCAAACACGTTAACTTGTTAATAATCAATTATTTAATTTGTTTTTTGTTATTTTAAGTTATCATGATAATTCGTTAAATAACGAAATATCGTTAAAGTAATTGCGAAATATCGTAAGTTAGATTTGATACAGATATTCTTTTCAAGCTTTTATATAGATTTGAAGTTTTCATTATATTTTAATGTTACTTCCTTGTTTCCTTTTCCAATTTGGATCTTGTAATACTCTTTTTCAATTCCATTTTCATTACTATAAGTTACATGGTAAGAGTTTTTAAGATAAGCGTAGTTAGGATGAGCTTTAGATATTTTCCTTCTTAATTCAAATGGAATTTTTATGTTTTTATAAGTTTCATTCGTTGATAAGATTTTACCATTGTTGTCATAATTCGCTATTATATTCACCTGCTTGCTTTTAAATATGATGCGATAAGTTGCTTTTTCTGAGTTATCAAAAACAGAAACATCTTTTAAAATATAATTAACTATCCTTTTTCTCCATTGTTTAACAATACGAGAAAACGAGGTTTTGTAATGTTCTTTTAAATAAATAGAGTTTGGTCTAGTTAGAGCAGGTGTGTAATTATTTGATACTAAGTTTTCAGTTTCAATTGTATTTGTGTCTAAAAAGGCAAGATTACTTTGCTGTGCAACTAACTTATTTAAAGTAAGTAAGCATACTATTGATAAAATTAAAGTTCTCATAATATATTGTGTTTTATTATTATGAGTCAAAAGTATTGCGCATTGAAAATATAAAGTTACCTCTAAGGTTCAACTTTATTGCTAAAAAGTTCAAAGAGATAAAAAGAGAGAGAAATACTAAAATTTATGTGTTTAAGTATAGTTTACGATATTGACTAGGTGGGTATTTGTACATTTCTTTAAAACTACGATTAAAATGCGATGTGTTTTTAAAACCACTTTCAAAACAGATGTCGTTGATGTTTAATTCTGGGTTTTCTAGCAAAGTTTTTGCGTATTCTAATCGCTTTTTGTTTAACCACCTTCTAGGAGTTTCTTTAAAATAACTTTGAAAGTCTCGTTTAAAAGTTGAGAGGCTCTTACCATATATTCGTGCGTATTCTTCTAAGCTTAAGTCGCAATGAAAATTTTTCATCATGACGTCATTTAGCGACGTTTTTTGTTTGTGAATAAGTGACTTGAAGAAACTTACTAACTCATTATTTTCTGGGTTTAAAGTAATATTGAACAGGAGTTCGTTAAATTTTATTTCAACTAAATCTTTGGGAATATTATTACCTTGATTTAAATAATTAAAAACAGATAGAAATAATGAATTTAAAGATTCTCCAACATGTATTTCAAAAATTTGGCCACTGGTAGTTTCTGAATTTTTTGAGTGTAAAAGCTCTTTGTGTTTTTTTACAAAGCGACTTATAAAATCATCTGTAATAAAAAATAGCATAACACAATAATCTACTTCAAAATACTGCTTTGTATTATAAACACCTTTATTTATAAATAATGCTTCTCCTTTTTTAATGGTGTATGTTTTATTTAAAGATGTCCAATCTTTTTGCCCGCTAATTACATAAGTTATAAAAGGAGTGTCTGTCCATAATTTAAAATTTTCAACTTCAAGCGGACATTTATATTCTACTAACAAAAAATTATTGCCAATAAGTTTGCTATAGCGAGGGTGTTTAAGAAAATGTTTATAAATGTCTATCGCCATTGTTTAATATTAAATAGGACGTTCAATACCCAAAGCTTTAATTTTAGAGGCTAATGTAGTAGGAGGGAGTTGTAATAGCTTTGCGGCTCCATTTTCTCCTGAAATCTTCCAGCGTGTCTGTTTTAGTGCTTTTAGTATATTTTCTTTTTCTAGAACAATAAGTTCATATGAAGTTAATATTTTTTCTTGATGAGCATCTTTTTGAATTTCAATAGAATCAGAATTATTAGGAATAATAGCGCTCCAATTAATGGTTCCATTTTGCGAAACTATTACTGCCCGTTCTACTAAATTTTGAAGCTCTCTAACATTCCCGGGCCAATCATATGCTAATAATAATGCTTTATCATTATCGGTTAAATTTACTATAGGTTTATTAAGCTTTTTTGAGAATTGGCTAATCATTTCCTGAGCAATTAAGCAAATATCATTTCCTCTTTTTTTAAGAGAAGGAACCTCGATAGGAAAAACATTTAGTCGGTAATATAAATCTTCTCTAAACTTCCCTGCTTTTGAAAAGTCAAAAAGATTTCTGTGAGTTGCCGCTATTATTCTAACATCTACCTTAATGGTTTCAGAACTTCCAACGGGATCAAATTCTCCTTCTTGAATGATACGTAGTAGTTTTGGCTGTAACTCTAGTGGCATTTCGCCTATTTCATCTAAAAAAATAGTGCCTTTATTTGCTAGTAAAAAACGCCCTTTTCTATCTACAGTGGCCCCCGTAAATGCACCCTTTTTGTGTCCAAATAATTCGCTTTCAATGAGGTTAGCAGGAATAGCTCCGCAGTTAATTCTTATTAATGGTTTATCATTACGGTTACTTTCTTTATGAATTGCTCTTGCTACTAATTCTTTTCCCGTTCCAGTTTCACCATTTATAAGCACTGTAGCATCGGTACGAGCTACTTGCTTTATAAGATTCAAAACTTTTTTCATATTCTCATCTTCAGCCATAATGCCATAACTGCTGGTGAGTTCTTGAATTTCTTCTTCTAAATATTGAGTTTGTTTTGTGAGTAAATTAATTTTATCCTCTGCAATAAGTCGTTCTTCAATGTTTCTTAAAATAAGTGTATAAAATGTGTCTTTTCCACTTCCATATTTACTAATTGTGCCTTCATTTAAAATTTCATTATCATTTGAGCCTACAACTTTTACAATATTTGGTAAATATTTATTAATTGATTTTTTATTGTCTTCATCTTTTACAATACTTTCAATTAACTCAGCACTTTGGTCGTCAAAGAAAAACAAAACATTGCGTTGTAAAACATCATCGTTTTCTAGTAATTTATTAGCTGATGGGTTTGTTAGTATAACCCTAAAATTATTATTAAACATAATTATGGCATCCATGGCACCATTAATTAAGCCGCTCATTTTACTATTTGTAGTTTCAATTTCAATTTTAGAAGATGCTAAACGCTCTTGGATGCTGTCTAGTTCTCTATGACGCTTAATCATAACTGCTAAAATACCTTGAGCAAAACCACTATCAGATTTCATTACATCTAAAAAATGCTGACGTTCTATTTTTAAAACCTTGGTTTTTTCTAAAGCACTAATAGATGCAGAGCGTGCTTCGTTATCAATTAAAGCATATTCTCCAAAACATTCACCTTTTGATAAAGTGCTATAAATATGATTTTTTTCATACACTTTAACTGAGCCATTAATTATAGCATACATGGAGTTTCCAACAGTATCTTTTTCAAAAATATTTTCATTCTTTATATATTCTTCTTCTTTTACATTTTCAATTAAATGTTTAAGAGATTTTTTTGAAACTTCAGAAAAGAAAGGAATCCCAGATAAAAATTCAACAAGATTTTCAGACACTTTTTTTGTATAAGGTTAAATAGTATTAGCTAAATATATTAATTATTTGCTACAGTTTTATAACTTCAAGCTTTTATAAATTTCTGTTTTAAAGATAATTAACTAAATTAGAGACTCCTAACACTAAACAACCAAATGTCAAAGAAAAGGTTACTTGCTGCCATCATGTTTACTGATATTGAAGGCTATACCTCAATAATGCAACATGATGAAAAAAAAGCGGTGCTTATAAGAGAGCGACACAGAAGTGCTTTCGAAATGACTACCGAGGCATTTAACGGTGAAATTATTCAATATTTTGGCGATGGTACATTAAGTATTTTTAAAAGTACTGTAGAAGCGGTTGATTGTGCTATTGAATTACAAAAAGCTTTTTTAGAAGCTCCCAAAATTCCAGTTCGTATTGGTATTCACGTTGGAGATATTATTCAATCTAAGGACGATATTATTGGCGATGCCGTAAATGTAGCTTCAAGAATTGAATCTTGTGCCGTATCTGGAAGTATATTAATTTCTGATAAAGTACATGATCAAATTAGGAGTCATAAGCATATTAAAGCACAATTTTTAGATGCTTACGAGTTTAAAAATGTTGACGAAGCAATGCCTTTATTTGCTATTGCTAATGATGGATTGATAGTGCCAAAACCTGAAGACGTAAAAGGGAAATTAAAAGTAAAAAAACCAACTCCTTCAAAACCATTTTATAAAAAGAAGAGAAACCTATTTTGGTTAATTTTAGCCATTGCATTAGTCGTTTTTATCTCTAATATTAAATCTTTTAAAATTACTACTAACGATGCTACAAAAGATTTATCAATTGCTGTTTTGCCGTTTGATAATTTAAGCACAGACAAAGATGCCGAATTTTTTAGAGATGGTATTACCGAAGATATTTTGACACAACTATCTAAATTAAAAGATTTACGTGTTATATCCAGAACTTCTGTTATGCAGTATAAAGGAACGCAAAAAACTATACCGGAAATAGCCAAAGAATTGGGGGTGTCTTATATTTTAGAAGGAAGTATTAGAAAATATGATAATGATATTAGAATTACAGCTCAGTTAATTGATGCTTCCTCAGATGAGCATGTTTGGGCTGAGAATTATGATAAAACATTAACTAATATTTTTAGCCTTCAAACCGAAGTCTCTGAAGAAATTGTAGATGCTTTACATATCAATTTATCGTTTGAAGAGCAGCAACAATTAGCAATTATTCCAACACAAAGCATTGAGGCATATAAACTTTTTTTAGAAGGAAGAAATGAAGCAGATAAACGTAATGCAAAAAGTATAGCGCAAAGTATCCTTTTATATAAAGAAGCCATTGCATTAGATCCAAATTATGCTGAAGCTTATGCTGAAATAGCAAACTCTATTTATTTAGAAACGTATTATTCTGGTAGAAACCCAGAAGAAGCATCAAAATTAGCAAATGAATATATAGATAAAGCTGAAAAAATAAATAATAAAGTATCTCGAATTTATTCAGTTAAAGGTCTTATAAACAATATTGAAGGAAAACACGAAGCGGCAGATATAGCATTTAAGAAAGCAATTAAATTGTCGCCTAACGATTTAACAGCTAGACATCAATATTCTACTTTTTTTTATTACACAAAACAATACGAAAAACAATTAGAACAAGCAGCCATTGCATATAGGCTAGACCCTTTATCTTTTCCTACCGCAATTAGCTATTTTAATGCGCTTACTGCGAATTATAAGTATGTTGAAGCCGAAAAGTTATTAAAAAAGGTAGATAGTAAGAATGATGGTAATAACGAGTTTGTAATTAACAGATCTTATTTTAGGTTATATACAGACCAAAAAAAATATACTCAAGCCATTCCGCCTTTAAAGAAAATGGTAAAAAAGCAAAATGTGTTTAATCGTTTTTTGGGGTATTGTTATGCCAAAACAGGCGATACTATTAATGCTTATAATATTATTGACACTATTAGATTGAGAGCCCATCCTAAAGAAAAAAGTCATCAGCTAGCTGTGGTTTATGCTGGATTAAAAATTACCGATAGTGTATTACACCACTTAGATACTACACGAAATAAGCAAACAAGAACGATAAGGAGAGAGCGTATGGACTTTTTTGATTATTTAAAAGATGATTCTAGATTTAAAGATGTGCTTAAATCTCATGGTATAGAATCTAAATAATTAAAATTTAAATATTTGTAACATTTTTTTTATTTGAGCGTCAAATAAGTATCAATCAAAAAAATAATTATCATGCGTCAAGACAATCAACTTTTAGTTATTACCCACTTAAGCCAATTAATTACTCTTATTACAGGTTTTGGGAGTTTAATATTACCATTAGTTTTTTGGCTTACACAAAAGGAAAAAGTGTATCAAATGGATGCACATGGTAAAAACATTATAAACTTTCAGTTAAGTTTAATCGTATATGCAATCATATGTATACCCTTAATTTTATTATTTGGCTTAGGTTTATTAGGCTTTATAATTTTAGGAATAATATCTATAGTTTTTCCAATAATTAATGCTATAAAAGCAAGCAATGGAGAAACACCAAAATATCCTTTATCTCTTAATTTTATTAGTTAGTTTAGTTAGTACGAGATAAGTAAAGCGCTCACTTTTTAGTGGGCGTTTTTTATTTAAAGATTTAGTCATAATTAATACGCTCGCGTATACCACCACTAGCACGGTGGATAATTACGTCGGCATTACGGCGCTTAGCAATGGTTTTAGCTTTTTTTATAGCAGTACTTTGCTTCCTGTGTTTAGAAGTAATACGCTTATTACCCTCTCGTCGCACAGCCCAACCCTCTTCGTAAGGCACAACATGCTGATGCCAAGTTTTAGTTTTCTTGTTTGCACTTTTAAAATAAGCCTCAAAGAGTTCTTTTAAAACTTGAATCCAAGATGTTGGTTTACTGCTTTTTGACATAGAAGATTAATTGTAAATCTAAGATACTATAATTTAGTAAAAACGAAATAAAAAAACCAAGGTATTGTCTTAAGGGATAGAAGTCCAGTAGGTACTAAACTTTTGTAACTATTGTAAAACTTAATGGCGCTAGTTTGTTTGTTTGTTTGTTTGTTTCTGATTTTTAATACTGAAAACACTGTTTGTTTTTGTAGAGGTTCGTTTAATGTTTTTTACGGATATGCGTCGTTTTAATGACTTATATCCGACGTTAAACGAAGTTAGCTAATTTTTCAGACAAAATCAAGCGTTTGTTATTTACGCAAAAAAGCAACAATCTAATTAAAGATTATTGCTTTTATATTATAAGATTCTTACTGTAGTTTACCTTGAGTGTAGAATCTAAGAATTCAACATCACAGGCATAACTAACATTGTAATTTGTTCACCTTCATCTAAACCATCAATTGGTGTTAAAATACCGGCTCTATTTGGCATACTCATTTCTAGTTGTACTTCATCAGAGTTAAGATTGTTTAACATTTCTGTTAAAAAACGTGAGTTAAAGCCTATTTGCATGTCATCACCTTGGTAATCACATGTTAAACGCTCTTCTGCCTTATTGCTGTAATCTATATCTTCAGCTGAAATATTAAGTTCTGCACCAGCAATTTTTAAACGTATTTGATGCGTGGTTTTATTAGAAAAAATACTAACACGTCGCACAGAATTTAAAAACTGTGTTCTATCAATTGAAAGTTTATTAGGATTTTCTTTTGGGATTACAGCTTCGTAGTTTGGATATTTTCCATCAATTAAACGGCAAATAAGCTCAGAGTTTTCAAAAGTAAATTTAGCATTACTTTCGTTATATTCTATAGTGACATCATCTTCACTAGCTGCTAAAATTCCTTTTAAAAGATTTAAAGGTTTTTTAGGCATAATAAACTCTGCTACTTGATTTGCTTTTATGTCTTCTCGAGTATATTTTACTAGTTTATGAGCATCGGTAGCAACAAACGTTAAGCCTTGAGTAGAAAATTGAAAAAATACACCGCTCATTACAGGGCGTAAATCATCATTTCCAGCAGCAAAAATAGTTTTGCTTATTGCTGTAGCAAGCACATCACCAGTTATAACTGTTTTGCTTGGGTCTTCTAAAGCTACTGCTTTTGGAAATTCATTCCCATCTGCATAAGCTAAAGCATATTTACCATGGTTAGAGCTAATTTCAACAGTATTGTTATCTTCAACTACAAAAGTTAAAGGTTGCTCAGGAAACGTTTTTAAAGTATCTAGTAATAAACGAGCAGGAATTGCAACACTACCTTTACTATCGCTTTCTACATCTAAAGAAGAAGCCATTGTAGTTTCTAAATCACTTGCAGAAACAGTTAATTTAGAGTGGTCTAATTCAAATAAAAAATTATCTAAAATTGGTAAGGTATTCGAGCTATTAATAACCCCTCCTAAAACTTGTAATTGTTTTAACAAATAGGTACTTGATACTATAAATTTCATGTGCTAATCTATATTTTTTTTAAAGGTCATATGTTGCATTTATATTATAATTTCAACTAATACAAAAATCATTATAAATGAGTTTGAATTTTGAATAAATGCTACTTACAAATATATTCCATACTAATTAATATAGGAAACAAACTTATTAACATTTAAGTCGTGTATTTTTTCTTTCTATAGTAATTAAAAGTAAAACCAAATAAAGCTAATAATACTAATGGTAATGCTATATTTATGAGCTGCCATTTTGTTTTTTGAGCCGCTATTTTTTGCTGATCTAAAAATGCCACAGCAATTTCTTTTGATCGAATGTTTATAAGTCCATTATCGTCTAGCAAATAATTAACAGCATTCAGTAAAAATTCTTTGTTGCCATAAGTTTGTCCAGTCCATCTATCAAACCCTAATTCTTGAGGAACGTTTTTTGCTACGTCGTTTTTAATCACATCACCATCAGCTATAACAATCATTTTGGTTAAAACACTTTTGTTTTTTTCTTCTGAAAGATTAAAAGGTTTTATACGGTTATTGTAAACACTAGTAAATTCGCCCTCTAATAAAATAGCTAGAGCTTGATTTGCCTTATTAAATGATGCTGGATTTTGTTCTTGAGTTACAACTTCTAAACTTATTTCTTTAGGTGTGCCTTCTAATTTTGTAAGTGGAGCACTCTCTAAAAGAATAGTTTTATTGATACTGCTTTTTAAGGTGTCAATTTGATTTGCGAAATCGAATTTTACTAAGTTTAAATTATTAACAATAGGATGCTTACTATTTGAAGAAGCTAGAGGCGAATATGGCCATCTTAAATTTTGAAACTGGGAGTCGCTACCTTCTCCAATAGCCAAAGTAATAGGAGCGGAGTAGAGTGTACTTATCATAACAGGATTAATACGAATACCATATTTAAAAAAGAAATCGTTTAAATTCAAGTTTCTTGGAACTGCCAAATTAGCCCCTGAAGCATTATACAAGCTATCTTTCTCCATAGCAACATTATCAATAAGCCAAAGGCTTTTTCCGCCACTCATAGTAAACTGATCTAAAACTAACTTTTCTTTTTCAGAAAAAGCTTCGGTAGGTTTTGCAGAAATAATTAAATCAAATTTATTTAAATCGCTAAGTGTTTTTTGTGGATTATTTGCAACACTATCTAAGGTAAAAGGCGCAATAAAATAATATTCATTAATTTTTTTTATAAAGTCTGCAATGTATTTATCTTCCAATTGATTATTACCTTTTAAAACGGCAATTTTTTTCTGCTTAGGTGTTGTTAATTTACTAAAACCATCAGTAAAAGCATATTCTAAATGCTGTACAGAGTTAGTCACTAATTCTTGCTGCGAGGCGCCAATTTTATTTTTAACCAAAGGAATAGTAATGGTAACATCGTTATAACTTGCCAAAGCCCAAGGAAAAATAATAGCTTGAGATGATTTTCCGCTTTCTTGTACACTTAATTGCATAGGTGTAAGTCCACGTTGTGCGAGTTGCTGGATGTTACGCTCACGAGTCGCTTCGTCTTCTAAAGGATTTATAAAATTAAAATTAATGTTACTGTTCTCTTCTGAAAATTCTTCAAGCAGTTGTTTGGTTTCCCTCTGAAGGCGTTTAAATTCAGATGGAAAATCGTCACCTTTTAAAAATACATCAACAATAATAGGAGAATTAATGGTACTAATAATTTGTTTCGAAGCTTCACTTAAAGTGTAACGATTATCTTCAGTTAAATCAAAACGTTTATGGACTGATGAAGAGAAAACATTTAAGCCTATTAAACTTAACAATATAATTGAAATACGTTGCCACTCTTTTTTATTAATTTTTTGTGTTTTAATAGCTGTAATCGTTAGCATTATAAAGAATAACGTTACGCTAAAAAAGTATAGAATATTGCTTGTGTCAAGCACTCCACGACTCATGCTTTTAAAATGATAACTCATGCCTAATTGCTCAACAAAAGCGCTAGACGTAATATCTGAAATACCTTCAAAACCAATGTAAAAAATAAAACAAAGAAAAACGGCACTAATAAATGCCACAATTTGATTATCAGTAATAGTAGAACAAAATATGCCAATTGCAGTATAAGATGCCATTAAAAAGAACAACCCAAAGTAAGACCCAAGCGTGCTGCCAATATCTAAATTTCCAACTGGGTTTCCTAATTGATAAACAGTGTATACATAAAGTAAAGTAGGCAAAAGCGCGATTAAAATTAAAACAAAAGCGCCAAAATATTTACCTAAAACTATGTTTGTATGAGAGATTGGTTTTGTAAGTAGTAGCTCTAAAGTACCTTGTTTTTTTTCATCCGAAAAACCGCGCATGGTTACAGCAGGAATTAAGAAAATTAATATCCAAGGTGCTAATAAAAAGAAAGATGATAAATCGGCAAACCCATAATCTAGAATATTAAATTCGCCTTTAAATAACCATAAAAACAAGCCGTTTAATAAAAGGAATATTGCAATTACTAAATAGCCTATTGGTGATGCAAAAAATGAGTTTATTTCTTTTTTTAAAATTGCTAACATTTGTTTCATTTTGTACGTCATTACGAGGAACATAGTGACGTTGTAATCTTTTTGTTTTAACAGATTGCTATACTTCGACTGCGCTCAGTACAGACTTTAAATTTATTAATTTGTCTTACAATGACGATTAATTTGTTGTTTATTCCAAACTTTCTAGCTTGTCAACACTCCAAGCTTCTGGGCTTGCATTAAAAAGTGGTTTGGTTTTACTCCAAACGTTTTTAAATAAATCAGATTGTCTGTAAGCTTCTAAATCATCTTCAGAATTCCAATAACTGTAAGTGAAAAAAATATTTGTGTTATTTTTATCTCTATACAATTCTAAAAAATTACAGCCTTTAAATGCTCTAATTTTATTTTTATTGGCATCAAAGTTTTTAAGAAATTCTTCAATAGCTGTTTCATTAAAACTCATCTTTACAATTCTTACAAACATTAAATCATTCTTTAATAAAATTAATACTTACAGCATCCATAATACCTAATCCCATTAAGGACGATGCGCTACCAACAGTAGTCGTGTTACTTTTGTAAAGGGCTATTTCTAAAAAGCCACCAGAATTAAAAACCACCAAACCTCTACCTTCGTCATGTCTTTTTTCCTCAGGAATTTCAAAATTCACTATATCACTGTACTTAGAAAAAATGGTTTTAAATTTATAGTTTCTTGCCGATACCTCAAAAGGCCTTCCTTTCTGAATAGTTTCAAAAAAACCACGTTTTATATTAGTAACTACATTCCCATAATTGTCTATGTATATTACGCTACCAATAATTTGACTTTTGTCCTCGTTAACATAGGGTACAATATTTTTAATAGGCTTTATATTGGTAATAGCTTTACCAATAATATCAAGAGTACCACCACGCGCTATATGACAAGCTACTTTTACAAATACATCTAAAACAGGAAAACTGGTTTGTATTTTATCATGTATATTAATTTCAACAATTTTTTCAGGAGCAATTTCAGAACAAATCATACTCATAATCCCATTGTTGGCACAAATAAAAAAATGATCATCTAATTTTATTGCAATATGCTTGTTTTCAGGATTTATTTCAGAATCTATTCCAATAATATGTATGGTGCCTTTTGGGAAGCTATTGTAAGCATTTTGAATTATATAAGCCGCTTCTGGAATACTAAAAGGCGATACAGAATGAGAGATATCAACAATTTTAACATCTGGTAGCTCACTGTAAATCGCACCTTTTGTAGCGCCAGCAAAGTGATCTTTTTCACCAAAATCTGTTGTTAAAGTTATTATCGCCATTGGCAAAATTGTTGATATGTTTTTAATGTTAGGTCACTCAAATTTATGTATTTTTGAGCTTTATGAATGTGTTTTACAAACCTACATAAATTTTCGTTTTCGTTTTTATATTTTAAATGAAAATTATAACATTAAACATACGCTTTTGAACGAAATTGTAATTGAACTTGAAGAAATTACTCCAAAAGAATTTTTTGGAGCGCAAAACGCAAATATTGAACTTTTAAAAAAGTACTTTCCAAAACTTAAAATTGTAGCACGGGGTAATAAAATTAAAGCTTTTGGTGATGAAGAATTACTAGAGGAATTTGATAGAAGGATTACTATGCTTTTAAAACATTTCGCAAAGTATAATAAACTAGATGAAAATGTTATTGAACGTGTTTTAACAAGCCAAAGTAGTGATGACTATACAACTTCTAAACAGAGTGGAGAAGTTATTGTACATGGTGTTGGTGGAAAACTTATAAAGGCACAAACTGCAAACCAGCGTAAATTGGTAGAGAGTATGCGAAAAAACGATATGGTTTTTGCTATTGGTCCTGCAGGAACTGGTAAAACGTATACAGGTGTTGCGCTAGCAGTTCAAGCTTTAAAAAATAAAGAAGTTAAGCGCATTATTTTAACGAGACCAGCGGTTGAGGCTGGAGAAAATTTAGGTTTTTTACCTGGCGATTTAAAAGAAAAATTAGACCCATACATGCAACCGTTATACGATGCGTTGCGTGATATGATTGCGCCAGAAAAATTGGCACACTATATTGAAAACGGAACCATTCAAATTGCACCATTGGCATTTATGCGCGGTCGTACGCTAGATAATGCCTTTGTTATTTTAGATGAAGGACAAAATACCACACACGCCCAAATGAAAATGTTTTTGACGCGTATGGGTAAACATGCTAAGTTTTTATTAACAGGCGATCCTGGGCAAATAGATTTACCACGTCGTACCATTTCGGGTTTAAAAGAAGCCTTATTAATTTTAAAAAATGTAGATGGTGTTGGGATGATATTTTTAGATGATAAAGATGTCATTCGTCATAAACTAGTTAAAAAAGTAATTGAAGCATATAAAAGTATTGAGAATAGAGACTAATGAGTAATACTATAATTGACACCAACTTTGATTTTCCAGGGCAAGAAAGTGTTTACAAAGGAAAAGTAAGAGAAGTATATAATATAAATAATGAGCAATTAGTAATGATTGCTACCGATAGATTATCAGCATTTGATGTGGTGATGCCAAAAGGAATCCCGTATAAAGGGCAAATACTAAACCAGATAGCTACTAAAATGATGGCAGCTACAGAAGATTTGGTACCAAACTGGTTAACCGCAACACCAGACCCAAATGTAGCAGTTGGTCATTTATGTGACCCTTTTAAAGTAGAAATGGTTATTCGTGGTTACATGTCTGGTCATGCAGCACGCGAATACAAATTAGGCAAACGTATCCTTTGTGGTGTGCCAATGCCAGAAGGGATGAAAGAAAATGATGCTTTTCCTGAGCCTATTATTACGCCAGCTACTAAAGCAGAAATGGGAGACCATGACGAAGATATTTCTCGTGAAGATATTTTAAAACGTGGTATTGTGTCTGAAGCAGATTATGTGGTTTTAGAAGATTATACACGCAAATTATTTCAAAGAGGTTCAGAAATAGCAGCCTCTAGAGGCTTAATTTTAGTTGACACCAAATATGAGTTCGGAAAAACCAAAGAGGGTAAAATTGTATTGATTGATGAAATACATACACCGGATTCCTCACGTTATTTTTATGCTGATGGTTACCAAGAGCGTCAAGATAGAGGAGAAGCCCAAAAACAACTCTCTAAAGAGTTTGTACGCCAATGGTTAATATCTAACAATTTTCAAGGCTTAGAAGGGCAAACGGTACCTTTTATGAGTGATGAATATATTGAAACAGTTAGCGAACGTTATATTGAACTTTACGAAAATATTACAGGAGAAACTTTTGTTAAGGCTGATGTATCTAATATTCAAGAACGCATTGAAACTAATGTTTTGAGGTATTTAAAATAGAAATTCAATTTTAGTTATTCTTTAAATGTAGCTAAAGGTGTGTGGTTTGGTTGTGTGTTTCTGCAACTAATTTAGCAAATAGAAACCGAATAGAAAATCTGCGAAGATTTTAGTAAGTAGACTATAACTAGCAATGGACTAAATATGTTATTAGTTACAGTTTTTTAATCGGTCCAATTTTCAATAGATCCATCTTCATTGAACCAAATTTCGACACGTACTTTTTCTTCTGTCGGTTTTCCTTTCCGTTTCAAGATATCAAATTGTAATTTCGAGAGAGCTTTTTTGATTGATTTGATACAATGACTATATTCTCTCTTTGTGTCCCAAAACTCTTTGACTAATTCTTTAGTTTGATATTCGGTCATTATCACATCAGCTATTTTACCATTTTTTCCGATAACGATTGTATATAATTCTGAACAGTCAAATTTGTCTAGTTTAGTCCATTTGTAACTTTTAATTTGATTAAATAAGATGCTACTTATTGAATCTCTTTTCAGTCTATCTATTCCATTTTTTAAATCTTCGTAATTCTGTTGGTAGCTAATTTTGAGTATTTTTCCTTTTTTTATTCTTACAACTGTTTCATCTAAGAATACTCTTTCAAATACTCCATCCCAACGTAATAATTTATTGTTATTTGATTTTAAAGGAAAGCTAATGTTTCCACTATACCAATCAATATAAACTTTGTTGTTTTTGACTTTTTCTCCGAATAATTTTTTGATATAATTTTCTGGAATTTGTTTTTTGTTTCGTAAAGAATGACAATTGATGATGGCACTTACAAATAAACTATCATTTTCTATTTTATAAATAGCTTGGTAACCTCTCCAACAATTTAATGATGTTCCTTCAAATCCATCAATTGAGTTTCTGAAACTCAAATTAAACAACTTGCCTTTATCGTCTTTTATTTTTTGAAGATACTGTTCAACTAGTAAATTATATGTTGGAATAGTATCGTTTTTATAAATAAGATAGTCGGGAATTTGTGGACTTGATGCAAAGGAATTTGAAGCAAAAGAACTTGTCAAATTAGTGCTAAAAATAAGTACGATTAAAATCCACTTCATGTTGTTTTTTAAATTGTAGCTAACCTTTAATGATATGCGTCGTTTTAATGATATATATCAGAAGGTAAGCGAAATTAGAATCTTCTTATTAAAAAATCAATACAGGTTTTATTTTTTTAATTTTCGTTTAGACTTACTAGCCTTAGCCAATGGGTTAAAAGCTAAACACAAATCAACCCAATAACTTAAATCATCGTCAGTATCAAAACCATCTGGTATTACAAAAATATAACCACGCATCGGGCGACCAGTAAAATCCATGGGTAAACATTCAGGTTTTTCTAATTCATTTAAATAAACGTCTTCACCTATGCGAGCCATTAATAAACTATCTCCATATTTCTTGTCAATATGGATACCACAAAGCATTTTATTATCTACTTTAAAGCACAAACCGCCCATCATTTTTAACTCATCAAAATGTGTGCGTTTGCCTTTTAAATGCTGCCTAATTCTATCTGCTAAAAATTCATCGTAAGCCATAAACTATAATTAAAAAAAATATTACTAGTAAATTTAATACATTTATAGCTTAAACTAACAACACTTTATGGAACAACTTAAACAACTTACTGCAGATTTTTCTAGTGCAGTTTGGGGTTTGCCGTTACTTATATTACTTATTGGAGGCGGTTTGTATTTACTTATTCGTTCAAGATTTGCAACATTTCGTTTGCTTGGTCATGCTATTCAAGTACTTCGTGGTAAATATGATGACCCAAACGATCCTGGGCAGATTAGTCACTTTCAAGCATTAACAACAGCTTTATCATCTACCATTGGTATGGGCAATATTGCTGGAGTTGCGGTGGCAATTTCCATTGGCGGTCCAGGAGCAGTATTTTGGATGTGGGTAAGCGCAGTAGTTGGGATGTCTACCAAGTTTTTTACTTCAACATTAGCCATTATGTTTAGAGGAAAAGACAGTGCAGGCGAGTTACAAGGCGGCCCCATGTATTTTATTATGGAAGGCTTAGGAAAATCATGGAAACCATTAGCAATTATGTTTAGTGTTTGCGGTTTAATAGGCGCATTACCAGTTTTTAATGTCAATCAACTCACTCAAGCTGTTAATGATATTTTGCTTAAACCTAATGGATTTGAGATTGGATTTACATCAAATTTAATTGTTGGATTGGTTTTAGTTAGTATTACTGGTGTTGTTATTCTTGGTGGTTTAGGACGTATAAGTAAAACAGCATCTAAAATGGTACCTTCAATGGTATTGCTTTATTTTGTTTCAGTACTGATTATTTTAGCTGTAAATATTGAAACAGTTCCTAAATATTTAGCAATGATTTTTACTGATGCTTTCGCAGCTAATAATTTTAAAGGCGATGCTTTTTTTGGAGGCCTTGTTGGAGGGCTGATTTTACTAGGAATTAAACGAGGTGCTTTCTCAAACGAAGCAGGTATTGGAACAGCTCCGTTAGCACATGGTGCAGCTAAAACAGATGAGCCAGTTCGAGAAGGTTTAGTGGCTATGCTAGGACCAGCGATTGATACATTAATTGTTTGTACACTTACAGCGTTGGCTATTTTAGTAACAGGTGTTTGGGAAACAACTTCAGATAATGGTGTGAGCTTAACTGCGTCTGCATTTAGTGAAGCAATGCCTGGATTTGGAAAATATTTGTTGTTGATATGTATTGCAGTTTTTAGTGTATCTTCACTGTTTTCATATTCATATTATGGATCAAAATGTATGTCGTTTTTAATTGGAGCAGATAAAAAACATTATTACAATTACTTTTATATAGCGAGTATTATTTTGGGAGCGACAACTACTTTGGATATGATGATAAACCTTATTGATGGCGTATTTGCTTTAATGGCTATACCTACTATGCTGTCAACTATAATACTTGCACCAAAAGTTGTAAAAGAGTTATCTGCTTATAAAAAACGTTTAAAAGAAAATAAATTATGACCAACAAAAGTAATTCTAAAGCCTATTGGAAAGAAAACATTAGGTATGTTCTCATATTGCTATTTATATGGTTTTTGGTGTCATTTGGTGCTGGAATCATTTTTAAAGATGCTTTAAATGAAATTAAGATTGGAGGATTTAAACTAGGGTTTTGGTTTGCACAACAAGGTTCTATGTATGTGTTTGTAATTCTCATTTTTGTATATGTTCGCTTAATGAATAAATTAGATAAAAAGTATGGTTATGATGAATAGTTTATTGATAGCAGAACAAGTAAGCGTTCAAAATTGGACATATATTTTGGTTGGTTTAACATTTACTTTATACATAGGTATTGCCATTTGGTCCAGAGCAGGATCAACAAAAGAATTTTATGTCGCAGGCGGAGGTGTTTCGCCGCTAGCTAATGGTATGGCTACTGCTGCCGATTGGATGAGTGCTGCGTCGTTTATATCTATGGCAGGAATTATTTCTTTTGCTGGATATGATGGAGCCGTATATTTAATGGGTTGGACTGGAGGTTATGTGTTATTAGCATTATTGTTAGCGCCTTATTTAAGGAAGTTTGGGAAATTTACAGTGCCCGATTTTATTGGTGATAGATATTATTCCAATACAGCACGTACAGTTGGCGTCTTTTGTGCACTTCTAGTATCGTTTACCTATGTAGCAGGACAAATGCGAGGCGTTGGATTAGTGTTTTCCCGCTTCTTAGAAGTTGATATTAATACAGGGGTTATCATAGGTATGCTAATCGTGTTATTCTACGCAGTTTTAGGCGGCATGAAAGGCATTACTTATACGCAAGTTGCACAATACTGTGTGTTGATTTTTGCCTTTATGGTACCAGTCATTTTTATTTCTATACAAATGACAGGAAACCCAATTCCACAATTAGGGTTTGGTGGTGAATTAGCCGATGGTTCTGGAACTTATTTATTAGATAAATTAGATGGTTTAAGCACTGATCTTGGTTTTGCTGAATATACTGAAGGCTCAAAACCATTAATAGATGTTTTTGCAATTACATTAGCTTTAATGGTTGGTACAGCTGGATTACCACATGTAATTGTTCGGTTTTTCACAGTAAAACGTGTTAAAGATGCTCGTAAATCTGCAGGTATTGCGTTATTGCTTATTGTAATTTTATATACAACAGCACCAGCAGTTTCTGTTTTTGCAAGAACAAATATGATTGAAACGGTTTCAAATCAACCTTATGCTAACGTGCCAGAATGGTTTAAGAAGTGGGAGACTACAAAATTAATAACGTTTACTGATAAAAATAATGATGGATTAATTCAATATGTAGCAGACAAATCTAAAAATGAATTAGTGGTAGATAGAGATATTATGGTTTTAGCTAACCCAGAAATTGCTCAATTGCCAAATTGGGTTATAGCTTTAGTAGCAGCTGGAGCTTTAGCAGCAGCATTATCTACAGCGGCAGGATTATTATTAGTTATTTCTGCATCAGTTTCTCATGATTTAATTAAGAAAATGATAAACCCAAAAATTTCAGAAAAAGGCGAATTGGTGGCTGCACGTTTATCAGCAGTTGTTGCTGTTTGTGTTGCTGGATATTTTGGTATAAACCCACCAGGGTTCGTTGCAGCAACAGTAGCATTAGCATTTGGATTAGCAGCAGCTTCATTTTTTCCAGCTATTATTTTAGGAATATTTTATAAACGAATGAATAAGGAAGGAGCCATTGCAGGTATGGTGGTAGGCATAACAGCGATGTTGTTGTATATGATTAAGTATAAACTAGGATGGTTTGATGAAGTTGTGCCAGATAAAAGCGAATGGTGGTTTGGTATTTCTCCAGAAGGTTTTGGTACAGTAGCAATGCTACTTAATTTTATAGTGTCTATTACAATTATGAAGTTTACCAAGGCACCTCCAAAAGAGGTTCAAGACATTGTTGAAAAGATTAGAATACCTAGCGGAGCAGGAGAGGCGGTAAATCACTAAATACCATAGGTTTTTTTAGCACTTTCAATTTGTTGCTCTTCTGTTGTGTCAGGATATAAAATATATTTTGGAGCAAGTATGGGTTTAATACTTTCTACTTTTATTTTTGTTATGGTTGAAAAAGGAAACTTTCCTTCAGTCATCTTTAATAAAACAGCTTCCATTATAGAAAATGTCTCATCTTTTTTATCAATAATAAACCCTTTTCCTTTTATTTGATAACCTTTTTGAACAAAAATATCAATAAAGCTTAGGCATACATTAGGGTTTTGTTTAATGTTTTTTAAGGTTTGAGGAGATGCAATATTTGCAACTATGATATAATTTTCACCATAATAATTAAAAATCTCTTTTGGAGAGACATTAGGAATATCTTCATTTGAAGCTGTTGCTAACCAGCATAAAACACTTTTTTCAATACATTCTTTTACTTTTGAGGTAAGCATATTATATGTTTTTTGTTAAAAATCCGAGTTATAAACGCGCCTGTCAACTACAGCAGAAAGAATTAAAGAGGTTGTTAATTCCCCAAAATGAGATAGTGTACTATTCAGTTCTTCTAAATGTTTTGTGTTTCTAACATTAGCTTTCATCATTAAACAATCATTACCAGTTAATTTGTAGCATTCGGTTATTTCTGGTTTTGTTTTTATGAATTCGTGAAATTTTTCAACTTGTCCGAAACGGATTTTTGCAGATATAAATACACCCATTGAATAACCAATAGCTTCCATTCCTAATTTTACTTCATAGCGATTAATAATGCCAGCATCTTCCATTTTTTGAATTCGTTCAGCTACCGAAGGAGAAGAGAGTCCTACTTTTTTCGATAGTTCAGTTAAAGGCATTCTTGCATTTAGTTGTAATTGTTCTAATATTAGCCAATTTGTTTTATCAATATTCATAATTAAGGTTATTTAAATAAAATACATTCAAAAATAAGGCATTAATTTGATTATTCAAAATATATTAATTTTTTATAATGTTTTTGTTATCTAATTTTGGAATAGAAAAAATGTTCAATTTAAAACCTTGTATTATGATATTCGATTTAGAAACTAAACAACGTAAAGAAATCTGGAATTATCTATCTAAAAAACTAGAATCTTACTATGCTAATACTGAAATTATTGATGTTGTTAATAATGAAAATAGAGCTGAAGTTCTAAAAACTATTGATTCTGATTTTAACACAGCTAGGTCGACAGAAGAAGCTATAGATAAAGTAGTAAAAGGACTTAAGCAACATGCTGTGCACACACCTCACCCATTATATTATGGTATGTTTAATCCACGTTCTAGTTTTCCATCTATTGTTGCTGATGCTATTACAGCTACATTTAACCCCCAACTAGCAGCATGGGGACATGCACCTTATGCTGTAGAAATAGAACATATGCTTATTCAAGAAATTGGAAAGAAATTTGGATATGAACAACCAAATATTGACGGTGTTTTTACCACAGGCGGTCAAGAAGCAAATTTAACTGCTTTATTAACGGCTTTAAATAATAAATTCTCTGACTATGCTGATGAAGGATTGCATGCAGTATCGGGTACACCAATTATTTACTGCTCTAAGGCTAGCCATCATGCAACGATTAAAGCTGCGAAAATTTGTGGATTGGGTATAAACTCGGTAAAATATATTGAAGTAGATGATAACCAAAAAATGATTCCGTTTAAACTAGAAAACGAAATTTTAAATGATTTAAGCAAAGGCAAAATTCCTTTAATGATTGTGTCAACTATGGGTACAACTGGAGCAGGAGCTATAGATCCTATCAATGAAATATCGGTTATCGCAAAAAAATATAGTATATGGTTACATGCTGATGCAGCTTATGGCGGAGCAGTGGTATTAACACAAAAGTATAAATATCTTCAAAAAGGTATTGAAAAAGCAGATTCTATAACTTTTGACGCTCATAAATGGTTGTCAGTTCCTATGGCTACAAGTATGTTTATAACGAAACATCGAAATATTTTAAGCAAAACTTTTAGTATTACGGCAAACTTTATGCCCCTGGAAGAAGATGATATAAGTAAACTAGGATCATATACACATTCTATACAATGGTCTCGTCGTTTTATAGGACTTAAATTGTACATGCCTCTTTTGGTTTTTGGATGGAAAGGTTTTGATGAAACTATTTCTCATCAAATGAAAATGGGACAACTTTTAAAACGAAAACTAGAAGCTAATAATTGGAAGCTTTATAATAATACAGAACTACCGATAGCTTGTTTTACAGATGTTGAATTTGAGAATGAGCCAGAGTTTTCTACGTATATCTATGAATCTTTTTTAGAAACTGGAGAAGCATGGTTAATAAATTACCCAGTTGGAAATAAGTTTACATTACGAGCTTGTATTACTAATTATAACACTACTGAAGCTCACCTAGATAAATTAATAAACTTGCTTAATAAAAAACGAGCTATTTATAAAAAAGAACATAATTTAGTAACTATTTAAATAAAAAAAACTATGACAATAAAAGATTTAAAACAAAGTGAGTTCAATGAATATTATGGTAGATATATTGACAAATTATCAAATAATATAACATTGGTTGATGGCTTTAAAGTTGGAGCAGATAACGTATTACAGTTTTTTCAATCCATTCCATCAGATAAATTAAACTATAAATATGCGGAAGGTAAATGGAGCGTTAAAGAGGTTTTTCAGCACTTAATAGATACTGAGCGTATATTTATGCATCGTTGTTTTAGAATAGCACGCCATGACGAAACAGCACTAGCTGGTTATAACCAAAATATATACATTGAGCCTTCGAATGCAGATAATAAAAGTATTGAATCTCTTATTGAAGAATTTAAAATTGTTAGGCAAAATTCTATATTATTATTGCAAAGTTTAAAACAGGATGATTTAGAATTTATAGGTAATGCTAATAATGATGCTATGTCAGCTAGAGCTGCTGCATTTACGGTTATTGGTCATGATATTTGGCATATGGGTGTTATAAAAGAGCTCTATTTGTAAAAATCAATTTAGGCGTTTATAATAGTAACTTTTCTTTTTACTATAATAAACACTATAAATGACAAAATACCAAAAATTGAAAACCCAATAAATAATGGTAGTACCGATGTGGAAACAAAACCACCTATATAGTTTGCAATTGGTACTGCCATTACGGTTGAAACAAATCCGTTTATTGCCGCTCCTATACCAGCTATATGTCCAAGAGGTTGCATAGCTAAAGCTCGTAAGTTTCCAAATAAAAAACCTACTGCAAAAAATTGTAAAGCAAAAAAGGTTAATAATATAGCTATACTTGGATTTTCTCCAGAAGAGAATATAACTACATATAAAATTGATATAATAGCGTAGGCTATACAGGAAACATAAGCAATTTTCATCATGCCATATTTAACTACAAATCTGCTATTTAAAAAGGTAGCTAATCCAACAGAAATAGCTAAACTTGCAAATATATAAGGAAACATATCTGCCAAATTATATTGTTCTTGAAATATTTGTTGCGACGTACTTAAATACACCATAAACGACCCTGTAATAAAGCCAGAAATTAATGTAAACGCTACAGCATCTTTATGTTTAAAAAATTCTTTTGTACCATCAATAAAAAGATGGCTTGTAAATTTAATACGCTTATCTTTTCCTAATGTTTCTGGCTGTCGTAGCCAAAACCAAATCATTATTAAAATACCAAAAACCAAATTAAAATAAAATACTGATTCCCAATTGTAAAGGTTAATTAAAAACTGACCTAAAGCAGGAGCTACTACAGGAACTAAAATAAAAAACATCACAACTATTGATAGTATTTTAGCCATGTAATTGCCACTATAAGAATCTCTTATCATAGATATACTCAAACTTCTGGGAGACGATAATCCAACTCCTTGCAATACTCTACCTAGAATCATCATTTCAAAATTTTTAGTAGTAACGCAAATAATGCTAGCTATTATAAAAACTATAAACCCAATATATACAATAGGTTTTCTTCCAAAGCTGTCAGATAATGGCCCGAAAAGAAGTTGTCCAAACCCTAAGCCTAAAAAAATCATCGTAATTAAAAGCTGATTATTGGCAGGGTTTGTAACCCCCAAAGCACTTCCTATTTCTGGTAAGGCAGGTAATAAGGCGTCTATAGATAAAGCAACAATAGACATTAATGATGCCATTAAAGCTACAAATTCAAATTTGAAAGTGTTGTTATTTTGCATTGGGCAAAAATAAGTTAATTTAACGTCGTAAAAGGTTATTTTATATTAATTTGAAATATTAATATTCTTAAATTTGTTTATCAATTTAAAAGGTATGGGTACAGAAACATTAATAAAAATATTTAAAAGGGATTTAGATAGGTTAAAAGGTGAAATTGAATCTTATAATGATGAAAAAAATCTTTGGGTTTTAAAAGATGGTATTAGCAATTGTGCTGGTAATTTATGTTTGCATTTAGTTGGAAACCTTAACCATTTTATTGGAGCTGAATTTGGGAAATCAGGTTATGTAAGACAAAGAGACTTAGAGTTTTCACTAAAAGATGTACCAAGAACAGAGCTAATAAAGCAAGTAAACGATGTAAAGCTTATTGTTGAGAATACTTTAAAAACTCTAACACATGATGACTTACAAAAAGAATACTCACGTCGCGTTTTTGAAGACAAAATGACCACAGAATTTTTTTTAACACATTTAACAACGCATTTAGCGTACCATCTGGGACAAATAAATTACCATAGACGCTTATTAGATTCTTAAATATTTTTGTTTTTTTCAACTCAACTTTTGATATTAAAAAACTTAACTTTGTTGTTTAAACAAAACCTTTTATGTCTTTTAAAAAATTAATTGAACCATTAGCAGATACTATTAGTAATAAAGGGTTTGAAGAACCTTTACCGCTTCAAAAACAAATCTTATCTAAAATAAAAGGAGGCGCAAGTTTATTTGCAATAGCACCAGATGGAAAAGGTAAAACTACAAGTATTGTAATTAGTGTTATACAGAAACTAAAAACGGCTTTTGAAGATGCCCCACGAGCGTTAATTTTTGTAAAAGACAAACAGGCTGCACAAGATTTAGAAAGGGTGTTTAACGATTTTAAAAGAGGAACAGATTTACGAGTGTATTGTGCATATGATGAGTATGATATTGATTCACAACGGGATGAAATTTATATAGGAACCGATATTGTAATTGCAACACCAAAGCGGTTGAATAAGTTATTTTACATGAATGGGATTAATTTGAATAAACTGCAAATGTTTATTGTTGAAGATGCCGATTTTTTATTTAGAAATAATAATCTGTCAGAAGTTACCAGAACACCAGAAAGTATTGGTAAATGCCAATACCTTATTTTTGCTTCTAAGTTTGATGCGCGTTTTGAGCGTTGGCAAGACTCCTTTATGTATAACGCTCAAGTTGTTAAACTTTAAGCATTTTCGTTAAACCCATCTTAAAGTTTTAGGGCATTCTTAATTTGATGCCTACTTTTATCATTCAACTAAATCATTCCAAAAATGAATTTTAAAAAAATTAGTATTCTGTGCTTAACATTGTCTTTAATTTACAATAGTAATGCACAAGATGTTTCTTTTGAAGATTATAATCCAACATCAACACTTGTAGTACCGGGGAAAGTTATTAAAAAAGCAAAATTCCCATTCATTGATATACATGGTCATCAATACAGAATGCCAACACAAAATTTAACTCCAGTTATTGCAGCAATGGACACCTTGAATATGGGAATTATGGTGAATTTAAGTGGTCGTTCTGGTGAAGATTTACAGAAATCTGTAAAGAATATTGCAGATCATTACCCAAATCGGTTTGTTGTTTTTGCTAATATTAATTTTAATGGAGCAGGGGCAGATGGTTGGATTGAAGAAAAAGTTAATCAGTTAAAAGAAGATGTGAAAAATGGTGCACGAGGACTAAAAGTATACAAAAGCCTAGGTATGTATAATAAAGATGTTAATGGAGATAGATTGGCTATTGATGATGAACGATTAAATCCTATTTGGGAGGCTTGTGGAGATTTAGGAATTCCAGTATTAATTCACTCAGCGGACCCTAAATCTTTTTGGGATGAATTTGATATAGATAACGAACGTTGGTTAGAACTTAAAACACACCCGCGAAGAAAACGTAGTGTAACAGATCCGGCGCCTTGGGAACAAATTATTGCTGAACAACACCATATGTTTAAAAATCACCCGAAAACTATATTTATAAATGCGCATATGGGTTGGTATGCAAATAACTTAGGAAAACTAGGAAAGTTACTTGATGAGATCCCAAATATGAATGTTGGTATTGGAGCTATTATTGCCGAATTGGGTAGACAACCTCGATTTGCAAAAGCTTTTTTTATAAAATATCAAGATAGAATTCTTTTTGGAAAAGATAGTTGGAAGCCAGAAGAGTTTCCAACTTATTTTAGAGTTTTAGAAAGTAACGATGAGTATTTTCCATATCACAAAAAATACCACGCATTTTGGGCAATGTATGGTTTAGATTTACCAGATGAAGTTCTTAAAAAAGTATATTATAAAAATGCACTACGCATTGTTCCGGGTTTAGATAAAAGTTTATTTCCAAATTAAAACTTATTAAATACTTAGTATGGGGTATTTATTATTGAGATTTAATTGCTTAATTTTAAGAAGATTAATAATTTAAGTTTAAATACCATGCGCTTTAGAATTCAAGAACGATATACAGCAGATGATAGAATATTTTTGATTGTAGAAATTATCATCACTTTTATATGCATGTTTATTCCGCTTATCTTATTTTTAATAGATAAACAAGTAAGACCAAGTATAAGTGCCTACGTAGATATGAAGGATAGCTATATTTTTGGATTATTATTTGGTATTGCAGGAATGACGTTTTTGCTTAATGGTGCTTTATATTTTAAAGTTGAGAATGATGAAAAGAGAAAGCCCCAACTTAAATCAATATCTGTTTTGAATCAATCTATTTATGATAAGAAACGAATTGGGAAATGGTATAATGTGGTTTTTGGTATTTCACTTATTGGAATAGCTGTTTTTCACTATAATAGAAATATATCTGAATACATTCATATAGCTTTTGCTTTAATATTTTTTGTTGGAAGTGCGATAGTTATCTTTTTTATTCATGATCCCGAGGATAAGTGGAAAAGTAGAATTTTAGCAATAGTATCTGTTGCATGTTTAGCAATATCATTTTTTACTAATGGAAGCTTTATTTCCTTATTTTGGGCAGAAACTATTGCGCTAATTATTATTGCAATACATTATATATTAGAATCTTATAGAATCTGTTTGGAATTTTAAGTCATTTGTTGAAGAAAATTCCTATTTTTACTTCTTACTTAGTATACTATCAAATGTTTTAATGAAATACTAAATTGTATAGTTTTAAAAACATCTAAGAAATGAATGATTTTTACGAAGATTGGGGATATGTCTCTAACCCTTTTATCACTTCACCTTTAACTGCTGGGGAAAAAGGGTCAGAGTTATTAATAGGTAGAGAAAAGGAAAAGCGAAAACTTGTAAATAGGCTTAAATCAGATTCAGGAATTGTAACAATCGAAGGAGCAAACGGAATTGGTAAAACAAGCATTGTAAATGTTGCTTCTTATGAGTTATTTGAGGATAGTTTGAAACAGAAATCAAAAAAAATTTTTATACCATGTAAAGATCATTTTCAATTGTCTGCTAATTGTGATGTAAATGAATTTATAGATAGCATTTACTTTTCTATCGCTCAAACAATATTAGATAAATCTGAATATTTCAAAACTCATTTACGTTTGTCAGCTAGTTTAGAAACATGGCTTAATGCTCCTGAAATAGAGACTATTCAGGCTCAAGTAGCTGGGTTTGGATTTGGTCATAATAGCTCATTGAATACATCTGAAGGATATTCTAAAAGTGGTTTTAAAAAGGAAATAAAGGATTGCCTCAAGAGTTTGTTTCCTTCTAAAGATTTTGGTTTTATGATTTGTATGATTGATAACTTAGAATTACTAAAATCCTCAGATAAAGCAAAAGAAGTTTTAGAAGTTTTAAGAGATGAATTGTTTACTATAAAAGGTGTTAAATGGATATTTTCTGGATCACATGGTATTATTAGAAGCTTAGTTAGCTCTTCAAGGTTATCTGGCTTTTTGCTTAAACCAATAGTTTTGGATGAAGTCAAGAGTATATATGTACCTAAATTATTGACGTCAAGAATTAATTCTTTTAAGTCTCATATTGATGATATTCCTTATGCACCTTTTACAGATGAAGACTTTGTTTCTCTATACTCTAATTTGGATGGAAATTTAAGAGAAGTTTTTACAAAAATTTCTTCCTATTGTTTAGATGTTTATGAGAGTGATAGAGAACCAGATTTCCCTGCTCAGAAAAATAAGAGGTTTGAAAAATGGCTTAGTGAAGAAAGGTATCAAACTATTGCATCAGTTAGAGATGTAGCTGATTCTAGAAGCTTGAAATTATTAAAATTAATAATAAAAAGAGATGGAAATATTACGAAATCGAAGTTAAAAAAACTTGATTTTGAAAATATAAAAGCTGTTCTTGAAAGTATCGATCAGTTAGAATCAGCTGGTTTAGTTTCAAAAATGGTATATCAACTTAATGAGTTGGAAAGATTAAACAGTTCTTACGGAGAATATAAGATTAGCGAAGGGCAACTTTTAGGTTCTTCTGAAAAAACTGAATTAAAGGAAGCAACAGATGATATTTTAAAAAAAATCGATCAAAAAGCGAAGAATGTTATTAATGGAAGTTTAAATAATGTACTGAGAAATATTCTAGTTTTGCCAAAAGGTTATTTTATCTACAATAAATTGTAATATATATATATTACAAGGGAATATTTCCATGTTTCCGTTTTGGAGTATCTACTACTTTGTCTTCAAGCATAGAAAATGCTTTTATAAGTTTACGTCGTGTATTTTTAGGTAAAATAACTTCATCTATAAACCCTCGCTGTGCTGCACGATACGGGTTTGCAAATTTTTCGGCGTATTCAGTTTCTTTTTCAGCTAATTTTTCAGCAGGATCATCTGCGGCTGCAATCTCTCTTCTAAATATAATCTCACTAGCTCCTTTAGCTCCCATAACGGCTATTTCTGCTCCTGGCCATGCAAAGTTTAAGTCGGCACCAATATGTTTAGAATTCATAACATCGTAAGCACCGCCATAAGCTTTTCTGGTAATTACCGTAACTCTTGGCACGGTGGCTTCGCTTAGTGCATACAATAGTTTAGCACCATGAACTATAATACCATTCCATTCTTGATCGGTTCCAGGTAAAAACCCTGGTACATCTACTAAAACTAGTAATGGAATATTAAAACAGTCGCAAAAACGTGTAAACCGAGCCGCTTTAGTAGAGCTTTTTACTCCTAATACACCAGCTAAAAATTGAGGCTGATTAGCAATTATTCCAACACTTCGCCCTCCTAAGCGAGCAAATCCAACAATAATATTTTCTGCATAGTCTTTATGAATTTCATAGAAAGAATCTTCATCTATAATGCCAGAGATAACCTCATGCATGTCATAAGGTTTATTTGGATTATCGGGAACTATATCAGATAAAACATCTCTTATTTCATCTTTGAGTTTAAAGTCTAATTTTTCAGTAGTCTCTGTATTATTTTGTGGTAAGTAGCTTAAAAGCTTTTTTAAATCTTCAAGACATTCAATATCATTTGCTGAAGTTTTGTGCGCAACACCAGATTTTGATGCATGGGTGAATGCTCCTCCTAATTCTTCGCTTGTAACTTCTTCGTTGGTAACTGTTTTTACTACATTGGGGCCTGTTACAAACATGTAACTAGTATTTTCTACCATCATTGTAAAATCTGTCATGGCAGGAGAATATACAGCACCGCCTGCACAAGGTCCCATAATAGCTGAGATTTGTGGAATGACTCCAGATGCTTGAACATTTCTATAAAAAATATCGGCATAACCGCCTAAAGACCTCACACCTTCTTGAATACGTGCGCCACCAGAATCGTTTAAACCAATAATTGGAGCTCCAACTTTTACTGCTAAATCCATAATCTTACAAATTTTTTCAGCGTGTGTTTCGGATAATGCTCCACCAAAAACCGTAAAATCTTGAGCGTATACATATACTAATCTACCATTTACAGTACCATAACCAGTAATTACCCCATCACCAAAATAGATTTCTTTTTCCATCCCAAAATCGGTTGTTCTATGAGTTACCAGCATACCAATTTCTTCAAAAGAACCATCATCCATTAAATAATTAACTCGCTCTCTGGCTGTTAATTTTTTCTTTGCATGTTGTTTGTCAATGCGTTTTTGTCCACCTCCTAAATGTGCTAAAGCAATACGTTCATTGAGTTTGTTTAGTTTATTTTCTTTTGAGCTCATATCTTTTTTTGCTAAGTCGCAAAGTTGCGAAGTTTAATGGTTTAATTTTATTAACTTATTTAGGTAATCGTAATAAGCTTTGATCTTTTATATATTGTTTTACAGCAATAAGAGCTGCAATTTTCGCTTCGTTTTCCGTTTCTTTTTGTAAAGCTTCTGGTGAATAATAATTCTTTACAAAATGTGTGTCAAAATTTCCAGAACGGAAAGCATCATGATTACAAACGTATTTCCCAAATGGGAGTGTGGTTTGAACCCCTTCAACATGATAGTTTTCAATGGCTTTTATCATAAGTTGAATGGCTTCATCTCTAGTGTTTCCATAGGTAATTAATTTTGAAAGCATCGGGTCGTAATAAATTGGAATATCCATACCTTCTTCAAAACCATTATCTACACGAATGTTTTTTCCAACCGGGAGTTTATATACATCTAAGTGCCCAACACTTGGTAAGAAACTGTTTAACGGGTCTTCAGCGTAAACACGTAATTCTAAAGCATGTCCGTTAATTTTTAAATCTTCTTGTTTTACTTGAAGTGCTTCATCACGAGCTACTCGAATTTGAAGTTCAACTAAATCTACACCAGAAATTAATTCGGTAACAGGATGTTCTACTTGTAGTCTTGTATTCATTTCTAAAAAGTAGAAATTATGTTCAGCATCTAATAAAAACTCGACAGTTCCAGCGCCTAAATAATCGCAAGATTTTGCAACATTAATAGCCGCTTGACCCATTTTTTCACGTAACTCGGGAGTTAAAACACAAGAAGGAGCTTCTTCAACCACTTTTTGATGACGCCGTTGAATACTGCATTCTCGCTCAAAGAAATGCAATACATTACCATGACTATCTGCCATGACTTGAATTTCTATATGTCGAGGAGAAGTAACATATTTTTCAACAAAAACAGAACCATCACCAAAAGCAGAAGTAGCTTCACTTATTGCGCGTTTCATTTGTTCTTCAACATCTTTTTCTTGATCTACAACACGCATGCCTTTACCGCCGCCGCCAGCTGCTGCTTTAATAAGAATTGGGAACCCTATCTGTTTTGCAATTTCAACCGCTTCAATTGGGTTTGTAATAGCTCTGTCAACACCAGGAACCATAGGAATATCGTAATCTTTTACAGCGTCTTTAGCGGCAAGTTTGTCGCCCATCATCTTTATGGCTTTTGAACGTGGACCAATAAAAATGATGTTATTTTTTTCGGCAAGTTCAGCAAAATCTGCATTTTCACTTAAAAAACCATAACCTGGATGAATGGCATCTACCTGCAATTGCTTAGCAACTTTAATAATTTTATCGCCTCTTAAATAGGATTGGCTTGAAGGAGGTTCTCCAATACAAACGGCTTCATCTGCAAATTTTACATGCGGCGCATTTCTATCTGCAGTAGAAAACACTGCTACCGTTTTTATGCCCATTTTTTGAGCCGTTTTCATAACTCTAATAGCTATTTCACCTCTGTTTGCAATTAATATTTTTTTCATAGTCTATTGAAATTCAATTAACAACTGATTTTTTTCTACAGCATCACCTTTGTTTACTGAAATAGATTTAATAACACCATCTCTGGGAGATGTAATAATATTTTCCATTTTCATGGCTTCAAGAATTAATAATGTATCATTTTCTTTAACTTCTTGATTAACTTTAATTGCAATATCTAAAATTAAACCAGGCATAGGGGCCTTTATAGAATCGACATGTTTAGCTGAACCAATTTCAAACCCCATATCTTTAATTAAAAGGTCTAAGTTATTGAAAATGCTAACGTTATAAGTATTGTTGTTAACTTTTACTTTGTACGATTTTGTATTTAAATCTGCATTAACCATTTCAGATTTATAAGATTTGTTTTGCTGAAGAACATGATATTCAGTTTCTGAAACTTGCAAAGCATCTAGAGTAGATAGATCTTCGTCTTTAATTTCAAAATCGAAAGTATTATTTACGTTGGCTTTAAAAATATTACTCATAAGCGTTGTAATTTAGTTCGTAGTAAATATAATTATAATGTACGTGAATTGATTCTTATTTTTAGGAATCAATTCTGTTTTGTTTGGTAAAATTATTTAATTATTGAGCAAGAAAACATGAATTTTATCATGTATTTAGGCTTTAAAATGAGAATTATCTTGATGACGTTTTATTGCTTTTCGAGACAGTAACAAACCTATAAAAAGCGATACAAAAGCACCAATCCAAATTCCAGGAACAAAATCTATAAATAAGAAAAAGTCGTAAGCGCCATGAAAAAAAACTGCCAGTAATAATCCGGTTAAGTTTAGTGTTATTCTATTATTAGAGAATTTAGCTTTCCCCATATAGTAGCCCATTAAAATACCAAAAGTTGCATGTGCTGGAACTGCAGTAAATGCTCTAAGTAATGCTGTTTGATAACCGCCTTCTAGTACGTAAAAAATATTTTCGGTTGCAGCAAAACCCATTGATACCATAACGGCGTAAACAATACCGTCAAACGGTTCGTTAAAAGCTTTGTGTTTTTGCGAAAAGTATCTAACAATTACATATTTGCTAAACTCCTCAGTTAATGCAACTACAAAAAAAGCTTTTATAAACTGCTGAAAAATACTAGTATGATTTGTTAATGGTAAAACCACATCAAAGGCATAATAAAGAATAGTAGTAATTACAATACTTACAATGGCGCCTAATAAAAAGTTGTAAAAAAGTAAACGTTTAGGCTCTTTTTCGTATTTATCTTTAAAATAAATATAAAGTATTATAATAAAAACTGGAGCAATTGCAGTAAGCAGTAAATTCATTTATAAAATGAGCGATATAAAAGCGGTTAACATATTCAGATTAAAAGTAGTTAAAAAAATATAGTTATCTAATTCTTCCTATAATGTTTTGCAAAACAGTTTCGTAATACGATTTATTCGATGCAACAAAATGATTTCCGTTATTGTTGATATTATCAATTAACTGTTTAAAATGATCTGTAGAAACTAGTTTTAAAGCTTCTACCTCTTCAATTTGAGGTGTTAAATCTGAAAGAGTAATTTTTAATTCTGAAATGAAAGTATGATGAAACTCGTTATCAATAATACCATTTTCATAGGTTTGAAAACATTCAAAAATGCCTATTTTATTCAAACCATTTTTAAAAATGGACAACCCAATCTCTTCTTTAGTTTCTCTTATGGCAGCATGAATAATGGTTTCACCAGCATCTACATGTCCAGCTACCGAAACATCCCAAAGAAGCGGACAAATTACTTTCTTTGAAGAGCGTTGTGATAATAAAATATCTCCTTTGTTGGTGTAAAACCAAACATGAGCTGTGTTATGGTAATGTCCTTCTTTATGGATGATTGATTTAGGTACAGATTTACCAGTTGGTTCACCTTGCTTTGTTACTATATCAATAAACTCGTCCATATTATACTTTTATAAATGCGAAGCTATACATGAGATTAGAGGCTTAAAATCTTCAGATGTGTTGAATAAATGACAAGAAATTCTAATGTAATTACCTCTAAATGAAACAAAAATATTTTTGTTGGATAAGTCTTTTTTTAAGGCTTCAACATTTAGTTTGTCAGGTAATCTAATTCCGAATAGATGGTGTGTTCTATATTCTGAATCTTCAATATAGCAACCTAAAGCTTTAAGTTCTTTAACAGCTTCCGCAGAAATGTTTTTACAATAACTTTGTATGGCTTTTGGCGACCATTCTATAACTTGTTTTAAAGCTTCAATTTGTATTCTAACATAAATAAAATTGCCACTTTCACCAACAGAATAACGGTTAGCTAAAGGTTTATACCTAGGTTCATAATTTGTTAATCTTGCAAAATTTTCACTATTCAATCGGTTAGACCAATTTTCTTCAATGGGATTACCATTATCAAAGTAAGTTCCATAATAAGCATAAGCGCATCCATAAGGACCAAATAACCATTTATAACCAGCACAAATTAAGGCATCAGGTTGAATTTCTTTAATAGAGAAGGGTAGTGCACCTATAGATTGCGATCCATCAACAATTAAAAGAGCATTGTATTGTTTCGCTTTCTTACTAACTGCTTTTAAATCGAATAAACTCCCATTTGACCAATGAATATTGCCCATGGCAATCACAGCAGTATTACTATTTATAGCATTTAAAATGGCTTCGTTCCAAAGCTTAACACGATTAGTATCAGATTTTGGAGGACTGATAGTTTTTATTGTAGCGTTATATTTTTCAGCTAATTTTTGCCATGTATAAACATTACTAGGAAATTGCTCATCTATAATTAGAATTTCATCATGCTCTTTTAAAACAATATTATTTGCAACAGTTGCTATGCCATAAGAAGCCGATGGAATTGTTGCAATACGATTAAAATCATCTGCATCAATAAGTTGAGCGAATAGCTTTTTAAGTTCTATAACGGGTTCAAAATAATCTGAAACCCTGATTTTGTAGGGGCGACTTTTCTGTTTTAGCCCTTCTATACCAGCGTCATACATCGCTTTAAAAGATGGCGATTGACTAGCTATGTTTAAATAGGTTATGTCTTCAGGAATATCGAATAAATGTTTTTGATTTTGCATGGAATAAAAATTGTATCACTTTGAGCACAGCCCAAATTGTTTTGTAGTTCACAGCTGTGCTCAAAAGGACAAATTATTCAAAATAGCTAAAAGATTCTCCATCTTTTATATTAAGTAGCGTTTCGTAAATTAATTTAATTACATTTTCCACATCATCTCTATGTACCATTTCTACAGTAGTGTGCATGTAACGAAGCGGTAAAGAAATTAAAGCAGAAGCAACACCGCCATTACTGTAAGCAAAAGCATCAGTATCGGTTCCAGTAGCTCTAGACAATGCTGAACGCTGGAAAGGTATCTTCTTTTCTTCAGCAGTTTCAGTAATTAAATCACGCAATTTTTGTTGCACAGCAGGGGCGTAAGCAACAACAGGCCCTTTACCAAGCTCTAAATGACCTTCCTTTTTCTTTTCAATCATTGGTGTTGTCGTATCATGCGTAACATCCGTTACAATGGCTACATTTGGTTTAATGGTATGAGTAATCATTTCTGCACCACGCAATCCAATTTCTTCTTGAACAGAATTAGTAATATAAAGCCCAAAAGGCAATTCTTTTTTATTTTCTTTAAGTAATCGGGCTACTTCAGCAATCATGAAACCACCCATTCTATTGTCTAAAGCACGACAAACAAAATTCTCTTTATTTAAAATATGAAATTCATCCGGATAGGTAATAACACATCCTACATGTACACCTAATTTCTCAACTTCTTCTTTTGTTTTGCACCCACAATCAATAAAAATATTATCTGGCTTTGGCGCTTCTTCTTTAGCTCTATTTCGAGTATGAATTGCCGGCCAGCCAAAAACACCTTTTACAATGCCTTTTTTAGTATGTATATTAACAATTTTACTTGGTGCTATTTGGTGATCGCTTCCGCCATTTCTAATCACATAAATTAATCCGTTATCCGAAATATAATTTACATACCACGAAATTTCATCGGCGTGTCCTTCAATAACCACCTTGTATTTAGCTTTTGGGTTTATTACCCCAACAGCTGTTCCGTAAGTATCTGTAATAAACTCATCAACATAAGGCTTTAGATAATCCATCCAAAGTTTTTGCCCAGTCCATTCGTACCCTGTAGGAGCTGCATTATTTAAATATTTTTCTAAAAAATCGATAGATTTTTTATTAAGAATGCTCTTTTTTGCCATTTATAAAAGTTTTGCACTAAAATAATAATATAAAATGTAAAAAAATGATTTAAAGGATCTCTTAATTAATTTTTTTTGGCGTTACCCAAGGGTCGGGCTTTCTGTTACAAGTCCTCGCACTAAAAAAGGCACTGTGGGCTTTCCACCGCAATCCCTAATGCAGGTATCTGCTAGCTTATATAATTAAACCGAAAGGTGCTTTATTTTGGAGAAGTTCGTTTAACGTTTTGTATATGGTTTGTTGCGTGGTAAAGCAATAAATCTAGCAAGTACAAACCTACTAGAAAATCCGCAAGGATTTTCGTAAGCAAGCTAGAACTAGCAATAAATTATATACGTTGTTACCACACGTTTTTTTTAAATTTTAAAATCAATTATTATGTCCAAAATCAAAGACTTTTTTAAGTCCGATATATTTTATCTTATTGAGTATTTATTAAGTAAAATAGCTCAGTTTTTGGTCTTCGTGTTTTTCATAGTCGGAATTTTAGCTTTAATAAAATACCTAGTTACTTGTCAATAAAATATTTAGTTATGAATCCAATTATAAAAGCTATGATGGCAATTAACCATCTGAATCTTATATCCCAATTGTTAAGCCTTAAATTATCTCTGGTTAAATTTCTTATTTGGTTTTCTAAACCTCTTATAGATTTTTGGTGTTCAAAATTTTCCTTTTGTAAATTAAGATTGGTCAGTTCTAGATTTTCCTTATGTCCTTTTTTTAATCGGTCATTAAGGCTTCTATTATATTCTTTTTGCAAATGTTTTTTCCATCCTCCATTTTTAAAAATAGTATATCCGAACTCCGTCATTACAGCTAATTCTTGGTCAATTGTGAGTAAGTCTTTCCCTTGCATATTTTCAGCTAATCTTTCTGCTTCGTGGAATTTACCTATCTGGCAGAATTGTTGGCCGTCAATATTTAAAAAGTCAAAAAAGAATTCGGAGTTATCCTCTTTGTTTCCTAAGAGGTTTAGATTTATTTCGATTAAGTCATCAATCTTATCGTACATGCTTTTTCAAATGTGTGGTAATTCAAGTATATGAATCCGTTTTAATGGTTTATATACTACGTTAAACGAATTTCGACAATTTTTCTGACAAAGTCAAGTGTTTTAATAATTTCAAACCTAAGATATCTAGTTTTAAGAAATTCAGTATTTTTGGCGTAATAAACGCCCCTTTTTTTACAAATGAATTATTTCAAATACATATTTATTCTTTTTCCGTTTTTTGCACTAGCCCAAATTAGTGATGTAGAGCAAGATTCTACTGCGGTTGAGTATATTATTGTTGAAGGCGATTCTATACCACGAACATCTATTGACTTGGATGAAGTTATGCTATTGCATAAGCTTCAATTTAATAGTAAAAAGGACCGAGTTCGATATTTAATTTTACGCAGAAAAACAATAAAAGTTTATCCTTATGCAAAAATGGCTGCTGAACGTTTAGATTCAATGAATAAACGCTTAGCCGGTATTAAGAAAAAACGTCATAAAAAAAAGTATGCTAAGCGTGTACAAAAATATATAGAAGGAGAGTTCTCTGATGAATTAAAAAAATTAACCCGAACAGAAGGACAAATACTAGTTAAATTAATACATAGGCAAACTGGTAAAACAGCTTTTAATCTGGTAAAAGAATTACGTAACGGTTGGCGCGCATTTTGGTATAATACTACAGCCAGTATGTTTGATATTTCTTTAAAGCGCGAATTTGACCCTCTTAATGAAAAAGAAGACTATTTAATTGAAGATATTCTGCAACGTAACTTTCAAAGCGGACGCTTAGAAAGACAAAAATCTAAGGTTGAATTTGATTTTTACGATTTAACTGATAAATGGTTTAAACCTATACAAAACAAGCAATAGTTTATGCGTATACAAACTCCGTTTGAGGAAAAGTTGAATGCTACTACTCATGCGCTTGGTGTTTTGTTTGGTATAGTAGCGTTGGTTTTACTAATTGTTTTTGATAATCAAAAGACACCTTGGAGTTTATTTAGTGTTATTGTTTATGGTATTTCTATTATTGTGTTATTTGCTGCATCAACATTTTACCATGCGGTAAAAAGTGAAAGGAGAAAGCATTATTTTAGAATTGTAGATCATATTAGCATTTACCTTTTAATTGCAGGAACCTATACTCCGGTTTGTTTAATTTCAATTGAGCAGAGCTTAGGTTGGACTTTATTTTTTGCGGTTTGGGGTATTGCCGCTTTTGGTGTTATTTTAAAATTGTTTTTTACAGGACGTTTTGAAGTTTTCTCAACACTTCTCTATTTAATAATGGGTTGGCTTATTGTATTCGATTTTACAAGTTTATCTGAAACTATTGGTAGTGATGGCATTTTATTTCTTTTCGCTGGAGGGTTAGCTTATACCGTTGGTATTATTTTTTATGCTGTAGAAAAGATACCGTACAATCATGTTATTTGGCATTTATTTGTTTTAGCTGGAGCAATCTTTCACTTTTTTATGATTTTCTTTTATGTGATTTAAACTTAATTTTTCTTTATTTTGAATATCTAAAACTTTAATTTTCTATGATAGAAATTACTTTAGCTCAAACACAGCCAGATTATATATTAATTGAAGAATTAGCCGATGTTATTTGGCGCAAACATTATATTCCTATTACGGGTATTGGTCAAGTAGAGCATATGCTTAAAAAGTATCAATCAGCCGAAGCAATTTCTAAACAAGTCGAAGATGAAGGTTTTGAGTATTTTATTTTAAGATATGATAAAACCCCAGTAGGTTATATTTCTATTAGAAAAGAAGAAGGTAAGTTGTTTTTAAGTAAAATATATGTGCTAAGCGAGTATAGAGGAAAAAAGATAGGCAAAACCGCGATGCAATTTATTGAGGAAAAGGCAAAAGCATACGGTTTAAAAACAATTATGCTTACGGTAAACAAAAATAACACAAATTCAATTAAGGCTTACGAGAAGTTAGGTTTTATTAATGTATGCGCTTTGGTAAAAGATATAGGGAATGGTTATGTTATGGATGACTACCAAATGGAAAAAAAAGTGTAACGACTTTAGCCTTCAATTACATCCTTATATTCCTCAAAAAATGCTTCAAACAAATTCATTTTTTCATTGAAAAACTCCATCACATCACGCCAAGTGTTTTTATTATGAATAGATACTTTTTGCTCTAAAGGCACGTAAACTCTTGAAATTTCCTTATAGTTTTCTAATAAATATTCTTCATTAAAAATGGCATCGGGGAGAAAATCATCTAATAAAATCGATTTTAAAGCTTCTAGCTTCTCCCAATATTTAATACGGTTTTCTAAATCATCTTCAATATCTAAAGCAACTAAAGCAGTTTTGGTATCAAAATGAAATTTAAATGATAAACCTTTTATTTTAGTATTATACAATATCCATTTCCGTGGAAACGATTTTCCAAAACTAATCCAGAATTCTTGTCTTAATAATCGAGACTCTTCTTTGCTAAACACTATTTTTAGTTAAAAGTTAAAAACAATAGACTTAAATCTTTAGTTAATATTTTCCAATAGCCAATACTAAATCATAAAAGCAATACCAACGCCTAAAATAATGGCAATAAATTTTGATAGATTAAACTTGTGTCCTTCACCACTTTCAAATAAAATAGTGGTAGAAATATGAAAAAATATTCCAATAACAATAGCATTAATTATGTGTGCATAGTCAGCGATTGGTTCCCATGTGTTGGAAATAAGAGTTCCTAAAGGAGTCATAACAGCAAATACTAATAAAAATGCTATAATTTGTAGTTTACTATAATTAGACTGAAATAAAAACATGCTTACTAAAGCTGCGATAGGTATTTTATGTACCAAAACACCATAAACCATGTCATTATGCTGATGTATAGGGAAACCTTCTAAAAAACTATGGATGCATAAACTAATAAATAGTAACCACGGGAAATTAGTTTCGTTCTTATGTATGTGTACATGCCCATGTTCTGCCCCTTTAGAGAATAACTCTAAAACAATTTGTAACACAATACCACACATAATGTACAAGCCTGTAAGTTTTGCATCTAAATGATTATAAACCTCTGGTAATAACTCAAAAAGCGTCAAAGCTAGTAAAAAAGCCCCGCTAAAAGAGAGTAGGAGTTTGGTGTTCCATGTTTTTTTATTTTTAGTTGCAATAGCAATAATAACACCTAAAATAACGGCGTATACAGGAAATAAAAATTTATTCATTCAAAAAAATAATAACCCACAACAGTGAGTGTAATTAATTATTTATAAGTCTCGATTGTAAGTCGATAAACTCAAATTTATACTTTATTAAAAAATATCCACAGAGTGATAATGATTAAAAGCCAATTATTAGTTATTTAAAAATCATTACTAAGCGTTCAGATGTTTTCGCATTAAATTTATGCAATTTATAGTCGCCAAAAACATCTAGTAAATGTACATTGGCTGCTTCAAACATAGTTTCAAAATCTTTCAAAGTAAACGCTCTAACACGCTCTTGAAAATTATAATCGTTGCCTTCTGCTGTAAACGAAATGTCTTTTACAATATAACCAGCTTCAACATAACGTTTTAAATTAAAGGTAATATCATCAACTGTTTTAATTTCTTCGGGCACTAAATTATCAATAACAAACTCACTATTCATAAAATCAATAACCCCAAAACCAAAAGGATTTAAATTTTCCTTGATGGCTTTAATAGTATTCAGGTTATCTTCATCTTTGTCAAAATATCCAAAACTAGTAAACAAATTAAAAACTGCATCAAATTGCTTATTGTAAGGTTTACACATGTTATGTACTTCAAAATGCAAGCTGTTATTTTCAAACTGTTTAGCAAAATTAATACTATTTTCACTTAAATCAACACCAGTAACATCATAGCCAATTTTATTTAAATACCTTGCATGTCTTCCTTTGCCGCAAGCCAAATCTAAAATAGTACCGCGTTCCGGAACATTTAAATAATTGGTAAGCGTATCCATAAACGCATGAGCCTCGGTATCATCCCTGTCTTTATATAAAATATGGTAAAATGGCGTATCAAACCAAGAGGAAAACCATTTTGTAGTCGTATTATTCGTCATATATTTTTTGAGGTTACCACGCTTGCATTTCGGCTACGCTCAATGTAAACGTGGTCAGGCTTTCCGCTATATTTTTTTTATCAAAAAAGGATGCCGCATCAATCCTTAACCCATTATCTGCAATTGCTAAGTTAATTAACGCAAAATTACGTTATTTTTGCAATCTATTCGACGTAAAAAATGGAAGAAAATTTCAAGATGGTTGCCAAAACCTTATTTGGCTTTGAAGAATTACTATCAAAAGAGCTTACTCAACTTGGTGCTCAAGATATAAAAGCAGGGGTTCGTAATGTGGCTTTTTCGGGAGATAAAGGGTTTATGTATAAAGCCAATTTAGGCTTGCGAACAGCTGTTAAAATTTTAAAACCCATCCATACATTTACTGTTAGTAGCGAGCAAGATTTATATGATAAAATCTATGCAATGGATTGGTCTCAATATTTAAAACCAACAGGCACTTTAGCAGTTGATGCTACAATACATTCTGATTTGTTTACACATTCGCTTTACATTGCACAAAAAACTAAAGATGCTATAGTTGATAAATTTAGAGATACTACAGGCAAACGTCCAAATGTCGATTTAAAATTTCCAGACTTAAAGATAAATGTGCATATCGATAGACGGCAATGCACTATTTCATTAGATTCTTCTGGCGATTCATTGCATAAGCGTGGTTATAAAATGGCCACTAATATAGCACCTATAAACGAAGTTTTAGCAGCGGGGTTGATTATGTTGTCTGGCTGGGATGGACAAACCGATTTTATGGACCCCATGTGTGGTTCTGGTACCATGCTTATAGAGGCTGCAATGATAGCTTGTAATATTCCACCAAATTTGATGCGTAAAGAATTTGCGTTTGAACGTTGGCAAGATTGGGATGTAGAATTGTTTGAAAAAATTGAAGAATCCTTACTTGGCAAAACTCGCGATTTTCATCATAAAATAATTGGCTATGATAAAGCGCCAAGTGCAGTTAGTAAAGCTAAAGATAATGTTAAGAATGCCCAATTAGAAGACTTTATTGAAGTAAAGCATGAAGATTTTTTCAAAACCCAAAAAGGAGGTGATGAAAAATTACATATGGTATTTAATCCACCTTATGGCGAGCGTTTAAATATTGATATGCAAGAGTTTTATGCTAGCATTGGAGATACCTTAAAGCAAAATTATCCAGGTACTGATGCTTGGTTTATTACCTCAAACCTTGATGCTCTTAAACATGTAGGTTTGCGACCATCACGAAAAATACATTTATTTAATGCAAAACTTGAAGCACGTTTAGTTAAATATGTAATGTATGAAGGAAGTAAGAAGGGAAAATATATGAAGTAACAAATTCTAGTCTTTTGTCTTAAAAATGACGAAAGTACACCCTTTGTATTTCTAAAATAAAGGTAAACGCTCATATTGAGCAATTAAAAACAGCTTACCACAGGCGCGAGCATCAGACAATGCATCGTGATGTTTTAAAGCAATATTATGTGCTTTACAGCAAGCATCTAGTTTTGCTGGTTTATAACCTTTATTGCGGTAAATCTTAAGCGTGCATTCCCAACGCTCTTGCATGATTAAATCTGATTGCGGAATGTTATAATCTTTCATCGTTTTTTGTAAAACGGTTCTGTCAAAAGATTCGTTGTGTGCAACGGTAACTATTCCAGAAATACGTTTTTTTATCTCTGGATACACAGCTCTAAAATTTGGTGCAAATCTAGTATCGTCTTCAGTAATACCATGAACTTGTATATTATGCCAATTATAATCGTTGTTTGGTGGTTGTATTAATGCATGAAACTCGTCAATAATAACTCCATTTTTAAACGTCACAATCCCAACAGAGCAAATATGGTGTCCTTTAGCGGTTTCGAAGTCTATGGCTGCAAACATGGTTGACATGGTTTGAGTTTTGGAGTAAAGTTACAGTTTTATGTTAAAGCAATTCGTGTTTTTAATTCTGCATTTTCATAATTATTTCACTAGTTTCATTGCCTTCTTGTGTGCCATCTGCTTTGTATAATATGTAATCAAACATATCATTTATATTTTTTGAAACTTTTGAGCCGGCTTTTAAATTTTCAACTACTCTTGGTTCGTTTTGTAAAAGACCATTAATAGTTTCTCCTTTCCATTTGGTTATTTCTACCCACATCCATTCTCTTTCCCCTTCAGAATTTTCAAATGGGAATTTTATAAGTAAAGAGCTGTTTATTGGTAAACCTGCCAAAAATAATTTACGGAGTTCTGGTATTTTTTCTTTTGCTCTTTTGCTAGCTGCAAGAAGTTCTTCGTTATGATTAAGATAGGAAACTTTGTCTAGAGACCCAAATAGCTTTGTAATAACTTCATTATGTTCAACCTGAGGATTTGCTTCTGGGAACCCTATTTCAATCAATCTGTTTTGAGGGTCGCCTTCTTCCCAAGTTCCTTTAATTAAATTTATTTCCGCTTTCTTTTCTGCATTTTCATATAGTGAGCTTAAAAGAACAGCTTTTAACTCTTCATTTTTGATAGCATCAATATTCAATTTAATGCGTCCAGTTTTTTCAATTTTCTGTTTTTCTAAGAGTGTTTGAGCAATTAAGTTAATAAAGCTTGTTAATCCTAAACTACTGTTACATGATAAGTTTTCAATGCATAAATCAGGTAGTCCAAATTTTAACATTCCCAGAGTTATAGCTCTACAGTACTCTTCTTTTTGATAAAAATGAATGGTAATATGGTTAGATATATTTACAGTGTTATCATTTATTAAGCGTTTAGCATTCCAATAATCTTTACTATAAGTTTCTCGTGTATCAGAATCGAAAATAACAGCTTTCTTATTTTTAACTAAATCTTTAACAAAATTATTTGCTGTTTTTAAGGTGGTAATTAATTCATCTTGTTTACACATAAAATCCAATAATAACACATATTTAGACTTCTGTAACTCTATTTTTTCGCTTTCACTTAGTCCTTGATTTGTATATTGTAAATATTCCAAATCGGCAGGAGGGAATTGTTCTTTTACATTTGTTATAGGTGTAATTACAACACTACTTTCTTTTATTGATTCGGGGTTAGAAACTGAGTCTAGTAATTTAATTGAGGGATGGAGTTTTTTAATAGTTTTTATAGCATCTTCTACTTTAACAATATCATTATCTAAAAAGTAGATAGCGTATTCAAATAAAACTTTGTCATCTGCAATATTTCCTTTTGGAATTTTGTTTTGAGAGTATGAAGCACATGTAAGTAGTGCTAAAAGAAAAAGTGATATATAATTAATCTTCATTTATTATAGGTTATTTGTTTTGAGCCAATCCCCAAAAGCGTTTAATTTCTCATTATTTTCTTGCACCCATTTTCTTGAATTTTTATTACCAGATTGGTTTATATAGTGGCAATAAGTTTCTAAATGCTCACTCTTTGCTAATTCATAAAAAAATGTGGTATAAAAAGTCCACCAAATCTCTTTGTCTTTTTTCTTTTTAAGTTCTCCTAATACTGTAAAAAAAGAGCCGGTGTTTGTAATAAACATTTCGTCATCAGTTTTACCTTCGTTTTCTTCTAAGCTTTTTGATGCTTCTAACATGCCAACCATTAACTCGGCAGCACCAAACTTAGAATCACCACCCAAAGAAGAAAGACTTATATTAATACTATTAGGCTTGTCTTTTTCTTTAGATACGTTACCACCAAACCTATCATGAAGCATCATATATGCTTCAATCGACCTCACTGAGTCAGGTTCTAAAAAGAGGTAATAATGAACAGCCAGTAAAGTTTGCACTGTATTGCCTTTATAGTTATGAATATTTGCTAACATTAAGTGACTACTAGAGTGATTTGAATTATTTTCTATAGCCTTAACAACATTGTTTTCAGCTTTTTCTAAATCACCTATATTATAATAGTTTAATGCTAAATTATAATAAAGTAAGTAATGACTTTTTTCTTTTTTAATGGCTTTTTCGAATAGCTTTATTGATTCTTTTGTTTTTCCTAATAAATCTAGAGAAGAACCTTTAGTAAGGTAAGCCTGAAGCATGTGACTAGCCCTTTGTTTCAAAATATTGTCTGAGTGTTCAATGGCTTTTTTATAGTTTTTGTTATGAAAATAACTTAAAGATATTTCGTAGTTTACCAACGTAGATTTTGGATCTAATTTTAATGCCTCAGCATAGGTTTTGATGGCTAAATCAAAATTTCCATCGTCGTGGTATTCAATCCCTTTTTTTACTAGCTCCTCAATAGTAGATTGGGCGTTTAAGTATGAAGTATTTATAAATAATACTAAAAGAAATAATAATGGTTTCATTTTTTTCTTTTTTATTGTTCTAATTTAGATTTTTGGTGATTGATATAACTAAAGTAATCTAAATAGTGAGAAAAAGAAATATGATTAAGTAAGAAATTTTACTTAATCAACTAATTTATAGCATTTCAAAATAGCTAGTAAATTAAAAAAAATTTAGTTATCCCTTTTATAAAGCGGAATACGATAAGAAATGGTGTAACTGTAACCTACACCAATACGGCTGCTATCATAAGTTTTATTAAACCCAGGAATGTATATGTTTTGAAAGTTTTCGGGTTCTGTTTCGTTTACTAAGCCTTTAAGTTGCACGTTTAAACCCATGTATAGGTTGTTAAAAAGTTCAGCTTTAATTCCTAAAATAATTTCTGCCCAAATTGCTGTTAAACCATCAAATTTTTGTGGCGTTGTAGAAGAGAATTGCTCACCCCAATATTGATTGGTATTGTATACATTAAAGCTATTTAGAGTATGACTAAACGTACTTGCTCCTACACGAAACCCAAAGTAAATCATATTATCCATATCTAGCCAATTTTGATATGAATTATAATCAATACCTCCTTTTAAGTAACTTCCTTTTGTTGTGATATTTAAATAATTGTTCACATCGGTTTTTTCTTCTGTACCAATTTCACCAGCTATGTATAGCTTTTTCTTAAGCCGATAATCGGCAGAAATCTCAAAACCAGAATATTCATCGTCAATAGCGGTTCGAATAAGTTTACCAATATCAGCACCAACACGAAGCCCGTACTTTTGTTTAATTTTTAAAGAGTCGTTTACAGGACTAGCAATACTATCATTTTGCGCATTTGCAGACACACAAAAAAGTAGTAAAAGAGCACTACTAATGAAATAAGTTAAAATGCGCTGCTGTTTCATCTTCTACAGATTGAGGGTTATTAAAAGGTTGTGTTAATTGTATCCAGTTATCACCATCATCTTCAACAGATATTGTAACATCTTTAAAAATGGTTTTATAGCCACAGGCACGGGATACGTAAACTTCTTCTCTGGTGTAATTTATAGTGATAATATCTTCATTACCTCCAATAACATCATCAGTTATATCATCTGGAGTACCATTATCATCATAAGAATAATCACTATGTAGTTTATACTGTGAAGAATCAGTGTTTGTTTTTAAAGGTAATACGATAGAATCAGTAGATACTATATTAAAACCTGTTAAAACATCATCGATTCCAACACCTTGTACTCTTAAACCAAACACGTTTTTTTTACTGTCTTGGTTTGATACGTCAGATGTTCTTATAATTAAGCTAGGTGTAGTTGGTGTGCTTTCGGGACATAAATCGTCACGTTCGCAACTCGCAGTAACTCCAATTATCAATAAAATAATTGGTAAAAAAAAGAATTTAAAAGATTTCATTTTCATTTTATACAAATAAACGAATTAACAACTAAACGAATATACACTTTATCGTTTTTCAAGCAATACAACATTTTCGACATGAAATGTTTGTGGAAACATATCTACTGCTTGTGTTTTTGTGACTTTATACATGCTATCCATTAATGCCAAATCCCTAGCCTGGGTAGCACTATTACAGCTTACATAAACCACCTTTTTAGGCGCTATATTTAAAATTTGTTGTACAACGTCTTTATGCATACCATCACGAGGCGGATCTGTGATAATAATATCGGGCTGCCCATGTGCGTTAATAAACTCGACATTAAAAACCTGCTTCATATCTCCAACAAAGAATTCAACGTTATTAATACTATTTAATTGTGCATTTTCTTTGGCTGCTGTAATAGCATCAGGTACAGCTTCAACTCCAACAACTTTATTTGCTTTTTTTGCAACAAATTGAGCAATAGTTCCTGTGCCTGTATATAAATCGTAAACGACTTCATTTCCTGTTAAATCAGCAAAATCTCGTGTTATTTTATATAGTTCAAAAGCCTGATCAGAGTTGGTTTGATAAAAAGATTTTGCATTTATTTTAAATTTCAAACCTTCCATTTCTTCAAAAATATAATCATTGCCTTTATAACAAATAACTTCTTGATCGTAAATGGTATCGTTTGCTTTTCCATTTATAACATATTGTAAAGAGGTTATTTGTGGAAATGTTTTATGAAGAAAGTCCAACAATAATTCGCGTTTTGCTTTATCTTCTTTAAAAAACTGAATCATAACCATAATATCTCCTGTACTTGAAGTACGAATCATCATAGTGCGTAACAATCCTGTTTGATTTCTTGTATTGAAAAATTCTAAATTATTTTCAATGGCAAATTGTTTTACAGCATTTCTTATGGTATTTGATGGATCCGCTTGTAAATGACACTTTCTTATATCTAAAATTTTATCCCACATTCCTGGAATATGAAAGCCTAATGCATTTCTATCTCCCAAGTCTGCATCCGATTGTACCTCTTCAATAGTTAACCAACGCGAATCGCTAAAAGAAAATTCCATTTTATTTCTATAAAAATATTGGTTGGCAGAACCTAGAATAGGAGATACTTCTGGGAGTTCAATATGTCCCAAACGGATTAAATTATTAGTAACTTCTTTTTGTTTATAAAATAATTGATGCTCGTAACTCATATTTTGCCATTTGCAACCGCCACAGGTTCCAAAATGCTCGCAAGCAGGCTCAGTTCTTTTATTTGATAGTTTATGAAACGCAGTTGCTTTTCCTTCGTAATATGCTTTTCGCTTTTTAAAGGTTTGCACATCTACTACATCCCCAGGAACAGCATTAGGTAAAAAAATAACCTTACCATCAGGAGCTTTAGCAATAGTTTTTCCTTTTGCTCCGGCATCGATAACTTCTACGTTTTCAAAAATTTGTTTTCTTGATTTTCTTCTTGACATGCTGCAAAAATAATAATAGCAACAAATAAATATGGCTTTATTTCTATTAACTTTAATAGATTTTTAAATTATTTGAAAATAAAATGAACCTTTTGTAAAGATTACTGTCTTTATAGTATGAAATGAACCTTAAATTTATAAACCAAGGAATCTTAAAACCAAATTATTTTTGACTAAAAATAATAGTAAACGATGAACAGATGAATGTTATAAACATACATAAGCGAAGAATTAATCAACCTAAAGAAAGTGTATATAAATTGTTAGACACATTAACAACCAAAGATGATAAAGTTTGGCCTTATGAAAAATGGCCAGCTATTCGTTTTAAAAATGGATTAAAAGTTGGATCTGCTGGTGGTCATGGCCCAATAAAGTACAGGGTTGATAGTATTGATTATAATAAAGGCATCGTATTTAGTTTTACTAATACAGGGTTTAATGGTACCCATGTACTTAAAGTTGAAGAGTTAAGTGATTCTGAAGTAGAGATATCTCATACTATCAAAATGAAAACTTCTGGATTTGCTGTTCTTTATTGGTTATTTTTGGTTAAATGGTTTCACGATGCTTTAATTGAAGATGCTTTTGATAAATTAGAAAATCATTTTTTATTAGAAAAAAAAGAAACTGAATATAACTTCTGGGTGAAATTTTTAAGAATGCTTAAAAACAAAAAAAGAAAGCGGCACTATATAAAACCTATCTAATTGAAAAGAGATAAAGCTATAGATGCAATGTTAGTTACACAATACCTTTCTGGAAATGCAAATGCATTTACAGAGTTGGTTAAGAGATGGCACAAATTGTTTTGCGAAAAGGCTTATTGGTTAGTTCAAGATCCCGATGTTGCTAAAGATATTGCTCAAGATAGTTGGAAAACAATTATTGTTAAGATTGATAAATTACAAGACCCAAAAAGTTTTGGAGCGTGGGCGCTACGTATTGTTTATACTAAGGCTTTAAATAATATTAATTCAAATAAAAGGATACATAATAATTTAGAGCATTATAAATACGAACAAGATTCAGTAGCTGATGAAATTGAGGTTGATGAATCACTAAAAAAAGCACTTTCAAAAGCCATTAAAAATTTAGTTGAACACCAGCAAGTAGTAATTAAGTTGTTTTATGTTGAAGAATATTCGTTAAAAGAAATTAGTGAAATATTAAATATATCAGTGGGAACAGCGAAATCAAGATTATTCCATGCTAGAGAAAAATTGAAGGAAGTATTAAAAAATAAACGAAATAATTATTAATAAGTTTTTTGTTGGAGTTTACATTAGAGTGTAACCGACATGCAGAAACAAAAAATAAATTTATTATGAAAAATAAAATAGAAGACATCGATAAATTAATTAAAGAAACATTAACCCAAGAAGAAACTAAGTTTTACGATGATTTAGATGAACAAAACCCGCTACAAATGGTTGGAGGATTGTTTCAAGGGAAATTAAAATGGTTTATGATTTTAGTAAACATTGTAATGATAGCTTGGTTTGCATTGTTTGTGTACTGTACCATTCAATTTTTTAAGGTTGAGACCACAAGTGAATTAATAAAATGGGCAGCAATAGGCTTTTTTAGCATGATGGTAATAGGAATGTTAAAGCTTTTTTCTTGGATGCAAATGGACAAAAATGCGATTATGCGTGAGTTGAAACGTTTAGAGTTACAAATATCTTCATTACATCATAAAATCAAATAGAATTTTAAAACGCCATAAATATTTATTAATATTGCAATTCCTAGGGATGATTTCTCTCCCACGCTGCTTTTTCGAATTCTTCGGAAAAATAAAGGTACAGAAGGAATGGTTATTTTATTAATTTAAAACAAATTAAAATGGCTGTTTTAGACCAATTAACTTCGCAACAAGCGATCGATTTAGAAAACAAGTATGGTGCACACAATTACCATCCGTTACCTGTAGTATTAAGCAGGGGAGAAGGTGTGTATGTTTGGGATGTAGAAGGAAAACAATATTACGATTTTCTATCTGCATATTCTGCTGTAAACCAAGGGCATTGCCACCCTAAAATTGTGGGTGCGATGACTAATCAGGCACAAAATTTAACCTTAACATCAAGAGCTTTTTATAATGATGTACTTGGTAAATATGAAAAGTTTGCTTGCGAATTTTTTGGATTTGATAAGTTACTACCAATGAATACTGGAGCTGAAGCTGTAGAAACGGCTTTAAAGCTTTGTAGAAAATGGGCCTATGAAGTAAAAGGAATTGATGAAAATGAAGCCGAAATTATTGTTTGCGAAAACAATTTTCATGGACGAACTACTACTATCATTTCATTTTCTAATGATCCTGTAGCCCGTAAAAATTTCGGACCTTTCACAAATGGCTTTATAAAAATTGAGTATGATAATTTAGAAGCTTTAGAAGAAGCTTTAAAAAACAACCCGAATGTTGGTGGGTTTTTAGTTGAGCCTATTCAAGGGGAAGCTGGTGTTTATGTTCCAAGCGAAGGTTATTTAGCAAAAGCTAAGGCATTATGTGAAAAATATAATGTTTTATTCATTGCTGATGAGGTGCAAACTGGGATAGCCCGAACAGGGAAATTATTAGCAGTAAACCATGAAAATGTAACCCCAGATATTTTAATATTAGGGAAAGCTTTAAGTGGTGGAGCATATCCAGTAAGTGCAGTTTTGGCAAATGATAGCGTTATGAATGTTATTAAGCCAGGTAACCATGGTAGCACTTTTGGAGGAAACCCAGTAGCAGCAGCTGTAGCTATAGCAGCTTTAACTGTTGTAAAAGAAGAAGAATTATCAAATAATGCTGAAGCATTAGGGCAATTATTTAGAAGTGAATTAAATAAGTTTATTGAAACAAGTAACATTGCTTCGCTAGTTAGAGGGAAAGGTTTACTTAATGCTATTCTAATTAACGATGATGAAGATAGTGACACAGCTTGGAATATTTGTTTGGCTTTGCGTGATAATGGCTTATTAGCTAAACCTACTCATGGAAATATTATTCGTTTTGCTCCGCCTTTAGTAATGACAAAAGAACAGTTGTTGGATTGTGTTGATATTATTATTAAGACTTTAAAACAATTTGAGAAATAGAATTTATGGAACAAAAATCAGCTTTCGATAGCTTTGAATTAGAAGTAAGTGATGAAATTAAAGTATTATTAAAAGAAACGACCTCATGGACTTATTTTTTATCTATACTTGGCTTTATTGGAATAGGTTTTTTGGTGATTTTTGGAATCTTTTTTGGAGCAATAATGAGTGCTGGCGCATTAAGAAATAATAACCCGTATGAAGCCATGGGGTTTTCAATGGGTTATTTTGGACTTATTTATGTGGTTATGGCATTAATTTATTTTTTTCCTGTACTTTATTTATTTAATTTTTCAAGAAAAATGAAAAGTGCTTTGAGTAATACTAATAAAGCCGATTTTAAATCAGCTTTTACAAATTTAAAATCCCATTACAAGTTTATGGGTGTTTTTACAATTGTAATTATTAGTATTTATGTTCTAGCTTTTATTGTTGGAATGTTTGCTGCAGCTTCATTTTAAAAATCAATATAATATAAAGTAAAAAAAGCGACCAATTTGGTCGCTTTTTTTATTATGCGGGAAGTAATTTAATTACCTAAGCCCATTTGCTCCATAATTTCTTTTTGTTGTTCCATATAAGCATCCCATCCACCAACAGAATAGATTGAATAAGCTGACCATAAAAAGGCAACAACTGCTAAAGCTAAACCAATAATGGCTATTATTTTGGCGGTCTTTAGTTGGCTGAAATTGCTATAAGCTTCTGGATTTTCTGCATATAGTTTTGTGTCTTTTTTTACTAAATATAACGCTATTCCAGAAAAAAGCAAACCGCCAATTCCTGCACTACAACAGCAGGCGATAAAAGAAATAATTCCAAGAATTAGTGCAATAGTAGCATTAGGTAGTTTTTGTTGTTCCATGTTTTTGTTTTATTTGATTATAAAAGTTTTAATTATAAAATTCCCAATGATTATTGAAACATTAAGAATAGCCAAAATAATAATAATTTTATTAGCGTACTTAAAATTCTTAAATGTATTTACTGCTACTACTAAAAAAAGGAGTATTAAAGTATATATGGCAGGATACATATAAAAGGCGTCAACAAAATTTCCTTTGCATATTAAAGAAATTGATCGCTGCAAGCCACAACCCATGCATTCTACTCCAAAAAGCTTTTTGTTTAAGCACGGTAGCATGTATTCTTCTAAAGACGACTGCATTTAAAAAATCAAGTTTTGCCAAATTTAGACAAAAATGTGTGTTAATGGTAGTTTTTAAAAAACTAAATGGAAGTTTACTTTTTATTATTAACGATTATTTTTTTAGTAACCCCTTGCATATTAGCTAATGTAATTCTAGCAATATATACACCATCGCTAAAAGTTTTAGTAGAATATGAGTAAGTATTTTTAACATCAGAGATATTCTGATTTATAATACGCTTACCAGAGATATCAAATAAGTTAAAGGTTTTTATATCTAAAGCGTTAGGATTTATAATTTTTAATTCAGCAATAGTATTGTTTTGAACAATATCAAAATCAGTAAAGGTATTATCATCAATACTTAAAGCTTTATTATTGAAAGTGACTTCAAACCGGTTGTTGTAATTACCAGCCTCAAGATTCATATCAAAATCTTGAATTCTTAAATTCACAT
>NZ_MDVN01000019.1 GCF_002741945.1 Gaetbulibacter sp. 4G1
AGATTATGTATTTACCAAAGCACATGATTTACCTTCTTTAAAAGAGGTTGAGAATCATATTAAAACCAAGGGACATTTACCAAACATTCCATCAGCAAAAGAGGTAGAAGAAGAAGGTATCCAATTAGGAGAGATGAATGCCAAACTCTTGGAGAAAATAGAAGAGCTAACACTCTATGTTTTACAACAGCAACAAGAAATTGAAGAGCAAAATAAAACAATTAAGAAACTGTCAGAAATTATTAAAGAAATTCAGAAAAATTAAAGATTGAAAAAATTATGAAGAAGATATATTCATATAAATTTTTATTGCTAACGCTTCTAATGAACCTAAATATTCAGGCTAGTACGTTTTATAAACTAAACAGAGATATAAGTGTTAATTCCATAATAAAATTATCCAAATATAAACAGCTAAGTATTTTGTTTGTTCAAAAAAAGCGTAATACACCAACTGCTCCTATATTATCGGTTAAAAAAACAACAGATACAACTATAGATTTATACTGGACAGAAGCCTCAGACGAAGAAGAAATATCAGGTTATAAAGTTTATAAAGATGGTATTTTGGAAGCAACTTTAGGGAATGTTTTATTATATAAAGTTACTGGTGTTACAGTAGGGATTCTTCATAATTATAAAGTTACAGCATTTAATATAAATGGTACTGAAAGCACTCCAAGCAATACCTTATCTATAAAAACAGGATCTCATTAGTAAGTTAATCAACTTTAATTGATAAATAAAATAGTAATGAAAATAAGTAAAAACAATTTTATAAAAAAAAATATTCTTTTCGGGTTTTTACTAATAAATATTAGTCTTAGTGCACAAAATTTTCCAGACTGGAATAGAAAACAGGCTATTACAATTAATAGTAGTCAAGTTGTAGGTTCATCAAATCTAACGGATTTTCCATTTTTAGTCACTTTAAACCATTTAGATAGCGAGATTGTGGATGGTGGAGTATATTCTGCACTAAACGGAGGGGGAGATATTCGTTTCTCCAGTGATGCAGCTGGAAATAATCGTTTAGCTATAGAGGTAGTTGAGTTTGTTACTGATGCTACTCCTGCAAATAGAAAATGCCAAATTTGGGTGAAAATTCCAAGTTTGTCAGCAACTTCAGATACGATCATATATATATGGTATAATAAAACAGGGGAAGTTCAACCAATAACTACTGATACTTATGGAAGTCAAACTGTATGGTCTAATAGTTATGCATCTATTTGGCATATGGAAGAAGACCCATCGAGTATCATTCCACAAATAAAAGATAGCGGATCAAACTTGAATAGCGGTATTACTGAAGGGAGTATGGAGTCAAATGACCTTATTAATAGCCAAATAGGAAGAGGTCTTGAATTAAATGGTACAAATCAATTTGTTAATGTCGGTAATAGTTCTAGTTTAAACCTTACATCTAGTTTAACCATTTCTGGTTGGTTTAATCCTACAAGTTTTCATCCTTTTTATTTAATGGCAAAACGAGCTGAGACAGTGAATAGTGGCTATAATATTTTATTCCAAAAGTATCCAGATAATAGATTAACCTATTATGACGGAACAACTATTCATCATACTACTCCTCCTTTATTATATAATGAAAATCAGTGGAACTATGTTGTTATTAAGATTAATGCAGCAGGCACAGGTGTGACATTCTTTTTAAATGGTGTTTTTTCAACAGAAATTACAGCATTAACACTACCAGATGGTTTGGCTCAAAACCTTTATTTAGGAACAAGAAGCAATGGCGTGTCTCATAGACTTAATGGATCTTTAGATGAAATTCGTGTTTCAAACATTGAGCGTTCAAATAATTGGATATTAACTGAGTACAACAATCAAAGCAACCCCTCGACTTTTGCTGTAGCTGGTACACCAGAAGCTATATCATCTGATGCTCAGGCTCCCACAGCCACAACATTATCCAGTACAGTTCAAACCGATACCACAGTAGATTTAAGTTGGACAGCCGCAACAGATAATACAGCAGTTACAGGCTATAAAGTATATAAAGGCGGCGTATTGGAAACCACTTTAGGGAATGTATTAACCTATCAAGTAACAGGGCTTACAGCCGCAACAGTATATAATTTTACTGTTAGAGCTATAGATGCAGCAGGCAATGAAAGTGTAGATAGTAATACTTTAGCAATTACTACTAATGCAGCATCTGATACTCAGGCTCCCACAGCCTCAACAATATCCAGTACAGGGCAAAGTGATACCACAGTAGCTATAAAGTATATAAAGGTGGCGTATTGGAAACCACTTTAGGGAATGTATTAACCTATCAAGCAACAGGGCTTACAGCTGCAACTGCATATAATTTTACTGTTAGAGCTATAGATGCAGCAGGCAATGAAAGTGTAGATAGTAATACTTTAGCAATTACTACTAATGCAGCATCTGATACTCAGGCTCCCACAGCCTCAACAATATCCAGTACAGGGCAAAGTGATACCACAGTAGCTTTAAGTTG
>NZ_MDVN01000020.1 GCF_002741945.1 Gaetbulibacter sp. 4G1
CTGGATAATGTTGTGGCTGTGGGAGCCTGAGTATCTGACCCAGACGTAATAACCGTAAAATTAACCACATCTTGTGCTATTTGCGAACCACTACCTCCAGATGAAGACCAAGCTGTTACAGTTAACGTGTAAGACCCTATCGATAAATCTGGACCATTGCTAAAATCTGAGAAACCTTGATCTCCGTATAAAGCATGTGGTAAAGAAGATTCAATCTTATTATGCGTAATCGCACCTGTTAAAGCAAATTCAGTGCTACCCACTGATGAAGAAGGAATAGCATTTATATTAAACGTAGTGGCATCTGAAACCGTTAAAGTATAACCATCCAATATCGTACCCATAACGGTTTCATCAGAGGCTCTAATGTGCTGCAAAGTATAAAAATTAGAAGCAGTGTTAGTAGTAATTGCTAAAGTATTACTATCTACACTTTCATTGCCTCCTGCATCTATAGCTCTAACAGTAAAATTATATGCTGTTGCAGCTGTAAGCCCTGTTACTTGATAGGTTAATACATTCCCTAAAGTGGTTTCCAATACGCCACCTTTATATAATTTATAGCCTGTAACTGCGGTATTATCTGTTGCGGCTGTCCAGCTTAAATCTACTGTGGTATCACTTTGCCCTGTGCTGGATATTGTTGAGGCTGTGGGAGCTTGTGTGTCTGATGGGCCATCAATAAGTTCTTGTATGGTTGGTTCTTGTCCGTTTACTTCATAAATTGTTGGTGCGTAGAAATATAAAGCATCTGCCGTATTAGGTGTACCTCTATGCAACATAGGCTTATTTATTAATTTGCTAGCAGTAGATTGAAATTTCTTATCAACTAAATCTACAACTTTAGCTCCTGTAAGGCCATCATAAAGACCTCCAGCACTTGTTGTACTTGAAAAACTGCTATTATGCACATAACCAACAAGTAAATACCAATTATTTAAAACAGGTATAGGTCCATTATAATAAGTGGCATAGGTTTGTGTGGTATTGTCAAGGCTACTGAGAGCCCAATTTCCAGAAACATCTTTTGCTCGTACTCCGAAAGATGTATGTCCATCATTTGAGTTTGTTTTTTTCATCCATACTGTGCAACGATATGTTTTGGAAGGATCTATGGCTATATCTGTTGTCCAGCCTCCATCATCGTTAACAATAGTCCCATCAGTTATTCCTTTCCATAATATCTCAGAAGTTCCGTGTGGACCTACTCCCATTTCTCTAATATTTTCAGCGTCTGTTCCTGTTCTTGTAAACCCTGTCACAGAACCAGACCCAACAGTCCAAGTAGACGTATCTAAAAGATTTCCTGTAATGGCATTATTGGTAGTTATAGCTATTATATTGCTAGCCACACTTTCATTACCCGCTGCATCTAAGGCTGTGACTGTGAAATTGTAAGCTGTGGCAGCTGTAAGTCCCGTTGTTTGATATAATAAATCACTCCCTAGAGTAGCTTCTAACACACCGTTTTTATATACTTTATAACCTGTAACTGCTGTATCATCTGTGGCTGCAGTCCAGCTTAAGGCTACTGAAGTATCAGTTTGTGATGTACTTGATAATGTTGATGCTGTTGGGGCTTGAGTATCCCCACTAGATGTGGAGTCAAAAGCGGTTTCCATATCCGATAACTTGTCAGTCATATCACCTCCTATAATAACATAAGCAACTTCTCCGTCAAACCTAGATCCAATTGCTGTTGCATTTCCATACCCTAAAACTTTAAACTCTTGATTTGTTACACTACCAGAGCTTTGAGTTAGCGTTGTTAAAACAGAACCAACTGAAGCTATGTAAGATGTAGCATTGTTTCTTGAAACACCTAACAAACCTGTTACTGGAAAAGTAAATACTGGAGGCAAACTTCCATCTGAATTTATCGACGGCCTCTGAAATGCAGTAGAAAGTTCAACATTATTTCCTCCAAACAAATTATATTTAGTAGTATACGCTTGTGAAATTTTAATATAAGCACCTGCATTATTTTGCACATAATTTAAACCTCCTGAGGTTAAGTCAAAATGAGTGTTAATTACAGCTAAACCGTCTCCTTTTACTCCTGTTGACGACCAGGTTAACGCCCCTCCATATGCCTCTTCAGTAGCTTTTACTCCTGTTGGGTTTTTCCAATTTATTAACTTAAAGTTTTTATCACCACTCCCTTTGAAGTATAAAATAAGGTCCGAACTTGCCCATATTCCACTAGTTTTTGCACTAACAATGATTTGATTTTGTAAAGTTTGATCTGCAGAGTTAGGTAATGTATATCCTTGTGTTGTAGCTTCGTCTAAAATTGCTTGATAAGATGAGTCAAATTGAGCAAAAGAGATACTGCAAACAAATAAGAAAATTATTTTTATAATTATTTTCATAACCTATATTTTTAAAGATTTTTCATTAAAATTGAATTTTAGTATCCCATTACCAAATAAGTAATCTTGGTATATTAATTTTATGTGGTCGTTTGGGTTTATATTATTAAAGTATAATAAGGCTCTTTTAAAAGGCGCCACTTTAAAATTTCTCTCGAAATTGACTCCCGAGCATGCAATAGTATCGTTAGATGAGGTGACTACTGTAAAATCCTTTTCTATAGTAAATGCCATATACTTAACAGCATCATCATAAGACTTGTTAGTATACCTTTCTAATAAAAGATCGGCTTCATTACTATGCTGAAATTCTATTTCAATTATTCTTTCTTTATTATTTATATTATAAAGGGAGTCTGTTTTTTTATAGTCTAAGTTTGTGTTTTTTAATAAGTAATATTGAAGTGGTACTTCAGTGGCGGTATAATTAATATCATTAACAAATTGATTAACACGCTTAGATTTCCAACCTTGTTGTTGTAAATTGAAGAATTTGTAATCTGATGATTCAATAGGTTTTTGAGACTTATTGCATGAAGCAAAAAGGAAAAATACTGATAAAAGAGTAAAAGATATTGAGGGTATATACCTTCTAAAAAGTGACATATAGCTAGGTGTTAAAATCAACCTAAAACTACATATAGCCTTACAATCTCAATTAGGGTATTTCCTTCATAAAGTTAAGGAAACTCCTTAATTTTTTCCTTCGTATTTTTGGTTTGAAAACTCTAATATTTTTGATGTTACATCAATAAAATCTTCAGCATACATAACATTTCCATTACCACTTGTACCTAATATAATTTTTAAATTATTGGTTTTGGCATATTCTTTTATGTATCCATTTAATCTATTCCAAACATTTTTACTTAAGTTATGAGCATAGTTGTCTTGAAGCTCTTGCAGGTTTTTACTTTTATACGCTATTTGCTGTTGCAAACTTTTAATTAAAGAACCCTCTTTATCTTGTATAGATTGTAGTTTTATGTATAAACTGTCTAATTCATTTCGTTGGGCGCTAATCTTTTTTTCTTCAAAAACCTTTATATCTTTTGTCATATTAAAGGCATTAAAAAGCTCAATGTTATCTATATAAACCAGCTCTTGTTTATTTATATTGGTAAAATAAAAGAACCCGAAAACTAGTAACATTAATAAAATAGCTGAGTTTACTATTGAAAGTAGATTAAATTTAGTCATGTTTTTTTTGTATTGTCTTTTTTGTATTGTTAAATGATACAATTAATGAATCGTTATATGCCTTTATTAATAAAACTTCATTTTGTATTTCCTTTTCCCTTTTTCTGTAAAGGCGATTGTTTATTTTTAATAGAATTAATGGTCTGGATTTGTTTTCTCCCATAACAAAACCGTGATAAGTTATTGTTGGCCATACTATATTTGCCTTATTAGGAGCTTTTTTAGTGTTTTTTTTCTGCGATAATTTAGCTGCTCCATGAGCAACTCGTTTTTTAACCTTATTAGAAGCCTTAAAAGGATTTGAATTTATAAGTTCTAATTTAAATGTGTCCTTAACCATTTTATAATCATTTTTATAATTATGATTAGAACTAACAAACTCTGAAGCTATCTGAGAGTGGGTTTGTTTTCCGAAATATTTATATATAACAGAGCCCCAAATTATAACAAGTAAAACAATTAAACCGCTATTTAAATATTTCTTATTCATTCTTAAATTTATTCAACAATAATTGATCTTATTGTACTAAAATCACTTTGGTTATTGGCTGCATCAATAGCCTTAACTCTCCAGTAATATGTATTAACCAATGTAAATTCATATTGCGCAGAGTTATTGATTGTACTTACTGAATGAGTTATGGTATTAAAATTAACGTCTGTTGAAATTTCTAAGGTATTTGTTATTTCAGATTGAATATTGCCAGAGTCCGCCCCATTTGTCCAATTAAAAGTAACCACAGATGGATCTATAATAACCTCATCAGCAGGTAAAGACAAAGCTGGTTGACTTGGAGTAGAAGTATCAACAAAAAAAGATCGTTCTGCAAAAGATGTTTCTGATGTTGAATTAACCGCTTTAACGCTCCATACATATTCTGCATCTTCATCAAGAACAGTATCATCAAAGGATTGACTTGTAGTCATAATGTCTTCTTGCTGAAAAACGGTTTGTTCGCCTCCTAGCTTTTTAATTAAAACGAAACTATAACTATTTGCGTTCTCAACTGCATTCCAACTACAAATAATATCTTTGTTACTGGTATAAAAATTTTCAGAAGGTGTTTGAAGAGATACACTTTGATTCGCTAAGTCATCAGATGCAATAGTTTCAAAGTCTATAGGGAAAACATAGGGTGTTTCATAAGCAAAATTCTCTCCTCGTATTCGCCATTGGTACTGCCCTGGGTTTAACGTATAAGTAAATACATTTGACGTTACTAAAGAATCAACTTCATATACCTGGTTTTTTTTAATAATCTGAATTCGGTAATCATCAACTCCGTCAAGGTTTTTCCATAAAAACTGTACTGTATTACCTTCTATTACTGTTCCATTTATAGGAGATATAACTTGAATCGAATCATTACTAATATCTTTTTCCAAAATATCATCGCAAGCGAATGCCATAAAAAATAAGGCAAATCCTAAAGTTATACTATTTAGCTTTTTCATAATTCTGTAATATTATTTTTAAAAAAAGGTTTTGTTTGTTTGTGATGTAATTTTTTTTTGAATAAAACGCACTACTTATTACTCGGGAGTTTTTAAAACTTTTTTCAGTTTTATATAATGCGCTAATTAAATTTGTGTAAGAGCCCTCTAATTCAATTTGGTTTGAATAAACTAAAAACTCGTCGTCTGAATATAGATGTACATCTTCAATAGAAACAATGTTGACATCTATTCCCATTTTAGAGATGTAATCAAGAAGTTCTTGTTGCACGTCTTCTGCATCTATACTATGTGCCCCTATAACATTGTCTAATCCTTGAATTTCATTTTTTAAAGCATATAATTTATTGTAGGAATCGTCAATACTCGATAGTTTTTGCTCAACATTGTTTAGCTCTTTTTTAGCTGCAAACATATGCCTATATGTTTTTTTGTAGCAAGCCATAAAGAGAAGTGCAAATCCTATGATTACAGCAAAAAATTTCTTTTTATATGTTATATTTTCAAACATTTTAAATCTTAATTTTTATTACGAAAGAGTTTACATATTTACTTTCTTGGGTATAATCAACTATCTCTAATTTATTTACCCACGAATAAGTTTTTAACCTTTTTACCCAATTATTAAATGTATTGTCGTTTGTGGTTTCTCCAGAGACACGAACAATACTAAAGTCAAAATTTATTTTCTTTGATGGGTTAATTTTTCTAATAACGGGTATGGTATTTAAGGTTTTTAATGTAATATCATTGGGAACTGAGTTGCCAATATCTACAACATATTTTGTTATAAAGTTTTTAAAATTAGCTCCGCTAGTTTGCAATATTTTTTCTTTTAACGCTTTTTCTTCTGAGAGTTTATCAACCCTTAAAATAGTCTGTTGAGATATAGCGTAAGTAGATTCTTTTTCAGCAAGATTGCTCAAATAAGAGTTTAATAGTGTATTACTAACAAAAAGAGACGTCAAAATGAATACAAGAGTAAAAATACCCGCCACCTTAAACCATTTTTTAAATTTAAACTCGCTTTTATTATGCTCTAAAAAAGCAATATCAAAATCCATAGCTTCATTAGGATATTTATGATTTAAAAAAGCAGCAATTAATGGTACCTCTTTTGGGTTTAATACTTCCCCTCCAAGATTAAAATTTTCTTGAGCGCTTGAGTTATTTTCAAAAGATTGAATTTTATTTTCGTTAAACTGAAGGCTATAATTTGACGATAAAATTGATGAGTAGCCATTTTCTTTTGCAAGAGGAATTAAACTCGACATTACAAACGGTCCAAACGAAACATTAATAGTATATAGTTTAAGCGTTTTTAGAAGCGCTATAGAATCATTAATAATATGCTTTCGGATTACAGAAACAAACACTTTACTTTCTTGATGATATTCAAAAAAATAAAAATCTTCAGGGTCAGCTTTAAAAATCACATTGTTTCTATATCCTAACTTATTTTCAACAACTTTATTAATAATATTATCGCCTTCCAGATGTAAAATAACTGGATAGTCTTTTTTAAAAAAATCTTTAAAAGCATCATCAAGTCTATTAGAATAAGATCGCTCTTCTACCTTTAATTCATTGTTTTTAAATACTATTTGTAATAATTGATATCTAGGGGTGTTATCGGTTAAATAAATCCCTATTAAATAGTATCCATTGGTTTTGATGATATTTTTAGGTATAGTAATCATTTAGTAAGTAACTTTTGGCTTTATAAAGATGTGTAGTTTAGACTTTTCTTTTCTTTTCTTTCTGCCGCTAAATAGCCATTTAATTACTGGAATTCTTGATAAAAGCGGTGTACCTGTTCCTGAGTTTTCGTTTTCAAGCTCATCAAGACCTCCTAAAAGAATCATCTCATTATTTTTCACACTAATCATCGATTCAAACTTTTGGGTTGACTTTCCTGGTGGTGCATCTTCTCCAGCTCTTCCTAAAAATGCACTTTTTTCAACAGATATTGTAAGCGTTACATTTTCGTCTTTAGACACATAAGGTTTAATATTTATACTTAGGTTAGCTTCAGTGGATTTCCATGTACCAGATTGAAGAATATTATTGTTAACCCCAGAATTAATTAGTCTATTATTCTGTTCAAAATAATAGCTAGTTTCTCCTATTGAAGAAGTTGCTTCATGTCCATTAAGTGTAACTAATTTAGGGGTTGATGATAATTTAATAAGTGAGTTGTTTTCTAAGGCTTTTAGGTTTAAATAAAATTTTTCAGAAACTTTTCCTAAGTTCACGATACCTAATCCATTAAATGCATCTATTAAACCATTAACCGATGTGGCATTTAGGTTTACATCACTTGTTGGAAATAATACTCCTGAAGTAGTTCTTTGCTCATTATCAATTCCTGCTTGCATTCCAGTCTGTATTTCGTATGATTTTTGATATTGTACAATAATTACTTCTATTTGAATGACTGGTACTACCTGATCAATCTCGTAGATATAATCCTTAAATCCTTGAATATGGCTCTTTGATCCAGAAACCACAAAACCGTTAAGTTCTACAAACTCCTTAATTTCGAGTGTTTCTGTAACTGCAGCTGGCAATGTAGTTAAAACCGTTTCTATGGTTCTGTTCTCTAATTGTATTAATTCCGTTGTCCTTAAGCCTTCAGTAGTATGCTCACCAATTAAGTATAAGTTATCTTCTTTTTTATAAGTGTAGTTTTCTCCTTTAAAAAGGTGATCTAATAAATTATCAAACGTAATACTATTAGCTACTAAAGTTGTAATAACACCTTTTGGAGTATTATACATAAAGAAATTAATATTTAGTTTTTCAGCAGCTTCAGTAATCATTTCTGCAGCATCAGCCTCAAATGCTCTTATATCTAAAAACCCTTGAGCATTAGTTTTTATTTCAAAAACTCCTTGCCCCTCACCATTAGTAGGCTTTTCATTACGTGAGCGAGTTCTTCTACTTGAGCTTTTAGCTGTAGTAGTTTTTGGAACTTGTGGAACAATATTTTTCTCTAAATAATAATTATCATTTTCATCCTTAGTTAATACTAAACTATTAGACTTTGCTATCATTTGAAGAACTTCATCAATAGGTCTATTCAAAACATAGGCAGATACTTTTTGTCCCTTAACATCTGGAGCTAATACAATATTTTTTTTGGAAGCGTCAGTAATGGCTTGTGCAACTCTAGGTAGGGAATCATTTTTTAATTTAACAGATAAAAATTTATTTAATTCATTATAGGATACATCAATGGGTTTTAATGGTTTTGGTTTTTCGACAACAACTAAATCTGGTTTCTTATTAAAAATCAAAATATTATTAGAAAAATCTACTTCTAAATCATGCTTTTTAATTAAAAACAGGAATACATCTTTTATATTAACATCGTAGAAATTACTGGTTACTAATTGATTTAAATTTGAATCTACACTAACATTTAACTGGTGTTCTTCGGCCAAAGCATTAATAAAATCATAAAGTGTTAACCCACTTAAATCAATTCTAACATTATCTTGTAAACCTTCCTTAGTTTTTGAAAGTTCTTCTAATTTTTCAGTAAATAATTTAATATTAGTTTGTGAAAAACTTATATTGAAAATAAGACAACAAATAATTATAAATAGAGTTCTATATTGCATAGTTTAATTGATAAGGATTGGGTAAATCTCATCTAATGAAGTGATTCCTTTTGTAAATAAATCAAAAGCTTTATCAGAGAGTTTTTTATTTTTCATGTGGTCAGACTGTTCTAATGTGTTTTTTTTAATTGCATCAATTACGTCACTAGTAATTGGTAATATTTCATAAATAGCTCTTCTACCTTTATATCCTGTATGATAACAATCATTACATCCAATAGCTACATGGTGTTTATTTAGTTTCTTTTTGATATTAAATGTTAATGGTAAATCATCTTCATTAAAGTCTTTTTCTTCTTTACAAGTATTGCAAAGCGTTCTTATTAATCGTTGAGCTACAGAAATATTAATAGTTTCAGCAATTAAAAAAGAAGGCACTCCCATGTCTACTAATCTGGAAATAGTCCCTATCGCTGAATTAGTATGAATTGTAGATAATACAAGATGTCCAGTTAAAGAGGCCCTTATTGCCATTTGAGCTGTTTGTGCATCTCTTATCTCACCTAACATAATAATATCTGGATCTTGCCTTAAAAAAGAGCGTAATGCAGATGTAAAAGTAAGTCCAATATCTTCTTTTAGCTGTACTTGGTTAATACCCTTTAAAGTATACTCTATAGGGTCTTCAACTGTAACTATATTTGTGTTTATGTTATTAAGGTACTTTAAAGTTCCGTATAGAGTAGTTGTTTTTCCTGAACCTGTAGGTCCGCTAATTAGAATAATCCCATTAGTTTTTTTTATAGCTTCTAAATATAATGGCAAATCATCTATTTCAAACCCTAATTGATTGATATCTAAATGCGAAGCATCACGTCCTAAAATACGCATAACTACTTTTTCTCCGTGGTGTGTAGGTAAAATTGAAACTCTTATATCAAATTCTTCATATTCAATCCTTCCGTCTTGTGGGAGTCTCTTTTCTGTAATATCTAAATTCGATTTAATCTTAATTTGGTTAATTAACTCTAAATAATTCTCCTTTTTTATATTATTTTTCTCAATTAATTGCCCATCTATTCTCAACCTTACTCTAACATCATCTTCATATATTTCTATATGAATATCACTGGCGTTAATATGCTTAGCTTCAAAAATTAAATCTTCTAAAAAATCATTTCGATACGATACTAATTTTGGTTCAGAATCATTCCTTCTATAGTAAGTAGATAGTGCTTTTTTTATTACTGAAGATTCTACCATTTCTAAACTTACCTGTTTATTAAAGAGCATTTTTAATTCTTCTCTTATATTACTAATGGTAGACTCTTGAGTTTGGTCAATATAAAATACACCCTCTTCTTCCGAAATAGATTTAGGGATTATCAAAAAGTGATTAGCTATTTCATAATTAATAGCTTGCTGTAAATTTACCGTTAAGGTAATATGATTGGTTTTTATTGCTTCCATTAAAAAGGAGTCTTAATGTTAAAAACATTTTGTACAACAATACTAATCGCAAGAAATAATGATAAATAACCAGCAAGTGGTATTGTTTTCATTCTTTTGAACAGTAATAATATTAGATGTAGAAATAACGAGAACAATAAGCCCGCTATAAAAAATAAAACAAACGTTTTGAATTCAAAAAGAGGTGTTATAGCTACAAAAAAAACAATATCTCCTAAGCCAATAGCTCTGTCAATTGGATTAAATAAAGCTTTTGTTTTTAATGAAAAATAAAGCGTAAGGCCTAGTATATTAATAATTAAAAAACCAACATTAAAAAGAATATTTATTAGTTGTAAATCATTAGAAGTATAATTAATAAATATTGCAAAACAAAAAATCAATATAGGTAAGATGACGTGTATTTTTCGTTTTCTTACATCAAAATACAGTACAAAAAGCAAAGTTGTTATTAATAAAATATATTCTAAGTCAAGTATCATATTAATCTTTTACAATTTCTTTTAATTTACGGTCTTGATCAATTTCCCATGTATTATAAATTCCATCGCCATCAAAATCTTGTAACGCAGTTGCTGTAGCTTTAAAACTGTTTAATGATGCTTCAATAACTTCAATTTTATACACTGCTTGCCCACCCTTATCTATCGTTAAAGCTTCTTCAAACCCTAATTCATTAAAATCTGTTGTGTATTTAGAATGTCTATAAAAATGGCTTTTTTCTAGCCCATGAATCATACTTAACATGTTTTGCGCTTCAATAGATTTAGCGCTTGTAACTACCGATGTTTGATTTGGTACAACCAAATAAATTAAAATACCTATGATACAGAGTACAATTAAAATCTCAGACATAGAGTATGCTTTTAAATAGAATTTATCTTTCTCTAATTTTAATCTTAATTTTTTCATTATTTTAAATTTTAAATTATTTTGCATCTAATTTTGAATGACTTTACTTAAATTGAATATAGGAGAGTACATTGCTATCATTATAAAACCAACAATCCCGCCAATTAAAACTATCATTATAGGTTCTAAAATGGTTCCTATCATTTTTGTTGAATGATCTATATCATCATTATATTGGTTAGCTAATTCATCATACATAGAATCTAACTCATTAATTTGCTCTCCAATAGCAGTTAATGATATAATTTTAGGTGTAAAAAACGTATGTTTTTTTAAACTAGTGGCTAATGTTTCGCCTTTAAGTATATCTTTTTTAGCTTGTGCTAACACCACTTTAAGAGGATAAAATGAAATCATCTTTTCTGTTAATTCCAAAGATGTTATTAATGGAGTTTTAGCAGACAATAAAAGTCCTAGTGATTGACAAAATCGTGCTAAATAAATTTTTCGAACAAGGCTTCCAAAGTAAGGTATCTTTAACAAGGTGTTTGATATTATTCTTTTATAAACATCCTTTTCTTTTAACAATTTATGCGCTATAAATATCAATAAAACGAAGCCAAGTGTTACTAAAATTATAGTATTGAAATTATTAGAAATGTTTACAACAAACTGTGTAATTTTAGGAAGTTCTTTTCCAAATTGCTGAAAAACAGAAGCAAACATTGGCACGACAAAATTTAGCATAAAATAGAGCACGCCAAAGGTGATTAGCAACACAAATACTGGGTAGGCTAAAACAGAAACAACCTGCCGTTTCATTTTTATTTTTCTTGAAAAGAATTTTTGAAGTTCATCAAAAATATCAGGTAACCGTCTAGTATCTTCACCTATTTTTATACTATAATATTCATAAGAGGAAAAGTATTTATAATTTTTGATAGCTTGATGCAGTGATTTTCCTTTCACAACATCATTATTAATAGTTTTGTAGATGGTTTTTATAAACTTAGATTTTTGTTGATCAGTTAATATTTCCAAGGCTTGATTAAAATCTACTCCAGATTTAATTAGAGTAGAAAACTCTCTATAAAAGTCTTCTTTTTGTTTATCAGAAAAACGTTTAAAAAAAGGCATAGAAAATTTAATCTCTGTATTAAGAGCATTTTTCTTTTTTGCTTTTAGGCTATATGCACTTACTTCAATTTTCATTAAAAAAAATGTTATTTATAGTATTGGCTCTATTCTTTCTTAAAAAATAGTTTGTAGTAATAGAATCTTCTAATACTTCAATTGTAGCTTGAAGTGTTTTGTTTAATGGAATTGAAATGTCGCTTTGCAAAAACTCGTAATTTATAATACGAAGTTTAAAAGTGTCAGTTTTTATATCATTTTGTCTTAAAATAAATTTCTTTAGTATAGTATAATTGATGCTTGTTCCATCATAATACTCCAATGATAATTGATTGTTATAATGGGAAAAACTAGTTGCATTATATATATCGTTTTTAACAGCAGTATTAAATAAGTTGTATTGTAAAACACTAGTGTTTTCTTTTTGAAAAAGAATCATTTGCTTTTCTATTAGATTAAATACAGAATAACTAAGGGCAATGATAATCCCCATTAAAATCAAACTTATCAAGGCCTCTAATACGGTGAAGCTTTTTAGATAGATACTATTCATTGTAAGGAATTAGCTTATTAATCTGATATTCTTTATTTCCAGTTTTAATTAAAAATGATAAAATTGCGGTATAAGTCTCTTCATCAATATTTACTTTTTTTATAATAGTATAACCGCTATATTTAAAAACTTCTTCATCATAATCTTGCAGTTTTTCACTTTCATAAGTTAAAAACTCAACATTATGTTTAGCTTTATAATAATGAACAGATTTATTTTGACTAATAACATTTAAGTAAACTAAAAACGCTACTAAGCCACAAATAGAAATAATAGATATAGCTATAACAGATTCCATTAACGATGATGCTTTTAGCATTCTTTTAAAGTGCCTTAATGACTGCATACTTTTTTTTATTGGATGGGTTTCTAAATAATGGAAGCTCTATAAAGTCATCAGGAAGATCCTTTTTATTTATAGATGCGTTCAAGATTACATTTTCATAATTAGAAGCTTCTGTTCTTAAAAAAAATCGATCCGTGTAAATACTTCCAATAATTTTTCCTTTTAGCTGTGTACTCCCGTAACAATAGACATTACCTATCACACTAGCATTTTCATAAATTAGTAATTCTCGGTCTAAGGAATTATTATAAGTATTACCATCTATTACAATGCCCCCAATCAATGTGCTATTTTTTTTTATCTCAACTGAAACACTATCCGCATCATTTTTAATATATATATTAGAGGGGTACATTAATGAAACATCTTCTTCGACAAGAACTTTTTGAGATGCAATAATTTGAACATTACCCTTAAATCCTGATGCCATTTTAACAACTGGCGCCATTATAACGACATCGTTTAATTGTACCGAATCACCAATTTCTAAATCATTATTTGAAAACAGAATAAAATTGCCTTTACAGGCCAAGTCTTTAAGGAGCTTTATGTCGTTAAGATCTATGACTTTAGTAGTAGCATCAAATTCATTTATTAGTACTGTTTCTTTATTTATATTATTTAAAGGTAAACGAGGTAAACTAGAAACATCTATATGAATTTCTTTATCGATTTTTGGAAGTTTATCCTTAGATTTTGTCTGCTGTCCTTTTAAATTGATAGAATTTCCTCTTTGTCCATTAATATATGCTTGTTCTGAACGGCCATTTGGAATTTCAATATCTCCTTTAATTTGTGTGCTCCCTGAAAACTTTAAAGGCTTGTCATAATCAGTTACATAAAGAGCTAAATTGCTGGTATTATCTTTTGTGTTGCCAACCAAAACTGCTTTAGAAATAGTATCTGATTTAAATACCGATTTGCAAATAAACACATCATAAAAACCCCAATTCTTTTTTTCAACAGAAGACGTAATACCATCTTCAAAAACATCAATTTCTAGTATACTATTGTAGGATACTAATTCACTATTACTTAAAAAATAATTTAATACCGATTCGTTTCTACCAATTAAGTCTTCTTGCAGATACAGTTTGTCATTTAAAACATTTTGATAATGCGCTATTAAAATAAAGCAGCCACAAAAAACAGAAATAATGACACAAACAAAAATGGCATTTATTAAAGAGGAACCCTTTATTAAATATTTGGTTTTTAAACTTTTATTGAAATTATTTTTCAACTTTATCTCAATTATATTTATTAATTTTTATTTTAAACATTTGCGTTTAAATTTAGGGGTGCTCGTACAAAAATAATTAAGGTTATACCCTAAAATAAAAAGGGATTTCCTTACATTGAAGGTTAAATAAATCCTTTTTCATGTGCCAATTGTAATAAATCTCTATCTCCCTTCCCTTCTACATTAAAAACATCTTTCAATATTCGTTTTCTTCTTTCAAGTGCTGCTATTGACAATGGCAAAAGGTTAGGTAACTCGTTCATTTTAGTGCCATTAGACAATTCATATAAAAGTTTTCTATCAATACTGTCTATGACAAAATCATTTGCTGATTGTTTGCGCAATATTTTAATTACAGATTTACTATAATATGGCGGGTCAGAAATAACAGCTTTTACAGCCTCATTTAATATATCAGACGTTAAATCCCCTTTAATTAAAAGAGCTTCTGGATTTACTTTTTTAAAAATACAGGATACCATATAGCTATCATTAAAAGTTGTAGATACTATTATTTTAATATTCTCAAAACGCTTTTTTAATAATACACCTAAATCTTCCCCTCCTAAAATTTTCTTATCCTTAGAAGCAGGAAGCCTTATATCTAAAAAAGCAATATCATACGGGTTCTTTTTAGTTGCTTTATTAATTTTTAAAATTGCTGTATCACAATCATTGGCTGTATCAATAATAAATTTAAGTGCTTTACTTTCTTGAGTAATTTGATTTAAAGTTTGCTTATAAGCATTTGTAATTAGTGGATGATCATCAATTAATAGAATTCGGTACGTACTAAGTCTCATAGATTAAATATTTAATTAAAAATGTTACTATTATGCTACAATTAGTTATTGCTTTGTATTTCAATTCCTAAATACACTTACTAAAACTTGTTAGTTTAAGCACAAAATTTAGAGTTTAAATTAGAAAAAGGGATATGAAATCAATTCAATGTTCAATTGCATGAACTTATTTATAAATCTAGATTTAAATGATTTATAAACATATTACAATAGTATTATATATATTCGAACTATATAGCGAAGCAATTAGTGAAACCTTTATTTCTATGAGTGAAGTAACACTTTTTGATAGGGAGTTAATTTATACCTAAAACAGAAGTTTGGGAAAGTGAATTTATCATAGAATCAATATTATTAATATAAGTTTTACTAAAAGGCACATTTAGCAAGCACTTTTTTAGTGTGCAATTTAAAGTACCATAATTGACTCTGCTAATATGGTTTTTATTAACAATATAGCTTTTGTGAATTCTCAAAAAGTTTTTCGGTAATATGTTTTCAAAAGTTTTAAGTGTTTTATAAGCACTTACCTTATGACCGCTAGTCATATAAAAATCAGTAGTATTATTATCAGCCTTTAAATATAAAACCTCGTCTGTTTCTAAATAACGATAATCTTTATACGATTTTAGACAAATGGTTTTATTTATTTTAATTGGATGTTTTTTTTTAAACTTCAAAATAGCTTTTCTAATATCCAATTCTGTAATTGGGTTTAATAAATAATCAAAAAAACCAGATTTTATAGCTTCGTATGTTTTTTCTTTAGAAGAAGAAACTGCAATAAACTCATAATCTTTTTTTAAATATTGATCTACTTCATTAACAAGATTAAAAGGGTCATCTAATATAGAATCTAGATTTAAAAAAATTAAATCTGGTGTATACTTGAGAATAATACCAATAGACTCTGAATAATCATGTGCATAACCGACACAATTAAATTCATGAAAATCATCAAGTACTTTTTTAACTTTGTTAATAGTCGTTTCTTCGGTTTCAATAATTAGATAATTAATCAAGGTATTTGAATTAAAATGTAAGCAATAATATTTGTATTATAATTATTTCAGGTAAGGTTTTACCTTTATTAAAGTAAGGCTTTTCTATTAAAAACTATTTGTTATTTAAATTATGCTAAGCTGGTTGTGGACAAAATTATAATTTGAAGACTTCTACTCTATAATTGATATACTCCAGTGCACTATTCGAAGGTAAATTGGACAGCGATTATCAATCGCATTTTTTTGTTTTTGTTGATGTAAATCTTTAGTGTTGTTTCCATAGTTTTTCTTTTGGCGAAACATATGATTTTTGGTAAAACATTGATGGAACAAAAAACTGATATTAAACGAATTGTTTCGAAATCAACTGAAAACAAAAAACCCGCAATTCTTATAAACTGCGGGGTAATGAATTTAATTGAAAGTATTTCTGTGACCATGGCAGGATTCAAACCTGCAACCTCTTGAGCCGTAATCAAGTGCGCTATTCAGTTGCGCCACATGGCCATTTTTGTGGGTGCAAATATAGTATTTTTATTAAAACTCTACCAAATATTTATTTCAAATTTCAAATTCATTACTTTTGAATATGCCAAAGGAATTATTGCAACAAAAATTTAGTCACCTTTTAGATGATACTCTTATTGAAGAAATCTACGCTTCGGGTATTTTTAAAACATTTGAAAAGCACGATATTATTATAGATATAAATCAAACATTAAATTATATTCCTCTATTATTAAGCGGTAGTATTAAGATTTTAAGAGAAGATAATGATGGTAACGATTTGCTCATTTACTTTTTAGAGTCTGGTGAAACCTGTACTATGTCGCTTACTTGCTGTATGGGAACATCAAAAAGTAAGGTTAGAGCTGTTGCCGAAAAAGATTCAAGTTTAGTAATGATTCCTGTTTCAGTAATGCAAAAATGGTTTCATAATAACGAAAGCTGGAGAAATTTCATTTTAGAAAGCTATCAAACACGATTCAACGAAATGCTTGAAACCATTGATAATCTTGCCTTCATGAAAATGGATGAGCGTTTATACAAGTACTTAATAAATAAAGTAAAGCTAAACGAATCCAAAATTATAATAGTAAAGCATCAAGATATCGCTGAAGATTTACACACTTCTCGTGTTGTTATTTCTCGACTACTTAAACAATTAGAAAACGAGGCAAAAATTAAGTTAAGCAGAAATAAAATTGAAGTTTTATAAAACTTTAGGTAACATTTATTACAGACTTAAGTAAAACATAAATTTATCTTTGCGCTTTTAAATCACATTTATGGAATACGTTTTAAACCCTTGGCCTTGGTACATAACGGGCCCACTAATAGCCTTAGTTATGGCATTATTACTCTATTTTGGTAAAACATTTGGCATGTCATCAAATCTAAGAACTATGTGCGCCATAGGCGGTGGTGGTAAATTTTCAGATTTTTTTAAGTTTAATTGGAAAGAACAAGTTTGGAATTTAATTGTAGTACTGGGCGCTATAATTGGTGGTTTTATTGCTACTCAGTATTTGTCAAACGATGCCATTACTAATTTAAATCCAGAAACCATTTCTGAATTACAGCAAATGGGATTTAAAGGTGCTGGTGAAACATTAGTACCTAACGAGATATTTGATTTAGAAACCCTAAACTCAAAAAGCTTAATCTTATTAATTATTGGAGGTTTACTTGTTGGGTTTGGTACAAGATATGCTGGTGGTTGTACTTCTGGTCATGCCATTACTGGATTAAGTAGTTTGCAAAAACCATCTTTAATTGCTGTTATAGGCTTTTTTATAGGCGGATTAATTATGACTAACCTTCTTTTACCTTTAATTTTTAACTAATGAGATATTTAAAATTTTTACTCGTTGGCATCTTTTTTGGAATTATCTTAGTTAAATCTGAGGCCGTTTCTTGGTATCGCATATACGAAATGTTTCGTTTCCAGTCCTTCCACATGTATGGTATTATTGGTACAGCAATAGCTACTGGCGTTCTGTTTTTACAAATTTCAAAAAAAGGTTATATAAAAAGTATTAAAGGCGCAGATATTTTTGTTCCAAAAAAAGATCGTGGACTTATTAGATATATTGTTGGTGGAATCATTTTTGGGTTTGGTTGGGCACTCATTGGTGCTTGCCCTGGGCCTATGTACATTTTATTAGGTACTGGCGTGTTAAGCATGCTTATTGTAATTGCTGCTGCCTTATTAGGTACATTCATTTACGGTGTTTTAAAAGACAAACTACCACACTAAATGGATACCACACAACTCTTAGGATACATTGGCGCTTTAATAGTTGGTCTAGTTTTAGGGCTTATTGGTGGTGGTGGTTCAATTCTTACTGTTCCATTATTGGTTTACTTACTAGGGTACAATCCAATTATTGCTACGGCATATTCGCTATTTGTGGTTGGTACCACATCTATGGTGGGAACATATCAAAAATACAGAAAAGGTCTAGTAGATTTTAAAACCGGGTTAGCTTTTTCTTTCCCTTCATTTATAGCAGTTTACTTATCACGCAGATATTTAGTCCCAGGAATTCCTGATACCCTTTTAAGCTTTGAAAGCTTCACTTTAACAAAAGAAATGGGTATTATGGTATTTTTTGCCATAATTATGCTTTTAGCTTCTGTTTCTATGATTAAAAACAAAAAAGAAACAAACGAAGTTTCAGAAAAACAAGCTTACTACAAAACATTTATTCAAGGGTTAATAATAGGAACAATTACAGGAATAATAGGTGCTGGAGGTGGATTTTTATATGTACCTGCACTCGTACTTTGGGCAAATATCCCTATGAAAAAGGCAGTAGGAACTTCATTAATTATTGTTACGATTAATTCATTAATTGGTTTTACTGGCGATATTCAAACCATCGAAATAGAATGGGGCTTTCTACTAATTTTTACTTTAATTTCCATTTTAGGAATTATATTAGGTGTATTTCTTTCAAAATTCATAAGTGGTAAAAAGCTAAAAAAAAGCTTTGGTTTTTTCACATTAATTATGGCCATATATATAATTTATAAGGAAACAAATTAGTATAATGTGACAAAAGTCACAAACGAAACCATTTAGGTTTCATATTTTTGAATGATTTATATATTGAAATATTTTCCGCTATGCGGATATGAAAATAAGTTTATAAAATGAAGATAGAACAAATTTATACAGGCTGTTTAGCTCAAGGTGCATATTATATAGAATCTAATGGCGAAGTTGCAATTATTGACCCGTTGCGTGAAACACAGCAATATGTAGACAAAGCCAATGAAGAAAATGCAAAAATCAAATATATTTTTGAAACGCATTTTCATGCTGATTTTGTTTCTGGCCATGTAGATTTAGCTAAAAAAACAGGGGCTACCATTATTTTTGGCCCTAGTGCCACAACTGATTACAAAGCTCATATAGCAACTGATAATGAGGAATTCAAACTAGGTAATGTTACCATTAAAGTTTTACACACCCCTGGACATACTTTAGAGTCAGTTACCTTTTTATTAGTTGATGAAAAAGGTAAAGATTATGCTATATTTTCTGGAGATACTTTGTTTTTAGGTGATGTTGGTCGACCAGATTTAGCTATAAAATCAGATCTTACCAAAGAAGATTTAGCTGGTATGCTATACGATTCTTTACGAAACAAAATCATGCCACTAGCTGATGATGTTATTGTGTATCCAGCGCATGGAGCAGGTTCGGCCTGCGGAAAAAATTTAAGTAAAGAAACTGTTGGTATTTTAGGCGAACAAAAGCAAAGCAACTATGCCTTGAGATCAGATATGACAAAAGAGGAGTTTGTAGAAGAAGTACTTGATGGTATTGCGCCACCGCCACAATATTTTGCTAAAAATGCAATGATGAATAAGTCTGGGTATGATGATTTTGAAACTGTTCTTAAAAAAGGTGATGTTGCATTAAACCCTGAGGAGTTTGAAGCTGTCGCAAACCAAGAAGATGCTTTAGTTCTTGATGTTAGAAACGAAAAAGATTTTGTTAAAGGTTATATACCTAACTCTATATTTATTGGTATCCATGGTGGATTTGCACCTTGGGTAGGTGCTTTAATTACCGATTTAAAACAACCTATTTTGTTAATTACCCCGGAAGGTAAAGAAAAAGAAACTGTAACTCGATTATCTCGTGTTGGTTATGATAACACATTGGGTTATTTAAAAGGCGGTATTGATGCGTGGAAAGTTGCAGGAAAAGATATTGAAACTATTGAATCTATAACTGCTGATGAATTTTCTAATAGATTTAAAAATAGTAATGTAGAAACTCTTGATGTTAGAAAAGATGGAGAATATAAGTCTGAACATATTGAAGGTACAAATGTGCATCACTTTGCTCTAGACTATATTAATGATAACATGAGTTCTATTGATAATAAAAAAACTTACTATTTACATTGTGCTGGTGGTTATAGATCAGTTATAGCTGCCTCCATTTTAAAAGCTAGAGGCTTTGATGTAATAGATGTTGCTGGTGGTTTTGGAGCGCTTAAAAAGACCGACTTACCAATGACAAATTTTGTTTGTCCGTCAACATTGTAACTATGTACATAACATTAAAAATACAAAACTTGAAATGTGGAGGCTGTGCTAACACTATTGTTAATAAACTAGGTGAGCTAAATAACATTACAGAAATTAACGTTGATAATACTAATGATTCTGTATCTTTTGGTTATTCAACCGACGAAGATGTTAAAAACATTAAAACTTTATTAGCAAAACTCGGTTATCCAATAGTTGGAGAAAAAAATATCTTAACAACAAAAGCAAAATCTTTTGTTAGTTGCGCCGTAGGAAGAATGAGTAAATAAATTAAAAAAGCTCCAATTAAAAATTGGAGCTTTTTTGTTATATTATTTCTGCGCTTAAACCAGCTTCAAGAAGCATGGAGCAACGTGGCTTTAAATCATCATACAATCCTGTTTTAACTGTACATTTTCCGTTATGATGTACAATAATAGAGCATTGCTCTGCTTGTTCTGCTGTATGTTCACAAGCATAAATAAGCGTTTCTATAACATGATCGAAAGTATTAACATCATCGTTATATAAAACAATCTCATTTTGAGTTTTTACTTCTTCTTTAAGTAATAATTCTTCTGATGTTTTTTCTTTAGTACTCATCATCTCAATTTTTTGGGGACAATTCTTCTACTAATTTAAAAATTTTAATGATACCCAATTGTTTCTTTCCAATTTTTCTTCAAATTTTAACAAATGTTTTTCACATTCTGCTTTAATCATTGGAATATCATCATTATAAAATCCGCTTAAAAACAACATGCCGCTTTTATTTAAGCAAGAGGCATACGTTTTTAAATCTTGTAGCAAAATATTTCTATTAATGTTTGCAATGATAATATCGTATTTTTTATTTTTCAAAACCGATGCATCGCCTTCAATAACAGTAATATGGTTACAGTTATTACGTTCTACGTTTTCTAAACTATTTAAATAACACCAATTATCATAATCTACAGCATCAATGGGATTTGCACCTTTAAGCTCTGCCAGAATCGCTAAAACTCCTGTTCCGCAACCCATATCTAAAACGGATTTATTTTTGAAATCGTTATTTAAAATATGTTGAATCATCATATGGGTAGTTTCATGATGACCTGTACCAAAACTCATTTTGGGTTCTATAATAATATCGTATTGCGTATCAAACTTATCATGAAATGGTGCACGAACTGCACAAACATTATCAACTATAATTGGGTTAAAATTCTTTTCCCATTCTGCATTCCAATTAGTTTGTTCTATGTCTTCAAACGTATATGTGATTTCAAACTCGTCTGAATTTAGAATTTGAATATCTTCCAAAATAGCCTCTCTCCATTCATCTTTTTGAATGTAAGCTGTAACTCCTTCGTCGGTTTCAACAAAACTTTCAAAACCTGCATAACCTAATTCTGCAATTAAAATTTCTACTGCAGGTTGCTGTGGTTTTACTTTAAAATAATAACCTATATAAATGATGTTTGACATTTGCCTTGAGAAATTAATTAAGCTGATAAACTCGCGTTAGCGATTGAAATGGCATCCTTTTTTGAGGCACGAAAAAAAGATATAATGGAAAGCGCGACCCATGCCTTAAGCTTGGGTAACGCCCTAATTATTTTTTTATTTAAAACGCATTCACAATTGCGAAAAAATCTTCAGCTTTTAAAGATGCTCCTCCAATTAAACCACCGTCTACATCTGGTTTAGAGAAAATCTCCTCGGCATTTGCTGGTTTAACACTACCTCCATAAAGAATAGAAACAGTATTTGCTACTTCATTTCCATACTTATCGGCTAATGTTTTTCTAATAAATGCATGCATATCTTGCGCTTGTTCTGGGCTTGCAGTTTCGCCAGTGCCAATAGCCCAAACAGGCTCGTAGGCTAAAACGATATTTTTGAATGCTGATGCTTCTAAATGAAATAAAGCGTTTTTAATTTGGCTTCCAACTACGTTTTCCTCGTTTCCAGATTTTCTGTCGGCTAGCTCTTCTCCAAAACAAAAAATAATTCTCATGTTGTTCGCTAAAGCCGTATCTACTTTTTTAGCCAATAATTCATCCGTTTCATTAAAATATTCACGACGCTCACTATGACCTAAAATAACCGTATTAACTCCTACACTTTTAAGCATATCTGCATTGATTTCGCCAGTATAAGCTCCATTTTCAGCAAAGTGCATGTTTTGTGCTACTACTTCAATATCTGTATTGCGTAAGGCATCAAAAGCTTGGTATAAATTAGTAAAGGTTGGTGCTACCATTACCTCTGCTTCTGTTGTTTTAGTTTGTTTTTTTAAGTCGGCAAGTAATGATTCTGTTTGCGATAAATCATTATTCATTTTCCAGTTTCCAGCAACGATTTGTTTTCTCATAATATTGGTCTTAAAACTTTCTTTTGAAAGACTTTATTTGTAGTTATTTATTACTGCAAAAATACTACTTTTTTAGCGCGTTTACCAACTTATTATCGTCAGCTTCAGTAGCTTTAAATAATTCTATATTTCCGTCTTTATTTATTACCATATATCTAGGAATCCATCTAATTTTTACAAAATCTCCAAAGGCACTTTTTTTACCTGATGGCATATAATAATGTTCTCCCTCAATTTGATACTTTTTAATCCCTCTTTTCCAAGGTTTATCTCCCCTATCTAAAGAGAAAAATAAATATACAGCGTCATTATATTTTTTTTGTAATGCTTTTACTTTTGGTATACCTTTTATACAATCGCTACACCAGGATGCCCAAATATCGATAACAATAATTTTGCCCTTATGCTTTTCTAAAATAGATTTTAGGGTAACTTGATTACCGCTTAAAGTTGTAAATACATCATTTAAGGCTTCTTCAGAGAATTGAGTTGGTGCTTCTATATTGCAATTAAAAACACTAAGCAGTATAACTAATAAATATTTTATTTTTTTCATGCTTACTGTAACTTCACTTTAGGGTCTAACCAAACATAGATTAAGTCGACAAAAATGTTGATAATTACAAACATTGTAGCTATTACTATAACCGACCCCATAATTACAGGTAAATCTAAGGTATTTAAAGCATTTACAATTTCTTTTCCTATACCGTTCCACCCAAAAATATATTCCACAAAAACAGCTCCAGCAAGCATGGATGCAAACCAACCTGAAATTGCTGTAACCACAGGATTTAATGCGTTTTTTATAGCGTGCTTTTTTATAATTTGAAATTCGCTTAATCCCTTTGCCCTTGCGGTACGGATATAATCTTGGTTAAAAACCTCTAACAGACTATTACGCATTAGCTGAATAACAACAGCTAATGGACGAATACCCAAAACAATGGCTGGAAGGATTAAATTTTTCCATTTAATATGCATGGATTCCCCAAAATCATCTAATTCATAGAGACTACCTGTCATTTCTAAATTGGTATATTGATGCAATATATAGCCAAAAAACCACGCGAATAAAATGGCACTAAAAAAAGATGGCACACTCATACCTAAAGTACTAAATATCTGAATAGTTTTATCTAGCCATTTGTCCTTATACAATGCAGAAATAACACCAAAAAGAATACCTAAAATTATAGCAATCACAATGGCTGATACTGCTAAAACAAAAGTGTTTGGCAAAGTCTCGGCAAGTACTTCACTTACTTTTTTACCTTGCTTTGTAAACGATTCTCTTAAATATGGAAACTTTAAAACTGTTGTAGTGTTGCCTATTGAAAATAGTTTGGTTGCTGAGTACTTGTTAGCCCTTAAATAGGTATAATCTTCACTATTATTTGAATGAAATGAGATAGGAAGCAAATCGTTTAAATAGTATAAATATTGTGTACTTACAGGCTTATCAAATCCATATTTTTGTTTTACGAGGGCTAGTTGCTCACTGTCCTCATTTTGTCCCAGCATCATTTGCGCAGGGTCTCCAGGAAGTACATTAAATAAAAAGAAAATAACAGTTACTACTCCAAATAATGTGAGTAATGCGTAACCGGTTTTATTTAAAAGATAGTTTATCAGTTTATTTTTTTAGTTGCCACGAATTCACGAATCTTTTTTCAATACAATCTCAACAAGCCCATTGTAATTACTATTATTAGCTTGATTAATTGAATCTAACATTTTTGTAGCAGATCCATCTTTTGAAACATTGACTTCCTTTATGTCATTAGAGTCTATACTATCTGCTGCTTCCTTTGAAGAAATTTTATCATCTATCAAATATAAAATTCCATCGTCCTTAACCAATTCAACCTTTCTTTCAACTTTAGGCAGTTCTAAATCATCAATGTCATTCCAATGTAATTTTTGCTTAACAGTCCCTGAATCCAACTCTAGAATACCTGGATTAGAGCGCACTACCGTTTTTAATGCTTTTTCATCACACAAATACCAATCAAAATTTAAATTATAAGCTTCGCTAATTCTTTGTTTTGCTGCTTCTCCAGATGCTGTTAAGCCTATAACTTTATAACCATTTTTAATAGCTCGATCTGTTGTGGTTTTTAATGTTTCAATACCTTCTCTTTCTATTTTTTCTAGACTGTAAGATACAATTACTATTAGGTTTTCTTCATTTAAAAATTGTTGAGTTAAATCTTCGTCATTTGACTCTATAGAAAAATCTACAACAGGAGGAGAATACCCTTCTTTAATCACCTTAGTATCTACACTTATATATTCGCCTTCAACGCTTGGATAGCTTCCATTTGTAACAATCTCTTTTTCTTCTCCGTTAACATTAAATGTCCAAGTAAATTCTTGTACTGCTTTAGGGGCATCTTCTGGAATAATCATACCTTCATAAATATTATTTCCAATTTTATAAGCTCTAAAATCGATAGCTGGCAAATGCATTAACACATGATAACCAAACCATAAACTTATAATAAAACTTAGTAATGCTAGAACTGTTGTTGGCAATTTTGAAAAAATAGTATTAATATGTTTCACTCCTATAAATAAAATAACTATTAAAACTAAAAGCACAACATCTTTCCAAAAAGATTCCCATGGTTTTAATTTTAAAAAATCTCCAAAGCAGCCACAATCTTTTACTTTTTCAAAATAAGCAGCATAAAAAGTTAAAAATGTAAAAAATATAATCATTAGTAACAAACTCCAAACTGTAAATTTGGGTTTGTAACCAATCAACAAAAACACACCTAAAACCACTTCAAATACCACTACAAAAACAGAAACGAGTAATGCATAAGGTTCTAAAAAAGGAATGTTTAAAACATCTGCACTAAAATATTCTTGAAGCTTATACGAAAATCCTAATGGATCGTTAAGCTTTATAAATCCTGAGAATATAAATAATACACCAACAAAAACTCTACTTATACTTACTAATATTTTCATATTATTCTTTTAAATGAATCAACGCAAAAATCGCATAATTAATCATATCTTGATAATTAGCATCAATACCTTCGCTTACCAAAGTTTTTCCTGCATTATCTTCAATTTGTTTAACACGCAATAATTTTTGTAAGATTAAGTCAGTTAAACTACTTACTCTCATATCTCGCCACGCCTCGCCATAATCATGGTTTTTATCTTCCATAAGTTTCTTGGTGATTGCTACTTGCTCTGTATATAGTTCTGTTGCTTCTTCAGTAGACAGATCTGGTTGCTCAACCACACCTTTTTCTAACTGAATAAGCGCCATAACACAGTAATTTATAATACCAATAAACTCACTTACTTCTCCCTCATCAACTTTTCTTACTGCATTTTGTTGAAGCCCTCTTATGCGCTGTGCTTTAATAAAAATTTGATCTGTAAGTGATGGTAACCTTAAAATTCTCCAAGCACTACCGTAATCACTCATTTTTTTAATAAATAAACTTTTACAAGTATCTATTACCGCATCATATTGTTTTGAAGTATCTTGCATAAATAAAATTCAATTTTGCGTAAATTTCGCATAAATAATTAGAAAGTTCAAGGTTTCTGGTTTAAAGTTTTAAACTTAGTACAAACACCTTGCAAAACTGTACAAATGACAATAAATTGTAAAGGACAACTCATTGATTTATCATCTCCGAAAGTGATGGGGATTTTAAACATTACTCCAGATTCTTTTTATGATGGAGGGACTTATAAAAATAAAAAAGACATTTTAAATCAAGTAGAAAAAATGCTTAATGAAGGTGCCACGTTTATTGATGTTGGTGCATACAGCTCACGACCAAATGCAGACCATGTTAGTGAAATTAACGAATTGGAAAGAATTTTACCTATTGTTAATTTTGTTTTAAAAGAATTTCCTAAAGCACTACTTTCAATTGACACCTTTAGAAGTTCGGTTGCTAAATCATGCATTGAGGCTGGAGCTTGTATGATTAATGATATTTCTGCAGGAAGTTTAGATGATAATATGTTGCAAACTATAGCTAACCTAAAAGTGCCATACATTATGATGCACATGCGCGGAACACCAAAAAACATGCAACAATTAACCGATTATGATAATATAACAAAAGACATAATAAAGTATTTTTCTGAAAGAATATTTGCTGCCAAACAATTAGGTATTATTGATTTAATTATTGATCCTGGTTTTGGGTTTGCAAAAACTTTAGAGCAAAATTTTGAGGTTTTAAATCAATTAGAATTATTTAAAATGTTAGATAAGCCTGTACTAGCTGGAATTTCTAGGAAATCTATGATTTATAAAACATTAGAAACTTCTGCAAAGGAAGCATTAAATGGAACCACTGCTTTAAATACAGTAGCCTTACAAAAAGGAACTTCAATTTTACGGGTACATGACGTTAAAGAGGCTATGGAATGTATTAAATTAACTAGATTATTAGATTGTTAGAAGTCATGAAGTATATATTTTACTTAATTATTTTATCTGTTTTCTTTTCCTGTGGAAAAGAAAAAACAATTTTACTTCCAGAGATGAATCATTCTAATATTTCAGAAATTAAGGACGTCTCTCCTGCTTATTTATTTTACGATGAAACTAAAACTGACAGTGTAGAACTTAATAGGAAAAATTTAATTAGCACGACTAATTGGTTAGTTAATGTAGACAAACGTCTTACCTTAAAACAAGCGATTCCGCATATTAAATTTCTTCAAGAAAAAAAGAAAAATTCCAGTCATAAAAACGAAAATGCTAAAAATTATTTTACTTGTAATGATACGAGTAAAAAGAGTTTAGGATTTATTGAATTTACAGATGTGATTTTTCATGAAGAGTCTTCTGAAGAATATATTTCAAAAATTTCTGATTTGAAGTATTCAGAAAACATAAAACCAATCAGTATTAATTTGAAAGGTGAAATTTCTATTCTAAATTCTAACTCAAAGCCTTTTATTATTAAATCTACAAAAGAAACTATACTAAATGATTTAAAAAAATTAGACTCAGGTAAGAACATTATTTTTTTAAATTTCAATGAAGGTTTATTTTTTCAAGATTATATCACTTATAAATCATTACTTTTAAAAGCAGATTTACAATATGCAACATTATCTAATCAAGAGTTTCTACATAATTAACCATATTTTATTAAATTTACCAAAACCCACTGCCTTTGGAAATTTTTAAAGATCTTTTAAAATTTACAGTAGTCGATGTTATCGATGTTATTCTTGTCGCATTACTACTCTACTATATTTATAAACTTGTAAAAGGCACCGTAGCCATCAATATTTTTATTGGCATCATAATCATTTACTTAGTTTGGAGGTTAACTGACTTTTTAAATATGGAACTTCTTACCGGTATTTTTGGTGGTTTTATGAAAGTGGGAATTATTGCGTTAATAGTAGTGTTTCAACCCGAAATCCGTAAATTTTTGCTTATGGTCGGCTCAACAAACTTTAGTAGGCGGCGAAAGTTTATGCAACAATTTAAATTTATAAAAAACGAAACGGGAGACGAAACCAATGTAGATGCTATTGTTTCAGCTTGTGTTAAAATGGGAGCTTCAAAAACTGGTGCTTTAATTGTTTTTGAGCGTAATAACAATCTTGATTTTTTATCTTCTTCTGGAGACGAAATGAATATAAAAGTAACCCAACCCATTATAGAAAGTATCTTCTTTAAAAATAGTCCGTTACATGATGGAGCCATCGTAGTTAGTAACAATGTTGTAAAAGCTACACGTGTTATTCTTCCTGTTAATAACGAAAAAAATATACCGCAACGTTTTGGGCTACGCCATAGAGCTGCTATTGGTGTTACCGAAAAAACAGATGCGTTGGCTATAGCTGTTAGTGAGGAAACTGGACATATTTCTTATTTTAAAGATGGTGAGTTTGTTGTATTTGAAAACACTAGTCAACTTAATGATATAATTAAAAAAGATTTGGCATAGGTGAATTGTAAAAACTGTAATACTTCGCTTTTAAATCATCAAAAATTCTGCCTTGAATGTGGTGCAAAAGTGATTAAAAATAGGCTGACTTTAAAAAACATTTTTGAAGACATTAATGACCAATTTATAAATATTGATAATATTTTTTTAAAGACTTTTATTCACTTATTTACAAAACCAGAGTTAGTTATTAGTGGCTATATTAATGGTACACGAAAACAATATATAAGTGTTATTCAATACTTTGCTATTTCTCTAACACTTGTAGGGATTCAGTTGTTTTTAATGAACACTTTTTTTAAAGACGCTTTAAATATGGATGCGCTCTTTGGGGACTCTTTTAAGAAATTAGCAGAGCAAAAAGACAATCCGTTTTCGCCATCAAACTTTGACTATAATCAAATTAATAATTATCAAAGTTTAATTTATGTTTTAACCGTTCCGTTTTCTGCATTATCAACATGGCTAGCTTATGTTATTGTTGGTGATAAGCAATTAAATTTTACTGAACACTTAGTACTAAACCTTTATTATTCAGCTCAAATAATAATAGTTACTAGTCTTCTCACTATCATATTTTTATGCTTTGGATTGGACTATATGCTAATTACTAGCTGCATATCCATTATCACGTTTATATATTGGTTTTATGTTCTAAAACGCGTTTTTAATCATAGTTTTCTTGATACTTTAGCTCGTTTTATGTTAGCTATTATCGCATTAGTAGTTATATTTTTTGGAATAATTATAATATGTGTAATTATTGGGATAATTATAACTTTAATTCAAAAAGCATAAATGATAAATTGTAAAAACTGTAATACTTCATTATCAGCTGAAAGTGACTACTGCAATGTTTGTGGTGGCAAAGTGATAAGAAACAGACTTACGCTTAAAAACTTATTTGAACATATAAGCGAAACGTTTTTTAATTATGATAATAAACTGTTAAGAACTTTTTTAACTCTTTTCAAGAAACCAGATGATGTTATTGGTAGTTATATAAGAGGTACTCGAAAAAAATACGTTAATGTTATTAGCTATTTTGCGCTTGCCATTACACTGGCTGGGTTACAAATTTTTATCATTCAAAAATTTCAAACTGATTTAACTTTTTATGATACTACCACAGAAATAGGTCAGAAACAGCAGGCATTGTTTGACAAAATATTTAAGCTCACTAGTGATTATCAATCATTAATTATGATGCTTTACATACCATTCTATGCACTATTTGCAAGAATTGTATTCTTTAAAATCAATAAATTAAATTACACAGAATTACTTGTTGTATTTTTATATGCACAGGCTCAAATGTCTATTTCAATAGCCATAATAACTATTATAGTTGTTCCTTTAAACATAATTTCTTTTACTGCAATGGGCTTTTTTATTATGCCTTTACAAATATTATATTTTACATATTGCTTAAAACATGTTTATGGCTTAAACAATACTCAAATGTTAATAAGAACCTTAATATTTATTGGTATTCTAGGCTTTATTATGTTACTATTTATAATAGCTGGGGCAATATTTGCTGCAAAATCAGGAATGTTTGATGAAATGTTTGAAGCACAAAAAGCTGCAGCTGAAGCAGCAAGACAGGCACAATAATTAAGCTACTTCCTCCTTTAAAAATTGCACCTCGTATAAGTTTTTATAATACCCGTTTTCTTTTTTAAGTAGTTCGTCATGGGTACCTTGTTCAACAATTTCACCAGCATCCATAACTATAATTTTATCAGCCTTTTTAATAGTTGCTAATCGGTGAGCAATAACAATAGAGGTACGCCCTTTTGTTATTTTATCAGTTGCATTTTGAATAAGCTGTTCTGAATACGAATCGACAGACGAAGTGGCTTCGTCTAACACTAAAATACTTGGGTTTGTTACGTATGCTCTTAAGAAAGAAATTAATTGACGTTGGCCAGAAGACAACATCACACCTCGTTCTTTTACATTATATTGATAACCATTTGGTAAACTCATTATAAAATCATGAATACCAATAGCTTTTGCAGCTTGATGTACTTGATTTTCAGTAATCTCTGGATGATTAAGGGTAATATTATTTAAAATAGTATCGGCAAATAAAAACACATCTTGTAAAACTACTGCTATTTGTGTTCGCAATGATTCTAAAGTAACTTCTTTAATATCAATACCATCAATACAAATAGCGCCATTATTTATTTCATAAAAACGATTTAGTAAATTAATAATAGTAGATTTTCCAGCACCTGTAGCGCCAACTATTGCCACAGTTTCGCCCGCATTTACATTAAATGATATCCCTTTTAAAACTTCTTCGTCTTCAACATAACTAAAATGAACATTTTTAAAAGCTATATCTCCTTTAAAACCTTCTGCTATATGTGATCCAGTATCATCAATTTGCGATGTTGTATCTATTACTTTAAATACTCTATTTGCGGCGACCATACCCATTTGAAGTGTGTTAAACTTATCGGCTATTTGCCTAAGTGGTCTAAATAACATAGGAATAAACATTATAAATGCAAATAATGTTCCTTGGGTTACACTACCTTCAAGTACTACATTTAATCCACCGTACCAAGCCACCAAACCTACAGTTATGGAGCTAGATAAGTCTGCAAGTGGAAAAAATATTGAATTATACCAAACTGTTTTTAACCAGCCTTTCTTATGGCGCTCGTTTATTTTTTTAAAACTTTTATACTCGGTAACTTCGCGAGTAAAAAGCTGTAATATTTTCATGCCTGTTAAGCGTTCTTGCACAAACGAATTTAAGTTAGATACTTCGTTTCTTACTTCCTCAAAAGCTTTTTTCATGTATTTCTGAAAAATTCGAGTTGCATACAATAATAACGGCAACATTAAAAATACAATCAAACTCAACTTTAAATTAGAGTAAAGCATAACACCAAATACGACTATCATAGTCAGTAAATCCCTAAAAATCATAAATAAACCTTGACCAAAGATATCGGCTATACGTTCCATATCAGTTACAGCTCTGGTAATAAGAACTCCAACCGAAGAGTTATCATAGTATTTCATTTTAAAACGAAGTAAATGATTAAACAACTTTACACGAACATCCATCACTAAATTTTGACCTAACCATGAAGCATAATATATAAATGCAAATTGAAATAGTGTTTGCAAAATTAAAACACTCAACATTAAGGTTATATAAAACAAGAATTTTTTAGGGTTTTCTCCAGCAATACTGTCATCTATAATAAACTCAGTAATTTTTGGAGTTGCGGCACCAAAAACTGCAAGCAATACAACCAATAATATCAACCCAAAAAATACCGCTTTATACGGTTTTATATATTGAAAAAGACGCGTGAATAATTTTACGTCAAAAATGTTTTCTTTCTTTTTACTCATTTATAATTTTATATCGTCTGGGTATTCAATTTTTATTAAATATAAAGCATGTGCAGGCACAGAAAAACCAGCTTCACTCCTATTTTTAGATTTTATAATCTCATGTAAATCTTCAACATTTATTTTACCTAAACCAATATTAATCATGGTTCCAACAATGGCTCTCACCATGTTTCGCAAAAATCTATCGGCTTTAATTGTAAAATGAAGCTCATTATTTTTAAAAACCCATTCTGCCTTCATTATATTACAATAATACGTTTTTACATCGGTATTAGTTTTTGAAAAGCATTGAAAATCTTTATAATCAAATAAAATTTTTGAAGCTTCTCTCATTCTTTCAACATCTAAAGCTTGTTTTACATAAAGTGCATTATTAAAAGTAAATACATTTTTTTCTAAAGTTATTCTATATAAATACGTTCGGCTTGATGCATTAAAACGTACATGAGTATCATCTTTTACTTTAAAAAAATCATGAATGGCTATGTCCTTTGGTAAAAACGAATTTAGCTTAAATATTATGTTTGTATCATTCAATTCATTATTAAAATCAAAATGAGCAAACATTTGTGATGCATGTACACCTGTATCGGTACGCCCTGCTCCCATTATAGAAATAGGCGTTTTTAGTAAAGTAGATAGTGCGTTTTCTAAAACTTCTTGAACAGATATAGCTGTGGGTTGATTTTGCCAACCGTGATATGCACTGCCATTATAAGAAAGTTCTATAAAATACCTCAATCTATTTTTAATATTTTTTATGAACTAACAAAGATAGACAGATTTGTTATCCTAACGAAAACAGATGTCTTAATTATATATTAAAAGATTTTTTGGTGTTATCCTGTTGGTTTGGAGTTCTTGTTACATCTTTTAAAATGTCAATACTAAGTTGGAAGGTGTCATTATCTATCACCTCTTAGCTTCTTAATTAATTTAAAAACTCTTTTGTTTTAAAACTCTAATATTTTAGAAATTAATGTTTTATATTCTTGAACATCTTTTTCAAATTTTTTCTGTACAGCAATCCATAGTATAATTCCTAATACTAGTAAGACCCCTCCTAGCATGAATAATGAAGGATTGTTGATCATTCCTGAGAATATCGCAATTAGAAAGCCAAACCCCAAAAACATATGAGTAAATATTAACAATTTCCATAAAAAGTATTGAGCAAAGGAGATTTCTATGTTGGTCTCGTTCTCTATATCTGTTTTTAAAATCTTTCCATTTAAAATGACTTTGTTAATAAACATCAGGTAAAACGCATATAAACCTCTTTTACGTATTTTGAATGTTACTGAATCATTTTCATCATGATCCATATCAAAAACAAATCCCTTAGCAGAACCAAGCGTAGAGTTTAGCTTATTAATAATTTCTTGAGAATTACTTCTTACTTTAAAATTCCATGCTTTCATATTATCGCTTTAAAGGTTTAGTAACGTATAGATAAAGTGCTTTTTTAATCAATTTACCTAGATTAACGAAGTTAACCAATCTTTCTGACAAAATCAATAAAATTCCTATTTCAAAATTTAGAATAGGTTAGCTCAAATATTAATAACTTTACCAACCATTAAACTACTAAAAAACAAGTTGGGTATAAATGATAAAAATTCTTTTACTTTCTGATACACATAGTTATATTGATGACGACATTTTAAAATATATAAAGCAAGTTGATGAAGTGTGGCATGCAGGAGATATAGGTGATTTAAAAGTAACTGATGCTATAAAAAAACTAAAGCCTTTGCGCGGGGTTTATGGCAATATTGACGATGCTCAAATTAGGTTAGAATTCCCTGAACATAATCGCTTTATGTGTGAAGGTGTTGATGTTTGGATTACTCATATTGGTGGCTACCCAAAAGCTTATAATATTAGAGTAAGAGACAAAATAAAACAAAACCCTCCAAAACTTTTTATTTGTGGGCATTCGCATATTTTAAAAGTTATGCCTGATAAAAAATTAAATTTATTACATATGAATCCTGGTGCAGTTGGTAAGCATGGATTTCATAAAACTCGTACTATGTTACGCTTTACTATTGATGGTAATAAAATTGATAATTTAGAAGTTATTGAATTTAATAAAAGGTAGTTTATCTTTGATTGACCTTTTTACTTTGCTGACAGTGAGTGTAGTCGAAATGCAAAGGTAACACCCAAAAATAAAAAAGCCCAAAATTTTCATCTTGGGCTTTTACGCACTAATACTACTAAGATGTTAGGTTTATCGTAATCGATCTACAGATTTTACGAGATCTTCGTCCTTCTTGATGGCCTTATTGGCTAATGCCAAAAACACGATAGAAACAATAGGGAGAAACATCCCAATACCTTTCTCAGAAACCGCCGTTTCTCCAGATATGTTTAGAGATTGATATACAAAAAATCCTAGTAAAAAAAAGTTTAATATGATGTTAAGGCGCCCCAACATAAATTGAGACTTCCTGTTTTTGTATCTAAATATTGTTACAATTGAAAAAAACGCAGATGTTAAGAAGCCAGCAAACACGTAATTAATGTCAGCTGCAAATACTTTTAAGTCATCAGATGTAATCCATAATTCAAACACATAAATTAATCCTGCTGAAACTCCTGCGGCAATTAAAAGATATATAGTTTGTATACGTTGTAACATAAGCTTTAAAAAACTAGACAGCAAAAATAATAGTTTCTTTTATAAAATAAGCCCTAAAAATTAAAATAAAGTTGTATAATTGCAGTAATGATTCACAACAACCACTATTGCAGGTTGTTAATTCTTCAAAATAAAGAAATCATTTTCAGAATAAAATCTAAAATTATATTCAAAAAACATATATTCAATTAAACATCAATGTTTGAAATTTCACAATTAAAAGAAAAGAAACTCTCTGACTTACAAGAGATTGCAAAACAATTAAAGGTCCCAAAATACCGCTCATTAAAAAAATTAGATTTAGTTTATCAAATACTCGATCAACAAGCTGCTGACCCAAAAAAGGTAACAGCAGTAATTGAACCTAATAAAGAGACTGAAGCACCCAAAGAGAAAAAAGCTGAGCCAAGAAAACCTAGGCAACGTGTGCAAAAGCCTGTTAAGAATACACCAGCAAAGCAGGAAACAAAACCTTTAGAAGCAAAACCTCAGGAAGCAACTAAAACTCCAGATGTAAAACCGACAGAGGTTACTCAAGATAAGAAAGAGGAGAGAAAGCAAGCCCACAAACCAAATCCTAGACCTTCTAACGATAATCAAAAGGATAACCAGCAGAAGCCTCATCAAAAAAGAGATAATAATCAACAGCATAAAAACCAGCACAGAAATCAGAAAAACGGCAATATAGATAAGGGTAATAAAGATAGTAGAAACCGTTATCGTGAACCAGATTTTGAATTTGATGCTATTATTGAAAGCGAAGGTGTTTTAGACATCATGCAAGATGGATATGGTTTTTTACGTTCATCTGATTATAATTATTTATCATCGCCAGATGATATTTATGTATCACAATCTCAAATACGCTTATTTGGTCTTAAAAAAGGAGATACAGTTTTGGGTCATGTAAGACCACCAAAAGAAGGAGAAAAATATTTTCCTTTAATAAAAGTGAGTAAAATTAATGGTCAAGATCCTAATGTGGTTAGAGACCGTGTTGCGTTTGAACATTTAACACCATTGTTCCCACAGGAGAAGTTCAACTTAGCAGATCGCCAAAGTACCATTTCGACTAGAATCATGGATTTATTTGCTCCTATTGGTAAAGGACAACGTGGTATGATTGTTTCGCAACCAAAAACAGGTAAAACCATGTTATTAAAGGATGTAGCAAACGCTATTGCAGCAAATCATCCAGAAGTTTATCAAATGATTTTATTAATTGATGAACGCCCTGAGGAGGTAACCGATATGCAACGTAATGTTCGTGGAGAAGTTATTGCCTCAACCTTCGATAAAGAAGCTCACGAACATGTAAAAATTGCCGACATTGTTCTTGAAAAAGCAAAACGATTGGTAGAATGTGGTCACGATGTGGTTATTTTATTAGATTCTATCACACGTTTAGCACGTGCTTATAATACCGTGCAACCAGCTTCTGGAAAAATTCTTTCTGGTGGTGTAGATGCCAATGCACTACACAAACCAAAGCGTTTCTTTGGAGCTGCACGTAATATTGAAAATGGAGGGTCTTTAACTATTATTGCTACTGCATTAACTGAAACAGGTTCTAAAATGGACGAAGTTATCTTCGAAGAATTTAAAGGAACAGGTAATATGGAACTGCAATTAGATAGAAAAATTTCTAACCGTAGAATTTTCCCAGCTATCGATTTAACATCATCAAGTACGCGTAGAGATGATATTTTATTAGACGCAAATACTATTCAACGTATGTGGGTAATGCGCAAATACCTTGCAGACATGAACCCTGTTGAAGCTATGGAGTTTATTAACGAACGTTTTAAACAAACCAGAAACAACGAAGAATTTTTAATTTCAATGAATGGATAATTTATCCTGAACTTAGGTTTAAGGAAATTATATAACTAACTCAAACTAAAAAAAGGTCTTAGCTAATATTGCTAAGGCCTTTTTTACATATTGAACTTATTTTCATCACTTCATCAAATCGTCTAAGTGGATATTTATCTTTTGGGCGTTACCCAAGGGTCGTGCTTTCCGTTTCAATCTTTTTGTTCGTGCCTCTCAAAAAGGATTTCCTCTACAATCGCTAACGTGCATTAAAACTAACTTAAACCAATAAAAAAAGCCTCTCATTACTGAGAAGCTTTTAAATATTTTAAAACTTTAAATCTAATTATAGAGTAGCAATATGTTTTGCTAAACCAGATTTTAAGTTAGCCGCTTTATTAGCGTGTATTACATTTTTCTTAGCTAATCTATCAATCATAGAAGCTACAGATGGAAACATTTTTTCAGCATCTTTTTTCTTCGTTAACTCACGTAATTTTTTAATAGCATTACGAGTTGTTTTATGCTGATACTTATTAACTAAACGTTTCGCTTCGTTACTTCTAATTCTCTTTAATGCTGACTTATGATTTGCCATTTTATTCTTTTCTATTATTAAAATATTGTAGCCCGTAGGGGAATCGAACCCCTCTTACCAGGATGAAAACCTGGCGTCCTAGCCGATAGACGAACGGGCCATTTGTTTTAAGTATGCAAATAAATTATTAAAATTTAGACTTGCATTACTTTTCAAATAACTTACAATGTCTCCATTGCGGATGCAAAAATACAACTATTTTTAAATGTTGCAAGCACTATATAATTTTTTTTTAAAAAAAATCACATTAGTACGCTTTTGCAAACAATACTCTACGCTCAGAAGGGTTTCCACTATATACACAAACCCCATCTTCATCCTTAGAATCTAGCGGAATGCATCTAATAGTTGCTTTTGTTAGTTCTTTAATTTTATCTTCAGTTTCTGCTGTTCCATCCCAATGTGCTGAAATAAAACCTGTTTTAGTTTCTAAAACCGTTTTAAACTCATCAAAAGTATCAACTTCTGTAATATGATTATTTCTATAATCTAGGGCTTTATTATATAAAGAATCTTGGATTTCAGCCATTAATCCCTTAACGATTTCTGTTAAATTACTCAGTTCCACTGTTTCCTTCGTTAAAGTATCTCTCCTTGCTAACTCAACCGTTCCGTTTTCTAAATCTCTAGCACCAATTGCAATACGCAAAGGGACGCCTTGTAATTCATGCTGCGCAAATTTGGCACCAGGTCTGTGAGTCGTTCTATTATCAAACTTAACAGTAATACCATTCCCCCTTAAATCATTCATAATACCATTAACCACATTAGTAATTGCTTCCAATTGTTCATCACTTTTATAAATTGGTACAATAACCACTTGGTTTGGTGCTAAACTAGGAGGCAAGACTAATCCGTTATCATCACTATGAGTCATAATTAAAGCTCCCATTAATCTAGTAGAAACACCCCATGATGTTGCCCATACATAATCTTGCTTACCCTCTTTATTAGCAAACTTTACATCAAATGCTTTAGCAAAATTCTGACCTAAAAAATGTGATGTTCCAGCTTGCAATGCTTTCCCATCTTGCATTAATGCTTCAATACAATAAGTATCTTCAGCTCCTGCGAAACGTTCACTTTCTGTTTTTACACCTTGTATTACAGGTATGGCCATAAAATTTTCAACAAAAGTAGCATATACTTGATTCATTTGCTGAGTTTCAGCAATTGCTTCTGCCTTTGTTTCATGAGCAGTATGACCCTCTTGCCATAAAAACTCAGCAGTACGCAAAAATAAACGCGTTCGCATTTCCCAGCGCACTACATTAGCCCATTGATTAATTAATAGTGGTAAATCTCTATATGATTGAATCCAACCACGGTATGTATTCCATATAATCGCTTCAGAAGTCGGTCTAATAATTAATTCTTCCTCTAATTTTGCTTCAGGGTCTACTCTAAGTTTTCCTGTTTTATCAGGATCATTTTGTAATCTATAATGCGTTACAATAGCACATTCTTTTGCAAAACCTTCTGCATTTTTTTCTTCAGCCTCAAACAAGCTTTTTGGTACAAATAGAGGAAAATAAGCGTTTTGATGTCCAGTTTCTTTAAACATTTTATCTAATTCTGCTTGCATTTTTTCCCAAATTGCATAACCATAAGGTTTAATTACCATACAACCTCTAACTGCTGAGTTCTCCGCTAAACCAGCCTTAACAACAAGTTCGTTATACCATTTTGAATAATCATCCGCTCTACTTGTAAGTTTTTTGCTCATATCAATGTTTTGGCACAAATATTGTGACTATGTTAAATAAAAAAATAGTTCAGCAAAACTAACTATTTTTGTTATGTTCAACAATAAAATTCTGGAGATATGCAATTTAATAACTACTTAAAAAGAAAAATGCCACTTTTAGCATTACTTGGTTTGCTATTTGGTTTATCATCATGTGGCTCTTATCAATATGTAGGAGTTGACAATGATGGTATTTATGGTGCCTCAGAAAAACCTGTGCAACAAGAAGAAACTGTTGTAGCTACTAATAACAATTCACAAAACGATTATTATACAAACTATTTTAAAACAAAAGCTTTAGAATATGAAAATTTATCTGATAATGAAGTATTTACAGATATTGATTCTTATGTTGGAAATAATTATGTTGAAAACGATTCTATAAACAACAACTATCAAGGTTATGGTGGTTGGGGTCAAGACAATAATCAAGTTACTATAAACTATATTGACAACGGTTGGAATAACTGGGGTTGGAATGCCGGATTTGGCTGGGGTTGGAATAACTGGAACCGCTGGGGATGGAATAATTGGGGTTGGAATAACTGGGGTTATTATGATTCTTTTTGGTGCCCTCCTTACTATGGCGGCTTCAACAATAGATGGGCTTTTTACAACCCATATAGATTTAGATCTTATGGATACTATGGCTATCCATATTACAGAAACAACAGATATTATGGAAATAATCGTTATTATGGCTCTGGAATAGCTTATAACGCTAGTAGACGTGGTAGCGTAGCTAGGCGTTCAAATGGTGTAAATTCTACAAATTCGAGATACTATGCTTCAAGAAGAGGTGGTTCAAACTCTTCAACTATAAATAGAAATCGCTCAACAAATTCGCGTGTTGGCACTAATGTAGTTAGGCGACGCTCTACAGCTTCTCCAGCTGCAAACTCTACAACAAGATCAACTTCACCCGCAGTAAGGAGAAATAGATCTGCTTCAAGACCATCTAGTAACTACAATTCAGGAACTAGTAGAAGAAGCTCTAACTCAAGCTCTTCAGTAAGAAGGTCATCGTCTTCTAGCAGTAGAAGCTCAAGCTCTTCTGGAGTAAGATCATCTTCAAGCAGAAGTTCAAGTGGAAGTAGTAGAAGTTCAGGTGGTTCTTCAAGAGGACGACGCGGATAAAATCTAAAAAAATAAAAATTTACATATGAAAAAGTTAAGTTTACTATTCATAGGTATCATATCTATGTCTACAATGTACGCTCAAGATATAACAGATGCCTTACGCTATTCGCAAGACAATATACAAGGAACCGCTCGATTTAGAGCTTTAAGCGGTGCTTTTGGCGCCCTTGGAGGAGATATGAGTGCCGTTAGCTTAAACCCGGCTGGATCTGCAGTATTTAGTAGTAGCCATGCTTCATTTACGTTATCTAATTCAGAAACTACTAATGACACACAGTATTTTAATGGTGCTGGTAGTAAAAATGATTCAAATTTCGATATAAATCAGGGTGGTGCAGCATTTGTTTTTGCTAATAGAGGTGATTCTCCTTGGAGAAAATTTACTATAGCTATAGCTTACGATAAAACTAATGATTTTGACAACAATTGGTTTGCTTTCGGAACAAACACCAATAATCAATCTATTGACCTTTATTTTTTAAACTATGCAGATGGTTTAAGATTAGACGAAATTTCTGCTTTAGATGGTGAATCATTTACCGACGCTTATGCAGATATAGGTAACTTATATGGTTTTGCCCATCAGCAAGCCTTTTTAGGGTTTGAATCTTTTATTTTAGAACCAGATGATATAAATGATGATGCAAATACAGCATATTCTTCAAATTTAGCAAATGGTAATTTTAATCATGATTACACATATACATCTACTGGTTATAATGGTAAAATCACCTTCAATATGGCGGCTCAATATGAAGATAATTTATATTTGGGATTAAACTTAAATTCGCATTTTATAGATTATCAGCGTTCTACATTACTTTTTGAAGATAATGCTAATGCAGGATCTATTATAAACGATATTGAATTTGAAAATAATTTATCTACAACAGGAAACGGTTTCTCTTTTCAATTAGGTGGTATTTTAAAATTAAGTCCAGAGTTTAGAGTTGGATTAACATACGACTCTCCTACCTGGTATACTATTGAAGAAGAAACCACTCAATACTTAGCAACAGTAAGAGATGATGCTGGAACCAATGTAACTCAAGTAGTAAACCCACAAATAATTAATATTTACCCTCAATACAAATTACAAACACCTTCAAAAGTTACTGGAAGTTTTGCTTATGTCTTCGGAACACAAGGTTTAATTAGTTTCGATTATTCTCGCAAAGACTATAGTAGCACAAAATTTAAACCTGAAAATGATTTCACTAATGTAAACAATAACATTAATAATATGCTTACTGATGCCTCAACTTATAGAATTGGTGGCGAATATAAGCACAAAGAGTTTAGTTTTAGAGGTGGTTATCGTTTTGAAGAAAGTCCATATAAAAATGGCGTAACAGTAGGTGATTTAACAGGCTACTCTTTCGGAATTGGTTATAACTTCGGAAACACAAAATTAGATATTACTTATGATCAATCTAATAGAACGTCAGAAACACCTCTTTATAATGTAGGCTTAACAGATGTTGCACTTATTGATAGAACAAATTCTAACCTCACACTTTCGTTAAGTTTCAATATCTAAAAAATATAAATCGTTTTTTTTAAAGCTTGAATACAAAATATTCAAGCTTTTTATTTAAATGTAATTAAACTATTAAAAAACAGACAAACACATAAATTCTCGTTTTTTCGAGAATAACATACTAAATTTAATACCACGTATAAAAAACCATGGTATTACTTAACAATTAATTGTTTGTTAATACAAAACATAACAAAAGTGTTTTGTTTATCTTTGCAGACTTAAAATAAGATTTTTTTAACTGATGAAAATTGAAAATAAAATAGAAGATTTTGAATCTTTAGGAGACGACCATATTGGAACTTCATCAAATACACCGTTACGTAATGATGCTTTTAAACTTTCTAACGAAGAAAAGATAGACATCATTAAAGACGATGTACGCCACATCATGGAAACTTTAGGCTTAGATTTAAGTGACGATAGCTTAAGTGGTACTCCAAATCGTGTAGCAAAAATGTTTGTTAAAGAAATTTTTGGAGGCTTAAATCCGAAGAAAAAACCAAGTGCATCTACTTTTGATAACAAGTATAAATATGGGGAAATGTTAGTTGAAAAAAACATTACGGTATATTCAACTTGCGAACATCATTTATTACCAATTGTTGGAAAAGCGCACATTGCATATATTTCAAACGGTACTGTTGTTGGCTTATCAAAAATGAACCGCATAGTTGATTATTTTGCAAAACGACCTCAAGTTCAAGAGCGTTTAACCATTCAAGTTGTTAAAGAGTTACAAGAAGTTTTAGATACTAAAGACGTTGCTTGCGTTATTGATGCTAAACATTTATGTGTAAACTCAAGAGGTATTAGAGATATTGAAAGCAGTACTGTAACTTCAGAATTTGGAGGTAAATTTAAGGAAGAAGCAACTCGCAGAGAGTTTTTAGATTATATCAAATTAGACACTAAATTTTAAATTAAGACCTTTAAAATTAAACCAACCAAAATGCAGTTATATCAAAATCAACAGATAAAACTATACAATACACTTACTGGCAAAAAAGAAACATTCAAACCTATAAACGATGGTTATGTAGGCATGTATGTTTGTGGTCCAACAGTTTATAGTAATGTACATTTAGGGAATGTTAGAACCTTTATGTCTTTTGATATGGTTTTTCGGTATTTAAAGCATTTGGGTTATAAAGTACGTTATGTGCGAAATATTACTGATGCTGGACATTTAGAAAACGATGCAGATATGGGCGAAGATAAAATCACCAAAAAAGCACGTTTAGAACAAATAGAGCCGATGGAAGTTGTTCAGCGCTATACGGTAGATTTTCATAATATATTAAATACGTTAAATTTTTCACCTCCAAGTATTGAGCCTACTGCAACAGGACATATTATTGAACAAATTGAGCTAATTGAAAAGATTATAGATAATGGATTTGCTTACGAAGTTAAAGGTTCTGTTTATTTTGATGTACATAAATACAACGAAACTAATGACTACGGTATCTTAAGCAAACGAAAGCTTGAAGATTTAATTCATAATACCCGTGAACTTGACGGCCAAAGTGATAAAAAAAATCCACAAGATTTTGCGCTTTGGAAAAAAGCCGAACCTCAACATATTATGCGATGGCCTTCACCTTGGAGTGATGGGTTTCCTGGCTGGCACTTAGAGTGTACTGCAATGAGTACTAAATATTTAGGCGAGCAATTTGATATTCATGGAGGTGGAATGGATTTGAAATTCCCACATCATGAATGTGAAATCGCACAGAACGAGGCAGCTAAAGGAAAATCTCCAGTAAAGTATTGGATGCACGCCAATATGTTAGAAATGAATGGGCAACGTATGTCTAAGTCAACGGGTAACACCATCAATCCTGACGAACTACTGTCTGGAAATAATACTATTTTTAGTAAAGCTTATGCTCCAAGTGTTATACGTTTTTTTAATGCTCAATCGTCTTACCGAAGTGTTTTAGATTTAACAGATGCTGGATTATTAGCAAGCGAAAAAGGGTTTTACAGATTGATGGATGCTGTAAATTTAATGGAAAGTTTAAAAGCCTCTGAAACATCATCAATAGATGTAAATGCATGGAAACAGAAATGTTATGATGCTATGAATGATGATTTTAATTCACCCATTTTAATAGCTCATTTGTTTGAAGCTGCAAAATACATCAACCAAGTTAAAGAAGGAACCGAAAGTTTAAACGATAAAGATTTAAAAATACTAAAGGAAACTATAAACGCTTTTGTTTTTGATGTTTTAGGGTTAGAAAACGTAACCAAAAAAGATTCTGGATCAGATAAGCTTACAGGAGCAGTAGATGTGTTAATTAAATTGAGGCAAGAAGCTAGGGCAAATAAGGATTTTGTTTTGTCAGATAAAATTCGTGATGAATTAGCCTCTGTTGGTATTCAACTTAAAGATGGTAAAGACGGGACAACATTTACGACTAATTAAATCAAACGATTATTCCGCTTTGTTGAGTGGCATTCACTTTTAAAATTAAGTTTCAATTAATATAGATTCTCTCCGATGAGGGAATGACAAATAGATGTTGAAAAAACTACTTATTGCGCCGTTTTTGTTTTTAATAAAAGTTTATCAAACATTGATATCCCCTTTAACGCCAGCAACTTGTAGGTACAATCCAACTTGTTCTCATTACTCTAAAGAAGCATTACAAAAACATGGGCTTTTTAAAGGTGGTTGGCTAGCAATAAAACGTATTTTTAGTTGCCATCCATGGGGTGGCTCAGGATACGACCCTGTTCCAGATAAGGATAATAATAGCTAAGATTTCTCTTATTTTAGTAAGGCAATAAAACTAGTATCCTGAAGATGCAACTAAAAGTGACCATAAACCTTCACTAAGGTTACTTTCCTTTTTCAATTCTGAAAGTTTTTCATCATCTTTTTTAAAGATAGCCAGTACTAACTTATTAGTTATATCATCCTTCTTTGTTGGCTTTTCTAAAGTCGATACCAACATATTTAAGTCAGCATTGCGCCCTAGTTTTTTAAGAGCTAAAAGATTAAATAATTTATTAATGTTACGTCCGCCTTTATTTGCATTTGTATGATTAATTATACCCTCTAATAGATTGTTTCGTTTATCATCATTTTTTAGTTTTTCGAAACATATAGCTAGTAAATAATCCTGAAGCCTATCATCCACACTATATGGCTTTCCTACACCTAAATATTCTGGCCATTCTTTTGAATTTTTTAAAAGCTGAATTGCCTTAGTATACTTCCCCTCTTGGATATATTGATTAGCTAGAAACACATGTGCATCAAAATAAATATCTCGACTTATCATTGCTAATTCTGAAGGTAAAACAACTGTGTTCTTTAATACTTTTAAACTTTGATTATATTTTTTTACTTCAACTAATGATTTTGCATATAATAATTCAATATTATAATTACTTGGAAACTTTTTAAACGCTTTTTTCCCATTGGCATATGCTTCATCATATTTACCATTTATTAAATAAAATTGAATAAGCTCTCCCCATACTTTCCAATTATTACTATTTAACTCAATTGCTTTTTTATAATCTTGAAGTCTAAAAGTATAATTTTCGCTTTCTAAATAAGTCGCTCTAAATCTATAAAAAACATCAGAGTCGGGCTCGTTAAAACTATCTTTCAAGAGTTTTTTTCCTTTATCAATCAATCCAACAGCAATATAGCTTTGAGCTAAATAGAATTTTAATTTCCAATGCTGCTTTTCTTGAATTGCCCATTCTAATACTGGAATTGTTTCTCTTCTATATGGCAAAACAAAATTAGGAGATATGGCAAGAACCTCTTCTAATAATTGGTTACTATCATGAACGCTCTTTTCTTTTAATAAATAGGCCATCCATAGTTTTACTTTTACATCTCCTTTAAAATCTTTTAACACATTAATCGCTTCATCATTTTCTCCTAATTTTTGATATTGCATAGCCAGTTCTATTGCAGTTTCAACAGGAAATTCGCTATTTAAACTTGATTTATAAGTGTTATCATTAGTATATAAATAGTTTTCATATAAGGCAAAATGATTTAAAGGATCTATATCTAAAATAGTAGCTAATTGGGTTTTGAAAGCTTCATGCGTTTTTTGTTTTCTTGCTAAAACCATTAATACTTTTCTAGCATTAAGATTATAAGTATTAAAATTTAAAGCTTTTAAGGCATATTCCTTAGCCTTATTATAATTATTTAATCTTAGATGCATTTCTGCCATTTGTGCATAAGACACCGATCTATATTCAGTAGATCTAGCGGCCCATCCAAAAGATTCTAATGCGTTAACATAATCTTTCTTTGCTCGATATATAATTCCTGCTTTATAGTTAGCTTCTGGATTGTAAGTATCCATTCTTAAAACAGTATTGGCATACCTTAAAGCTTTATTATAATTGGTTTTTCTATATTCCAACTCAGCCAATTTAACCAACGCTTCTTGGTGCGATGGGTCTATTTTAATAAGAGCAGAAAAGCTTTCAAAAGCTTTGTCATAAGCTCTATATTTCATGGCTTCCCAACCATCAGTATATAACTTTTGTGTTTTTGAAATTTGCAAGGTTGTGTCTGAATAAAACGGTCTTTTTATTAAAGATGCTTCTGAGTTTGCTGTATACTTCAATTTATTATCTCCAATAATAACTTCAATCTTATCTGAAGGTTTAGATGGTATTGTTTTGGAGAAAGTATCCATAGGATTCATATTTAGCTTTTCATCTATTACTTGTTTTTCATTAACAAACACGTGAATAGTTTCATTTAAGCTCTGGAGCGCATTAACTCCAATGTATGATTCACTTTCAGAGTGTTGAACATTTAACACACCATATTCTGAAGCATCAACCATTCCATCAATATCTTTAAAAGGAAACCAAACTTCTCGCCATATATCCATAGCATGGGGCTCAAAATTAGCTTGAGTTATAGGGTTTTTATCCTTTTCAGGAAAATATTGATTAAAAAGTCGTCCTGCTTGAAATTCAATGTACTGCCCATCTGTATCGGTAAGTAAATCTTCCCAAACACCTCCAGATCGTGATAAAGCCCATAACCAAAGCTTTTGACCTGGCATTTCTTCATAGGGTGACCAATGGCCAAAACCAAAGTTTGTATCATGATAATAACCTCCAAAAAAGTCTTTGTAATCACCTACAATATGATAAGATTTATGTGGCCCAAAATTGTTGTTTTTATAGTGAGATAATGTTCTTCCATTTTCATCAATAGGCCAAAGTTTTGCATTTCCTCCATGTTCAAGGTATTTATTACCTGGTATAAAAAATTCTAAATCATTTTTGGCAACTGCTGCTGCGGTCATCCAATTATAATAAGACTGATTTAACGGTGTTGGGTTATACCACGATGCTTTTGTTTCAAAATAAGCTTTGTCTTTTTGTAAATTAATCTCAACTCTCCATTCGGTTCTTGAGGGTAAATCCATAGTGCCAACAATACAGCTAACACTTCCATCTTTATTTTCTTTAATTGTATAATCTACTGGTGTTGCCGTAGCTGGAGTATGTCCTATAATTCCAAAATTGAACTCAATTCCTCCAGATGTCCAAGGGCCACGCATGGCAATATTTCTAAATTTAAGGACATCGTTTTTATATATAAACTCTTCTCCAGTAGTCTTTTCTATAGCTCCCCAAACTTTCCCCCCTACTTCTGGTAATACCCATAATTTAATATAGTCATTCTCCAAAGTAACAACTTTCCACTCTTTATTTTTGGATGTATACTCATAGCCTTCAAATTTATAATAAGGATATATTTTAGAGTTTTCTTTGAGTATTGGTAAAGGGTTAGGCTCATCAAATGTATATGTTTTAATTGTTTTTATTTCCTCTTTTATTGTAGCAGTTTGTGCATATGCTACATTCGAAAAAAGGAAACAACATACCCCTAAAAAAAATAAACAGGTTTTTTTATAATATAATTTCATGTGTTTATATTTATTATTTTTAAAATATCACATGCAACATCTACTTAACTAATCTTCAGCTTAGCAAAATTTTTAGTTCAGGATGTTTCATTTTTAACGTATTACTTAGAAGTGGTTTAATTATGTTCAATTGCCTGTAGAAAATCGTTATTATTAGCAACTAAAATCACTTCTTTATCACCAATTTTAATAACTTTCATATCCTTGGCATCATTCGGTGCATAAAACCCACTCTCTTTAATTGAAGCTGGTAAAAATTCTCCTTTACCATTACCCTTTAAAAGTAAGCCTATACTTGCATCATTACGCGGTGTTTCAATTTCAGCTGGAAATAAATTTCCAGAAATCAATAAATCTTTATTACCATCAGAATCATAATCATTAACTAGAATACTATTAATTGAAGATATTTGAGCTAAGCTTGGTAATGGTTTTATATTGAAGTTCCCATTCCCTTCGTTTTCTATATAAGCAGACGCAAAAGTTTTAGCCTTCAAATTTAACGCTGTCTCTAATGAGGCACCATAAATATTTTGCAAATTGGAATCGCCAAACGCTTCATACGTTTCAAATTTTTCACTTAATGATGGAATTTGCTGTGTAGAACAACTTTTCCCTCTTACAGGAAAAGAAACACCATGCTCATAATAACTTAATACAATGTCTAAACTGCCATTATCATCAAAATCATAACTATGTACTTCAAAAGGTTCTTTAGATGAAGCTTTATATTTATAATTTAAACCTAGGTTACCTACAATTATATCTTGATCACCATCATTATCCATATCTGCTGTTTTAACAGAATAATACCAACCTTCACTTTCTTCTAAACCACTTAAAACCTGCTTCTCAAAGTTACCGCTTTCAGATTGAGTAAAAATGGTTATTGGCATCCATTCGCCTACAACAACCAAATCAATCAACCCATCTTTGTTATAATCCAACCAACTAGCTGATGTAACCATACCCAAATTACTAAACTCTGGAGCTTTTTTACTTGATACATCTACATATTTACCGCCTTTATTTTCTAATAAATGGCTATTTGCTGCATGAGGATACTTTTTTGGAGTTAAACGTCCTCCTATAAATAAGTCTAAATCACCGTCATTATCAAAATCATTTGGTATTACACAAGATCCGCTTGTTAAATATTTAGGTAATGCGCTAATCTTTTTGGTAAATTTACCCTTACCATTATTTATATAAAGCCTGTCTTGTAAGGCTTTATCATTTTCATTGAATTCATTTCCTCCACTAACAACAAATAAGTCTAAATCTTTATCCCCATCTACATCTATCAGTTCTATTCCCATATCTTCACTAGCCTTATCTTGAGTCCAACCACCTTCTTCAATCTCATCAAAAGTTCCTTTATTATTTTGCAAAAACAATCTACCAGAGATTCCTGCTGCTCCACCTAAAAAAAAGTCTTCTTTATTATCACCATTAACATCTCCAACGGCTAATGAAGGTCCAAATTGTGACATTTTATGTGGTAATAGTATTTCATATGCATAATCATCATGATCATTCTCTATATGTCTTATTTGATCTAATTTTATAGCTTTAGTAATTTCTTTAAAAATTGGCTTTTTATTTGATTCTAAAGCTTCTTTACTTTCTGCATTAGACAAAGAAATTTCGTGTACTTGATTAATGGCCAAATCATTAAGAGTAGTTTTACTACCATCTTGCCATTCTATTATTGCCTTATCAATTTTACTAGCATCTCCAACCCCAAAATGTAGAATATCTTCGCTTTTTGACATGTAGCCTCTAGCATTAGATATTTGGCTCACTTGCCAAACCTTGTTGGCTTGATACAGTGTTATTTTTGTACCATAAATTATTTGACCTTTTTTTGGAGCAATTTTGAATCTTACATAGTTTCCAATACCGTTTTCTACGGCATGATTTCTGTAGAGCATTGCATTATCATCAATATTATTAATTACCAAATCTAGGTCCCCGTCTAAATCAAAATCAGCATAAGCTGCACCATTTGATAATGTTGGAGTTTCTATCCCCCAATCTTTCACTTTGTTAGTAAAAGTGAGATCTCCATTATTTTTATAAATATAATTTGATAGTTTGTCAGTAGGAGCTAAATTAGCAAAGTCCATTACATCTATCATTCTAGCTGGGTTTACTCTTCTTTGTTGCGCTAAGAGCTTAATGCTATCTATTCTTTTTTCATAAGTTACTACTAAGTCACTATTACGGTTATTACTCTTTACTCCATTTGTAATAAAAAGATCTTTATTTCCATCATTATCGAAATCTGCAAATAAAGGGGCCCAACTCCAGTCTGTATTTGTAACACCTCCTAATTGTCCTAGGTCACTAAAAGTACCATTACCATTGTTCCTTTGTAGCGTATTAAACATATATTGATAATGCCCTCCATTATTGACAATTTGCCAAAATTTTTCGGGTTGCATGCCTCCCATGTTTGTTTTTATTCGCTTATGGTCTTCCGCCATCATATCAACAACTATAACATCTAAATTTCCATCATTATCATAATCAGCAATATCACTTCCCATACTAAAATTTGAAATATGCTTAGTAGAATTATGAATAACATCTTTAAATGTGCCGTTTTTTTGATTGATATATATTTGATCAGCAACATCAAAATCGTTAGTAACGTATATGTCTTCCCAACCATCATTATTTAAATCAGATGTAGTTGCTGAAAGACCAAAACCAAAGTTTCTAACGTTGGCTTTTATCGTATAATCTTCAAACTTACCATTACCCATATTTTTGTATAGTCTATCACTAAACAGAATATCGGAGAATTGGGAGAGATTGAGTTTATCTCCAATACCAGGAATACTTGGAGGTTGATTTACAATGTAAACATCTATTAAACCATCTTTATCAAAATCGAAAAATGTGGCTTGTATAGAAAACCCCTTATCTGCTAAACCGAAAGAAGCAGCTTGTTCGGTAAATGTAAGATCTCCATTATTAATATAAAGTTGATTAGCACTCTTTTCATTTTCCAAATACACAAAACGACAAACATAAATATCTTGGTCGCCATCATCATCTATATCAACAAATGTTACTCCAGTTGACCATTTATTATCTGGGGTAATGCCTGCCTTTTGAGAAATATCTTTAAATTCAAAATCTCCTTTATTTAAAAAAAGTTTATCACTAACTTGATTTCCTGTAAAAAACACATCTTGTAAACCATCTTGATTTATATCTCCAACTGCAACACCTCCACCAGATATAAATGCAGAATTTATCATATGGTTATTCTCTCTGGTTTGTACAACAGTATTTTTGAAAAGTAAATTTGAATGATTAGTTGGTATAGCAGCAAACATGCTATCACTTTTCATCATTTCAATTGAGTTATCTTTACAACTACTAAAAAATAATAAAACTACTAAACTGGAGATTATAAATTTATGTTTCTTAATCATATTTATTTAAAGATTATCCGTACAAAAATTATTGGAATATATAAAATTAAATAAAAAGAGTTGTTTAAACAGATTTAAACAACTCTTTTAGATTCAAAAAAAAAAACTAAAAATTCGGTCCTCCGGTGTCCCACCAAAGTCTTGTTCCTATTTCATCTGGTCCGCCTAGGAAACCTGTAGCCTCTGCCACGGAAGCAGCATTATTTTCTCTTTGACTTGTTAAAAACACTTGTCTTCTTAAGAAATCATCTGCTGGTATTACTCCCCAATCTGAATTACTATCATTTTTGTAATTGTAAGGTAATTTAGGGTACCCTGTTCTTCTGTGATCAACCCACGGTTCAATTGAATTCGTATAAGCATTAATCCATTTTTGAGTAATGATTTTTTCTAGTTTAATCTCATTATCAGCGGCTTCATCCCATGCTACTGTATTTGTAATTCTAGTTACAAAATCATTTACAGCTCCAGTAGCTTTAGGGTCATCATAATCTATAGGCAAACTAGTATTATCAGCTAAATAAGCTGCTGCTCCTCCAGCTCCCCAATCTTCAAAAGAAGCATTAACACCAGCTTCATAATTTTCTTGTGCAGTACCAGCGCCAGCCCAACCTCTTAAGGCAGCCTCAGCTTTTAAGAATTTAACTTCTGCAGCAGTGAAAAAGCGTCTGCTTTCTACGGTTTTAAAATCAGAACTAATATTTGAATAAGATAATCGATCTCCTTTAGCTACCAGTTCTGCTCCGTTTCTAATACCTTTATAAGGATGACCTGGATGATCTGGATATAAAGTATCATCTGTTGCAGGATCAAAGAATTTAGAAATTCTAGGATCATCATACCCGATTAAGATAGACTCCATAGAAGCACTCATTCTAGTATCTCCCCAACCAAAGCTAATAGTTACCGGTGGAAAAACAGCACCATATAAAGATACCATAAAATTATCCCCATTGGTTTCAATTAATCCTCCTGGTTCACTTAATGCCTTTTCGCCTTGAGTTTTAGCTAATGCAGGATCAACTTTTGACAATCTAATTGCCAATCTCAATCTCATACTATTTACTAATTTATTCCATTGCGCAATATTTCCTCCATAACTAGCATCAAACTTACCTAGTCCAGTATAATCCATATTAGCATTGAAAACTGCCTGAATTTCATCTAACTGAGTAAAAAAGGCATTGTAAAGTACTGGTTCAGAATCATAAGTAGCTGGCTCCTCTCCAAACTTCGTGAATATTACTGGACCATGATATGCTGTTAATCTAGACATTCCCAGTATTTTTATCAACTTAGCCCATTCTACAAAAACTGGGTAGTCTTCTGCTATTGCAACTTTTGTAACTTGAGCAGCTGGTGACATAATTTGTCCATAAATTCTATTCCAGTATGTATTCCAACGGATATAGTAAGTTGTGTTATTAATACCTCCAACAAATGGGGTTGGCGTAGCTAAGTGCCTTACCCATGAATCATGAGATAAATTGTGTTCGATTTGATGACCAAATAAGTTTTTTAACATTGGTGGATAAAATGCTCCCACATTATTAAAATCTTGTTGTAATGATTCATCAGTAACTTGATAAGGGTTTTCGTTTAAGCCCTCAAAATTATCTGTACAAGCAGTTATATTAAATAAAAGTGCTACAATAAATATATATATTATTTTTTTCATGTCTTACTTATTAAAATGTTAAACTTAAGTTTAGACCATACGTCCTAGTTGATGGTAAATTAAAATTATCTACACCAGGATCGTTTCTACCTGTACCTTGCGATAATTCAGGATCATAAGGTGCATCTTTATAGAAAAAGAATAAGTTATTCCCTATAAAAGAAAGTGATGCATTTTTAAGCCAATCAAATTTATCTACATTGATATTATAAGAAAGTGCTAATTGAGCTAACCTTACATTAGTTCTATCATAAATATGAGGTTCATCAATACCATTTCTACCACCAATGGCATCGTAATATGTAAATGGATCTATTTGCGTCACAGCAACACCATTTTGTACCGCGTTAATATGCTCGAAACCTCTGTCTCTTGCAGCAGCAGATCTCTCAGACACACCATAACCATCTAATAATGCTTCTGTTTGACTAGCAGTAAATCCGCCGAACTTACCATTAATCAATACATTAAGAGAAAAATCTTTATAATTAACTGTGTTATTCCAGCCTAAAATATAATCTGGTTCTGCGTTACCTATTAATTCTCTTGTTGCCGTTTTTCTTGGTCTTCCATCTCCATCGTCAAGTATAATTCTACCTTGATCATCTCTTAAAAATTTAAAGGCATAGATATCACTAATTGATCCACCTTCAACTAATCTAACATTAATCCCTTCAGCTCCACCTTGACCTATTGATTGAGTATCTGGGTGTAACTCAATAATTTTATTGGTGTTTTTAGAATAATTTAATGCTGTTGTCCAAGTAAAATCTTCAGTTACTATAGGTTTTCCAGAAAGTGTAATTTCTACACCCTTATTGTTTATTTCACCCGCATTTACAAAAAACGAAGTAAAATCTTCTATAGGTTGGTTAACTTGAATAAATTGATCTTTACTAGTTATATCATAGTATGTAAAATCAAGACCTAATCGGCCATCAAATAGTCTAAAATCTAAACCAATCTCAGAGGTTGTAATAATTTCCGGTTTTGCATCTGTAAATGGCTTAACCGTATTAAAGTTTACTGAACCATCACTATTAATTGTATGTCTTGGGAATATTCTATTGTAAGGTACTTCATTACCTACTCTAGCAAAAGACCCTCTAACTTTAGCAAAACTAATAAATTCAGGCATCTCAAACATCTCGCTTAAAATAACTGTTAAACCAGCAGATGAATAAAAATATGAATCATTTCCAGTAAGTGCTAAAGTTGACGCCCAGTCATTTCTACCTGCAAAATCTGCAAAAATCATTTCTTTATAACCTAAAGTAACATTACCAAATAAGGATTGTTTTTCTTGTCTACTCAACTTACCTGGTACATTTGAGCGCACTTGAACCACTGGTAAAAGGTTTTCAAAATAAAATTCATTAGCATAAGCCAATCCATCGGCACTGCCTCCTGTATCTACCCAAACACCATTACCAAATACTGTTCTTTGGTTAGTTCCACCCGCTAACGCAGTTAGTGTAAAATCTTCGCCAAGGGCTGTGTCATAACTTAAAATAGCATCTAAATAACTACTGGTGTCATCATACTTTTCATAAATCCAACGACCATTCGATGGTACTGTAGTAGTATTTCCTCCAGCATTTCTTTGATTGTTAAATTCTTTAACCGCATAATCATAGTTACCTCTTACTTGTAATTTTAATTTTTCACTTATATCATACTCTATATTTAAACTTGCAATAGCTCTATTGGTTTTATCAATTTGCTTTTCTTCATTAAGTAACCAATAAGGGTTTGATTGTAAGTGATCAGGACCACCAATTAAATCATCCCAATTCTGTGTATAAGTATTTCTTGCAGCATTAAATAATCTATAATTATTCTTATAATCATCAAAATTCTTATCTCTTGGAAACCAATATAAACCAGTTAAAGGATTGTTATAATAACCTGCTCTACTACGTCCGTTTGTCTTTTCCTTGGCTAAAATAATGTTTGAAGTTATTTTAACTTTATCATTAAAAAGCTTCGTTGATTGCTTAAAAGAGACATTGTGCTTACCATAGGTATTATTTGGTGTGATACCCGTTGAAGACGTGTTGGCATAAGAAAAATAGGCTTGTGTTTTAGCATTACCGCCACTTACAGAAACAGAGTTAAAATAATTTGTTCCAGTTTCAAAATAATCATCTACAAAAGTGTTATCATAATTACCTTGAGTATAAGACCAACTTTCTTTAGCTCCGCCTTCACTTCCATATCTGAATTGAAGCTCGGGTGTATCAATAACACTTTCAAATGTAATTCCTGAATTAACTTTAACAGTTGCTGCGCCCTCTTTACCACTTTTAGTTGTAATAACCACAACACCATTAGCACCTTGACTACCATAAAGTATGGCCGCATTAGCACCTCTTAAGATACTCATACTTTCAATATCATCAGGGTTTAATTGAGATAAACCATCTCCTTGGTCAACTCCATCCCACAATCCAGGTTGGTTACCTCTATTATTAACCATTGGTATACCATCAATTACAATTAGTGGTGAACTATCTCCACTTAAGGATTTACTACCTCTAATTTGAATTTTAGTAGATCCTCCAGGTCCTGAGCTACTCTTACGTAACTCTACACCTGCTGCTCTACCATTTAATCCACTTACAGGGTTAACATCTCTTGAAAGCGTAAGAGACTCACCATCTACGGTTTGCTGCGCATAGGTTAATGTTTTTTCGTCTCTCTTAATACCTAATGCTGTTACAACAACTTCATCTAGTTGACTAGCATCTTCTTCCATAGTGATATTAACAGTGTTAGAATCTCCAACTGTAATCGATTGCGTTTTAAATCCTATGTAAGAAAACTCTAAAACATCTCCAGCATTTGCTTGGATGCTATACTCTCCATCAAAATTTGTTTGTGTTCCAGAAGATGTACCTTGAATAATAATATTAACACCTGCAAGGGGTATACCTCCAGCATCTATTACTGTTCCTTTTATCTCATTCTGAAGAGCATCTTTAATAATAGCTTCAATTTCCTTGTCTAAATTTTCATTTTTAATTAAATCTTCAATGACTTTAATCACTGATTCATCATTCTTAGGAAATAATATTATTTGATCCTTTAAAAGTCTGTAATCTATATGTGTGTCTTTAAATAAATTAACAAGAACTAAATCTAATTCTTCATTAGTGGCATTTAAAGAAACTTTTTTAGATACGTCAACTAAACTGTTGTTATAAAAGAAATTGAAATTGGTTAAAGACTCAATTTCTGTAAAAACAGTTTTAAGTTCAGCATTCTTTACATTAATAGTTACATTCTGCCCATTGGCCTCAACTGCAAACAGTTTTGCCATAGAAACAAAAAGCAAGAGGGTGTAAATTTTCATAATCCGTAAAAGATTTTTTTGTGACAAAAATTTAGTGTCATTTTTTTTCATAATTTTGCTTGGTTTAATTTGTTATTACTCAACTAGGGTAATAATTTTAATCATAAAAGGGAATGTGGCAGCATTCTCTTTTTTTTTTTGCAGGTTTAGATTAAAATTTTTTTATTCTAGTATAATTTTTCCGTTTTTGATGGAGTACTCAATTGGGGACGAAATAGTTAATAATTTAAGTACTTCATCAATACTTAGGTTGTCAAATGTTCCTGTATACTCATAGTTTAATAGTTTTTGTGAATTAATATTAATTTTAACGTTGTATTTTCTTTCTAAATCAATTACAACTTCTTGTAATGATGTTTTCTTAAATATCAGCTTTCCTTCTTTCCAGGCTACGACCTCTAAAGATTTTACTTCTTCAATTTCTAGTTTGTTTTCCTTTTTATAAAAAACTGCTTTTTGCGAAGGTGCTAATACAATAGGTGTTTCTTTGTCTTTAATCAATTCCACTTTACCAGTTACCAATGTAGTCTCGACCTTTTTATCTTTATCATAAGATTTAACATTAAACGAAGTTCCTAAAACTTTTATTTTGATACTATTAGTATTAACTATAAAAGGTTTGTTTACATTTCTTTTAATATCAAAAAAAGCTTCACCAATAAGTGTAACTTCTCTTATACTATCATTAAACTCTTTTGGATATATTAATTCGCTCTCAGCATTTAAGACAATCTTAGAGCCGTCAGGAAGGTAAATTTCTTTTTTATCTCCTCTATATGTTATGAGATTGATTTCCTCAGGAATTATGTTTGTACTAACAACTTGAGGGTTATCTTGTATAACTGTATTATTAGATTTATTGTTTGCATTCCATAAAAACAAAAACAATACAAATATAGATGCAGCGGCGTACAAATATTTATCAAGTTTTCTTTTCTTTATTATATTTTTAAATCTTTCAAAAAAGAAATCACTATTGTTATTTGGAACATCTTTAAATGTTGAAGCAATGTATTCTGCTTTTAAGATATTAAACACTTTATGGTTTTCTGGGCTTTTTCTTATCCATTCTATCGTTTTTCTTTTTTCGACAGAATCCATATCACCTTTTAAATATCTTAATAATTGCTTTTTATTCATTATAATGTGGACAGTTATATATATGACGTATTTAATTAAGGGTACCCCTTAGTCAAAAGTCATTTTAATTCAAAAAAATTATAAAAATGGTAAAAATTCACGTAGAGAAACACGTAAATGCTTAAGAGCCTTAGTTATATGTGTTTCAATAGTTTTTGTCGAAATATCCATTTTCTGGGAAATTTCTTTATGGTTAAGCCCTTCTATGCGGCTTTTAACAAACACATCTTTGCATTTAGGAGGAAGTAAATCTATTGATTTCAAAACAGCTTCATATAATTCTTTTTCTATAAGAAGAGATGCTGTATCATCTGAAAAAGCTGTATGATTTATTGAAGCTTCTAATTGATTTAAATTGTTTTCAATATTTAGTAATTGTTTTTTTGTTCTTAAGTAGTCTAAACATGCATTTCTAGTAACTTTATATAAATATCCATTTATATTAGACTGTACATTTTTTTTGGACCAAACCTTAATAAAGACATTTTGAATTATTTCTTCGGCATCTTCTTTACTTGCAATATACTGTGAAGCTATGTATAATAATTTTGAGCGGTATAACTTAAATAATATTTCGAAAGCAGCAACATTGCCTTCATTTATTAAACTAATAAATTCTTCATTATTTATACTGGCTACTTTATTCATTCAAGAACTAAATTATTACTTAGTTAAGGTTAGAATTTTAATAATTAGGGACTTCAAATCTAAATAAATTTTATTAATTAATTAACATATATCTAATATTAACATTAAATATAATGCAAAAAAACATATAAACCAATGAAAAAATCTGTACAGATAAACAAATTTGCAATCAAATAGACAAACTTTAAAAGCTAATATAAATGGATATTTATATAAAATTATCCTTTCGGAATACTCTTCAAAATCTCCAGCACAAATTTCCAATATTTCTGAGCTGATGAAATTTGAGCACGTTCATCTGGTGAGTGCGCTCCTTTTATATTTGGACCAAAACTAATCATATCCATAGTAGGGTAATTAGTTCCAAGAATACCACACTCTAATCCTGCATGACAAGCAGCTACATGAGGCTTTTCTCCATTTAAATCTTCATATAATTTAGTCATTACTTTTAAAATAGCAGAATCCATATTAGGTGTCCAGCCTGGGTAATCGCCAGAGAACTCAACTTCACATCCAGTTAACTCAAAAGTAGCACGAAGTGTATTTGCCAAATCCATTTTAGAGCTCTCGACCGATGAGCGTGTTAAACATCCAATATGGATATTACCCTCTTTAATAATAACTCGTGCAATATTGTTTGATGTTTCTACCAAGTCCGGAATATCAGCACTCATCCTATAAACTCCATTTAATGCAGCATACAATGCCCTAGTCACACCTTCTTGACCCCCTAAATCCATTATTTTATTTGGAGTCTCAGCTTTAGATACAGTGATTTCTAAATCAGGCTCCATGGTTTTAAGTTCTTTTTTAATGATTCCAGTTTGTTGAGCGACTTCTAATAAAAATGCTTCTTCATGAACTGCATCAATTGCTACAATAGCTTTACTTTCTCTTGGAATAGCATTACGCAAACTCCCTCCATCAATTTCAGAAACTCGTAATCCAAAATTCTCGAAACCATCAAATAAAATACGGTTCAAAATTTTATTAGAATTCCCTAAGCCTTCGTGAATTTGCATACCAGAGTGCCCCCCTTGTAAACCTTTTACAGTTATAGTATAACCTATTTTAAATTCGGGCGTATCTTCTTCAGTATAACTTCTAGTAGCTGTAACATCTACACCACCTGCACAACCTACTCCTATTTCGTCATCCTCTTCTGTGTCTAAGTTCAATAATATTTCACCTTCAAGTAAGCCTCCTTTTAAGCCCATAGCTCCCGTCATTCCTGTTTCTTCATCAATTGTAAACAAGGCTTCAATGGCTGGGTGTGGTATGTCCACACTTTCTAATATTGCCATTATAGTGGCAACACCCAAGCCGTTATCGGCTCCTAAAGTTGTTCCTTTTGCTTTTACCCAATCTCCTTCTACAAACATATCAATACCTTGAGTGTCAAAATCAAAAACTGTATCATTATTTTTTTGGTGTACCATATCTAAATGCGATTGCATTACAATAGTAACTCGGTCTTCCATTCCAAGGGTTGCTGGCTTTTTTATAATAACATTCCCAACTTCATCCTCAATAGTTTCTAATCCTAGATTTTTACCAAAATCTTTCATAAAGGCAATAACGCGTTCTTCTTTTTTGGATGCACGAGGTACTGCATTTAAATCTGCAAATTTATTCCAAAGTTGTTGCGGTTGAAGTTGTCTTATTTCTGAGTTCATTGTTATTTTTATTAAGTTGCGTAAAGGTAACAAAAATGCACAGATTCTGGCAGCTAATCCTGATTGAAGTGACATCCTTTTTTGAGGCACGAAAAAAAGATATAGCGAAAAGCAGGAAGAAACCTTAATAGACAAACAAATGCCATTGGGTACAAATTTTTATTACTTTTGAAAGATGTTGAAGAACAAAAAAATAAGTATTGCACTTTTACTGATTCCACAATATATAACAGTTAAATGGTTAGCCCATTACCCAGAGTTTATAGAAAGTTATTACAGTAATGGATTGTATCCGTATATTTCGAAAATTTTTAGATATGTATTAGGTTGGCTACCATTTTCTTTTGGTGATTTAATTTACGCATTAGCTATTATTTACGCAATTAGATGGCTGTATAAAAATAGGAAGCGATTACGAAAAGACACTAAGCAATGGTTTATTGATGTGTTTGCTGTTGTATCGATTTTTTATTTTGCTTTTCATTTGTTTTGGGGATTAAATTATTACAGGCTTCCTCTTCATAAAAATCTTAATTTAAAACATGACTATACAACCGAACAATTAGTTTCTGTGACTAAAAAGCTAATTGAAAAATCCAATGACTATCATTTAAAAATAACAAACAATGATACTGTAAAAGTTGATATTCCTTATAGTAAATCGGAGGTTTTTGAGATTTCCAAAAAAGGTTATGATAATTTAAAACAAGTATTTCCGCACTTAGAATACAAACCAAAAAGTGTTAAAAAATCTTTATTTAGCTACCCTTTAACATACATGGGGTTTAGTGGGTACCTGAATCCTTTAACTAATGAAGCACAAGTTGATGCTATTATTCCTATTTATAAATTCCCTACTACAACGGCACACGAAATAGCACATCAATTAGGTTATGCTGCCGAAAATGAAGCCAATTTTATTGGCACTTTGGCTACTATAAATAATGACGATATTTATTTTAAATATACTGGTTATACATTTGGATTACGTTTTTGTTTGAATGAAATATATAGACGTGATGAAGCTTTATATGAAATCATTGTAAAAACCGTAAATAAAGGCATTTTAAAAAATTATAAAGAAGTCCGTGATTTTTGGGAAACACACCAAAACCCTACCGAACCTCTTTTTAAACTCTTCTATAGCAATTTTTTAAAAGCCAATAGCCAAGAAAAAGGCATGGAAAGTTACAGTTATGTTGTTGCTTTATTGGTTAACTATTTTGAGAATAAGTCTTTATAATTAAATGTTAAAAAACATTTAATGCAGCACAACTACTCGCTTAATTTATATCTTTAGAAAGATAATTTTTAACTAACCAAATAATGATAAAAAAGCAATTTTTAATCTTCACACTTTTGTGTAGCTTTTCTTTTTATGCACAAGATTATTTTCCTAAAAATGACGGAGTAAAAGCAACAAACACAAATTATACCGCATTTACAAATGCTAAAATTTTTGTTACTCCAACACAAGTTATTAATAAAGGTACACTGCTTATTCGTAACGGAAAAGTAGTAGCTTCCGGAACATCAGTTAATATTCCTAAGAATGCAGTGATTATTGATGTTTCTGGTAAAAGTATTTATCCTTCTTTTATAGACATGTATTCGAGTTTTGGCATAGAAAAACCTAAGCGTTCTTCAAGTAATAGTAGAACTGCTCAATACGATGCTAGTAGAACTGGATACTATTGGAATGACCATGTCATGCCAGAAAACAAAGCAATTAACAATTTTAAGTACGACTCTAAATCGGCCAAAGCGCTTATTAATGCTGGCTTTGGTATTGTTAACACGCACATTCAAGACGGTATTGTAAGAGGGCAAGGTACTTTAGTTGCACTAAATGAAAACGCGGGTAACGAAACTAGGGTTTTAGATGTAAGCTCTGGACAGTATTTATCCTTTAGAAAAAGTGTTACTTCAAGACAGGCTTACCCTAGCTCTATTATGGGAAGTATGGCTTTACTACGTCAACTTTATTTGGATGCCGATTGGTATGCAAAAGGACACAATAAAACTAAAGATTTATCAATAGAGGCTTTAAATCATAACAAAAATTTAGTTCAAATTTTTGATGCTGGCAGTAGAGCAAATATTTTAAGAGCCGATAAAGTTGGTGATGCACATAATGTGCAATACGTTATTCTTGGTGGTGGTGATGAATATGAGCGCATTGCCGAAATAAAAGCAACTAATGCATCATTAATTATCCCTATAAACTTCCCAAAAGCTTACGATGTTGAAAATGCTTTTTTAGCATCTACTTTATCGTTAGCAGATATGAGAGCGTGGAATCAAAAACCATCAAACCCAAAAATGCTAGCAGAAAACAACATAACATTTGCATTAACAACGCACAGTTTAAAGTCGCCTAATGCATTTAAAGCCCATCTTTTAAATGCTATAAAACATGGGCTTTCTAAAGAAAAAGCATTGGAAGCTTTAACTACAATTCCTGCACAACTATTAGGGAAATCTAAAATGATTGGTTCTTTAAAAAACGAGAGTCAAGCTAATTTTTTAATTACTTCTGGCGATATTTTCGATAAAAAAACCAAGCTTTTTGAAAATTGGGTTCAAGGGAATAAAAATGTTATAAAAGATATGAATACCAAGGACATTACTGGTAACTATGAATTTTCTTTAAATAGTCAAACTTATAAAATGTCTATAAGTGGTGAATCAAATAAATTAAAAACCAAAATCACTTCTAATGAAAAAGTGCGTGGTTCTAGAATAGCTTATAAAGATGACTGGGTAAATATTGCTTTTACAACTGCAGACTCAACAAAACAAGAATTTATAAGAGTTGTAGCCAATGTTGATGCTAATAAAAACCTGAACGGGAAAACAATTATGCCTAATGGCAATGAGCTTTCTTTTTTTGCAAAACATTCTAAAGAAGAAGATGTTTCTAAAAAAACCACAAATAAAGATGATACTGAAAGCGAAAAAATTTTCCCTGTAACTTATCCTAATAATTCATATGGCTTTTCAGCATTACCCAAAGCTGAAGCCCTCTTATTTAAAAACGCAACGGTTTGGACTAACGAAAAAGAAGGTATATTAAAAAACACAGACGTTTTAATTAAAAATGGGAAAATTGCAAAGATTGGACAAAACCTATCAGATAGCAATGCAAAAATTATTGATGCAGAAAACAAACATTTAACTTCAGGTATTATTGATGAGCACTCGCATATTGCTGCTGCATCCATTAATGAAGGCGGACAAAACTCATCGGCAGAAGTTTCTATTGAAGATGTAATTGATGAAACTGATGTTGGTATTTACAGAAATTTAGCAGGAGGCGTTACTTCAATTCAAATATTGCATGGCTCTGCTAATCCAATTGGTGGCCGGTCTGCTATCATAAAATTAAAATGGGGAGAAACGGCAAATAATTTAATCTATAAAAGTAGTCCTAAATTTATAAAATTCGCTTTGGGAGAGAACGTAAAACAAACCAGGCATCAAAACGGAGTTCGTTTTCCGCAAACACGAATGGGTGTTGAGCAAGTTTATATAGATTATTTTACAAGAGCTAAAGAGTATGATGCATTAAAGAAAAGTGGTAAGCCATACAGAAAAGATATTGAACTAGATGTGCTTGCTCAAATTTTAAACAAAGAGCGCTATATTTCCTGTCACTCTTATGTGCAAAGCGAAATTAATATGCTTATGAAAGTTGCAGAACGCTTCAATTTTAACATCAATACATTTACACATATTCTTGAAGGTTATAAAGTTGCAGATAAAATGAAAGCACATGGTGTTGGTGGTTCAACATTTAGTGATTGGTGGGCTTACAAATATGAAGTAAATGATGCTATTCCGTATAACGCAGCCATTATGCACAATGCTGGTGTAACCGTTGCTATTAATAGTGATGATGGAGAAATGTCTCGTCGTTTAAATCAGGAAGCAGCAAAATCTGTTAAATATGGTGCTATTAGCGAAGAAGAAGCTTGGAAATTTGTTACACTAAATCCTGCAAAATTGTTACATATTGATGAACGTGTTGGTAGTATTAAAGTCGGTAAAGATGCTGATGTTGTGCTTTGGTCGCACAATCCATTATCTATTTATGCAAAAGCTGAAAAAACAATTATTGAAGGTGTAACTTATTTTGACTTAAAACAGGATAAAATAAAGCGCTCAGAAATAAAGAGCGAAAAAAGTGAACTTATTAATATGATGATGCAAGCTAAAAATAAAGGTCTAAAAACACAACCTATTAAAAAGAAAATAAAAGAGCATTTACACTGCGATTCTATTGATAACGATTACCAACACTAAAAACATATTACAAATGAAAAATTTAAAAAAAATATTCTTATTCGTTATGTTATTGTGTTCTTCAATAGTAATAGCACAACAAACACCTGCTCCAAAGCAAACAAAAGCCATAACTATTGAAGGTGCTACAGCCCATTTAGGGAATGGCAAAGTTATAGAGAACTCACTTATCATGTTTGATGGTGGCAAAATCACTTTCGTTGGAAGTGCTTTAACAAAAATAACTCGTATTGGCGAAATTATAGATGGAAAGGGGAAACACATATATCCTGGATTTATAATTCCAAATTCCACTTTAGGTTTAGTTGAAATTGATGCAGTAAAAGCTACAGACGATGATGCAGAAATGGGAACATGGAATCCACATATTAGAAGTCTAATTGCATACAACACTGAATCTAAAGTTATTGAATCTATGCGGCCAAACGGTGTTCTTTTAGGGCAGATTACACCTCGCGGTGGTCGTATTTCTGGCACCTCATCAATAGTGCAGTTTGATGCTTGGAATTGGGAAGATGCTACTGTAAAGACTAATGATGGCATTCATATGTATTGGCCTAATAGTTTTACAAGAGGCCGATGGTGGCTTGGAGAAGATCCTGGCCTAAAAATAAATAAAAAATATGCAAATCAAGTTTCCGAAGTAGCTAACTATTTTAAAGCAAGTAAAGCTTATAATAAAGGAGGTGAGTCTATAACTAATTTACCTTTTGAAGCTTTACAAGGTGTTTTTGATGGTTCTAAAACACTTTATATAAATGTTAATGACGAAAAAGGTATTACTGACGCTATAAATTTTTCTAAAGAAAATGATATAACAAAAATGGTTATAGTTGGAGGCAGAGACGCTTATAAAATTACTAATCTTTTAAAGCAAAATAATGTTCCTGTACTATTGCAACGTGTACATTCTAGACCAAATAATGATGATGATGATTATGATTTACCTTATAAAAAAGCTAAGCTTCTAGTTGATAATGGTGTTTTAGTAGCTCTGCAAGCCAGTGGACAAATGGAACGCATGAATTCCAGAAATTTACCTTTTTATGCTGGCACCACAGTTGCTCATGGATTAACTAAAGAACAAGCATTGCAACTTATTACATTAAATCCTGCTAAAATATTAGGAATTGACACTAACTATGGAAGCTTAGAAACTGGTAAAAGTGCAACCCTTTTTATTAGCGAAGGAGATGCTTTAGATATGCGGACAAATATTATAATTGAGGCGTTTATTGATGGTAGAAAAATAAGCTTAGATACTCACCAAACTAAACTCTGGAAACGCTATTCAAATAAGTTCAAGAATCAATAAAAACAAAAAAGCTTCGTAAGGATTTACGAAGCTTTTTGTTAAAGTTACTATTCAATAATTTTTGCACCTTCAGGTATTTCAAATAAAGTATCTGATGGCTTTTCTTTTGATAGAATTACATTTATAAACTTTAAATCGCTACGTTTTGTTGTTGGTTTATTATTTTCATAATTATACCATGTTAACGTTTCGGGTAGCAACAAACCTTCAATAGTTTGCCAATTACTGTATTTTATATAACGAAATTCTTTACTTTTTTCTTTTGAAAAATAGGTAACTGTATAGCTCAACCAAGTCATTTTATTTGTCTCAGAATCATAGTACAATACATACTCATCTTCTGGTGACTCTCCTACTCCATCATTATAAGAAATTTTAATTCCTGGATATTCTTTTTCTTCAAAAATTAATGGTTCAACATCTTCGTAAATAATACCATCATCTCCTAGAATAAAAGGCATTGCGTAAAAATAAGACATTAGGTTATAATAAAATTTGGCATTGCCTTTATAAGTTAATGTGTCTTGTTTTAACCAAACTTTTTCGCCATCAAAACCAATCTTAAATTTATTAGTTTCAATTAATGATTTTCTACTTTTTAAAGCTGTTGTCGTTTTTTCATTGCCTTCAGGAAGCTCAGTTTCAAACACCAAATTCTCCATAGCATTCCAAGTATCAATACCTCCATGGGCTTTAAATATTTTTGAAATGTTTTCTGGGTAAGTTTTAGAAGTCGTTGTAATTACTGCTTCTTCTATTTCTGTTTTTACCTCTGGTGTTTGCTTGCAAGAGGCAATTAAAAATACTAGTAATACTGGAAATATGCTTTTCATTTTGCTTAAAATTAGTTTGATGTGTTTGTCGTCTTTTAAAAGCTTGTATTACAATTTACACCTTAATTTATTTAACTATTAACTTTCTTGTAAATTCATTAACGCCATCATTTACTTTAAGAAAATACAATCCACTTTTTAAAGAAGAAACATTTAATTGAACCGTTTTATTTTGCAATTGATTTTTATTACTAAGAATCATTTTTCCTTGAATATTATATATTCTAGTTTCAATACTATTGCTTGAGTATTTATTAAATTTTAATTCAACCAAATTATTTGCTGGATTTGGGAATAAAACAAACTCTGAATCACTAATCTTTTCATTAGAAAGTGTAGTTACAAATTCTGTTTGAAATGTATTAGTGACAACTGCAGGGTTAAAATCAAAATAAATCTCGGCTGTATTTGGTATAATATCGCCAACACTATATCCAGTTAAAGGCTTTATTTTATAATATACGTAACCATGGCTATTAGGCTCGTCCATATCTTCACTTGGTAAATGAATATTATCAAATTTCCAATTTAACTGATTATCTGTTCTTGTAAATACATTAGTATGACTTGATGAGAGCATTTGAATGGTTGATTTATCTAATCGAGAATCTAAAGTATTATCAATAGACACATTTATAGCATCAGCTGTCCCAACATTTTGGAATCTTATGGTGTAATATAAATAATCAGTAGTTTCAAAATCACTATGAAGAATTTCAGGTCCATGAGATTCTAATATGTCATTAGGGTCGTAAGAACCTATTACAATTTCAGATAATGCAGATGTGTTATTATCAATAGATAAATCAATTACAGAATATGTAGCTGTATTTGTTAATAAGGTACCTAAGCTTGTTGGAACAGGGACATTCATATTAATTAATACAGTTTCTTGTTGATTTGGTGCTAGGTTTACAAAATCTAAAGTAAAGCCTGTTGCTGTATTTGTCACTGTATTTCCTGAAGCGATATTATTAACGTTATTAAACGTTAATAATGGATCATGAACAAACTCAACTGATCCAGAAGCAACAGTTTCTAAACCTTTATTTTCAATTACTAAATAATTGACATAATCGAATCCAGGTCTTGGAGGCACTTGAGATGTTAAATAAACGGCTATATCTGAACATGTTTCTTGAACTATTAAATCTAACGCAACTATGTCTGAGCAACTAGAAGAATTATTATAATCCATTCTAGCATAAATTGTTTGAGGGTTTAAAATATTAACATAACTATCTCTAGATAATTCATTCTCTCTATTTTGGGCTTCATTAGATGTTGCGAAATACCTAACCTCATATTTAATAGAATCTAATCCAGTCAAGATTTCAGTATCCTTACTACCCAATTTAAAAGTATTTGTTCCATTATTATTTACATCACATAATACTAAAGGTGTAGGTTGATTTGCTTTTTGAAACGGTATTACCTCAACATAATTATCAACTGCAGCTAAATACACTATATTATCAGGAATGATTTTGTTTGCTCTATAATAAATAACTTGAGGGTTTGATATATTAGTATAAGCTGTAGGGGTTATAATTGGGTTCGTTTCGTTATACAAATCTTCTTCTGTCTCATAATACGCTATAGGATAGTATTCCTCTGGTTCTCCTTTATCTGTTCTACAAAAACTTTCAAAAGTAAATAATTCAACTAAATTGAATGTTACAAAACCATCTCTATCATCTTCACAAACATATACTGATGTAATACCACAAGGCGGTGGTGGCCCTTGTTGTGAATAAATAGAAATAGAAAACAAAATGAATAAGCTGAATAGTAATAGTTGTTTCATATTTGTAGTAAATTTGCAGAAACAAAATTAGTAAACAATTGCCTACAAAATCAATAACCAGTATACAAAACCAAATTATTCGACAACTTACTCAATTAAAAGATAAGTCGCGCGAACGCAAAAAAACTGGGTTATTTTTAATTGAGGGCAAACGCGAAATTTCTTTAGCTTTAAAAGGGGGATATGAAATAGAAACCATTTTGTTCTATCCTGAATTATTTTCTTTAGATCAGGTAAACGACTTAATAAATCAACCAGCAAGCATTATTGAGATTTCTAAAGAAGTATACCAAAAACTGGCTTATCGAGATACTACCGAAGGTATTTTAGCTGTTGCAAAAACTAAGGCAAGTAGTATAGATAATTTAGCTTTTAAAACTGTAACGCCTTTAATTTTAGTAGCAGAAGCTCCTGAAAAACCAGGTAACATCGGCGCTATTTTACGAACTGCCGATGCTGCTAATGTTGATGCTGTAATTATTGCAAATCCAAAAACCGATTTGTACAACCCTAATATCATAAGATCTAGTGTTGGATGTGTTTTTACAAATAAAATAGCTACAGGAACCACAGCTGAAATTATTAGCTTTTTAAAAGCTAAAAACATTTCTATTTACTGCGCCGCTTTAAAAGCTTCAGTAGAATATGACACACAAGATTTTGCTAAACCAACAGCTATTGTTGTTGGTACTGAAGCTACTGGATTAAGCAATGATTGGCTGAATAATTCGACGCAAAATATTATTATCCCAATGCAGGGAGAAATAGATTCTATGAATGTATCAGTTGCGGCAGGAATTCTTATTTTTGAGGCCAAACGACAACGTCGTTTTAAATAAAACATATGACAGCAAATACACTTTTTTATATTATCATCGGTATCATTATAATCAATTTTATAGTTGACAAGGTTTTGAATGCATTAAATGCTAAACATTTTAATGATGCTCTTCCAAAAGATTTACAAGATGTTTATGATGATGCAGAATATAAAAAGTCTCAAAATTATAAAGCCACAAATTACAAATTCGGGCTAATCACCTCTTCATTTTCTATTCTTTTAACCTTAGGTTTTTTGTTTTTTGATGGGTTTGAATTTGTTGATAATATAGCTAGAAATTATAGTGACAACCCTATTCTAATAGCTTTAATTTTCTTCGGCATTATTATGATTGGCAGCGATATATTAACTACTCCTTTCTCTTATTACAGCACGTTTGTTATTGAAGAAAATTTTGGCTTTAATAAAACAACTGTTAAAACATTTTTTCTTGATAAGATAAAAGGTTGGCTAATGATGGTGCTCATTGGTGGTGGGATTTTAGCTTTAATCATTTGGTTTTATCAAGCTACTGGAGCAAATTTTTGGTTATATGCTTGGGGGTTAGTTGCCCTTTTTACCTTGTTTATGAATATGTTTTACTCTAAACTTATTGTGCCTTTATTTAACAAACAAACGCCTTTAGAAACTGGAAGTCTACGTGACAACATTTCTGAATATGCCCAAACCGTAGGATTTAAGCTTGATAAGATTTTTGTAATAGACGGTTCTAAACGTAGCACTAAAGCCAACGCTTATTTTTCTGGTTTTGGAAGTGAAAAACGCGTAACACTTTATGATACTTTGATAAACGATTTAGATGATGATGAAATTGTTGCAGTTTTAGCACATGAAATAGGTCACTACAAAAAGAAACACATTATTTTTAATTTGTTTGCTTCAATTTTATTAACTGGGCTAACACTTTACATTTTATCATTATTCATTTCTAACCCACTTTTATCAAATGCTCTTGGAGTAGAAATACCTAGCTTCCATATTGGTTTAATTGCTTTCGGGTTACTCTACTCTCCTATTTCTGAAATTACGGGATTGATTATGAATGTATTTTCCAGAAAGTTTGAATACCAAGCCGATGATTATGCTAAAAACACCTATAAAGCTGAACCTTTAATTACTTCTCTAAAAAAGCTATCTAAAAATAGTTTGAGTAATTTAACGCCACATCCTGCTTATGTTTTTATGCATTATTCGCACCCTACTTTGTTAGAACGAATTGGGAATTTGAGGAAATAATTTGACGCAACCTTTTGTTATAATATTCATCTACAAATAAATACTATTTGTATTATGAAAAATTTTATCTTTATTTTATTTTCTATATTAATTTTCACCTCTTGTACAAAAGAAGATAATTCTCCTTTTGATATCAATGGAATGTTTACATATAATATTCCTAATTGTGATAATGGTGGTAACCCTGAAATACATTGTACTTTATTTATTAATTTTGTTAATGATTCAAATGTTAGCCCTATTTCTATTACTGGAGGTGATATTGTTTATGAAACCTCTTATGTAATAAACAAAAGTATTATCAAATTCAATAAATCATCAAAATTTAATTTCAACGTTTCATTTGAAATTATAAACAATAAAACTCTTAAACGTATAGAAGATAATACGATTTGGGTAAAAGAAGAATAGGTTCTATTCTATTTTCTATACTTGAGCATTTTTTGGCACAAAATAGAATTAAACAAATTACCATAGTAGTTTCTCATTTGTAAGGACACTTTTTTAAAAAGATTGAGTAGTGAAAGCGTGTTAAAACTTCCAAAAATTGATAATCCAAATAAAAGCTTATCTTTGCCGCTTGAAACTCAGAAAGTGAGTTAAATTCCTCAGAGAGAGGGTGTGTTACAAGAAGTTTAAGGTTAAGTATGTCGATTCGCTTCTTTATGTAACACTACATAACATAATCGAATACTTATACAAGAATGAGCACATTCCAAGAATTAGGTCTTAATGACGACCTTTTGCACGCAATTACAGATTTAGGTTTTGAAAAACCTAGTGAGGTACAGGAAAAAGCAATCCCAATTTTATTAGAATCGGAAACCGATTTAGTAGCATTAGCGCAAACAGGAACTGGTAAAACTGCAGCCTTTGGTTTTCCTATGCTAGAAAAAATAGATGTTGATAGTAGAACCACTCAAGGTTTAATTTTATCGCCTACTCGCGAACTTTGTTTGCAAATTACAAACGAAATGAAGCAATACGGCAAGTACTGTAAAGGGCTTAACGTAGTGGCTATTTATGGTGGATCTAGTATTACAGATCAAGCCAGAGAAGTTAAAAGAGGGGCGCAAATTATTGTGGCAACTCCTGGACGAATGAAAGATATGATTAGCAGACGTTTGGTTGATATTTCTAAAATACAATACAGTGTTTTGGATGAAGCAGATGAAATGCTAAACATGGGTTTTAAAGAAGATATCACAGATATCTTATCGCACACACCTGATGATAAAAACACTTGGTTATTTTCTGCAACTATGCCCAGAGAAGTGGCAACGATTGCTAAAAAATTCATGCATGATCCACAGGAAATTACTGTTGGTAATAAAAATGAAAGTACAAGTCAAGTATCTCACGAGTATTATTTAGTTAATGCTAGAGACCGTTACCAAGCATTAAAACGGTTATCGGATGCCAATCCAGATATTTTCTCTGTGGTTTTCTGTAGAACTAAACGTGATACACAAAAAGTTGCCGAACAGCTTATTGAAGATGGTTATAGCGCTGGAGCTTTACATGGAGACTTAAGTCAGAATCAACGTGATTTGGTTATGACATCTTTTCGTAAAAAACAAATACAAACGCTTGTGGCAACAGATGTTGCTGCTCGTGGTATTGATGTAGATGATATCACTCACGTTATAAATTACCAATTACCAGACGAAATTGAAACTTATACACACCGTTCTGGTCGTACAGGGCGTGCTGGAAAAACAGGTGTTTCTATGGTGATTGTTTCTAAAAGTGAGGTTCGTAAAATAAAAAGTATTGAGCGTATTATTAAAAAGCAATTCGAGAAAAAGGATATTCCTGATGGGGCTGATATTTGCGAAGTACAGTTGATGTCGCTTGCTAATAAAATTCATAATACAGAGGTTAATCATGAAATTGATAAACATTTATCAAATATTAATGAATTATTTGTAGACACAGATAAAGATGAGTTAATTAAAAAATTCTTTTCAGTGGAGTTTACTCGTTTTTATAACTATTACCAAAAATCTAAAAACTTAAATGTTTCTGAAAGCTCTAGTGATAGAGAGGGTGGAAGAGATTTTAGCAGAGGTGGTAAAAACTCAACACGTTACTTCATTAATGTTGGCGGAAAAGATGGTTTTGATTGGATGAAGTTAAAAGACTTCCTTAAAGAGCAATTAAACCTTGGTAGAGATGATGTTTTTAAAGTGGAAACCAAGGACAGTTTCTCGTTTTTTAATACTGAAAACGAATTAAAAGAGAAAGTACTAGCTCATTTTACCGACTTTAAGCATGAAGGTCGTTTTGTAAATGTTGAAGTTTCTGAAAACCGTGGCGGTGGTGGAAGACGCGACAGACGTGGTGGTGGAAGACGCGATGGAAAAAGTGGCGGAAGGCGTAGTGATAGAAAAGGAGGTTCTGGAAACAGAAGTGATAGAAGGCGTTCAGAAGGAAAGTCTAGTTCAAGCAGACGTTCAGAAAATAAGTCTAGTGATTTTGGAGCTTCAAGACCAAGGCGCTCCAGACGCTAATTAAAAAAGAGTCTATCGATGTTAATCGTCGAGGTTTTATTAAAATTTTGATTGTGTTTTGCCAAAAAATTAAACGTTTTTGTTAATTTTTAGTCAAAATAAAAAGCGTTATTCAATTGTTACTATTTTGTTTAGTACTTTTATAGCTAAATTAGCGTTATTGAATTAGCATTATGAAAAACTACTTATTCCTATTTACTTTTATATTAACCTCTGCATTTAGTTTTGGACAAGATGCTAGTAAAGTAATTGGTGTAGTTATAAATTCTGCTGATGACAAACCTCTTGAAAGTGTAAATATTGTTAACCTTAATCAGGTTATAGGAACTACAACAAACAACAAAGGTGAATTTCAAATTTCCGCGAAAGCGAATGATACATTACATTTTTCTTATTTAGGTTTTAAATCTATTAAAGTTAGGGTTACTAATGACTGGTTAAAGTTTGGAAGCTCAAAAATTGAGTTAACAGAATTAGCTTTAGCACTTGAAGAAGTCGTTGTAAATCAATTAAAATTAACAGGATATTTGGAGGTTGACATTAAGCAAGTTCCTGCAGTTAACAACAATTACAGATACAGTATTTCTGGTTTACCAAGCACTGGATATGAAGCTGGAAAACCTACAGCTGTTACAAAAATATTAGGTTCTATTTTTAATCCTGCCGATTTTTTATACCGCATGTTTGGTAAAAAACCAAATGAATTACGTAAGCTAAAAAAGATGAAGAAAGATGACGAAATAAGAAACCTTTTAGCTTCTCGTTTTGACAGAGAAATGCTAACCGTATTACTTCAAGTTGATCGTGTAGATTTAGATGAAATTGTAAGTCAATGCAACTACTCCAAAGGCTTTATACAAACAGCTAACGATTTGCAAATATTAGACGCTATTAGTGAATGTTACGAGGAATACAAGCTATTGAGTAGAGGACGCAGTAAACGTTTGTAATACTCATTTAAAAATAAAACAAAAAGAGGAAGCAAGTTACACTTCCTCTTTTTTTATTGCGTTAGCATGTAATGCTACTCGATTACCTTCTGTATCTATAAAAACACCCATAAAACCATACTCTGGGGAAATTTCGGTTTTAGGCTGATAAATTTTTCCGCCAGCTTGTTCCACTCTATCCAGTTCGTTTTGTACATCATCACTCATAAAATACACCAACGTACCTTCTTGACTCGGTATGTAAGACTCTTGTTTAATTAAAGTTCCTGTGGCACCTTCTTTCCCTTCTGCAAAAGGAAACCAGCCCATTAAGATACCTCCAAAATCTTGAACAGATATTTCTACATTAAAAACAGTTTCGTAAAATGCTTTGGCTCTATCCATATTACTTACAGGAATTTCAAACCAACCTACCATATTTTTTTTCATAATTTCTACTTTTCTAAAATTTCTTTTAAACTTTCTAAACCTTCATCAAAATCTTTTCCTACAGACTTTTCAAAGTTAAAAAACAACATGAAAACATTCATAGGTATTGGGTTATTACCTGTAAAACCCCAAGTTACTTTAGTTTGGTTCGCATCTATTTCATCAACTTTAATATACGCCTGAGACACCGATTTCCAGGGTTTAAAAAAACGCAATTCTGATGATATTTGCTTATTCTTCTCAATACCTAGAATTTCTTGCTCTCCTATTCCAACCTCTTTATTCCCTTCCCATTTAGAAATAAAACCTATTTCTCCATCGGTACCCTCAAATTCTTGTTTCATGTTTGGGTCTTTCTTTTTCCAAGGCGACCATTGATCTTGGTTTTTTATATGTTTTAAATATTCAAAAACTTCTGGTAGTGGTTGATTAATTAAAATACTTCTATTTACTTCATATGTTTTTGGGGCGATTAAAGCGAGCAATACTATAATTGCAAGAATACCTATTATGATGTAAAGCGCTATATACATATTTTTTCAGTTAACTAATTAAGGGATTTAAATTTACACATTTTTTTATGGATTATAAAAACGCTCAACAATTTCGTCATAGCTCTTAATTGTTTTTTTACACCAATCTAAACGTTTAATAAGCATCTCTTCTTTAGTTAGTTGCCAATCGATATTAGTTAGTTTTAACTTTGTTGTAACATGCTGCAAAATAATGGCGGCAGAAACAGAAATATTTAAACTTTCAGTAAATCCAACCATAGGAATCTTTAAAAAACAATCTGCTTGTTCTATAACCTCTTCAGATAATCCTTCAGTTTCTCTTCCAAAGAAAAAACATGATTTTTTTGTGACATCAAAAGCATCAAGTAATCCATCATCTTTATGTGGCGTAGTAGCTACTATTTGATACCCTTTCTGCTTTAAATCTTTTAAACAATCTTTTACAGAGTGAAACCTATTCACATCAACCCATTTTTGTGCGCCCATAGCAATTTCTCTATCAATACGTTTAGAATTTCGCTCTTCTACAACATTAACCTCCTGTATACCAAATACATCGCAACTGCGTATTACAGCACTAGTATTATGCAACTGATATACATCTTCAGTAGCCACAGTAAAATGTTTAGTACGCTGCGATAAAACAGTATTGAAACGTGCTTTACGCGATTCGGTTAAATAACTTTCTAAATGTTCTAAAAGTTTTGTATCCATTATCAAATAAAAAAATGTAAGTTAATAAAATTGATGAGATTCTTCTCTTTGTTCAGAATGACAGAATAACTATTTTTATAAAATGAATAAGCACATAGTGATACTTACAGGAGCAGGCATGAGTGCCGAAAGTGGTATAAAAACCTTTAGAGATGCCGACGGTTTATGGGAAGGGCACGATGTTATGGAAGTTGCTACTCCTGAAGGCTTTGCAGCAAATCCAAAACTAGTTTTAGATTTTTATAATCAACGCAGAAGCCAATTATTTGAGGTTGAGCCTAACTCAGCTCATTATAGTTTAGCTAAATTAGAAAATGATTTTAAAGTAAGTATTATTACCCAAAATGTTGATGATTTACATGAACGTGCTGGTAGTAGTAATGTTATACATTTACATGGTGAGTTATTAAAAGTTAGAAGTACTTTTGATGAAAGTGATATTAAAGATTGGAAAACGGATTTAGTTATGGGAGATACTTGTAAAAAAGGTTATCAATTACGCCCGCATATTGTTTGGTTTGGTGAAGATGTACCTATGATACCTAAAGCAATTAGCATTTGTAAAACTGCAGATATTTTAATTATTATTGGCACTAGTATGCAGGTATATCCTGCTGCGAGTTTAATGCATTATGTGCCACAAAACACAGCAACTTATTTTATTGACCCAAAACCAAATATCGATAGCAAACAAAACTTAACAGTTATAGCAGAAAATGCTACAGTAGGAATAAAGAAAGTTATTGGCTTATTAAAAAATTAACTTTTTTCAATAACTGTGATTGGTAAATCTTTAGTTCCAGCATAAAAAACAACAATCTCAACTGGTTTATTACCTTCATTTATACCATAATGAATTTTATTTACCAATTCAACAATAACATCACCTACTTTTAAGTGAAGAACATTTCCTTCTATATCGACTACTTTTAGTTTTCCTTTTAGTAAAATTCCAGAATTAATTACTGGATGATAATGCTTATGAAGTGTTGTTTTTGGTGGAATAGTTATTTTTAAAACCGTTATTTTTGGCTCTCCTTCCGGGTAACTTGGAAGCTTATCTCCATTCCAGCTTTTTGTAGTTTCAACTAACTTTACAACTTCTATTTTTTGGTTCTTTTTTACCGCACAAGACGATAATAAAATCATAGTTAATGCTATACAAGCAAGCTTAATTTTTATTTTTAGTATCAATATTTTTATTTTTCTCTTCTATCCATTTACTCATAAACTTGGTGCTTTGTTGTGTATTATGCAACAACATTTGTCCAATAAAGTTCTGCAGTCGTTTTTCGTTAAGATGTTTAATTGTCTCTTCTACTCTATTTAAAAAAAATTGCTGGTGTATAAGTTTACCAAAACGGGTATTGATTATTGAAAATCCATTTTGCTGCTTTGAATTCCATAAATCTTCATCATTATATAGTTGAGCAGCTTTATTTACAAATTCTTGTGGTTTATCTTCTACAAATCCATTGGTTTCTAAATTTCCAAACATTCCTTCAGCTGCCATATTAGTCATTACACAAGGTGTTCCATTTTGCATCGCATCAACTAATTTTCCTTTTAAACCTGCACCAAAACGTATAGGCGCCAAGCATATTTTAGCCTGTTGCATTACTTCATTTACATCTTCGATAAATCCTTTTATTAAAAACCTTTCTTTTTTATTATGCAATTGATTTACTTTTTGGGATGCATAAGCACCATAAATATGTAATTCGGCCTTTGGTAATTGCTTACTAATTAATGGCCAAATAGTTTCTTTTAAATATAAAACTACATTATAATTAGGTTCATGCAAAAAATTACCAATAGCTATAAAATGTTGACGATCTTTAAATTTTGGTAAACTTTCTGCATTTTTTTTTGAAACCTCACTAAGCATAAACGGTAAATACACTAGCAGCGACTCATCAACTTTAAATTGATTTTTAAGAATTTCCATTTCTGCTTCCGAAATTATCAAACTTAAATCACTTCTATAAATACTAGCAATTTCTCTTTTTGATGAGTCATTAAATAAATATTCTATATTAAAATTACTTCCGTCTTTAAACGCTTGCTGCCTTCCTTTTCTTAAACAATGTAAATCTTCGGTATCAAGAATTCTTAAAGCGTTGGGGCAATGTTCTGCAACACGCCATCCAAATTGTTCTTCCATCATAAAACGATCAAACAATACAATACCTGGATTCAACTTATTTACAAAAGCATCAAAACTTGCATCGTTTAATTCAATACTTTTTTCTGTAACTCCAATACTTTCAAGGTTAAAAGCATTCTTGCTTTTTGCACAAGGCGTAGCAAATGTAATTTTATAATGTTGCAATAAAAAAGTTTCAATTAATTGCATCATTCTGCTTCCAGCAGCAGAACTTTGGGGCTCTGGCCATACAAAACCTATAATGAGTAAATTTTTATTCATGAAAATTTTCTAAAATCTTAAAAACCAAGTTTTAAGTCTATATGCTTCGTAATTACAATTTGATTTTTTAGATTTTATGTTTATTCTGGTTTTGGCTCTAAGCTATACTTAAGCCGCACTTGTTTTGCCCAATCAATAATAGCTTTTCTTTGTTCATCATTAAGCTTAGCTTCTTTATGCGTCCAAGTATAAGAGTTTAATGGCATTGTTTTGTCTTCTACCATTTCAATTAGTTCTTCAAACTTATGATCTTTTCGTTTTGTAGAATTTCCTTCCCATTTAGACATATTAAAGTGTCCTTTTCCATGTTTAATATGACTCGCAAGCCAATAGTTTATTGGTGTAATATTATTATACCAAGGGTATCGTGTTACATCGCTATGGCAATCGTTACAACTTTCTTTTAAAATAAGCTTTACATCTTCAGGCGGGTTAGTTTCTGCTAAAAAAGCATCTATTGATGCTAAATCTCCTGCATTTTTATCTGGTCTAAAAAATTGAGATATTAACAGTACAATAAGTATAAGCCAAAGAATCTTTTTTATAATTTTCATTTTTGGTAATTTTAGAAACTTAAAAATAAGAAAACCTTTTGACTACTGAACAACTCTACGAAGAATTAAATTATGTAAATCATTCGCGTGAAAAGCGATTGTATTATGCACACTTAATGCAAGACAATCCAAATCTAGTCCCAAAGTTGTTAAAAATTCTTTTTATGGTAGATGATAAAATTTCACCTAGAGCTGCTTGGGTTTTCGAATTTATGTGCAATGATAATATTGACACCATAATTCCTTACTTAGATTATTTTACAAAAAACATACATAAAGTTCATTTAGATTCTGCTGTTCGACCTGTAGCAAAAATTTGTGAGTTTCTAGCAAAATCTTATACCTCTAAAACTACCAATAATATAAAAAAGGGTTTAACTGAAGCCCATAAAGAGCGTATTATTGAAGTTTGTTTTGATTATATGATTAATGATGAAAAAATTGCACCAAAAGCCTATTCGATGAACACACTTTTTTTATTTGGAAAAGATTACGATTGGGTACATCCAGAATTAGCACTAATTTTAGAACGTGATTTTCAAATGCAAAGCTCTGGTTTTAAAGCAAGAGCTCGGCATATTTTAAAAAAAATTAAAGCCGCATAATATTTTTAAGCTCATCTTTTGAAATAACCAAAAGTTTACTTTTCACCAATCGGGGCACTAATAATTTCCAATTATTGTCTTGACTAAAAATAGATTTCAAAATTGGTTTTGCTTTTTCAAACTCTTTATTATTTACCAAGTTTATTGCGTACCAATATTTCATTTCGATATTATTTGGAAACAGCTTTTGAGCTTCAAGGTACAATTTCTCAGCTTCAATAGAGTTTCCTGCTTCCATAGCTAAGTCACCATTATTCATAAAATCATAGGCTTTATGAATTTTGATTAATCTTTCTAATTCTTTTATAGGGTTTTCATGATCTTCAACCCTTAAATCCATAACAGTGTCTTCCCAATAATTTCCAGTGGCTTCGCCCTTTACTATTAAAATTGCAGCAGATTGTTTTCCTCTTATATCTCCTTTTTCATTTTCGGCAGCTTTTAAAGAAGCTAAAATTCGTTCACTTAAACTTCCTTTAGTAGTTTCGAAAGCTTTAGCCATAGCATTCCAAACTGTATTATTAAGCATCATATTTGCTTGTACCGAAAAGTTTTTCCCTTGTCTATGTCCTGCTTCTTCAATACATAAATTACCAGTATGCGTTGCAACTTGTCCTTTTTTATTTAGAAATGCAACCTGTCTATACATTTCGCCTTCATCATTTTTAATTAAGACTTTCAATGCTTGCTCTGGAGATAACCCTTCTCCCATAAGAGTCAATCCTTTTGGTCCATAACTAGGGTTAACTAATGATTGTGTTGCCACAACACCAACACCTGCTTTACCATAAGTAACAACACTACCTACACTAAACCAATGAGATTGTACAGCAACACCCATATCTCCAGTAATAGAATCTCGAGCTACAATAGAATATGTATGTGTAAAAGGTTCTGACTTCTTATAGCTTTGTGCTGTTATAACTTGAGATATGATAAATGTAATTAAGAAAATAATGTTTTTCATTTTAGCGGAATTTGTCAATAAATATACTTATTTATAAGAAAACCTTAATTGATTAAAGTTTTCAAACTCTTTTTATTATTAACCAAAAAACTAAAAAGCATACCTCATTCTTCTACACAAAAATAGTATCTTTGCCTCTTCTTAAAAACAACACAAAGCATGTCATTATCATCATTAAACGCCATCTCTCCAATTGATGGAAGATATAGAAATAAAGTTAACGAACTAGCTCCTTATTTTTCGGAAGAATCTCTTATAAAATACCGTGTTTTAGTAGAAATTGAATACTTTATTGCACTTTGCGAAATTCCATTACCGCAGCTTGAAAGCATCGATAATAATATTTTTGAAGACTTAAGAGCTATTTACAAAGATTTTTCTACTGAGGATGCTTTGGCAATTAAAGATATAGAAAGTGTTACCAATCATGATGTTAAAGCCGTTGAGTATTTCATAAAAGAAAAATTTGACGCTTTAAGTTTATCTCAATATAAAGAGTTTATACATTTTGGATTAACCTCTCAAGACATTAATAATACCGCAGTTCCTTTAAGTATTAAGGAAGCGATGAATAATGTTTACGTTCCTGAATATTTAATAGTTTTAGAGAAACTTAAAAGTTTATCTCAAGAATGGTCAGCAATTTCCATGTTAGCAAGAACTCATGGTCAACCAGCCTCTCCAACTCGTTTAGGAAAAGAAATTGAAGTTTTTGTAGTACGGTTAAAAGAACAGTTTAATTTATTAAACGATATTCCAAGTGCTGCCAAATTTGGTGGTGCCACTGGTAATTTTAATGCACACCATGTAGCATACCCAAATATTGATTGGAAAGCATTTGGCAGTAAATTTGTTCAAGAAAAGTTAGGTTTGCAGCATTCATTTCCAACAACACAGATAGAGCATTACGATCATATGGCTGCTTTATTTGATACTTTAAAACGTATAAACACCATTTTAATTGATTTAGATAGAGATGTATGGACGTATGTATCGATGGATTATTTCAAGCAAAAAATTAAGAAAGGGGAAGTTGGAAGTAGCGCAATGCCACATAAAGTAAACCCTATTGATTTTGAAAATTCAGAAGGTAATTTAGGGATTGCTAATGCAATTTTTGAACACCTTTCGGCTAAACTTCCAATTTCAAGATTACAGCGTGATTTAACTGACAGTACCGTTTTACGTAATGTTGGTGTTCCTTTTGGACATACCATAATTGGTTTTAAATCAACTTTAAAAGGATTAGATAAATTATTATTAAATGAATCTACGTTTGCTGAAGATTTAGAAAATAATTGGGCGGTAGTAGCCGAGGCTATTCAAACTATTTTACGTCGTGAGGGTTACCCAAACCCATATGAAGCTTTAAAAGGCTTAACACGTACTAATACAAAAATAAATCAGAATTCTATTTCCGATTTTATTGATACTTTAGAGGTTTCAAACACAATAAAAGAAGAATTAAAACGTATTACTCCTAGTAACTATACTGGAATATAATTTGTTATGTTAAACGATAAACAAACTTTGGCTTTAAGTGGCTTAATGGCTGGAGGCATTTTTGTAACTGGAATTTTAGAGATTCTTGATAATTTTATTGTTTTAACCGTACTTACTATTATTTTTTTAGCAGTTATTATTAATATTTTTTACGTTAACAGGATTTCAAAAAAAAAATAGCACTTGTTTATATAAACTAAAAAAAGGGTTGTTGAAAATTTTCAACAACCCTTTTTAATTAACATTACTATAAATTTATTTAAAGAAATTCATAATATCTTGAATTTGATTTTCATCAACATTAGCATTTTGCATTGCATTTACTAAGGTTACCATTTTATCTGGATTCATGTCATTTCCTAATACACGAACAATTCCGAAACCTAATTCATTTGCACTACCAAAAATAACAACCTCATCTGCTTCATCATCTGTACCAATGTATTTAACAATAATTTTATTCCCTTTATCGCTAAATTCCATAAGATCATTATACTTTTTATCGCTTAAAATAGTTTTTACTTTTGCTAATTCAGCTTTAAAAACTTCTGCTTCGGTTCCTTCTACTCTATAGCCTAAAAAGTTTAATCGCTTTACAGATTTATAAGCTTCTTTTTGATCTTCAGTAAACTTAGAATCATCTATTTTAACCATAGATATTGGTATATCTTGAGAAACAAAATTTGTTGCTTCTTGGTTATCTACAAAATAAGTTTGTAAACTTTTACCATCGTTACAGCTTACAAAAGCTACAGCTAAAAGAAGTACAAATACGATATGTTTGATTGTTCGTTGCATGATTGATGTTCTGTCTTTATTAATTCTTTTTCTCTAAATGTTTTCCTCCAGGGATATTCATTTTATTAGTAAGTTTAGAAATTTCATTCAAATCAATATCTCCAGTCATCGACACCACTACGGTTTCAATTTTACGCTCTTTTCCATTAATTTCAATTTTGTCTTCCATCACTTTATCAATACCATTTACAAAAATTAAAAGTTCTTTTACATGGTCAGAATCTTTACCTTCTTTTACATAAAATTTAACCTCAGTTCCATCGTCCTTAACTTCCATTAACTCTTCTAAGCCACCAGAACGCGATTTAACCCATTTTGAAATATCTGTAGATATAGCTTTATTATCCGTTACTATAGTTTTAAAACTTGTGATGCTTTTTACCATATCCATATAAGCTTTAGCTTCCTCATCTTCAACATTAATACCCATTTTTGCTATCATTTGAAACATCTTTGGTTTAATGTTAACATAAGTTACATCGTTATTGTCGCTATATTTATCAAAAATATTGCTTTGTGCCATTCCTGCTATTGGCAACAACATAATTGCCATTACTAATACTATTAATTTATTTTTCATTGTTCTTATTTTTAAATTGTTTGTGTTCATTAATTCTAATTAATTAGTTTTAAAAATTATACTAGTTGTGTTTTCAATTTCGTTAAGATATCCTAGTGTTGAAGTACCTTTATTTACTTCATTTAAATATCCTACGGTTGAAGTGCCTTTATTGAAGCTTTGAGAAATCATTTCTAAAGATTTTGTAACTTCGTTAAGCGCTTCTTCAGGTTTATCATAAGTTCCATAAGCATATTCATTGTACGAAGCTGCTACTGGATCTTTAAAATAAACGCCCAACATGAGAACAGCAACTGCAGCAACCGATAGCCATTTGTAATTAAATATACGCTTAGTTTTTAATGGCACGTCTTTAGTAAATTGTTCTTGTTGGTTTCCCAAAAAATACGCAAACATGGGTTTATACATTTCTAAATGAGGTGCTACAGTGTCGCTGGAAAAATAGTTTTTTAACACTTGCTCTTCTTTAAGTGATGTCTCACCGTTTTCGTACTTTTCTAGTAAGTTTTCTATATTATTTAATACCATAATTATGTGTATTAGTTAATTTTTCTCGTATTGCTTTTCTTGCTCTCGACAAGTTTACACGTACTGCTGTATTATTCATATTCAGCATTTTTGCAATCTCATCATAATCATATTCTTCTATATCTCTTAGCTGAATTATCATGCGTTGTTGTTCTGGTAACTCTTCAATAATTTTTGCTACCCAATTAACACTATCGTTTAATTCAACTTGTTTTTGTAATGGTGTTCCTTTTTCTTCATAATTACTATGTACAATCTTTAAATTTTGAGCTTGCTTCGATTTTAATTTATCAAAACAAAAATTCTTTGTCATAGTCATCGAAAAAGCTTCTACATTTTTATATTCAGCAATCTTCTTTTTATTATTCCATAACTTTAACAGAATTTCTTGCGTTGCATCTTCAGCTTCTTCAGTAGATATTAGCAATCGTTTTGCTAAACGAAATACTTTATCCTTAAAAGGCATTACAATTTTTAAAAACTCTGTTTGAGTCATTTTGGTTTGGTTTAGTTTAAAACAACTTAGTTTAGGCTGTTTGATATTACGACGACCATGTATTTGTTTTGTTACATTACAAATAAAAAAAATTAAATAATTTAGGGCGTAACCCTGTAGGGTCGGGCTTTCTCTACTCGCTTCCTCCTAAGTCGGCGAGCTCAAACAAACCGTTAAATCCCTTACGTGAAATTCTGCCTCTATGTGCATTCTACAATACAATCTACTTTACTAAACTTAACTATATTGACTAATATTCAGAATCAACAATTTCAACCAATTATTTTTTATTATACAATAATGTAAGTAAATTTAGGGTTTTATAGACTACTTATATAAAATAATGCTATGCGATATTTAAAAGCCCTAATTCTTATAGTTTCCTTTTCTACTGTAAGCTGTTTTGAAGATAATGATGATAATCTAATTTCAGCAAGTCAAATAAACGATTTTGTATGGAAAGGTATGAACACTTTCTACTTATACAAAGATGATGTACCAGACTTGGCAAATGATAGATTTCCATCAAACGACGATTATGCAACATATTTAAATGGTTTTAATTCTCCTTTCGATTTATTTGAAAGCTTAATACATCAAAGAGAGACTGTTGACAGGTTTAGTTGGATTGTTGATGATTATATTGCCTTAGAACAACTTTTTAGTGGCATTATTACCAGTAATGGAATGGAATATGGCATATTTGGTTTTTCTCCTACAGATACTAATAGGTATGGCTATGTTCGATATGTACTGCCTAATACAAGTGCTGCAAGCCAGGGAGTAAAACGAGGAGATATCTTTTATGCAATTAATGGTACACAACTTACTTCAGATAATTGGAGGTCGCTTACTAGTACAGATAATTACACTATCAATATAGGGAGTTATGAAGATAGCGGAACACCAGAAACAACAGACGATTTTGTAACAAACACTTCAGAAACTGTTACACTATCTAAAACACAATACACAGAAAATCCAATTTTAACAAACAAAGTTATAGATGTTGGAGGCATTAAAGTAGCATATTTAATGTATAATGGATTTACAGGTACTGATCAATTCAATGCAGAGTTAAATGATACATTTGGAGCATTTAAAAGTGCTAATGCAACTGAATTAGTGCTCGATTTACGATATAACCCAGGAGGTTCTGTAAATACAGCCATACTATTATCTAGCATGATTACTGGGCAATTTACTGGAGATATTTTTAGTACAGAACAATGGAATTCCGAATTTCAACAGGCTTTTGAGGATGAAAACCCCGAGTTTTTAATAAGTAGATTTGTAAATAATAATGACGGAGCAGCATTAAACAGCTTAAACCTCTCTAGAGTTTTTATTCTTACTACAAGATCGAGTGCATCAGCAAGCGAATTAGTAATTAACAGTTTATCCCCTTATATAAATGTTGTTCAAATAGGAACCTCTACAACAGGAAAATATCAAGCATCTAGGACATTATACGATTCTCCAAATTTTAGTAGGTCTGGTGCAAATCCTAGTCATACTTACGCTATGCAACCCCTTATTTTTAAATCGCTAAATGTTAATGGAGCAACAGATTATTTTAATGGGCTTTTTCCAGAACCTAATAATATTTTAGCAGAAAGTATTCGAAATTTAGGTGTTCTAGGCGATGTAAATGAACCACTACTCGCAAGAGCTATTAGCATAATTGATGGTACTGGAAAGTCCTCTAGTCCTGCAAGCTCAAAAAGTGAGAACAATATAAAAATTACTGGCAGTAGTAAAGATTTAATTCCTTTTTCAAATGAAATGTATATTGATAAAGACATTCCAGATGATTTAATAAAAAGAGTTCTATTTGAATAAACATAAAACCTACTTCAACTGGAGTTCTGGAAAAGATTCCGCTTTAGCGCTCTACTATCTATTACAAAATGAGAGTTACTCAATAGATGAGTTAATCACAACAGTTAATAGCCATTACAATCGTGTTTCTATGCACGGACTGAGAAAAGAACTGTTAATTGCACAAACCAAAGCCTTAAACATACCAGCAAGTTTAATAGAACTTCCAGAAATGCCAAGTATGGAAATCTATGAACAAAAAATGCTAGAAACCGTTTCTAGACTAAAAAATGATGGTTTTACGCATACAGCTTTTGGCGATATTTTTCTTGAAGACTTAAGGGTTTACAGAGAGAAACAATTAGAAAAGCAGGGCTTTAAAGCCGTATTTCCTATTTGGAAAAAAGACACTAAAGCTTTAATTCACGAATTTTTAAATTTAGGTTTTAAAACCATAATTGTTTGTGCGAATTCTAAGTATTTTAATGAAGACTTTGTAGGAACAATAATAGATGAAAACTTTATAGACAATTTACCTGATGGTGTCGATCCCTGTGGCGAAAATGGAGAATTTCATACCTTTTGTTTCGATGGTCCTATTTTTAAAAACCCAATTGATTTTAGCATTGGTGAAAAAGTATACCGCGAGTATAACGCACCAAAATCTGACGATGATTCTATTTGTAAAAGTGATTCTGAGAAATATGGTGTTTGGTACTGTGATTTAATTCCTTGAACTTAAAAAGTGCCACCAAATAGCAGAATGGTGGCACTTAATAAATTTGGCTTACGCCAAAGCATTGACTTTATTCTCTCACTATAAAGTCAATTGAAAACCTATTCTAACGTTTCTTCCTTTAGTTGCATAACCTGGAACATCTTCATAATCCTCATTTAAGATATTATCAAGCCCTCCAAAGAATTTTATTTTATTTTTTAAAACAGTATGGCTTACATACAAATTAACTAAGCTAAAGCTCTCCAAAAGAGGCACAAAGCTATTCTCAAATCTATCGTGTGTATATTGATAAGATAATGATGCAAAAGTCGTTTTTGAAAAATCGTAACCCAATTGCAAATTAGCTTTATGCTTAGGTATTCTTCTTGCTAAACTTTCTTTATATTCAGTAAATGCATAGTTAGCAGTAATAGATAATTTCTCAATTGGTGTCGTATTTACTTCAACTTCTACGCCTCTTGCATGTAAATCCTCAGTTGCATTTAAATATCCTCCATTAAGCCATAGCACGGTATTTTTTTCTTCTCTATTAAAGAAAAGCCCAGTTACTCTAAAATTATCATTTAATTTAAACTCTGTTCCAACTTCAATCGTTCTATTCTCTTCTGGCCCTAAGTCTGGATTAGCACCAAAATTACCAAACAATTGAGATAACGAAGGTGTTATAAAAGATGTACTAAAAGAACCAAAAAGCTTTGTATAACCATCATTATTAGATTTAAAAGTAAATGATGGATTTAAGTTATATGTAAAGTGAGAGCCATACTCGTTATGGTTATTTAAGCGTGCTCCAGCGTTAATATTTAAACCAAAATCTGAAACATACACAAAATTAGCGTATGGGTCTATAATATTAAATCTTACATCATTAGCAAATATGGCTTTATTTTCTATAGCGTTTAAACCGATAATAGTGTAGAACATTTTATTAAAAACATATTTGTTATAAATATCTAACACATAATTTTCAGACTTAAATATTGATGGAAAGTTAGAGATAAACACTCTTTCATACTCACTGTAAGCAGCATTTAAATTAATGCTACCATTTCTATATTTAAATTTAGATGAAAGCCCAAATCGATATTGTTCATTGTTAAATTCATCAGGTGTATCTACTAAACTAAAATTAGAATCAAATCCATCAATTTCTGAATTTGTATCTGTAAAGTTTCCATAAACATTTAAAGAAAAGTCTTTATTAAACTTATACCCTAAATTAATATCTATTCCATATTTAGAATAAACATCTTTCTCATTAGTATCACTAATTGCTGCCGAAAGACCATCAGAAAACTGATTACTAAATGCCGTACGATATGTAAACTTATTTAACGTTCCACTTAAAGCAACACTGTTATTGAAATCAGCGATATTATAATTTTGATCAGATTCTGTTTGATTAGTTCCAAAACTTGAAGAAAAAACGGCACTAATCTTTTTTGCATCGGCTTTTTTAGTTGTAATACTAATAACAGCTGATGCTGCACCACTACCATACAAGGTACTTGCAGCTCCTTTAATTATCTCTATAGACTCAATTTGATTTAAATTTAAAAGTCTAAAATCGTATTCAATATTAATTTGTGACGGATCGCTTACTTGAATACCATCAATTAAAACTAAAACTTGACGATTACGCCCACCACGAGCATATACGCCCAAGTTCTGGCCTGCATTGCTCCTACTACCGTTAATTTCGATACCAGATTGTGCATTAATTAATTCAGAAACTGTTCTACCTTGGTTTCTTTCAATATCAACTTTTGATATTTTAATAACAGATTTACCTGAATTTTCACGTTTTAATGCAAAACGAGAATCGGTAATAACAACTTCATCTAGTTGCTCTACTTTTGTTGAGTCGACTTGCTGTTGTGCAAATCCAATTAAAGACATACCAAAACACAGCACGCCTAAAACATTTGTTTTTTTGTTCATTTTAATGAATAATTACTCGAGAATCGCATGGATTATCATACGCAAACTTTTATCCCGAAAGTTTAACTTATTTGTTTTGAATTAGGCAGGTCTCCTGACTTGCGTCTTCATGTTGGTCTTCCCAAAGATTACTCTTCAGTGACAAAGAAGTTTAACATGAAGCTTTATAGCTTACAGTTGCGGGAACAGTTCTGGTTTCTCACCAGATTCCCTTTTAATTCATCCTATATAAATACAGAACAAAACCAAAATTCGCTGCAAATGTACTATCTATTTTTAGAATCAAAACTATTTTATTGCGTAATTCTTTAAAAAAGAATAATATTTGTGCTAGTAATCAACAACACATAATTCATGATTTATTACATAACTGGTGGCGAACGTTCTGGAAAAAGTAGTTATGCACAAAGCTTGGCATTATCACTTTCAAACACACCTAAATATGTTGCTACATCGCGCATTTGGGGTGATGATCATAGAAAACGTATTGACAGACACATTGCTGATAGAGATGAACGTTGGACATCTATTGAGGAAGAAAAGATATTAGCATCGGTTATAAAAACTAATGATGTTGCTGTTATTGATTGTGTAACGCTTTGGCTTACCAATTTTTATGTGGATACCAAAAACGATATTGAAAAAAGCCTCGAACTAGCTAAAATAGAATTCAATAAACTACTAGATATTGATGCTACTATAATTATAATTTCTAACGAAATTGGCATGGGAGTACATGCGCAGACCGAAGTGGGTAGAAAGTTTACAGAGTTACAAGGTTGGATGAATCAGCATATAGCTAAACATGCCAATAAAGCTACCATGATGGTTTCTGGTATACCATTAACCCTTAAATAATTTCAATGAAAAATATTAGCTCAATAAAAAATCAAGAGTTAGAAGTTGCACTTCAAAAAAAAATTGATTTAAAAACAAAACCTTTAGGCGCTTTAGGCGATTTAGAACATTTAGCTTTTAAAATAGGCTGTATTCAAAATACTGAAAATCCAAAAATAGCTAATCCAACTATTGTTGTTTTTGCAGGTGATCATGGTATTGCTAAAAAAGGAGAAGTCAACCCTTTTCCACAAGAAGTAACTGCTCAAATGGTTTATAATTTTGTAAACGGAGGAGCTGCTATAAATGTGTTTACAAAAACTAACGACATTAACTTAAAGGTAGTAGATGCTGGTGTTAATCATAATTTTGAAAACAACTTAAATATTGTTGATGCTAAAGTAGGTTTTGGTACCAAAAACTATCAAGAAGAGCCTGCAATGACTATTGAACAATGCCAAGATGCGTTCTCAAAAGCTGAAAATATTATACATAAAACACATTCTGAAGGCTGTAATACTATTGGGTTTGGCGAAATGGGAATTAGTAATACCTCATCAGCATCATTACTCATGGCTTATTTTATGAATAAACCAGTTACCGAATGTGTTGGTTCAGGTACAGGTCTAAATTCTGAAGGTATAAATAAGAAAAGTACCATTCTCTCCGATGTTTATAAAAAATACAAACCGCAAACACCAAAAGATGCTTTGTCTATTTTTGGAGGATTTGAAATAGCCATGCTTTGTGGTGCTATTTTAAAAGCCGCAGAGTTAAAAATGATTATTGTTATTGATGGTTTTATAGTGTCTTCGGCACTATTAGTTGCCCAAGCCATAAATAAAAATGTATTAGATTACTGTATATTCGCTCATAATTCTAACGAGCAGGGTCATCAAAAAATGTTGGAGTTTCTAAATGTAAAACCGCTATTATCACTAGGTTTAAGATTAGGAGAAGGTACTGGAGCTGCTCTCGCTATACCATTATTAAAAGCTTCTGTAGATTTTTTGAATAATATGGCAAGTTTTGAAAGTGCTGGGGTTAGCAATGAAATTGAAAAGAACTAAAAAATGAAAAAAGAAATCCAAATATTCTTAACGGCTATTATGTTCTTCACAAGAATTCCTTGTCCAAAATGGGTAGATCATAATGCAGAATACTTAAAGGAAAGTGCTAAATATTTTTCATTAGTTGGAATTATTGTTGGAAGCATTGGTGCTTTAGTTTTTTACGGCTTCTCTTATATGTTTTCTACAGAAGTAAGCTTGCTACTTAGTATGGTATCCACTATATATGTTACAGGAGCGTTCCATGAAGATGGATTTGCAGATGTTTGTGATGCCTTTGGAGGTGGGTGGACAAAAGAGAAAATCTTATTAATCATGAAAGATTCTCGCTTAGGTACTTATGGAGTTTCAGGATTAATTTTAATTCTTGCCATTAAATTTTCAACTTTAAGAGAAACACCAATTCACCTTATTCCTTTAACTATTATTGCAGGACATAGTTTAAGTCGTTTTATAGCAACTACTTTAATATATACACATCCTTATGTAAGAGAAACAGATGACAGCAAAGCAAAACCTGCAGCTAAAAGCATTACGCTAAGTATGGTTATTGTTAGTGCTATTTTTGGATTAGTACCCCTACTCTTTTTCAAAACACCTTTAATATTTTTAACCTTAATTCCGTGTTACATAGCTAAAGTCTATTTAGGCGCTAAGTTTAAAAAATGGATTGGCGGACAAACTGGGGATTGTGCTGGTGCCGTTCAACAATTATGTGAGGTTGTTTTTTATTTAAGTGCAATTGCTCTATGGAAATTTATTTAATAAGACATACCGCTCCTGATATTGAAAAAGGGGTTTGCTACGGACAAAGTGATTTAAATTTAAAGAGTAATTATACTGAAGAATTTGAAGCTGTTTTGAATCAAATTCAATTAAAAAAAGACTTTAAAGTTATATCTAGCCCTTTAAAACGATGTGTTTTATTAGCAAAACGTTTCAGTAACCACATTACTTTAGATGATCGTTTAAAGGAATTAAATTTTGGAGACTGGGAGCTTAATCCTTGGAATGATATTCCAGAAAAAGATATCAATCCTTGGATGGCAGATTTTGTAAATGTTGCCGTCCCGAATGGAGAATCTTATGTTGAATTAGCATCAAGAGTTGATGATTTTTTTGAGAGTATTACACATTCAAAAAATAATCAAAATCTAATAGTTATATCTCATGCTGGACCAATAAGAGTGGTGCTTTCTAAACTTTTAAAGCTTCCTCTGAAAGATTCATTCAGTATTAAAATTAATTACGGCGATGTATTTCATCTTAAGAAAGAAAACGAATCCTTAAAACTCATCACAGAAATCAACCTTTAAGAACCAAGTTCGCGAAGTTATAGTTGCTCGATGTTGCTTTTCCTTCTATTTCAACCTCAATTCTATTTTTAAAAAAGGGAGCATTTACAACCAACGTATGAAACTCACCGTTTTCACCACAGGCATCAATTTCCATATTTTCAAGAGTTTTTACAAGTTCGGCATCAATAGTTCTACCTAAAAAATCGGCACCTAACTCTTGATTACATGATACTATAATAGCTTCAATTCCCGCATCAATCATATCTAGAACCAGTTGCTTTCTATGCCCTTGCCAAAGCGGTAAAACAGCTTCTAAATCAGCAGCTTTAGACACTTTTTCTTCCCAGGCACGGTGCGATTCTATATCAATATCTCCAAAAACTGAATGAGTAATAGGGTAATTTTTAGTAATCGTTTTTAAATTTTCAATGTACTTTTTTTCATAATCAGCCCATGTGCTACTAAAAATGTGGATAGGAAGTTCTAATGCATTGGCCTGTGCCTGTAATACTGCTTTTGGAATACCATGCGAACGCGACCTGTCTCCAAATTCATTCATTACATTTAAAAGAACCGTTGGTTTAAAACCTTGCAAAGTGGCCTTATAAAAAGCAAAGCAGCTATCTTTTCCACCACTCCAAGAACATAAAAAATTCATCTTTTGTATTTTAATCGCTCAAAAGTAACCTTAAGTCTACGGTATTACAAAAAAAATAATGACCTTTGAGTTTCAATTTAAGACTATGCGTTTTATACTTTTTCTATGCCTTTGTGTTTTGTCTTTTACATCATGTAAAAACGACAAGGAGATTACTGGAACGTTACCTTCTGTAGAGTTTCAAAAGCAAACTATAACCTATGCTAAAGGGTTTACAATTTCTAATTATCCTACTTACAAAGAAATTATAGTGACATCGCCTTGGCCTAAAAGTCAAGATACATACCGCTATATTTTAGTTAAAAAAGGGCAATCCGCTCCAAAAATTAGTGATAAAGACATTCTAGTTTCATTGCCTATTGAAAAAGTTGTGGTGATGTCTACCACGAATATTCCGTCACTTGAATATTTGAATGTGGATGACAAATTGGTTGGTTTTCCGAGTACTAAGTATATTTCTTCAGAAAAAACAAGAGCTCGTATTGAAAAAGGTGAAGTAAAAGATTTAAATAGCGATTTAGATCTTAACATGGAATTGCTGCTGGATTTACAACCTGAATTGGTTATTGGGTTTTCGGTAAATGGGAATAACAAAACTTTAGATCAGATTGAAAAATTTGGAATTCCCGTTGTTTTAGATGGTGCATGGACCGAACAACATCCCTTAGGACGAGCTGAATGGATAAAATTTATTGCAGCGTTTTTTGATAAGCAAAAGGAAGCTGATAGTATTTTTAATGCTATTGAAAACAATTACATAGAAGCTAAAAAGAATGCTTCTAAATCAAATGATAAGCCTGTGGTATTTTCGGGATCGATGTTTAAAGATGTCTGGAATATTCCTGGAGGTAAAAGTTTTGTAGCAAAATATCTGGAAGATGCCAATACAAATTATCTTTGGAAAGATAGCGATGCCAATGGTAGCCTTCAGCTTAACTTTGAAAATGTGTTAGAGAAAGCTATTAATGCAGAATTGTGGATTGGCGCAGGCTCATTTCAAACCAGAGCGCAAATGGAAGAACAGCATAAGGGGTATGGCTATTTTGATGCTTTTAAAACGAATAATATTTACACCTATACTAATAAAATTGGACCAATGGGTGGCTTGTTATATTATGAATTGGGACCTTTGCGTCCTGACATCATTTTAAAAGATATTATTAATATTGCTCATCCCGAAGTATTTTCTAATTACGAAAATTTCTTTTTTAAACGTTTAGAATAATTGGCAGAAACAAAAACTTATAGCATCGCATTTTTAGTACTTATTGTACTTCTGATTCTCTGCTTTTTTATTAACATAAGTTTAGGTTCAATTTCTATTCCTAATACTGCCATTTTTAATAGTCTATTTGGAAAAATTGATAATACCTCTTGGCAACATATTATTATGGATTATAGACTACCAAAGGCACTAACAGCCATTGTTGTGGGGTCTGGATTAGGCATTTCAGGATTAATGATGCAAACACTTTTCCGGAATCCTTTAGCTGGTCCTTTTGTTTTGGGTATCACTTCTGGAGCCAGTTTAGGTGTCGCTGTCGTAACCATGGGTGCTTCTTTATTTGGTGGTGCTATGCTAGGTGTTTTGGCATCTAAATGGAGTATCGTTATTGCTGCAACTTTAGGTAGTTTTCTTGTGTTATTAACCGTTTTGGTGGTCTCCACAAAAGTGAGAGACACTATGGCTATTTTGATTATAGGTTTAATGTTTGGTAGTATTTCTACTGCTGTGGTTAATGTACTCTCTTATTTTAGCTCTGCGGAAGAATTACAACAATACTACTTCTGGGGCTTTGGTAGTTTAGGAAGTTTATCATGGCATGAACTTCTTATTTTGTTTGTTATTTATACCCTTGGTTTATTGCTTAGTTTAACGTCTATAAAAACTTTAAACACACTATTACTTGGTGAAAATTACGCTAAAAGTTTAGGGCTTAACATAAAACAAAGCCGATTATTAATTATTATCGCTACCAGTTTACTTGCTGGGACAATTACGGCATTTACTGGTCCTATTGCTTTTATAGGCTTGGCTATTCCGCATATGACCAGACAAATTTTTAACACCTCAAATCATAAGATTTTATTACCTGCCGTTTTTCTATTTGGAGCTATTGTTATGCTTGTTTGCGATAGCATCTCACAATTACCAAATAGCGATTATACACTCCCAATTAATGCCATAACATCTTTGGTTGGTGCGCCGGTGGTAATTTGGTTATTAGTTAGAAAACGTAAAATGATGTTTTAATGGAGCAAAATAAAAAGCATATCATTTTAAAAACCGATAATTTATCTATTGGATACACATCTAAGGCATCAAAATCTGTTATAGCTTCGAATATTAATATTGCATTAAAGAAAGGTGAGCTTGTTGGTGTTATTGGTGCAAATGGCATTGGAAAATCTACACTTTTACGAACGCTCACCAAAGTTCAAAACCCACTGAATGGTCGTATTTTAATTAATGACAAAGCATTATCAAAATATGCCCCAATAGAGTTGGCAAAAGTGATGAGTTTGGTCTTGACTGAACCTATTGTATCAAAAAATTTATCAGTTTTTGAATTGGTGGCTCTTGGCAGGCAGCCCTATACAAACTGGGTTGGTAATTTATCTAAAACCGATATTGAAATTGTTAATCAGGCTTTAAATCAAACAAACATCTCTACACTAAAAGATAAAAAATGCTTTGAACTGAGTGATGGTCAATTACAAAAGGTAATGATTTCCAGAGCCTTGGCTCAAGATACAGATTTAATCATTCTAGATGAACCTACAACTCACCTAGATATGTACCACAAAGCTTATATTTTAAAACTGCTCCAGAAATTGGCTAATGATACAGGAAAAACTATTTTATTCTCGTCGCACGAAATAGATTTAGCCATCCAACTTTGTGATACTTTAATTGTAATGACAGAAACTCATGTGGTTTCAGACCAACCATGTAATCTTATTGAAAAAGGTACTTTCGATACGTTATTCCCAGATGATTTAATTGCTTTTGATTCGGTAACAGGGAGTTTTAGGGTGAAGAAGTAACTTTTAAAAAAACAATCTGAAAGAAATATTTGGTGTAAAACCTAAGGAAAAACGTTGAATAACTTGTTTTAATTCTAAGCCGCTGCCCTCATCTTCTGACCTGTAAGTTACAGAAGTTGGAGTTTTTCTGTTATAAATATTCAACATTGAAAACCCTAATTGTCCTTTCCAATCTTTATCTTGTCTTGGAGTGAAATTATAAATGGCTGAAGCATCTAAACGATGAAAATCTTTAAGTCTTTGGCTATTTACACCTCCAAAATCGACTATGTTTCCGACGGAGTTAAACGAATTTATTGGCGTTACTGGTTTACCTGTACGATACTGCCATCCTAAAGATAATTGCCAACTTTCTACTTTTAAAGTATTGGATATCCTAAAGGCATGTGTGATATCATTGTTGCCAGAAAATTGACCGTCTTGGATACTTGGAAACTCAAACTTAATATCATTATAAGTATAACCAGCCCAAACTCTATAGTTATTAATCTTCTTTTTCAATAAAACATCAATACCCTTTATGGAACTGTTCCCTTGCGAAAGTTCTAATTGTGGCGTGCTAAACCCTGCAGTAAAAGAAGTAAGTCCTTCCAGTTCTTTATAATAAGCATCAATATCTAACGTCCAGCCTTGTCTTTTAAACAATAACCCTCCTGAAATTTGATCACTTTTTAATAAAGGAAAGCGTTCATCAGAAAGCCGCCATATATTATTTTCTAATCGCAATTCTGTTTGACTAAATTCAACCAATTGAGAAATGGGCTGATGTCGACGCTCTAAAGCTGTTTTAATCCTAAAACCTTTACTTATTGGATATTCGATAGTAATTCTAGGTTCTAAAAAAGCGCGCTTAACGCCTCCATAATGAACACCTCTCATCCCTGTACTTAAAAAACCAGCATTTCTAAAACGGTATTGATATTCAGTAAAGAAAGCATTCTTAAAATTATGCTGATCCAGTTCTTCAAATTCATTGCTTTCAGGTTCAAATACTTCTTGTTTGTCTAATAAAAAATAGACCTGCGTATTAGATAGCTGATAGCCATATTGTAATGTATGTTTCTTATCAAACGTATGTTTTGACTGCACTTCAAAACCAAAATCTGTAATCTTATTTTTTCTACTATTGGCCTCTTCAGTAACATTACCATTGATAATTTCTAAATTGGTGTAATCAGATTTATAGTGAGACAGATAGGTTTTTGCGATTAATTTATGTTGATTTGATGTATCAAAATCCCAACGCAAACTAGTACCAAAATTTTGAACTTTCTGATCATCAATACGAAGTTCTCCAGCTTTATCAAATGAAAAATCTAAAGTGTTTTGGGTTATTAAATTGCTAAAAATAATTTTATGCTGTTTAGAAGGCTGATAAATCAATTTAGCATTAACATCATAAAAGGAAAATTTATTGGTACTTGTATCTTCTGTATAATCGTCATCGGTTTCTAAATTAATAGAACTTCCATCAGCTGTAAAAACGGGTGCTCCTGTGTTTCTAAAAATCGTTTCTGCATAGGCATTATACGTTGGACTTTTAGCGACATCGGCATAAGAGCGACGAGCAAAAAGAAACAATGCCGTTTTATCATTCAATTTATTCTTAAAAAATCCATCAATACTTAAACCATCAATGCCAAGACTAGATTCGTTTTTCTCAGGAATGGTTTCGCCTGTAGAAATGTCTATAATTCCAGAAATACGATCGCCGTAAGCTGCACTTGTCCCAGATTTGAATATCCTTGCTTTTTCAGTGGCATATGGATTAAAAGTCGAAAACATACCAAATAAATACCCTGTACTATATAGCTTTATATCGTCAAAAAGAATTAAATTTTGATCTGGTGTTCCTCCACGAATTTGAATATGACTTGCCGACTCATCAAGTGTACTAATGCCAGGAATAAGTTGCATACTTTGGGAAATATCTGGAGTTACCAAGCCTGGTAATATGCCTAAATTTTTACTGGTTACATCAATTGAGCCATCTTTATTTCTATCAATACCAGAAGTAACGTATCCAGAAATAACAACTTCATCTAAAACTTGATTGTATGGCGTTTTCGCTTTTGGAGTAATGATAATTTGAGATTCTGATACTTTTTTAAACTTTAATCCTGTCTGATCTTCTAGTATTACTAAAAGTTCATCCAACGAAATGTCTTTTTCTGATAAGGTGATTTGTTTACCTTCAATAATAGCATTTGCAAATGAAAATATAACACCGCTTTCATTTTGAATGTCCGCAATAACAGAAGCCAAAGGTTTTTCTACATAACTGTAATTAAGTTTTTGTTGTGTATTTCCAATAGTGAACGCAAATAACGCTAAATAGAAAAGGGTGTATTTCATTGTTTATTCAGATAAAATAATAACATTTCCATTTGATGCTTTTTGATATGTAACTCCCATAGGAGTTAACGTGGTTTGCAAAGCATCATTTAAATTGTTATGCTTAAAACTACCTGTAAAGATACGATTAGCATCTATAGTATTCATCTGAAATGTAATAGGATATATATGTGTTAACTCTTCTAAAACTTTTGATAAAGGTTGTTCTACAAATTTGGATACACCCGTTTTCCAATCAGGACGTTGCTCAACAAAAGTGTCTTCTTTTATTTCTTTATCCTCAATCTTAATTTGCATACCCTTTGTTAGAATATAAGAATCTGGACTAGTTTTATTACTAACAAAGTTTATTTTGCCTTCATAACATTTTAACTCAAAATGAGTTCTATCTTTTATATTAAACACTGTCCCCAATACTTCTACTTTTCCTTTTGAAGTATTCACACTAAACCCTTTACTTTTGGTAATCGTAAAATATCCCTCTCCAGTAAAGTTTACTTCCTTATTTGCTGTCCAAAAGAATCGTTTATGAGATAAACTAGAATTCGCATTTAAGTCAATTACTGAACCATCTTCTAAGGTTACACTCATTTTTTCACCTATGCCAGTTGTGTATGTTTTTGAAGCGTTTAAAAACATGCTCAGGCTAACTATAATTATAGCAGCTGCAGTAACAGCATACCATAAGCGTATAACTTTTGGTTTCTGCTTCTTAGTGTTAATTTTTTGTTTTACAATTTTTAAAGCTGCATCTACGTCAATTATTGGTCCTTCTAATAATTGAGATTCCCTATTTATAATGCGTAGTTGTTTATAAACATCGGTTTTTTCAAAAGACAAACGTTCCTCTTCAGAAAGTGTTCCTCCTAACCATCTTGCTAAAAAAGTATCATCTGTATCGTAGTTTTCAACCATATGCGTTCTGTCTTACTAACAAGACAATTAAAAATGTAAACACCCTATTATATTCTAATTTCGCCTCCTAAAGCATCTCGTAACTCTCGTAAAGCTTTACTCATTCTACGTTCTATAGCCTTAACCGTTAGTCCTGTTATTTCTGCAATTTCTTTGTATGTTTTTTGCTCAACTCTACTTAATAAAAACACTTCTCGCTCCTTTACTGATAATTGATTGATAGCGTTTTTAAGTTTACTTCTAAACTCATCAACTTCTATTAAAAATTCTGGACTTTCATTATTTGTTTTTTTAACAACTGTTTGTTGATGTTTTAAAACTACTTTTTGATGCTTAACTTCATTTAAAAACAAATTATTACAAGCTTTGTAGATATAGGATTTTGCTTTAGAAAATGAAATAGTAGCACAAAGTTGCCAAAGCTTTACAAATGCATTCTGAACAATATCTTCAGCTTGTTCTAAACTTCCGCATTTATAATAAATATACTTAGTCACTGATTCATAATACTTACGAAACAGTTGGTTATAATTTTCCTCCTCACAAATAGATGGTTCTTTTTCTATCATTATCAAAACTAAGTAATGAGCCCAAAAGTAGTTAAAGTCTAAAAAAAAATCTAAAAAAATAGGGTGTATTGTTTTTTAGGTGTCTTAGGTGTAAATAAAAAGCATACCTCAAATGAAAAACATGTTTTATTTACTGCTACTTATTAGCTGCACAAGTCTTGCTCAAGAGTGGAAAACAGATTTTGATGAAGCTATATCTTTAGCTCAAAGTAAAAACCAAAATATCATTTTAGTCTTTTCGGGGTCAGATTGGTGTGCTCCGTGTATAAAATTAGACCATGATATATTTAGCACAAAAGTCTTTCAAAACTATTCAAAGGAACATTATGTAATGCTTAAAGCTGATTTTCCTAGACGAAAAAAGAATGCTTTATCAAAAGAACAAACCGCACACAATAATTTATTAGCTGAAAAATATAATAAGAAAGGGTATTTCCCTTTAGTTGTTGTTCTAGATGAAAATGGCGCAGTATTAAAAGAATTAGGATATAAAAAAACGACTCCTCTAGGCTTTATTGATTTATTAAATAACTAATCATTTATGATGTTAAAAAAAATCACATTCTATATGTTTTTCCTTAGTGTATTAGGGATTCATTCACAGGAAGCATACAAGCGTACTTTAAAGTTAATGGGGAGTCGGTTTGACATTACAGTAGTGTCGTCCACCAAGGATGAGGCCAACAAGTATATAGATTTGGCAATAACCGAAATCACCAGAATTGAAAGCCTTATATCATCCTGGGATACTAATTCCCAAACCTCACTTATTAATAAAAATGCTGGAGTAAAACCTGTAAAAGTAGATTTAGAATTATTTAACCTTATTGAAAGGGCTATTCATATTTCAAAACTTACAGATGGCGCTTTTGATATTAGTTATGCTTCTATGGATCGTATTTGGAAGTTTGATGGTAGTATGACTAAAATGCCTTCAGAAGAAGAGATTAAAAACTCAGTATCAAAAGTAGGTTACACCAATATTGTTTTAAACAAAGAAGCACAAACTGTTTTCTTAAAACTGAAAGGTATGAAGATAGGCTTTGGAGCTATCGGGAAAGGCTATGCTGCCGACAAAGCAAAAGTGCTTCTAAAGGACAAAGGCGTTGTTTCAGGTATTATAAACGCTTCAGGTGATTTGAATTCTTGGGGTAAACAACCGAATGGTGAGGATTGGAATGTTGCTATAAAAAACCCATTAAATAAAAATAAAGTCTTTGCACTGCTACCTATTTATAATAAAGCTATTGTAACCTCTGGTAATTATGAAAAACGTGTCACTTTTAACGGAAAAACCTATTCTCATATTATAGACCCTAGAAGCGGTTATCCTAGTAGTGGTTTAGTAAGTGTGAGTGTTTTTGCCTCTAGTGCAGAATTGGCTGATGCGCTTGCCACCTCCATTTTTGTAATGGGTAAAGATGTTGGTTTAGACTTTATAAATCAATTAAAATCTATTGACTGCATAATAGTTGACGAACATGGGGAAATACATTATTCGGAAGGTGTAAACAATAAAAAATCAAAAAATCCATGAAAAAATATACTTTCTTTTTACTTGTTATAGGAATGTTCACTTCGTGTAGTAAAGAAAATAATTCCTCAAATGAATGTGAGACAAAATTAACTTTCAAATACGATTCCCTCAGCGGAGAATGTAAAAACTGTGATGGAGAAATCGGCTTCAATGTTTTTAATTTGGATCAAATTAGGACGACAAAAAATGCCGAGTGTATGAAGTTCCCTGAAATGCACTTAGTTTTTATCCTTGACACGATGAATATCGAAGACTTTGGCGAATATGATTATAATGAAATTAAAGAGTATAATTTCAAAGGCGCAAATTTAAATTCTACAGGTTTATATTTTAACTCATTAATCAAGTGTGATTTTGAAGGGACAAAAATGGCTAAAATGGATGCAGGTTATGCTGTAATTAATGGTAAAATAGATAATTATACAGAATTTCTAGAAGGATGTCCTATTGAAAGCGATTCAATTAACTGTCTCAAGTAAATACTGTTTACAATAAGATATAAGAATAGTAAGTGCATTTTAATCCCTTACTATTCTTACACAAACTGGTGTACAATCTAAAAATAATAAAACATAACAAATGAAGAAAATTGCAATAGCACTAATAATATTGGCAAGTTTAAGTTCTTGTGTCGCTGTAAAAGAATACGAAAAGGTGAATATAAACGATCAAGACATGAAGCTTTCCTCTATGTCTATAGAACGTTTTGAAACTAATTTTCAAGTGTATCGCGAAGCAGCATCTGGAGCAAATGGAGGTAAAACTGGTGGTGGTTGTGGTTGTAATTAATTTCTGTTAAAACAATGCCCTAAATCTAGCTCACTATTTATAGTGAGTTTTTAAATAATAAACATTTACATGAAATATAATATTCTAACAGTAATCTTTTTTTGTACGTTTTTTGGGTTTTCTCAAACTAAACAAAGAGATACTTTAAACGCATACAAAAAAAGAGTTTTAGAAACCACTGAAGTTGATTTTTTAATGAGTTATTACAAGCAAGAAGGTAATCATGCCTCTGTAACTGGAGGTGTTGGTAATGAAGAGTTAACAGATGTTACACCTACTTTTGTAGTTGCTATCCCTTTGAATGCAGATGATATATTAACTATTGATGCAGGTATCTCTACATATACATCGGCATCATCGAGTAATTTAGACCCTTTTGATTCTAGTGGTGCTTCAAATGGTAATTATGATGATGACGATGATGACAACAGTAATAGTGGAAATAATAACCAAACCTCTAATGTTACAGGTAGCCCTTGGGTGGCTTCTTCAGGCGCATCAGCTCAGGATACTTGGGGCAGTATTAATGTAGGTTATAGCCATAGTTCTGATGATAGAAATACCATTTGGACTACTAATGCAGGTTTTGCTACAGAATATGATTATACATCCATTGGTTTTGGAGGTGGTTTAACCAAGCTTTTCAATGAGAAAAACACAGAAATAGGCATAAAAGCTCAAGTGTATTTAGATACATGGAGTCCAAAATACCCAACAGAGTTAGATTCTTACATAGAAGCTGGTGAAAATTTAAATAACGGATTTTTTAATGGGATAGACATTCTAAATCAAGATGGTAATATTATTGATAAAAATTCTGCTACAGTTTGGTCTCCTTTCAATACGACGCTTATACAAGATAAATCTAGAAACTCTTATTCGATTTCCTTTAGTTTTTCTCAAATATTAAGTAAAAATGCACAGTTCTCTGTATTCTTTGATGTAGTGCAACAAAAAGGATGGCTGGCAAACCCAATGCAACGTGTATATTTTGGAGATCGTGACAATTATTACATTGGTAATGCCGCTAGTATATCCAATTATACTTCTTCAACTAATAGAGATGTATTTCACTTAGCAGATGACATTGAACGCTTACCAAATTCCAGATTTAAAATTCCAATAGGCGCTCGTTTTAATTACTACATTAATGAAACAGTATCCTTACGTACCTACTATCGTTATTATTTTGATGATTGGGGCGTTAATTCTCATACGTTTAGTTTAGAATTACCTATAAAATTAAGCACAGGTAAATTCACACTATACCCAACATATCGCTTTTATAATCAAACAGCTGCTGATTATTTTGCGCCTTATGAAGCACATGTTTCAACATCAGAGTTTTATACATCAGATTACGATTTATCCAAGTTTAATAGCAGTCAATATGGCTTAGGATTGAGATATACCGACATATTCACAAAGTTTAAAATTTTCAATTTCGGTCTTAAGTCATTTGATGTAAAATATAGTATGTATGATAGAAGTGATGGACTAAAAGCTAGTATTATATCCACAGGATTTAAGTTTGTATTAGATTAAATTAGTATTGTATACTTTTTTGTATACTTTTTTCAACTGATATTTTGTAGTATTTTAATGAGATAAGATAGTTTTACATAATTTACAAATGTTAATAATAGCTCGATTTTTTGTCTGTGTTTTTACAATGCTTTTTTGCATAAATCTTACTTATGCACAAACTAAAAGCGACGTTCTTATTAAACAGCTGGAGAACACTCCAGACAAATCTCAATATTTAAAAATACTGGATACTTTAACCAAAGAGCTCATAAGACATAATAATCCGCAGCAAGTAAAATATCTAAATGAATATGTTTCTTTATCAAAGGCTCTTGGGGATTATGATGCTGCTGCCAGCAAATCTAGATTTATAATCCAGCAGCATATCTTTAAAGGAGACAATAAAAAGGCTTTTACTTTAATAGATAGCATGCTTTCTTACAAGAGAAAATTTACCAACCCCAATTCAGAAGCACATTTATTATTAAAACGTGGCGGAGTACATTATGCTGAATTAGATTATACTTCAGCTATTAAAGATTATAAAGCATCTATTCCTCTATTTCTTGAATCTAAAGATTCTATTTATGTAGCAGATGCTTATTATTTCTTGGCTGGTTCATATTCAAATAATGGAGAGTTTGTAGATGCTGTTCTGAGTTTTGAAAATGCTTATAAACTCTATTTCGAACTAAAGGATTTTGATTATATTTTCCATGTAGGTTATGGCTTAATATTGCTATATGATCAGAATGGACTTGAAGAAGAGGCTCAAAAAAAGCGAGATGAGCTTATGGCGATTAGTATAGAAAAGGATGACTGTGTTGAAACAGGTCTATTACATATTAATTATGCTACTTCTTTATTAAAGCGTGATAAGCTTTCAAGCTGTTATAAATTTATGGAGCTAGCTCGGGAAGAGATAGAACCATGTCCTGTAGAAGACGATTATTATGCGCAGGGAAATCCATTACTTTTAGAAAACTTGTATTGTCTATATCATATTAAGCTTGGGAATCTAGAAAAAGCAAAAACCTATCTAGACAAAGCTATTTTTTTAGAAAATAAATTAGGGCACAATGTCTATAGAATGAAATTATACTTCACTAAAGCAAAGTATTATCAAATGATTGGCGACTTTGATAAAGCCTTAAACATAGCTTTGGAGTATAAAAACCAGATAAGTAATGATAATAACCATAACCGTATTGAAATAGAAAAACTTTTAGGAGAACTCTACAGGTCTAATAATGATTTCAAGAGAGCAGACAAGCAAATGCAGTTATATACAAAGCTTAAAGATTCTATTTACAAAGCTTCTACTGCTAATTCATTTGCCTACCATCAGGCACGTTTTGAAGCTAAAGAAAAAGGAAAAAAGGTTCTTGAGTTAATGGCTGATAATGCAGAAGCTAGCCAAAAACACAAAACACTTTGGGTGTTATTCTTTTCGTTATTAGGTATAGCTATAACTGCCGTTTTTGTTATATGGTTAAAAAGTAAACTGGTGTGTAATAGACTAAAAACAATCATTAGTCATAAGCAAACAATACTTACAGAGTTCACATCTCAAATGCTTAATAAAAATGAAGAGCAAAAATTACTATCAGGAGGGTTAGAGCAATTGAAAAAAGAAGTGGAAAAAGAAGAAGGAACTGTTGATATTAAGCAAATGGAAAGCTTATTGTCGTCAAAAATTTTAACTCAAGATGATTGGAAATGCTTTAAGCACAGGTTTACATCAATGTTTCCTGATTTTTTTATAAAACTAAAGACTAAAAATATATTATTGACTGACTCAGAAACGCGATTATTAGCTCTAGAACATCTAAAACTAACTAATGATGAGATTGCAAAAATGCTGGGTATTTCAACCCGTAGTGTTATTACAAGTCGTTATAGACTTCGCAGAAAAATGGATATCCCTAAAGGAGTTTCTGTCTTAGAGTATCTAGAGCTTTAATTGTGTGATGTCAATAAATCGTTTTACGAATTTTGAGTACTATTTTGTATACTTCTTATTAACAACATACTGCTTCAAAACTAATATATTTGACAATTAAGGTTTTTTGATTAATAGTAAAGGTTGGTAATATAACATAGGTAATTACATATCAACTTTACACTAAACTTCCCGATTGCTATCGGGAAGTTTTTTTATGAAATCAATTAAAGCCCATGAAAATTGACAATGAATCCATTTATTTCTTGTCTTGAAGATGATTTTTTTAAAGTTTGAAACAATAAAATATAGATTAAACCTGTGTAACATTTTAAGCAAAGCAGAAGTTCCTATCTCACATTTTTAAATCCTTTTTAAGGATTAAAAACTCTCCATATACATACTTTTTCACTAAAACCAATAAATGATATTTAGTAAACAACTGAAAATCATATTTATAATATTCTATTGTATACTTTTTTGTATACCCAAAATATAGCAAAAAATCGTTTAAATGCTTCATTTTTGAGATGAAATACGTTGATCAACGCGTTTTTGATATTTAAAATAAACTAATCGAGCCCCATCATGAAAAAAAATTACACAACCTCAAATAAGAAAAGAATCTATTATTTTTTATGGGTATTCTTTTTAGGCTATACAACAATGTTTGCCCAAACCTACCTAGAGGAAGAACCGACCAACACACTGGCGGATATTGCTGAAACGGACAAGTACAGAATACCGATTTAAGTGGAGTATGTCCAGTCTTGGGTCAAAGCTAATACTCAGCTGGAGATTTTGATATGAATAGTCAGGTACAAAATACTGATATCAATAACTTATTAAACCCTAACACAGGAAAATGCAAACAGTTTGCTAAACAAAATCTAAGAGCAAAACTTAAAAAATTATAAATAACCCCAAAATACAAAAACAATGAAGCGACATTATAGATTTTTAAAATTAGAAAATATAACGTTTTTGTACTTCAATCTGGTTAGCGTATAACATTTTGTATACATCATTGGGATGAAACTATTTTAAAAAAAAGAGGCTTATAGCTTTTTAGCTGCCTTAAATCTGAATAAACAACAAATTTAATATCTAATGAAAAAAAATATACTATTATTATGTATTGCTTTATTATGTGTTCACGTTCTTAATGCCCAATGTGGTCCAGGAGAAGACACGACAGCTCCAGTATTTGGAAATGCTGGTGATGGAACCATGGCAAACCCGTTTAGAAATCTACTACTATCAACAGTTGGAGGAGTACCCAGTGGTACCTATTATTTTAATTTTAATGGTAGCACTTTTCAAGGTGCGTTAGATAACGATACCGATGGCGGAGGTTGGTTAATGGTACTAAACTACGTACACTTAGCAGGCGATAATACAGACCTAACTATACGTAATACAGATCTTCCTTTATTAGGCTCTTCGACTTTAGGAGACAATGAAGCAGGAACTGCCAATTGGGGCCACATGGGAAATGCCTTAGCAGCGGCTATCGATTTTGAAGAAATCCGTTTTTATGGAGAAACCACAGGACATACTCGTATTATTAACTTTAAGACCCCTTATATAAGTGGCTTAAATTACCTTAAAACAGGTTTAGGTCATTTTGGAGGAATCAATAATCCTTCTAATTTTACAACACTTACAGGGCATACCGCTAATATTCCTGCACTAGCAGGGAATTTTTTTGCAAGTCACGGTGACAATGCATTAACAGAGTTTCCATTCTTTAGTAGTGGTCAAAATCACTGGGGAATTCGTGGTTCAGGAAATCGTTGGGAAGTAGATGATGCACCTACGGCTGCAAGTCCAGTAAATAGTCAAAGTACCATTCACCGTGTTTGGGTTCGTGGAGATCTTTCTCCAGCAGGAACACCAGAGGTAAGCGTCACTTTAGACAACACAGGAAATGTAACTGTAAACCCAGCAGATTTTGGATATACAGTTATGGATAATTGTAGTCTAGAAGCCAATATAAATATAAGCTTAAGTCAAACAGATTTTGCTTGTATAGATGTTGGAGCTAATATCATACAATTCACCGTTACAGACGAACAAAATAATAGTACAGTAATTGATGTAACGGTAACAGTTCTAGAAAGCCCGCCAGTGATAACAACCCCATCAGGACCTTTTCAGCGTATAAGTTTAGACAGCAATGGAGAGCTAACATTAGACCTAGCTACATTAAATGTAACCGCTACAGACGATTGTGGTATTGCAAGTACAGTGATTAGTCCAGCAACTCTTGATTGTAGTGATGCTGGATTTAAGAATGCTACTATTACGGTAACAGATGTAAATGGAAATGCATCAAATTCGAGTATGGTTTTTATTCTTATCGATCAAGTGCCACCAGTAATACAATGTGTACCTTCTTACACTGCAGAATTAGATGGAACAGGAAGTGTAACACTAGATCCAAATAGTCTATTAACTAGTTTTACAGATAATTGTCAAACAGCAGGTGTTTCCTTGGATAAAACTGTATTTACCTGTGCAGATATTGGAGATAATCTAGTTACAGTAACAGCAACAGATGGAGATGGTAATTCGACTACCTGTACCACAACAGTTACGATAACAATACCATCATGTCCTGGAAATCTAACTTTACAAGCAGAACCTAATGCCTGTGGAGTTACGTATAATTATCCTTGTGCAAGTAACGTTACTGCAGGGCCGCCAAGCGGAACATTTCTAGCAGTAGGAACCACCACAACATTTGCATATGATACCTTAGACAATACTGGTGGTACCGTTACTTGTAGTTATGATGTTACTGTGGTAGATGAAGAAGGGCCTACTTTCGCGACACAAAATATAACACTTGATGTTACGATGGATGGAACCGTTTCAATAGTGGCAGAGGATCTTTTAGGGCTAGATTTATTAGCAAGTGACTACACTGTAGATCAAACAGGAACATTCAACAGAGAAGATATTTCAACTACAGGTACAGAAATTTCACTTTTTGATGATCAAGTTTCTTCAGCATTACCAATAGGTTTTGAATTTGCATTTTATGGAGCGCTTTACAATGATTTCTATATTTCTTCTAACGGATTTATAACGTTTTCAGGAAATAGTGATGATGGCTGTTGTACTGGGCAAACACTTCCTGATGTTACCGAACCAAATAATTTAATTGCCTTTGATTGGGATGATTATGATCCAGAGTCTGGAGGAACCATCCGTTACCAAACTATTGGTACAGCACCAAACCGTATTTTAATTATGGATTTTGATGCCGTATTACATATTGATTATAATGATAATACAGACGCAACTACCACACAGGTAAAACTTTTTGAAGGAACCAACCGTATTGAAATTCATGCAACTAACATCCCAGATTTATCTAACACTAAAACTCAAGGGCTTGAAAACATAGATGGTACTGCTGCAATTATAGTACCTGGTCGTAATGCAGCTACATGGTCAGCTTCAAATGATGTCGTTGCTTTTGTACCTGTAACAGGGGGGGTAGCAGACTCATGTGGAGTAGACACTTTTGTAGCATCACAAACCACTTTCGATTGTTCAAACTTAGGAGCAAATACGGTAACGCTTACAGCTACTGATACCAATGGAAATATTACAGAAAAAATAGCAATTGTGACGGTTACAGACGCAAATAACTTTTGTCCTGATATTTTAGTTTCACCTAAGGTATTCTTACAAGGAGCTGCTTTAAATCCAAATGTAGGAGAAGAGACTCTAATGCGAGATGATTTGCGTATTGCGGGTCAAATACCAACTACAAGTCCATATACAGATGGATTGACCTGTGATGCATCGGTATTTACAGTAACTGGTGCCAATGCTATAGTGGACTGGGTATGGCTGGAACTTAGAGATCCGATCACAAGTACAACCATTGTATCCTCAAGATCCGCTCTATTACAACGTGACGGTGATATTGTAGATATTGATGGTGTTTCAACCAGTGTTATATTTAGTGAAGTTCCAGGAGCATATTATTTGGTTGTAACTCATAGAAATCACTTAGGCATACGAAGTGCTAATACATACAACCTATCTAGTACTACAACTACAATAAACTTAAGTACGAGTTCAAATTCGGTAGCAGGAGGAACAAACGCCATAATAGATTTAGGCAATGGTAAATTTGGTTTGATTGGGGGCGATTTTGATGCCAACGGACAAGTACAGAATACCGATTTAAGTGGTGTACGTCCAGTCTTGGGCCAAAGCCAGTACTCTGCTGGGGATCTTGATATGAACAGTCAGGTACAAAATACTGATATCAATAATCTATTAAATCCTAATACAGGCAAAGGGAAACAGTTTGCCAAACAAAACCTAAGAGCAAAACTTAAAAAATAATGAAACAACATTATAAATTTTTACAACAGATAGTACTATTATTTAGTATAGTGGCAGTAACCTCAATAAGCGCCCAAAACATTCAGTTTACATTTGCTAATGCACAAAATACAAATGACGGCACCAATGATTTTTATGAGGCAGATATCATGATCCAGACTATAGGGGGACTTGCCGATTTTAAATTAGGTTCAGGTCAATTATACTTTAATTATAACACAGCAGCATTTGGAACTAATGTAAGGGCAAGCAATAAAATCGAGATAACCGCATCACCATCACCTGACTATTTTTTAGGAGAGAAAATTGGTTTTACTGACTTTTATGATATTTCAGTCATCAATGACAATACAAGTTCAAGAGTATCTTGGGCCTTTCAACAAGGCGTGTCATCAGGTGCTATGACTCAATTAGTTGGATCTACCCCAAGAAAACTGATTCATTTAAAGCTAGAATACGCAGATGTAAGCCAAAGCCCTAACATAGGGTTTGAAGATAATGAAACCTTAGTCAATTCAGCACGGGATCAATTTTATACGGCTTGTGGGCCATACAATACCGCATCTACGACATTAGATTGTGATATCAATGATTTAGAACCACTTAATAAGAATATACAATTCTTGGATGCCATGTATGATAGTTCAGGAGCAGCTTTGGGAACATTAGGCACAGATAATGTTGAATTAGCAGGCGTGTCCGTTTTTCCAAATCCAGTCAAAGATATTGTAACCATAAAGGGATTAGAACAAGAACTTTCAAGATTAGAGGTGTACAATATGACAGGGCAGTTGGTAAGCACCAAAATAAAAAACCTAGAATTCGTTAATGTAAAATCCTTATCGGAAGGCGTATACTTTTTAAAGCTTAATACTGCTAAAAGCAGTAAGATTATAAAATTTATTAAGAACTAAAAAGGCAAAGTAATTACTTAATTGATATAAGGTAGTTAATCAATATTTGTACACTTTTTTGTGCACCACTATTATATGAAATATTGGATTAACAGTTGCATTTTTGGGTTGAATTACAAATTACAAGTCAATATTTTAACCAAATCAACTATGATGAAAAAAGACTTTAACAATTTATTTAAAAAAGTAATAGCAATTACAGTCTTGAGCTTTGCTCTTAGTATTAATGCTCAAGTTGCAAATTATGCTTTCGAAGGGAATCTTGATGATCCTATTTCTGGAACTACAGGAATATTTGGAGACGCAGATACACCTAGTGAATTACCTACTTATGTAGCAACCCCGTCTGGTGGTCAAGGACTACAGATAAACTTTAATGAAGCTTTTGTTTTTAATGAAAATTTAAAAACTTTATTTACAAGTGATTCGTCATTTGAAATTGAAGTAGATTTTAGATATACTTATAATGGACCAAATGCAGGTAATAAAACATTGTTTCATATGAAACGAGGAAGTACTGAAGCTAGCCCTGGCTTTATGATTACTGTAAAAAAATCTGCTACTCCAGGTAAATTTGATGTATGGTTAAATTATTCTGATGGAAATTGGGAAGCTGCTAGATCACAATACATAAGTACAGGAGAATTAAACATAAATGAAGAAATTAAGCTTGCATTCAAGATGAATTATGATTTAGAAACTTGGAATGTACGCTTTAATGACGTCTATAATTCAGGAGTTTTTCCAGATAATTTTGATGTAGAGGGGTTAAAAACTGGAATTGAAACTTCGGCACAATCTTTTGGTTGGTCATGGAATCATAGTGCTACTGGAAATGATGATTCTTTTATTATTGATAATTTTCAAGCACATGTTCCAGCAAGATTAGGCAATGTTTCTGTATTACAAACAGCATTACAGCAACTAACAGATCATATTCTTGGAAATACTGTACTTACTCAAGTACAAATGGATGGCTATACACAAGATGTATTATTCAATCATATTCAGAGTTATGCAAATGCCAAAACAGATATTGATGCCTACTTATTAGCTTTTGAAAATAACAACCCACCACTATTTAATACTAGAAATATTACATATGATTTAAATATGCTAAATAACTTTGAAAGAGTAACTTACTATTTACAGCAAGATATATTTAGTAGTTCGTTTGTGTCAGGTAATATGGCTAATATGGAAGGTGTTTCATTTGAAGCACATGAAGCATTCCCAGGGCCTGTTAGTAGTACTGCTCCAAGAATTTCTAATGGTCAGGTAGCTATCAACACAAGTTATATACTAAATCCTGGTATGCTTTTAATAGATCAAGAAGATGGAGTTATAAGACCTACAGGATATTACGCAGCTCCTGGTGAATTAGTAACAATTACAGTACCAGCTTCAATGGTAGGTCAAAATATTGAAGTTATTTCAGGTTCTCATCAAGATGAAGTATTGGTTTCAAGCTTGCAACGTTTTAAAAATATTGTGAAGCGAGTAGAAATAACAAGTACAGCTACAGAAATTGCAAATCCTTTTGGAGGCTCATTGTATTTTAGAATTCCTGCAAACTTAGACCTAGGTTGGAATACAGTAACCATTGATGGCGCGGTAAAAGCACCTTATTTCAGAATGGTTTCTGGGCAACCACAAAACGTAAGTGAATGGGTTACAGATTTGAATAACAATTATGTGCCATGGGTAGATATAGAGACAGACAAATGGATGTTTACTATTCCAGCTAGTATTGTTAGTCAAACTGACATTACTGATATTATGACAAAATGGGACGAGATGCAAGATCTTGCCAGTGTAGTTGCTGGTAGACCTATGCAAAGACCTCGTGCAGAATATATTCATACAGATTGTAGTTCAGGAAATGGAAGTTATGGATACCCAAAACCTATTCATGTAAATGGATATAATACGGATTCTCCAGCTGCCCAATGGAGTCCATTGCGAATATTTGATGAAAATTATCTTGAAGCTCATTGGAGAGTTACTTTCCATGAAATGGGACATACGTTATGGCTTCCAACACCAGCTGCATACCGTGAAGCTTTTACACAATTAACTTCTTTTGCGTTTTTATATGCTATTGATGAAGATTTTGATCGTGCTATGATTAATAATGAATATGGAGGTAAGTTTGATAGAGATTTGGCCGCAATGCATTGGATGATTACAAATGAGTTTAGAACAAATGTTCCTATGGCTAAGAGTCAATACGATTATCAAAGGAGAGGTGCTGGTTATTGGTACGATATGTTTGCTTTGTATGGTTTTGAAAGTGTTGGTAATATTCATAAAGAATTTTATAATCTTTGGGCAAGTGGGGCTGATACAGATTATTATCGTTATAAATCAATTGACGAATATATAGGAGCCGCGGCTGCAGGAAATAATAAAAATCTAACACCCTTGTTTCATTTTTGGGGTATGCAAGCAACACCAAGTCAGGTTACAAACTTAGCGTCATATCCTGAAGGTTGTGAAATTTATAATCGTTTAATGTATTATCGTAATCAAATTCCACAAACCCAAGCAGAATTTGCATCATGGAGAACTGCTTTTGAAACAGCAACAGGTGGTTCAAATGCAGAAGTGAATGTTGCTTTCGCTAATTGGGATTCTCAAAATTATCATACACAAATTGTTGCCCAAATAGACAATATTATTAATGCCTATTTCCCTACTGGTAACTGTTCTAATTTTACAACGACATGGACTGTTAATGCAGGAGATACTACTATTACCATTCCTGTAGCAGATGCCTCAGTATATACATACAATTATCAAGTAGATTGGAATGGTGATGGCGATTTTTTAGATGCCAATGAAACTACATTTTTTACTGATACAGCTACACACGACTTTGGTACAGCCGGTACTTATACCATCAATATTAGAGGTACATTCCCAGCAATTCAATTTTTTGATGGAGGCGATAAAAATAAGATTATTTCTGTAGACCAATGGGGCAGCATGCAATGGGAAACCTTTGAAGGTGCATTTTATGGATGTACTAATTTAACAATTTCGGATACTGCAGGAGCTCCAAATCTAGCATTTGTAGAATCTTTTGATTCAGCGTTTAGAAATAGTGGTATAAATACCAGCGGTAATTTAAACGATTGGGATATAAACGGAATAGATGTTTTTGATTCTATGTTTAGTGGCGCAACTAATTTTGATCAATCATTATCAAATTGGGATATAAGTGATGTCTCTGATATGAATAATTTTTTTACAGGTGTAACATTGTCTACGTCCAACTACGACGATACTTTAATAGGATGGGCAACATTAGATAAAGGAGAAACACAAATCCCTGAAAGTATAACATTTAATGGAGGTAACAGCCGTTACTGTCTTTCAGATGCACAACGCACACAGTTGATGACTGAACCAAGTTCTGGGGGGTATGGATGGTCTATTACAGATGGCAATGCACTGGATTGCCAGGTAAATATAGCGCCTGTAGTTTTCTTACAAGGAGCTACTTTAAATCCAAACCTTGGAGAAGAAAGTTTAATGCGTGATGATCTTCGTGAAGCAGGTTTAATCCCAACTACTAGCCCCTATGCAGATGGATTGACCTGTGATGCATCGGTGTTTGCCGTCACAGGTGCCAACGCTATAGTAGACTGGGTATGGCTGGAACTTAGAAATTCCGCCACAAGCACTACCGTAGTGACCTCAAGATCAGCTCTATTACAACGCGATGGTGATATAGTAGATATAGATGGCGTTTCTGTTGATATAGCCTTTACTGCTGTTGCAGACTCTTATTATCTTGTAATAGGCCATCGCAATCACCTAGGCATACTAAGTGCCAATACTTATAACATGTCACACGTCAGCAGACCGGTTAACTTAAGCAGTAGTTCCATAAATATAGCTGGTGGAAGTAATGCCTCAATTCATTTGAGTAATGGTAAGTTTGGTTTGATTGGGGGTGATTTTGATGCTAATGGACAAGTACAGAATACCGATTTAAGTGGTGTACGTCCTATATTGGGTCAAAGTCAATACTCAACTGGTGATTTGGATATGAACAGTCAGGTACAGAATACAGATATCAATAATCTGTTAAGTCCCAATACAGGTAAAGGCAAACAGTTTGCCAAACAAAATCTAAGAGCAAAACTTAAAAAATAAAAATAACCCCAAAATATAAAAACAATGAAACAATATTATAAATTTTTACAACAGGTAGTACTATTATTTAGCATAATAACAGCAGCGTCAATAAACGCCCAAAATATCCAATTTACATTTGCCAATGCGCAAAATACGAATGATGGCACTAATGATTTTTATGAAGCCGATATTATGATTGGCGCAATTGACGGACAAGCTGACTTTAGACTAGGCTCTGGTCAATTATATTTTAATTATAATACTGCGGCATTCGGAACCAATGTAAGAGCAAATAACAAGATTCAAATTACAGCAACTCCTTCTCCAGAGTATTTTTTAGGAGAAAAAGCTGGATTCACAGATTTTTATGATATTTCTGTAATAAATGATAATACTAATTCAAGAGTATCTTGGGCTTTTCAACAAGGCGTGTCATCAGGGGCTATGACGCAATTAGTGACTTCAACCCCTAGAAAACTAATTCATATTAAATTACAATACACAGATGTGAACCAACCTCCAAACATCAGTTTTGAAGACAACGAAACCTTGGTAAATTCAGCTAGAGATCAATTTTATACAGCTTGTGGCCCCTTTGATAGTGCAAGTACAACACTAGATTGTTCTAGTAACGTTGATTCTCGTAATGTGAATATACAATTTCTAGATGCTATGTTCGACAGCTCTGGGGCAGTTATTGGCACATTGGGTGTTAATAATCAAGACTTTGTGGATATTTTATTATACCCAAATCCTGCTAACGACGTTCTAAGAATTAAAGGATTAACAGAAGCCCTATTAAAAGTAGAAATTTATAATATAATTGGAGAGTTAGTGACAACACAGACCAATAATATTGAAACTATAAATGTAAAACCACTTTCTGAAGGTGCATATTTCTTAAAATTGCATGCAACAAATAACAGTAAAACTATAAGATTTATAAAACATTAAAAACATGCTATAACTATTTAATTATCAAACACATAATTAACTAAATAAAATATTCAAAAAATTGATATAGTATAAAAAAGGATCTAAAAAATAGGGTGTATTATTTTTTAGTTGTCTTAGATGTAAATAATAATTGTATAATATCTCAAATGAAAAACAACATCTGAGTTTAATATTGGTCAATATGGCTTAAGATTGAGAATACCTATATATTCACAAAGTTTAAAGTTTTCAATTTCGGTCTTAAGTCATTTGATGAAAAATACAGTTTATACAATAAAACGACAAGTTAAAAACACAACTCATTTTGTAATTTATATAAAATGTTATACCCAAACACCTTCTATAATTATGAAACTTATTTATAAAAAAGAAATAAAAAAACCTAATAAGCCTTATAGAAGATTAGTTCCCTTTATTTTGCTTTTAGCAATAGCGCAATTGATCTGGATTTTACTTCATACTTCCCAATAAATGTATCTAATATATAGTCTTTTTATCATAGTGCTAGTTATCTCCTTTATTTTATGAAGGAGTTTTTTTTACTTCGGTCTAAAAAATTATCTTTGGCTATATTTCTTTCTAAATGAACGATAGTCTTATTCTTACCATATCCATTTTAATTTCGTTAGCTATTGGAGGCTATTTAGGCATTCTTTTTACTAAACTAAAAAGTAAAAGTGAACAAAGCACATTTAAAGAACGTCAAAACCAAATGGGTTTAACTATTGAAGCTTTAAAGCAAAATTTAACTAAAATAGAAACTGAACGAGAGGAGATTCGCAGAGAAAAAGAGTTTTTAAGTACTGAATTAGCAAGAAGAAATACAGAATACGAAAACTTACAACAATTAAGTGCAAAACGTGATGCAGAAATTGAAGAACGTCAAGAACAACTACGCAAGGATTTTGAGTTGTTAGCCACTAAAATTCTTGATGAAAAGTCTGAGAAATTCACGCTTCAGAATAAAGAAAACATCAAGAATATCTTAAATCCGCTTCAAGAAAAAATACAAGGATTTGAGAAAAAGGTTGAAGCTTCACAAAAGGAAAGTATCAGCATGCACTCTGCCTTAAAGGAGCAATTATTGGGCTTAAAAGACCTTAACCAGCAAATGACTAAAGAAGCTACCAATTTAACCAGAGCTTTAAAAGGAGATAGTAAAATGCAAGGTAATTGGGGCGAATTGGTTTTAGAACGTGTTTTAGAAAAATCTGGTTTAGAGAAAGATAGAGAATATTTTGTTCAGCAAAATTTTACTAGAAAAGACGGTTCTCGTGTTTTACCCGATGTAGTTTTAAACCTTCCAGATGGTAAAAAAATGATTATTGACAGTAAAGTATCATTAACAGATTATGAGCGTTTAGTTAATGCAGATGATGATGACAAGTTACCATTTTTAAAAGCCCATGTTAATTCTATTAGGAAGCATGTGGACCAGCTTTCAGATAAAAATTATCAAGATTTATATGATATTGAATCTCCAGATTTTGTACTCATGTTTATCCCTATAGAACCAGCATTTGCAGTTGTTGTAAATGAAGATAATAGTATTTACAACAAAGCTTTTGAAAAAAATATTGTTATAGTAACTCCTTCTACTCTTTTAGCTACTCTTCGTACTATAGATAGCATGTGGAATAATGAAAAGCAACAACGTAATGCCATTGAAATAGCAAGGCAAGCTGGTGCTTTGTATGATAAATTTGAAGGTTTGGTAACCGACTTGACAGGAGTAGGAAAAAAAATAGATGCCGCTAAAAGTGATTATTCGTCTGCCATGAATAAATTAGTTGAAGGCAGAGGAAATTTAATAACAAGCGTTGAAAAACTTAAAAAAATGGGAGCTAAAGCAAAAAAATCACTCCCAGAAGCCATTATTAAACGTGCAGAAGAAGATTAAAATGTTTAAAAATATAAAAGATTCTCAAATTACAATTTCTGAGCTTATGCTTCCATCCCACTCTAATTTTAGTGGTAAAATTCATGGAGGTTATATTTTAAATTTAATGGATCAAATTGCTTTTGCTTGCGCATCAAAGCACTCTAGACATTATTGTGTAACAGCATCTGTTAATAAGGTAGACTTTTTAAATCCTATAGATGTAGGCGAATTAGTTACGCTTAAGGCCTCAGTTAATTATACTGGAAGAACATCTATGGTTATTGGTGTTAGAGTAGAATCTGAAAACATACAAACAGGAGAAAAAAAGCATTGTAATTCCTCATACTTTACTATGGTAGCTAAAGATGAAAATGGAAATAATGTTCCTGTACCTGGAATTATTTTAAACTCAAAAGAATCTATCCGAAGATTTTCAAGAAGCATAACAAGACAGGAACATGCAAAAAATAGGTCTAATGATTTTAATTCTTCAGAATTTCAAATTAAAGATTATTTACATCTTATAGAAAATAAAAATGCTAAAATTGAATTTGATAAAAATCATTAATTGAAACGTTAACTGGATAGTTTAGCCAAAACATAAGCTGCAATTGCCATAACTAAATCTCTTACCGCTACATCTAAATAATTCCCACTTAAAATAAGTGTTAAAGCTATTAACGTTAACCACCCAGATACAATAAAAGCCCCAATCTTGGTTTTAAAAAAAACAAGCACCCCTGCTACTATTTCGATAATTCCAACAATAATCATAAAAGTTGGCCCATCAAAGGGTAATAAGTCTTGAAATCCAGACCCTAGATATTGACTCCAATCTGCTAAAATATTTGTAAATTTATCTAATCCTGCCACTATAGGCACTAAACCAAAGGTGTACTTTAGTAATGTTATTTCATTCATAATTTCGTTATTTAAGTTAATATGTGCCTTTGATACTTAAATCTTAAAATAGTTACAAAATTTTGTAACTATTTATTCATTTTCACATCAAAAGGGAAATAACAGACATGAAAGCCATAAAAATAAGCGACTATAAAGACAAAAAGATTCATGATTTTGATGTTATTAAAAAAGTCTTAGTTGGAGAAAAAGGACTTTATGAAATTTTAATGCGGAGGAATAATCAAAAACTTTACAGAGTAATTCGGTCCTATATAAAGGATGAAGATCTCATTAAAGATATTATGCAGAACACCTATATAAAGGCCTATGAGAAGCTTTATCAATTTAATAAGAAATCGGAATTCTCAACCTGGCTGATTAGAATAGGAATAAACGAAGCAATGCATGTACTAAGGTCTAAACAAAATAAACTTTTTATTCACCCAAACACGAGTAGTAATAAATTATTTATAGAAGAGTCAAAAAATATGAATCCAGAGCACAATATTATTCAAAGAGAAGCTAAATGGGTTTTAGAAAAAGTTATTGACCAACTTCCTGAAAAATATAAAGTTGTTTATATATTAAGTGAGGTTGAAAACATGAAAATTAAAGATATCAGTGATTGTGTTGGTATTTCAATAAACAATGTAAAAGTTAGAACGCATCGCGCTAAGCAAATGCTAAAAGAAAACCTTTATAAATTATCGCAAAAACCAAATGTATTTGAGTTTGGATTTGAAAAATGTGATCGTCTAGTAAATAATGTAATTAAAAATATATAACTTCGACTATAATTAACATTAACCTCAACTTAAAATGGCAAGTAAAAAAAGTAAGCGCAACTGGTTAATTTTATTGATATTTTTGGCTTTGTCTGCCATTATTGGGTATCAATATATATATCAAGATCATAGAAATATTGAAACAGAAAAAGCTGAATTTGCTTTAACATCGCAAACTATTAGTGATGAATTTAAGCTTGATGTCCTTAAATCTGAAAAAAAATATCTTAATCAAACAATTGAAATTTCGGGCACTATAACTGAAGTTAATAAAAATGATTTAACTTTAAACGATATAGTTTTTTGCCAATTTAACACCTCTGTAAATCAGTCTATAAAAGTAAATTCGGCAGTTAAAATAAAAGGCCGTTGCATTGGATATGACGATTTGTTAGAACAAGTTAAACTAGATCAGTGCACTTTTATAAAATAATTTAAAAAAATTTTTATTAATGAAAAACCTAATATTATTTTTTATTTGTATTCCTACTCTAATCTTTTCTCAAAATGATTTATTAGACGAAATAGATTCTGAACCTACAGGCCCACAATATGCAACTGCAGCATTTAAAGGTTTAAAAATTGTAAATTTCGAATCAACAAAACTTGTAGCAAAAAAAGAATTAACCTTTATAGTTGCTCATAGATTTGGTAGCATAGAAAATGGTTTTGACAGTTTCTTTGGTTTAGATGATGCTGTAACACGATTAAACTTTGTATATGGGGTTTCAGACGGTTTTAATATTGGCGTATCTAGAAGTTCTTTCCAGAAAATTTATGAATTTTCAGCAAAATATAGACTATTAAGGCAAGTTGAAAATGGTTTCCCTTTTACCGTCGTTGGGCATAATTCATTTTTAATAAACACTGCTTTAGAAAAAGACAACTTACCATTATTAGAGTTTAAGCATCGTTTAGGATATACCGCTCAATTACTAATATCAAGAAAAATAAGTACTGACTTTTCAGTAGAATTAGCTCCAACTTTTTTTCATGACAACCTAACGTCATCATTCTACGATCAAAACCAAGTAAAAATCAGCGAACAAGATAATTCTCAATTTGCTTTAGGTTTTGGTGGTCGTTATAAGTTAGGTAAGCGATGGTCTCTAAACATGGATTATGGTTGGCATTTAAATAGAGATGATAATTCTCCATTTAAAAACCCTTTATCTATAGGCTTAGATTTAGAAACTGGTGGACATGTATTTCAAATGCATTTCACCAATGCCCAGGGCATGAACACCAATACGTTTTTAGGTCAAGGCACAGGGGATTGGAGCGATGGTGATATATATTTTGGATTTAACTTAAGTAGAGTTTTTTAACCCAACAACTATGAAAAAAATATTAACAATATCTGTCTTTTTATCATTTGTTCTTTTAGCATGTACAAGCACTAGCACTGATGATTTAATTGATGCTCAGCCTTTACCAACATTGGTTACTTATAATGATGTAAAATCAATAATGGATAACAATTGCATATCTTGCCATAGTAACCCTCCTACAAATGGAGCTCCTATTTCGTTAACAACATACAATGAAGTAAAAAATGCAGTTCAAATTAATGGGTTAATTGGTCGAATTTCAAAACAAGCGGGTGAGTCTGGCGCTATGCCTGCTGGTGGTCCAAGGTTGCCTCAAAACCTTATTGATCAAGTTATTAAATGGCAAACTGATGGCTTATTGGAACAATGATTGCTAATACAACTATAAATTAGCTTCAATTGATCTTATCATAAAAAAATCATTACTTATGAAAAATATAATATACTTATTGTTTTTAATTAGTTTTAGCATTACCGCTCAAACTAAATATTTCACAAAAACAGGAACTGTAAATTTTGAAGCTTCTGTACCATCTTTTGAAGAAGTTAGAGCTTCACATAATGTTGTTACTGCTATAATAAATACTGATAATGGAGAGCTTGCGGCATTGGCTTTGGTAAAAGGGTTTCGTTTTAAAAATGCTCTTATGGAAGAGCACTTCAATGAAAATTATGCTGAATCTGACACCTATCCTAAAGCAACTTTTAGAGGAAAAATATCGAATTTTTCATTAGATAAATTAAATAAGGAAAAGCAAAAATTTATAATTAATGGACAATTAACTTTTCATGGAAAAACAAAACAGCTAGACAATACAACTGTAGAAATAGCTATAAATGATGATATCATAATAATATCTGGAAGTTTTACTGCTAGTGCTTCAGAGTTTGATATAGATATTCCTAAAGTAGTGCGAAGTAAAATAGCAAGTAATATTGATGTATCTTTTAGTTTTAACCTTAAAAAGAAATAATTTTTTCACAAAAAAAAAATAGTCTTTGAACGCCCTAAAAACCATATTATATTTTTCTATTTTCAAATATCCAATTACTAAAGAAGAGGTTTTTAAATTCTCAAAAATCAAATCTAAAAGTCAATTAGATGATGAGCTTGAACAGCTCCTAGATAATGGCATTATTTATAAATTCGATGAAATTTATAATATCAAAAACAATTATGCTTGGGTAGAAAGAAGACTTAAAGGGAATATTGAAGCCAAAAAAAAGATGAAAAAGGCTAGGAAAATGGCAAATATTATGAAATATTTTCCTTTTGTTCAATCAATTATGATTTCTGGAACTTTATCTAAAAATTATATGGATGAAACTACAGATATTGACTTTTTCGTAATTACTAAACCTGGAAACATTGTTATTTCAAAGTTTTTAATGGGAACATTTAGACGTCTGTTTGCTCGCAATAGTTTTTGTGTCAATTTTCTTTTAGACTGGGATAACCTCTACATAAAAAAACAAAACATATATACTGCGATTGAAATTGCTACATTAATTCCAGTAGTAAATTATGACTTATATGAAAAATTTATAAATACTAACAACGATTGGGTATTACAATATTTGCCTAACATACATTTCCCTGAGCAAAAAACAGATGTAATCAAAAAATCCATTTTAAAAAAAAGTGCAGAAAGCCTTTTACAAACTAAGCCTTTTTTAAAGCTTGGTGATTGGATGCGCACTAAATACCTTAAAAAGTTAGGTTCAGGTAGAGCCGAACAAATTCAATCATTACATTCTAATGAATTAGAGATAAACAAGGGCATTTTTAAAGGGCATCGCTTTTCTTACGAGAGCAGAATACTAGCTTTATTTGAGCTTTACCAAAAAGATATTAAAGCCAACGGTAATTTAGAAGTAAACACATTTTTTTATGATTGACATTGTATTTTCTCATTCATATTATTACAAATTTGACGCTAAGCAGTGGAAGAATCAAACACCTTATCCACCATTAGGAACAATGTATGCTGCTTCTTTTTTGAGAGAAAGTGGATATTCTGTTAGTATTTTCGATACAAATCTACTGGATGATCCAAAAACCATAAAACCCTATTTAAAAAAGCAACAACCCAAAACCTTTGTTCTTTATGACGATGGCTTTAATTATTTAACAAAAATGTGTTTAACCACTATGCGTGAAGCTGCATTTGAAGTGATTAAAATAGCTAAAAATCAAAATTGTAATATTATAGTTTGTAGCTCGGACTCTACGGACCATTATGAAAAATACTTGGCAGCTGGTGCAGATTATGTAATTCAAGGGGAAGGAGAAATTACATTAAAAGAACTTGTTGATGCGTTGGAGAACAATGAAGACACATCACAAATAAAAGGGCTTATTTTTAAAAAAGATAGTGAAATATTAAAAAACCCAAAGCGCAATGTCTTGAGAGATTTAGATGAACTCCCATTACCTGCTTGGGATTTAATTGACATAAATCTATATAAAGAAGTTTGGTCCAGAAGCGGAAAAAAATTCACTTTAAACATTGCAACTACTCGTGGTTGTCCATTTAAATGTAATTGGTGCGCCAAACCAATTTATGGCAATAGGTACAACTCACATTCTCCAGAATATATTACAAAACACATCAAACACCTGACTGAAACATATGGAGTGCATCGTTTTTGGATGTGTGATGACATTTTTGGGTTAAAACCAAATTGGGTTCAAAATTTTAATAAAGAACTAAAAAAAGAAAAAATCTCTATTTCATATTACATGCAAAGTCGTGTAGATTTATTACTCAAAGAAGACACTATTGATGCATTAACTGAAAGTGGATTAGAAGAAGTTTGGGTTGGTGCAGAAAGTGGTTCTCAAGCTATTTTAGATGCTATGGATAAGGAAACAAAAGTGGAACAAATCTATAAGGCTACACAATTACTTAAAGAGAAAAATGTTCGTGTAGCATTTTTTATTCAGTTTGGTTATTTAAAAGAAACAAAAAAGGATATTTTTAAAACCATCAAAATGATAAAAGAACTAGTTCCAGATGATATTGGAATTTCCATTTCTTATCCTTTACCTGGTACTAAGTTTTACGAGAAAGTAAAGGACGATTTAAAACTTAAAGCCAATTGGACAGATTCTGATGATTTATCCATGCTATTTAAAGGTACGTTCAACTCCAAATATTATAAAAAACTACACCGATACACCCACAAAGAGTATAGAAAAAGTCAGGCTTGGCAGTTTTTTAAAGCATTTATCAAAAACCCTTTTAAGGTTTCAAGAAAGGGTTTAAGAACTATATTATTATCTGGATATTATATTGTTTTTGCTATTATTTATAAAACCCAACTTAAATACATGCAATCCACAAATGCCTAGTAATTTTGATTCTGCGTCAAAGCAATATGATGAAGTATTTACTTTTTCCAATATAGGAAAAGCACAGCGTCAACGCGTTTATAACTACATAAATCCTATTATAGGGTCTAGCAAAAAACTAAATATTTTAGAAGTAAACTGCGGCACAGGAGAAGATGCTATATTATTTGGAGGTTTGGGTCATGATGTAATCGCTACAGATATCTCTGAAGAAATGATAGCCGTTGCTAATGCAAAAGAACATCCAAAGAATGTCATATTTAAGATTCAAGATATAAATACCCTTTCTTTGGGTTTGTTTGATATAAATTTTGATTTAGTTTTTTCAAATTTTGGTGGCTTAAACTGCTTATCTAAGGAACAGTTAAGCATTTTTATAAAAGAATCCTCCAAAATATTAAACCCAAAAGGAAAGCTTGTTCTTGTAATAATGCCAAAAAAATGCCTTTGGGAACGTTTTTATTTTTCTTTAAAAGGAAATTATAAAAAAGCCAAAAGAAGAAATACATCAGAAAATATAATAGTTAATGTAGATGGCACCAATGTAAAAACTTGGTATTACAATCCTAAAGATATTGTATCTTTATCTGAGGCATTATATAAAACAAAAAAAATAAAACCTATTGGTTTAGCTATACCACCTTCATATCTTGAAAATTCTTTTTTAGCAAAAAGCCCCTTATTATATATTTTAAAGGGTATTGACAGGATTGTAAATGGTTCTTTTTGGGCTAAATACGCGGATCATTTTTTAATTGAATTAGAAAAAAAATGAGTATAGTTTTAACTCATGCATATTATCTTTATGAAGATTCGAAGGAGCAATTAATTATGAAACCCTATGCTCCTCTCGGGTTATTATATATTTCTTCATACTTAAATGAAAATGCTGTGGAAAATCATGTGTATGATTCTACATTTTATTCCAGAGAAAAACAACTTGCTTTTATTGCTAAAAAACAACCTAAAGTAATTGCCATATACACTAATTTGATGACTAAAATTAATGTAATTACATTAATTAAAATATTGAGTAGTGATAAAAAATATGGTTTCCCAAAAATTATTTTAGGCGGACCTGATGTTACTTATAATTGTGAAAACTATTTAAATACTGGAGTTGATTTTTTAATCATTGGCGAAGGCGAGCAAACAACTTTAGAGTTGTATAACGCCATTGTAAAAAATGAAGACTACAGTAAGGTAGCAGGTATTGCTTATTTAGAAAATAGTATACTAAAAAAGACACCTCCAAGAATAAAAATGAAGGACCTCTCGGAGCTCCCTCTACCAAACAGGGCAGCAATTCCAGTAGAGAAGTATTTAGATACTTGGAAAACATATCATGGAAAAAGCTCCATGACTATTAGTACGCAACGTGGCTGCCCGTATACATGTAAATGGTGCAGTACTGCCGTTTATGGTCAAAGTTACAGAAGGCGCCCTGCCAACAAAGTAGCACAGGAACTAAAAATGCTGAAAGACACCTATAAGCCTGATTCTGTTTGGTTTGTAGATGATGTGTTTTCTGTAAGTCATAATTGGATAAAAAGCTTTCATGAGGAAGTAATAAAACAAGATGCAGTCATTCCTTTTGAGTGTATAACAAGGGCTGAGCGATTAAATGATGAAATATTGCAACTTTTAAAAGAAGCTGGCTGTTTTAGAATTTGGATAGGTGCAGAAAGTGGGTCTCAAAAAATTATTGATGCTATGGATCGGCGTGTAGATGTTAATGTAGTAAAAGAAGCTATTCAAAAAACCAATACAATTGGTATAGAAACTGGTACTTTTATAATGGTAGGTTATCCTGGTGAAGATGAAACAGATATTAATCAAACTATCAGTTATTTAAAAGCTGCAAATCCAACACATTTTACAATTACGGTAGCATATCCTATAAAAGGGACTTCTCTATACAACGAAATTGAAGATAAAATAACAGTGCAACCCCTCTGGGAGACATCTACTGATAGAGATATTGATTTTTCAAGAACCTATTCTAGAAAATATTATGATTATGCTGTTAGTAGAATTGTGAATGAGGTTAATTATAACAAAACAGATTCTAAAATGTCCCTAAATGCATTTAAGTATAAAAGCAAGTCTCTCTTAGCATCAGGGTTGATGAAAATACATAAAAGACTATGAACGCTTTAAAGAGATTCATATTTTTAAAAACCTCTTTTTTAATAAAAATTAAAGAAAAGAAGTTCTATTCGCAATTCGTAAATAAAAATGATCTGTGCTTTGATATAGGAGCAAATATTGGTAAAAAGAGTAGGATTTTATTGGCCTGTAATGGAAGGGTAATTGCTTTTGAACCTCAAAGTGGATGTTTAGAGCATTTATCCAAAATTAATCATCCAAAATTTACTTTTCATCCTTTTGCTGTGGGTTCAAAAAACAAAAAAGGAAAACTATACTTATCTAATTATAGTGAAGTAGCTACACTCTCTAGTAAATTTATAGAACATTACACTACTGAAAAAGTATATTGGAATAAAGAAGAAGTTGTAGAAATAAAATCTCTTGATTTTTTAATCAAAAAATACGGGTTTCCCAATTTTTGTAAAATAGATGTTGAAGGATATGAACTTAAAATAATAACCAATCTTACTCACAATATTCCAATAATTGAATTTGAATTTACAGAAAAATTCAAAAAAGACACAATAAAAATCATTAGGTATTTAGAAGAAAAAAATTATACTTTTAATTATACATTGAATGAGCAATTAAAATTTCAAATGAAAAATTGGGTATTTGGACATGAAATGAAGGATATAGTCAATAAATTACCATCCAAAAACTTACACGGTAATCTGTTTTGTAGAAAAATATAAATGAAAAAGAATCAATCAAAAGTTTCAATTGTAATACCAACTAGAAATAGGCTTGGTTCCTTAACAAGAACTTTGGCATCCATTTCTAAGCAGACATATTTACCATCCGAAGTAATTATTGTTGACTCCAGCGATAGTGAATTAATTAAAGAGCAATTAAATGCATTCCTAAACCTTAATCTAAAAATACTATATTCTAAACCATCTGTTTGCTTACAAAGAAATATTGGCATTGAATGGTGCGATACTGAGTATATTTTTTTATGTGATGATGATATAGAAATCTCTGAGAATTACATTGAAAATTTAGTGAATTATTTAAATGAAAATAACTCAGTTGTGATTGTAAGCGGTTTAGTTTATGAGAAAAGGAAACAAAAATGGCAATATGCAGAAAAAAAGAAATCATTCTTAAAACTCCTGTATACTTATATTTTTGGTTTATCTGTTTGGACTGAAATCAAACAAGAAGATTATTCAAAAAACAAATTAATTCAAAAATTTGTTTCTTACTTCATCAACAAAGGCAATAGAATTGCAAAATCGGGGTGGCCCATTGTTATAAACTATGAAGCCCCTTGTTTTAAAACCCCTATTTATAGCTTAATGGCTTCATTAGTAAGGGCTGAAAGCATAAAAAAAGTATTATTTGATACTGCATTTTATGAAAATGGCATTGGCGATAATTATGATATGCTAATTGGTTTAAATACTAATGTTGATATTTTAAAATACCAAAAGGTTTTTCATCATGAAGAAAATACTAATAGGATTAATAATATCCAAGCATATCATTACAGGATAAGTGCGCTTCACTACATTATATTAAAACATAAAAAATTTAATCTTAAAAATCTTATATATCTATTTTGGTCTTTAATAGGAAATTCAATATTATTTCTAATAAAAGGTAACTTAAAACTTTTTGTTTATAACTTAAGAGTAATTATTAATATAATATTCAATCAGAATATTTATAGTTTAGAAAATTGAAAAGCTCGTTAAAAAAATCATATTATCTTATCCCCATTTCAAAAAGAAAAAAATTACCTTTCTTCTTTTTGTATTCTTTTATAAATACTATTCTAGATTTTGTGTCAATAGCATTTATTGTTCCAATCCTACTAATTTTATTGGATAAAAACAAATTGAATCAAATCTTATTAGAGTATTTGGAAATCCAATTGAATGATGAAATCATCATTTTTCTCCTTATCGCATTAATTAGTTTTTTTATTTTTAAAAATATTACTCAATCTCAAATTGTTAAACTGCAATCAAAATATATCTATAACATTTCATCTGCCATATCCAAAAAATTAATGAGAAGGTTTCTACTCGATAGCTACTTGAACTACACCAAATCAGACAAAAACACCTTGTTTAGAGATGTTTTTCAACTTCCAGTAGTTTTCTCTACTAATGTTCTGTTTTCATATTATATTATTTTTTCTGAATCTATAATTTTGATTTGTATTGTTTTAATTAGTATGATTTATAATCCGATAATCACAATTTGTGCTGTTATGTTTCTTTTATTTTTTGTTTTTGTTCTTATGCAAACAAAAAAAAAGAAAGTGGCATTTTTTAATGAAACTATAGTTGATTTGTATCAAAAAAATGTAAAGCATATTTTGAACATTTTTCAAGGGTTTATAGATATTAAAATCACAAAATCTGAAAAAGTGTTTCAAGAGAAATTTTTAAAACCAAATATTAAATACAATAAAGAATTGGCATTGCTTACAGCTTTTAAACAAAATAATTCTCGCTATTTTGAAATTCTAATCATAATAGGATTATCAAGTGCGATATTATTTTTTATGTTTAATCAAAGTAATTCAAATGCTTTAGTTTTACTTTCATTTTTTGCTGGTGCTAGTATAAAAATCATTCCTTCTTTCAATAAAATTATAAATTCTTATGTTGATATTAAGGCTAATTTAAACTGTGTTACTATACTCTCAAAATATAAAAATTTAGAGGAAACCCGTTCTAAAAAAATTAACTTTCATAAGAAGATTAATTTTAAAAATATTGTTTTTTCATTTGACAAAAAAAAGATTCTAAACAATATCTCTTTTGAAATTAATCATGGAGATTTTATCATTATTAATGGAAAATCTGGTCAGGGAAAAAGTACTTTTTTACATACTATTTCTGGTCTTTTAACGGCAAATAATATCAATATTTTTATTGATGATAAGCTAATAAGCTCATCAGAAGATTATTCACATTTATTTGGCTATGTATCGCAACATCCTTTTTTATTTCAAGCAAGTATTTTAGAAAATATAACCATGTTTAGTTCTAAAAGTATTGATTATGAATTCATCTATAAAATTTTAACAGCACTTGATTTATTGGATTGGATAAACACATTGCCAGAAAGATTAAATACTATGTTGCTATTAGAAAGCAAAGCTTTATCTGGTGGACAAAAACAACGTGTCGCATTAGCAAGAGCGTTATATTTTAGGCCAAAAATTTTATTGCTAGATGAAGCCACAAATCAATTAAATAAATCGACAGAATATTCAATTTTAAAATATTTAAAAAACTTGACAACAAAAAAAGAAATAACTGTTATATCAGTTTCACACAATAAAGAAATTAGTGCATTTGCCAATAAAAAGCATACCTTAAACAATGGAAAATTATGTCCAAATGAATAAAAAGCTATTGTTTATTACACCAATTTTTAAAAAAGATATAAATGAAGACAATGTAGTACCTTTTATTTGTCTATTTACCCAAAACTTTAATGTAGAAAAAAATGTTGATATTGATGTGTTGTCATTGATGTATCCTTTTACAAAGAAGAAGTACAAAATCAATAATATTAATGTTTATCCCATCGGTGGAAATTTCAATAAAAGTTTAAGACAAATTCCAATGCTTTTAAAAGCAATATTAAAAGGTTTAGCATTATGCCGAAAAAACAAATACGACGGTATACTTTGTTTTTGGTATCGAGAATCCGCGTTGGTTGGTTTAGTTTTAAGTAAAGTTTTTAAACTAAAACTATTGGTTTGGATGCATGGTCAAGATATCAATAAGAGTAATAAATACATCAAATTGTTAAAAATTCCTAAGCATAAATTAGTAATGATTTCAAGTATTCAAAGAGATTTGTTTTATAAATTCCATAATATTCGGGTACAAAAAATAGCAAACAATGCTGTCTTTAAAGAGTTGTTTCCTAGTATTAATACTTCAAGAAGGGCTATTGATATAATTGGAGTTGGAAGTTTAGGAGTTTTAAAAAATTATTCCTTTTTTATTGATATAGTTCATAAGTTAAACATCAATGATCTTAAATGCATAATTATAGGAGGCGGTGAAGAAATGGATAATCTAAAAGAACAAATAATACGCTTAAATCTTTCCAATAATATTACTTTATTGGGCAGAAAAACTCATAAAGAAGTCCTCAAATATTTAAACAATTCTAAGCTCTTCTTGCATACTTCAAAATTTGAAGGCAATGCTTCTGTTTTACAAGAGGCACTTTATTCCGGTTGTAATGTTGTGAGTTCAATTGATTTAGAGAGTTCAATCAATATTGAACCTTTTTTTTTCAGTGTAGATGAAAATAAAATTATTGAAAAAATAAAATATTATCTTAATAATACAAAAAACTATAAAAGAATAGAGCATTTTAAAATAGAAAATACATATGATGTATTCTACAATTCGTTTTACAATGACTGAAAAATATCAACAATTTCTTTTGCAATTGCCTCAAATGACAATTTATTCTTAAACTGATTTGTAACTTTGCTTTGAAAAAGGTTATAATCACAAGTTTGAGTTGCAATAAGTTGTTCAAACAACTCTCTTTCATTAGCTGGAGAAAACAAAAAGGCACATTCCCCATTATTAGTCATATACTTAAATGAAGGTATATTCGTTATAACAGGTACACAACCACAGGCCATTGCCTCTGAGAGAGCATACCCACTTCCTTCATAATGAGAACCCAAAATGAAAAACTTATTTTGATTATAAATATCCTCTAGCAGTCCATGTTCAACATATCCTCTCAAATCAATCGCATCAATCAAATTAGGCTTATTGATAATGAACATATTAATAGTATCTAATAAATCATTTTCATGAAATACCATAGTTAATTTTGCTAAAGGTTGCATAGTTAAAAACATATTAAATGCCTTTAAAACTGTTAACGGATCCTTATTGTAATTTAAACCTCCTACCCAAATAAAGGAAAATGGTTTTCTTTTCATTTTGTCATTAATCTTAAAAGATGTAGATCCTTCCATCACTTGAAAGACCTTTTCTTTTCTTATACTTTTGGATTCATACCAATGTTTGGCATTTTCTTTACCAGTGAAAAGATATCCATCAATAAACCTATCTGACAACCTATAAATGTTTTTTTTTACCCATTTGGGTTTATGAGTGTGTCCATTGCATTGCAGCACTATTTTAACATTGGGAATTATTAATCTTAAAAAAACTAAGTAATGCACCACTCCAAAACCATGCACCAAAATAAAATCTGGTTTAAATGATTTTATATAATTGTGAAACCTAAAAGGTACTTGCCATTTTTTTAGTTTCCGAGACTTAAAAAACTTAATAAGAACATTATTAGCTTTTTCACACTTAAAGTGTTTAATAGTTCTTGCAATAAAAACTATCTTATATGATGGTCCTACTTTGTTAAGAAAACCTAAAGTACTATAACATGAATTTATAACTTTTTTAGATGACTTTAAGGGAAATGTATAATAAGATATATCAAGAATCGTTTTTCTATGCATTGTTATAAATTAGTAAGCAAAATATTAAAAACAAATTCGTTATTTTTATTGAATTTAGTAAATATAAATGAAATTATCTAAAACGCTTTTTTCAAAACTTCTATTCGTCTTTATGGGTATTGCAATTGCCATCATCCTAAATTTTGCATATTCATATTATTATAGATTATCCGATAATGTGGACATTACTTTATATGAAGATACACTTCGCGATCTGGCGGAAAAATGCTTAACTTCAGGAGATGTACCAGTTTCCAGTTTATTAATTTATAATGATAGTATTATTGGTAAAGGATATAATGATGTTTCAAAAAACAATAATCCTTCTGGGCATGCTGAGATAAATGCAGTTAAAAATTGTTTTGAACGAATTGGATACAAAAACTTCAAAAAATTAAACAGAAATAAATTAACATTAATTTCGACTTATGAACCTTGCACAATGTGTAGAGGATTAATTGAAGAATATAATATTAAAAAGGTTATTTTTAGTTTTCCAAAAAATTACAAAGACAAATTAATAATTTTTAAAAAGAATTACACTTATTATCAAAAGTTAAAACAATCTACCAATAAAAGATTACAATATAATTTGTTTAAACAGTATAAGAGTTTTGATAGTATTAATTACCCCTTCTAACTCATTTAAATTAATAATGTGCAAAATTTTATTTAAATGTATTTCCTTCTTAAATATGTACTAGTTCTCTTCGAAAATCTCAAGAGGTATAAAAAAACCGCTATAAAGCGGCTTTTAATTTAAAACTTTAAAACGAATATTTTTATTTACTCAAATACATTTTTCGTCTAGAGTATAAATCGTAAAATTGATCGTCTTTCAAACTATCAATAAATAATATACTTTCGCCAGTACTTTTCATTTCTGGTCCAAGTTTCTTATTCACATTAGGGAATTTATTAAACGAAAATACAGGCTGCTTAATGGCGTAACCATCTAATTTTGGTTTAAAATCAAAATCTTTAATCTTCTTTTCACCTAACATAACTTTAGTAGCATAGTTAACATAAGGCTCGCCATAAGCTTTTGCAATAAATGGTACCGTACGAGAAGCTCTTGGGTTTGCTTCAATAATGTAAACTGTATCATCTTTAATAGCGAATTGAATATTTATTAATCCCACGGTATTTAAAGCTAAGGCAATTTTTTTAGTGTGATCTTTAATTTGCTGCATTACAAACTCACCTAAATTAAATGGAGGCAAGGTTGAATTACTATCTCCCGAATGAATACCACAAGGTTCAATATGTTCCATGATTCCGATGATGTAAACATTTTCGCCATCGCAAATAGCATCAGCTTCAGCTTCAATAGCTCCATCTAAATAATGATCTAATAACAACTGATTCCCAGGCATACGTCTTAATAAATCAACAACATGCTTTTCTAGTTCTTCTTTATTAATAACAATTTTCATGCCTTGCCCTCCTAAAACATAAGATGGCCTTACAAGAATTGGGAAGTCTAAAACATCTGCAATAGCTGCAGCTTCGTCAGCTGTAGTTGCAATATCAAATTCTGGATATGGGATGTTATTTTCTTTTAATAATTTAGAAAAATGTCCTCTGTCTTCAGCTAAATCTAAAGATTCAAAACTTGTTCCTATTATTTTAATACCGTATTTCGTTAATTTTTCAGCAAGTTTTAAGGCGGTTTGCCCACCTAACTGTACAATAACGCCTTCTGGTTTTTCATGCTTAATAATATCATATATATGCTCCCAAAAAACAGGCTCGAAATATAATTTATCAGCAGTATCAAAATCAGTTGAAACTGTTTCAGGGTTACAGTTAATCATAATAGTTTCGTACCCACATTCAGCTGCTGCTAAAACGCCATGGACACAACAATAATCAAACTCAATTCCTTGCCCTATTCTATTTGGTCCAGATCCTAAAACAATAATTTTTTTCTTATCTGTAACTACACTTTCATTATCAGCATATCGATTTCCATCAGCGGTTTCCATATCACTTTCAAAAGTAGAATAGTAATATGGTGTTTTAGCCTTAAATTCTGCGGCGCAAGTATCAACTAGTTTATAAACTCGATTTACACCAAGCACTTCACGTTTATTATAAACTTGACTTTCTAAACAACCCAACATATGTGCTATTTGTCTATCTCCATAACCTTTTTGTTTGGCTTCAAGAAGTAAATCTTTCTCTATAGTATCAATTGTAAATGTTGAAATTTCATTGTTAAGAAAATGTAGCTCTTCATATTGCTTTAAAAACCACATATTTATTTTTGTGATTTCGTGAATTCTGCTTAATGGAATTCCCATTCTGATAGCATCATAAATTATGAAAACTCTATCCCAAGAAGCATGAGTTAGTTTTTCAATAATCTGATCATAATTCTTATTCTCTTTTCCGTCTGCTCCTAAACCGTTTCGCTTAATTTCAAGGGACTGTGTCGCTTTGTGTAATGCTTCTTGAAACGATCTTCCAATACCCATAACCTCACCTACTGCTTTCATTTGCAGGCCTAAAGTTCTGTCTGAACCTTCAAATTTATCAAAGTTCCAACGGGGAATCTTTACAATTACATAATCTAATGTAGGTTCAAATAAAGCTGATGTAGACTTTGTAATTTGATTTTCTAACTCATCTAAAGAATAACCAATGGCTAACTTTGTTGCTACTTTTGCAATTGGGTATCCTGTTGCTTTACTTGCTAATGCTGAAGAACGAGAAACACGTGGGTTAATTTCAATAGCTATAATGTCTTCTTTTTCATCAGGAGAAACAGCAAATTGCACGTTACAACCTCCTTCAAAATCTCCAATAGAACGCATCATATGTATTGACATATCACGCATTTTTTGATAGGTTTTATCAGATAATGTCATAGCTGGAGCTACAGTAATAGAATCTCCCGTATGGATGCCCATTGGGTCCATGTTTTCTATAGAACAAATAATTACAACATTATCGTTTTTATCTCTAAGTAACTCAAGCTCATATTCCTTCCATCCCATCATTGCTTTATCTATCATCACTTCATGGATTGGAGATGCTTCTAAACCTCTACTCAATAACTCATCAAAATCTTCTGGTTTGTAAACTATTGATGCTCCTGCCCCTCCTAATGTATAAGAAGAACGAATTACTAATGGAAAACCAAACTCTTGTGCAATTTCCTTTCCTTTTAAAAAAGATGTTGCCGTAGCTTGAGGCGCCATTGGCACCCCAATTTTGCCCATCAATTCTCTAAACTGCTCTCTATCTTCGGTAACATTAATTGCATTAATATCAACACCAATCATTTTTACATCAAAATCTTTCCAAATCCCCTTGTCATCAGCTTCAATACATAAGTTCAAAGCTGTTTGACCTCCCATTGTTGGTAAAACCGCATCAATTTGTGGGTGTTCTTTTAAAATTTGAATAATAGATTTTGTTGTTAACGGCAACAAGTAGACATGATCGGCCATAGAAGGATCTGTCATAATTGTTGCTGGATTTGAGTTGATTAAGACTGTTTCAATTCCATCTTCTTTTAAAGAACGTAAAGACTGTGATCCAGAATAGTCAAATTCACAAGCTTGACCAATAACAATTGGTCCTGACCCTATAATTAAAATAGATTTTAGTTTTTCGTTTTTCGGCATTTTTATTTTAGTTATATGTTGGATTTTAATTCGTTACAAAAATAGTAATCAACAGATATAAAAAAAGGCATTACCGTTAAGTAACACCTTTTTATTATCAACAATTGTTAATCATTATTTCTTATGTCTAGTTTCAGATGACACAGATAATTTTTTTCTTCCTTTAGCTCTTCTACGCGCTAATACTTTTCTACCGTTAGCAGAAGCCATTCTTTCTCTGAAACCATGTTTGTTTCTTCTTTTTCTTTTAGAAGGCTGAAATGTTCTTTTACTCATTATCTTGAATCTTTAAATCTGAATTGTAATTTTTATAAACTCTAGGCTTTCTTCAAAACCGAGGGCAAATATACAAAGCCTTTATTACTTTGGCAAACCTTATTTTAAAAAAAAAATTATTTGTTTTTTAAAATATAGAAAACGTTCTATGCCTTTATTTATTTAGGGTAATCGTCATTTTTTGTTAAAAAAGTATACTCAATTTTTAATAAAAATTTAGTTTCTTTGCACTCACAAAACAATAGAAAAAGATTGTTTTCAATAAAAAAGCATCTAACTTTATTATAAATTAAGCATCATGTATAACAAAATTATAAAATTAATAATTGCTACTAGCATTATAGCCTATGCCGTTTACCAATTTACTGAAGGTTATATTGGTAATGGTATTATGTTTATTCTATTGTCATTAATTTTTGTTTTTTTATATTTTAAAAACGAATTTATTTTATTGGCTTTTTTAAGATTGCGTAAACAAGATTTTGATGGTGCTAAAAAATGGTTGAATAAAATTAAAAATCCAGAGTCTGCTTTAGTAAAAAAGCAACAAGGTTATTATAATTACTTGCATGGCATTATGGTATCGCAAAGTAATATGAATGATGCCGAAAAATATTTCAAAAAGGCTATTTCATTGGGTTTATCTATGGACCATGATTTAGCTATGGCTAAATTAAATTTAGCTGGAATTGCGTTTTCTAAACGTAGAAAACAAGAAGCTCAGAAATTACTAACAGAAGCTACAAAGTTAGATAAGCAGGGCATGTTGACTGATCAAATAAAAATGATGAAGCAGAATATGAAACGTGCCGCTGGACCAAACCAACACTTCGGAGCTGGTGGATCTTTAAGAGCTCAAAAAAGAAGAGGTAAATAAAGATAACACCTAGCTTTAAGGCTTGGTGTTATAATAACCTTCTTTAGGAATATCAATAGTATATAGTTTTCGCGATTTATTATTAAGGTGTGGTTCACGCAACCATGGATTGTGCAGCTTTAATATTTTGTAATTAATTCCAAAATTCTGCGCAAACTTAGCAAAACTAGTAACAGCAGTATCAACCTCAACTTTATAAGTTGGTATATTTTTATATAAATCTTTTTCTCTAAAATTAAACCCATATTTATTTGGGTTCGATAAAATTTCTTTTAAAGCAACAATTCTAAACAAATATCTCCCAGTTTCTTCGCCTAATAACAAGTCATAATAATTACTTACTTTTTGTGCTTTTAGTCGTCTAGAAATTCCTGCATTTCCTCCATTATAAGCTGCTGCAGCCAATGTCCATGAACCCAGTTTCTCTTTAGATTTTTTTAAATATTTACATGCTACTTCAGTTGCTTTTTCTAGATTATAACGTTCATCTACATTGGCATTAACTTCTAAGCCGTTTTCTCTACCTGTAGATTTCATTATTTGCCAAACACCTCTAGCGCCAGCTGGAGATACCGCATTTGTTAAACCACTTTCAATTACAGCTAAATATTTAAAATCGTCTGGAATATTGTGCTTTGCCAAAATAGGTTCAATAACTGGGAAATACTTTTTAGCACGCTTAAACATTAATAATCCGTTTGACTGCCAATAAGTATTAACCAACAATTCTCTATCCATACGCTCTAAAATATCTGGATTTTTAAGAGGCATCAATTCTCCTGCAAAGTTTAAATCATTAGGTACTTGGAGTGCATAAACATTGTAATCGTTTATCAATTTTGTTTCAAAATTTTCATCGGTAGGAGCATCTTGTAGGGCATAAATAAATAATCCGCATAAACTTAATAATCCCACAAACGCTAATGCTTTTTGTATAATCTTCATTTTTAATAAGTTTTTTTAAAGGTAAAAAAAATGATTAGTTTTCTAAAATAATACGTGGCAAATTTTCATTAAACCACTTGTATTTATTAATAATCATAATATGTGTCCCATTTTCTATTGTAATACAGTTCACAATGTTTTTAATAGGGAATACGGCATCGTTATCTCCATGAATATGTATTATTTCTGGGTTATAATCTGTTTGATTCCAACATACCATATTCTCAATAGCCCAGCTTAAATATTTACTATCATTTACCGATAAATATTTTCTGTATAACTCTAATCGTTTATTTACATTACTACCAAAGGCATATTTGGCAAAAATATCAATATTACTAGCAAGCTGTGTTGGAACTAACTTATAAGCCTTGGTAACCTTAGTAATTAGCATCCGCTTTGGCAATTCGTGCATCGACTTTACACTCGACACAATAATGAGTTTTCTAGCTTTAATATGCTTATTAATTTCTTGAACCAGCACACCCCCAAATGACACTCCTAGTAACACAATGTTGTCATGTTTAATATCCTTAGATAGTCGCAAAGCATAATCGCTTATAGTTTCTTTATCAATAGGTATAATCCACTCTAAATAATGAATTTCAAACTGGTTTTCTGATAGCTTAATATGTTCGAAAATTTTAGGGCTTGCTGCCATTCCTGGCATTAAATACACATGTATTATCTCTTGACACATAAGCTTTTAACCTTTAATTTTATTGACGGTTATAATTTTTTTCGTACTTTTGCACAAAGTTATACAAATAGCGCTCGCTATTTTAGAGATTCCTAAGAAATTAAATAAAATTCATTATGGTTGAAAGTGCAGAATTAATTGACAATGATTTTTTACGTCAGTTTGAAATTAAAATAGATAACCATTTAGCAAAAATTGAATATTCCTTACAAGAACGAAAGATTTTTTTAACAAAACTTATTATTCCTGAAGGGATAAAAGATGAAAACTTTAAAAAAGAATTTTTAGCTATTGTTTTTGAACAAATAGAAGGTAGAAATTTAAGTGTGGTTCCAACAAGTCCAGAAATTGCTAAGTTTGTTAGAGGCAACCGAAAGTATAAACGTATGCTTCCTGTTGGTGTAAGAATATAAAAAAGAACGTAATACGTTAGAAAAATAAAAATCCGAAGTTAATAACTTCGGATTTTTTTATTTTCAAAAGATAGCTTTTATCTTTTATTAATAGTATTGAGAATAATCATCTGATACTTTGTTAAAGGACGAATTTTCTGCTGTACTTAAAACAAGCTGTCCTTCAGGATTTATTCTATAAGTTTCTTGAGAAATATCGTTTGTCACAATTGTCACTACATTATCAGCTAGCTCCCATTTAAAAGGAGAAGCACTTGAAGCTATTTCTCCAGTTGAAGACTCTGTTACATGAATTTTCAAACCTGTATTATCAGAACCAAAAACTAATTTATATCCAGTATTGTCAATAAAATCATTTCTTTCCCAAACACCAACTAAATTGTCGTTTTGGTCAATATCATCTTTTGAACAAGATGTTGTTGCAGAAATTATTATCAGGATTGTAAAAAAATTGAATAAGCTTTTCATGTTTGGGGCACATTTATACTCAAATATATTGCAGTATGCCAGACCGTTAATAAAAAACCGTCTTAAACCTAAAAAAAACGTCAAACAACAAAGTTTAATATTATTTAGTTAGTAGTTAAAGTATTAGCAAACTCTAATCGTACTAAACCATCGTCATCAATTTTAGTTAATCCAACATCATGTAATGTGTTAACTAATTCTGGATTCCAAGGTGTTTTTACTTTTACATAATTTTCAGTAAACCCATTAATATAACCACCTCTATTTTCGCTTTCAAATAGCACTTTTCTAGTACTTCCTATCTGGCTTTCGTAAAAAGCACGACGCTTTTTAACAGATAAACCTCTTAACATTTTACTACGCTTACTTCTTACATTAGTTGGTACTACCCCATCCATATCTACTGCCTCAGTATTATCACGTTCAGAGTAAGTAAATACGTGTAAATATGAAATATCTAACTCTGCTATAAAATTATAGGTTTCTAAAAAATGTTCTTCTGTTTCTCCTGGAAAACCAACGATTACATCAACACCTATACAAGCATGAGGCATAACTTCTTTTATTTTAGAAACTCTATCAACATACAACTCACGCATATATCGTCGTTTCATTTTTTTTAGAATGTTATTGCTTCCTGACTGCAATGGAATATGAAAATGTGGTACAAAAGCTCTAGATTTTGAAACCAAATCAATGGTTTCATTTTTTAATAAATTAGGTTCAATTGAAGATATTCTTAAACGCTCAATTCCTTCAACTTTATCTAATTCGGTAACTAAATCTAAAAAGGTATGCTCGTGTTTTTTATTGCCAAATTCCCCTTTTCCGTAATCACCAATATTAACTCCTGTTAAAACAATTTCCTTTATATTTTGCTTCGATATTTCCTTAGCATTTTTAAGCACATTGTCCATAGTATCACTGCGCGAAATACCTCGCGCTAAAGGAATAGTACAATAAGTGCATTTATAATCGCATCCATCTTGCACTTTTAAAAAAGCTCGAGTTCTATCTCCTATTGAATAACTTCCAACATAAAAATCGGCATCTTCAATTTCGCAAGAATGTACTTCACCGAAATCGTTTTTAGAAAGATCATTAATATAATCTGTAATTTTAAATTTTTCTGTAGCACCAAGTACCAAATCGACACCATTAACATCAGCCAACTCTTGTGGTTTTAGCTGTGCATAACAACCAACTGCAGCAACAAAAGCATTAGGGTTTGCCTTTTGTGCTTGTTTTACAATAGTTTTAAACCGTTTGTCTGCATTTTCGGTAACCGAACAAGTGTTAATAACATATATATCTGCTTTTTCAGAAAAGTCTACACGATCAAAACCTTCTTCATTAAAGTCTCTTGCTATAGTTGACGTTTCAGAAAAATTAAGTTTGCAACCTAAAGTATAAAATGCTACTTTTTTTTTCATTTAGTTTTGTATTCCTGGGCTTGTTTCAGAATTTTTTAAAATTTATCTTTACATTTTGTCATTATAGTGACAAAAGCGTGCAAATTTACAACTAATAAGTTATATGATAAAACCTATTTTAAAACAAATAATCATCTATCTATCAATTAGTTGTATTCTTATTTCATTTTTTTCCTGTGGGAACAATTCAAACATCAACAAAGACCATCTTGTATTTCGTTATAACGAATATGCTAGTATCAATACTTTAGACCCTGCATTCTCAAGAACTTTACAAGATAATTCAGTTTGTAATCAATTGTTTAATGGTTTAGTACAATTGGATAAGGATTTAAATATTTTACCATCAATAGCTAAAAACTGGACTATTTCAGAGGATGGTTTAAAATATTCGTTTTCATTACGCGAAGATGTCTATTTTCACAAGCATAAATTATTTGGAAAAGACTCGACACGAACCGTAATTGCTAAAGATTTTGAATATAGCCTTAACCGTTTAAGAGACAAAAAAATTGCAGCTCCCGGAAGTTGGGTTTTAAATAAAGTTGATGACTTTGAAGCCATCAACGATACACTCTTTGAAATTACATTAAAGCAACCTTTTCCTGCTTTTATTGGTTTATTGACCATGAAATACTGCTCGGTTGTTCCCAAAGAAATAGTTAACCATTATGGTACTGAATTCCGGTCACATCCTATAGGCACAGGTCCTTTTAAATTCAAGCGTTGGGAAGAAAACATTAAACTTGTTTTTAGAAAAAATAGACGCTATTTCGAAAAAGATGAAACTGGTAAATCACTACCTTATTTAGAAGCCGTAACAGTTACTTTTTTACCCGACAAACAAAGTGAATTTTTGCAATTTGCACAAGGCAACATAGATTATGTATCTGGTTTAGATGCGTCATATAAAGATGAATTATTAACGGCTGACGGAAGGTTACGCGATAAATATTCTGAGACTGTTAATATGATTAGAGGCCCTTTTTTAAACACAGAATATTTAGGGTTCTATTTAGATTCAGAAACCCCAGAAATACAATCAGAATTAATAAGAAAAGCGATAAACTATGGCTTTGATAGAAAAAAAATGATGATTTATTTACGAAACGGTATTGGAAACCCTGCAAATGGCGGATTCATTCCTATTGGTCTTCCTGGTTATAATAAATCTATTGGTTTTTCATATCAACCAGAAAAGGCGAAGCAATTAGTTAAGCAATTTAAAAAAGAAAGTGGTATAACGAATCCTGAGATTAACTTAGTAACAACTAGTAATTATCTGAGCTTTTGTGAATTTATACAACGTGAGCTAGAAAAAACAGGGTTGAAAATTAATGTAGATGTGATGCCCGAAGCTACTTTAAGATCAGCAAGATCAAACGGCAAAGTAGATATGTTTAGAAGCTCTTGGATTGCTGACTATTTGGATGCTGAAAACTATTTATCCATTTTTTATAGTAAAAATTTTGCGCCAAATGGCTCTAACTATTTTCATTATAAAAGTACCGTATTTGATAGTCTATATAATAAAGCTTTTACCGTTACAAATATTGAAGAACGAAAACTTTTATATACAACTATGGATTCTTTAGCTATGGAAAAAGCACTTATGGTACCTTTATTTTATGATGAAGTAGTGCGCTTTACAAGAAAAAACGTAAAAGGCTTAGGTATTAATCCTATTAATTTATTGGACTTAAGACGTGTTAAGAAAGATTAATTCGATTCATTTTTGCCAATATCGCTAATTTCATCCTTAATTAATAGTGCAGATTTATTCCATTTCTTTTTTAAATATATATAAAATAGATAAACTAAACCTAACCCAAAAGGTATTGCTATTAAACCAATCATTAAATTATTTTCTAGGCTAATATTCACTATTCCAAGTTCAATGAAAATGCCTAAAAATAATCCTCCAATAAATGTTCCTGCATAGTAAATAACAACACTCAAAATGGCATATAACCATTTGTTTTGATTATACTCAGTAGACAAGTCATAAAATCGCTTTCCAATAAAGTAAATAAGTAAAATTCCTAACATAAATTTGGTTTAAGTTTTAATATCCAAATATAATTTATTTCTTATCAATCTAAAATAAAATAATAAACATCATCGTCGCCTTTTCCTTTTATTCTTTTAGATGAAAAATAGCCTCTTTTGTTTCCCTCATCAATAATAAAAGAAAAATCATCCTTATTACTATTAATAGGTTTTGGCATTTTTTGAGCTTTTAAAAAACCTCCTTCTCCATTAATCTCGCTTTTATAAATGTCAAATCCGCCATAACCGTTTGGTCGGTTTGAAGCAAAATACAAAGTGTTATCAGCAGCTATAAATGGAAACATTTCTCTACTATATGAGTTTACTTTGTTACCCAAATTTTTTGGCTCACTATAATTACCATTTTCTAAAATTTCAACTTTAAAAATATCCGACCCGCCTTTAGTCGTCTCTTTTCCTCCACGAATATTAGCAATAAAATAGAGTGTTTTACCATCATTACTTAAACATGGATGAGCGTATGAGAATTTTGGTTTGCAAAATGGTAATACCTTAAAATTTGTCCATCCTAAGCCAGCTTTATATTCACCAACTTTAATATGGAAATTAGTTGCCTTAAAATTACCATTGGGCTTATCTTTATTATTATAGTTGGTCGTTAAATAAAGTTGCTTTCCATTTGGAGATATGCTGGCACTTGTAATATGAGAAAATCCATATTTAGGGTCGATCGAAATAGGTTTGACATTAATTATTTCTCCGTTATTTGACAATTCTCCTTTAAAAATAGTCAACACTGGGCTTCCAGCATTCTTTTTCACTTTACCCTTTTTAGTTAGAAGATATGATGTAAAAATAATTTTGTTATTATCAGTATACATTAAACCAAAATGTGGATACTCAGTATTTATATTCAAATTGGTTATGTGGTAATCTTCATTTTGAGGAAAACCAACAATTCCAACAAGAAACAATATGCCACAGAGAAACTTCAATAGAAAAAAGAAAAGGTTTAAAAACAAATATAATACTTTGAATTTAAACCTATTGAGAGTTAGTCACTACTTCAATTTAATCCTAAATTAATATCTTCTATATTTTTTTGTTTCTTCAAACACATGCTCAAATATCGCTTTATCTTGTTCTGTAAACTCTAAGCCTCTTCTGTCCATAACCACTTTTGCAACTTCAAATGCCTTCTTAGTTAAATAGGTAGTAAACCCTGCATTTCCGCCCCAACTAAAGCTTGGTATAAAGTTTCTAGGAAAACCACTGCCAAAAATATTAGCACTTACACCTACAACAGTTCCTGTATTAAACATGGTATTTATACCACATTTACTATGATCTCCCATCATTAGACCGCAAAATTGCAATCCGGTTTTAGCAAAACCTTCGGTTTGATAATCCCACATACGCACTTCTGCATAATTGTTTTTTAGGTTAGAATTATTAGTATCTGCTCCTAAATTACACCACTCGCCTATGACAGCATTTCCTAAATAGCCTTCGTGCCCTTTATTAGAGTTTTTAAAAATTACTGAGTTTTTAACTTCTCCACCAACTTTACTATGAGGTCCAATTGTTGTAGGTCCATATATCTTGGCTCCCAGTTTTATACCAGCATTATCGCAAAGTGCTAGTGGCCCACGAATAAGCGCACCTTCCATAATTTCAGCATTTTTACCAATATAAATTGGTCCGTTGCTTGCGTTAAGTGTTGCATACTCTAAAGAAGCACCTTCTTCAATAAAAATATTTTCAGCAGCAATTATATTATTACTTGGTGGAATGGGTTGAGACTCTCTATCCTTTGTTATTAAATTAAAATCTTCTTGAATAGCTTCTCCATTTTTAGAAAATATATCCCATGTATGCTCTATCTTTATAACATCACCATTAAACTCTACTGTTTCATATGTATCGAGATCTACTTCATCTTGCGAAGCTTTAGTGTAAAAAGCAATAACATCTTCTCCTTTAAAAACAGCTTGATTTTCTTTTAGAGCTTTGACAGCATTAACTAAAGTTTCATTTGGTAAATATGATGCATTAATCATTATATTTAAATCCATTTCTACCATAGGATATTTATCTGATAAGTAATCCTCTGTAACAGTAGTTATGGTTGAACCTAAATACGTTTGCCATTTTTCTCGAATAGTTAAAATCCCTACTCTTATATCGGCAACAGGTCTTGTATACGTAAACGGTAATAAATTATTACGTGACGGACCATCAAAAAGAATGTAGTTATTCATCTTCATTTAAATTATAAACGCCAAATATAAACATTAGCGCATGTACTTTTAGTACATTTTACCTAGTAAAATAGTAGGTTGTCGTTGTGTTCGAGAACACCAAAAAATAGACCACAAAAAAAAGCCTTTCAGTAATTCTGAAAGGCTTTACAATATTTAGTATGCTAAACTTATTTTTTAAACTTAGCGTATTTAGTTTTAAACTTATCAATACGACCAGCTGTATCTACTAACTTAGATTTACCTGTGTAATATGGATGAGATGTTCTTGAAATCTCCATTTTTACAAGCGGATATTCAACACCATCAACTTCTAAAGTCTCATTAGTAACTGCAGTAGATTTTGTTAAAAACACATCATCGTTAGACATATCTTTAAATGCTACTAATCTATAATTTTCTGGATGTATACCTTTTCTCATCGCTAAACGCTTTTATTCTTTTTTATTTTCGAGCTGCAAATTTACGTATTTTTTATAAATGTACAATACTTTTTAATATTTTTTATTTCAACTAAAAATGTAACGTTTTATTATCTTTGAATACTAACCAATCAACTAACAAATTAAACAATATATTATGGAAAAATCTATTAAATCTTTAGCAACAAATTGGGGCTTATATTTAGGTGCTACTTTATCACTATTAACTGTATTGGGTTATGTAAACCTCGACTTATATACTAAATGGTGGTTTGGTATTGGTATGCTAATTCTAATTATCATTTTTGGAATTATCTCTGCAATGAAATCTAGAGGTCTTTTAAATGGGTTTATAAGTTTTAAGGAAGCATTTACATCTTATTTTATTACAATAGCTTTAGGCCTAGCTATTAGTACTATTGTAAGTATTGTTATTTTCAATTTCATTGATCCAGATGCGGCAATAGCATTGAAGGAAAAAATATTAAATTCTACTGTTGAAATGATGCAGAATTTTGGTGCTCCCGAAGAGGCTATCGCTGAAACTGTAGAAAAAATGGAAGCAGATGAGAGCATGTTTGCCATTGGAAAAGTATTACAATCCTTAGCATTCCAACTTATAGGTTATAGCATTGTTGGATTAATTGTAGCTTTAGTTGTTAAAAAAAATAATCCAGACGCAGAATAATTTCAGTATTTTTGATGTATTAAATTTTGAAACATATAAATGAATATATCTGTAGTCATACCACTACTTAACGAACAAGAGTCTTTAACAGAATTAAATGATTGGATTGCAAAAGTTATGCAATCCAATCATTTTTCTTATGAAGTTATTTTTATTGACGATGGTAGTACTGATAAATCTTGGAAAATTATTAGTAGCTTGTCTGACCTCAACAAACAAGTAAAAGGAATCCGTTTCTTAAAAAACTTTGGCAAATCGCAAGCACTACATGCTGGTTTTGAAAAAGCACAAGGCGATGTTGTAATTACTATGGATGCCGATTTACAAGACAACCCAGACGAAATTCCAGAGTTATACAGCATGATTATAAACGATGGATATGATTTAGTTTCTGGTTGGAAAAAGAAGCGCTATGACTCTGTTATAGCCAAAAATTTACCATCAAAATTATTTAATTGGGCTGCACGAAAAACATCAGGAGTAAAACTACATGATTTTAACTGCGGACTTAAAGCTTATAAATTAGATGTTGTAAAAAACATTGATGTTAATGGCGAAATGCATCGTTATATTCCTGTACTTTCTAAAAATGCAGGGTTTACAAAAATTGGAGAAAAAGTAGTGCAACACCAAGCTAGAAAATATGGCGAAACTAAGTTTGGTATGAATCGTTTTGTGCATGGGTTTTTAGATTTAATCACCATTTGGTTTTTATCTCGTTTTGGTAAACGCCCTATGCATTTATTTGGCGCATTAGGGTTTATTATGTTTGCTATTGGATTTAGTTTTGCTATATATTTAGGAATCGATAAATTATTTTTAAACCCAACTGGTAGGCTTATTACGCAACGACCTCAGTTTTATATTGCTTTGTCAACAATGATAATAGGTACTCAATTTTTTGTTGCTGGCTTTTTAGGCGAAATTATTCTTCGTACTAAACAAAACAAAAAGCGTTATTTAGTTAAAGACGAATTGAATTTTCAATAACCTTCTAATCCCTAAAACGTTTTAGTTATAAAAATGTATTTCTAATTATAAAAACAACAAACAAACTACTGAAATGTTTATTTTTGTACCGTGTAACTAATTAACACTCGCATGATTTATATTAAACCTGAAATTTTAGATAGAATTAATACATGGTTAACTCCTGCTTTTGATGCAGAAACTCAGCAAATCATAAAAGATAGCATTGCTAACAACCCAGAAGACATTCAAGAAAGTTTTTATAAAGACTTGGAGTTTGGAACAGGTGGAATGCGAGGCATAATGGGAGTTGGGACCAACAGAATCAACAAATACACTTTAGGAAAAAACACTCAGGGGTTAAGCGATTATTTACACAAATCTTTTCCTAATGAAACACCAAAAACAGTAATTGCTTACGATTGCAGACATAATAGTAAATCACTAGCAAAAGTTGTTGCCGATGTATTTTCAGCAAACGGAATAGAAGTCTATTTATTTGAAGATTTAAGAGCAACACCAGAATTATCATTTGCACTAAAACATTTAAACTGCCACTGCGGTATTGTTTTAACTGCATCGCACAATCCACCAGAATACAATGGTTACAAAGTGTATTGGCAAGATGGTGGGCAGTTAGTGCCTCCACATGATAATGCAATTATTAATGTGATAGATAATTTAGATTATGCCGATATAAAATTTGAAGCCAATGATGATTTAATTCATTATATAGGAAAAGATGTTGATGATGTTTTCATTAATGCCTCTGTAAACAACGGGAGTTTTAATACTTCTGAAGCAGCAAAAGACGATTTGACTATTGTTTTCACATCGCTTCATGGAACATCAATTACTGCAGTTCCAGAAACCTTAAAACGCGCTGGGTACAAAAATGTACATATTGTAAAAGAGCAAGAAATACCAGATGGTGATTTTCCAACAGTAGTTTCTCCAAACCCTGAAGAACCTGCTGCTTTAAAAATGGCTTTAGAGTTAGCAAATAAAGTAAATGCAGATATAGTTATTGGTACCGACCCTGATTGTGATAGATTAGGTATTGCTGTTCGTAATTCGGAAAACGAATTACAACTACTTAACGGTAATCAAACCATGTTAATGATGACAGAATTCCTTCTTAAACAATGGAAAAAAGAAGGTAAAATTACTGGTAAAGAATTTATAGCGTCTACAATAGTTTCAACACCAATGTTAAATAATCTTGCTAATTCTTATAATGTTGAAAGTAAAATTGTTCTTACTGGCTTTAAATGGATTGCGAAATTAATTCATGATTATAAAGACCTTAATTTTATTGGAGGTGGTGAAGAAAGTTTCGGGTATATGGTTGGTGATTTTGTACGCGATAAAGATGCTGTAACCTCTACCCTTTTAGCTTGCGAAATCGCAGCTCAAGCAAAAGCAAATGGCGGTTCGCTTTATAAAGAATTAATTGACTTATATGTTGAACATGGTTTTTATAAAGAACACTTAATTTCACTAACCAAAAAAGGTATAGAAGGTGCTCAAGAAATAAAACAAATGATGATTGATGCTCGTAAAAACCCATTAACTTTAGTAAATGGCTCTAAAGTGGTTAAAATTGAAGACTATCAATTATCAGTTTCAAAAAATATGTTAACTGGCGAAGAATCTGTAATAGACATCCCAAAATCAAATGTATTAATTTATTATACTGAAGACGGTAGTAAAGTTGCTTTGAGACCAAGTGGAACAGAGCCAAAAATAAAATTCTATATAAGCGTGAACACAACTTTAAATTCGACATCAGAATTTAAAACCGTTGAAAATCAACTTGATGCAAAAATAGCAGCAATTGTTAAAGATATGCAACTTAGCTAATGAATCATTTTATAAATATTTTAAAATACGCTAAACCTTATAAAAGTTATGCAATAGGACACATTATTTCTAATGTGTTTTTTGCTTTATTTGGCACGCTATCATTCGTGGCGCTAAAACCAATGCTAGATGTTATTTTTAAGAAAGATAGTGTCGATCCTTGCAGTGGAGAAGCTATTGCTCAGGTTGTTCCAGTTGAACCTGTTTATACAGGTCTTATGGAAATTGACAACTATACCAAAGACTTGCTAGCATATAATATGCACCAATTTACTGGCGGAGATGACTCAAAAGCACTAATTTTTGTTGTTGGATTAATTGTGGTAATGTTTTTATTAAAAAATATTTTCGGATACTTAGCCAATTATTTTTTGGTTTTTCTTAGAAACGGAGTTATTAGAGATATTAGAAATAAGGTTTATAAAAAGACTATAGAATTACCATTATCATATCTTTCAGAGCAACGAAAAGGTGATATTTTATCAAGAGTAACCAGTGATGTTTTAGATTTACAGTACTCATTCTTATCTGTTTTAGAGCTTATAGTTAGAGAACCTTTAACTATTATTTTTACTATTACAATAATGCTCTACATAAGCCCTCAATTAACCTTGTTTATTTTCGTTTTTATTCCAATAATGGGTTTTATTATATCAAAAATTGGAAAAAGCTTAAAACGAAAATCTGATCGTGTACAAAAAGAACAAGGCGTGTTTTTATCAACATTAGAAGAAACACTTACAGGATTGCGTATCATTAAAGGTTTTAATGCTGAAGATAAGTTTAATGAAAGGTTTCAAGAATCAACAACTCGCTTTTATCATTTTTCAAATAAATTACTTAACCGTCAAAATTTAGCATCACCAAGCAGTGAATTTTTAGGTATTTGTATGATTGCTGTTATTCTATGGTATGGAGGAAACCTGGTCCTTGGAGGCGATACAACTTTAGAAGGCAGTACGTTTTTAGTATACATGGGGTTATCGTATAATATACTAACACCTGCAAAAGCCATTTCAAGAGCGCTTTACAATATTAAAAGAGGTGGCGCTGCTGCAGAAAGAATTCAAGAAATCATTGATACTCCTAATCCTTTAAAGGATAAAGCAGATGCTATTGAAAAAACATCTTTTGATTCTGAAATAGAATTTAAAGACGTTTCATTTAAGTATGAAAATGAATATGTACTTAAAAACTTTTCATTAACTATTCCTAAAGGAAAAACTGTGGCTCTTGTTGGGCAATCTGGTAGCGGAAAATCAACTATCGCCAATTTAATTACGCGTTTTTATGATGTAAACAAAGGACAAGTTTTAATTGATGGGTTGGATATTAGTGATTTAACAACAAGTTCATTACGAGCTCAATTAGGTATTGTAACACAAGATGCTATTTTATTTAATGATAGTATAAAAAACAACATGAAGTTGGGCAATGACAATGCCACAAATGATCAAATAATTGAAGCTTTAAAAGTTGCAAATGCTTGGGAGTTTGTTAAAGATTTACCAGAGGGCATCAACACTAATATTGGTGATGCTGGAAACAAACTTTCTGGTGGTCAAAAACAACGTCTAAGTATTGCTCGTGCAGTATTAAAGAGTCCTCCAATTATGGTTTTAGACGAAGCCACATCTGCTCTAGATACCGAAAGTGAACGTTTAGTACAAGTAGCTTTAGAAAATATGATGAAAAACAGAACATCAATTGTTATTGCACACAGACTTTCTACCATTCAAAATGCTGATGAAATTGTGGTTTTAAAGAAAGGTGAAATTGTTGAGCAAGGACAGCACAAAGATCTTATTGCTAAAAATGGCACCTATAAAAAGTTAGTAGAAATGCAAAGTTTCGAATAGAAAACTAAACATATAAACACAAAAAAAGGATAGAGATTTGGGCTTCTATCCTTTTTTTTATTCATTGCTAGACTTGGGGACGACTAACAACATAAGTAGGTTTCTGATACAAACATAAAGCAAAAAAACTGACTAAACAAGAAAAATATGCATTTAATCGTTGTTACAACACACTTTATCGATAAAAAATAATTCAATCAATTGATTATCAGGTAATTGATTTTTTTATAAAAATTTAAAAAATTCGCATTAAACTTTTAGTATATTTAGTAGTCTAACAACCAAACTATTTTTTCTTTGATTGACGAAGTGTTGCTTTTAGAACAATTAAAATCTGAAGCCCATAAAGAACAGGCATTTAAAACTTTGCTTACGCTTTATAGGGAACGCTTGTATTGGCACATTCGAAACATAGTAAAATCTCATGACGATACTGACGATGTGCTGCAAAATACTTTTATAAAAATTTATAAAAATATTAATACCTTTAAAGGAGATAGTAAACTGTTTTCCTGGATGTATAGAATAGCAACAAACGAATCTATTACTTTCATCAATAAAAACGCAAAGCGATTACAGGTAACTAATGAAGAGGTGCAACAAATTGCAATAAATAATTTAACTACTGATGTTTATTTTGAGGGTGATGCTATTCAGTTAAAACTACAACAAGCTATAGCAACTTTACCACAAAAGCAACAATTGGTTTTTAATATGAAGTATTTTGAAAATATAAAGTATAAAGACATGTCAGATATTTTAGAAACCAGTGAAGGGGCTTTAAAGGCATCCTATCATATTGCAGTAAAAAAAATAGAAGACTATTTAACTAAAGATTAAACCTTTAAGTAATCATTTAGTCAAACAAACAGATGAAAAAAATTAATTTACATAACATAAAAACTTCAGGACATAAAACCCCTGAGAAATACTTTGAATCTTTTGATGATAGGCTTTTTAGTAAATTAAGAGATGGTAACGAATTAGATACTATTAAATCTGCAGGTTTTAAAGTTCCAAACGATTATTTTGAAACTGTTAATGGTAAAATTTTAAGTAAACTCGAAAATAAAAATGAAGCTAAAGTTATCCCTTTATTTTTTTTGAAAAAAGTTGCTTATGCATCAGCAATAGCTGCAAGTTTAGTACTAATGTTTAACGTTGTTTTTAACACTCCAGAGAAAGTTACATATGAATCGTTAGAAATAGCATCTATCGAGAATTATTTAGTAGAAGAAGACTTTACAAGTTACGAGTTTGCATCATTACTAACCGAAGATGAATTAAATTCGGAAGTATTTACAAATACAGATATCTCTGAAGAATCGTTAGAAGATTATTTGTTAGACAATGCAGACATTGAAGACTTACTAATAGAATAAAGTATGAAAACCCCAATATATATTCGGTTAACAAAAATCATTGTCTTCTGAGAAGTTATAAGACAAAAAAAATAGAATAGATGAAAAAAATTATAATAACATTCCTTTTCGCAAGTTTAACCTTAACTGCTTTCTCGCAAGGAAAAGAGAGAAAAGAACGCATTAAAGCACTTAAAGTAGCTCACATAACAGAAAAATTGGATTTAACTGAAAAAGAAGCACAACAGTTTTGGCCTATATACAATGCTTATGATGAAAAAATGGGAACTTTAAAGCATGAAAAGATTAGAAAAATTCGACAAGAAATTAAGAGAGGTTACGACACACTAACTGATGAAAAAGCACAAGAATTATTGAATAGATTAACAGAAGCTGAAAACAGTATCCATAATGAACGTGCTACATTAGCAAGTAAATTAAAAGCAATAATTTCTCCTAAAAAAATATTATTACTAAAAATTGCTGAGGAAGAGTTTAATAGGAAATTATTTGAACAAATTAGAAGAAGGCACCAAGGAGGCAAAAAAAGAGATTAGTTCTGAACTTGTTTCAGTTTGACTAAATACTTTAATATTTTTATTCTCTAAACGTTAGCTTAGAAATTCTTCCAGCTCCTGCAGCATAAGCAACACTATCATTTAAAAAGCGAATAGTATAAAAGCCTTCATCGCTTAAATGCTTCCAAGTAGTTCCTGAATCATTGCTATAATCAATACCCTTAAAACCAATTGCGACTAGCTCCTTTCCTTTTCTGTTTGGAATATATTGAACACAGCTTCTGTAATTAGGGGTTTTGTTTTGAGCCACTAACTCCCAAGTTTTCCCGCCATCACTTGTTCTTATTTTATTCGCTGCATTATCATCTGGCTTAGTATAATCACCACCAATAGCAAACCCATTAAGCTCATTATAAAAATCAATTGAATAAATACCTTCAGTTTCTTTTTCTTTAACTATTGGAGTCTCAAATACATCCCAAGTTTTACCTTTATCTGGAGAATAATATACTCTTCCTGCTGTAGTAGCTACCCATGTTTTATCACCTACAATAGCTATATTAGTGTCACTTGCAGCAAAGGCTCCTTCGTTTTCTGTTCCTTTTGGCAAATCTTCACATAGTAATTTGTTCCATGTATTTCCTCCATCTCGAGTAATTATAACACTTAAACAACCATCGGTTGAATCTCCAATAGCAATACCTTCCTCATCGTTCCAAAAATCCATGGAATCGTAGAATGCTTTTGGGTGGTTTTCTTGGTAGACAATACTATCATTAACTTCTCCTATTTTAATTAAAAATGCTGGCGAACCAATGGATAAAGCAAATCCATTATTTTTAGTATTTGCTAAAGACCTAAAATTTAGCACAATTGAATCAAATTTTAATTGCTTTTTTCGTACGCCTGTTCCTCCACTAATGGCTGGGAATATAGCACCAATCTCTCCAATCGAAGTAGCAAAATATGCATTCCCTTCAATATAACTCTCTAAAGCCCTCACATTCAACAAAGAATCTTCTAAAAGATGATTAAATTCAATTGAAGATATATCCCTTGACACAAACTTATCCTCCTGCTTGCAAGAAAAAAACACTATAACTAATAATACAAAAGCAATTTGTTTCATAAAATTCAAATTTCTATAAAAATAGAAAAGCTTCGCAAACAAATGCAAAGCTTTTTAATAAACTTCTTGTTATTTTTTTCTAAAAAACCTAAAAGGAATTATTAATAGTATTATACTTCCTCCTTTAGTATTTCAATATGTCTTCTTAGACGTTTTACATCTAAAGCAATTGTACCATTATAAACACCGCGGATATATCCTTGCTTATCAACCAAAATAAAATTTTCGGTGTGTATAAACTCATCTTCATCTTTAGTTTTAGCAAAATCTTCATCAGCAAAATAGCCATGACGCGCTATATTATAAAGAGCATCTTTATCACCTGTAACTAAATTCCATTTTTCAGGATTAACACTATTCTCTAAGCTATATGCTTTTAGTTTTTCAACATTATCTACCCAAGGCATTACCGAGTGTGACAATAACATAATATCATCATCATTCTTATAAGCATCATGAAGGCTTCCCATATTTTTTGTGAGTTTTGGGCAAATCCCTGGACAGGTAGTAAAAAAGAAATCTGCTACATATATTTTATCTTTATAAGTATTATTTGTAATGTTTTCTCCGTTTTGATTTGTAAAAGAAAACTGAGGGATTTTATGTGATCCTTTTTTCCATTCTGGAGTAAAATCGGCACTATTAAAGTATGGTAAGATTTCAGCTTTAAAAGTTTCCTCTTTACTCTCTTTACAACCAAAAAAAGCAATTGCTAATACAATTAAAATATAATGTTTCATACGTTTATATTTAAAATAAAGATCATTTAATTTCATCACTACCTACGGTTACTTGATAACATTTTTTTAGCCCTATTAAACCAAAACGTTCGCTATTAACCACTTCATAGTTTGCTTTTATTCTTCCATCCTCGTACCACAATTTCTGGCCACCTTTTTCTTTACCATTTTCATAATTAAACGCTTTAAAAAGTTGCCCGGTTTCATACCATTCTTTCACACTTCCATTATACTCCCCTTTTTCATTAAAGTGATATTCAAATTTTAAATTTCCATTATTCCACCAAGCCCTGTGAATTCCTGCCTTTTTACCTTTTAAATAATTACGTTCAACAACTAAATCAGAATCAATATTCCAATGTTTTTCAAAACCATGCTTTTTTCCGCTTATATATTCTATATCAGATTTCAATAGCTTATTTTGATAATGTGTTATTAAATCTCCAGAAAAAGGAATATTATTATAGTAAACTACTCCGTTATTGAGTTTGATATTTGGGTTTGATGCATCGATAATGACATTGTCATGTACAGAATTACACGAAATACAAATGCAAACTAAAAAGGCGATATGTTTTAAACTATTTTTCAACTAGTTTGATATATTTCCTGGAGTTCCAAAATATCCATTTCCGTTTATATATGGATCATCTGCTGTGACATGGTAATGGTAAATACCTTCGGGAAAATCGGCAGTAGCAGTAGTATGTCCATGATAATCATCTAAATCTGAAGAGGTAAGCGTAACACCATTCTCAACAGGTCCGTAAACAGGAAATCCGTCTGACAATAACCCCATAAAAGCATCTTCTCCAAATTCTTGAGTTAAATATGTAGGTTCTACATGATAATGATACTGTGTCATAGCTGGATGACCTAACCATTGATCAAAAGAATTAATTTCTCCTGCTAAAGGCGAATTTCCTGCTGCATATTGGTTAAAAAAAACAACGCCATTTCTAGCTATCCCAATGGGCCCTAAACTAGTGGCTTGCTTATTTGTAGCCTCTGCTGGATGCAATGTAATGGTAAACTCAATGTTTTGTGCACCAATTGAACCTGGATTTTGATTCCAATTTGTATTTGTTCCATTGTAAGCTTCATATAAAGGGTTACTTGTTGGCCAATAAGGGCTTGTATGGTTTGGCAAATCTTGTGTATTAAATGTTACAGTGTTTCCGCTTATTGAATATGACAAATTTGTACCTTCAAACTTTGAAAGTATCGATGTTATATCATAATCTGTATTTACCTCTTCTTCTTCTACTGTTACAGAATCATCACTGTTTGAACAAGCTACTAGTATCAAAACTAATAACGTAATCAAACTTAAAGGGTGTTTTAATGCTTTCATATCAAATTAAAATTTATAGGTTTTTTATTCTTGAAACTTCAGTTTCCAAATTTTCTTTGGCCTGAGACTCCTCAGTACTTAAGGGAAGTTGAGAAGCGTTTAATAAGTTAACGTTCTCTAAAGGAGTATTAACTAAATTATATAAAGCTTCTGAATTATCTGAAAACTTGATATACTTATATATGTTATCTCTTATTGCATAATCTGAAGTGCCATTATTGTGGCCAACCTCAGCATATATATAATCTCTTATATTTTCATTGGAAGCAGATAACATAGGTTTAAAACTTTTACTATCATTCATTTCGGTAGTATTTGTACCTGCTATATCTGCAATAGTTGAAAATAAATCTGTTGTATTTATTAAAGCTTCTTCTGTCGCTCCTACCCTTTCTACATTTTTTCCAGAAATTATCATAGGTACATTTACACCTCCTTGATAAATACTTCCTTTAGCTCGCATACTTGGATAAGACTGTACAACTTGATTAGGTGTTCCATTATCTCCAATAAAAATAATAATGGTATTATTTCGCTCTTCCTCGCTTAGTGAGTTTAACAATCTTCCCATTTCTGTATCCATTGCCTCTAGCATAGCCATATAATAAGGCGTTGAATTTGCACTTATACTAGCCTCGTCTGTAGGTAAATTGCCTTGCGAATGCAAATTATTTGGAGGTAGATGAAAAGGCGTGTGTGGCGCATTATAAGCCAACCATAAAAACCAAGGTTCAGTTTGATTATCTATCCAATCAATCGCTAAATCTGTAAATTTTGTTGTTGTATATTCATTAGAATTAGACGTTTGCCCATTTTGAGTCAAGTTCCAATCAGAATAAGATTTTACACCTCCGCTTAAAACACCAGCATAATATCCCACACCCATATCGTTTGGATGATTAACGCTCTTTGATAAATGCCATTTTCCAATAACTGCATGATTATATCCAGAATTATTATTATCTAAATATTTCTGAATAGACGTCTCAGTAGTAGATAATTCGTCATCAACTTTAGTAACTTGAGTTCTAAAACCATATTTACCAGTTAAAATACTAGCCCTTGTTGGTGTACATACCGAATAAGACCAAGTGTTAGTAAACCTTATCCCTTCACTAATCATGGACTCTAAATTTGGCATATTTGGTTTTATACTTCCAACATCATAACCTGGTGTAGCGTCTAGCCCCATATCATCAGCAATAACAAGCAGAATATTAGGTTTTGAACTATTAGAAACTTCATCATCAGTTGGACTAGAAATGACTTCAGTTTTGCTACATGAAAAAAGTGTAAATGCAAAAAATAGAATATAATAAGTTAGTTTCATTTTTGGGTGAATTTTATATTTAGACCACAGACCAACGAAAAAGTTTAATCCTTAAGTAATATTTTAAAACAAATAAACTTTTAACGTACCTTTGCGTGCTTAACATTTTACAATGCGATTACACAGAAATTTATGCTTTGCGGTTATTGATGGTTTAACTTTAATTTTTAATGAAGGGAAGTATGCCGATAAAGTTATTCAACAACTTTTAAAACGTGATAAACGTTGGGGTGCAAGAGACAGAGGTTTTGTTGCAGAAACTACATATGACATTGTACGATGGAAACGTTTATATGCAGAAATTGCTGATGTAAAAGAACCATTTGACAGAGACAACCTATGGCGTATGTTTGCCGTTTGGGCAACCTTAAAAGGTATAAAACTACCAGATTGGAAATATTTTGAAGGTACACCATTGCGTAAAATAAAAGGTCGCTTTGATGAACTATCTAAAATTAGAAAGTTCAAAGAATCTATTCCAGATTGGATGGACGAAATTGGCAGAAAAGAGCTAGGTGATGCTGTTTGGAGTAAAGAAGTAGCAGCTTTAAACGAACAGGCCGATGTTATTTTAAGAGTTAACACACTTAAAACCACTAAAGAAAAACTTCAGGAAGTATTATTTGACTCAAACATTGAAACTGAGTTTTTAGAAAAATACCCTAATGCTTTAAAATTAAGAGAACGTGCTAATGTTTTTGCTACAGAAGCTTTTAAAAAGGGCTGGTTTGAAGTACAAGATGCCTCATCACAACTAGTAGCTGAGTTTTTAAATGTAAAACCAGGGATGCGTGTAGTAGATACTTGTGCTGGTGCTGGTGGAAAGACTTTACATATTGCATCCTTAATGGAAAACAAAGGGCAAATTATTGCTATGGATATTTATAGTAATAAATTAAATGAATTAAAACGACGCGCTAAACGAAACGGTGCACACAACATTGAAAATCGTGTTATTGAATCGACCAAAGTTATTAAAAAACTTTATGATAAAGCCGATCGCGTTTTAATTGACGCCCCGTGTTCTGGTTTAGGTGTTTTACGAAGAAATCCAGATGCTAAATGGAAATTACAACCCGATTTTATTGAAAAAATAAAAATCACACAACAAGAAATTTTACAACAGTATTCTAGAATGGTTAAAGCTGGCGGGCAACTGGTATATGCAACTTGTTCTGTACTCCCTTCTGAAAACCAAAAACAAGTAAAAACTTTTTTGGCTTCTGAAGCTGGAGAAAATTTTACTTTAGTAAAAGATAAAAAAGTGCTAGCGCATCAATCTGGTTTTGATGGATTTTATATGGCTCTTTTAGAGCGTAAAGCTTAATTTAAATTTCTAATTACGCTTTTAATTTAAGAATCTCTTATGTTAAAATAAGAAATGGTTCTGATAAAAATGGTTAAAAGTGTTAAAGCTGTTTTAAAAATAATCCTACACATAGAGAAAGTATTTGATTTGTTTTAAATAATCAAAAATTTAAAACAATGAAAAAACTATTACTAGTAACAGCTATCGTCGTTTTTGGGTTAGCACATGTTAACGCACAAGACGTTACATTTGGAATTAAAGGCGGTTTAAATTTCTCCACAATTACAGGAGACAACACCTCAAAAGACCAAACAGTAACCGGTTTTAATTTTGGAGTCATGTCCGAAATTAAAATTTCAGAGAAATTCTCATTTCAACCAGAATTATTATATTCTGGACAAGGTTATGACACAGGCATTAGCACTGAGGGTAATATAGCTCTAAACTATTTAAATATTCCTTTAATAGGAAAGTACTATGTTACAAAAAGATTGAGCCTTGAAGCTGGGCCTCAAATTGGTTTTTTACTCTCTACTAAAGGGGGCACCAAAGATTATAAAGATCTTTTTAAAACAACAGATTTTGGTGTAAATTTCGGCCTTGGCTATAAACTAGATAATGGTCTTAATTTTGGAGCACGTTATGTTTTAGGTTTATCTAATATTAACGATGTTGGTAGTTTGAAAAATAAAAACGGAGTATTACAATTAAGTGCAGGTTACTTCTTTTAACACGTTATAATTTTCAATATTAAAAACCGTGGTTAATGAACCTCGGTTTTTTTATTTTGAATATAGAAATTCACTAACAAGTGCGTTAGGGATTGAGGCATTTGTTGAAGCTCCCCGACGTAGAGGGAGCGACTGCCGAAAGCGCGACCCTTGTGGTAACGCCCAAATAATAAATGAATGTTCAAAACATCGTGAATAACTCTAAAATTAAGTGTGTTTTTTACTAAAAAGATACCACTAAAAAACCTAAATTTGCACTTTGTTAAACACAACACAATCTAAGACATAATGATTCATTTCTTTGGAAACACAAATAGCAAAATTTTTGCTGTTCAAACAACAAAAGAATTATCAACTGAAACCATCTCAAAATTAGTATGGTTATTTGGCAACCAGCCAAAAATAGAACAAGCATCACTAGATGCTTTTTTTGTTGGCCCGCGTGCAGCAATGATAACACCTTGGAGCACGAATGCTGTTGAAATAACCCAAAATATGGGCGTTTCTGATATTATCAGAATTGAAGAGTTTCAGGCAGTTTCAGAAGAGTTCAAAGATTTCGATCCTATGATTTCTGAGAAATTTAATGGATTAAATCAAGACTCATTTACTATTGATATTGAGCCAGAACCTATTATAAATATTGAAGATATTTCTGCATACAATAAACAAGAAGGTTTATCATTAAGTGATGAAGAAGTTGAATATTTAGAAGGTGTTGCAAATAAAATTGGAAGGCCATTAACCGATTCTGAAGTATTTGGTTTTTCTCAAGTGAACTCAGAGCATTGTAGACACAAAATTTTTAACGGTACATTTGTAATTGATGGTGAAGAAAAGCCAGAGTCGCTTTTCAAAATGATAAAAGAGACTTCAAAAAAGAATCCAAATGATATTGTTTCAGCTTATAAAGATAATGTAGCCTTTATAAAAGGCCCGAGAGTTGAACAATTTGCTCCAAAAAGAGCAGATGTTCCGGATTATTATACTACAGAAGATTTTGATTCGGTTATTTCGTTAAAAGCAGAAACCCATAATTTCCCTACTACCGTAGAGCCTTTTAACGGCGCCGCTACAGGTTCAGGGGGCGAAATTAGAGATCGCCTTGCTGGTGGAAAAGGATCTTTACCCCTAGCAGGAACAGCAGTTTATATGACATCTTATTCGCGTTTAGAAAAAGATAGACCTTGGGAGCAAAAGTTTGAGGCTAGAGATTGGTTATATCAAACTCCAATTGACATTTTAATTAAAGCCTCTAATGGAGCTTCTGATTTTGGAAACAAATTCGGCCAACCTCTTATCTGTGGATCAGTATTAACTTTTGAACATGAACAAGATGGCAGGAAGTTAGGGTACGACAAAGTGATTATGCAAGCTGGCGGAATTGGTTACGGAAAAGCAGACCAAGCTTTAAAAGATACACCTAAAAAAGGTGATAAAGTTGTAATTCTTGGCGGCGAAAATTATCGTATTGGAATGGGGGGAGCTGCTGTATCTTCTGCAGATACTGGAGAATTCGCTTCAGGTATCGAACTTAATGCTGTTCAACGTTCTAATCCAGAAATGCAAAAACGTGCAGCGAATGCTGTTCGTGGCATGGTAGAAAGTGATGAAAATTTTATAGTATCTATTCATGATCATGGTGCTGGAGGGCATTTAAATTGTTTAAGTGAATTGGTTGAAGATACTGGAGGAAAAATAGATTTAGACGCATTACCTGTTGGTGATCCAACACTTTCTGCAAAAGAAATTATTGGTAACGAATCTCAAGAGCGAATGGGATTGGTTATTTCAGAAGAACATATTGAAACCTTAAATAAAATAGCTGATCGTGAACGTTCTCCAATGTATACTGTTGGTGATGTTACTGGAGATGACCGTTTTACTTTTGAATCGAAAACCAAAGGAGACAAGCCTATGGATTTGGCTATGAATGACATGTTTGGTAGTTCTCCAAAAACCATCATGGTAGATTCTGCAATAAAGCGCCCTTACGATAGTGTAACTTATAATACGGATAAATTTTATGATTATCTAGATCAACTATTACAGTTAGAAGCTGTGGCTTGTAAAGATTGGCTTACCAATAAAGTAGACCGTTGTGTTGGTGGAAAAGTAGCTAAACAACAATGTGCTGGACCTTTACAATTACCTTTAAATAATGTAGGTGTAATGGCATTAGATTATAAAGGGAAAGAAGGTATAGCAACATCAATTGGACACTCACCAGTTTCAGCTTTAATAAATCCAGCTGCCGGAAGTAGAAATAGTATTACTGAAGCTTTAACCAATATTATTTGGGCCCCTTTAAAAGATGGACTAAAGAGTGTTTCATTGTCTGCAAACTGGATGTGGCCTTGTAAAAATAAAGGTGAAGATGCTCGTTTATATGATGCTGTAAAAGCCATTTCAGAGTTTTCAATAGATTTAGGTATCAACGTTCCAACAGGAAAAGATTCCTTATCAATGAAGCAAAAATATCCAGATGCAGAAGTGATTGCCCCTGGAACCGTTATTATTTCAGCTGCAGCCAATTGCGATGACATTACAAAAATTATTGAGCCCGTATTCAAAAAGAATCAAGGTAATATTTATTACATCAACTTATCTCAAGACGAATTTAAATTAGGAGGAAGCTCTTTTGCTCAAATAAATAATAAAATAGGAAACGATACACCAACGATTAAATCTGCTGAATATGTAAAGAATGTTTTTAACTGCATACAACAACTTATAAGAGACGAGCAAATTGTGGCTGGCCATGATGTAGCTTCTGGTGGATTAATTACTACCTTACTAGAGCTTTGTTTTGCAGATAATAACCTAGGAGCCGAATTAGATATTACAGAATTAAATCAAAAAGACTCATTTAAAACTTTATTTTCTGAAAATGCTGGAATTGTAATTCAATCTAAAGATGCTTCAATAGAATCTGCCTTGAATAAAGCTGGAATTTCTTTTAACAACATTGGAAAAGTAACTGAAAGTGATGTTTTAAGTATTATTAATCACGCTGAAGTATTTACAATGACTGTGTCACGTTTACGTGATGTATGGTATAAAACATCTTACTTGTTAGACCAAAAACAAACCGCAAAAGGTTTAGCTGAAGACAGATTCAACAATTATAAAAATCAAACATTACAATATACGTTCCCAAATCAGTTTACTGGAAAACTTCCTGTAATTGATAAAAGCAAGCCAAGACCTAAAGCTGCTATTTTACGTGAAAAAGGAAGCAATTCAGAACGTGAAATGGCAAATGCCATGTATATAGCTGGTTTTGATGTAAAAGATGTACACATGACCGATTTAATTTCTGGTCGTGAGACTCTTGAAGATATTCAGTTTTTAGGAGCCGTTGGAGGATTTAGCAACTCTGATGTTTTAGGCTCTGCTAAAGGATGGGCTGGAGCTATTAAATACAATAAAAAGGCGAATAAAGTTATTAATGCCTTTTTTAAAAGAGAAGATACTTTATCTGTTGGTATTTGTAATGGAGCTCAATTATGGATGGAGTTAGATTTAGTAAACCCAGAACACGAAGTTCATGGCAAATTAACATATAACGATTCTGGGAAGCACGAAAGTGCCTTTACCTCTGTAAAAGTTCAAGATAACAATTCGGTGATGCTTTCAACATTAGCTGGAACTGAATTGGGTGTATGGATTTCTCATGGAGAAGGAAAGTTTGACTTACCATATTCTGAAGACAAGTACGATATTGTTGCCAAATATAGCTACGAAGGTTATCCATCTAATCCTAATGGTTCAGACTTTAACACTGCTATGATGAGCGATAAAACAGGTCGCCATTTAGTGACTATGCCTCATATTGAGCGTTCTACTTTTCAATGGAATTGGGCTTATTACCCTGAAGGCAGAAAAGATGAAGTCTCTCCTTGGATAGAAGCTTTTGTGAATGCTAAAAATTGGATAGAGAAACAATAAAATAAAACCTTATACAAATGCTCCTTTAGTTAAAATTACTTAAGGAGCTTTTTTTTCTTAAACAAATATGCTTTCTGTAGTATTAGATACGCTATTAGTCTAAAAAAGCATGAAATTAATTTATATTATTTTTAACTTTAATGAGTTACAAAATATTCTATGCAAATTAATTTCACTTCTCTTCTAAATAAAAAAAGCATTAATTTTCTTATTCTATTAATAAGTTTACAGTGCTTTTCTCAAAATAAACCTAATGTTATTATTATATATACAGACGATCAAGGTGCAGTAGATTTAGGTAGTTATGGCGCCTCAGATATTTACAGTCCAAATATTGATAAACTTGCGAAAGAAGGCACACGATTTACTCAAGCTTATGTTGCAGCTCCGGTTTGTGCACCATCTAGAGCTGCTCTACTAACAGGGAAATATCCTCAAAATGCTGGAGTAAATAGCAACACATCTCATGTTCCAGACTCTCATGGTATGCCAAACGATCAATATACACTTGCCGAACTTTTTAAAGATAATGGTTATAAAACTGGGCATATAGGAAAATGGCACTTAGGCATGAGTCAAGAAACATCTCCAAATGCTCAAGGCTTCGATTATTCCTTTGGCCATTTGCGTGGTTGTATCGACAATTATTCTCATTACTTTTTTTGGGCGGGTCCGAATATTCATGATCTTTATGAAAATGGAAAAGAAGTATTTTACGACGGGCAGTATTTTCCTGATTTAGCTTCAGACAGAGCTTTAAAATATGTAGAAGATAATAAAGACGATTCATTCTTTATGTACTACGCCATCAATATGCCTCATTACCCATACCAGCCAACAGATAAATGGAGAGAATTTTATAAAGATGTTGAAAAACCAAGAGGAGATTATGCTGCTTTCATTTCAACTGTTGATGAAAGAATAGGCTTTTTAATTGACAAATTAGAAGCATTAGGTATAAGAGATAATACCATAATTGTATACCAATCAGATAATGGATATTCAACTGAAACACGAGCTTTTAACGGAGGTGGAAACTCTGGTCCTTACAGAGGAGCTAAGAGCAGCTTATTTGAAGGAGGAATAAGGCTTCCAACAATTATTAGTTGGAAAAATAGCTTACCTGAAAATATAGTAAACAATAAGTTTTTGGTTAATATAGATTGGCTACCAACTATAGCTAGTCTTTGTGGCATTAATTCTCCAAAAAATATTGATGGGTTAGATATGTCTAAAATGATTAAAGAACCAAATACAAGTTCTCCCAGAACTAGCGCTTATTGGAAATATGGGAATCAATGGGTTGTGAGAAAAGGCAATTGGAAACTTATAGGCTATCCAAAAGACACCTCACACAAAGGTGAATTGGATTTAGAAAATGATGCTTTATTCCTATCTAATTTAGATGAAGATGTATCAGAAATGAAAAATTTAGCAAGCAAATACCCTAAAATTGTTGAAGAATTAAAAGCTGAATTTTTATTATGGGAACATGGTCATGAAGCAGATATTCCAAAAAAAATGGTTACAATTGATCATCTAGGAAAGCATAAAATGATTAAGTCAACAAAAAAACTTAATAATAGATATAAAAACATTGAAATTCTTACGGACGGAAAGCGTGGCTATGTAGATTATAGCTCCGGTCAATGGATTGGTCAAGAGGGAAAAGATTTAGAATTTGTAATCGATCTCAATTCGAATAAATCAATATCAGAAATAAACCTTGGCTATTTACATAATCCATCCAATTGGGTTTTTTGCCCAAAACTATTCGAGACTAGTTTTTCAACTGATGGGTTATCATATAGCCAACCTATTTCTTCAAAGGCATCAACAAGAGTAAATGATAAAAACAATTTTATCGATACCATAAATTTACAGACAAAACAAAAAGCTCAGTTTATAAAAATAAACATAAAAGGCATTAAAAAAATTCCAGAAGGGCACCCTGGTGTTGGTAATCCTGGGTGGATTTTCATTGATGAAATAATAATCAACTAATTAAAACCATTAAAATGAAAAAGAATTTATTTAACCTAACATTTCTTCTTGTTGCATTAACAATACTATCAGCTTGCAAATCAGAAGAAAAACAAGACACAATAAAGCCAAATATTCTTTTTATAATGTCGGATGATCATACCTCACAAGCTTGGGGGATTTATGGTGGTATTTTAAAAGATTATGTTCAAAACAATAACATCCAACGATTAGCAAACGAAGGCATTACACTAAATAATGCTTTCTGTACTAATTCTATTTGTGTGCCAAGTAGAGCCAGTATTCTTACTGGACAATACAGTAATTTAAACGGTGTTTATACACTAAGTGATGCTTTAAATCCTGATAGTCTAAATATTGCCAAAGTGCTAAACAAGAATGGTTACCAAACTGCTATTATTGGTAAATGGCATTTAAAGAAGGAACCAAGTGGTTTTGATTATTATAATATTTTACATGATCAAGGACGTTATTGGGATCCTATTTTAAGAACTTCAGAAAATTTCCATAAACCTTCAGAAGAGTGGGATGTTCATAAAGGATTTTCAACTGACGTAATTACACAATTATCTATAGATTGGCTAAATCAAAGAAATAATGAGAAACCTTTTATGTTAATGACACATTTTAAGGCAACTCACGAACCTTTTGATTTCCCTGAACGTTTTAATGATTTGTATAAGGGAATTGAAATTCCTGAACCAGCTTCACTATTTGAGTTTTCTACAGAAACTTCGGGACGTAGTTTTCCTGGTCAGCAATTAGAAAACTTAAGTTGGCGTTACGAACAGGCGTCAAACGATCCAGATAAATGGTGGTGTAAATATCCAGGATTACCATTTTACACTAAAGATATGGACAGTGTTTCTGCCCGTAAAGCAACCTATCAAAAATTCGTCAAAGATTTTATGCGCTCTGGTGCAGCTATAGATGATAATATTGGTAAGCTTTTAGATTATTTAGAAGTGTCAGGTTTAGCAGAAAACACCGTTGTAATTTACACGGCTGATCAAGGTTACTTTTTAGGCGAACATGGCTTCTTCGATAAACGCTTAATATATGATGAATCGTTACGTATGCCTTTTGTTGTAAGATATCCTAAAGAAGTTCCTGCCGGAAAACGTATAGATGATATTATTTTAAACATTGACTTTCCTGCATTGTTTGCAGACTATGCTGGTATTGAAAAACCAGAATCTTTCCAAGGAGAAAGCTTTAGAGAGAACTTAAAAGGAAATACTCCTAACAACTGGAGACAATCTGCTTACTATAGATATTGGACAAACCATGCAAAAAGACCAGGGCATTTTGGAATTAGAAATAAACAATATAAACTTGCACTTTTCTATGGCCAATCTTTAGATATGACTGGTTCATCAAAAGAAAGCACAAAACCAGCTTGGGAGTTTTATGATTTAGAAAAAGACCCTAATGAAAATCACAATGCTTATAACGATTCTGAGTATTCAGAAATAATCAAGGACATGAAAAAAGAGTTAATAAAACAGAGGGAAATATACAGAGATACTGATGAAAAATATCCACAGCTTCAAGATATTTTTAAAACCCACTGGAATTAACGCTTTTTTTATTCTATTTGAAAATCACTTTTAATTTCATACTTTGCAAGACTACAAAGTAAAAATACCAAATGGCAGAGATTACAAGAATTTTTGATTTTCCTTATTATCAATTAGAAACATACAATTTAGAAAAGGCATTCACCACAAAATACAGTGGGGAATGGAAATCAATTTCAAGTCAAGAATATATAAATAAAGCCAACGTTATAAGCAGAGGATTATTGAAATTAGGCGTACAACCAAATGATAAAGTTGCAGTAATTTCGTCAACCAACAGAACAGAATGGAATGTTTTAGACATTGGTGTTTTACAAGTTGGCGCCCAAAATGTGCCCATCTACCCTACTATCGCCGCTGAGGATTACGAGTATATTTTAAACCATTCTGAAGCTATCTATTGTTTTGTATCAGATTCTGAAATTGTAAAAAAGCTAAATACTATTAAGGAAAACACAAAACTTAAAAATGTATATACTTTTGATGACATTGAGGGTGAAAATAACTGGAATGATGTTTTAAAATTAGGAGAAGACAACACCAATCAAAGTGAAGTTGAATCCAGAAAAAAAGCAGTTAAGCCAAACGATTTAGCAACCTTAATTTATACTTCAGGAACTACAGGAAAACCCAAAGGCGTTATGCTATCCCATAATAATTTAGTATCTAACGTTTTAGATAGTGAAAAAAGAGTGCCATTTGACTATGGCAAATCAAAATCTTTAAGCTTTCTTCCTGTATGCCATGTGTTCGAACGCATGATTTTGTATCTATATCAATATTGTGGTGTAGAAGTATACTTTGCAGAATCCATAGAAGCTATGAGTGATAATCTCAAAGAGATTAAGCCAAATGTTATGACAGCTGTTCCTCGCTTATATGAAAAAGTATACGATAAAATTATTGCAAAAGGAAGCGACTTAACAGGAATAAAAAAGAAACTTTTCTTTTGGGCTGTGGAGTTAGGTTTAAAATATGAGCCTTATGGCAAAAATGGCTGGTGGTACGAAAAACAACTTAAGCTAGCCAGAAAACTTATTTTTAGTAAATGGAAAGAAGGCCTTGGTGGTAATTTAGACTTAATGGTATCTGGTAGTGCCGCTTTGCAAGCAAGATTAACTCGAATATTTGCAGCAGCAGAAATGCCAATTATGGAAGGATATGGATTGACCGAAACATCGCCCGTAATATCGGTAAACGATCAGCGCAATGGTGGATTTAGAATTGGCACTGTTGGAAAAATTATAGATAATGTAGAAGTGAAAATTGCTGAAGACGGTGAAATTTTAGTAAAAGGCCCAAATGTTATGCAAGGCTATTTTAAAGATTCTAAAAAAACAGATGAAGTAATGACTGGTGATTATTTTCATACAGGAGATATAGGAGAAATATGTAACGAAGGTTTTTTAAAAATTACTGACAGGAAAAAAGAAATGTTTAAAACATCTGGTGGAAAATATGTGGCGCCAGCATTAATTGAAAATAGATTCAAACAATCTCGTTTTATTGAGCAAATAATGGTTATCGGTGAAGGTGAAAAAATGCCTGCGGCATTAATTCAATTGAACTTTGAATTTGTCGAAGAATGGGCAAAACGACATAATTTATCTTTTAATTCTAAAAATGAGATAATAATAAATGATAAACTTATTACTCGTATACAAGAAGAAATTGACGAAGCCAATACTCATTTTGGTAAGTGGGAACAAATAAAAAAGTTCGAAATTACACCAGACATTTGGTCTATTGATGCTGGACATTTAACACCAACCATGAAAATGAAACGCAAGGTAATAAAAGAGATATACAAAGATCTTATCGAAAAAATTTATAGACCATAACCTTCAAAACTCCTTAGTTCTTATCAAGGAGTTTTATATTTTTTATCAAAAGTTAAATTTATCAAATTTATTATGCACGCATAATAAATTTTTTATATATTTGAGGCACCAACTTCTCTCAAATGAAAGACAAAACTATTGATTACGTATTAAGAACCACATGGCTTACAGTACAAAAAATGTATAACGAAGAAGCCGCAAAGTTTGAAAGTACTATGGCAACCGGGTTTACTTTATTAAATATTGACCCAGAAAAAGGAACACCATCAACAGCTTTAGGTCCAAAAATGGGAATGGAAGCTACCAGTTTGTCAAGAATATTAAAAACCATGGAAGTTCGTGGTTTAATAGAAAGGAAATCCAATCCAAATGATGGTCGTAGCGTACTTATTCATTTAACCGAATTTGGCAGAGAAAAAAGAGATTTATCTAGAGAAAAAGTACTCAAGTTTAATGATGCTATAAGAAATCATATCTCTACAGAAAAACTAGATCATTTTTATGAGGTAGCTGAATTAATTAATGATATGGTAACGAATAAAAGAATATACAATCAAAACAACGATAAGTAGTTTAAATAAAATGAGCAAACGCAGAATAAAAAAAATAGCCATTATTGGTTCAGGAATTATGGGAAGTGGAATAGCTTGTCATTTTGCCAATATTGGTGTTGATGTTTTATTATTAGACATTATACCAAGAGAACTTAATGATAAAGAAAAAGCGAAAGGATTAACGCTTGAAGATAAAGTTGTACGCAACCGCTTAGTAAATGATGCCTTAACAGCTTCTTTAAAATCTAAGCCATCCCCTATTTATCATCAGTCATTTAAAAATAGAATTACTACTGGTAATTTAGAAGATGATATTGCAAAAGTGGCATCTGTAGATTGGATTATGGAGGTTGTAGTTGAAAGACTTGATATTAAGCAACAAGTTTTTGAAAAACTAGAACAATATAGAACTCCAGGAACCTTAATTACATCAAATACCTCTGGTATTCCAATTAAATTTATGAGTGAAGGACGCTCTGAAGATTTTCAAAAACATTTCTGTGGCACGCACTTCTTTAACCCTGCACGTTATTTAAAATTATTTGAAATCATTCCTGGACCTAAAACTGATGCTTCTGTTTTAGAATTTTTAAATGGTTATGGTGAACAATTCCTTGGAAAAACATCTGTAGTAGCTAAAGATACACCTGCATTTATTGGAAATAGAATTGGAATTTTCAGTATCATGAGTTTATTTCATGCAGTTAAAGATTTAGATTTAACTATCGAAGAAGTTGATAAATTATCTGGACCAGTAATTGGTCGACCTAAATCTGCAACCTTCAGAACTGTAGATGTAGTAGGTTTAGATACGCTAGTGCATGTTGCTAATGGTATTGCTGATAACTGTAAAGAAGATGAACAATTAGAATTATTCAAATTACCAGATTTCATCAATACCATGATGGAAAATAAATGGTTGGGAAGTAAAACTGGACAAGGGTTTTATAAAAAAAATGTTTCGGCTGATGGTAAAAAGGAAATCCTATCATTAGATTTAAACACTTTAGAATATAGAGAAAAAAAACGCGCAAAATTTGCCACTTTAGAAATGACAAAAACTATCGACAAAGTTGTTGATCGTTTCAAAGTATTGGTTAAAGGAAAAGATAAAGCTGGCGAATTCTATAGAAAAAGTTTTGCAGCATTATTTGCTTATGTCTCTAATCGTATTCCAGAAATCACAGATGATTTATACAAGATTGATGATGCTATGAAAGCTGGATTTGGCTGGGAGCATGGTCCTTTTCAAATTTGGGATGCTATAGGCGTAGAAAAAGGAATTGAAATGATGAAAGCGGAAGGTTTAGAACCTAATGCTTGGGTAAATGAGATGTTGGCTTCAGGAAGTACTTCTTTCTATTCAATTAAAGAAGGTGCTACTTATGCATATGATACTCCGAAGAAAACACAAGAAAAAATTCCTGGACAAGATAGTTTCATCATATTAGATAATATAAGAAAATCGAATGAGGTCTTCAAAAACTCAGGTGTTGTTGTTGAAGATTTAGGTGATGGAATTTTAAATGTAGAATTCCAATCTAAAATGAATACAATTGGAGGGGATGTTCTTGCAGGATTAAATAAAGCAATAGATTTAGCAGAAAAAGATTATCAGGGATTAATTGTTGGAAACCAAGGCGCCAATTTCTCAGTTGGCGCCAATATTGGTATGATTTTCATGATGGCAGCTGAACAAGAATACGACGAGCTTAATATGGCTATAAAGTATTTCCAAGATACTATGATGCGTATGCGTTACTCCTCTATTCCAACTGTTGCTGCTCCTCACGGAATGGCTCTAGGTGGAGGTTGTGAGTTGTCTATGCATGCTGATAAAGTTGTTGCAGCTGCTGAAACGTATATTGGACTGGTTGAGTTTGGTGTAGGTGTGATTCCTGGAGGTGGTGGCTCTAAAGAAATGGCTCTAAGAGCTCAAGATACATTCAAAAAAGGAGACGTAGAATTAAATACACTCCAAGAATATTTTTTAACTATTGGAATGGCTAAAGTGGCAACATCAGCTTACGAAGCTTTCGATTTAGGAATTCTTCAAAAAGGAAAAGATGTTGTTGTAGTTAATAAAGACAGGCAAATAGCTGTTGCTAAACAACACGCTAAATTAATAGCTGATATGGGGTATACTCAACCTGTAAAGCGTAAAGACATAAAAGTTCTTGGTAAACAAGCTTTAAGTATGTTTTTAGTTGGTACAGATTCTATGGAAGCAAGTAAATATATTAGTGAGCATGATAAGAAAATTGCTAACAAATTAGCCTACGTTATGGCTGGTGGCGATTTATCTGAGCCAACTTTGGTTAATGAACAATACTTATTGGATTTAGAGCGTGAAGCATTTTTAAGTTTATGTACAGAACGTAAAACTCTAGAAAGAATACAACATATGTTAACCAAAGGAAAACCTTTACGTAATTAAAAAAATTACTAAGCTATTTGCCTTTAGCCTTTAACTATTGGCATATTTTAATAAACAATTTAGAGATGCTATAAGCCAAGAGCTAATAGCAAAAAGCATAAAAGATGAAAACAGCATATATAGTAAAAGCATATAGAACGGCCGTTGGGAAAGCACCAAAAGGTGTATTTCGCTTTAAAAGAACAGATGAGTTAGCAGCTGAAACTATTCAGCATATGATGAAGGAATTGCCGAATTTAGACCCAAAACGTATTGATGACGTTATAGTAGGTAACGCTATGCCAGAAGGCTCTCAAGGCCTCAATATGGCACGTTTAATCTCTTTGATGGGATTAGAAGTTATAGATGTTCCAGGTGTTACAGTTAACCGTTTTTGCTCTTCTGGTGTAGAAACTATAGGTATGGCTACAGCAAAAATTCAAGCAGGTATGGCAGATTGTATCATTGCAGGTGGTGCTGAAAGTATGAGTAGTGTTCCTATGACAGGTTTCAAACCTGAATTAAATTATGACGCTATTGTAAAAGCTGGCCATGAAGATTACTATTGGGGAATGGGAAATACAGCTGAAGCAGTAGCAAATCAATTTAAAGTATCACGTGAGGATCAAGATGAATTTGCATACAATTCTCATATGAAAGCATTAAAAGCACAAGCTGACAATCGTTTTCAAGACCAAATTGTGCCAATAGAAGTTGAGCAAACATACATAGATGCTAATGGAAAAAAGGCAACTAAAAAATATACAGTTACCAAAGATGAAGGTCCTCGTAAAGGTACCAATAAAGAAGCTTTAGCAAAATTACGTGCCGTATTTGCTCAAGGCGGAAGTGTAACAGCAGGAAATTCATCACAAATGAGTGATGGAGCAGCTTTTGTTATGGTAATGAGTGAAGATATGGTTAAAGAATTAAACCTTGAACCTATAGCAAGAATGGTAAACTATGCAGCAGCTGGAGTTGAGCCTCGTATTATGGGAATTGGACCAGTAAAAGCTATCCCTAAAGCATTAAAACAAGCAGGCTTACAACAATCAGATTTAGAGTTAATTGAACTAAATGAAGCTTTTGCTTCGCAGTCGTTAGCTGTTATTCGTGAATTAGATTTAAACCCTGATATCATAAATGTGAATGGTGGTGCAATAGCCTTGGGCCATCCTCTTGGATGTACAGGAGCCAAACTATCTGTGCAATTGTTTGATGAAATGCGTAAACGTGGTATGAAAGGGAAGCATGGAGCAGTAACGATGTGTGTAGGTACTGGTCAAGGTGCTTGTGGAATATTCGAATTTTTAAATTAATAAAAAGAACAAAACAAAATATAGTAATGGAAGCAACAGAAAAAGATCTCTTAAGAGGTGGTCAGTTTTTAGTAAAAGAAACTAACTGCGAAGATGTATTTACTCCTGAAGATTTTTCGGAAGAGCAACAAATGATGAAAGAAGCGGTTATGGAATTTAACGACCGTGAAATTATTCCTCATAAAGATCGATTTGAGGCTAAAGATTATGCTTTAACTGAAGATGTGATGCGTAAAGCTGGTGAGCTAGGGTTTCTTGGTGTTGCAGTACCTGAAGCTTATGGCGGATTAGGAATGGGGTTCGTATCAACATGTTTAACTTGTGATTATATCTCAAGTGGTACTGGTTCTTTTAGTACAGCCTTTGGTGCGCATACAGGAATTGGTACTATGCCAATTACTTTATATGGTACAGAAGAGCAAAAACAAAAATACGTACCTAAGTTAGCAACTGGCGAATGGTTTGGTGCTTACTGCTTAACAGAACCTGGGGCTGGATCTGATGCTAATTCCGGAAAAACTACTGCCGAACTTTCTGCTGATGGTAAATCGTATAAAATAAACGGCCAAAAAATGTGGATATCTAACGCTGGTTTTTGCAGCCTTATGATAGTATTTGCACGTATTGAGGATGATAAAAACATTACTGGCTTTATTGTTGAATATGATGGGGATAATCCTAATGGAATTACTTTAGGAGAAGAAGAACATAAATTAGGTATTAGAGCAAGTTCTACACGTCAGGTGTTTTTTAACGATACAATTGTACCAGTTGAAAATATGTTGGCTGGTCGTGGCGAAGGATTTAAAATTGCTATGAATGCTCTAAACGTTGGACGTATTAAACTTGCTGCGGCTTGTTTAGATTCTCAACGTCGTATTTTAACAACTGCAGTAAATTATGCAAATGAGCGTAAGCAATTTAAAACACCTATTGCAAACTTTGGAGCTATAAAAACAAAATTAGCACAAATGGCAACTAGTGCTTATGCAGGAGAGTCTGCTACATACAGAGCAGCAAAAAACATTGAAGATCGTATAGCTATTCGTGAAGCTTCAGGAAACTCACATCAAGAAGCAGAACTTAAAGGCGTAGAAGAATATGCTATTGAATGTTCTATTTTAAAAGTAGCAGTTTCTGAAGATGTACAAAATGCGGCGGATGAAGGGATTCAAATTTTTGGTGGAATGGGATTCTCTGAAGAAACACCAATGGAAGCAGCTTGGAGAGATGCTCGTATTGCTCGTATTTATGAAGGAACTAACGAAATTAACAGAATGCTATCTGTTGGTATGCTAGTTAAAAAAGCTATGCGTGGCCATGTAGATTTATTAGGTCCAGCAATGAAAGTACAAGAAGAATTAACTGGAATTCCTTCATTTGAAACTCCAGACTATTCGGAATTGTTTTCTGAAGAAAAAGCAATGATTGCTAAGCTTAAGAAAATATTTTTAATGGTAGCTGGTGCTGCTGTGCAAAAGTTTGGGCAAGAATTAGAAGAGCATCAACAATTACTAATTGCAGCAGCAGATATATTGATTGAAGTTTATATGGCAGAATCAGCAATCTTAAGAACAGAAAAGAATGCAAAACGTCAAGGAGAAGAATCTCAATCTGTTCAAATTGCGATGTCTAAACTATATTTATACAATGCCATAAACATAGTTGAAGATAAAGGTAAAGAAAGTATTATTTCTTTTGCTGAAGGCGATGAACAACGTATGCTATTAATGGGGCTTAAACGCTTTACAAAATATCAAAACTATCCAGACATTGTAGATTTACGCAATGAAATTGCTGAGAAAGTAAAAGCTGAAAACAAATATTGTTTTTAGTTTCTTAAAATATTTAGTGACTAACTCAAATGTGAAAAACGTTTCAGGAATAATCTTCTGAAGCGTTTTTTTATTTTATTATCTTTAGAAAATCAATCACTTTACAATGAAACTAAACCTGTTTATTTTACTCATTTTGCCACTATCTCTTTTTTCGCAATCAAACATTCAAAATAAAAAACTGAATGAAGAAATTGTACAAAAACATATAGAACCTTTTAACAATAGAAATTTAGAAGAATTCTCCAAAGCTTTTGATATTCAAGTTTTAGTTAGTCGATTTCCTAACGACACCATATCGCTAGGGCGTGAAGAGTTGAAAGAAAGCTATGCTCGCTTTTTCAATAAAAACAAAAAATCTAATGTAAAAGTACTAAATAGAATGTCTCTTAAAGATGTAGTCATTGATGAAGAGTTAGGTACTGTAAACTATTCAACTAACAGACATATTACTATTTACAAAGTCGCAAATAATAGTATAAAATCTATGACTTTTATTAATAATGCAAAAGTTACTTCTAATCCAGAAGCTATTGTAAACAAACAGTTAGAAGCTTATAACAAAAGAGAGATTGATGCATTTGTTGAAACTTATACTGATGATATAAAATTATACACTTTTCCTAGTAATTTAATTTCTGAAGGTCATAATGCCATTAGAAAGCAGTATGCATCAATGTTTGAAAAAACCTCCGACTTAAACGCTCAAATTGTAAATAGAATGGTTTTAGGTAATAAAGTGATTGATAAAGAAATGGTTACTGCTAATGGTAATACCTTTTATGCCATTGCGATTTACGAAGTACAAAATAAAAAAATATCAAAAGTAACCTTCATTCAATAAAATGAAGCGTTAATTCTAATAAAACTAAAAATATGTCCCAGTTATAAATATTACGAACGTCTTAATAGTATACAAACAATTTAAAAACTTAAGATTATGAAAGAATTTATTGTAATTATACTAACGGCCGTTATTTCATTTTTTAGTCTAACATGCAAAGCTCAAACAGAAAAAAAACTCGAACCCAAACTAGAAAATATTGCTTGGATTTCGGGGAGTTGGGAAGGCGAAGCTTTTGGTGGAAAAACTGAAGAGTATTGGGGTAAACCATCAGGGGGCTCTATAATGGGAGCTTTTAAATTAATAGTAAACAATAAAGTTTCCTTCTATGAATTTGTTATTATTAAAGAGCTTAAAGATTCTTTAATTCTCCAGTTAAAACACTTTAATAATGACCTAACTGGTTGGGAAACAAAAGATAAAACTGTAGATTTTCCACTAAAGGAAATAACAACAAAGAAAATAATTTTTGACGGACTATATTTTGAAAAAATTAATGATTTAGAAATGAATATTTATGTAGACATACGTCAAAAAGATGGTTCTGTAGAAACTATAAAGTTTAATTATAAAAAAAATAAATAGCTTTGCTATCCTGAGCTATTATCAGAATCTTATAAACCAAGTAGCATTATCAAAAAATGAAACATTTAATATCTTTTAGTCTTTGCTTTATAACTTTGACCGCTTTTTCTCAAACTAGCCAAAAAATCTATAATATTATAGATGCTGTTTCATCTGATAGAATTCAAAAAGACATACAAACTCTTGTAAACTTTGGAACAAGAAACACGTTTAGCGATACTATTTCTGATACAAGAGGTATTGGAGCTGCAAGGCGTTGGATTAAATCTGAATTTGAAGCCATTTCAAAAAATTGTGGCAATTGCATTGATGTTTTTTACCAAAAAGATTTTGTAACCAAATCTGGCAATCGTAGAGTACCACACGATGCTTGGATAGTTAATGTAGTGGCAATTCAAAAAGGCACAAAATATCCTAATCGTTATGTTATAATGAGTGGAGATATAGATTCGCGTGCTAGCGATACCATGGATTTTACAACCGATGCTCCTGGAGCTAACGATAATGCTTCAGGAATGGCAGGAACAATTGAAGCAGCTAGAGTTTTATCAAAACATCAATTTGAAAGCAGTATTATATATGTTGGATTATCAGGAGAAGAACAAGGGCTCTTTGGTGGGGCTGGATTAGCAAAATATGCACAAGACAAAAATTGGGATATTATTGGAGTTTTAAATAATGATATGATTGGAAACATCAAAGGCGTAGATGGTATTATAGATAACAGAACCTTTAGAATTTTCTCTGAACCTGTTCCCCCTACCGAAACAGAAAGAGAACGAACTTTAAGACGCTTTTACGGAGGGGAAGTCGATGGGATTTCACGTCAATTGGCCCGCTATATTTATAAAACTACTAAAGTATATATGCCAGAAATGAACCCCATGATGGTTTATAGGTTAGATAGATTTGGTCGTGGTGGGCATCACAGACCGTTTAACGATTTAGGCTTTTCTGGTATTAGAATTATGGAAGCTCATGAAAACTACACACAACAACATCAAGATATTAGAGAAGAAAACGGTATAAAATATGGAGATGTTATTGAACATGTAAATTTTGATTATGCAAAAAAACTAATCGCAGTAAATGCTATAAATTTAGCAAGTTTAGCTTCTGCTCCGCAACAACCAAAAAATGTTGCTATTGGTGGAATTGTACAACCAGCGGTTAAATTTAAATGGGATAAAGTTGATGATGCCATTGGTTATAAAATTTACTGGCGAGATACAACATCTCCTACTTGGGATAATAGCAGATATGTTGGTGATGTCTCAGAATTTACTCTAGATGGTATTGTTATTGACAACTATTTTTTTGGTATAGCATCAGTTGGGAAAAATGGGTTTGAAAGTGTTGTCGTTTTTCCAAATAAAGTATTTAGAGACTAGCTGGTCAATATTAACATTATCTTATGATTTTTTTTAATTAATTTTAGACAAAATTTATAACAATGCACTTCCGCTTTTACTTACTATTTGCTTTTTTAATATTTCCTTTAATCTCTATTCCTGCTCAAGATTTATTGTCTGAAATAAATCATTTAACAAGACAAGACACCTTGCGAGGTAGTATTACCACAGAGCGCGCTTGGTGGGATTTAACCTATTATCATTTAGATATTAAAGTTAATCCTGAAGAGAAGTCCATTAAAGGAAAAAACACGATTCAATATAAAGTATTAAAAAATCATTCTGTTATGCAGGTAGATTTACAAGCGCCTTTAAAACTTACAAGAGCCACCCAAAATGGAAAAGATCTAGAAGTAAAGCAAGATGGTAATGCCCACTTTATATCACTTCCTGATGAACAAAATATTGGTGATATTAATAATGTAGTTGTTTATTACGAAGGCATTCCAAAGGAAGCTATTCGTGCTCCCTGGGATGGAGGAGTATCTTGGAAAAAGGATAGCAACGGAAATCATTTTATAGCAACCTCATGCCAAGGTTTGGGCGCTAGCGTTTGGTGGCCAAATAAAGATCATATGTATGATGAAGTTGACAGTATGCTTATCAGCGTTAATGTTCCAAAAGACTTAATGAATGTTTCTAACGGTAGATTAAAGCTTGTTGAACAGATTGGTGACACAAAAACTTATCACTGGATTGTAAAAAACCCAATAAATAATTATGGTGTTAATATAAATATTGGCGATTATGTTAACTTTTCAGAGGTTTATGACGGTATGGCGGGAAACTTAAATTTGGATTATTATGTGTTACGAGATAATTTGGATAAAGCCAAAGAACATTTTAAAGATGCTCCAAAAATGATGAAGGCCTTCGAACATTGGTTTGGCCAATATCCTTTTTATGCCGATAGTTTTAAACTTGTAGAAGTTCCTTATTTAGGTATGGAACATCAAAGTTCTGTAACATATGGGAATCAATACAAAAAAGGGTATTTAGGCAATGATTTATCAGGAACTGGCTGGGGTTTAAAGTTTGATTTTATAATTATCCATGAAGCAGGACATGAATGGTTTGCAAACAACATTACCAATGTTGATATTGCAGACATGTGGATTCATGAAAGCTTTACAGCATATTCTGAAAACCTCTTTTTAGACTACCATTATGGTAAAGAAGCTTCTGCCGATTACGTTATTGGAACCCGAAGAAACATAAAAAATGATAAACCTATTATTGGAAAATATTATGGTGTAAATAAAAAAGGTTCTGGAGTAGATATGTATTATAAAGGAGCTAATATGCTACATACTTTACGCCAGCTTATTGAAGATGATGAAAAATGGCGACAGATTTTACGCAAAATGAACTTAGAGTTTTATCATCAAACAGTAACTACTCAGCAAATAGAAAATTTTCTATCTAAGGAAACAGGTATTGATTTAACTGAGTTTTTTAATCAGTATTTAAGAACAACTCAAATTCCAACTATACAATACTCTATTAAAAATAAAGAATTAAAATATCGTTGGACCAACATTGTTGATGGTTTTGATATGCCAATTCAAGTGAAAATTGGAGATAATGAACAATGGATTTTTCCTAACGCTGAATGGAAAACAATGCCTTTAGAATCTAATGACATTTCTTTCATTATTGACAGAGATTTTTATATTGATTCAAAAAAAATATAAGCATTTTGGAAATTCCTGAGCTTTATTTTAAAACTGATATTGAATGGCGCGAATGGTTACATACAAACCACGATAAAACCAAAGGCATCTATTTAATTTTTTATAAAGTAGAAAACAAAGAGCCTTCAATGCGCTGGGGAGATGCTGTAAAAGTAGCCCTTTGTTATGGATGGATTGACTCGACCGTTAAAAGTTTAGGAAATGGAAAACGCAGGCAATACTTCTCCCCTAGAAATCAAAAAAGTGTTTGGAGTGCATTAAACAAAAGGTATATTATAGAATTAAAGGCTTCAAATTTAGTGCATGAAAGCGGATTAAAAATTATTAAAATTGCAAAAGCAAATGGTAGTTGGACAGCTTTAGATAATGTTGAAAATGAAGTTATCCCAAAAGAACTTCAAAAAGAATTCGATAAAAACAAAGAGGCTTTTAATAATTATAAAAACTTTGCTCCTTCCTACAGAAAAGGTTATTTATATTGGCTAAATCAGGCTAAACGCGAAGCTACTAGAGAGAAACGTATTGCAGAAATTATAAAGCTTTGTAAAGCAAACATAAAAGATAGAGGCGGTTGGTAAATAATGCTTTTAAGCTTATTCAACACGCTTAAGCGCACCTATATTTTCTATTTTTATTTGTTTACCAATGGTAGAAATAAAGCCTTCTTTTTTAAATTGAGATAATACTCGAATAGCAGATTCGGTAGCAGTTCCAACTATATTGGCAAAATCTTCTCTAGAAAGTAAAACACTTAAAGTACCATCTGGGTTAACACCAAAACTATCGTGTATATAAACTAAAGCTTCAGCCAAACGCTGACGTACAGATTTTTGAGCCATATTAACTATTACATCATCAGCTTCTTTTAAATCATGTGCCATTTCTTTTAATACCTCAAAAGAAAATTTTGAGTTCTTTTGTAAGTCTCCAATGATTTCACTTTTAGGAATAAAACAAACTTCCATATCATTTAGTGCTACAGCTTGTAAGTTAGAACTTTCATCAGAAATAAGAGAGCGTTGCCCCAAAAGCTGCCCTTTAACAACCATCTTCACTATCTGATCTTTACCATTGGCACTCAATTTTGATAGTTTGCAAATTCCATCCTTAACACAATAAACACCATTTAACGTTTCTCCTTCTTCAAAAATAACATCTCCTTTTTTTATAGTCATAGATGTTTTACAACTAGAAATACGTACTAACTCATCGGTAGTTAATGCCTTAAGAGAATTAAACTGTTTTATAATACATTGTTCGCACTTGCCCATAACTAATAATTGGTGGTTTTGTAAAAATAAATAAAACATGACAAATATCATATTTTAAAAGGACATCATTTGTGACTTTTGTTACAGGTATAAATGAGCAAATAATAATGAATAAAAACACATGTTTTCATTGTGGTTTAGATTCTACTTCTTCAAAAATCACATTTGATGATAAACCCTTTTGTTGTAATGGTTGTAAAACTGTTTACGAAATTTTCTCTACAAACGATTTAACTTGCTACTATGATTTACAAGAATCACCTGGTACAACGCCTAAAGAAATAGAAGGGAAATACAATTTTTTAGAAAACAAAAAAATTGTAGAGCAGCTATTAGAGTTTAATGATGATGAAATACAAATTATAAACTTATACATCCCGAATGTTCACTGTAGTTCTTGTATTTGGATTCTTGAAAACTTAAATAAACTGAATGCTTCTATAAGCTCATCTATAGTCAACTTTGGAAAAAAGACAGTTAGAGTTACATACAACACTAAAACGTTTACACTAAAAAGTCTAGTAACGTTGTTAAGCAGTATTGGTTATGAACCGTATATAAGCTTAGACGATTATAGCATTGGTAAAAAACAGATTGATAGATCACTTATTTATAAACTTGGCGTTGCAGGTTTTGCCTTTGGAAATGTAATGTTTCTTTCTTTTCCTGAGTATTTTCAAGTAAGTGGGTTTTGGATTGAACAATATGCTCCAGTTTTTAGGTGGCTTATGTTTGCTTTTTCTTTACCTGTTGTTTTTTATTCTGCACAAGATTATTTTATTTCGGCTTATAAAGGACTTCGTTCTAAAATTTTGAACATAGACGTTCCTATAGTTCTTGGGGTATTAGTATTGTTTTTAAGAAGTTCTTTTGAAATAACATTTAACATTGGCACAGGCTTTTTTGATAGCTTAACTGGCCTAATTTTCTTTTTACTACTTGGTAAATTTTTTCAGCAAAAAACCTATTCATTTCTATCTTTTGAACGTGATTATAAATCTTACTTTCCTATCGGAATTACAAAAATAAATGCCGATAAGAAGGAAGAGTCCGTCCAAGTTTACGATATAAAAAAAGGAGATAGACTACTTATTAGAAACGAAGAATTAATTCCTGTTGATTGTATATTAATTAAAGGTAAAGCTCGAATAGATTATAGCTTTGTTACTGGTGAATCTAAAACAGTTTCTAAACAATCTGGTGATAAACTTTTTGCTGGTGGCAAACAACTTAACGGCACTATTGAAGTTGATGTTTTAAAATCTGTAGAGCAAAGTTATTTAACTCAACTATGGAGCAACGATGTTTTTAAGACTAATAAAGAATTAGCATTTACAAACATAACTAACAGCATTAGCAAGCGTTTTACAATTATCATTTTAACAATAGCTATAATAGCTACTTCGTATTGGTTAATTTATGATTCTAGTAAAGCGTTAAATGTCTTTACATCTGTTTTAATTATAGCCTGCCCATGTGCTATTGCGCTTTCTGCTCCATTTACTTTCGGAAATATTCTGCGCATTTTAGGTAAGAAAAAAATTTACTTAAAAAATGCTAGTGTAATTGAACAACTAGCAAAAATAAATACCATAATTTTTGACAAAACTGGCACTATAACAGCAAATAAGGAAACCTCTATTAACTATGAAGGAATAAAACTTTCTTTAAAAGAAGAGTCTCTTTTAAAAAGCACATTAAGAGGTTCTAACCATCCTTTAAGCAGGTCGCTATATAACCTTTTAAGTGAACATAATATTGTTTCGTTAGATGCTTTTGAAGAGCATTTAGGTAAGGGTATTGAAGCACAACACAAAGAAGAGCATATAAAAGTAGGCTCTGCTTCTTTTGTAGGCTATATAAATGATACAGCTACGTTAAATACAACCGTACACGTTAGCAGTAATAAACAATATAAAGGGAAATTTACCTTCTATAATGCCTATAGAAAAGGCTTATCTCAATTATTCAATGCATTAAAGAAGGAATATGATTTAGTTATTCTTTCTGGGGATAATTCAGGTGAAAAAGAAAATTTAACCAAATTATTACCAACAAAAACTAAGTTACTATTCAATCAAAAACCTGAAGACAAGCTTGAATATATAAAATACCATCAATCAGAAGGAGCACATGTGTTAATGATTGGTGACGGATTGAATGATGCCGGTGCATTAGCACAAAGCAACGTAGGTATTGCTATTTCAGAAAACGTGAATGTGTTTTCTCCTGCTTGTGATGCCATTTTGGATGCTTCAAAATTCAACCAATTATTTAATTATATAAAGGTTTCTAAATCAGCTATAAAAATTATAAAATGGAGCTTCCTATTATCATTCATTTATAACATTATTGGACTTTATTTTGCAGTAACAGGGCAATTAGCTCCTGTTGTCGCTGCAATTTTAATGCCCTTAAGCTCAATAAGTATTGTAGTATTTACAACTATTACTACAAATGTTTTAGGAAGGAATTTAAAATAGAAATGATAACTAAATTTTGCAAATGGGTGCGTTAGGGATTGCAGCAGTATCCTTTTTTGAGGCACGAAAAAAAGATATAGCGGAAAGCCCGACCCAATAGGGTAACGCCAAAAAGAAAAAACAAATGAAACATGACAAAAATCATGTTTTATAAAAGCATATGAAAGTAATTTTGAACCATAACTTCAAATAGGTATGAGTGTTATATATATTTTATTAAGTATCAGCATTATTGTTGCCATTGGCTTTTTTATTGCATTTATATATGCCGTAAAAAAAGGACAGTTTGATGACAGCTATACACCTTCTGTTCGTATGCTTTTTGAAGACGAACTTATCAAAGAACAATCAAAACCATCATTAAAAACTAAAAAGACCAATTAATTATTATGGAAGTACAACAGTTTCACTACGATAACAAAATCGTTAAAAATTTCCTCTATGCTACCATGCTTTGGGGAGTTGTAGGTATGCTAGTAGGCTTACTACTAGCCTTTATGTTCTTATTCCCTAACCTAACCGATGGTATTTCATGGTTAAGTTTTGGACGCTTAAGACCATTACACACCAATGCTGTTATTTTTGCCTTTGTTGGTAATGCAATTTTTGCAGGTGTTTATTATTCCTCTCAACGTTTACTTAAAGCCAGAATGTTTAGCGATGCATTAAGTAAAATTAACTTTTGGGGCTGGCAACTTATTATTGTAGGGGCTGCAATTACATTACCTTTAGGCTACACTACATCAAAAGAATATGCCGAATTAGAATGGCCTTTTGATATTGCCATTGCACTCATTTGGGTGGTGTTTGGTTGGAATTTAATTGGTACTATTCTAAAAAGAAGACAACGCCATTTATATGTAGCTATTTGGTTTTATATTGCCACATTTGTAACTGTTGCAGTACTTCATATTTTTAATAGTTTAGAAATACCTGTTAGTGCCATGAAAAGCTATTCAGTATACGCAGGTGTACAGGATGCTTTAGTTCAATGGTGGTACGGCCATAATGCAGTTGCATTTTTCTTAACAACTCCATTTTTAGGGTTGATGTATTACTTTGTGCCTAAAGCAGCAAACAGACCAGTGTACTCTTACAGGTTATCGATTGTTCACTTTTGGTCATTAATTTTTATATATATATGGGCTGGACCTCATCACCTTTTATATACAGCATTACCAGAATGGGCACAAAACCTTGGTGTTGCATTTTCTGTAATGTTATTAATGCCTTCTTGGGGAGGAATGATAAATGGACTATTAACGCTTCGTGGTGCATGGGACAAAGTTAGAACAGACCCTGTTTTAAAATTCATGGTAGTTGCTATTACTGGTTATGGTATGGCAACCTTTGAAGGTCCAATGCTATCTCTTAAAAACGTAAATGCTATAGGCCACTTTACAGACTGGATTATTGCACACGTACACGTTGGTGCTTTAGCTTGGAACGGCTTTTTAACTTTTGGAATGATATACTACCTGGTACCAAAGTTATTTAAAACAAAATTATACTCTGTAGGATTAGCAAACTTGCACTTCTGGATTGGAACCTTAGGTATTATTATGTATGCTTTACCAATGTACGTTGCTGGGTTTACTCAAGCTAGTATGTGGAAACAATTCAACCCTGATGGCACATTAACTTATGGTAACTTTTTAGAAACAGTTACTGAAATTATTCCAATGTATTGGATGCGTGCTATAGGCGGAACGCTTTTTATTGTAGGAATGTTAATTCTTGTTTACAACATCATTGTAACTATTAAAAATGGTAGTAAGGTGTCAGATGAATTAGCTGAAGCTCCAGCTTTACAAAACGTTTCAAAACGTCGTACAGCTAATGAAGGATGGCATACATGGTTAGAAAGAAAACCTGTTCAATTAACAATATTAGCAACTATAGCTATTTTAATAGGAGGTATTGTACAAATTGTTCCAACTATAATGGTAAAATCTAATATACCAACAATAAGTAGTGTACAACCTTATACGCCTTTAGAACTAGAAGGTCGCGACATTTATATTCGAGAAGGCTGTGTTGGATGTCATTCACAAATGATTAGGCCTTTTAGAAGTGAAGTAGAACGCTATGGAGAATATTCAAAAGCTGGTGAATATGTGTACGACCATCCTTTTCTTTGGGGAAGCAAACGTACAGGCCCAGATTTACATCGTGTAGGTGGAAAATATTCTGACAATTGGCACTTAAATCATATGTACGATCCTCAAAGTACCTCATCGGGTTCTATTATGCCAGCATATCAATGGTTAGTTCGTAATGAATTAGATAAGTCTCAAACTGAAGCTAAAATGAAAGCCATGGTATCCTTAGGTGTTCCATACACTGATGAAGATATTGCAAATGCTCAAAAGGCCATGCTAGATCAAGGTACTCAAATAGAGAAAAACTTATATAGCGATCCCGATTTCGCAGAAACTTACGAAGCAGATAAAACTGCTGGAGGTGCAAATTTTGTTGAAATGCGTAATCGTGAAATTGTAGCAATTATTGCTTATTTACAACGATTAGGAACCGATATTAAAGTAAATAATTTAGAAACCGCTCAAAACTAAAATCATGCTAAAATTTGTAAAAAACCATATGGAGAGCATCACAGGCATCGAGATATACCCAATTATTTCATTACTCATATTCTTCATCTTTTTTGTAGTTCTGTTTTGGTGGGTTTTCACGGCTAAAAAAGACTATATAAAAACAGTAAGTAACATACCATTAGACAACCAAAATCAAACAGAGTTATGAGAAATTTAATTCCATCTTGGGTAAGAGTACCTATTGTATTCTTTATCATCTTCGGACTAGTAGAATATTTTGTAGATTCTGGTGATAAGCCAGCATTTATAGAACAACCAATAGTATTATTATTTTTGTTATTAGTATTGCTAGTTCTTATAGCCATTGAAGCCATAGTTGCCTCTGTTGATAATATCTTATATCATAGCTTAGACGAAGAAGGCAAAGCAAGGTATGATGCCAAAAGAAGCAAAGTACCTGAATTTAAGTGGATAAAAAACACTTATAAAAAATTAGTTGGAGCTAGACCAATTAAAGAAGAACACGAAATTATTTTAGACCACAATTATGATGGTATAAAAGAATTAGATAATAACCTACCACCTTGGTGGATATATAGTTTTTACATTTCAATAATATTTGCTGCGATTTATTTGCTTAGGTTCCACGTTTTTAATGGTGAAAATCAATATAGTGAATTAGAAACCGAATATGCCGAGGCCAAAATTGCAATAGAAAATTATAAAAAAACAGCTAAAGACTTAGTCGATTTTAATACCGTTGAATTATTAACTGAAGCATCTGATTTAAAAGCAGGTCAAACTATTTTCGAAACCAATTGTGTAGCTTGTCATAAAGCTGACGGCGGAGGTGGTATTGGCCCAAACCTAACCGATGAGCATTGGATACTAGGAGGTGGTATCAAAAATGTTTTTAAAACAGTATCTGAAGGCGGTCGTGATGGTAAAGGAATGATTGCTTGGAAACAAAGTTTAAAACCTGCCGAAATTGCTCAAGTATCAAGCTATGTATTACAATTTCAAGGTACAACACCTGCAGAACCAAAAGCAGCTGAAGGTGATATATGGGTAGAAGAAGCAACTAACGATTAAATACAACTAATCTACAAGGTTTGTAAAAAAACCTTGTAGATTAAAAAAGTAAAACATTTTCAGTTGGAGTGTATAATAAAGAGAATAAATATTAATATCTCTTTTTAGGTACAAATATGTTGAGTGAAATTTTTACTTAGCATGACAAAAAAAAATAAAGACAACACTTTGGAAGCACCAGAAAACGAATCGTTTAGAGACTCTATTGGCACTATTAATGAAGAAGGCAAACGTGCTTGGGTATATCCAAAAAAGCCAAGTGGTAAATATTATGAAAAGCGAAAAATAGTAAGTTATATTTTGCTTGTTTTTTTATTTGCTGCACCATTTATAAAAATTAATGGCAACCAGTTCTTAATGTTTAATATTTTAGAACGCCGCTATAACATTTTTAGTTTTCCTTTTTGGCCACAAGATTTCCACTTATTTGTAATCTCAATGATTATAGGTGTTATTTTTATTGCACTTTTTACTGTTAGCTTTGGGCGTATTTTTTGTGGCTGGATTTGTCCACAAACCATTTTTATGGAAATGGTTTTCCGCAGAATTGAATATTGGATTGATGGAGACAGAAACAAACAACGCAAACTAGATAGGCAAAAATGGGATGCTGAGAAAATTAGAAAACGCCTATTAAAATGGTTTATATTTTTAGTCATATCGTTTTTAATTGCTAATGTATTTCTAGCATATTTAATTGGGAGTGACAAGCTTATAAAATATGTTACAGATGGTCCTTTAGAGCATTTAGGCACCATGTTTCCTCTAATAATCTTTACGGCGGTTTTCTATTTTGTATTTGCCTGGTTTAGAGAACAAGTCTGTATTATTGCCTGTCCCTACGGAAGGTTACAAGGCGTGCTACTTGACAACAAATCAATAGTTGTAGCTTACGATCATAAGCGAGGCGAAGGAGAAAGTGGTAGAAAAAAGTTTAGAAAAAATGAAGACCGAAAAGAACTTGGTCATGGTGATTGTATAGATTGCTTACAATGTGTACATGTATGCCCAACAAATATTGATATTAGAAACGGTACGCAATTAGAGTGTGTAAACTGTACGGCCTGTATAGATGAATGCGACCACATTATGGAAAGCATTAATTTACCAAAAGGATTAATTAGGTATGCAAGTGAAAATGAAATAGAGGAAAAAGAAAAGTTTAAGCTTACCGCCAGAATGAAAGGTTATATCGCAGTTCTTATAATTCTTATAGGAGTTTTAGCTGGTATGTTATCATTAAGAAATGATATAGAAGCTAGGGTATTACGATTACCAGGACAATTATACGAACATAAGGAAGGTACCATTATAAGTAACGTTTTCACTTATAAATTAGTTAATAAAACATCAAAAAATATTGAGAACATTAGCTTCAAACTTAGAAAGTATAAAGGTGAAATTAAATTAGTATCAGCAGCTAATAATTTTGTAGTACCAGAACAGGGTTTAGCAGAAGGTACATTATTTATTGAAATTGATAAAAACGAATTAAAAGGAGATAAAAACAAACTAACCATTGATGTATATAGTGGTGATACACTCATTGAAACCACTACAGTAAACTTTTTAGCACCAAGAAGTTATAATTAGCTGTTAGTTTTAAAAAAATAAAGATTATGAAATTTAATTGGGGAACAGGAATTGTATTAGCTTTTATTGGCTTTATTAGCTTTATCATGTACTTTATTGTTACTATGCATACTGATGCAAAATATGATCATGATTTAGTAACTGAAGATTATTATAAACAAGAATTAGAGTTTCAAAATGATATAGACAAAGAAAAAAACTCTAAAGATTTAACCTCAAATATTACTTGGAAAAAAACCAACGACGGTATATTAATAGTATTTCCTGAAGCACTTAAAGCAGAAAAAATTTCAGGAAAAGTGTTCCTATATAGACCATCCAATAAACAATTTGACTTTGATACTGCTATTTCATTGTCAAACCATAATTTGCTCATACCTGACAAACGTTTATTAGATGGTCGTTGGAACATTAAAGTAGATTGGGAATATAACGGTAAATCGTATTTATTCAAAAAAGAAATTGTGTATTAAAATTTAAAGTAATGCTTTGGTCTGCAATTATATTGGGTCTTTTAGGAAGTTTTCATTGCATTGGCATGTGTGGCCCTATTGCTTTTATGTTACCCGTAGACAGAAGTAATTCTACAAAAAAAATAATACAAATTTCTATCTATCATTTTGGAAGATTATTAGCATATAGCATCATTGGGTTAATTTTTGGTTTCGTTGGCAAAAGCCTTTATATTTTTGGATTGCAACAACAATTATCAATTATAATAGGTGTTATAATGATTGTTGTGGTACTAACGCCTCTACACACTTTTAATAAGTACAACTTCTCAAAGCCTATCTATAAAATAATTTCTAAAGTAAAATCTGCACTAGGAAAAGCTATAAAAAAGAAAACTTCTGACACCTTTTTAACCATCGGTTTTTTAAATGGGTTTTTACCTTGCGGTTTAGTTTATATGGCTGTTTTTGCATCTATAACAACTGCAAATGCCTTTCAAGGCAGTTTGTATATGTTGCTATTTGGCATAGGCACTATTCCACTTATGACGTCGGCCATTTATTTAGGTAAATTTTTAAACGCCACTATTAAACAACGTATCCAAAAAGCTATTCCTGTTTTTGTTGTTGTAATTGGATTGCTATTTATTATTAGAGGCTTAGGATTAGGTATTCCTTACATATCCCCTGCTCCTATTACCGAAATAGCTTCGAGTGCAATTGATTGCCATTAATTATTAAACGCCATAAAAAAAGGGAACAATAGATTTATTATTCCCTAGTTTTCAATAAGATTTTATACTAACTAAATCTTAAAAGTAATTACTGGTAAGGTTGAATGGTTTGCAACATCTTCTCCAACACTACCTTGAAAGAAATGAGACAACCCTTTTCTTCCATGAGTTGGCATAGCAATCAAATCTGCTCCCATTTTTATAGAAAAGTTTAAAATACCATCTTCTACAGTATAATCAGATACATAATGAACATCTTTCATTTTATCTAAATTCCCATCTGCTTTAGTAAAAAAGTTAACCACAAGGCGTTCAATTTCTAATGAATTTTTAAACCTGTCATTAGGTAAGTTTACATAAACCAAATAAACCTTAGACCCCATTTTATCAAATAATTTTGATGCATTTAAATAAGCTTTTATTGACTTTTCAGAGAAATCACAAGCAAAAACTACATCATGAAAATCTATTTGATTTAAATTATTCTTCACAACTAAAACTGGTATATCTGCGTTGCGTACCACTCGCTCTGTGTTTGATCCTATAAAAAATTCTTTTGCTCCGCTTACTCCATGAGACCCCATAACAATAAGGTCTGCATCATGCTTTAGCGCAACATCATTTACTTCGCTAAACACTTTAAAGTGCTTAACTATTGGAGTTATTTTTATATCTTTTAAATAATCTTTATCAAGAAAATTATTAAACTTTTGTTCTGCTAACTTAAAGAAAAACGCAGCTTTTTGATTTTGCAATCCATCTGTTGCATTTAGCATGATGTCAGACATTTCTAACATATGTAATATTAACAGTTCAGCATTGTTTTTCTTTGCTAATTTTGCTGAAGCTTTTAAAGCAAATTCTGAATGTTCAGAAAAATCTATGGGCACAATAATTTTTTTCATGGTTTTAGTGTTTTAATGTTAAACAGTCATAGAAAACAACTGTACATCGGGTTGTTTTCGTTGTAATAATACATCAAAAGCCATACAAACATTTCTAACAAATGGTTGTCCTGCTTTAGTTACTTCAATACTATTCGAGCTTATGTTAAGGAGTCCATCAGCTTCCATTTCTTTTAATTGCATTAATGCTTCTGGTATTTCTTTAAAATAAAGATGATTTTCACTCCATGAGGTTTTAAATTGACACATTAAATTAAGAATATGCTTTCTTATAACTAAATCTTCCTCATTTAAAATATGCCCTCTATATACTGGAATTATATTCTCATTTATTAAATGATAATATGCTTCAATTCCTTTTACATTTTGGGCGAAACCATACCAACTATCGCTAATAGAGGATACTCCCAGCCCAATCATAGCTTGTGTTTTTGATGCCGTATAACCCATAAAATTTCTATGCAAACCTCCGTTTTGCATAGATAGATAAAGGCTATCTGTAGTTAAAGCAAAATGGTCCATTCCTATTTCATGGTAACCAACTTTAGCAAGTAGTTCTTTACCTAATTCGTACTGTGCTCTTTTTAATTCTGCCGATGGCAAATCTGTATCTTTAAAACCTCGTTGTCCATTCCCTTTCATCCAAGGTACATGTGCATAGCTATAAAAAGCCAACCTATCAGGAAGCAATTCTTTAGTTTTTAATATGGTTTCTTTTACATGATCTAAAGTTTGAAATGGTAAACCAAAAATAATGTCATGTCCTACAGAAGTATATCCAATTTCCCTTGCAAGTTGTGTTGCTCGTTTTACGTTTTCAAAAGGTTGAATTCTATGTATTGCTTTTTGCACTGTTTCATTATAATCCTGTACACCATAACTTACGCGTCTAAAACCAACATCATAAAGTGCTTGTAAGTGTTCTCTCGTGGTATTATTTGGATGTCCTTCAAAACTAAACTCGTAATTTTTTGCACGTTTGGATGTCTTTAAAATACCGTTAATAAGCCGTTTTAAGTTTTCAGGGCTAAAAAAGGTTGGCGTGCCTCCTCCAAGATGCATTTCTTTAATTATTGGTTTTTCGTCAAACAGTTCTAAATATAATGACCATTCTTTTAAAACCGCAGTAATATAAGGAGACTCAACACTATGCTGTTTTGTAATACGCTTATTACAACCACAAAATGTACATAAACTTTCGCAAAAAGGCAGATGAATATAAAGACTTATACCTTCATCTAAATTACTTTCATTAAAAGATGTGATTAAAGACGATTTCCATTTTTTTAAAGAAAATGTCTCATTATTCCAATAAGGAACCGTTGGGTAACTTGTATACCGCGGTCCGGCAATATTATACTTATTTACTAAATTGCTTAACATACCTAACTTTTATAATACAAAAATACAATACGGCATAGGTTTAAAATATGATATATGTCATGTAGAATATTTGCAATTAGCTAATTATTAACTTAACTTTCGGATAAATAAAAACACTATTAAAAATGAAAAAAATAAGCTTTCTATTAATTGCCATAACACTAGGTTTTTCGGCTTGTAAGAATGAAAAGAAAGAAACCAAATCTGCAGATGAAACAGTAATTGCTGAAAAATTTGTTGTTAAACCAGAAGGAACATCTGTAAAATGGACGGCTTACAAAACTACTGAGAAAAAACCTGTTGGAGGAATCTTTAAAATTTTAAACTTTGAAAACAAAGAAGGTGCTACACCACAAGAAGCTTTAAATAATTTAAGCTTTTCAATTCCTGTTAGCAGTTTATTTACTAATGATGCAACCAATACTCGCGATGCTAAAATAAAAACCTCATTTTTTGGTACGATGCTAAATACTGAGTTCTTAAAAGGAACTATTAAATTTGTTGATAATAACTATGTTGCTTCTATAACTATGAACGATGTCACCAATGATTTACCTCTAACTGTTAGCATAACAGATGAAAGACGTATAAGTATGACTGGCACCATGAACCTTAAAGACTGGAATGCATTAGCAGCTTTAGATGCATTAAATAAGGTATGCTTTGATTTACATAAAGGACCAGATGGTGTAAGTAAAACTTGGGAAGATGTTGCTATTGAAGTTAATACCTTTCTCCGTAAAAATTAATCGTATATATTTTAAAATATATCAATATTTAAAGCTGCTTATAAGGCAGCTTTTTTATTTTTACACTATAAATTAAAATAACCATATGAATCCGTCGGCTCAAGGTTGGATAAAAAAATTACTAAAGGAAGTTACTCAAAACAATTCTTTTTTAAATTATAAAGAAGATGAGTTTTATAGTGCCTTAAGAAGTTGTGGTTTTATTTATGGTAGTAACTTGAGTATAGTTGCACAAGCTTTTAAAAATGCTGATCTCTCTGAAGAAGAGTTATGTAAAACCAATTTATGTTTAACACTTTTATATGCGCATAAAAACTCAAACTCTAAACTTTCTTTTGTGGATAGTGTTATTGACTTTTACACCAGCATTAATGAGTATAAAATGTCTTTTTTTCAAGAGCTTATAGGTGGAAAAAAATCAAGTGAACAATTAGAAAAGATAATTCATAAACGAATTCAAATTGATGATAATATTATCACTAAAAACTTCAACTATTTTATTATTAATGCCTTATTATTTGTTGATGTATTAGCGTATCAAGAGTTTTTAAAAAATGAATCTATTTCGAATGAATACATAAAAAATTTAGAAGCAACTATTGAATCTATTTCTTTAGATGTTTTAAAATCTAAATCCACAATAAATCAATATGATGATAGTTTAATAAAGCTTTTTGAGTCTTCGTTAAGGTATCAAAACAACACATATATTAGTTACAACAATGCCATTAACATATTAAAAACGCCTCAAGAAAAACAGTATATTTTAGATTTAGCATGTATGGCAACTTGGAGTGATCGTACCATTGATAAAGATGAACAACAGTTTCTTATTAAATTGGGTAACGACTTAAATGTAAACGCATCTCGAGTTAATCTATCTATAGAATCGGTTAATCAATTTTACACCACCCATAAAGATAATATTGCACTATTAAGTTCTAAAAACATTGTAAAAAGTTTTTACAACAACTCTAGCAAAATGGTTACAAAACTTATTTCTAGAAATAGTAAACGCTTATACCAAGAGTTAAAAGATAGCAAAGAACTTATGGTACTCATTTCTCAATCTACAATAAGAGATTTGAATAAAGACGAACAAAAAAAGGTACAAGAACAACTTTTAGACATTTTTAAATCAATACCAAGTCTCGCTATATTTTTACTTCCAGGTGGTGCTTTACTACTCCCTTTAGTCGTTAAATTTATTCCTAAATTGTTACCCTCGGCTTTTGATGATAACAGAATTGAAGAATAGTTTTTATGAAAACTCAATTACAAAACTATTTAAACAGATACGCTTCTTTTTCTTCTGAAGAAATAGATCGTTTTTATAATTATCTTACACCAAGAACATTTCAGAAAAAAGAATTTCTTTTAAAAGAAGGCGACATTTGTAAAAACAAATTTTTTATTATAGATGGTCTAATACGCCTTTTTAATATTGATAATAAAGGGCATGAAAACATTATTCACTTTGGTATTGAAAATTGGTGGACAACAAGTTTTGAAAGTTTTATTACAGAAAAACCATCTTTGTTGTACATGCAAGCACTAGAAAAAACAACAGTACTTTCAATCAATAAAGAAAATCTAGAAAAAGCATACCAAAATATTCCAAAACTAGAACGTGTTTTTAGAATTACCACAGAGAATATGCTAATTGCGATAGAACGTAAAAACGAATTTTACACAAAAATGAGCAGTAAAGAGCGTTATGATTTTTTTATTAAAAAACTCCCTTCTTTTGCTCAGCGGATACCTCAATATATGATTGCTTCATACTTAGATATTACTCCAGAGTATTTAAGTGAACTTAGAAAAGGTTAGTAATTTATTTGAGTGAAATTCACCTCAAAATCCTATTTCTTAAGATATCTTAATTTTTAATAGAATACGTAAATCTAACTTTGTTTCATAATCAAAAAATGATAACAATTATGCAACGTATTAGCTATAACGATATTCCTCACGGAATGTTTGAAAAATTAAGAGACATTGAAGATTTTTTAAAGCAATCGCCTTTAGAAACTCAATTATTAGAACTTTTAAAACTTAGAATTTCTCAAAAAAATGGTTGTGCTTATTGTGTTGATATGCACTACAAAGAATTAAAGCATACTGGTGAAACCGAATTACGTTTATCTTCACTTTGCGTTTGGGAAGAAACCCCTTATTTCTCAAAAAAGGAACGTGTCGTTTTAAAATTTGCTGACACTGTAACCCGATTAAATAGAGCTCCCATTTCTGATGCTGACTACAATCCGCTTTTAGAATACTTTAATAAACAAGATATTGCTTACCTAACATTGGCAATTACACAAATAAACACATGGAATAGGCTAATGAAAGTCTTTCAATTTACTCCAGGACATTATAAAATAGCACAATAAATCATGCAAGAAAAAATCATAAAATTGTTTTTAAGGGCTGCCATAAGTTTAGGTTTCATTTCTGCGGTGGCAGATAGATTAGGCTATTGGCCTAAAGACGCTTCGACTTGGTATAGTTGGGATGTTTTTTTAGAATATACAGCATTAATAAACCCCATTGTCCCAGAATCTTTAATTTCTACATTAGGAACTATAGCTACAGTTGCAGAAGTCGTTTTTGCTTGCTGTCTTATTATTGGTTACAAAACAGAACTATTTGCAAAACTTAGTGGATTTCTATTATTAAGCTTTGCTTTAGCTATGACTTTTTCAACAGGAATAAAAGGCGTGTTTGATTACTCGGTACTAGCTGCTTCTGCTAGTGCTTTTGCCTTAAGCATAATAAAAGATAAATATTTTGAATTGGATGCGCTTTTAAAGAAAAACAACTAAACCTTTAGCCTCATTAATACAATTTAACTTAAAACTCTTTATAAATAATCACAGTAACTATATACAAAGAGTTACTATTTAATAATATATCATTCAATAAAAGGTGGAATTCTGTTTTATTTCCGTTAGATTTACAATCAACTAACCAATAAAACTACAAATGATTTCTTACACAATCAACGAGATTAATGATATTTTAAAAGGCGAATTAATTGGACATACTAACCAACAAATTGATGGGCCAGAACAATTACAAAACGCAAAAATTAATCACATCACTTTTATAGGAAGTCATAAATATGTTAAGTATTGGGGAGATTCAAAGGCTTGTGCCGCCATTGTTAATGATAATTTAAATGTAGAAGCTGGTGAAAATCGTGCATTAATAAAAGTAAAAAATGCAGATTTAGCTATGGCTAAAATATTAGAATTATTTAATCCGCCTCCACCAGAATTTGAAGCTGATATTCATCCTACTGCAGTAATTCATGAAACGGCTACTATAGGTGCTGGTTGTAAAATTGGTGCAAACTGCTACATTGGTAAAAATGTAATTTTAGGAAACGGGGTTATTTTATATCCAAATGTTTGTGTTTTTGATGAAACTACTATTGGAGATAACACTGTAGCTTGGTCTGGAACTGTAATTCGCGAACGTTGTATTATTGGTAGTCACTGTATTTTTCATACCAATGTAAGTATTGGAGCTGATGGCTTTGGATACCGACCAAGTGATGATGGTCGTGGACTAGTTAAAATACCACAAATTGGCAATGTAATTATTGGGCATTATGTAGAAATTGGTGCAAACTCATGCGTAGATAGAGCTAAATTTAGCGCTACTATTGTTGGAGATGGCTGTAAAATAGATAACCTAGTACAAATAGCACATAATAGTGTTATGGGACGTTTTTGTATTATGGCTGGACACAGTGGTTTAGCGGGTTCTGTAACTTTAGGAGATGGTGTTATTATTGGTGGAAGTGCTTCCATTAAAGACCATACCACTATAGAATCTGGTGCAACTGTAGGGGCAGGTTCCGGCGTTATGAACAATGTAAAAGCTGGACAAACTGTTTTAGGATATCCGGCACAAGAGGCACGAGATATGCTAAAACAATGGGTAGCAATGCGACGGTTAGCAAAAAAATAGATACTAAAAAGCATGAAAAAAATTATAACCTTCTTCCTTGGGAGTTTATTATTCCTTCTTTTAGGATGTGATAAAAAGATTGAAGAAGGTGTCATGGAAAGTGATCTTACTAAAGATGTTGAGATGATTACAGACTTTGGCAAAATTGTTATTCGTTTATCTGATGACACTCCAAAGCATCAACATAATTTCATCAAATTAGTAAATAATCGTTTTTATGATAGTATTGCATTTCATCGTGTTATTGAAGGTTTTATGATTCAATCTGGAAATCCAACCAGTAAACCTAACACATCTTTTAATCCCGATGGTAACCCAAAACTCTCATACACTTTAGAAGCAGAGTTTAGACCAAATTTATTTCATAAAAGAGGCGCTATAGGTGCAGCAAGAGAAGGTGATATTGCCAACCCAAGTCGTTCTTCCAGTGGATTTCAATTTTATATTGTACAAAGAAGCAAACAAACAGATAGTACTTTAAATAAGGCGTTAGAACGTGTTAATTTTATGTCTGCAAGAAATAATGTAATTAATAGCTCTAAAATAAAACCAGATGTTGATGAGTACATTAGATTAATGAAAAGAAATCAGCTAATAAATGAAGAAGACCTAACTGATGAAGACTCCTTGTTGTTTAATACTTTAAAAAATAAGATTGACTCCTATAACATGGATTCGTTGGCTAAAATTGAATTGAAAAACATAAAACAATATAATTACCCAAAAGCCCATACTGATGTTTATAAAACTATTGGAGGTACACCTCATCTAGATCAAAACTATACCGTTTTTGGTGAAGTAGTTAAAGGAATGAATATTGTTGATAGTATAGCGAAAACCAAAACGGATGAATCTGATAAACCAATTAATGATATTCGAATCTTATCAGTAAAAATGATTAAAAGAAAATCATATTAAATATTGTCAGTTAGAACTGAGGTGCTATGTTTTCAAGTAAAACCTAATAAAAACTGACTACGCTCGATCTGACTGCAAAAGTTAAACACTTGATAATTAGATGGTAAATTCAACACTGATTTGACTATATAGATTGGCCGTATAGCAATAGATTGTTATTGTCAGAAAAAAGTGATAATTTTAGTTTTAAATTATTTAGATGTTTAAACGCACATGAGGACAGCTTTTTTAGTTGCTATATTATTCACATTAACCATTAATTCTCAAAGCATTGATGTTGTAAAACAGATACAGCATGCATCGCATAACAAAGCTTCCGAATCCATATACTTACAAACGAGTAAAGACATATACGAAACCAGAGAAGATTTATGGTTTAAAGCTTATGTACTAGATTCAAAAAACTTAACGCCATCTAACAAAAGCAAAATTTTATTTGTTCAATTATTGAATAACGAACAAGATATTCCTGTATGGGAAGAAAAGTACGAAATAGAGAATGGCTTTGTAAATGGACATTTATTTTTACAGGACACGTTAAAACCAGGCACATACACACTAACGGCATACAGCGCAAATTCTTTTTACAAAGATTCTGGTGCGTTTAATGCGGTTAGAAAAATTCAAGTATTAAAAAGCATAGCTGACAAACCTCCTCAATCAAATCAGAAAAAACAGGATAGTATATTTCAGTTTGTAACGTTTCCTGAAGGTGGAAATTTAGTAAATGGTATTGAAAGCAGATTAGCTTTTAAAGCGGTAAACTCAAAAGGGCATCCTGTAAATGTATCAGGTGTGTTATACGAAAATGGTGAGCCTTTAACGCATTTTAAAAGCACACATTTGGGCATGGGAAGCTTTCTATTTATTCCCAATACAAACAAAAGTTATCATATAAAACTCTCAAAAAAAGGAGAGCAAGAAATCTATTCTATTCCTAAAATTTATAATCGAGGGAAAGTGATGCGATTAATTTCTCAAACAAAAGAAAACCTAATTTTTAAGGTTTCTCAAAACCCTAGTTTAAAAAAGGAAACCGTACATATAAGAGTGCAATCAAGAGGTATTGCGTACAATTTAGCAACAGCAGTATTAGAAAAAAACTTAAAAATAAAAATTCCTATTACTGATTTACCTCAAGGGATAGCAGAAGTAACATTATTTAATAAAAATTTTGAGCCAATATGCGAACGCTTAATTTATGTTAATCTGGATAGAAAACTTAATATAAAAACAAGTTTGCTTAAAAGTGAATATAAAACTAGAGATAAAGGCACTTTAAAAATACAGGTGACAGACGAGAATGGAAACCCAGTAATGGCGCATTTAAGCTTAAGTATTTTTGACCGTATTTATAAAAATAAGCAAGACTCAAAAACCATAGAGAGTCATTATTTTTTATCTACACAGCTAAAAGGGAAACTTTATAATCCTGCCTACTATTTTGATGAGCAAAATAAAGACCGAAAAGAAAATTTAGATTTACTTTTATTAACCCAAGGTTGGAGGCGTTATGTATGGTCTGAAACCAATTTAGAAGCTTTAAAACACAAAAAACAAGTAGTTTTTGATGATATTACTGGTAAAGCAACTAATAAAGAAAAGAAGAAAAATAAAGACTCTAAACTACTAGGTACACCAGTAATTAATGTTTCTAATTCTGAGCTTAAAAACCCAAGTGAGTTTATTCTTTTAGACTCATTGGGCATGTTTAAAGTTAAACCTAATCATTTAAAACTAGGAGAGCGCAACTATGTTTACTTTAAACTTATGATTTCGCCACAGCAGAAATACTTATATACGATTAATAACAATTGGTTTAAATCAATTAATACGACTAGAAAAACGAAGCCCATCTACTACCCAGAATACTATCCTAAAAACTTAGAAGAAGAGCAGGTTATACCTTTTAAACTTTATGCAGATATAAAAGAGTTGGATGAAGTTGTGCTTAAAACAAAAAAGAAGCGGGTGTCTCGTGATAAATATTTGGGAAAACTAGATAGTATTTTAAGATTAGAAATTATAGATTGGATAGCAGAGCCTTGCAAAACATTAAACTGCCCATTTCATCCTTATGAGCCAGGAAACGAATTACCTGTTGAGGGGCAAACATACTCTAGATATGTAAGCGAGTATTACGAAAATAACCAGCGTAAAGAAATACGCGAAACAGTAGTATATAAAAAACGTAAAATAACGGATGAGTATTTAATGTCTAGATTTAACCTTATTAGAATAAAAGGCTATTATGGCAAGCGGGAATTTTACCAACCGGTTTATGATGAAGAAACTATAAATGATCCCTTCCCTGATTATAGAAATACCCTGTTTTGGAAACCAGATATTATTACTAACAAACAAGGAGAAGCCATTATAGAGTTTTATTGCTCTGATATTAATACCACTTTTTTAGGCGAAATAGAAGGTGTAAGTGGCGATGGATTATTAGGTGCAGCTAATTTAAAATTTGCTGTTCGTAAACGGAAAAATTAAGCATCTATTTTAAAAAATGTAAGGCTAATGTTTGTATGCTTTTCTTATTGACTTTGTCAGAAAAATTAGCTAACTTCGTTTAACGTCGGATATAAGTCACATGTGCTGAATTTATTTCAGTATTAAAACGACGCATATCCGTAAAAAACATTGGGTGTAATTAAAAACAAACTATAAAGACATAAAATGAAACTTGATTTAATAGAGAACTTGAATACAGAAACAGTAGAATTAGAAAAACTGTTTTTGAATCCCAATAACCCAAGATTAATGGGTAAAAGTCGAAAAGTAGATTTACCTGACAATAGAGTAAATGAAGAGAAAATTCAGAATGCTGTACTAAGAGATATTAAACAAGAAGGAATAAGTGACCTTTATGAAAAAATTAAAAAGTTAGGTTTCTTATCTATTGACAGAATTGTCGTTAGAAAAATTTCTGAATCAGACAACTATATTGTACTCGAAGGGAATAGAAGAATCTCAACAGTGAAAACATTATTAAATGAGCATCAAGAAGGTATAATAACATTAGATTCAAATATTTTAGAATCATTAAAAAATATTGAAGTCCTTGTTTATTCTGGAGCTGATAAAAATATTATATGGCTTTTACAAGGTATGAGACATATAAATGGAATAAAAGAATGGGGAGCTCTTCAACAAGCACGATTCCTAGTTGAGATGCAAAAAGAAGAGTCACTAAGTGCTACAGAATTAGACAAAATGACTGGCTTTGGTAGAAATACCATCTCAAGAAAAATAAGATCATTTAAAGCATTTGAGTTTTGTCAGGAGTTTTATCACGGTGAATTAGATGAAAATAATTTCAGTTTATTTCAAGAAGCAATCTTTACAAAACCACAAATTAAAGAATGGTTATCTTGGAATGATGACGAAAATAAGTTTGAAAATTCAGAGAATTTAGAAAGTCTTTTAAATTGGTATGTTGGAGATGAAGAAGGGAATAAAAGAATCGAACGTGTTCTAGATATAAGAGACCATTTCAATAAATTATTAATACCAGAGAATAAAAGTATTCTAGTTAAATTTATTGAAGTAGAAGATTTTTCAATAAATGAAGCTATTCAAGAAATAAGAGATAAAGACGCTGAAAAAAATGCGCAAAAACACCAATTAGATCTAGGAGAAAGAATTTTACGTCTAAATGATTTATATACAGAATTATCAACTTTACCAATGGTTAATATTCTTAAATCGGCAGACAAGGATAAGTTTAAAGATATAATTGAAAAAATAAATGAATCTGCATCTTTTCAATTAACCTCTTTAGGTAAATAAAATATGAGAATTAGAGAAATCAATCAATTTATTGATCATCTAAAGGTTCTTAAAAAAAATCGCTTTTATATATCTGAAGAATTTATAGATTGGTATAAAAGTATTTTCAACAAATCTGAAAGTGAATCAATAGAAGTTTTTGACTCAAATCAAAAAAAAATTAAAAAGAAAATTCAAGAATATATAAATTCTTGTGAATCTAAATATATTCTTTCTGAATTTAGTTCTTCTGAATTTGATGATGACACTTTAACAAATTCTAAATACTCAGCTGGAAAAGATGAGCAAAACGACATTGAAAATAAGTTATTATGGAGAAATAATTTTTACGAATTACTAAAGAAAATTGATTGGAGAGAATTTGAATTAATAGGCAAACTAATACTTTCTGAAAATCATATTGAAAATATAAAAATAACTAAATCTCAAAAAGATCAAGGAATTGATTTTTATGGTTATTTTGAGCTAAAATCGAATGCAACGCTTCCTAGGTTTTATAATTATTTTAAATTTAGAATAATTGGACAAGTAAAGTACAGCGAAAAAAATAAAGGTGTTGACCATCAAAAAGTAGCTTCTTTTGGAACAGAAATAAATAAATTAAGAAAAGCTAAAGACAAGTCTTATTTTGTAAACCTTGAAGATGAATTTATAAATTCAAATTGGCCAATTTTAGGAATATTTATTACTAATAGTTATTATCCGAATAAAGCTATTGATTTTGCAAATGAATATGGAATAATATATTGGGATGGAGAACAAATATCACAGGATTTAGCAACTAAAGAAAATATTGACAAATTATTTGATGAAGTGTCAAAGGAATTAACAATAGACAAACTAAAGGAATTGATAAAAGAAATACCGAAATAACTACACCCAACACCATGTATAATTAATTGCTTGTTTTTAGCCAATTTACGAAAGTCTTGGCGGATTTTCTATCTGTGCCTTATTTACTAACTTTAGTGCTTAAAACACGCAACTAATCATACACAACAACGTTAAACGAACCTTCAATGAAAAAATACTTTCTAACAACTAAGCTCATTTTATTACTAATTGCATCAAATATTTACGGACAAGAATATTTTGAAGGTCAATTAAACTATAAAATAGAATACCAACCTCTAAATGCTAACATTCCTGCTGAATATTTAGCAAAGGAATTCGGAGATTCTTTTACTGCTTATGTAAGAGAAGATAGATATGCAATGATTTATCATGCCAAGGGAGAGCTTGGATGGATGAAAGTTATTGTTAGGCTTGATGAAGGATATTCCTATACTGAATTTGAAAAAGCAGATACCATTTCAAAAACTAAATTTGGACTTGAAAAGAATAAACTTATTGAATTAAAAAGAAATACTAATGATAGTAAAGAAGTATTGGGAGAAATGTGTGAGTCCATAACTTTGAATTACGAGCCTTCTAATCCTGAATCTTTTTTTCAAAGCTTTAGGGGCAAATATTATTTTAATCCAAAATATAAATTAAACGCAAATTTATATCAGAATTATACGGACGGATTTTGGAATCTGTTTGTTAAAGAGTCTGAATCAATTAGTATACGAAATGAAACTGAGTTTTATCCATTATTTAAGGCTATTCAAGAAGCCTCCTCAATTGAAATCAAGACTATATCATTAGAAATGTTTGAGCCGAATAGCTCAAAGATAATATCGGAAAAATTATAAAACCATTAAACGAACCTCCAAAATTTACTCCAACCACGCTTTAAAATCTTTAACTCGTTCGCGAGCTACTATTACATCTTGCTCGTTATATGAGTTTAGTTTAATTTGCAAACGCGAATTGGTATAACTTACCATATCTTTTATAGCATTTATATTTACAAAAAACTTACGGTTAATGCGGTAAAAGGTTTGTGGTTCTAGCTCGTCTTCTAAATGCTCTAAAGTGGTGTCTAACAAATAATTTCGCCCTGCAGTTGTATATAAATAAGTGCCTTTGTTTTCGCTATAAAAACATTCAATCTCATCAATATTAATAAGTTTTAAATGTTGCCCTACTTTTACTGAGAAACGCTTTTTATATTCTCTATCGATGGGGTTTACAAGCAATTTTTTAATATCGTTAAAATCTAAAGTTACGGCTTGCTTTTGTGGTGCACGTTCTTGATATTTTTTTACGGCTATGGCTAAATCATCTTCATCAATAGGTTTTAATAAGTAATCGATACTATTAAGCTTAAAGGCTTGTAGTGCATACTCATCATAAGCTGTGGTAAAAATGATGGCAGACTTTATATCGATAGTTTCAAATATTTCGAACGATAAGCCATCACTTAATTGAATGTCTAAAAATATTAAATCTGGATGCGTGTTGTTTTGAAACCATGCGATAGATTCTTCAACGGAATGCAACATGGTTTCGGCTTCTAAATTTAATTTTTGTAGCATACGTTGCAAACGTCGTGCTGATGGTTTTTCGTCTTCTATAATTATTACGTTCATTTCTTATTAGTTCTTGTTTGCGTTAGTGATTGAAATCCTTCGATTGCGCTAGGACAAACTCATCCTTTTTTGAGTCACGAAAAAAAGATGCGGTGGAAAGCACGACCTAAAAAGGAACGCCCTAATTCCATTGTTTTTTATCTTTATCCATATATTCTTTTACTTTGCGTTCGTGCCAGTTTTTAGAGAAAAACAAGTCTTTACCAAATATACTTAAGGCATGAAAGCCTAAACCTAAGCCCCAGAAAAAAGCTGTAGTAAATGTTCCGAAATGCCAAAAATCCTGATTATTTGAATTGATTGCCACCATAGTTATAATAAAAACGTTTACTACAACATACCAGAAGGCATGCCAATAAAAACCTTTGAGCTCTTTTACACGCTTTTTGGCGCGCAAGTAAGCTTGCTCTTTTTGATAACTTTTATTTTCGTATTGTTCTAATTTATAATTTTCCATAATCTTAATGGTTAATCCCACTTATTTTCTTCTTTACGCATTAATTCTTCAATTTTGCGTTCTTCCCACTGGCGCCCAAATACTCCTTTTTGAACAAAAACAGTGAATCCATGTATTATTAAACCTATACCCCAACCTATAATTGAAAACCAGAACCATTTATAATCCCAATAGGTTTTATAGTTAATAAAAATTGTAAACGGAGTAAATAAACAATATGCTAGGAGGTGCTGATAAAAGCCTTTTATATCTTCGATACGTTTGCGAGCTTTTATCGCTTTTTTGTTGGTTTCAAAATCTGGTAATCTTTTCATGTGTTTTTACTTATTATTTTTCATCGGTCACATGCTACATCCATTTAATCGTTTTTTTGAGTATCAAGTTTTAGTTATGGATGTTTCTACATTGTTAATTTTAGTCCCAGTTATTTTTTTCATCATTCATATATTCTTCCATTTTACGCTTTTCCCAATTTCTGCCAAAGGCACCATCGTTTACAAAAACCCTAAAGGCTTGAATTGCTAAACCAATACCCCAGCCAAACATTGGGAACCAAAACCATTGGAATCCCCAAAAAGTTCTGTAATTGATGAATATTAAAAATGGAATGACTAAGCAGTACGATATTAGGCTATAATAAAATCCTTTAAGCTCGTCAACGTGATTAAGTGCCCGCATATAGCTGTCGTCTAATCTTGTTGGTGTTTGTTCTGTTCTCATGACTGATATTTGTTTTGTAAGCATTGGTATGGCTACTGCAAACCTATTTGCTTGTTTGTTTATATTTATTTTTCGGTTGGTTAGTAAATCGTAACGTTGCATAATATTGCTTAAACCTACACCACTACTCTTTTTTACGATTTGTTTAGGTTGTAAATTGTTTTCGACTACTAAATTGTTTTGGTCTTCGTAAATTTTAATATGCAACGGCTTACTTGAGGTTACCATATTGTGTTTTACAGCATTTTCTAAAAGCAATTGTAGCGATAACGGTACTACTTTGCTTTCTGGATTTAATGCTTTTTCTGGCATGGTAAAAACAATGCTGTCTTCAAATCTCATTTTTAGCAAAGACATATAGGTTTTAGCAAATTGCAACTCTTCATCAACCGTTACTAGTTCTTTATTTTTTTGTTCTAAAACATAGCGATATACTTTTGATAGCGACGTTGTGAATTTTTGTGCTTGATCTGGGTTTTCTTCAATTAAACTGGTTAATACATTTAAACTATTAAAAAGAAAATGTGGGTCTAACTGATTTTTTAAAGCGTCAAACTTAGCACTCGCTGTTCCTGCAATTACTTTTTGCTCTTTTATTTTGTTTTGCTGGTACTTATTATAGTAATAAACAACATGAAAGATGATTACAATGGTTAAGGTTATCCATAATCCAAACTTATAAGGCCTCCATGTTTCGTTTTCTACAAACTGATTAAATGATTCGCCTTCTAAACTTAAAGACGTAAGCATGCGCAATAAGAATAAGCCAATTAATGTAATAACAGTAGAGCCTATAATACCTAAAACAAAGCGCTTTACTGTATCTCCTTTTTTCCAATTAATCTTATTATTGAAATAATCGAAAAAATACATATTAGAGTATCCTAAAACAAAAGAATACAACTGATAGAAAACAAATTCAATTAAAAACTCGTTAGCGCTTTCAAACCTAAATCCGTCTGAAATTACATTGCCAACTACAAAGACCAAGCACCCTATAATAAATGTGATTAATATATTTTTAACTGATTTTGTCATGCTATTAGTTTATAGATATTAACTCTTACTTTTTACAAGATTTTAATACTTGCGCCGCACGTTCTTTACCCCAATTAGGATGAAAAGGTGTTTCTGGCTTAAAGTTAGCAAAAAGTTCTAAGGCTAGTTCTAAATCTTTGCAAAATGGTGTAGTATCTTGCCCAAAGTAACTCGCTCCACCAATATCCCACTCTGCTTTACAATATACTACCCGTGGATTTTTTGGTGAAATTTGCTTTGCTTTTGCATATAACTCAACCACTTTGCCAGAAAGTGTCATGCCGTAAGTTGCACCATCATAAGCTACCCAAGCCGTATGCAACAAAGCTTGAAGCACTAAAATTTCTGGGTTATCTTTAGATATTGCTGTGGCGTCATTAATTAAATCTTGTGCTTTTTTAAGTTGTGCCGAAAGTTTTTCTTCGTCCTTTTCTCCAAAACTATTCACAATATTTATTTGTGCTGCATAATATGAAGGCAACCAATTATCGGGTTCTGCATTGGCTATACGTTCAAATAAGTTTATTGCTTCTGTAGGTTTGTTGCTGCCCCAAAGCTCAAAAGCCTTTTGCATTCCTTTTTCATAATTAGTTTGAGAATTTATAACTCCTGATACTAAAAGTGTTGCGATGATGATTAAATGTTTCATTTTTCTATTTTTAAAGTTTAATATTTAATGTAATTGACTTGCCTTTGATTATAAACTTGGCATCTTCCCATTTTGGAGGTCCAAATCTAGCAGGCGCGTTGTTAGATGTTCCTGTATCTTCTTTTGGAATTCCTAAGAAATTAGTTTCTAATTTTCCGTTATTGTCTTCATCATGAAATACAGAAATAGCATAAATGCCATCTGGAATATTTTTAAATGTTACTGTACTGGTTTTATTTTCAACAACTCCTATCATTCCTTTTTTTACTGTTTTTAAAAAGGTGTCTTCAGAGTCGTAAAGAGCAACCATAATTTTACCTTCATTAGAATCAAAATTCGAAATGTTAACAATAATATCTTGAGTGTCAGTTTGAGCACTTACAAAGCTTGTTATGGTTAGTAATAGACCAAAGATTAATTGTTTCATATTTGTGTTTTTAGGTTTTAATTATGCAACAAATATCTAGTAGATGGCTTGTTTTAAAAAAAATGACTTACCGAATTGTTATTTTTTGTTGATGAAATGTTAAACTGCGATTGTTCACCATCAATAATTATTAAATTGAAGAAAATTTAACTCTTCTCGAATTATGAAAAAACAGCTAATATTTATTTTCTGCACGTTCTTCGTCATATCAATTATAAAAGTTGAAGCGCAACAAGTAGAACATAAAAAAATAACCATAGGAATAGTTGATAGTATTAAATCTAACGCGCTACATGAGCTTAGAAAAATATGGGTGCATTTACCGGATGGAAATGTTAACTCTAATGAAAAATATCCTGTAGTTTATTTATTAGATGGTAATGCACATTTTTCTTCAGTAACAGGTATGATTCATCAATTAAGCTCTGTAAATGGTAATACTATTGTTCCAAAAATGATAGTTGTTGGAATACCAAATACAAATCGTATGAGAGACTTAACACCAACTCCAGAAAATAATTTAAACTCTGGTGAGATAAATAATAATGGCCCTGGAGGAGGTAACAATTTTATGGATTTTATAGAAAAAGAACTTATTCCGTATATAGATAGCAAATACCCGACATCGCCATACCGAACATATATAGGCCATTCTTTAGGAGGGTTAACAGTAATAAACACATTATTAAAACGTCCAGGAATATTTAATAGCTATGTGGCTATAGACCCAAGTCTATGGTGGGCAGATTCAGCAACTTTAGAAGAAGCGAAAACTGTATTGAATAACAAAAATTTATCAAAAGAAAGCCTGTTTGTAGGTATAGCAAACACTATGGGTCCTGATAAGGAAATAAGCACCGTAATGCAAGATACAACTGGAACAACTCAACATATACGCGACATCTTAGAGTTTTCTAAAAAGGTGGTACCAAACTCTTCTAGTCAATTGGATTTTGGTTATAAATATTACGAAAATGATTCTCACGGGTCTGTGCCATTAATAACTACTTATGATGCGCTCCATTTTATTTTTTCATGGTATGATATTGGAAATGATTTAATTCCTAAGATAATGAGTCCAGATATTTCTGCAGATATTGTTATTTCTGATGTAACTAAACATTATGAAAATGTTTCAACAAAAATGGGATACTCAATTTTACCTCCCGAAGATTTAATAAATCAAATGGGATATGGCTCAATGAATCAGAAAATGAACAAAAAAGCATTAGCATTTTTTAAAATGAATGTAAAAAATTATCCTAATAAATCTAATGTTTATGATTCTTTAGGAGATTATTACTCATCTGTAAAAGAAACCAAAAAAGCTATTAAGGCATATGAGAAAGCCTTAAGCACTGGCGGCGGAAATAACTACTCTAAAGAAAAACTAGACAAGCTTAAAAACCAATAATCATGAAAAATTTTATTCTTTTTATTTTACTTATTTCTGGTTACTCAGGTATAGGTCAACAATCAAATCATATTTCAATGATAGATTATGTGCAAGTTTTAAATGAAAATAAAGCAGAAGCTCTTTTTTATTATCAAAACAATTGGCAGCAGCTACGCATAAAAGCCATTGAAAAAAATTATATTGAATCTTATCAGCTCTTAGAAACTATCCCAACGGCTGAAACACCTTATACTTTTATGCTTATAACAACATATAAAAATATAAAGCAATATAAAGCTAGTGAGAAAAACTTTAGAAAATTGATTTATGCCAGTGGTGGATTAAAATTACTAAACAATAAAAAACCAACCGAATTTAGAAAAGTTATTTTACATAATGATGCAATAAAACATTGGAATTAAAAAGGCAATCTAAATTCTTAGATTGCCTTTTTTCACATTGATTAAAACCATTTACAAAACCAATTAACCTTCTTGGTATTTGAAAAAAATGGGTATAGCATAGCTTACTTTTACGGGCTTATCTCGTTGCTTACCTGGTATCATTTTTGGTAACAGGCCAATAATTCTTTCTGCTTCTTTTTCTAAAATTCTATCTGGTCCTCTAGATCTTACTTTAGTAGTAATTCCGTTAGAATCTATCACAAATATTACAGATACTCGTCCTTGAATTCCTAAATCTATAGCTGTTTGTGGGTACCTGAAGTTTGTAACTACATGCTCTTGTATTTTTTTCTGAAAACAATCTTTCATTTCTTTTCTAGATTTGCCCTCACAACCAGGGAAAATTGGTACATCTTCAATAGCTGCAAACGGAACTTCTACTTCTTCTTCTACCTCATCAACATCAACATCACTTACAGATACTACCCGTTCCTCTATAGCATCATCTAGTGCAGTTTCTGTGCTTTCAATAACTGTTTCTTCAACTTCTTCAGCATCTTCAACTATTTCAATAGTTTCAGTTATTGCTACTGGTGGCGGTGGCGGTGGCGGAGTATTTATATTTATAACAGGAATTTCCTCTTCAACTTCTTCATCTACTTCAACAATATCTATACTTGCTATTTCTTTATCGTAAGTTTTATACTCTAAAGCTTGCCATGACATAAATAACATTAAATTTAAACCTATAGCAAAATATAGGCTGCTATTTCGTCCTATTTCTATTTCTGGGTTCTTTTTTGGTTTCATGACTCATACATTTTATACCATTAAAATTATTAAGAATCAAACTGAATAACTATGACATTTATCATATATGATTTTCATATAATTAATTTCTAAGTTTTACTATCTTAGATGCTTAATTTTATTTTAAATATGAGTTTAGCAAAAACTAACTACGCGTTTACCCTTTTTTTAATTGGACTTTTAACTTTAAGTTCTTGTTCTAAAAAAGAAAAAACCACTCCGCAACGACCAAATATTCTTTTTATCATGTCTGATGATCATGCTTATCAGGCCATTAGCGCATATTCAGACAAGCTAATAAAGACTCCAAATATTGATAGAATTGCAAACGAGGGCATGTTGTTTACTAATGCTTGTGTTACAAATTCTATTTGTGCACCTTCAAGAGCTACAATTCTTACTGGGAAACACACTCATATAAATGGGAAGATTAATAATTTAATGCCTTTTGATACTACTCAAGTTACGTTCCCTCAACTTTTTCAAAAAGCGGGTTACGAAACTGCTATGTATGGAAAATTACATTTTGGTAACAACCCTAAAGGCGTAGATGATTTTATGATTTTACCAGGGCAAGGCAATTATTTAAACCCAAAATTTATAACTAAAGAAGGAGACACTACCATTACGGGTTATGTAACCGATATTATCACAGATTTTACTATTAATTGGCTAGACAAAAAACGAAACAAGGAAAAGCCTTTTATGATGATGTATTTACATAAAGCTCCTCACAGACCATGGTGGCCAAATCCAGAAAAATTTAAGGAGTTTGCTAAAAAAACATTCCCAGAACCAGAGACGCTTTTTGATGATTATTCCAATAGAGGAACAGCAGCAAAAACAGCAGAGATGAACTTGTTAACTCATATGAAATATGGTCATGACTCAAAAATAAGCCCCAAAACGATTGATGAAATGGGTGGCGTAGAACCAGAAGTACCTTCTATTAATGGGTTTAACCGTGCTTACAGTAGGTTTAATGAAGAACAAAGAAAATTATACGACCCCGTTATAGATTCTATTAATACATGGTTTAAAAACAATTGGCCTACGCTTAATGATAAGGAAAAAATGCAATGGAAATATCAACGTTATATGCAAGACTATCTAGGTTGCATTTCATCTGTTGATGATAATGTTGGTCGTGTTTTAGATTATTTAGACGAAAGTGGTTTAGCTAAAAACACTATAGTAGTTTATACATCAGATCAAGGTTTCTATCTTGGGGAACATGGTTGGTTTGATAAACGTTTTATATACGATGAATCGTTTAAAACACCGTTGTTAATTCGTTGGCCAAATCAAATAAAACCTGGAACAACAAACGATGAAATGGTACAAAATCTAGACTTTGCTCAAACCTTTCTGGAAGCCGCACTAATTGATGCTCCTAAAGACATGCAAGGCGAAAGTATAATTCCTTTACTAAAAGGTGAAAATGAAAAATGGACTCGCGATGCTGTTTATTATCATTACTATGAATACCCTGGAGAACATACGGTTAAAAGGCATTATGGTATAGTCAACAAGGAATATAAATTAGTACATTTTTATCATGATATAAATGAATGGGAGCTTTATGATCGTTTAAAAGATCCACAAGAGATGAATAACGTATACAACAATCCTGATTATGCCGACAAAGTAAAAGAGCTAAAAATAGAACTTGAGGCATTACGAGTAAAGTATAAAGACTCCAAAGTACTTGATCAAAAATATATAAACATGTCGGTTAAGGAATAGGTCTATAAATTATCCAATTGGTTGCTTTTTTTGTCCTCACTAATCGTCCAAAAGAAACCAACAAAAAAGAATTGATCTGCTGCAGGCTGTAACGTACGTCTTGCAAAATCGCCATTTATATTTGGAGTATTTGCATATTGATAACCGTTAACATTTTTAAAACCTAATACATTGTTTACCGAAGCATATAGTATTTTTTGCGGACTTATTAAATATGCCCAATTCACACTTAAGCTGTTATAGGCTTTTGTTTTGTTATTTAAAAACCCAGGTTCGTTAGGATTGGTATATGTTCTTCCAGAAGCAAAACCGTAACTAAATCCTACTTGACTGCGCCAATCGTTAATCCAATATTTACCAACTATTGAAAGGTTATGTGTATTCGCAAAGTTTGGTTGTGCCTCAGTTTGATAATTTCTATAATCTCGTTTGGTATCTAAAAATGAATAGCTTAACCAATAATCAAAATTCTTGATGCTTTTACTATCTCTCCAAAAGAAATCAATACCTTTTGCAAAACCGTTACCTTCATTATTATAAGTGCTATTAAAATCTGGAAACTCATCGTTAAACTTAACTAAATTATCATACTTCTTGTAATAAGCTTCAGCCCTAAATATTTTTCTATCAGCATTATATTGATAGTTAAAAATATAATGTGATGTATTCTGTGGTTTTAAATTTTGATTAAACTTCAAAATATAGCTTGATGGATTTTGATAAAAATTACCATATGCTAATGATAATTGACTTTTGCCTGAAGTTTTATAAGCCAATGATAATCTTGGGGCTAAAGTAAAGTCTTTAAAAAGCTCACTATATTCTCCACGTACTCCTGTTTTAAAAGCTAGCTTTTTAGACACAAAAATATCCGCCTCTGCAAATGCTGCTGCAATATTATCGTTATAACCATAAGTTACCGGGTTAACTAAATCATCACTATAGGTTTCGTCAAAATCTGTTGCAAAATACTCAGCTCCAAAGTAAAGCTTAAAGCGGTTGCTTATTCTATTTTTAAATTTAAGTTTTGTGTGTACTGAGTTTTCTGAATCTTTAATATCACTATCCATTATATTGATATTGTTATTTCCGTGAGTATAGCTTAAACCTCCAAATAAAGTCCAATTTTCATTCAAGACACCTTGATATGAACCATTAAAATATAGGTTTTTGTTTTTTAGTTTAAAATCTAAACCCTCGCTATAATTAATATCTTCTTGAGTTAATTCAAAATTTGTAGTGTCAAAAGCACCATAAAGTTTAAATAACCCTGAATCTGTTTTCTTTCTATATACGGCTTCTCCAGAAAGTGTTTCAAAAGGCTTTTTCCAATCATTCCTATCTGGAAACAAAGCAATATAAGGCGCTAAATTTATATAAGATGCATTAACACTTAGCGAGCTTTTATCCCATTTTTGAGTGTTTCCAAGTGTTGCACCAACACTCATAATACCTATATCTGTTTTTTCTTGATCTGGCTCATCAATAGTATTTAATAACAATACACTTGATAGTGCTTGACCAAACTCTGCTGAATATCCACCCGTAGAAAATGTAATGCCATCAAACAAAAATGGCGAATACCTACCACGAGTTGGTGTATTATTAGTTGTTGGTGAATAGGGTGTAAACACACGAATACCGTCTATAAATATTTGTGTTTCTTCGGCTTCTCCACCACGAACAAATAATCGCCCGTCTTCAGCCACTGTGGTTGTACCAGGTAATGTTTGTAAAGCACCAACAAAATCGCCCAAAGCACTTGCTGTAGTTACAACATCTAAAGGCTTTAGCACATTTACTTTACTATTATCGCCAGCTGCAAATGTCCCTGCAGATAAAACCACAGCATCCAAAGTACCAATGTCTTCTCTAAGTTTAATAGTTAAATCTTTCATATATGAAACGTCACCAACCATTGTAAATGTCTCATAAGATAGAAAAGATACGATTAAGGTTTGAGTGCTTGCTTCTTCTGTTTTAAAAGAAAATAAACCATTCTCATCGGTTGTACTACCATCGTAAGTAGCATCTAAATAAACATTTGCTCCAGTGATTGGTAAACCTTTGTTATCGGTAACTTTTCCATTAATAACACTTTGGGCAAAAAACTGACTTGAAATAATTAAACTTAAAATTAATAATAGATTTTTCATTTGGTAAATGGTTTGTTCGTTTTTAATTGATGAAGCAAAATTGAAGCATATACCGTTTTGAAAAAACTAATACTAACTGAATTGTAAAATTTTAATGATGAATTGAATATATTTGATAAAATCAATTGTATGCTTTCCAAAACTGAAAAAACATTCTCATTAATTTTCTTAATTATTGTTATTGCTGAATTAGTTTGTGATAATATTGAAACCTTAACAACATTTCATTATTTAACCAAACCACTTATTTTAATATCGCTTATTTTTTTCTTTTGGAATTATGGAAAGCACCTCGATAATAAAACTAGGCTGTTTACTTTTTTAGCATTAATATTATCTCTTTTTGGAGATGTGCTTTTAATGTTTGCAGATGCATCTACTAGCTTTTTTATAGGCGGATTAGTATCCTTTTTATTAGCCCATATTATGTATGTCTTTACTTTTTTAAAAAAGAAAAACAACTTAAATAATACGGTATTATTAACCATTATATTACTCGTTTATGCAGCTGGATTATTTTACTTTTTAAAAGATGGTTTAGGGGATTTATTAGTACCTGTTATCATTTATATGATTGTAATTTTATCAATGGTAATAACAGCTTTTTTACGAAAGGGTAGTGTTCCAAAAAGTAGTTACTTTTTTGTTTTCTTAGGTGCACTTTTTTTTATAACTTCGGATAGTTTATTGGCCTTAAATAAATTTTATGAACCTTTACCTTTTTCTGGCATTAGCATTATGCTTACCTACTCAATTGCCCAATTATTTATCGTTTTAGGTATTAAAAAACAGCAATAGACAAAATCTATTGTAAGATGTTAATTTATTATTAATCAGATAATTGATTGACTAAATTTAAAGTATCAATTTAATTTATGGAATGGACGTATAATTAGGCGCGCTGCTTTATCAAAATTGATATAATTGTAGCACCAATTAAAGAAAACGACTACTCTATTTCTAAAACCAACCAATGCCATAAGGTGAATAAACATCCAAACAAACCAAGCAAAAAATCCTGCAAACTTATAATGTTTTAAATCGACAACTGCTTTATTTCTACCAACGGTAGCCATCGATCCTTTATCTCTATATTTAAATTTTTTAAGAGGTTTTCCTTCAATTAATTTTATCAAATTTTTTCCTAAAAGTTCACCTTGCTGAATAGCAGGTTGAGCAACTTGAGGGTGCCCTTTTGGATAGCCTTCAGTTTGCATCAAAGCAATGTCTCCTAAAGCAAAAATGTTGGTATAACCTTCTACCTGATTAAACGCATTAACTTTATATCGATTTATACGATCTAACAAAGATTTACCATGTAATCCTTTAACAGGGTTTCCAGTAACACCTGCAGCCCAAATTAATGTTTCAGACTCCATTTCCAGGCTAGAATTAGTAAGCACTTTTTTGCCATCGTAATCTTTAACAAACGTATCGCATTTTACATGTACTCCTAGTTTTTTAAGAAACTGTTCAGCCTTTTTTGAAGCATGCTCGCTCATTGTTGGCAATACACGAGGGCTCCCTTCAAGCAAATATATTTCCATATCATTAGCATTCAAATCACGGTAATCTCTTGGCAAAATATGATTCTTAAGCTCTGCAATAGCTCCTGCTAATTCAACACCAGTTGGTCCGCCACCAACAATAACAAAATTCAATAAAGCTTTTCTAAATGCTTTATCGTTTGTTATAGCAGCTTCTTCAAAATTTTGTAAAATCAAACTTCTAATATTCAAAGCTTGTGGCACCTTTTTCATTGGCATACTGTATGTTTCGATTGATTTATTACCAAAATAATTGGTCTTTGTCCCAGTAGCAATCACTAAAAAATCAAAGCTTAAAATTCCTATATTAGTAGTGATTTCTTGACTTTCAGTATCAATATTTTCAACTTCTGCTAAGCGAAAAAAGGTGTTTTTATGCTTTTTAATTATTTTTCTAAGCGGGTAAGCAATAGAATCTGGCTCTAAACCCGCAGAAGATACTTGATATAATAAAGGTTGAAAGGTGTGATAATTACGCTTATCAATTAATACAACTTGAACTTTTTTATTAGCTAAGGTCTTTGCCAAATTAATACCAGCAAAACCGCCTCCAACAATAACAACTCTTGGCAAACTCGATTGGGGAATATTCATGAAAAAGGGTCTAAAAATATTATAACACAAAGATACTATATAACCAATTTATACACTACTTTTAAATATTATTTTAAGCTAATTGTAACTTTTTAAATATTTAAGCTACTTACCTTATAACTAAACCATCAAATTGAATAAAGAACTTGAACATAGCTTTGTTGAATTGCTAGAAAAGCATCAAAACATTATACATAAAGTATGCCGTTTGTATACTAATAATTATGATGCTCATAATGATTTATTTCAAGAAATAACAATACAACTTTGGAAAGCTTACCCGAAATTTCGTGGTGATGCTAAGTTTAGTACTTGGATGTATCGTGTAGGTTTGAATACCGCTATAACACTTTACAGAAAATCTAAACGACGTATAAATACACAAAATTTTGAAGGTGTAGAGTTTAAAATAAAGGCAGAAGATTATGATGATACTGAAGAGCAGCAATTAAAAGTGCTTTATAAGGCGGTACATCAATTAAATGATATTGAAAAAGCACTTGTTTTCTTGTATTTAGAAGACAAAGATTATAGAGAAATAAGTGAAACCTTGGGTATTAGTGAAGTGAATGCACGTGTGAAAATGAACAGAATTAAAACAAAACTTAAAACCATATTAAATCCGTAATACTATGGATGAATTAGATTTATTAAAAAAAGATTGGAAAAAAGATGATAATAATTTTCCAAAATTATCTTACAATGAAATTTATAAGATGATTTTAAAAAAATCGTCTTCCATCGTAAAATGGATATTTATTATAAGCTTGCTAGAATTTGCTTTCTGGACTTTTATTTCTTTTTTCTTAAAAGATACTGAAAGTATGAAACGCTTTAACCAGTACGACGCAGACGCTGTTTTAATCCCTTTAATGATAGCCGGTTATATTATTCTAGGTTATTTTTTCTATTTGTTTTTCAAAAACTATAAAACAATTTCGGTAACAGATAATGCCAAAATTTTAATGGAGAATATTTTAAAAACAAGAAAAACCGTAAAGCAATATGTTGCATTCAATTTAATTTATCTAGTTATATCTACTATAGTTGTTTTGTTTTTAGAGTTTGATAGAGATCAGCAAGTAATAGACCAAGTAAATCAAGCTGCGGCAAACGGAGAGGCTTTTAAGTTTTATGCAGGTATTATTATTGCAACTGTATTACTATTAGCAGCTGCTATTGGTCTTCTTCTTTTCTTTTATTGGTTGGTTTACGGCATCTTATTAAAACGCTTAAACAAAAATTATAAAGAGCTCAAAAAACTAGAAGTCTAAAAGAATTTATCAACTTCCACAACATCACCTGCTTGCATTTGATTTAAATGAATATCCCCTACTCTAACACGAACTAAACGTAATGTAGGAAATCCAACAGCAGATGTCATTTTCCGAACTTGTCGAAACTTACCTTCGTTTAATGTTATTGACACCCAAGATGTTGGACCATGTCTATCATCTCTAATTTTTTGTGAGCGTGTAGGTAAATTTGGAGTTTCATTTAGCTTAACAACCTTACAAGGCTTGGTTTGATATTTTTTACCATCAAAACCAATTTCTACACCGCATTTTAATTGCTCTATAGCTTTCTCGAAAATAGCGCCATCAACCTGTGCATAATACTCTTTTTCTACTTTTTGACTATTTACAAAATAACTCATTTTACCATCAGTAGTAATGAGCAATAACCCTTCTGATTTTTCGTCCAAACGACCTATAGCCATAGCATTTTCAGGAAAATTATAAAGACTCCCTAGAAACTTCTTTGATTGCTGTTTAGAATCATGACTTTTAAACTGACTCAGATAACCGTAGGGTTTATAGATTATGAAATGACGGTGAATTTTAGATGTTTCCATTCAAAATACTATACACAAGTTCTCTTGTTGGTGTTTGCCCATTTATTTTAGTTCTTACAGCTTCAAAAGTCATTTTAAAATCACATCCCGATTTATAGTCACTGCAACCATAAGCTGTTTTTCCTTTCATAACTGTTCCCTTTTTACACTTTGGGCAAAATAAGTCTTTTGTTGTCGTTTCCACAGAGGTCTTTTTAGGTTCTAATTTTAGTTTAAAATTATCATCAAAACGAATTAAACCTTCAACCTTCCCAGAATCTGTTTTAAAACCTTTTAAGTTAACGGTGCTTCCTTTTTGAAGTAGTCTTATAAACTGCTTTTCTGAAATTTTTTTACCATTAAAATCAAAAGGCAATACAAAATTACATCCAGACTTATACGCACTACATCCATAAGCCGTTTTACCTTTAATAAGAGTTCCTTTTTTGCATTTAGGGCAGCCTTCAACAGTTATACCTATCGTCTTTTTAACTGCTGCTTTTGCAGTTCTATTTTTTATTACTGTAGCTTGAGATATGTTAGCGCGTTTTGTCTCACTTCTCACTTCGTACACTAAAGCATCAACCATTCGTTTCATATTTCTTATAAATGCACTCGCGCTAAATTCACCTTTCTCAATATCTTTTAATTGTTTTTCCCAAGACCCTGTTAATTCAGCAGATTTTAATAGTTTATTTTGAATAGTTTCAATCAACTGAATACCTGTAACTGTTGGCAACACCTGTTTTTTATTACGTTTTATATATTTTCTTTTAAATAATGTTTCAATAATATTGGCACGAGTTGATGGTCTACCAATACCATTTTCTTTCATTAAATCACGCAACTCTTCATCATCAACCTGTTTGCCAGCAGTTTCCATAGCACGTAACAAAGAGGCCTCGGTAAACTGATTTGGTGGTTTGGTTTCTTTTTCTAAAAACGATGGCTCATGAGGTCCTTTTTCTCCCTTTTCAAACGTTGGTAAAATCCCAGATTCTTTTTCTTTTTTATTCGAATTTTCAAAGACAAGTCTCCAACCTTTCTCTAAAATTTCTTTTCCTGTAGTTTTAAAAACTACTTTTGCAGCACTTCCTAAGACCGTAGTATTGGATACTGTACAATCATCATAAAAAACCGCGATAAACCGTTTTACGATAATATCGTAAACTTTTTGTTGATTATATTGCAAATTCATTTGCATCCCTGTTGGTATTATAGCATGATGATCGGTTACTTTTTTATCATTAAACACTTTCTTTGATTTTTTAATAGGCTTCCCTAAAAGTGGTTGAGTTAACTTTGAATAGTTTGTCAATTTTTGAAGAATACCTGCAACTTTAGGATATACATCATTAGGCAGAAATGTAGTATCTACTCTTGGATAAGTCACCACTTTTTGTTCGTATAACTTCTGTACAATTTTAAGCGTTTCATCTGCTGAAAAACCAAACTTAGTATTACAATACACCTGCAAACCAGTCAAATCAAACAGTTTGGGTGCATATTCTTTCCCTTTCTTTTTGGTAATAGACTCTATTTCAAATTCGCTTTCCTTTACCTTATTAGCTAAAGCTTCACCGTCCTCCTTTTTAAGAAAACGCCCCTCTTCGTAACTAAAAAGCGTATCTCGATAAAGTGTTTGCAACTCCCAATAGGGTTGCGGTTTAAAGTTTTCAATTTCCTTAAATCGGTTTACAACTATAGCTAATGTTGGTGTTTGCACACGACCTACAGATAGCACCTGTTTATAGCCACCGTGCTTAACAGTATATAATCTGGTAGCATTCATGCCCAAAAGCCAATCTCCTATGGCTCTAGAAAATCCTGCATAATATAAATTGTCATAATCTGAAGCTGGTTTTAAATTTTGAAAACCTTCTTTGATAGCCTCAGTAGTTAATGAGGAAATCCATAAACGTTTCACCTCGCCTTTATAATTTGCTTCATTCATCACCCAACGCTGGATAAGTTCTCCTTCTTGACCTGCATCACCACAGTTTATAACTACGTCTGCTTTATCAAATAAACTTTTTACAATATTAAACTGCTTTTGAATACCTGAATTTGCTACCACTTTGGTTTCAAACTTTTCAGGGAGCATCGGTAGATTATTCAAATCCCAGCTTTTCCAATAAGGTTTATAATCGTTAGGCTCTTTTAAGGTACATAAATGCCCAAAGGTATAGGTAATAGCATAACCATTACCTTCATAATAACCATCGCGTTTAGTATTAGCACCTAACACAGTTGCTATTTCTCTTGCTACACTTGGTTTTTCGGCAATACAAACCTTCATTGATTTAATACTTATATTTCCTTAAAGAAGTTGCAAAATAAGGATTTACTAATGCTTTTTAAAGTAGAATTACTAGGAGTTATTAACGGATTGCTATTATCGTTGAGGTTTCTTATTATTTCTTAAAAAACATCCATGTTGCTTTATGCCAAATCGTTTCTAAAGGGCCACGTTTATTGTTTTTCATCCACCAATAAGAGAAATATCCAATTAAAACAGAAAGCACAATACTTATTAAAAAGCTATACGTTGCTCCTGTATATTTATAAAGCCCAAAACCAAAACCGTAATATAAAGTAGAACCTATAATAGATTGTAGTATATAATTTGAAAGACTCATTTTTCCTATAGGGGATAAAGCTCTTAAAACTTTATTCCAAGCTTTCTTTTGAAATAAAAGAACAAAACCAGATACTAACACCACCATAAATGAAAGATTCGTCCATGAAGTCTCAATAGTTTTTAAAGGACGACGAATTACTTCACTAACAAATATATTGTCTACATTTTTTTGAAACACATACAAAACAACAAAAGCTATACTTGAAACTACTAATGCTTTTGTCCAAAACTTATTACTCTCTACAGATGGCTTAAAAAGCTTTTTTCTACCAGCTAACATACCAAATAGAAATAACGATAAAATATGTAAAAAACGACCATTTTCGTTACTCCATTTTAGCACTGCTATTTTACCATTGGTTAAATTCCCTTTAACAGTATTAATAAATGAGCCATCTTTTATATACTCATTCATTTTGCCAAAATAAGCCCAAGACTCTGGGTTTCCAATAACAGCATCTGGGTTTTGAATAGCCTGTAATAATCTAACAATTTCTATAGGTTGCAATAATAAAATAATTGCAACACCTAAAACTACTTTATTATTTAAACGAGCGAAAGGAATAAGTAAAAACCCTATCACGGCATATATGGTAAGTATATCACCTTGATAGAACGCAGAGTTTATAATCCCAAAAACTAATAACAAAACGAGTCTCCATGCAAAAACAGGTCTAAAATCTTTGCCTCTTTTAGCTTGATTATCTGTTTGAATAAAAAATGTTAATCCAAAAAGCAACGCAAACATAGCATAAGACTTTCCTGCAAACATAAAAAAGGAACTATCCCAAACCATTTTATCTAATTTCACTAACCAATCTGGGAAGTTTTCTGGCAAAAAATACACATCAAAATGTTCGAGGTTATGCAGTAACATTATTGAAACTATAGCCAAACCTCGCAAAGCATCAACTACATGTATTCTATTATTATCTTTAGTAAAAACCATTAAATTACCACTCTCGCTTTTTATTTAATTCTTCTTGAGCTTCTAACTCTTTTTGAGGAATAACTTTTAAAAACGACGGGTGTTGTTCTATAGCGTATTCTATTCTTTTTACAATATCGTCTGTAGTCTCATTATCGTAATCAATTTCTAAAGGCTCTTTTATTTCAAAAGTTTGAAGAATATTTTTCTTTTTAATACGGAGTCCTTTTTTATCAAATGATCGCCTAAACCCATCAATAACAATAGGCACCACAATAGGCTTATAGCGCTTAATTATATGCGCAGTTCCTTTACGTATAGGCTTAAAAGGTGTAGTTGTTCCTTGCGGAAATGTAATAACCCAACCATCATCTAATGCTTTTCCTATACTAGAAATATCACTCATTTTTACTTGACGGTTAACATCCTTTCCTTCGGATCTCCAAGTACGCTCTATACTTATCGAACCTACATAGGCTAATATTTTTGGTAACAACCCTGCTTTCATGGTTTCTTTTGCAGCTACATAATATATATTAAGCTTAGGGTTCCATAAATAACCTACATTTTTTATGGAATCTGTACGCCCGCTTAAACTTGCGTTAAACACATGAAACATAGATACGACATCAGCAAAATAGGTTTGGTGATTTGAAATGAATAGAACATTAGTATCAGGTAAGGTCTTTATAATTTCTGAACCTTCTATTTGCAACTCATTAAACCCGCGAAAGCGTCGATGAGTCATAACTCCAAGAATTCTTATGAGCCATTTTTTTACAATAAGAATATGTCCGAATGGATTCCTTTTAAATAATCCCATAAATCACACGTCAAAATTAGTTAGTTGCAACAAATGTAATAAATCTTGCAAACTATAGCATTTGTTTTAACATGTCTTTAATTTCGCTAAGCATCATAGCTGTTGCTCCCCAAACAATATAATTATTTAACTTAAAGGCTGGCACCTCAACATCTATACTATACGATGTTGTAACAGTTTTTGTAACTAATTGATTATCATCCAAAAAATGCAGTAAATCAATCTCAATAATAGCTTCTACCTCATTGTCTTGCTTAACAAATTCTGGTGTGCTTTCAGAAATTCCAATAAATGGCTGTACATGAAAATTACTTGGTGGTATATAAACTTCAGATAATTGTTTAACAACCTTAATGTTTTGAATTGGAACACCTATTTCTTCAAATGTTTCTCTAACGGCTGCATCTTGTAACGATTTGTCTTGATCTTCCAGCTTCCCTCCAGGAAACCCAACTTGAGCGGAATGCACACCATTATAAGTTTTTCTTAAAATTAAAACCAGTGTTGTTTTCTCGCTTTTATCTGGATAAAACAATGCTAAAACACCTGCTTTTTTAGCATCTTTAATTGCTTTTCTTTGGCGCCGTAATAACTCCTGACGAAACGGTGGTACCATTTTAAAGTGAGATGCTTCGGCTGGTAGTGGTATATTTTCTATTTTGGAAATAGCTGTTAAAAAATCTTCGAAATTCATTTAATTAAAAGTGATTATTTAATGATGTTCATAAGCCATTTTTCAGCTAAAACAGGCCATGTTTCAGCAGCTACATTCCCTTTTCTTAAACCATATCCATGTCCTCCTGATGGCAATACATGTAATTCAACTGGTCTTTTAGCTTCCATAAGTGCGTTTGACAAAACCAAAGAACCTTTATTTGAGTAAGCGTCATCAGTAGTTGCAAATATAAACATAGGAGGCGTTTGATTTGTAATAGACAATTCTGGCGAGATGGTATTGTTTTCACCTGTACTTAAATAGGCTGGATAAATGAGAACAGTAAAATTTGGTCTACAAGAATTTTCATCAATTGTGTCTGTTTTTTTATAAGTTTCTTTATCAAAATTGGTTGATGCTCTTGCAGATAAGCTTCCACCTGCTGAAAAACCTAAAACGCCTATTTTTTCTGGATTACAATTATAATCTTTTGCTTTACTTCTCACTATTCTAATAGCTCTCTGTACATCATTTAAAGCCCCTAAACGATTATCTGGAACTCTATACTGCAATACAAATGCTGTAAAACCTAATGTATTCAACCATTTTGCAATTTCATAGCCCTCTAAATCGATTGCTAAAATTTGATAACCTCCACCTGGGCAAACAATAATACTTGCACCATTATTCTTTGCATTATCCGGTTTATAAACTTCTAAAATAGGGTTAGTAACATCTGTCAACCTAATAACATTATTACTAGTATCAGAAGTTTGAACAGCATGGTGTTTTTCATTTATTTCATTAGGTACTTGATCTGTCCATAAATTTATGGTTTCCATAGTTTGAGCAAAATTTTGTAACGTAAAAAAGATAGCAATACTTAAAAATATGATTTGTTTTTTATTGATATATGTATAAAACATAAACTGAATTATTTATTTTTGGTATCGATTAAAAATTATTTAAATGCGTTTTAAATTATTCTTTTTACTTTTTTTATTTTTTTTGAATTGTGAAGATAAACAATCTAAAAAGAAAAATAACCCTATAGTTTCTGAGGCTCCATCTTCAAAAAAAGAGGCTAAAACTATTATTACAGAAGAAGACAAACGTGAATTCCCTAAACTAAACTCCAAAAATGCGATGTCATTTTTTTTAGAATATGACAAGCATAATAAAGAGAATAAAGTACGTATAACTACAGATTTTGGAGCTATTGATATTTTATTATTTAATGAGACTAAATTTCATCGTTCTAATTTTATCTTTTTAACGAAACAAAAATATTTTAATGGCACACAATTTTATCGTGCCATTGATAATTTTATAGTACAGGCTGGAAATAGCGACGACAGAAAAACTGGAAAAAAACGAGTAAATATTGGCAGATACCTATTACCAACCGATACAAAACGAGGTTTTAAACATGATAGAGGTGTTATATCAATGCCTAGTAGTGAAATTGATAATCCGCATAAACTAGCATCACCTTTCGAATTTTTCATAGTGCAGCAACGCGGTGGAGCGCATTTTTTAGATGGAGATTATACTATATTTGGTAAAGTTATTAAGGGTATGGATGTTGTTGATAAAATTGCGGCTGTTGAAACCGATGAAGCCGATTGGCCTTTAAGGAATATCTATATCCGCAATGTGGAAATTATTGATTAATCTACCTAGAAAGATTAGTACTTACTCCCTTCCTTTATGAGAAATCACCCCTCCTTTTTAACTTAATATTATAAAAAATTATAAGTTAATTCAATACCTTACAAAACTTTAAAAACTCAAACTAAAAATGAATACTAAAACACTAATTAAACCTTTGGTTTTTTGTGTATTACTTTCAGTTATTAGCTGTAAAGATGATGCCAAAACTGACTCGAAAAAAGACACATTGTCTATGAATGATAATACATTACTTCAAGAATGGACTGGATTGTACAAAGGCGTTCCTGCTTTTGACAAAATGAAGGTTGAAGACATTAAAGAAGCTATTGAAATAGGCATGAAGCTAAGCTTAAAAGATATTGATGCCATTGCAAATAATGCTGAATCGCCAACTTTTGAAAACACTATTGTAGAAATGGAACGCTCTGGCGAGGAATTAAATAGAGTATTCACATATTACGGTATTTTAAGTAGTAACATGAGTTCTCCTGAATTTAGAAAAGTTAGAGGAGAGTTGACTCCTAAACTATCTGAATACAGATCAAAAATATCTCAAAACGAAAAACTATTCAAGCGTATAAAAACGGTTTATGATGCTTCGCAAAAATCACCTTTAGAGGCAGATCAGCAACGTGTAGTTGATTTAATTTACAAACGTTTTGAAATGAATGGTGCTAATCTTGATGCAGAAAAAAAGAAACGCTATGCAGAAATAAATAAAGAGTTATCAAGCCTTTACAATGATTTTTCTAACAACGTACTACATGACGAAGAAAACTATGTTACCTACCTATCCAAAGACCAATTGGGTGGTTTAAGCGAAGGTTTTATAAAATCTGCTGCTAAAATTGCTACTGACAAAGGACAAGACGGAAAGTATGCTATTACAAACACTCGTTCATCAATGGATCCATTTCTAACTTATTCTACTGAGCGTGAACTTCGTAAAAAAGTCTGGACTAACTACTATTCTCGAGGTGATAATGGCGATGAATATGATAATAATCAAATCATAGCCAAAATTTTAAAACTACGTAAAGAACGTGTAGGATTATTGGGCTACGATAATTATGCAGATTGGAGATTGCAAGATCGTATGGCTAAAAACCCAGAAAACGCTATGGGATTAATGAATGCTGTTTGGCCTGCTGCCATTGGTCGTGTGGCTGAAGAAGTAGCAGATATGCAAGCTATAGCAAATGCTAATGGCGATAATATTACTATTGAACCTTGGGATTACAGATATTACGCTGAAAAAGTGCGTAAAAAGAAATATAATTTAGATAGTGATGAAGTTAAACAATACTTGCAATTAGATAAATTAACTCAAGCATTATTTTACACGGCTGGGCGTTTGTTTAATTATAAATTCACTCCAGTTAAAGAAGGTAGTGTACCAGTATTTCATCCAGATGTTAATGTTTGGGAAGTAACCGATAAAGATTCTGGAGCACATATAGGCTTGTGGTATTTAGACCCGTTTGCTCGCGAAGGAAAACGTTCTGGAGCATGGGCAACAACCTATAGAAGTCATACCACGTATGATGGAATAACAAATGTATTAGCTTCAAATAATTCTAACTTTGTAAAAGCTGCCCCTGGAGAAGCTGTTTTAGTTTCGTGGGACGATGCCAATACGTTTTTTCATGAGTTTGGACACGCTTTACACTTCTTTTCATCAAATGTAAAATACCCAACTTTAAATGGAGGTGTTAGAGATTATACCGAATTTCAAAGTCAGTTGTTAGAGCGTTGGTTATCTACAGACGAAGTTATTAATCAGTTTTTAGTGCATTATAAAACAGGAGAGCCAATTCCTGCAAATTTAGTAGCAAAAATTAAAAAAGCATCTACTTTTAATCAAGGCTTTGCTACTACAGAGTATTTAGCATCTGCCATTATGGATATGAAGCTACACTTGGCAGACCCAACAAACATTGATATTGACAAATTTGAACGGGAAACATTGGCAGAACTAAAAATGCCTAAAGAATTACCAATGCGCCATAGAACACCACATTTTGGACATGTTTTTTCTGGTGAAGGTTATGCTACGGCATATTATGGCTATATGTGGGCTGATGTTTTAACAAGTGATGCCTCTGAAGCATTTAAAGAAGCTCCTGATGGTTTTTATGATAAAGATATAGCTGATAAATTAGTAAAGTATTTATTTGCACCGAGAAACTCTATGGATCCTGCGGAAGCGTTTAGAAAGTTTAGAGGTCGTGATGCCAAAATAGAGGCTTTATTAAGAGATAGAGGCTTTCCTGTACCAAATAATTAGAAAATAAAACACTAGATATTAATGAGTAAAAGCCATGCAAAATAGTATGGCTTTTACTTTGAAACGGTTTCGCGTTAGGGATTGTAATGGAAATCCTTTTTAAAAAGAATACGCTATATATAATGTATTAAACCAAGCTTATACAAATTGCATGGCATTCACTCCACGCAATGGCACTTTAAAAAGATTGTATTGGAAAGCCCGACTTTTTGTTTTTTTCAAAAAGTAACGCCCAAATAAATTAGCTTTTATATATAGTTGGTAAGGCAATTTTAAATTTTACTGCTAATAACCTTGTAAGGATTACAACTATGCCAGCGATTATAAAAACCCAATTGTTTTCTATTGGTAATTCGCTTAATAAAAAATATGTTATCCCTCCAAGAATACAAGCTGTCGCATATATTTCTTTTCTAAAAATAACAGGTATTTCGTTGCATAAAATATCTCTAATTACACCACCAAAGCTGGCGGTCATCGTCCCCAATGCTATACAAATTATTGGGTGCAATCCTGCATTGATTCCTTTATCAATACCTACTACAGTATATAAACCAATACCAATGGTATCGAACAAAAACAATGAAGTTCTTAAATAATTTATTTTACTTCTAAAGATAATTGCAAAAATTGCTGAAGCTATAATTGTGTATGTAAATGTCATATCTTTCATCCAGCTCACTGGTGTTTCTCCAATAAGCAAGTCTCGAAGTGTGCCACCTCCTACAGCTGTTACAAAAGCAATTATAAGTATTCCAAATAAATCCATTTTTTTATTAATGGCAATAAGGACACCAGAAATGGCAAAAGCAATAGTTCCTAAAATATCTATGGTATAAAACATATTTTTTTAAAATGTCATACTGAACTTGTTTCAGCATCACGCTATTTTGTGTTTTTAAAATGGTCCCTAAACAAGCTCGGGATGTGTGATTCCCTCAATCTTTGCATAACAGAAACGGAGTCTCTACTTACATATTTTGAGTGTAAAAATTATAATCTTTTAAAATAACATCAATAAATTCAATATCTGTTCTTTGTTTTACGTTTTTAATCTCCACTACTTCAATTAATTTATTTCTAAGCTTTATTAAAGTTTGATAATCTTTAGATGCCTTAGCAACAGTAAATGTATCTTTAATAATTCGTGCATCATTATCTGATAATTTAATAACATTTGGATATGTTGGCTTATAATCAGTTTTTAAATTTTCTAGAATAGTGTGGCTAATATTAACTTTATCTTTTAAGGCAATAACTGCTGTCCCAGCAACCATATCACCTAGTCGCTGTTGTTTTTTACTAAACATTATTACAAAAAAGCCTAAACCAAAAATGTAAACATCTACTATCCTAAAAAACCAACGTACCACATAATCTGCCAATGAAGCTTGGTAACCATCAATTTTTACAACTCTAATTTTTAAAGCGCGTTTGCCAATGGTTTGCCCTTCCAAAAGTGATTCTAAAACTAAGGTATAGAACATTACAGGGAAACTTAATACAGTGTTAATGGCTATTTGAGACCATTCATCCATGTTTTCAAAAGCACCAAAAGTCCAATTTAAAACTAACAAATAACCAATTTTAATGGCTGTATCTATTATAAATGCTAATAAACGTTCTCCTGCTCCTGCAGCTGTGAATTTTATTTTTACATTTTGGGTCGTGTTAATTTGTAACTCTGACATTTTATATTTTAATTTATCAAATATATGAGGGAAGTTTCATTCATCAAACAAAATAAAGAAAAATGGCTGAGTTTTGAGGCCGCTATTTTTAATAATGATTTTAAAGACCCCGACGAACTTGCATCTCAATACATTCATTTAATTAACGATTTGGCTTACGCACAAACCTATTACCCTAAAAGTAAGGTGATTGTGTATTTAAATCAACTTGCTGCCAAAGCTTTTCAAAAAATTTACAAAACCAAAAGAGAAAACACAAACCGATTTATTGAGTTTTGGAAAACCGAAGTCCCATTAATTTGTTATGAATATCGAAAATTTATTTACATCGCTTTCATCATTTTCTTTGCTTTTACTTTCATTGGAGTGATTTCAGCTGCAAATGATGGAGAGTTTGTACGTTCAGTTTTAGGCGACAATTATGTAAATATGTCCATTGAAAACATTGAAGCTGGTGACCCTGTAGCGGTTTATAAAAGCGGTAGTAATTGGGGCAGTTTTATTGGTATTACTATTAATAATTTACGAGTAGGGATTATAGCTTTTATATTGGGTGTATTTGGAGGTATTGGCACACTGTATATTATGTTTAAAAATTGTATTATGCTAGGTTCTTTTCAGTATTTTTTTTACGAAAAAGAAGTCTTTTGGGAAAGTGTCCGTGGTATTTGGATTCATGGTTCTATGGAAATTTTTGCTATAGTTATTGAAGCTGCTGCCGGATTAATTCTTGGTGCTAGCATTTTATTTCCTGGCACACACTCAAGGTATACTTCTTTTAAAAATGGTGCTAAAACCGGTGTAAAAATTTTAATAAGTACTTTCCCTTTTACATTTTTTGCTGGTTTTTTAGAAGGCTTCATAACGCGCTATTCTAATATAATGCCTCATTGGTTATCGGTTGGAATCATTTTAATTACCCTCGGAACTATTAGCTATTATTATTTAATTTATCCTTTCAAAGTGCAAAAAGAAATTACTCAACTACCTATTTTAAATCAATCTTCTATTTGAAAATAATAAGATTACATATTATTTTTCTGATTTTGATTTTTGCAAATCCTCAAAATATTTTTGGTCTTTCTACTTTTCAAGAGCCTAATCAAATAAGAAAGTTTGATGACGATTTTAAAACGCGTTATTCAAATAGAAAATATAATTATGAAGGTAAAGAAGTTGTAAACCAATCTCAAGGCGGTTCTGGAAAATATGAAGATTATAAAAACGGTAACCCATCTATAAGAGAGCGAAATGATTCTGATAGCTTCAGTATTAACTTAGGACCTTTTGCTTGGTTATTTTATTTGGCATTAGCAATTGCTGTAATCTATTTAGTATACATTTTACTTAACGAAGGCGGTTCTGGTTTGTTTTCATCTAAGCAAAATAGAACACTTAACGATTACGAAGATATAACCGCAGAGAATATTGAAAATGCAGATATTAATTCTCTTATACAAAATGCCGAAAACAACAACAATTTTAGATTAGCCATTCGGTATTATTATTTGCTAGTTTTAAAAAACTTAAGCATAAAAAATCATATAAAATTTGAAGACGATAAAACCAATACAGAGTATTTAAATGAAATAAGTCAAAAACCATTCAGTAAAAAGTTTGCTTACATTTCTTATTTATACAACTACATTTGGTATGGTGAATTTCCTTTAAATCTTAATGAATACAATAAAGCTAGACATCATTTTGTAACCCTTTTAACTCAGGTGAAGTAATGAAAAAAGCGCTACCTATACTTTTCATTATTGCCGCTTTAATTGTTACAGCTGCCGTTACTTTTAGTATAAAATCTACAAAAACAGTTGATTGGGAAGAGTCTTTTAATGAAAAAAGTAATAAGCCTTACGGTGTAAGTGTTTTTTACAAAGAGCTCCCTAGTCTTTTTAAAAACCATAAAGTTAGAACAGTTTACCATCAACCTGATAGTTATTTACAAGCGCACTCTGAAGACAGTTATGGCGACCATGTTGCTGAAGGAAGCTTTGTTATTATTGGAAATTCTGATTATTTAGAAGACGATTCTATTGATGAATTATTACATTTTGTCGACTCCGGAAATACGCTTTTTATATCAGATTACTACTTTACTCAAAAAATTCATGACACATTAAACTTTGATGTTGAATATATTGAGAACACAAAAGATAGTATTTCATATCAATCTTTAAAATACCTCGACATAAAAGATATTACTATTGATAGAAATGAAGGCGATAACTATTTTTCTAATTTCGATACTATAAACTATAAAGTTTTAGGGCACTCTAAAATAGATTATAAACATATAAATTTTATTGAAGTCCCTTTTGGAGAAGGAAAAATATATCTTCATTTAGAGCCAAAAGCCTTTACCAATTACAACCTTTTAAAAGAGGACAGGTATAAATACGCAGAAGGTATTATTTCCTATTTACCAGAAAATGATGTGTATTTTGACTCCTATACCAAAATACAAACTGGATATGATGGGAATGTTGAAAAGGAATCAAACCTAAGTTGGTTTTTAGAACAATTATCTTTTAAGTGGGCTTGGTACACAGCCTTAATTTTTGGTATTCTTTTTATGGTTTTTAATGCTAAACGCAGGCAACGCATTATTAAAATTATAAAACCATTGCAAAATACAACCGTAGCTTTTGTTAAAACTATTTCTAATCTATATTTTGAAACTCAGGATCATAAAAACTTAATAGATAAAAAAATAACGTACTTTTTGGAACGCATTCGAACCGATTTTAATATAGACACTACCATTTTGAATGAAGAATTTATAGTAAAATTAGCTTCGAAAACAGGAAAGAAAAAAGAAGACGTCAAAAAACTAATTGATTTTATAAATTGGTTACGCACTAAAAATGAGTTTTTTGAAGACAACCTAATAAAACTGAACAAGCAAATTGAAGCTTTTTATTTAAACTAATTATGGACGAAAATAAAGAAGAGAAAGACCATCAAGATTTTATACCTAAGCCAGAAGACGTAGTATCATCAATAGACGATAGTGCCCTTAAAGAAACTAACGATTTACAATTTAAAAGCCGTTTGGATTTAACCGAGCTTCAAAATAGTGTTGAAAAAATAAAACATGAAGTTGGGAAGGTAATTGTTGGTCAAAAAGACATGGTAGACATGCTAATTGCATCACTTTTAGCAAAAGGGCATTCGCTTATTGAGGGTGTTCCGGGTGTTGCAAAAACCATTACCGCAAAACTATTGGCAAAGTCATTAAGTGTTGGTTTTAGCCGTATTCAATTTACACCAGATTTAATGCCTAGTGATATTTTGGGAACCTCAGTTTTCAATTTAAAAGACTCTGAATTTGAATTTAAAAAAGGGCCTATTTTTTCTAATATGATTTTAATAGACGAAATTAATAGAGCACCTGCTAAAACTCAAGCTGCTTTGTTTGAAGTGATGGAAGAACAGCAAATAACAATAGATGGTAACAAATTTAAATTAGATTCCCCTTTCATGGTTTTGGCAACTCAAAACCCTGTAGAGCAAGAAGGAACCTATCGCTTACCAGAGGCACAGTTAGACCGATTTTTATTTAAAATTGATGTGGATTATCCAAATTTAGATGAAGAGATTGAAATTCTTTCAAGAGAACATCAGCTAAGAGACACTGAAAAGACAGAAACTATTTCATCTTTTTTAATTGCTAAACAAATAGCAGAGTATCAAAATTTAGTCACACAAATTTTGGTAGAAGAACATTTACTAAAATATATAGCAGAACTTATTGTAGCTACACGTAGTAATCGTTTTTTATATTTAGGGGCTTCACCAAGAGCTTCAATAGCTATACTAAAATCTAGTAAAGCTTTTGCAGCTATGTCTGGGCGCGATTTTGTAACTCCTGAAGATATAAAACGAGCCGCAATTCCTGTTTTACACCACAGAGTTATTGTAACGCCAGAACGCGAAATGGAAGGTGTATCTAGCAAACAAATTATTAAACAAATTATTGAAACTGTCGAGATTCCTCGTTGATAAAAATTCATTAAAATGAATAAATCTATTTTAAAAAACTCTGATCATTGCAAGCTTTGTGACAATATGCATTTTGATTTTAATAAAGGGGTTTTTTGCGGCTTGGATATGAAACGTCCAAAATTTAATAATAAATGTATTAACATATATTTGGATGAAGCTTACAAAGAAAAAATTAAAACTATAAACATTGAATATGAATCAGTATTAAAAACTAAAACAGACACATTTGGTCATATAATAATTTATTCAACAATAGGAGTTTTTATTCTTATTCTAAACTATGTTTTAACCCAATATATTTTTAACAAAGGCTTTATCTCAACGATTTCAATTATAATATTTGTTATCGCATTAATACCATTAGGGAGAGCAATAGGAATATTTAATTTTTATAGAACGGCACTATCAATAGCGAAAAAGAAAAAAATGATCTTGGATGAATTAACCAAACTTTATAATCATTCTTATGATATAAATATTGAACATATAGTAGACAGTTTGAAAAATGTTGAACATAAGGTAGATTTAAGTATTAAAAAAAAGTAAAATATACTCAATGAAATTCTTTAAACCATTCTACATACAACCACGGTTCTTTTATGCTGGCATTGGCATTGTTGTATTGTTTGCTTTAAGTTATTTTGTTCCGTTGTTATTTAATATTGCACAACTTTCAATTTTAGTACTTGCCTTGCTTTTCTTTATAGATTTTCTTATCATTTTCATTGGTAAAAATAAAATAGAAGCCACCCGAATTTTACCAGATAAGTTTTCAAATGGAGATAAAAACGTTATAGATTTAAATATTAATAACAACTTCCCATTTACTATTTATCTTGAAATTATTGATGAAATACCAGAACAATTTCAAGTAAGGGATTTTAAAATTAAAGACCATATTACTACTCGTAAAACAAAATCAATTCAATATCATTTAAAACCAACCGAACGTGGTGAATATCATTTTGGAAGTTTAAACGTTTATGCATCTTCAATAATAAAATTAGTTTCAAAACGCTTTACTTTTAACCATAATGCCATGGTAAAAACTTACCCAAGTTTTAAGCAATTAAAAAAGTTTGAGCTATTAAACATCAATAAAAATGCTTTAGAGCATGGTATAAAAAAAGTACGTCGACTTGGGCATACTATGGAATTTGAGCAGATTAAAGATTATGTTTTAGGCGATGATTTACGCACTATAAATTGGAAAGCTACTGCAAAGCGCGGTCAATTAATGGTTAATCAATTTCAGGATGAAAAATCGCAACCTATTTACTCCATTATAGACAAAGGGCGTGTTATGAAAATGCCTTTTAACGGTTTAAGCCTTTTAGATTATGCCATTAATGCAACATTAGTAATAAGCAATGTGGTTTTAAAAAAACACGATAAAGCTGGTATGCTTTCGTTTTCTAAAAAAATTGAAAACATTGTAGTTGCAGAGCGAAGAAGTTCTCAAATGCAACTTATTTTAGAATCGCTTTATAATGTGAAAACAGATTTTTTTGAAAGTGATTTTAGCAGATTATATGGTAATATAAAAAGGCATATTACACAACGAAGTCTTATTTTAATGTATACTAATTTCGAAACTTTGGATGGTTTAAACCGACAACTTCCTTATTTAAAAGCCATTGCAAAAAGCCACTTACTGGTTGTTATTTTCTTTAAAAACACCGAGTTAAACAGTATAATTTCCGAGAAAGCAGAAACCGTACAACAAGTTTACGATAAAGTAATTGCTGAGAAATTTGCCTTTGAAAAACGTTTAATTGTAAACGAGTTAAAGAAATACGGTATCTATTCCATATTAACCACACCTGAAAATCTTACCATCGATACCATTAATAAGTATTTAGAAATTAAAGCTCGAGGCTTACTTTAATTTGGGCGTTACCAAAAGGGTCAGGCTTTCCAATACTATTTTTTTTAAAGCTTCGCTTCGGTATCTTAAACCAAAAGATATTTTGGCTTCGATAGTCTCAAAAAAGGATTCCCTTTATAATCCCTAACGCAGCTGTTTATAATGATAATTGCATAATATTAACTTCTTTCTTTTAGCTAAATACAATTCATCATTTAAAATCTACAGTTGAGTAATAGCAATTATTAAATCCTTTTTTTCTACTGGATATTTGAAGTGTTGAATCATTAAAAACTATAAAATCATGAAAACACTATCACTAATCATCACCTTATTATTTGCTATTACTTTAACAAACGCACAAGAGCACTCAGAAGGAAAAACAATTACCGTTACCATTGAAAATATTAAAAACAATAAAGGAAATGTATTATTAGCTCTTCATACAGAAAATACATTTATGAAAGGACAAGGCATTAAAAATGAGCAAAGCAAAATTGAAAACGGAAAAATAACTGTAACATTTAAAAATGTTGAACCTGGAACATATGCTATAATGGCATTACATGATGAAAACGAAAATAACAGAATGGATTTTGAAGATAATGGTATGCCAAAAGAATCATATGGTATGTCAAATAATTCAATGAGTTTTGGTCCGCCACAATACGCAACTGCTAAATTTGAATTTAAAGATGAGGATTTAAAAATGGATATAATATTTTAGTACTAATACATCATAAAAAAGCGACCTATTGGATTACAAACGTAATCCATAAGTCGCTTTTAAAACTAACCAACTAAACTAAAAAACTAAACCGTTTCGTTTAACCAAGCTTTCATCATCCATACTGTTTTTTCTTGCTCGGTTATAAAATCACTCATCATAGAGTTTGTTCCTTCATCGTTTGCATCACCCGCTTTTTCTAAAATAGCCCTTTCAATCTTTAAAAGCTGGGTTAAAGATTCTACTATTAATCGTACTGCCTTATCATCTTCAGAAATATTTTTACCAACTTGCACTTCAGCTTTAGCTGAATAATCTTCAAAAGTATGTAAAGGTGTTTCACCTAAAGTCAATATACGCTCAGCTATTTCATCAACTTTAATATTAGCATCGGTATATAACTCTTCAAACTTAACATGTAAGTCAAAAAAACGCTTCCCTTTAATGTTCCAATGTATGCCTCTTAAATTTTGGTAATATATTTGAAAGTTAGCTAGTAAATGATTCAAATCACTAGCTAAAGCCTTGGTTTTAGAGGTATTTAAACCTATACTATTATATATCATTTTTATACTATTTTTTATTTACCACAAATTTAATTTATAATTAACAGGTGTTTTGATAAATTTTATTGATAGTTTTTATATTTTTATAGCCTAAATTGATACTTATGACAATAACACAATTATACTACGTTTTGGCGGTAGCCGAAAATCAAAATTTTACTAAAGCAGCCGAAAAATGTTTTGTTACTCAGCCTACACTTAGTATGCAAATTCAAAAGCTTGAAGACCAACTTGATGTACAAATATTTGATAGGAGTAAAAAACCAATTGAATTGACTGAAGTAGGTCGAAAAATTGTTAATCAAGCTAGAAATATTGTTAACGAATCGTATAGAATTCAAGATATTGTAGATCAACAAAAAGGATTTATTGGAGGTGAATTTAAACTTGGTATTATTCCAACAGTAATGCCTACGCTTTTACCAATGTTTTTAAAGACTTTTATAAAGAAACACCCAAAAGTAAAGTTAAAAATAGAAGAGTTAACCACAGAAGAAATTATTGAACGCATTACAGATGGGCATTTAGATGCAGCAATAGCAGCTACACCTCTTGAAAATGAATTAATTAAAGAACGGGTACTATTTTTTGAACCTTTTGTAAGCTATATTCCAAAGAACCATCGCTTACACTCAAATAAAAAAATTAATGTATCCGATTTAGATTTAAATGATATGCTATTACTTGAAGATGGGCATTGCTTTAGAGATGGTGTTATTAATCTTTGTAAGGTTTTTAAAAATCATACCGATGATCAATTTCAGCTAGAAAGTGGTAGTATTGAAACGTTAATAAAACTATCAAACGAAGGGCTAGGAATGACGCTTTTACCTTATTTGCATACTTTAGATATTAACGAAAAAGAAAAAAATAATTTACATCATTTTAACGAGCCTACACCAGCGAGAGAAGTGAGTTTAATTTACCATAAAAGCGAGTTGAAAATGCAAATTATTGAAGCTTTACAAGATGTTATTTCTAGCATTATTCGAGGAGCAATTGCTTTTCAAAATGTAGAAATAATAAGTCCAATTCCTAAATAAACAAAACTAAAAAAGCGACTAATAGTCGCTTTTTTTTATGCTTTTAAATAGATTAAACATTGATTTAATTCCGGGTTCTGCTGTACAAGAGAATGAATAAAAATTTTAAGCTCTTCAATCTCGTAAGGTAGTAATCTACTTACCGCTTTCTGTACTTCCTTGCAAAACAACGTAGTATCAAAACTTACTTTTTTAAGTACCGTTTTGGTATACTCTAGCATTGCTCTTGCCATAATTACTTATTAGGATTTTGGTTTAAATTAAAAGTAAATCTGCGTATAGGCTATATTTTTTTTTATTAAACATATAAATTTAGTAAAAAATTGCATTGCTTTTTTAAATTAAAGAAAATTTAACACTTAAAATCTATTATCACCATCTAATAAATCTCCTAAGCCCCCTAGTATACTACCTTCTCCCTTGCTTTTGCCTCCAGATCTTGGTGCCGATGCCAAAACACGACCAGCTAACCTACTAAATGGTAACGATTGCACATAAACTGTCCCAGGTCCTTGAAGCTTAGCAAAAAATAAGCCTTCTCCTCCAAATACAGTATTCTTAATACCTCCTACAAATTCAATATCATAATCTACGGTTTGATCAAAACCTACAATACAACCAGTATCAACACGCAACGTTTCTCCAGCCTGCAATTCCTTTCTAGCCATAGTACCTCCAGCATGCACAAATGCCATACCGTCTCCTTCAAGCTTTTGCATAATAAAACCTTCTCCTCCAAATAAACCCCTTCCTAATTTTTTAGAAAATTCTATACCAACGCTAACTCCTTTTGCTGCACATAAAAATGCATCTTTTTGGCAAATAAATTTACCTCCAAATTCAGTCAAATCTATTGGTATGATTTTACCTGGATATGGTGATGCAAAAGAAACATTTCGTTTTCCTACTAAATCATTATAAAAGGCTGTCATAAATAAGCTTTCTCCAGTAAGGATTCGTTTACCTGCTCCAAGAATTTTACCCAAAAAACCAGAATCTTTTTGAGATCCATCGCCAAAAATGGTTTCCATTTTAATGCCTTCGTCCATCATCATAAAACTTCCTGCTTCGGCAACTACACCTTCTTGCGGATCAAGTTCAATCTCTACATATTGCATTTCTTCGCCGTAAATTCTATAATCAATTTCGTGTGCTGTCATCTTTTTAATTTTTTAGTTGATTCGTTTATATGTTGATGCATTTAAGGTTTTGTTACACTATTTTTAAAATTACAAAAAAATAAATTCCAAATTCTAAATTGGTAGCTGAAAACGAAAAAGCTATTGTCTCATAAAAAGTTTAGAAAAAAAGTTGAACATGGTTTTTTATATACTGAGACTAAGACAAAAAAACTACTGCTTCGCTTTAATACTCCATTCAAAATTAAAGGTAGATACAACCACACCATCTTTATTAGTTCCTACAGATTTCATCCAAATGGTTTGACCTTCTCCAGTTTCGATAGTTTTTTTTAAAGCGTTATCTATTAATTCACCATCATTACAAATAAATGTAATTCTACCTGTAGCTTTTTTAGTAAATGTTGCATTATTAGTAGTTACTAGCATTGAAACTTTTTTACCACTTTCTTGAATTTTTGCCATAACAATAGCTCCTGTAGTAAGTTCTGCTGCCATACCTTGTACAGCCCAAAACAATGATTTAAAAGGGTTTTGGTTTAACCATCTATGCTTAACAGTTACTGTACAGGCTGTATTATCAATAGATTTAACTCTAACACCCATAAAGAAAACTGCTGGTAGTTTAAAAATGTTGAATGTGTTTATTTTACTAGGTGTTAACTTCATTATAAATTCATTTTTATCAAAATTATCGAAAATAATCGAGATATCAATTTGTTAAAATTTTGTTAAAATTAAGTACTATGCGTAACATAATACCTTCTTTTAGACATATATTTGCATAAGAAACTATTATATGTTTTAAAATCATGCAAGACAATCATCAAAAAAACATCGCTACATTTATTCATTTATCAACCTTTAGTAGGTTTATAATCCCATTCGGAAATTTTATTGGTCCTATAATATTATGGGTTACTAACAAAGATAAATCTGATTTTATAGATACTCATGGCAAACAAGCTATTAATTTTCAGATAAGTATTTTACTATACGCCATTATTTTGGGAACCTTAACTATTCCGTTTTTTATTTTTAAAGTTTTTAATGGTATAGACTTTATAGATTTTAATGGCTTTCATGATTTTCATATTAATATTGGCGAACCATCACCATTACTTTATATAGGTGGTACTCTAGGTGCATTTGCAATAATAGGTTTTATTTTAGAGCTAGTTTTTATAGTTATAGCTAGTTTAAAAGCTAGAGATGGTGAAATATATCATTACCCATTAACCATCAATTTTTTAAAATAACTTTCATCAATAATCAATCATAATCAATCAAAAAATGAACAGTTTCACAATATTTAAACGCTTTAGAATATGAAGATAGAAAACACAAAAGCACAGATGCGTAAAGGCGTATTAGAATTCTGCATACTATCAGTCTTAAAAGACGACGATGCATACGTAGCAGAGATTTTAGGCACCCTAAAAGACGCAAAATTGCTTGTTGTAGAAGGTACTATTTATCCACTACTAACAAGACTTAAAAACGCTGGTCTTTTAAATTACAGATGGGAAGAATCGACCTCTGGACCGCCAAGAAAATATTACGGTTTAACAGAAACTGGTAAACTGTTTTTAAAAGAATTAAACACTACTTGGAGTGAATTACATAATGCAGTAACTATAGTAACAAGCCAAAAAACAACAAAAAAATGAATAAAACAGTCAACATAAATTTAGCAGGTATATTTTTTCATATAGATGAAGATGCTTACTTAAAACTACAACGCTATCTTGAGGCTATAAAACGTTCATTTACAGACTCTCAAGGTCGTTCTGAAATCATATCAGACATCGAAGCTCGTATTTCTGAGCTTTTCAATGAGCGCGTACAAAACGATAAACAAGTTATACGAATTAAAGAGGTAGATGAAGTTATCTCAATTATGGGTCAACCAGAAGATTATTTGGTAGATGACGAAATTTTTGAGGATGAACCACAAACTACTTATAAGAGAAAATCAGCGCCATCAAAAAAATTATTTAGAGATACCGATAATTCCTATATAGGTGGTGTATCTTCTGGATTGGGACATTATTTTGGAATTGATGTTTTATGGGTACGCTTAGCATGGATTATTTTAATATTTGGAGCTGGAACAGGAATTCTTTTATATATACTTCTTTGGATTTTAGTTCCTGAAGCTCAAACAACATCAGAAAAAATAATGATGACTGGAGACCCAGTTAACATTAGTAATATTGAAAAAAAAATTAAAGATGGGTTTGAAAATGTTACAGAAACGGTAAGCGATGTTGCTAAAAATGTTACAGATTCTGTTTCTGGTGCTGCAAAGAATGTAAGCGATTCTGTTTCTGGTGCTGCAAAAAAAGTAGACCTACAAAAACAAGGCAACAAAATTAAATCATCTTCAAAAACTTTTTTTGATACTATTGGAGAAGTAATTATGTTTTTCTTAAAAGTTTTTGCAAAATTTATTGGCATAATATTAATAATTGTAGGAGCTTCAACACTTATTGCTTTAATAGTAACGCTATTCTCTTTAGGAGTTGTAGATATAATTAACATCCCTTGGTTAGACCATGCCGATATTGTTAATGCAGGAAATACACCAGTATGGTTAGTTTCATTATTAACATTTTTTACAGTTGGAATCCCATTTTTCTTTTTGTTTTACTTAGGCTTAAAGATTCTTATTAATAATCTAAAGTCTATAGGTAATATTGCAAAATTTACACTTTTAGGCGTATGGTTAATATCAATAATAGGGCTGGTAATTGTTGGTGTAAGGCAAGCAAGTGAGCACGCCTTTGACGAGCGTGTCATTGAAAAGAAAGAGTTACAAATTACAGCAAATGACACTATAAACTTAAAAATGGTCGGAAACGATTTGTATAAAAACGGAACAAATAGACATAACGAATCTTTTAAACTTATCCATGATGAAAACGGAAATAAAACCATTTATTCGTCTGATATAGTTATTATAGTAAAATCTACTACCGATTCTTTAGCCACATTAAGTGTAGATAGAAGTGCAGATGGTAGAAGTTATGAAAAGGCTATAGAGCGTGCTAAAAATATAAACTATAATTATGCTCTGAAAAACAACATGTTACTTCTTGACTCTTATTTTACGACAAACGCTGAGAACAAATTTAGTGATCAAGAAATAATGCTTACTCTATATTTACCAGAGGGCACCGTTATAAAGTGTAATGAGAACTCAAAAACATTTTTTTATTATCATAATTACAACGGCACTATTATAACACATGGTAATACTAATCATTATTTAAAAATTTTAGAAGATGATATTGAATGCTTAGACTGCCCAATTGAAGAAGATGAGGAAGACTATGAAGTAAATGTTGACTTAAAGGATGAAAATTCCAGTCTAAAAATAAATGAAGATGGTTTGAAAGTAACCGTAGATAGTTCTAGTTTAAAAATTGATAAGACTGGAGTCAAAGCCAATGGAGATGAAGTTAATGTAAATATAGATGGTGATGGCATCTCAATAAAATCTAAAGACAACTAAAACAATTCATCACTAAAAAGTAACAATTCAGGTATTTAAGTTTAAAATTGTTTAGTACAATGCAGATATTTGAATAGATAAAAAACATCAATCAAAAACAAATAATTATGACAACACTAACAAAAATTATCGTAGCTACATTATTAAGCTTAACATTATTTTCATGCAATTTTGATATTAACATGAACTCTGGTGTTCGTGGCAATGGCAATGTACAAACAGTAGAACGATCCATTACAGAATCATTTACAGCTATTAAAGCTACTGAAGGTTTAGATGTGTATTTAACACAAAGTAACAGCGAAAGTATTACTGTTGAAGCTGATGAAAATTTACATGACCTTATTATAACCGAAGTGGTTGATAATGTGTTAAAAATACATACTAGAGAGAATATCGGCAGATCAACTTCAAAAAAAGTTAGAGTAAGTTTTAAAGATATTTCAGCAATTACTTCAACAAGCGGTAGTGACGTATACTCAACTAACACTATTACAACAGATTATTTAATATTAAAATCTACTAGCGGAAGTGATATGAAACTAAATGTAGATACTTCAACTTTAGAATGCCAATCAACCAGCGGTAGTGACTTAAAATTATCTGGGAAAACAAAAAAACTAATTGCTGAAGCTACAAGTGGTAGTGATATTAAAGCGTCAAATTTAATTGCCGAATCTAGTCAAGTAAAAGCAACAAGTGGAGCAGATATTACTGTAAACACTTCAAAAGAGCTTACAGCAAAAGCAAATAGTGGTGGCGATATAAAATATTATGGTAACCCAGAAAAGGTAAACAAAAGTGATGGACCTTCTGGAAGTATTAGAAAGCAATAAACAAAACGACCAACCTTACCAACCTTAATAACCAACCCCTTTTAAAACCCATCTTAAACTAAGTTTAGTTTAAGATGGGTTTGTTTTGTACTTAAATGTGACATTTTATAATAAAACTGGTCTAAAACTATATAACCAACTTATAAAGTCATGAAAAACAGACAGTTTCTTATATTAATCTTTTCTTTAAGCATTTGCTTTATAACCCAAGCTCAAAAAGCAAAGAAGGTAAAAGGCAATAGAAATGTAACCACTTTACATACCCCTTTAAACTCTTTTCATACTATAATTGTTGATGAAGATTTTGAAATTGATATTATATTCAACAAAGTACCCTCTATAGAGGTTGAAGCAGATGAAAACCTTCACGAATTTATAACATTTAGTGTTCGAGATAGCGTACTCTCGTTTAATAAAACAAGAAGAATTACTTCAAAAAAAAGATTAAATATAAAGGTGAATTATGATGACTTCTTAAATAATATTGAAACTAGAGATAATAGTAAAATATTTTCGTTGGCAACGATGGATCTAACAAATACTAACCTTAAAACAACTGGAAACTCGAAAGCTGGGTTAACAATAGAAACCAAATATTTTAATTTTGAAAGCCATGGTAAGGCTAAAGTGGATCTTAATTTAACAGCAGACAGTACCAATATTGTTTTAAATGGTAACAGCAAATTAAACGCTTTAATTCATTCCCCTATTTTAAAAGCTGATTTATATCAACGCGCAAATGCAAATATAGAAGGGGAAAGTGATGATTTATTATTAAGAACTGACAACAACTCTCAGTTTAATGGCAAAAATTTTACAGTAAAAAATTGCAATCTCTATTCCGAGATTGCAAGTGACACCACTATTGAGGTTACTGATAAAATAATTGTCTCTTTAACAGGGTCTAGTGATTTGTATTTATATAATGATCCAAAAATAGTTATTGACAAATTTACCAATACATCAAAAATTCAGAAAAGAGAAAAATAACAAAGGGCTTAGCTTATAAATGGTTTAATAAAACAAAAAGCCTCAATGTTTTAAATTTAAAACATTGAGGCTTTTTGTTTTACAACTATGAGAATTTAACCCACTTTTTTCTGCTTCATTTTTTCAACACGCATTTTGTTCAACTTCTCATTATTAAGTTTCATTTCTTCTAAAAGCTTAAGTTCGTGATTAATTTCTTCACGTCTTTTATTTTGCTTTCTAAGTTTTTCATCTCTTATAGCTTGTTTTCTTTTTCTTTCTTCAAGCCTAATTTCTTCAAGCATTAATTCTTTTTTCTCTGCTTTCTTTTGTTTAATTTTTGCTAAAGCAATAGAGCCATATGTATATCCATATATACTTAAAAATAATAATGCTATTATTGATAATATTATAAAGCCGTTATCCATAACTTTTTTCTTAGGTAGTTTATTAAGTGTTTTTAAAGCTCTACAAAGCTTTTGTTTTCCATATTTTTAATAAAAGTATAAAAAAAGTATAGTGGCTAAAAATAAAAAAGGTGAAGTACTCAAAAAGAAGTTAAAATAATTATTGAATCAAAAAAAACCTTTGAAATGCATAAAAAGCACCAAAGGTTTTTTAATTAAAAGTAGATTAAAGCCTTCTTATAAAATATATTAATGGCCACTCATATGCTTATTATATGACCATATTTCGTCCCAAGAATTCGAGAAGGTTCTATTAGCCATATCAATAAACATTTGCCAATTTTCTTCTCCATGTACTTTTTCAAAAGTCTTTTTAAAACTATTTTCTTCTTCATCAAACTCTGTCCAATTTTTATAAAAACCTACCGAAGCTACATGACGCCCTAAATCACCTTGTCTAAATTCATTAAAATATAAGCCCCAAGGGTTTACACCATCCATAGCTTTAACAGTTTCACTTACATATTTGTAAAATTGATTTACCGATGATACTTGTCCTTTTTCAATCTCACCAACTCTTACAAACAAAAGCGGATAGTTTATACTTTCTCCTTTTAACATGCTAGTATTAGATAATTTATCGTCTTGTGTCCAATACTCAATGGTATTTATTTTTTTTATATATGGCATTACGTTATCCCTCCAGTCTTCGTCGTGCCCTCCTTCACCAGGACGCGTATCATTATGTTTATAATGCATTGGCCCCATTTGCCATACAATTTTTCCCGAATTGGGTCCAGAAACTATATTATAAACCGTTGCTGTGTAAGGGGCTTCTTTATGGTATTGCGCATTATGTTTTCTCATGTTTTCTGATAATACTTTTAATTTAGTATTATCTGGAGTTAACAAAATGTTCTCCCACATAGTATATGATTTGTCTTCTTGGGCATTTGCTGTTACTGTGGTACTAAAAACCATAGCAATAACAGCTATTACTGAAATTGTTTTTTTAATCATAATTAAAATTATTTGGTTGGTTAATTAACTATATAACTATTATATAGTTTGCTATTAATAATGATTTAGGAGAATTTAAATTTTATAATAAATGATATAGAATCATTTAAGATGAAGGCTCATCATTTGGAGTGAATCAAATATAATGAATATTTGGTTATGATGTTATTTCATAAAAAAGCTCTCAAAACTGAGGGTTTTAAAGATTAAATTTTAAATTAAATCCTTTCTGTTTCCATTTAATTATTCCGCCTTCTAAATCGTATATTTCAGTAAAACCGGCTTCAAATAATTTTTTTATACTTTTTGCGCTTCTTTTTCCAGAGCGACAGTACACAATTAAGGGCTTATTTTTGTCAAGTTTTTTAATGTTTTCTGTAAAATCTGGCGATAAAAAATTTATATTTTGAGCATTTTCAATATGCCCTCCTTTAAATTCTTTTGGTGTTCTAACATCAATTAATTGTAAGTTATCTAATTGTAAAAGGGGTTGCAAATCTTCTGCTGACACCACTTTAGCATCACTTTTTGTTTTTTTATAATAACTAACAATAATCGTTGCTACTACTAATAACACTAGAAAAATTACTATTTTTTTCATTTAATAATTTTAATCTAAATCTACAAGATCGCCTTCCCATTCTAAAATACCTCCTTCAAGATTATAGGCATTTTCAAACCCCAATTGATTCATAATATTACAAGCTTGCCCGCTTCTATTACCAGACCTGCAATACACATAGTAGTTTTTATCTTTGTCAAGTTCTTCTATCTCATTAACAAATTCTTGCCCTTTATAAATATCTATGTGAATGGCATTAACAATAATACCATCAGCTACCTCATCATCTGTTCTTACATCAATAATAACTGCATTATCATCATTTTCTAATTGCGACACCCATTCTTCTTGACTTAAATTTTCCATTTTTTTAAATTGAAATTGATACTTACAAATTTAATACATCTAATCAAATAATAGCTAAAAAAGTCCGAAGTATAAAACTTCAGACTTTTATATTTTAATCTTTACAAAAATGTACGTTTTGCTTTTATGCTTTAATTGAGCAACCTATAGCTCTCGTTTCGGTTTGTTCAACTTTTTTCCCATTAAGTAATGCATCTACAGCATTTTCAACATATTTAGTATTAACAGCCGATGCATCTTTATAATTATCATCTATTGCCCCTATATATTGAACCACATTGCCTTTACTAGTTTTTTGCAAAATAAATATATGCGGTGTTTTAGTAGCTCCATATTTTGGATATACATCTTGTTTTTCATCAATTAAATATGGAAATGTAAACCCTTTACTTTTTGCCCTAGATTTCATCGCATCAAAATTATCTCCTGGCTTTACATCAGTATTATTTGGCATAATTGCAATTACTGGATAGCCTTTACTGGCATATTTTTCATTTAATGCGATAATTCTATCTTCATACATAACAGCATATGGGCATGTATTACAAGTAAATGTGATAATAAAACCTTTAGCGTCCTTGTAATCTGATAAAGATACCATAGTCTCATCAATGTTTTTAAGTGAAAAGTCTTCAGCTAAATCACCTACTTTATATCCATCACCACTGTTCGAATTAGTAATTGTAAAGGCACTTACGCACATAACAATTATCAATGTTGCAATTAATTTAATTTTCGTTTTCATCTTATTTTATTTTAAGAATGTTTTTATTTCTCTTTCTAATTCCTCGTAAGTGAAAGATTGCTCGAAAAACTTACGGTCGTTTTTATTATAAATAATTGTTGCTGGAATAGAACCAGACCAACTTTTGTCTACCTTAGGAATCCAAGAATTCATATCTGCATCATCTAAAGCAATTACCTTAGATTTTAGTTTCTTTTCTTTTATGAACGGTTTTAGTTTAGATTCGTATAAGTGAGGAAAATCTAAACTAACCAATATAACTTCAACATTTTTATTATTGTATTTAGCATTTAACTTTTCAAAATATGGCAACTCTTTAATACAAGGTGCACACCATGTTGCCCAAAAATTAATCACGTAAGTTTTATCATCTTTTTTATTTAAAAACTTCTTAAACCCTTCATAATTGTAAACCTCTAAATCTAAGCCTATAATATTATCATTACTTAATACTTCCTTTTTACTAGTAGTATCAATTGCAACCTCGGTTTTTTTATTTCTTTTAGCGCAACTAAATGTTAATAGTATTGCAATAATTATTACTTTAAATTTCATAAGCATAAAATTAATTAATAGTTTGTTGCTAATATTACAGTTTAACAAACTTTTAAATAAAAAACATACTAAACTTTTGTTTAGTTTTATTTTCATTTCTATATTTGAGCAGTTAAAAAAACAAAAAATGAACAAAATTTTAAATACTAATTGGTGGTGGTGCTTTCGAAACTAATCTTCGTGAAGTAAATCCCTAGTATATTTAAAACTTAAAATATTCAAAAGGCTTGTCGTTCACGACAAGCCTTTTTTCTTTGTTCTAAAGTTATTTTAGAATAAAATAAAAACTATAAGATGAAAAAATTTAGTCTTTACACGCATCACAAAAAAATCTTAACAGATACTATTACACCTGTTACTGTTTATTATAAAATACGTGATAAATACCCCAATAGCATCCTTCTGGAAAGTGGAGATTACCACAGAAGCCATAAGAATTTCTCGTATATCTGTTTTAACCCAATTGCCTCAATAAAAGTTGAAAACGAAGTGATCTCTGAAACCTTCCCAGATGGAAGCACAACAGATTTAGAAATAACAAAAAATGTTAATGTAACTAACGAAATTCATAATTTCACTAAACGTTTTGACACAAAATCTGAAGAAAATTTCAAATTCATCAATAACGGTATTTTCGGTTATACAGCTTATGATGCCGTAAGGTATTTTGAAGATGTTGAAATTAGCAAAAAAGATGACTCTGTAGTTATTCCAGATATGTATTATGCTGTTTATCAAAATATAATAGCTATAAATCATTTTAAAAACGAAGCTTATATTTTTGCGCATTGTTATGATGGAACGCCTAATAATATTGATGAAATAGATAAACTGATTAATGTTCAAAATTTTGCCTCATATAATTTCAGTTCAAAAGGCGATATTAAATCTAATTTAACGGATGATGAGTTTAGAGAACATGTTGAAGTAGCCAGAAAACATTGCCAACGCGGAGATGTTTTTCAATTGGTCTTATCCAGACGCTTCTCTCAGGAATATACCGGAGACGATTTTAATATTTATCGTGCTTTAAGAAGCATTAACCCCTCGCCTTACCTATTCTATTTTGATTACGGCGATTTTAAAATATTTGGAAGCTCGCCAGAAGCTCAACTTATTGTGGATGATGGTCTAGCCGAAATTCATCCTATTGCAGGAACATTTAAGAGAACTGGTGACGAACAAAAAGATGAAGTTTTAGCCGAAAAACTTAAAAATGATGATAAGGAAAATGCTGAGCACGTTATGCTAGTTGATTTAGCCAGAAACGATTTAAGCCGACATGGAAACGGTGTAAAAGTGGTAACGTATCGCGAAGTTCAATTCTTTTCGCACGTTATACATTTAGTAAGTAAGGTTACAGGACATAAACATAAAGAGACTTCAACCATGCAAGTCGTAGCAGACACCTTTCCAGCTGGAACTTTAAGTGGTGCACCAAAACACAGAGCCATGCAACTCATTGAGAAATACGAAAAAACAAGTCGTGCCTTTTATGGGGGAGCTATAGGCTTTATGGATTTTGATGGCAACTTTAACCATGCTATTATGATTCGTACTTTTTTAAGTAAAGATTACAAACTTAATTGGCAAGCTGGTGCAGGGTTGGTTTCAAAATCTGATCAAGAAAGCGAGCTACAAGAAGTTTACAATAAATTAGGAGCATTAACTAAAGCTATTAAATTAGCAGAAGACATTTAAAGATGAAGAAAGTATTAGTAATAGACAATTACGATAGTTTTACATATAATCTTGTACATTATTTAGAAGATTTAAACTGCGATGTAACAGTAGTAAGAAACGACAAATTAACTTTAGAAGATGTTGAACCTTTTGATAAAATTGTATTATCACCAGGTCCAGGAATTCCAGATGAAGCAGGTTTACTAAAGGCTATTATTAAAAAATACGCCCCTACGAAAAGTATTCTAGGTGTTTGTCTTGGTCAACAAGCTATAGGTGAAGTTTTTGGAGGCTCATTAATCAATTTAGACGATGTTTATCACGGCGTTGCAACCAATGTAACCATAAGTGTTGATGGTGAATACATTTTTAAAGACTTAGATAAAAATATTGAAGTTGGGCGTTACCATTCTTGGGTTGTAAATCCAGAATTACCAGATAGTTTAGAAGCCACTTCTTTTGATGCAAACGGACAAGTTATGTCTTTAAGACATAAAATATACGATGTAAGAGGTGTGCAATACCATCCAGAATCGGTATTGACACCAGATGGAAAGAAAATATTAGAAAATTGGGTAAATAATTAGCCAATAGTAAAGATGAAAAATATACTAAATAGACTTATAAATCACGAAACCATCTCAAGCGAGGAGGCAAAACAGGTTATTGTTAACATATCAAACGACATGTATAACCCAAGTCAAATAACATGCTTCCTGTCTGTTTTCATGATGCGAAGTATTACCATAGAAGAATTGAAAGGCTTTAGAGATGCTCTTTTAGAACTTTGCATATCCATAAACCTCAAAGACTTTAATGCTGTAGACATAGTTGGTACAGGTGGCGACGGTAAAAACACCTTTAACATATCTACTCTATCCTCCTTTATTACTGCAGGTGCTGGAGTCAACGTTTCCAAACATGGTAACTATGGCGTATCATCAACTTCTGGTTCATCAAATGTTATGGAGCATTTAGGAGTAAAGTTTTCCAACAACGAAGATTTTTTAAAACGCTGCCTAGATAAAGCAGGCATATGTATATTACACGCTCCATTATTTCACCCTGCTATGAAAAATGTAGCTCCCATCAGACGAGAGTTGGGCGTAAAAACCTTTTTTAACATGTTGGGGCCTTTGGTTAATCCTTCATTTCCAAAAAACCAAATGCTAGGTGTTTTTAGCTTAGAACTTTTACGCCTATATAGTTTTATATATCAAAACACAGATAAAAATTACAATATTATTTATGCCTTAGATGGATACGATGAAATTTCATTAACAGGAAAAGCTAAAATTGTTTCAAATCATACTGAAAAATTGTTTTCTCCAAAAGATTTGGGAGTTTCTAAAATTAAGCAAGACGAAATTTTTGGAGGAAACACGGTTAAAGATGCAGCAAACATATTTGTAGATATCATTAGCGGTAATGGAACAGAAGCACAAAATAATGTAGTTTGCGCTAATGCCGGATTAGCGATTGCAACTACAAAACAAATTACGCATCAAGAAGGTTTTGAAATAGCAAAAGAATCGTTGTTTTCTGGTAAAGGAAAAGCAAGTTTAGATAAATTGATTGAGTTAAGTAAATAATGAACATCTTAGACAAAATAACATTAGATAAACGCAAGGAAGTTGAACTTAGAAAAAGTCTAATTCCAGTGTCTCAATTAGAACAATCCGTTTTATTTGAAAGAGTAACAATGTCACTTGCAAATAACTTGCGACACAGCAAATCAGGAATTATAGCAGAACATAAAAGGCGCTCACCATCAAAGTCTGTAATCAACAATACATTAAACGTCCAAGATGTAGCAAAAGGTTATGAAGCTGCAGGGGTTTGTGGTATGTCTGTTTTAACAGATGGTAAATATTTTGGAGGCTCTTTAGACGATTTATTAACGGCAAGAGCAAGTTGTAATATTCCTTTATTAAGAAAGGAATTCATTATAGATGAATACCAATTGTTAGAGGCAAAAGCTTATGGTGCTGATGTTATTTTATTAATTGCTGCAATACTTTCAAAAGACGAAATAAAACAATTCTCTGAGTTTGCCAAAACCTTGAATTTAGATGTCCTTTTAGAAGTTCATAACGAAGAAGAGTTGCACAAATCTATCATGCCTAGTTTAGACATGCTAGGTGTAAACAATAGGAACTTAAAAACATTTGATGTTAATTTAGATATCAGTAAAAGTTTAAGTAACCTTATTCCTGATGACTTTGTAAAAGTTTCTGAAAGTGGTATCAGCAATATAAATGCAATAAAAGAATTACAACCTTATGGTTATCAAGGCTTTTTAATAGGGGAAAACTTTATGAAAACTGATAACCCAGGAGTCAGTGCAACAGAATTCATTCAAAATCTAGAGAAATGAAACTGAAGGTTTGCGGAATGAAATATCAAGATAATATTGAACATGTTGCAGCATTGCAACCTGACTATCTTGGTTTTATATTTTATGAAAAATCAGCAAGACATTTTGATACTGAGTGCATCCTAGACTTACCAAAATCAATTAAAAAAACAGGTGTTTTTGTTGACGCTGACATTGACTTTGTAATAGAAAAAATTAACAAACATAATTTACAAGCAGTTCAATTGCATGGCAAAGAATCATCTAAGTATTGTAAACAACTAAAATCTGAAAGTGTTGAAATAATCAAAGTATTTTCAATAAAGGATGAGTTTGATTTCAGTGTTTTAAATCCTTACGAGGGTATTGTTGATTACTTCCTGTTTGATACTAAAGGGAAACTCCCTGGAGGTAACGGGTACACATTTGATTGGAACGTATTAAACAATTATCCTTCAACAACACCATTCCTTTTAAGTGGAGGAATTGGACTGAATCAAATTGACGATATTAAAAAATTTCAGCGGAGCAAAGCTTCAAAATATTGCTATGCGTTAGATGTAAATAGTAAGTTTGAAATAGAACCTGGCTTAAAAAATATTGAAGACATAAAAAAATTTAAAAATAATCTGATTTCTAAAATCATGAACTATAACGTAAACGAAAAAGGGTACTATGGCGAATTTGGGGGTGCATTTATACCAGAAATGCTATATCCAAATGTAGAAGAGTTACGCCAAAATTATTTAAAAGTAATGGCTGAGCCAGATTTTAAAAAGGAATTTGACCAACTACTTAAAGATTACGTAGGTCGCCCTTCTCCCTTATATTTTGCTAAACGTCTTTCTCATAAATATAATACCAAGATATATTTAAAGCGCGAAGACTTAAATCATACAGGTGCACATAAAATAAACAATACTATCGGGCAAATTCTAATGGCTAAGCGTTTAGGTAAAACTAGAATTATTGCCGAAACTGGAGCAGGTCAACACGGTGTAGCCACCGCTACAGTTTGTGCTTTAATGGGGCTTGAATGTATAGTTTATATGGGAGAAATTGATATTGCAAGGCAAGCACCAAATGTTGCCAGAATGAAAATGTTAGGCGCAAAAGTTGTACCTGCATTATCAGGAAGTAGAACATTAAAAGATGCTACAAACGAAGCCATTCGCGATTGGATTAATAATCCTGTAAACACGCATTATATTATTGGTTCTGCCATTGGCCCACACCCTTATCCAGATATGGTAACACGTTTTCAAGCAGTGATTTCAGAAGAAATTAAATGGCAATTAAAAGAACAAACAGGTAAGAAAAACCCAGATTATGTGGTGGCATGTATTGGTGGAGGAAGTAACGCTGCTGGAACATATTATCATTATTTACATGAAGAAAACGTTGGTATTATAGCTGTAGAAGCAGCAGGTTTAGGAGTTGATTCTGGTGAAAGTGCAGCAACCTCTGTTTTAGGAAAAGAAGGCATTATTCACGGTTGTAAAACATTATTAATGCAAACTGCTGACGGACAAATAACCGAGCCTTACTCTATTTCTGCAGGATTAGATTATCCTGGTGTTGGTCCCATGCATGCACACTTATGTAAAACGGGACGTGCAGAATTTATAGCAATTACAGATGATGACGCTATGAAAGCTGGTTTAAAATTATGCGAATTGGAAGGTATTATCCCCGCTATTGAAAGTTCTCATGCATTAGCCATTTTTGAACAGAAAACGTTTAATCCAGACGATGTTGTTGTGCTAAGTTTATCTGGACGTGGCGATAAAGATTTACAGAATTATATAGATTATTTTAAAATTTAAATTGTGAACAGAATAAATCAAAAACTTCAAGAAGACAAAAAATTATTGTCTATATATTTTACTGCCGGTTACCCACATATTAACGACACCGTTTCAATAATCGAAGATTTAGAAAAAAATGGTGTTGATATGATTGAAATAGGTTTGCCTTTTAGCGACCCATTAGCTGATGGTCCTACTATTCAAGCAAGTTCAACGCAAGCATTAAAAAATGGCATGACTACCGATGTGCTTTTCGATCAATTAAAAGACATTAGAAAGTCAGTTAATATTCCATTAATTATTATGGGATATTTTAACCCCATGTTTCAATATGGCGTAGAAACTTTTTGTCAAAAATGTCAAGAGATTGGTATTGATGGTTTAATTATACCCGATTTACCTGTTGATGTGTATCACGAAGAATATCAAGCTATTTTTGAAAAATATGGTCTTATTAATGTGTTCTTAATTACGCCTCAAACCAGTGATGAACGTATACGATATATAGATTCTATTTCAAACGGATTTATATACATGGTAAGTAGCGCCAGTACAACAGGAGCACAATCTGGTTTTGGAGATGAGCAAACGCAATATTTTGAGCGTATTGCTAAAATGAACTTAAAAAATCCACAAATTATTGGTTTTGGTATTAGTAATAATCAAACGTTTACTCAAGCTACACAATACGCAAAAGGCGCTATTATTGGAAGTGCTTTTGTAAAGCATGTTACTAATGATGGTATTAAAAATATTAAAAACTTTGTTGATACAATCTTGAATTGAGTTTTATGAAATGGTTTAAAAAAGTATTAATTGAAAATTATGCCAATTTTTCGGGTAGAGCTAGACGACAAGAATACTGGATGTATGCTTTGTTTTGGTCAATCATTGTAATCTCTATGAGTATTTTGGCAGAATACACTGAAAAATACTTAGGGTTTACATGGGGGTTTACATTCTTCATCATATTTTCTATTGCCACTCTAATTCCATGGTTAGCAGTAAATGTTAGACGGCTACACGACACAGGAAAAAGCGGAGGTTATTTCTTTGTTAATTTCATACCCTTAATTGGTCGAATTTGGTATTTAATTTTAGTTTGTACCGATGGAGAGTCAAGACCAAATCAATACGGCCCTGATCCAAAAAAACCCAATAAAAATGATGAAATTGACGACATAGGAAAACCTCTTTTGGATGAATAGTTTTTATAGAATGAGTTAATTATTTAGACTCTAACGATTCCATTTTCTTTGTATTTCATTTTTTATAAACAGGTTTACGTCCCATTGATTCCCTAGTGGTGTTTCAGTATTAGGTTGATACAGCGTATACGGGAAAGGTCCGTATTCGGTAGTAATTGTTATAAACTGCCGATTACTTTTTGCTGCATTTTCTATCATGGCTGTCCACCACTTATTAAACTGATTTAACTCTTCAACATAAACAGAATCTCTTGGATCTATAACTTGTGCGCTTTGAGACGAACCAACACGTGCGTGTATATGATAGGTATGTTGAATAGCTTTTTGCAGAGCATTTTCTTGGTTTTCTAGTAAAGTTTCGGCAACACAACACCAATGTGAAATGTCTGATGTTAACTTTAAAAAGGGTAACGATTCTAAATATTTATAACAAACATGAGCTGCAAAAGAAAACCTAGACCGATGCGTTTCATGAGTAATAACCACCTTCGTTTCGGCTTCAATAGCTTGGGCTATTTCAATTAATTCAGCATTCTGTTCAAAAGTAAAAAAATCCATACCTGTATGCGAATTCACAAATAAAGGTTTAGCTTCAACCAAGTTATACAAATGTGATTTATAATTCTCTTTATGAGTCTTAAAATCAACATCTTTTGTTTGCCAATGCTGTCCTATAAAATCTAGCTCAAAATCTTTAAGCATTAAAAGTATATCATGTTTTTCTTGCTTATTAGAAGGCAAATCAATTTCTACACCACTAAATCCATTTGCCTTTACTTTATTCAAAAAGGTGCCCCAATTAATATCTGCACTACCCCAGCGCGGGTAAATAAATTTTAATTCCATTATTTTTTATTTCTTATTTCTCTATCTCCTGTATGATCTACTCCTTGTTCCCGTTCTAGTACAATCATGCTTTCAGGTCTAAAATTTAAAATCAAAGCTCTTCGTTGACTATTAGTACTATTTCCTTTGCTAAAATGAAGAGTAAACCCATCATGAAATGTACACCCTCCTGAGTTTAAAGGAATGCTTTGGGCTTCCTTAGTATCTGTTTTACAAAACAATGCTCCTTTATTTGGCATAGCATAATGTTTCAAAATATTTGTAGATTTTTTTTTCGGAATAAACCACATACATCCATTAGCTTCATAAACATCATCTAATGCTACCCAACAACTTACAGCTCTTTTATCTGGCATTTTTATCCAATAGGCTGCGTCTTGATGCCAAGGTGTCTCTGTATTTGTATATGGTGCTTTATTTATAAGCATATCAAAGTCTAAAGCCATATCGCTTCCCAACAATAACTTCGCATAGTTAAGAGCTTGCTTATAAACATTCATTTTAGATAGCTTAGGTTCTATAAGACTAGGTCTCATAATTTGAGTTATTTTTTCAACAGGTCCACCAGAGCCTCCTGATAAGTCACTTCTTAATCCTTCAGTTCTTTTTTTATCCTTTAAGAGGTCATCATATAAAACTCTAAGTTCTTCAACCTCATCTTTAACTATTAATGATTCTAAATGAGTAAAACCATGACTTAAAAATTTTTCCCTTAATTCCATAAAATATTTAATTATATTAACTTTTAATTTATTTCAAATAAATAGTAAAGATTCTTTAAAGTCTTTTAAATTTGTATCACCCAACAATTTTATACATAAACAGTGCAAAATCAAACAAATGATCGTGTCGTTTATAACCTAAACACATTAGGATATAAGCGTTGTAAACAATTTGGGCATTATAAGTATACTAAAGTTAAACCAAGGTTAGAAAACCATATACACAAAGACATTATTGAAATTTGTTATTGCTTAAAAGGTCAGCAATTTTATAATATTGAGCAAAATGAGTTGAAACTTAATGGCAATAATATTCTTATTGTGTCGCCTAACACGATACATAGTACAGGGGTTTACCCAGAAGATAAAGGTGAGTTATTTTGGATACAGATTTCCTTAAATAATGATCTTGGTAAACTATGCAACTTACCTTTTTTGCAATCTAAATATATATTAAAAGCACTAACCAAAAAATCAAATGTGGTATTTAAAGGTGCTTTTTCTTTAAAAAATATTTTGAATGCACTATTTACTCAATTAGAAAAACCACAAAGTATTCTTAGTGTAATAACTATCAATCATTTAATCATTCAACTTTTACTTGAAACATTATCGCTAACTGAAAAACCCCAGCAAGTAAAACCTACCATAAGATTAAATATTATTAATGAGTACATTGAAAAGAATTTAAGTAGGTCTATCTATGTAGATGAATTGGCTGGAGCAATAAAAATATCTGTCTCTTATTTTAAAACTTGGTTTAAAGAAAATACTGGAATAACACCAAATGAATACATTAATCGATTAAAAATTAAGCAAGCAAAGGTTGATTTACTAAATGAAAAAACAATAACTCAAGTAGCTTTTAATTTAGGCTATAATTCATCTCAATACTTTGCCACATCATTTAAAAAATTTACAGGAATAACGCCCAAAGCGTATATTGCCAAACATAACACAAAATAAAATGCCTTTAAACATTGTTTTAATAGAACCCGAAATACCTAATAATACAGGAAACATAGGTCGATTAGCTTTAGCCTCTGGATCACACTTGCATTTAGTAAAGCCATTAGGGTTTGAAATTAACGATACACGATTAAAACGTGCTGGTTTAGATTATTGGAAACATCTTCAAATTACGTATTATGAAAACACTGAAGATTTTTTCTTAAAAAATAGAAACGCAAATATGGCTTTTTTATCAAGTCATGGAACAAAAAATCATTGGGATATTCCTTTTGAAAATAATATGTTTTTAATTTTTGGTAAAGAATCGGTAGGATTACCTAAACCAATAATAGAAACGCATAAAAACCAGCTTTATAAAATTCCTTTATACAGCAAGCATGTTAGAAGTTTAAATCTTGCAAATGCGGTAGGCATTGTGGTATATGAAGGCTTGAAACAGCTTAGCTAATTCCAATATTGACTTTGTGAAAATTTTCGACTACCTTCGTTTTAACGGTGGATGTAAGTCATTGAAATGCATTTATATACATAAAAAACATTACTAACAAGCTTAAGAAACAAAGTTTAATGAATAAAATAATCATAGCCCTTTCAATTTTTATTTTGGTAGTTGCTTGCGGACAAAAAAACAGCTCAGAAAAAAAGAACTCAAAGAGTTATTCGAAAATTAAAGATTCATTAACTACTCAAATTGACAAAATCAACGAGAACGGAAAAATAGTTGGGTTTTCTGTTATAATAGTAGATTCTACCGGAATTCTTTATAATAAAGGATTTGGATTTGCAAACTCCACTACCCAAAAAAAATATTCAACCCAAACCGTTCAACCCATTGCCTCAATTTCAAAGACCTTGATTGGGCTTTCATTATTTAAAGCCAAAGAAATGGGCAAACTTAATCTTGATGACCCCATAGATAAATATCTTCCTTTTACAGTATCAAACCCAAATTTTCCAGAAACACCGATTACGATAAGACAATTAGCCATCCACACATCTTCAATAAACGATTCGGATAGTTTTTGGGAAAACGATTATATACTTATCGAAAAAGATCATAAAAAAGGTACAGGAATACCCGAATATTTCAATGAGTCTCAGACGGAATTATCGCTCCCTGATTTTTTAAAAAGTTTATTGACCGAAAAAGGTGACCTGAATAACGGAGAAAGTTATACAGCAAATAAACCATCCACAAAATTTAACTATTCAAATGTTGGGTCAAATCTATGTGCACTTGTAATTGAATCGGCAACTGGAGTTCCCTATCGAACGTTTACCACAAAGTACATTCTTGAACCTTTACAAATGAACGCCTCAAGTTGGGCCGCTAAAAATAACGAATCAAAAAATCGTTCGACATTATATGCAACCAACAAACAAATTATGGCGAATTATACAACTGTAGGGTTTCCTGCAAGCGGACTAACTACATCTAGCGCCGATTTAGGTAAATATTTGTCTGAACTAATTAAGGGCTATTCAGGAAACGGAAGTTTATTGACAAAAGAAAGTTATGATGAACTTTTTAAAAAGCAATTGACCAAAAACCAACTTCCAGAAGGAGTTGATGCAAACTCGGGTATTTTTATTGATTATTCGAAAAGGGGTATCGGTTATAGTGGCTATGACCCAGGCCTTATGGCGTATATGTATTTTAATCCAGAAAGCTTGATTGGTAAAATAGTTCTTATAAATACGGACACGGATTTCGATGAAGAAGTTCGACCTACCTTAGATGAAATTTATAACGTTTTAGGTGAATATGAAATCAAGTTCAAATAAAAAGCCAGTTGGTAATAATGTATATGAATTTCACAGTACCCTTCAGGGTGCTACACTTCATACACTAACCGTTAAACGAACCAAAAAAAATCAGCTTTTTCTATTCCGATTCTTTAACATATTTAAATACATATTCTCAACTTTAGTGCGTGCCCAAGGAGTGCGTCTTAAAAATTTTAAGCTAGATTTTACTGAAGGATTATCAGTAAAGCATTTAATTTTAATGGTGTGACCCATATATTCCCAACCATAGTGAGCTACCAAATCGTTTATAATTTGCTCTAATTTCACTCCATGTAACGGGTTATTTGGTTGAGATTCCATAAGCTGTCTGGTCGAGCGCAGTCGAGACCTTCTTAAATGATTTATAATATTAACCTCTCGTCAAGCTGCGTTTGGTATCTTCAATATAAAATATATTTTATATTTCGATAATGCTCGGGAAGGCAAAAACAATCTACTCTACTAATTCTTTAATTTTTATAGCCTTTTCAAAATGATCTAGCTTATGCTCCATAATCCACCAAGTTGCCGCTTCCATAAGCAACTCTGGGTCATCATTCTTATTTGCAAAAAAAGCATAAAAAGATAATCCAACATTGCTTCCTTTTTGCTCAATCTTACGGTTACAAACTTCAATGATTTTTTTCTTTAAAACGGTTCGCATCACTTCTAGTTTCTTCGATCGTTAAACTTCTTTTTATTGTTTCGTTTTGGTCTTCTATTAGAATTATTTCGACCTCTATTAGATTGATTAGAGTTAGAATTACGATTATTGTTCCTATTCCTAGGATTTCTAGAACGGTTTTGCCCTGGTTTAATAGGTTCTGTAGATGCATTTGGGTCAGGTTCAAACCCTTCAACAATTTCTACAGGCAACTTCATTCCAACTAATTTTTCAATTCCTCTTAAATATGTTATTTCGTCTGCACTCACTAATGATAGCGCTTCACCACTAGCTCCTGCTCTACCCGTTCTACCTATTCTGTGTACATAATCTTCTGAAATATTAGGCAATTCAAAGTTAACTACATGAGGTAATAATGGAATATCTAAACCACGAGCCGCAATATCAGTAGCAACTAAAACACGTACATTTCCGTTTTTAAAACCTGCTAATGCCTTAGTTCTTGCACCTTGGCTTTTATTCCCATGAATAGCCGCTGCAGTAATACCTGAGCTAATCATTTTTTTACAAAGCTTATTTGCGCCATGCTTAGTACGTGTAAAAACCAACACCTGTTTCCAATTGTCGTCAGAAATAAGCTTGATAATCAAATTAGTTTTCAGGCCTTTGGCTACTCTGTAAACTTTTTGTGAGATTGCTTCAACAGTTGTATTCTCTGGAGTTGCTTCAACATGTACAGGGTTATTTAAAATACCATGCGCTAACTTTTTAATCTCTTTTGAAAACGTAGCAGAAAACATCAAATTTTGACGTTTCTCTGGCATAGATTTGATTACTTTTTCAATATCCCTTAAAAAACCCATATCTAACATTCTGTCTGCTTCATCTAAAACAAAAATTTCAACACGCTTAAGCGATAATAATCCTTGATTTTGTAAATCTAATAAACGTCCTGGAGTAGCTACTAAAATATCAACACCTTGACGGATAGTTGCAACTTGCGGTTTTTGATTTACGCCTCCAAAAATTACGGCGCTTCTTAAATTTAAAAACTCGCTATATTCTCTAACATTAGCATATACTTGTGCTGCCAATTCTCGTGTTGGAGTTAAAATTAAAGCCCGTATGGGTCTATATTTTGCTTTCGGATTTTCAGAAAGTATGTGTAAAAGCGGTAATGTAAAACCTGCTGTTTTCCCTGTTCCTGTTTGCGCCGAAGCTAAAACATCTCTACCCTCTAAAACAGGTGGGATAGCTTTTTGTTGAATAGGACTTGGGGTAGTGTATCCTTTTTTGCTAATGGCTTTTAGCAAGGCTTCGGATAAGCCTAAAGAGTTAAATGACATATAAATTGTTTAATAAAGTTCTAAAACGAACATTTTTGAGATGACAATCTATAAATTACATAGCACCCCCTTTTTAATAAAGCGCAAATGTACATCTTATTTTCTCTATGTTCTTTTAATTCTTGGTTTTAAAACAAAAACAATTAACTTCGCTCCTACTTATATTTTTAAATTAATTATGAAAAAAACGCTGTTACTATTAGTGAGTTTAATACTCTTTATTTCGAGTTGTTCTAACAATAATAAAAACGAATCTATGCCTAGTTATATAGAAGAATCACATTCTTTTTCGCAACCGAATGATGCCGTTATTACGCATTTAGATTTAGATATTAATGTAGACTTTGATAATGAAATTATACATGGTAAAGCTTCGTATTTAATTAATAATAATGATGCATCAGAAATAATTCTTGATTCAAAATTCTTAGATATTGAAAATGTTCAAGCTGATGGTAATGACACCTCTTTTTCTTTAGGTGATTTTGATGAACAGTTAGGAAGCCCTCTTAAAATTGAAATCAAAAAAAACACGAAACGCATTACTATTTTTTATAAAACAACTCATAAAACAGAAGCCTTACAATGGCTAAATCCACAACAAACTGCAGATAAAAAACATCCTTTTTTATTTACACAAGGTCAAGCTATTTTAACTCGAACATGGATTCCTATTCAAGATAGTCCGCAAATTAGAATTACTTATAATGCTAAAGTTAAAGTCCCTAGTAACTTAATGGCAGTTATGAGTGCTGAAAACCCAAAGACTAAAATACCTAACGGAGCATATACTTTTAAAATGGCGCAGCCAATTTCTCCATATTTAATTGCGCTAGCAGTTGGAGATTTTGATTATAAGGCTATAAGTGACAGAACAGGTATTTATGCCGAAAAATCTATACTAGATAAAGCACATTATGAGTTTTCGGATATGGAAAACATGGTTGCTTCTGCCGAAAAACTTTACGGAAAATATGCATGGGAGCAGTTTGACGTTATTGTATTACCTCCAAGTTTTCCTTTTGGTGGCATGGAAAATCCGCGATTAACTTTTGCAACTCCTACTGTAATTGCTGGCGATAAAAGTTTAACATCGCTTATTGCTCATGAATTAGCTCACTCTTGGTCTGGAAATTTAGTTACCAATGCGACTTGGAATGATTTCTGGTTAAATGAAGGATTTACTGTATATTTTGAGATGCGCATTATGGAAGCCCTTTATGGAAAAGATAGAGCTAACATGCTTGCAAAAATTGGAAGACAAGATTTAGAAGAAGAATTAGAAGGTTTTAAAGATGCACCAAACGATACTAAATTAAAGCTTAACTTGAAAGATAGGAATCCTGATGATGGCATGAATAGTATTGCTTATGATAAAGGGTATTTATTTTTAAGAACTTTAGAAGAAACTGTAGGTCGTGAAAAGTTTGATGCCTTCTTAAAAAACTATTTTCAAACTCATGCGTTTTCTACAATTAACACCGAAAAATTTATTGATTTTTTAAATACAAATTTATTGGAAAAGTATAGCATCACATTTAACACAAATGAATGGGTTTATGAAGCAGGAGTGCCAAGTAACCAATCTATTATTGTTTCTGATAAATTTGAAACCGTTGAAAAAACAATTCAGCAATTTGTTAAAACAAATACAGTAGATAAAGCACTTACCAAAGATTGGACAACTCAAGAATGGGTACATTTTGTTAGAAACTTTCCTAGTGATATTAAAACGGAGCATTTAGCAATGATAGACGAAGCTTTTAATTTAACCAACTCAAACAATTCTTATATTGCAATGGTATGGTACGAGCAAGCCATAAATCATGATTACCATGGAAATAATATTGATACAAAAATTGAAGACTTTTTAATTAAAGTTGGCAGACGATGGTATGTTTCAACTATTTATAAAGCATTTAAAAGAAATAACAAAACTGATGAAGCTTTGGCTATATATACAAAAGCAAGACCAAACTATCATGCTGTAACGGCAAATACAATTGATGCATTATTAGGCTATAACCAAGACTAAAAAAACTCTCGGTATTGCATCACTCTAAAATCGAAAGTATTAAATTTTGGATTTTTAGCTTTTAATTGTTTGTAAAGCGGAATTCTACTTATTGAAATATTAGCGGCTCCAGAACCAGAAGTAAGAGAAACGGTTTTAATGATTCGCTGAGGCTGGACAGGTTCCTGTAGGTCGCTTAGAATGACAAATTGATGTATTCGTGGTACTTCATTATTTATCAATTCTAGCTTAATATTATAATCCTTAATATGTTTTCTAAAAAAATACTCAGGACCATTTTTACTATTTCCTCCAGTAAACAATAAAGTGTCAATATTTGGGTATTTTTTTAGATAGTCAATAACATCACGAAGCTTAATATTTTGCATCCCTAAATCAGAAGCATCTATTTTATCGCGTTCTGCACTGTCAACAATATCACAAACTCCAATTTTATGTTTTATTAAAAATTTCTTGCGCTCATTTACTGCTTCTTGAGAGTTATCATAACGCAAATTGAGATTATGAATTTTATCTATTTTTTTCCACAAAGAATTATAATAACTTCCATAACAAAAATTAACATCCTTCTCTAAAAGTTCGCCTGTAGAAAATCGTGGTGGTGGCAACGTGCCTACAATTAATTTGGTAGTATCTTTTTGAATAAATGGTTTATATGGGTGTTTATGAAAAAACATTTATAAATCCTGCAATAGTTTTTCAACTTCTAGTATCGTGGCTTTAAACAATCTTTTATTAGGCTTTGTCATATGCTGAGATTCTGTGGATATCTCTTCTAAAATTTCTTTGGCCTCGGTTTCTTTTTTTCTACTTATTAAAAATTTAGCAAAAATTAATCTTTCATTATAAAATGAATAACGAATGTCTATAGCTCTTAAGTTTGTTTCGGCTTCATCAAACTTACCGAGTCTCTCTAAAGCTAAACCGTATAAAAATTGTGATCTTGATTTTTTAAATTCTGGATGTTCTTTTATTTTTTCGGCATACAAAACAACACTTTCACAATCTTCAATATTAAAATAAGCTTCAATCAATTGCTTAATCACATAAAAATCATTTTGCATATTACCTTCTAAAGCCTCTAGATAATTTGAAATAGCATTATTAAAGTCTTTATTTTCTAAATGAGCATCAGCTAAATTAACTCTGTTTTGGTAAGATTCTGAAAACTGAAGTTGCTTTTCTAAATCTTTTATTTTTTTGGTTGGGTTTATTATATGTGTTATTTCACTTGTTATTTTTTCTGCATCACGTTTATTATAAACTTGGGTGATTAAATAGATAGCACACCCTATAGGTCCTAAAAAAAGAATTACAAACCACCAATAATATGCATTCCTGTTGTTGTAAAGATGATATAAGCAATAAACTTGAAGCGCAATAATTAAGTAATAATACATTTAATATTAGTTGGTGTTTTAATTTTATCTTATAAAAACTAGTTCGGTTTCTGTACTCATAGGTTCACTAAAGTTATAACCTTCGTAATTAAATGCTTTCAAATCATCAATAGTTTCAGCATTGGTATCTATAACATAACGTGCCATAAAACCACGTGCTTGCTTAGCAAATGTCATAATCATTTTATACTCACCGTTTTTAAAATCTTTAAAATTAGCAGTAATTACTGGTACTTTTAAGGCTTTAGTATCTATGGCTTTAAAGTATTCATTACTTGCTAAATTTAAAAACAACTCGTCATCTTCTAATTCTTCGTTTAATGCATTGGTAATAGTTTTACGCCAAAACTCATACAGGTTTTTGTTTTTACCAACAGGAAATTTAGTTCCCATCTCTAAACGATAAGGCTGAATTAAATCGGTAGGTTTTAAAATACCATACAAACCAGAAATAATACGCACTGTATTTTGAAGCGTTTCTATTTTTTCTTTAGGAATGTTGTAAGCGTCTAAACCTCTATATACATCGCCGCTAAAAGCATAAACGGCAGGTCTAGAATTTTCTTTTGTAAAAGGGAGTGCCCAATCTTGATTACGCTGATAATTTAATTGTCCTAAATTATCTGAAATCTTCATAAGCTTCGATAAACTTTTAGCCGATTTCTTTTTAAGTAATTTATTTAAACGTTCAGATTGTTTCAAAAAACAAGCTTCTGTGTTTTGATTTGTTGGTATTTTACTTTCAAAATCTAAAGACTTTGCTGGTGATAAAACGAGTTTCATTGAAAATATTTTTTATAACTAACCAAATTTACAATTAGTAAAGGACTTTTAAAATGTAAGTTAACAATTATTTATAATGACATGATAAATCGAATTGATACTATTGACTTTGTAAAAAAATTCAGCTACCTTCGTTTAACGTCGGATATAAGTCATTCAAACGACGCATATCCGTAAAAAACATTGGGCGCAATTTTAATGAACAATAGAACTAATGGATAAACATTTGAATCATTTCGAAGTAAGATGGAAAAATTTTAAAGGATTTAAGGATACTGGTTGGGTTAAAATTAAACCAATAACCATTGTACTTGGTTCAAATAACTGTGGTAAAACTAACTTCTTAGCTCCACTACTACTTCTAAATCAAACTGTAAACTCAAGAGATCGTTATTCTCCACTAATATTAAAAGGGGACGTTTATGATGGTGGTAACTATCAAGAAATAGTCAAAGACTATATAACTGAAAATGAAATATTTTTTGGCTATCGCTATCATATTCATGAGACAGATGAAAAACTTGACCCATTAGGTGATGATGCACCTGGAGGTTTCGAAGCTACATTCAAAGTGAATAGTAAGGATGGAGAAATTATTTTGAAGAAAAAAACCATTTATGATATCTATAAAAGAAAATTTCTAGGCCTTTCTCTACAGTCATCAGGTAAATATAAATACTCTGGTATTGGAGAAAAAAGTTTAAATAAAAATGAAAAAGATGCTATTCTCAAAAGTGAGCCTGTTAATTTTTTATTTTCACCCAATACAATCTTATCAGACTTAGAGACTATCCAGGAAGAGGACGTTGAAAATGAAAAAACCAAACGAAAAGTTGAAAGATTCACGAAAGGTTTTTCTCAATTTCTAAGTGCAATTTCATATAATAATTCTAGAGTAAGAAGATATCTTGGAGATTTAAGTTTTATTGGACCAATTAGAGAAAACCCTCATAGAATTTATGAAATCACAAATGAAACTTATAATACTGTAGGTACTAAGGGAGAAAATACTCCAAATCTCATAAAGAAAATTGGAGATGATAATAAAGAATTGAATGGTTGGATTAAAAAATTTGGTTTTGGAGATAAAATAGAATTAAAACACCACTATAGTAATACATATTCACTTAGGTTTTTAAAGAATGGAACTCACTTCTATACAAGTATAGCAAATGCTGGTTTTGGAGCTTCTCAAGTTTTACCTTTGATACTTCAAGCAGTTGTTTCTCCAAAAAGAAGTATTACAATTGCTGAACAACCCGAAATACACTTGAACCCTAAGATACAGTGTGAACTTGCAGATTTATTTGTATCGATGGCTGACAAAGGTCAAACTATAATTGCTGAGACACATAGCGAACATCTATTACTCCGATTAAGAAGGCTTATCGCAGAAAATAAAATTGATGCTGATAATGTTGCCATATACTTTGTAGAGAAAAAAGAACATGATTCAACAATTAAAGAAATAAAGTTACAAGAGAATGGCCATATTAAACCTATTCATTGGCCAAAAGATTTTTTTGGAGAATCATTAAAAGAATCATTAGCGATGGCAAGTGAACAAGCAAAAAGAAAGAAGAAATGACAGATATTGTTATAGACACTTGCACTTTAAAACACGCTGATAATCCTAATTCTAAATATTTTGAAAGCTCAATTGAATTTATAGAACTCATGTTTAATAATTCAATATCGTGCGTGGTTGATGAAGGTTTTTCACTAAACGAAACAGAAAACAGAAGCTATATTGGTTTGGAATTCATCAAACATCTGCAACCAGGTTCTTTAGGTTATAACTTAATCATTCAATTTGCAACCTCAGGTAGATTAGACTTTGTTTCTAACAAAATACCAAATAATCACAAAAATTATATTGAACAAATCATTTCAAATAAAAAAGACAGAATGTTTTTGCGTGTTGCTTATAATTCACATGAAAAAATTTTAGCGTCTCATGATTTTACTGATTATCAAAAAAGAAAAAGAAGGAAAATTAAAAAAGATTTATCCATTTCAATTCAAACAGCTGAAGAATTAAATCCAGAACTCTAAAACTTCGCCCAACAACGTGTATAATTAATTGCTGCGCTAGTTGGTTAAGAGAAAGGTTTATTCTTATATTTAATTACTGATTTCCATCGGAATCATCCTGCGGACGATTCCGCAACTAATCATACACAAACACGTTAAACGAACTTTCGAAAAATACATTTAATAGTTTAAATACGCTTATTCTCTTCGATGTTAAGGAACTATGCTTAAATAATTTTGCAAAAAAACAGCTATCTTCGTTTAGAAACTACTCAATAGCATTACCGTTATATTGAATTTTAAAAAATTATGAAAAATAGACCAGGGATTTTTAATGATGTCATTGGACCAATTATGAGAGGCCCGTCTAGTTCTCATACAGCAGCATCATGGCGTGCAGCTAAAATATGCATGGATATTTTAAACGAGCCTCTTACAAAAGCTATTATTGATTTTGACAAAGATGGTGCCTGGGCTCCAAACTATAGAGACCAAGGAACTACAATTGGTATTGAAGGTGGCTTATTAGGGATAGAAATGTCTGATGACCAAATAAAGAATACTGAACAAATAGCTGATGAAAAAGGAATATCAATCCAATATGAGGTAAATAGCTACCAAACCAATCATGCAAATACATTTAGATTAGCATTAGAAGGTACTCAAGGAAAGCAAACAAAAGTTACAGCCATATCAATTGGCGGTGGCTCATTCGAAATTCAAGACATAGATGGTTTTAAAGTAAGTATTAATGGAGGTTACTATGAGTTACTTCTAAAGGGTGTTTCTAAAAACATTCATTTACAAGGCCTTTTGATATTATTCACAGAAAGCAAGTCCATATCAGAATCTTTTAATAACGAAAAGCGATTAGTAAACATTAAATTCTCAAAAGTGATTTCAATAGAAACCATTAATAAATTAAAAGACACAATACCTTTTGATGAATTAACTATTATAAAACCAGTATTACCAATTATATCAGGAAATGAATCAGAATTACCTTTTACAACTGTAGCATCTCTTTTAGAGTATGCAGAACAAAAAAATCTTGATCTTGCAGCTTTAGGCTTACTATATGAAAAAAATCAGAGCGGTTTAGATGATCAAGAAGTGGTAGATAAAATGAAAAGTATTGTTGCTATAATTGAAAATAGTATTAAAACGGGTTTAGAAGGCACTTATTATGAAGATAGAATATTGCCCCGACAATCACATTTAATTGATGATGCTCAAAAGAAAAAGAAAATTCTAGAGCATTCTGTTGTAAATAAAATCATAGCCAATGTATCTGCCATTATGGAGTCTAAAAGCGCCATGGAAGTTGTTGTTGCAAATCCAACCGCTGGTTCCTGTGGTGTTGTAGGAGGTGTTTTAAGAGCTGTCGCTGATGACATAAACGCGTCTCATGATGAATTAATTCAAGCTTATTTTGCAACTGGAATTATTGGAGTTTATTTTGCTCAAGGCCCTGGTTTCTCTGCTGAAGAACATGGTTGTCAAGTGGAATGTGGTGCATCAGCTGGAATGGCAGCAGCCGGAATTGTACAATTATTTGGAGGTTCGGCAAAACAAGCTATTGACGCAGCTTCAATGGCTATTCAGAATATGATTGGGTTGATTTGCGATCCAATTGCAGATCGTGTAGAAGCACCATGCTTAGGAAAAAATGTAAGTGCAGCTGTTAATGCATTATCATCAGCAACCATGGCTTGTGCTGGTTATAATGCACTTATTCCTTTAAATGAAGTCATTGAAACAGTATCATCAGTAAGTCTACAAATGCCTTCTTGTAATAAATGTACAGGTAAAGGTGGATTAGCTATTACAAAAACTGCTTGTGCTATAAAGGAAAAGTTGAAGCATAAAAGTACACTAACTACTTCGTAAAATAATACAATTATTCTTTTCTATATTTAATTGATAAGCAATGGCAAATCTTCAAATAAATACTAACCCGAAAGTGGAAATGGTTTTTAATAATTATCCGGATTCAGTTAGAAGTAAACTATTACATCTTAGGCATTTAATTATTGAAACGGCTAATGGTATTGCCGAAATAACAACGATAGAAGAAACCTTAAAGTGGGGAGAACCTAGCTTTTTAACAAAAAAAGGAAGTACTATAAGAATAAATCAAAAAAAAGGAGAACCAAACCAATACGCCATGTATTTTCAATGTACTAGTAAATTAATCCCAACCTTTAAAATGATTTATAAAGACACTTTTACTTTTGAAGGTTCTCGTGCCATGGTTTTTAACATCAATAACAAAATTCCAGAAGAAGCATTAAAAAACTGTATTACAGCCGCTTTAATGTATCATAAAGTAAAGCATTTACCAAACTTAGGAATGTAAAATAAAAGCTAAAACCAAAAACAAGAATGGCAAGATTACTATAATTCTTGATGCTTAGAATAAGCTTTCCACTTTTCAATACATTGTTGCATATCATCAGGAACTGATGTATCAAAACGCATAAACTCTCCTGTTTTAGGATGCTTAAAACCTAATGTTTTTGCATGTAAAGCTTGTCTTGGAAGTATTTTAAAGCAATTCTCTACAAACTGTTTGTATTTAGTAAATGTAGTGCCTTTTAAAATTTTTTCACCACCATATCTGGCATCATTAAACAAGGTATGCCCAATATGTTTCATGTGCACACGTATTTGATGGGTTCTGCCAGTTTCTAACTTGCAAGACACCAAAGTTACATAACCTAAACGCTCTAAAACCTTATAATGTGTTATAGCTGGCTTACCTTTATCTGCCTCATCATCAATAAAAACAGTGTTTTGTAATCGATTCTTGGGATGGCGCCCTATGTTGCCTTCAATAGTTCCTTCATCTTCTTCCATATTACCCCAAACAATAGCTACGTATTCGCGTTCGCTAGTTTTTTCGGCAAATTGTAAAGACAAATGTGTCATTGCTTTTTCAGTTTTAGCAACCACTAAAAGTCCACTTGTATCTTTATCAATTCTATGCACTAATCCTGGGCGCTCACTTGAGTTATTTGGCAAATTATCAAATCTATGAATTAGCCCATTTATTAAAGTGCCCGAATAATTTCCATGACCAGGGTGCACCACCATTCCTGCTTGTTTATTTACAACTAAAAGTTCATCATCTTCATAAATCACATCAATATCTAAATCTTCTCCTACTAATAAATTTTCAAAAGGCGGATGTGCAAATAACACCCGAATAGCATCAAAAGGTTTTACTTTATAGTTAGATTTTACAGGCACGTTGTTTACAAAAACACTTCCGTTTTTTGCTGCAGCTTGAATTTTATTTCGCGTAGCATTTTCAACAAAATTCATTAAATATTTATCTATACGTAATGGTGTTTGCCCTTTATCTACCGTAAAAGAATAATGCTCGTATAAATTATCCTCATCGGGTAATTGCGGTGTATAGTTTTCCATTTTATTGAATCAATGCGTATTGAAGTATTCTATTAATTCTTAGTAGATGGCCGATTTCCATTACCAAGAACTAAATCAATTTTTTCAGTTTTTGGCAGCATGTCTCCAGCTTGTATGGTTTTGCCTTTATGTGCCATTTTTAACACAATATCTCTACCAATATTATCAACATAAGTGAGTTTCCCTACTTTAAAATCTAAAGCTTCTAATGTTGGTTTTGCTTGCCTTAAAGTGCTTTCTATCAAATTAGGCACTCTTACTTTTCTATATCCAGAAGGGTTTAATGTTATATAAATTTTCCTATCCTCTTTAACTTTTGTCCCTACTGGTGGGTCTTGTTCTATAACAGAAAATTTTGGATAATTAGGGTTGAAATTTGCAGAGTCTTGAATTTGCATGACTAAATTATTCTCTTTTAATTCAATTTCTGCAACACTTATAGATTTTCCTGTTAAGTCTGGTACTGTCTCAAAATCACCATGATTTGTTGATGATTTTAACCACGATAACATAATAAAACAAAAAACAACTAATGCAACTATTGCTAAAGCAATTTGAGTAAAAAATGTTTTACTTACAAGAAATTTAATAATGCTCATCTATTATAATTTTCGATACGGCAAATATATAAAAACAGAACTGTTTTTTCTTTTGCAATATATATGATATTTTAGCTTAACTTATTATACTTACGTTTTATTGTAGGTTTTAGACTGACAGAAAAAGTATTTAAATATAAATGAAAAAAAATATTGCCATTATTATGGGAGGATATTCTAGCGAATATGAAATCTCATTAAAAAGCGGAAATGTAGTTTTTGAATCCTTAGACGAATCAAAATATAACATTTACCGCATTCATATTTTTAAAGATAAATGGGTTTATGTTAATGGTAACGGTAATGAATTTCAAATTGATAAAAACGACTTTTCAGTTAGCATAAATGGTACAAAAACTACCTTTGACTGTGTATTTAATGCAATTCATGGATCGCCTGGAGAAGATGGTTTTATGCAGGGTTATTTTGAATTAATAAACATGCCACATACAAGTTGTGGTATGTATCAAGCTGCTTTAACATTTAATAAACGTGATTGCTTAAGCGTATTAAAACCTTATGGAATTAAAACAGCTGAATCGTTTTATTTAAACCTTGGAGATACTGTTAATGAAGATGCAATAATTAATAAAGTAGGCTTACCATGTTTTGTTAAAGCTAATAAAGCTGGTAGTAGTTTTGGTATAACCAAAGTATACAAAAAAGAACTACTTAAAACTGCTATTGATGATTCTTTTAAAGAAGACGATGAAATAATCATTGAATCATTTTTAGATGGAACCGAAGTGTCTGTTGGTGTTATTAACTATAAAGGTAAAACCAAAGTGTTACCAATTACAGAAATAGTAAGTAATAACGATTTTTTTGATTATAAGGCAAAGTATTTGGGCGAATCTCAAGAAATTACTCCTGCTCGTTTAAGCAATGAACAAGAAGAAAAAGTAAATGTAGTAGCTAAAAAAGTATATGAAATTTTAAAATTGAAAGGCTTTAGCCGAAGTGAATATATTTTTAAAAATGGTGAACCACATTTACTAGAGGTAAACACTATTCCTGGATTAACTAGAGAAAGTATATTACCTCAACAAGCAGCTGCTGCTGGCATTAGTCTAGAAGACTTATTTAATAATGCTATAGAAGAAGCTTTAAGATAAAAGTTGTAATTTTATATTTATGAAACGAGCCATATTTCCAGGGTCATTTGACCCATTAACATTAGGACACTACGATATTATTAAGCGTGGCGTTACTTTATTTGATGAAATTATTGTGGCTATTGGTGTGAATGCCGATAAAAAATATATGTTTTCTCTTGATGAACGTATGAAATTTATTGAAGATGCTTTTGCTGATGAACCTAAAGTAAAAGTTGTATCATACAAAGGCTTGACCGTTGATTTTTGTCGAGAAATTGGAGTTGAATTTATTTTAAGAGGATTAAGAAATCCTGCCGATTTTGAATTTGAAAAAGCTATAGCCCATACCAACAGAGACCTTGCGCCTATTGAAACGGTATTTCTTTTAACAGCGGCTAAAACATCGTACATCGCCTCTTCTATAGTCCGAGATGTTATTAGAAATAATGGTGATTACACAAAGTTGGTTCCGAAAAGTGTACGCGTAAAATGAAATTTAAATACATATATATAATAACTCTAATATTTAACATTATTGGATGTAAAAATGCTGTCCAAAAAACAATTCCGATAAATGAAGAACTTGTTATTAAAGAAGTTGAAAACATGTTTGCTGACTACCACGGTGATATAAAAAAGCAAGGTCTTACTGCAGAATTTGACTATCTAGATAATTCCAAAGATTTTTTCTGGGTACCCCCAAATTATAACTCAGCATTAACTTACGACTCTGTTAAAAATATTTTAATAGCCAATGATAAATTAATTAGCAAAATTCAATTGTCGTTTGATACTTTAAAAGTATTTCCTCTTACAGATAGTTTAGCTAGTTATTCGGGAATTGTAAAAGGAAAAATGGTAGATACTTTAAACACTGTAACTAAATTTAAAATTATTGAGTCTGGCACATTAGTAAAACGTTACGATGGATGGAAATTACTAAATGGTCAATCTAGAAATTTAGATTAATAAAAAATATCAGTGTTTTTAAATATTGATTTTATTTATCTAAAAAATGAAATCACCTTATTATAAAATTTGCTATTCTTTTAGTTGATGATAGTTCATTTTACAAGTAATTCAAAGAATCGATTTGAATGAGTTTTATGTAACAATTCTTACTAATTATATACTAATAAGTATAATGATTTATTTAAGAATTCATGTTCCATCAAGTTACATACTTGCTTTTCAAACTCAATCTTGTTCAGCCATCTGAAAGGACAATACGCTTTTGGATGCATACTGATGAAATTGAAAAGTTGGAGTATGTTTTAAAACATGGAAACTACAAATCAAGACAGTTGGCTGCTGAAGCTTTAGGCGTTACTGGTTACACATCATCTATTCCTGTACTTTTTGAAGCCATAAATGATAAGATTCAGAATGTATCGATTGCTGCTTTAAATGCGCTTGAGAGCATTGGTTGTGAAGATGAATTAGGCTTTACCATTATAAAAAAACGTTTTAATTGGTTAAAAGAAAAACGTGAAAGTGATAAAAAACGAGAAGCTAATAAAGGTAAAAAATATAAGATTTACCGCTGGGAACGTGCTAGTAAAAAATCGTTTGACCGAGTAAAAGAACAGTTAAAAAGACCTATGCGATAGGTCTTTTTTTGCGTTAGGGATTGCAATGGCATCCTTTTTTTAAAAGATAAAACAACTTTATTTAAAACTAAAATTTAACAAATAGCCGCGTCGCTCATTACTTGCTATAACAAAAAAAGATATAATGGAAAGCCCGACCCTTGTGGTAACGCTCAAATATTAAAGCTTATATTCTGAAAGTCCTTTAGTAAATGCTTCAGGGTTTTCGGCTAAATGATAACGTGGATCATCAATATCTTCTACAATAACTTCTCTGAATTTTGGGCTTGATTTGTAAAGTAATATTTTACAATCTTCGCTTAAATGCTTTAGTTTAATTGATTTTCCTTCTGCTTCATATTTATTAACTAAGTTAAAGATGGCTTCAATAGCAGAATGGTCGCTCACACGAGATTCAACAAAATCTACCTCAACATTTTCAGGATCATTTTTTACATCAAACTTTTCATTAAACGCTATAATAGAACCGAAGAATAATGGTCCCCAAATTTCATATATTTTAGTACCATCTTCACGCATACGCTTACGAGCTCGAATACGTTTTGCGTTTTCCCACGAAAATACCAATGCGCTTATAATAACTCCAGCAATTACAGCAATTGCCAAATCAAAAATTACGGTTAAGGCTGACACTGCAACCAAAACAATAACATCACTAAAAGGTATTTTGTTTAAAATTCTAAAACTACTCCATGCAAACGTGCCAATAACTACCATAAACATTACTCCTACAAGAGCTGCTATAGGTACTTGTTCGATAAGACCAGAAGCAAACAAAATAAACACTAACAGCATTAGTGCTGCAACTATACCTGAAAGTCTGCCACGGCCACCCCCTTTTATGTTAATTAACGATTGTCCAATCATGGCGCAACCACCCATACCACCAAAAAGACCTGTTACAATATTGGCTCCGCCTTGGGCTAAACATTCTTTATTAGTGTTCCCTCTAGTTTCGGTTAACTCATCAACTAAATTTAAAGTCATTAATGATTCAATTAAACCAATAGCTGCCAATATTATAGCGTACGGAAAAATAAATTTTATAGTTTCTAAGTTGAAAGGAACTTTACTAAATATATCGGTTTGAAACTGTGGTAATCCTCCTTTTAACCCTTCTCCTCCTCCATCTCGAATAAAGCTACCTACGGTTGCAACATCTAAATTTCCAAAAATTACTATAGCAGAAACCACCAAAATAGCAATCAATGCTTCAGGTAATTTTTTAGTAAGTTTTGGCAAACCAAACATAATCCCCATAGTCAATGCAACAAGACCTATCATTACCCATAGACTATTTCCTGTAAACCAATCGCCATTTACATCTTTAAACATGCCTAATTGCGATAAGAAAATCACAATAGCTAAACCATTTACAAACCCCATCATTACAGGATGCGGAATGAGTCTTACAAATTTTCCTAGCTTAAAAATACCAGCTAACATTTGTATAACTCCCATTAAAATAACCGTAGCAAACAAATAATACAACCCTAGTTGCTCGCCTTCTGCACCCATCGCATTTCCTTCAGCAACTAAGCTTACCATAACTACTGCTAAAGCTCCGGTTGCTCCACTTATCATTCCTGGTCGACCACCAAAAATAGAGGTTATTATACCAATCATAAATGCTGCATACAATCCAACCAACGGATCAACACCAGCAACAAATGCAAACGCTACGGCTTCTGGCACTAATGCTAAAGCTACAGTAATTCCGCTTAAAATATCATTTTTAGCATTTGCTGTTCGCTTTCTAATAAACTCAGTCATAATGGTTTGTTTTAAGAAGCGGCAAATTTAAGGTTAATATGGAGATGCACAAGTGCTTATTACTATATTTATTAAAGAGTGTGCTAAAACGTTTGAGAAATAATCAATTACCACTTATTCTAAACTACCTAACCAAGTTACCGCTTCCTCTCTTTTATAAAATACTCTAATATTCAATTTATAATTTCCATTTACATTTATTAATGTTTCTGTAGACATTACTCCTCCTGTGGTATGAGCCACTACAGCCATGGCTTTAATTTGTTTTAAACTAGCAATATTTTTTTGAGCAGAAAACGTATAGCTATAAGCATTCTTTTTATTTATTAGTAATGAAAAGGGAGATTCAAGAGAATTGAGTAAAAAATCGTGATATTCGGCAACTTTAACTTCATCTATAAGAACCCCATCATCAACAATAACCTCAGCTAGATTTTTACTTAAAATAACAATTTTTCCAAAAGATAAATTACAAATCTTCATAAATTTATTTTAATGAGAGACTTATAAAACTTAAAAACAACACGTTGCTGTTTTTCCTTTTAGCAATATACAATTACTGTAAGTTACTACATTTTATTTAAGTTAAATAGCTTTGAAAAGCTATAATTATAATAATATTGTAGTTTTATAGTATTTTCAAAAAAAATATCTTTTCATTAAAAAATTTAAATCAAAAATTTAATTAAAATGAGAATTCTTATAGTGCTTTTAATTTTAGTTGTGTCTTGCAAAAATTCAAATGAAAAACCGTATTATGATTTTGAAACTCATTTTGAAAAATCTGAAGGCATTGAAACTGTAACTTACGAACAAGCCATTAAGTTTTATAGAGATTTATCTAATGCTTATCCAGAAATTTCAATTCAAGAGATTGGAGAAACAGATTCGGGTAAACCATTACATATTGTTACTTTAAATAATGAATTTCAATTTGATTTTTCTGAAATACATAAAAACAAGCGCATTATTTTAATTAATAACGGGATTCATCCAGGTGAATCTGACGGTATTGATGCTACAATGATGCTTTTTAGAGATTTAGTAAACGGTAAAATAAAAGCTCCTAAAAATACTGTAATAGTTACAATTCCTATTTATAATGTTGGTGGAAGTTTAAACAGAAACTCAACAACACGCACCAATCAAAATGGTCCTAAAAATTATGGTTTTAGAGGCAATGCCAGAAATTATGATTTAAACCGCGACTTTATAAAATGTGATACCAAAAATGCTGAGACCTTTGCTAAAATTTTTCATTTAGTAAAACCCGATGTTTTTATAGATAATCATGTTAGTAATGGTGCCGACTATCAATATACTTTAACCCATTTATTCACTCAACACAATAAACTTAATGGAGATTTGGGTAATTATGTACATAATGAAATGATGCCCAAATTAGAAGAAAAGCTAACTACAAAAGATTGGGATATTACACCCTATGTAAATGTTTTTAATCAAGTTCCGGAAAAAGGGTTTTCTCAATTTATGGATTATCCACGTTACTCAACTGGTTACACAACTTTGTTTAATACCCTAGGCATGATGGTAGAAACCCATATGCTTAAACCTTACAAACAACGTGTTGAAGGGACTTATGAATTGATGAGAACAATGATTGAAATTACAGAAGAGCATGGTGATAAAATTACTGCACTACGTAAAAAAGCAAACAGTAATATTCTATCTAAAAAAAAATACACGCTAAACTGGGAAATTGATACCACTAAAACCTCTACTTTAAGTTTTAAAGGTTTTGAAGGTGAAAGCATAAAAAGTGATGTAACAGGTTTTAACCGCTTAAAATATGACAGAAATAAGCCGTTTACTAAAAATATTAAATATCAAAACTATTTTAAACCCGCTTTAGAAATTGAAATTCCAACAGCTTATATTATTCCACAAGGTTGGCATCGAATATTAGATTTATTAAAATTGAATCAAGTAGAAATACACCAGTTAAAAAGTGATTCTATCTTTGCAGTAGAGAGCTATAAAATTGAAGATTATAAAACAAGACAGCAAGCTTATGAAGGGCATTATCCGCACTATAATGTTTCGGTATCTTTAAAAACAGAGAAATTGACGTTCAAAAAAGGGGATTATGTTATAAAAACAAATCAACCTTCGCTTAGATACATTATTGAAACTTTAGAACCACAAGCGCCTGATTCATTTTTTAATTGGAATTTTTTTGATGCTATTTTGCAACAAAAAGAAGGGTTTTCACCTTACATATGGGAAGACAAAGCGCTTGAATTATTAAATAATAATGAAAAACTAAGAATAGCTTTCAATGCAAAAAAACAATCTAATAAAGCCTTTACAAATAATTGGTATGCCCAGTTAGATTGGATACATAAACAAAGTGAATATTATGAGAAAGCACATTTACAGTATCCTGTTTATAGGGTTACTAATTAAAAAAACGTAACAACTTTGTATCAATTGAGTAATAAACAAGCTTAAAAACCCTAAACCAAAGCTTTAATATTGGCATAACTATTCTTTAGTGCTTTTTTTGTTTGTTCTTTATTAAGCCATTCAACTTTACTAATGCCTTCATTTTCTTGTGGATAAAGCTTTCCTTTAAAACTTGTTTTCATTTCAAACCAATAAGTTATCTTTATTTTATATCTCCCATTGCGCTTAAAAATATGGTACGTAGTTTCTAAAGGCTTTGTAATTTTTAATCCACCAACACCTGTTTCTTCAGTAACTTCTCTAATAGCCGTTCTTTCTATAGTTTCGTTACCTTCGGTTTTTCCTTTAGGCAAGTCCCATTTATCATTTCTATAAATAAATAAAATATCTCCATCGTCATTATATACTTTTCCTCCACCTGCAACTACATTTGGTAGCTTTTTAAGAAATTTTTTAAGTAACTTTTTTTCCTTTTTCCCTATAAGTCTAGCCTCTTTTAGCTTTGTTCTGTTTAGAGTTCTAATAACTTTAGCTAAATCTACAGTTTTAAGCAAATAATTTTTAAAGCCTTCTTCTTTTTCAACTTTAGTCGTTAAAATAATAGGTTTATCATTAACAAAAATTTTTTGCATATAAGTTTGCTTAACAATTTCGTTTTGGTAAAAATATCATTTTTAAACACATTTTAACTATTGTTAAAAAAAATAATTTTATTCATCAATCTTCAGCTAAATAGAAATAAATTTATGTGTAATTTTGCTTCTATGATTTTTAACAAAAATACCGCTAGAAAAACCGCTGAAGTTTTATTACAAGTTAACGCTATAAAATTAAGCCCTAAAGAGCCTTTCACATGGGCTTCTGGATGGAAATCACCTATTTATTGTGATAACAGAATAATATTATCTTTCCCACCTATTCGAAACTATATACGAGAGGTAATGGGCAAACAAATTGAAAAACAATATGGCAAACCCGATGTAATTGCCGGCGTAGCAACTGGTGCTATAGGTATAGGTATGTTAGTTGCAGAATACATGGGTTTACCTTTTATATATGTTAGACCAGATGCCAAGGGGCATGGACGCAAAAACCAAATAGAAGGCTTCATTGAAAGCGGGCAAAATGTTGTAGTTGTAGAAGATTTAATTAGTACGGGTAAAAGTAGTTTAAATGCTGTAAGAGCTTTAAAAGAAGCCAATATTAACGTAAAAGGTATGGTAGCCATTTTTACTTATGGTTTTGATATTGCAACAGAAAATTTTAAAAAAGAAAATGTAAATCTACATACTTTAAGTAATTACGAAAGTTTACTTGAACAGGCTTTAGAAACAAATTATATATCGCAAAAAGAACTGGAAACTTTGTCTGAATGGAATTCCAACCCGAGTGAATGGAACGCTAATTGATATATCTCATTAAAAATAATTAATTATGAATTTAGAATCACCTAAAATTAGCGTTAGTAAATCACCTCAAGAAGTATTTGATTTTTTATCTGATGTTAAAAATTTTGAAGCATTAATGCCCGAAAACATAAGTAAATTTGAAGTTTTAGAGAATGATAAGTTTCTTTTTGCTTTAAAAGGTATGCCAGAAATAATACTTAAAAAGAAAGAAGCCGTGGCACCTAATAAAATTACACTTGGAGCTGCTGGTGGTAAATTAGATTTTTCTCTAATTGGAAATATTACTGAAACCGAAAATGGCTCTAGCGAAGTACAATTAGAATTTACTGGCGACTTTAACCCTATGATGGCTATGATGATTAAAGGGCCTATTAGTAAGTTTATTGAAACTCTTGCTACAAGTATTCCAAATGCTATTTAGTACATTAAAGTAATTTCTTTTAGGTCAAATTTTTTAACAACTTCATCTTCTAAAAGCACTTGCAGCTTACCATATTTGGTAACACCTATTATAAAACCAGAAAATAAATCTCCTTCAACATTCTTAAAAGTTGAAGGTTTATTTTTTCTAAATAAATTGGCTTCATATTCATTTTTAACAGCATCATATTTGCCTTGTTGTAAAAGATTAGAATATGATTTAGTATGTTTTATAATGCTTCGCAAAATCTCATCTAAATTATAATGAACCCCAGTTATGTTTTTTAAAGACGATGCTCTAGGGAGGTTAATAAATTCTGTTTGGTTAACATTAATACCAATTCCAATTATTGTAGAGTTAAGCTTGTTTTTTATGACATTTTCAATCAAAATTCCACAAATCTTCTTGTCTGCTGACAAAATGTCGTTAGGCCATTTAATATGCAAATCAGGAATATTTAATGTTTTTAAAGCCTTTAAAATAGCCAAAGAAATAGCCATGCTAATGTAAAAAGGAAATTCAACAACATGTATACTCAAATCTTTAAATAAGCTAAACATAAGGTTTTTACCCTTGTCCGAGTCCCAATTAGTCCCCATTTGGCCACGGCCATTAGTTTGATGTTCTGCAACAACAATGGTATAATCGGCCACAGTTTCATTACAAATCATCTCTTTTAAAAAAGAATTTGTAGAATCGATGGCATTAAGTTTGATTATACGCATTTACAAGTTATTTTAAACCTTTAAAATCTTATGATTATTTTAAAGTATAAAGAACTAAAAAAATAATAACTTTGCACAAATTAAATAAAATTAATGGCGAAAGAAAAAATAAGCCCAGACCAATTAATATCTGTAATAATAAATGGCATTGAAGATGTTAAAGGTAAAGAGATTAGTATTCTAGATTTAAGAGATATTGAAAATACGGTTTGTGATTACTTTATAATTTGTGAAGGAACTTCAAACACTCAAGTAAACGCCATAGTCAATTCGATACAAAAAAAGGTAAGCAAAGAACTTAAAGATAATCCTTGGCATACCGAAGGTTTAGATAATGCCGAATGGGTATTAATAGACTATGTTAATGTTGTTGTACATGTGTTTCAAAAGCATATTCGAGAATATTATGATATTGAAAGTCTTTGGGGTGATGCAAAAACAACAGTAATAGAAACTAGTTACTAAAAGAAACAAATGGCAAACGACAAAAAAAATATAAAAGAAAAAAAACCTAAGTTTAGCCCGTATTGGATTTACGGTATTGTATTAGCAATATTTTTAGGGTTTCAATTATTTAGCAGTGGTAGTTATCAAGATGGTGGAACTATAACACCTTCTGAATTTTTTAAATATGCTGAAGATAATGATGTTGAAAAAGTAGAAATTATAAATAGGCGTATTGCTCAAGTATACTTAACAAAAGAAGCCCAAGAAAAAGAGGTTCATAAAAGCTCTAAGCCAAAAACTTTTATTCCTTCGGCAACTAAGCTACCTAATTACAAATTTGAAATTGGTGATCTTCAAAATTTTGAAAATGATTTAAAAGCCATTAACAAATATGATATTCTTAGTTGGGATACTAAAGAAAACGTTTGGGGAGATTTTCTATTAGGTATTTTACCTTTTATTCTATTAATTGGTGTTTGGATATTTATTATGCGTCGTATGTCTGGAGGCGCAGGTGGAGGTGCAGGTGGCCAAATCTTTAACATAGGAAAATCTAAAGCAAAATTATTCGATCAAAACACTGAAGTTAAAACGAGCTTTAAAGATGTTGCAGGTTTAGAAGGGGCTAAAGAGGAAGTTCAAGAAATTGTAGACTTTCTTAAATTCCCAGAAAAATACACAACACTAGGTGGAAAAATACCAAAAGGGGCTCTACTTGTAGGCCCTCCAGGAACAGGTAAAACCTTACTAGCAAAAGCTGTTGCCGGTGAGGCTAAAGTACCTTTCTTTTCTTTATCAGGTTCAGATTTTGTTGAGATGTTTGTAGGTGTTGGTGCATCACGTGTACGTGATTTATTCAAACAAGCCAAAGAAAAATCACCTTCAATTATATTTATTGATGAGATTGATGCCATTGGTCGTGCTAGAGGTAAAAACGCAATGTCTGGTAGTAATGATGAACGTGAAAACACACTAAATCAACTTCTAACAGAAATGGATGGTTTTGGAACTAATACTAATGTAATAGTTATTGCTGCAACCAATAGAGCAGATATTTTAGATAAAGCACTTATGCGTGCAGGTCGTTTTGATAGACAAATTTTTGTTGATCTTCCTGATGTCAGAGAGCGTAAAGAAATTTTTGAAGTTCACTTAAGGCCTCTTAAAAAAGCTAAGAATTTAGATTTAGATTTTTTATCAAAACAAACACCAGGATTTTCTGGTGCTGATATTGCAAACGTTTGTAACGAAGCTGCTTTAATTGCTGCCAGAAATGGAAAAAAAGCAGTAGATAAACAAGACTTTTTAGATGCTGTTGATAGAATTATTGGTGGCTTAGAAAAGAAAAATAAAATCATAACACCTAGCGAAAAGCGAGCAGTTGCTTTTCATGAAGCTGGTCATGCAGTTACAAGTTGGATGTTAGAACATGCCGCTCCTCTAGTTAAAGTCACAATTGTTCCTCGTGGAAGATCTCTAGGTGCTGCTTGGTATTTACCCGAAGAGCGTTTAATTGTTCGTCCTGAACAAATGCTAGACGAGATGTGTGCAGCTCTTGGTGGTCGTGCAGCAGAAAAAGTAATTTTTAACAAAATTTCTACTGGTGCTTTAAGTGATTTAGAAAAGGTAACCAAACAAGCTAGAGCTATGGTTACAGTTTATGGGCTTAGTGATAAAATTGGTAATTTAACGTATTACGATTCTTCAGGTCAAAGTGAGTACGGTTTTTCAAAACCTTATAGTGAACAAACTGCAGAATTAATTGATAAAGAAATTTCTGCAATTATTGAAGAGCAATACCAACGTGCTTTAAAATTACTTGAAGAAAATAAAGACAAATTAACAGAGCTTGCTGAAGTTCTTCTTGAGAAAGAAGTTATTTTTAAAGATAATCTTGAAAAGATATTTGGTAAACGTCCTTTTGAAAAAAGTAACTCTGAAGAAGCAGAAAAAGGAAAGATTACCGAAGAAGAAGAATAAATTCATAACAAATTTTGTTAAGCTTTTAGTAAAAATCTTAAATTAAGCCTATGGTTAATTTAAGATTTTTTATATTTGATAAAACCCATGAAAATTGAGTTAATAGCAACAATCTAAATGAGTCTTTTTAGAAAAATTTTTGGTTCAAAGTCTGACAGTTCGCAGCAAGAGCTAAAATCCAATGATAGAGGCAAATATATGCCCGAAATAAAACTACCAATAGACGAAAGGTTTACCATAAACTTTAAAGCTAATGGAGGTAAGTTTTTGTATTGCGAAGATTTGAATGAAATCTTCCAAAACTTAGGTAATATCATTGATGAAAACAAGTGGAATGATAAAAAAACTCTTCTCCTAGATGAGAATTTAAAAGAAAAATTTAAAAACTCTAATTTACAAACCACCACAAAAATTAGTGACTCTACCTTTTTCTTAACCACCTGCGAAAACTTAATTGCTAACGACGGTTCTTTACTTATTTCATCAAAACAAATATACGAGAAGAAACTTCCAGAACTGCCAATAAACTTTATTGTTTTTGCTACTACAAGTCAAATTGTTGAAAATATTGGAGAAGGTTTACGTGGTATTAAATCTAAAAACAGACAAAAAATTCCAACAAATATTACCGCTATAAAACATTTTAAATCTGATGATGACAAAGATTTTTTAAGTTATGGCAGTAGTGCAAAAAACCTATACCTACTCCTTTTAGAAGATTTATAGATGAAGGAAACTTTAATACGAGCCTTATCTGGTTTGATTTACGTTTTACTATTAATCGGCTGCTTATTTAACGAGCATGCCTTAATTATTCTATTTTTTGTTTTTGGACTAATCTCTATTGGCGAATTTCAAAAACTTATTCAGTTAAAAAGTATTGTTCCCTACTTTATATTTATTGTACTCTATATGGTTTTTGGCTATTGGCAATTAGTTTTAAACACCAATAAAGGTTTGGATGAAGCCACACAAATTTTAATGGTAATCACCATTTTTGTAGAACTGTTTTTAATAAAAGATTTGTTTTCAGAAAAAACCATTCCTTTGTTTAGTTCTAAGCGATTTATTCTTACAACCTTTTATATTTCTAGTGCTTTTGTATTTTTAATATTAATAGCAAACTACCATCACACTTATAATCCAAATATATTACTAGGCTCTTTTATTTTAGTTTGGGTAAACGATTCGTTTGCTTATTTAGTTGGTAAAAACTTTGGAAAGCAAAAGCTATTCGAAAAAATTTCTCCAAAAAAAACTGTTGAAGGTTTCTTAGGTGGCTTATTCTTTTCCTGTATTGCAAGCTATTTTATTGCTACCTTTACAGAAACATTAAACTTTACTAATTGGTTGATTTTAAGCATTATTATTAGTGTTTTTGGAACGATAGGCGATTTAATTGAGTCGAAATTTAAAAGGCAAGCTCAAGTAAAGGACAGTGGCATTATTATGCCAGGGCATGGCGGATTACTAGATAGATTAGATAGTATTATTTTTGCAGCACCATTTATATATTTATTTTTAAGAATTTTACAATATGTTTCATAAAGAAGGTTATAAAATTATATTCGTAACACTTGTTATAATTGTTGCATCATTTTTACTAGTAGACAGCTTTATAAGTATTCAATGGCTACGAACACTTATTTTGATTGCATTACTGGCTTTCTTAATATTAATTCTTCAGTTTTTTAGAAACCCTAAACGTCATACCGTTTTAAATAATAAACAAGTACTTTCTCCTGTTGATGGCAAAGTTGTTGTTATTGAGGAAGTTTTTGAAAAAGAATACTTTAAAGAAAAACGCCTACAAGTAAGTGTGTTTATGTCTCCAATAAATGTTCATGTAACACGTTACCCAATTAGCGGTAATGTTATTTTTAGTAAATACCACTCAGGTAAATATTTAGTGGCATGGCACCCTAAAGCAAGCGAAGAAAACGAACGTACAACAGTAGTTGTAGAAAACGAAACGTACGGAAAAGTGTTATACAGGCAAATTGCTGGAGCCTTAGCGAAACGTATTGTTAACTATGCAAAACAAAACGATAAAGCTACGCAAGGTGGAGATTCAGGGTTTATAAAGTTTGGGTCGAGGGTAGATTTATTTTTACCATTAAATACCAAAATAAAAGTAGAGCTAAACCAAAAAGTACGTGGTGGCGAAAGTATTATTGCAGAAGTTAATGAGTAATGATGAATTAGACATAGAGTTTCAAGATGCGGTAAATCGAGTTAACGCACATACAGAGCCTTTTCCTGCTGATGTATTATTAAAACTTTATGCCTATTACAAAAGAGCAACTAACGATTATGGGAAACCACGAAGCAAAAAACCTATAATTAATGCATTCAAAACCAATGCTTTATTCCAAACAGAAAACATTACCGAAGACGAAGCTAAGCAAGAGTATATAAACTTGGTAACTAATTACTTTTTATATCGGAAATAATTTTTTGTTACTACTTATTTGGCTTGGTAAAAAAACTATTAACTTCGTTTAATAGTATATATAGCTCATTCAGTGGGTCTTAAATTTTAAATTATGGCTCTTAAATACCATAACAAACGAAATTAGGCTTTAAAATGACAGACAAATAATTATGGCATTAAAAAAGCACAAAGTAGTATTTCAATATTTTTTTATGACTTTGTTTCTAAGTCCTCTTACCTTCTGTAATTCTCAAGAGCAAAAAACTACTACCGTTTATCATGGTGCAGATTTTTTTATACTAGAAGGCACTAAAATTGCTGATTCTCTTAAAGAAAACAGATATGACAGGTTACCATTTTCATATAAAGAGATTGTTCGAAAACCTGTATGGAAATTGTCTAAAGCTTCAGCAGGAATGTCAATTAGGTTTCTTTCAAATTCCACTAGTATTAGTGTGAAATGGAAAGTTATAAATAACAACGTAATGAATCACATGGCTGAAACCGGAATTAAAGGTGTTGATTTATATTTTAATAATAAAGGGAATTGGCAATACCTCAATACAGCTAGACCAATTGGTATTGAAAATGAATATACGCTTATAGAAAATATGCCTGACGAAATGAGAGAATTTAAAATGTACTTACCTCTTTATGATGGCGTTGAGAATATTGAAATAGGAATTGATTCAACAAGTGTTATTAAGAAACCATTAAAAAAGAATGACAGGTCTATAGTTTTTTACGGAACCAGCATTACTCAAGGGGGGTGTGCATCTCGTCCTGGTATGGCACATACCAATATTATTTCCAGAAAATTAAATATTGATTGTATAAACTTTGGTTTTAGTGGAAACGGAAAAATGGAACAACCAATTAATAACTTAATTGCGGAATTTAATCCTCTATTTTATGTTATTGAATGCTTACCAAACATGACAACTGAGCAAGTAATAAACAGAACCATTCCCTTAGTAAAAACAATTAAAGAGAAACAGCCCGAAACTCCAATTATTTTTGTTGAAAATTTTTTATATGAATCATTAGCTCTAGATAAAAAGGAGGAGACTTTGATTGATGAAAAGAATAAAGCTTTAAAAATTGAATACGAAAAAATGATTAAAAGCAGTTTTAAACATATTTTTTATATAAGTAGTGAAAATGCTACAGGAATAGACCATGAAGGAACTGTAGACGGAGTACACTTTACCGATTTAGGCTTCATGAGGTATGCCGATTTTCTAATAGACAAATTTGTTCAATTTGGCCTTATAACTAAAGAAAAAGAGTAGAATGCATTATTAAACCCTTAGCTGTTTTAAGTAATAATAAGAAAACATACTAAGTTATAAGTAAATCTGCGTATACCTCCACTTAAGCAAATTTCGACAGAATAACTTAGTTTAAACTCGCTAAGCTCGTTTTTAAAGTTTCAATTTTAGCTAAAGCATCTGCTTCTTTTTTCTTTTCACTTGCTACTACTTGCTCTGGTGCACCTGCAACGAATCGCTCATTTGAGAGTTTCTTTTGTACAGATTTTAAAAACCCTTCAGTATAATTTAACTCTTCCGTCAGCTTTTTAACTTCAGCTTCAACATCAATATTTCCAGCCATTGGCACAAAATATTCATTTGATTTTACTCTAAATGTTAAAGCACCTTCAACAGCTTCAGAAACATAATCAACAACTTCTAGGTTACCTAATTTGGCTATAATGGCATCAAACGTTTTACTAGATTTTTCATTATTAATTACCGAAAACCCAATAGGGTCTTTAAAGGCAATGTTTTTCTGTTTTCTAATAGTTCGAATACCAGAAATTACTTCAGAAGCAAAATCAAACTCAGAAATTAATGTACTATTTACCCTTTTACTTTCTGGCCATTGTGCTACAATTAATGCTTCTTTTGGCGTTCTTTCTGTAATATGCTGCCAAATTTCTTCAGTTAAAAATGGCATGAATGGATGTAATATTCTTAAATTATTCTCTAAAATAGAAATTGCCGCATCGTAAGTTTTCTTATCAATAGGTTGCTGATATGCTGGTTTTATCATTTCTAAAAACCATCCGCAAAAATCATCATAAATTAACTTATACATAGCCATTAAAGCATCACTTAGCCTATATTTATTAAAATGATCTTCAATCTCTGTTAATATTTTTTGAAACTTAGTTTCAAACCAATCTATTGCAGTTTTAGAGGATTCTGGTTGATTTATATCAGATACTTCCCAACCATTTATTAACCTGAATGCATTCCATACTTTATTAGCAAAACCTTTCCCTTGATTACATAAGGCTTCATCAAACATTAAATCGTTTCCTGCTGCACTACTCAACAGTAAACCAACACGAACACCATCGGCTCCGTAGGTTTCAATAAGTTTTAAAGCATCAGGAGAGTTCCCTAACGATTTGCTCATTTTTCGACGCTGTTTATCACGTACCAACCCTGTTAAATAAACATTTTCGAAAGGTTTTTCATTTTTATACTCATAACCAGCAACAATCATTCTAGCTACCCAAAAGAATAAAATATCTGGTCCGGTAACCAAATCGTTAGTTGGGTAATAGTATTTTATATCTTCGTTTTCGGGGTTTCTAATCCCATCAAACACACTCATTGGCCATAACCAAGATGAAAACCAAGTATCTAATGCATCTGTCTCCTGGCGTAAGTCATTATTTGTTAGTATAGTGTTATTCGTTTTTTCTTTGGCTTTTTCCAGAGCTTGCTCTATTGTTTCTGCAACTACAAAATCATTTTTGCCTTCTCCGTAATAGTAAGCTGGAATTTGTTGTCCCCATAATAACTGACGAGAAATGTTCCAATCGCGAACATTTTCCATCCAATGGCGATAGGTGTTTTCAAACTTTTTAGGAAACAACCTAATATCTCTATCTTCTAAAACCGATTTTAAAGCTGGTTTCGCTAACTCTTCCATTTTTAAAAACCACTGGTCACTTAATCTGGGTTCAATTACTGCATGTGTACGCTCACTTGTACCAACTTTATGAGTTATATCTTCAGTTTTTACCAAAATACCCATATCCTCTAACTCTTTTGCCACATCTTTTCTTGCAACTACTCTATCTTTCCCTTCATGATGTAATCCGTAGCTATTTAATGACGCATCTTCGTTAAGTATATCTATAATTTCAAGATTGTGCCTGTCTCCAATTTCTTTATCGTTAACATCATGTGCAGGTGTAACTTTAAGACAACCTGTACCAAATTCAATATCAACATAATCGTCTTCAATAATTGGAATAATTCGATTACAGATTGGTACAATTACATTTTTACCTTTTAAATCTGTAAAACGTTCATCATTAGGATTTATGCAAACAGCTGTATCCCCTAAAATAGTCTCAGGACGGGTAGTTGCAATGGTTACAAACCCATCTTCTCCTTCAATTCTATATTTAACATAGTACAATTTGTCAGTACGCTCAATATGATTCACCTCTTCGTCTGACAATGTAGTTTTTGCCTCAGGATCCCAATTTACCATTCGATACCCTCTGTAAATCAAGCCTTTTTCATATAAATCAACAAAAACCTTAATAACAGATTCACTCATGTCGTCATCCATGGTAAATTTTGTTCTATCCCAATCACAAGAACAACCCAGTTTTTTAAGTTGCTCTAAAATAACACCTCCATATTCGTGCGTCCAATCCCAAGCATGTTTTAAAAACTCATCACGAGATAAATCATTTTTATTAATACCGTGCTCTTTTAGCTTTGCCACTACTTTAGCCTCGGTAGCAATAGATGCATGGTCTGTACCAGGAACCCAGCAAGCGTTTTTTCCTTGTAAACGCGCACGACGTATTAATACATCTTGAATTGTATTATTCAGCATATGTCCCATATGTAAAACACCTGTAACATTTGGAGGTGGAATCACTATAGTATACGGCTCTCTTTCATCTGGTTCTGAATGAAAATAGTTTTGTTTCATCCAGTAATCGTACCATTTATCTTCTACCTGACTTGCATCATATTTTGATGGAATTTGCATACTTTGGAATAGTTTTTGAATATTGAAGTGCAAAAGTACTTATATTTCTTTTTCTGTGAAAGTTATAATATTGATTGATTAAAGGTTAATATTAATGGTTTAGCCCTTTTTTAGAAAAAAGCAGAAAAGTAATACGTACTTATAACTAAGTTGAATATGTTAACATACGTGCATTACATCTAATATTTTTGTAGATTGTGGAAAAAGTAAGTATGTTTGACCAGAATTTAAAAGTAAAAGTAATGAAACAATTAATTACAATTTTATTTATCGGACTGATTAGTTTCTCTGTAAATGCTCAAGACAAGGTAGCAAAAATAGAGTTTAAATCAGAAACTATTGATTACGGAACTATTGAAAAAGGATCTAATGGCGTACGTGTTTTTGAATTTACAAATACAGGTGAAGCTCCTCTTATAATTTCTAAAGTATCATCTAGCTGTGGTTGTACCATACCTAAAAAACCTGAAGGACCAATATTACCTGGTGCAACTGGTAAAATAGAAGTTAAATATGATACTAAAAGAGTAAATCCTATAAGAAAAACTATTACTGTTATTTCTAATGCTGAAACTCCAACAGTTGCCTTAAAAATTAAAGGTCTTGTTGTAGATTCTAGTAAGGAAAGTGTATTAGACAAGAAAAAGAAAAGTGTTATAGAACAATAATACTTTAAAAAGCTTATAAAATTGAATCCAAGCATTAATGCTTGGATTTTTTTATTTAAAAAAATCTTCTAATTGAAACGTATAATTTAAAATAACATCATCTCTATCTACTTTCAATCTTATTCTTTTACCATCATCATCATAAAACATATACATTATTTCTTGCAAAGTGTAATGATGAGCTGGCTTACCATTAATTGATAATACTACATCTCCATTTTTTAATCCAGCTCTATAAGCTGGAGAATCTATCCTTAGCTCTACAATCTCGTATGCTGGTTTTAATGAAAACTTATAACGTGCATCAAAAACAATTTTTGTTCCATTTTGATTAGTTTCATTACTCAAGTTATTATCTGAAATATAATTTTCTCTCTCTTTTACAAATCTAACACCGTTATGTGCTAGTTCTATACCGCTCTTATTATAACTGAATTTTTCATGATAGTATCCATTCTTTTTAAATGTCACTAAAGCATTTCTATAGTCCATTATAACATTAAATCGCTTTAAAATATTACCAGCTAAACTCCCATTACGCCCTTTAAATTTTCTTGCATGAGAAATGGATGTTGAATCTGGGTAGGCAACATTTGCCCTTTTAAGCACAAAACTTTTTAAAGAAAACTCATCAATTTTAGAGCGCTTACCATATACACTTCCACTAAGCCCATGCCCTAAAAAATCTTCAAAATATTTTTTATTTGAAACAATTCCTAATGTATCATCTTCAAATAACCATAAAGCATCACTACCTCCAGAATCAATCAATAATTTTACAGGAATTTGCTTATTTTTAATTTTAACTTTACTATTGATATAAGGCTTATTATTATAAAACTCTAAATTAAATCGTTCGCATTTTTTACAATCTTTATAGAGGTATTTTTCAGATTCAGTTAGTCTTATATATTTATGAGAATAATTCATTTCTACGACAAGATCTTTAAACAAATCAAAGCCTAAAATCCCGTGAACCGGGACCCCTAATCTTGGCGCAAAATTTAGATTAGTATCGTATACAGCATATAAATCTTGATTTAACTTAATTGCATCTCCTATTCTAAAAACGTTATTTTTAGATCTTAAAGCTTCAACGGACTCTCCTTCACCTAGGCCTCTTAAGTATATTTTTTCAGTATCTTTAATTTTTAAGGTATCTGAAACGTTTAAAAAGTTGAAAATGATTGGCTTGCTCACTCCTGTATCCAACAAAAAAGATAGTTCAACTCCATTAATCTCAACAGGAATTATAATTAAATTATTAATAAACTTAAACCTAATTTTATCTGATCTCTTTTTGTTCTGAACAACAAATTTTCCTTGTGAATAACTAAAATTACTCAAACAAAAAAACAACAAAATAAGAGCTAAAGCTTTTTTCATATAGACGCGCAAAATATTTCTCTCATCAATTTACTAATCTTTATTATAGCTTTAACATTTATAGTCGTTTTTTAAAAAAACTTTAAGATAATTTTCTCAACTTTGTACTTTAAAATACTTTTAAATGCCAACAATATCAGAAAAAGGGCAATTAATGCCTCAATCTCCAATTAGAAAATTGGTTCCCTATGCAGAACAGGCTGTTAAAAATGGAAAATCTATATATTATTTAAATATAGGTCAGCCCGATATTAAAACGCCAGAAGTTGCATTACAAGCTATTAAAAATAGTAATATTGATGTTTTAGCGTACTCTAGATCTGAAGGATCGGAGATTTATAGGCAAAAAATTTCGGCATACTATAAAAAGCATGATATAAATGTAAATCATGATGATATTATTGTAACAACTGGTGGAAGTGAAGCTTTGCTATTTGCCTTTGGGAGTATAATGGATGTTGATGATGAAATTATTATTCCAGAGCCATTTTATGCTAACTATAATGGTTTTTCAACGGCATCTGGCGTAAAAGTTGTTCCAGTAATTTCTAAGATAGAAGATAATTTTGCGTTACCTCCTATTGAAGCATTCGAAAAACTTATTACATCAAAAACTAAAGCAATTTTAATATGCAATCCAGGAAATCCAACTGGGTATTTATATTCTAAAGAAGAAATTCAAAAATTGGCAGCTATAGTTAAAAAGCACGATTTATTTTTAATTGCTGATGAAGTGTATCGCGAATTTGCTTACGATGGTAATACACATTACTCTATTATGCAAGAAGCTGGATTAGATGATAATGCCATTATGATAGATTCTGTTTCAAAACGATACAGCATGTGTGGAGCAAGAATAGGTTGCTTGGTGTCAAAAAACAAATCTTTAATTCAAACGGCATTAAAGTTTGCTCAAGCGCGTTTAAGCCCGCCAACATTAGCTCAAATAGCTAGCGAAGCAGCATTAGACACACCACAAAGCTACTTTGACGATGTTATTGAAGAATATTTTGATAGAAGAAACATTTTAATTAACGAATTACAAAAAATTGAAGGCGTTAAAGTTGCAAAACCTAAAGGTGCTTTTTATTGCATTGTAGAACTACCTGTTAAAAATTCGGATGATTTTGCACAATGGTTGTTAGAGCATTTTGATGTTGATGGAGAAACAGTTATGGTAGCTCCAGCTGGTGGATTTTACTCAACTCCAGGGGTTGGTTTAAACCAAATACGTATTGCTTACGTACTTAAAAAAGAAAGCTTAGTAAAAGCGGTAAACATTATTAAAGAAGCTTTAAAAGTTTATACAGATTAAACTAGTGCATATAAAACAAAATATATCTTTAAAACCCTACAATACTTTTGGTATAGACATACTAGCAAAACACTTTGTATCAGTTTCTAGTATTGGTGAATTGAAAAACATTTTAACGTTAAAGGCCTATCCTGATAAACTTATTTTGGGTGGAGGTAGCAATATGTTACTTACCAAAAACCAAGATGCATTAGTCATTCATATTAATTTAAAAGGAGTTACTATAGTTTCTGAAGATGATCATTTTGCAATAGTAAAAGCTAACGCTGGTGAAAATTGGCATGAATTTGTACTTTGGTGCTTAAAACACAACCTTGGAGGTCTTGAAAACTTATCATTAATCCCTGGAAATGTTGGCACTGCACCCATTCAAAATATTGGTGCTTATGGTGTAGAACTAAAAGATACTTTTGTTTCGTGCGAAGCACTTTCTTTAAAAACCAATAAAATAGAATCATTTTCAAAATCAGATTGTGATTTTGGCTATAGAAATTCAACTTTTAAGCAAGATAAAAAGGGCAAATATATTATTACTAATGTTACTTTTAAACTTAGCAAAAAACCTCATAAATTAAATATTAACTATGGTAGCATTTCTTCCCATCTAGAGCAAATGCAAATTAATAACCCTACCATAAAAGACGTTTCAAGAGCAGTTATTGCTATTCGAGAAAGCAAATTACCAAACCCTAAAGAAATTGGTAATAGTGGTAGCTTTTTTAAAAACCCAATTATTTCAAAATCACATTACAATACCCTAATTGAAAAGTTTTCAGATATGCCAAGTTATACTGTTTCTGATAATGAAATAAAAATTCCTGCAGGTTGGCTTATTGAAAAAGCAGGTTTTAAAGGTAAACGTTTTGGTAATTATGGTGTACATAAAAACCAAGCCTTAGTACTAGTAAACTATGGAGGTGCTAAAGGAATAGACATTTTAAATCTTTCAAAATTAATTCAGAAAACAATAAAAAGGCTCTTCGATATTTCAATAGAAGCCGAAGTAAATATCTTATAATCTAAAAGAAATTTCTAACTTTGAAATTATTAGTAATCATATAAACACATTGTTTAAACCAAATTTATCTTGATTTCAACCATAGAAAAAGACATTGTAAATCTACTTGAAAATGGCGACAAAAAAGCCATAACCTTATTGTATGAAAACTATGCTGATGCTTTATACGGTGTTATTAAAAAAGTAATTACAGACGAAAATACTGCTCAAGATGTGCTACAAGAAACCTTTGTAAAAGTATGGAGGTATTCAAAAAAATATGACTCCAGTAAAGCTAAACTGTTTACTTGGCTGTATAGAATCGCTTATAATACTTCTATAGACAAAGTACGATCATTAAAGAAAAAAACAGAAAAAGAAGTCCAAATGGAGACTTCTTCCGTATATAAAGTATCATCTGGAGAATTAAATCAGGATGTATTAGATATAAAAAAGCATCTAAATACCTTAGATGAAAAATATCAAATAGTAATTAATGCGCTCTTTTTTGAGGGCATGACACAACAAGAAGCCAGCGAAGAATTGGATATTCCGTTGGGAACAATAAAATCGAGATTAAAAATTGGATTACGTGAATTGAAAAAAATTTATAATCCTTAATAAATAACGTCATGAATGAGAAAATAACTACTTTTTTAAATTCTGGCCTATTAGAAAAATATCTACTAGGTGAAACTACTTCTGCAGAAACAGAAATGGTTGAAACTTATATTTCAAGATACCCAGAAGTACAGAATACATATAACACATTACAATACAACTTAGAAATTGTTGCAAAAAGTAATGCGGTTGAAGCACCTAAAAATGTTTTAAATAATATTTTAGAAGAACTTGATGAACAACCAGTTGTTAAATTAAAAACGTCATACAAATACAAGAAGTGGTATAAATTTAGTGTTGCTGCTAGTATTGCGGCTTTAATTTTTGCTGGAACATCATATTTGTTTTATGCCCAAAATCAAAAGCTTACAGAAGAGAACCAGGTTGTTGTTGATGAAATTTTTGATTTACGTAGTGATATTGCGCAAAACAACAAGATGCTCGATAATGTAATGCGACAACTTTTAAAGCTTAACAATCCTGAAACCGAAAAATACATTATTAAAGGGAACGAACGTGCTAAAGACTTAAAAACAGTTGCTTACATAAATCCTAAAGAAAAAACATCTATGATTGATGTTGTATCATTACCTCAATTACCAGAAGAGCAATGCTACCAAATATGGGCAGAACTGCAAGGTAAAATGGTAAGTCTAGGTATTTTAAGTGAAGCAGACAGACAGCTTAAATCTCTTCCTTATACTGAAGATGCCTTGGCTTTAAAAATTACAATTGAGCCTAAAGGCGGTAATAATATTGCATCAGTTGAAAACTCTGTGGCACAAATAAGCTTACAATAGTATTAATATATTAATTCCAAAAGCCTCATTTTATTTAAATAAAATGAGGCTTTCTTTGTGTTATAATAATTCTTAGTTTATTCTTTATCAAATAAAGCTTTATGAATAAAACCTGCAACAATTGCTCCTGCTATTGGTGCAACCCAGAATAGCCAAAGTTGACTAGTAAATTCGCCCCCTGCAAATAATGCTTGACTTGTAGAACGTGCTGGGTTTACCGATGTATTTGTAATAGGAATACTTATCAAATGAATTAAAGTTAAACCCAATCCAATAGCTATTGGTGCGAAACCTTTAGGCGCTCTTGCGTTAGTACTTCCTAAAATTATTAATAAGAAAAATGCGGTTAATAAAAATTCGGCAATTAATGCAGCTGTCATCGAATAACCATCTGGTGATAAATCGCCATAACCATTAGCAGCAAAACCACCAATACTTACAAAATCTGCTTTATTAGTTAATATTAAATATAAAGCTCCGGCTGCAACAACAGCTCCAATTAATTGAGCTACTATATAGCCTACTAAATTTTTAGCTTCGAATTTACCGCCAGCCCACAAACCTAGAGAAACTGCTGGGTTAAAATGTCCGCCAGAAATATGTCCAACAGCATAAGCCATAGTTAAAACTGTAAGTCCAAAAGCCAATGCTACGCCTACAAACCCAATTCCAAGATCAGGAAAACCTGCTGCAAAAACAGCACTACCACAACCTCCAAAAACAAGCCAAAAAGTTCCAAAAAACTCTGCAAATAATTTTTTCATAATTAAATAATTTTAATTGGTTAGATGTTTAATATACAAATTAATGGTTAGACACTAAAAAGTAATAATGTCACATTAAACGCTTTAATAATTAGGTTTAAAAGCATTATCTTTGCACCAAATCATTTACACACATGAAACTTCTTTTAATTACCATAGTTTTATTAGGGCTAGGAATTGCTGGAATTGCTATTAAAATTTGGGCAAAAAAAGACGGCAAATTTGCTGGAACTTGCGCAAGTCAAAACCCTATGTTAAATAAAGATGGTGAAGCTTGTGGTTTTTGCGGAAAAACACCTGATCAATATAAAGACTGTAACGAACCTCAACATTCCTAATCATTTATGGGTTTACTTGATTATATTTTCTACACATTTATTGTTGTAGTTTTTTTTCAAGTTATTTATTATTTATTTTTTTTAGGGCAATTTTCTTTTTTTAATCAAAAACATAAATCACCAAAAAAGTTAGATGTTTCTGTTATTATCTGTGCAAAAAATGAAGCAGAGAATCTAAAACAGTTTTTACCTTCAATTATATCTCAAGATTATTCAAACTTTGAAGTAGTACTGATTAATGACGCTTCACATGATGGCACGCTTGAAGTTATGGAGGCTTTTTCATCACAGCATTCTAACATAAAGATAGTAGACGTTAAAAACAATGAAGCCTTTTGGGGTAATAAAAAATATGCCATAACGCTTGGCATAAAGGCTGCAAAATACAATCATTTATTATTTACTGATGCCGATTGCAAACCCGTTTCAAAGCATTGGATTACCGAAATGTGTTCTCACTTCACAACTAATAAAACCATTGTTTTAGGTTACGGAGCTTATTCAAAAATTAAAAACTCTCTACTAAATAAAATTATTCGTTTTGAAACCTTAATTACTGCTGTTCAATACTTTTCGTTTGCCAGAATAGGTATACCATATATGGGTGTTGGTAGAAATTTAGCATATACCAAAGCTGAGTTTTTTAACGCGCGAGGGTTTATGAGTCATATGAAAATTCGTTCTGGCGATGATGATTTGTTTGTAAATGAAACTGCTAATAAAAGTAACATTCAAATTTGTTTTTCAAAAGATAGTTTCACAAAATCTATTGCTGAAAAAACATTTAAGAAATGGTTTAAACAAAAAAGGCGACACATTTCAACAGCTAAATTTTATAAGTTAAAGCATAAAATCTTATTAACTTTAATTTATGTTTTAAACTTTCTGTTTTGGTTTTTAGCTATAACATTATTTGTTATTCAATTTAAATGGCAAATTGTAATTTTTATATTTTTAATACGATTAATCATCCAAACAGTGGTAATTGGACTTTCTGCTAAAAAATTAGATGAAAAAGATTTAATATTCTTTCTTCCTTTTTTAGAAATATTTTTAATTATTGCACAATTAACTATCTTTATAAATAATCTTATTTCAAAACCTAACCATTGGAAATAGAGGAAGCAATTAAGCGTGCCAAAAAAAACGATCAAAAAGCATTTAATTATTTATTGGATGTATTTTGGGATAACGTTTATGGTTTTCAACTAAAACGTACTCAAAATGAAAATGATGCCGAAGATATAACCATCCAAACATTTTCAAGAGCTTTTGACAAAATTGAAACTTTTAATGATGCATACAAGTTTAAAACTTGGTTAATTACCATTTCAAAAAATATTCATATTGATTTACTGAGAAAAGAAAAAAATTCTATTTCCCAAGTTATATCAAAAGATGATAGAGATGCATTTCAAGTTTTAGATGAATCTCCTTCTCCTGAAGACAAACTTATTACCGAACAACATTTAGCTAAACTACTTCGAGATATTAAACAATTAAAATCTCATTATCAAGAAGTTATAAACTTAAGATATTTTCAAGAATTAAGTTACAAAGAAATTTCAGCAGAATTAAAAGAGCCTATAAACAATGTTAAAGTAAAGCTTTTACGTGCCAAAAAACTATTGGCTGAAATTATTAATGAGACTAATGATTAGCAAGTTAAAAAATCTTGGTCCAGGATTACTATTTGCAGGTGCTGCCATTGGTGTTTCACATTTAGTACAGTCTACTCGCGCAGGTGCAGATTTTGGTTTGGGCCTATTATGGGCATTACTATTAATAAATTTATTTAAATATCCATTTTTTCAATTTGGCCCAAGGTATGCGTCAGCTACTGGAGAAAGCCTTTTAGATGGTTACAAAAAATTAGGAAAGGGCGTTTTAGTTATTTACTATATTATAACTTTTGCAACAATGTTTACAATTCAAACTGCTGTAACCATTGTAACTGCAGGTTTAGCCTCGTCTCTATTTGGAGATTTTATTAGTATTGAACTATGGACAGTTATTATTATAATTATTTGTTTAAGCCTACTCATTGTTGGAAAATATAAATTATTAGATAACCTTATGAAGGTTATAATTATAGTATTAACCATTACTACAGTATTAGCAGTAAGTTTAGCAGTAATTAATAATACAGAACCAGTTAGTTTTTACCAAATACTTCCAGATAATAGTGTAGAAATTGCATTTTTAATAGCCTTTATGGGTTGGATGCCAGCGCCATTAGATATTTCTGTAATTAACTCTCTTTGGGTTGTAGAAAAGAAAAAAAACCTTAAAGCATTTAATCCTAAAAATGCAATATTTGATTTTAATGTTGGCTATATTAGTACTATTGTATTAGGTATTGGTTTTTTACTATTAGGCGCTTTAGTAATGTTTAACAGCGGAGAATCTTTTAGTAATTCAGCAGGTAAATTTTCTAGTCAATTAATAAACATGTACAAAACTAGTTTAGGTAATTGGAGTTGGGCATATCTAATTATTGGTATTGCTGCTTTTACAACTATGTTTAGCACTACTTTAACAACACTAGATGCTACTCCAAGAGCCATGGCTAAAACAACAAAATTGTTATTTAATAAAGCCTCAAAATTTAATTATACTTTTTGGATTGGATTATTATCAATTGGTACTATAGGTATTTTTATTTTTTTAGCTTCAGAAATGGGTTTACTTATTAAAATAGCTACTATACTATCATTTTTAACAGCACCATTCTTTGCTATAGTAAATTATATTTTAGTTTCTAGTAAACACACTCCAAAAGCATGGCAACCATCTAAACTAATGCATATTTTAAGTTGGTTAGGAATTACATTTTTAATAGGTTTTAGTGTTTGGTTTCTAACTACTTTATAAAGTTATTTTAATAGAATACTTTGTATCTTTGTGCTTTTGAAATTTGATACTAAATGAATACAGATACAGCTTCAAATATATTACCAGAACGTCAAGCTAAACCAAAGTGGCTTCGTGTAAAACTTCCAACAGGGAAAAAATATACCGAGCTTAGAGGTTTAGTAGATAAATATAAATTAAATACCATTTGCACTTCTGGAAGTTGTCCAAATATGGGAGAATGCTGGGGAGAAGGCACCGCTACATTTATGATTTTAGGTAATATTTGCACACGCTCATGCGGATTTTGTGGTGTAAAAACAGGAAGACCTGAGACTGTAGATTGGGATGAGCCTGAAAAAGTAGCACGTTCAATTAAAATAATGAAAATTAAACATGCCGTTTTAACTAGTGTTGATAGAGACGATTTAAAAGATATGGGCAGTATTATGTGGGCAGAAACTGTAAAAGCTGTTCGTAGAATGAATACTGAAACAACTTTAGAAACTTTAATACCCGATTTTCAAGGTATTGAGCAGCATATTGATAGAATTATAGATGTTGCTCCAGAAGTCGTTTCTCATAATATTGAAACCGTTAGACGTCTAACTCGAGAAGTACGCATACAAGCAAAATATGATAGAAGTTTAGGTGTTTTAAAATATTTAAAGTCTCAAGGGCAACGTAGAACAAAATCTGGCATTATGTTAGGTTTAGGTGAGACCAGAGAAGAAGTTATTGAAACGCTACATGATTTGAAAGCGAATGATGTTGACGTAGTCACTATCGGGCAGTACCTACAGCCTAGTAAAAAGCATCTTCCAGTTAAACAGTTTATAAACCCAGATCAGTTTAAAGAGTTCGAGGAAATTGGTTTAGAACTAGGATTTCGTCATGTAGAAAGTAGTGCTTTAGTTCGTTCTTCTTATAGAGCTCAAAAACACATTCTTTAATTATGATTAGAGTTGCCATTAACGGTTTTGGAAGAATTGGCAGGCGTGTTTTTAACTTACTACAAGATTATAAAAACATACAAGTTGTTGCTATAAATGATTTAGCCGATACTAAAACTTTGAGCCATTTACTTAAGTACGACAGTGTACATGGAATATTTAATGGCAAAATTACATGCGATGATAATCATATTATATTAGATGATGAAAAGATTATTCTATTAAATAATAATCATCCTAAAAATATAGATTGGACCCCTTTTAATATAGATTTTGTAATAGAAGCTTCAGGAAAGTTTAAAACTACTCAAGATTTACAATATCACATTAATAATGGCGCTAAACGAGTTATTTTAAGTGTACCTCCAATTGAAGACGATATTAAAACTATTGTTTTAGGAGTTAATGACAATATTATTGATGGTACAGAGACTATTATCTCTAATGCATCTTGCACCACAAACAATGCAGCTCCAATGATTGATATCGTCAATAAGCTTTGTGGTATTAATCAGGCCTATATTACTACGGTCCATTCTTATACTACAGATCAAAGCCTACACGACCAACCTCATAGAGATTTACGTCGTGCCAGAGCTGCAAGCCAATCTATAGTACCAACTACAACCGGAGCCGCAAAAGCATTAACAAAAATTTTTCCAGAACTTGCCAATGTAATTGGGGGTTGTGGTATTAGAGTACCTGTTATTAATGGATCATTAACAGATATTACGTTTAATGTAAAAAAAGAAGTTACTATTGAAAACATAAACAATGCATTCAAAGATGCGTCAAAGAATCAATACAAAGGCGTTTTAGAATATACCGAAGATCCAATAGTTTCAGTAGATATTGTAGGAAACACTCATTCTTGTATCTTTGATTCTCAAATGACTTCTGTAATAGGAAACATGGTAAAAATAATAGGTTGGTACGATAATGAAACCGGTTATTCTAAAAGAATAATTGAATTAATATGCAATTTATCGGAAAAAAATGCACTTTTATCGATAAAATAATTATATTTGTCGAGAATATAAAATATAAATGCCCCAGATAAAGGTCTACATATATGCAATTTTAATGTTATTGAGCTACAGTTTGTATGCTCAAAACACAGTTGAGAACGATCCTGAAGTCATTCAAAACAACATTGACTATCGTATTACTCAAGCTAAATCCGATATAGAGAATTACGACTATTACGAAGCTCAAAAGAAGCTAGATGAGGCTTTAGAGATTGCTAAAAAAACAAATTACAAAAAAAGCGAAGGTATTATTTATTCAATGAAAGCCGAATTGCTGCTGGTTATTGAAAAAGAGGAGAATGCTATAAAATCTATAATTAAAGCTATAGAAATACAAAGCATAACTAACGATAATATAAATATTGGTAAGTCTCGCAAAATTTATGGAGATATTTACCTTAGTAAAAAAGATTACTACCAAGCTTTAGATCAATACACCGCAGCTAAAACAAAGTTTCAAGAGGAAGAATTAAATGAAAATTTAAGTGACGTTCTACTTTGTGAAGGTAAAGCTTATATGAGTTTAAATAACTTCAGAAAAGCTAGGGTGCATAACGAACAAGCCATTGCTTTAGCAAAAAGACATAACTACCTAAAAACACAAAGTAACGGGTTAGTAAATCACGGTAAAATTTACAGCATCTTAGGCGATAATGAAAAAGCATTAGAATTTGCAAGCGAAGGTGTTCAAATTGCAAAAGAAAACAATTTTGCAAATATTTTAAATGAAGGCTATTTAATTTTAAGCGAGATTAACCAAAATGTTGGAGACTATAAGCTTTCAAATGATTACTTAAAAGCACATATTAAAATATCAGATTCTCTTAGAGCTGTTAAACATGCTCATTTATCACCAGAAAAGCAAATTGAATTTTTGATGACTGATAAAATTGAGGAAAACAAAAAACAAGCTGAAGAGCTACAAGAAGCTAATAACAAAAATGATTTAAGTACTTTAATATCTATTTTAAGTGTTGCATTAATAACCATTTTATCTTTATTAACATTATCACTTTATAAAAACAATAACATAAGGTTAAAAACCAATAATATGCTCCATAAAAAAAATGGAGAACTTATTATTGCTAAAGAAAAAGCAGAATTAGCATCAAAAACTAAAGCTAACTTTTTATCAACGGTTACTCACGAGTTAAGAACACCATTATATGCTGTAACTGGTTTAAGTAATATGTTATTGGAAGAAAACCCAAAACCGGAACAAATTCAGCATTTAAAATCGCTAAAGTTTTCTGGTGATTACCTTTTAACTTTTATAAATGACATCCTTCAAATTAACAAAATTGAAGCTAATAAAGTTGAAATTGAACCTGAATCATTCAATCTTAAAAAGAAAATAACTAACATTGTTTTAGCTTTAGATAATTCGGCAAAAGACAATAATATTCAAATCCATTTTGAGTATGATGCAGATTTACCTGAAAACTTCATTGCAGATCAATTAAAGATCTCTCAAATACTTATAAACTTAGTTGGTAACTCTATTAAATTTACAAAAGATGGAGATATTTGGATTAGGGTTTATAAAATTGATCAAATAGACAATACTTACAGCCTTCGTTTTGAAGTTGAAGATAATGGAATAGGTATTAGTCAAGAAAAGCAAGACAATATGTTTGAAAGCTTTTCTCAAGGCTCAATTCAAATTAACAGAAAATATGGAGGTACTGGTTTAGGCCTTTCCATTGTAAAAGGTTTAATTGAGATTTTAAAAGGAGATATTTATTTAAAAAGCGAATTAGGAAAAGGCACAACTTTTTATTTTGAAATTCCTTTAGAATATACATCTGTTCAAGAAGCAAAAGAAAAAGTACCAACTTACTTTAGTGGTGATACTAGCGAGTTAGATTTAAATAATGTAAAGATTTTAGTTGTTGAAGACAACAAAATAAACCAAATGATTACTAAAAAGATTCTTACCAAAATGAATCTTAAATGTGATATTATTGATAATGGTGAAGATGCTGTAGAAATGATTAAAGCCAATGATTACAACATTATTTTAATGGATATTCATATGCCAGGAATTAGCGGTATTGAAGCCACAAAAATTGTAAGAAGCTTTGATAAAGAGCTAACTATTTTTGCATTAACCGCAGTGACAATTGAAGATAAAATGCATGAGTTTGAAGAGGCTGGTTTTACTGATATAATTCCAAAACCATTTAAACAAGAAGAGTTTGAGAAAAAACTTTACAACGCTTTATCTTCAAAAAAGAACTCCTCTACTAGCGCTTAACAGCTTGCTTTATAATTTCATTAAACTTTAATGCATTATCTATAATCACAGTTATGGGTAAATAAAACAATTTCTCTTTTAACGATTCATATTGCTTTAAACGCATATAATCTTTTTCAGTAGTAACAATTAGTTCTTGCTTCTCTAATTTTAAAATATCTTCTTGCGAAAAATCATGATGATCTTTAAAATTTAAGTGCTCAAAGTTTAAATTTTTAGCTTCTAGAAAGTCAACTAAAGGTTTAGCATTTGCTATCCCAGTAACCAAAGTAAAGTTAGGTAAAGATTCAAGGTTTTTTGAAGAATCATTAGAAAAAACTTCATCTGCGTATGCAATAGAACTAAAAAAGGTAAACTGATGATTTTGTAATTTTAACTTACTTAAAATAGCTACTTTTTCAGATTTACTCAAATCCTTAGGACATTTAGTAACTATAATAACATTAGCTCGTTTCGCACCACTTCTTGGCTCTCGCAAATTACCCGTTGGCAACACAAAATCTTCAGTATAAATATTACCATAAGTCGTTAGCAAAATATTAAAACCAGCCTTTACTTTTCTATGTTGAAATGCATCATCTAGCAAAATAACCTCGGGGTAATCTTCCAACCTTCTCAAAATATTAATTCCTTCGCTTCTATTAGAATCTACAGCAACTTTAATATCATCTTTAAACTTGCTATAAAATTGAAACGGTTCATCACCTAAAACATCAACGGTTGTATTTTTATCTCCAATCTGGAATCCTTTGGATTTTCTTTTATACCCTCTACTTAAAGTAGCAACTTTAAAATCATCCTTAAGCAACCTAATTAAATACTCTATCGTAGGTGTTTTACCAGTACCTCCAACACTTAAATTACCAACGCATATTACAGGAAAGTTATACGAAACAGATTTTTTAATTCCTAAGTCATATAATTTGTTTCGCAACCAAGTCACCAAATAATATATGGGAACAATAGGAAATAATATTTTTCTAATTAGCTTCACAGCTACGAAAATATAATATTTATATTTGTTTTAAATCAATACCAAAAAATAATATGATAGTTCAAGACGTCATAAATCATTTAGAAACATTAGCACCTTTGGTTTACGCCGAAGATTTTGATAATGTAGGCCTCTTAGTAGGCAACAATAAGGCAAAAATAACTGGTGTTCTTGTCACTTTAGATACTCTTGAAGCTGTTGTAGACGAAGCTATTGAGAAAAATTGCAATCTCATTGTGAGCTTCCATCCTATTATTTTTAAAGGTTTAAAAAAACTTACAGGTAAAAATTATGTAGAGCGAGTTGTTTTAAAAGCTATTAAGCATGACATAGCTATTTACGCAATACATACTGCTTTAGACAATGCTTTACAAGGTGTAAACGATATGATTTGTAATCAGCTAGAATTAGTCAATAAACAAATTTTAATTCCGCAAAGCGAAACCATAAAAAAACTAACTACCTATGTACCAAAAGATGAAGCAGAACAATTAAGAACGGCTTTATTTAATGTAGGTGCAGGTAATATTGGTAATTATAACGATTGTAGTTTTAATGTTGAAGGGCTAGGAACTTATAAGGGTAACGAAAACTCAAGCCCAAGCATTGGTGAAAAAGGAATTTTACATACCGAAGAGGAAACTAAAATTACTGTTACTTATACTAAACATTTAGAATCGATAATACTCAAAACACTTTTTAAAACACATAGCTATGAAGAGGTAGCCTATGAAGTAACCACTTTAGAAAATAAAAACCAAAACATTGGTATGGGCATGATTGGTGAATTTGAAAAGCCAATGGAAGCCTTAAGTTTTTTAAATTATGTAAAAACAAAAATGAATACTGAGTGCATTAGGCATTCTGCAGTAACGAGTAAGCCAATAAAAAGAGTAGCGGTTTTAGGAGGCTCAGGTAGTTTTGCTATTCAAGCTGCTAAAGCATCTGGTGCTGATGCATTTATAACTGCTGATTTAAAATATCATGATTTTTTTACAGCTGAAAACAACATACTTTTAGCAGATATTGGACATTATGAAAGCGAACAGTTCACAAAAAACCTTTTAGTAGCATATCTTACAAAAAAAATTACTAATTTTGCAGTCGTTTTATCAAACACAAATACCAATCCTGTTAAGTATTTTTAAAGTATGGCTAAAAAGAAAGAAGTAACTGTAGAAGAGCGCTTAAGAGCTTTATACGATTTACAACTCATCGATTCTCGTATAGATGAAATAAGAAATGTTCGTGGAGAACTTCCATTAGAAGTTCGTGATTTAGAAGATGAAGTTGCTGGACTAAACATTAGGTTAGAAAAACTTGTAGCAAATTTAGAAGTAATAGATAACGATATTACTTCAAAGAAAAATCTTATTGAAGAAGCTAAAGCTTTAATAAAGAAGTATAGCGAACAGCAAAAAAATGTTAGAAATAACAGAGAGTTTAATTCTCTTACTAAAGAAGTTGAGTTTCAAGAATTAGAAATTGAATTAGCTGAAAAGCATATTAAAGAATTTAAAGTTCAAATAGAGCAGAAAAAAGAAGTTATTTCTGAAACTAAAGATCGTATAAAAGAACGCGATAATCACTTAAAACACAAAAAGAGTGAATTAGATGCAATTTTAGCCGAGACTGAAAAAGAAGAGGAGGCTTTAATTAAAAAATCTGAAGATTATAAAACTCAGATTGAAGAGCGTTTAGTTGCTGCTTATGCAAGAATTCGTAAAAACGTAAAGAATGGATTAGCTGTAGTGGCTATTGAAAGAGGTGCTTCTGGAGGATCTTTTTTCACTATCCCACCACAAGTTCAAGTAGAAATTGCATCACGCAAAAAAGTAATTACTGATGAGCATAGTGGTCGTATATTAGTAGATGCTGCATTAGCTGAAGAGCAAAAAACAAAAATGGAAAAAATGTTTGCTAAACTTTAATCCGTTTTAAAAACACATATTTAAAGAGCCTTCAAAATTGAAGGCTTTTTTATTTAATAAAGTTTACATAACTTAATGTTAAGGTTTTTTAATTAAATCCGACTTTTAAAAGAAACTCTTATTTTATGAAACTTCCATGACGAGATTTTGATTCCCAAGGGAATAATTATATGGAAGCTACATGTAACAAATAAAAGACAATAAATATAAACTCATGAAATCTTTTTTATCAACATTACTAATTACATTATTATTTAGTTGTCAAAACACAGCACAGGTTAACAAAAAACAACAGGAAGTAATTAATGCCGAACCAGTAGCTGTTAAAATTAAAAATGGAAAAGCACGTGCCTATTTTGCAAGCGGCTGTTTTTGGTGCGTTGAAGCTATTTATGAAAGTGTAAAAGGTGTTGAAGAATCTATTTCAGGATATTCTGGAGGGCATACAAAAAACCCAACTTACGGTTCAAGTAACACAGGAAGAACAGGGCATGCCGAAGCTGTAGAAATTATTTACGACCCTAAAGTTGTTAGTTTTGAAACTTTGGTTGATGTGTATTTCGCATCCCAAAATGTTACCCAAGTTAACGGACAAGGTAACGATAGAGGCTCGCAATACCGTTCTATTATTTTTTATCAGAATGAGGAACAAAAACAAATAATTCTTAAAAAGAAAGAAGCTTTAGCAAAAAAACTAAACGTTAAAATAGCTGCAGAAGTTTACCCTTTTCAAAAATTTTGGATAGCCGAAGATTATCATCAAGATTATGAAAGGTTAAATCCAAATCATCCTTACATTCAAAATGTTTCCATACCAAGGTTAAATAGATTTAAAGCTAAATTTCCAAAAGCATTATTGAAAGACAATCATTAAGCTTTTCTTTAAATTCGTAAGTATATATTCAAGCTTGACTTAGTAAAAAAATTCAGCTACCTTCGTTTAACGTCGGATATAAGTCACATGTGCTGAATTTATTTCAGTATTAAAACGACATATATCCGTAAAAAACATTAGCGAAAATTTGAAAATAATCATTGGACAGTACTTATAACATAATCTCATTAATTTATACACTAGGATTTGTTCAAGGTGTTGTACTCGGAATTTTATTAATAATACTTAATCGAAAGAGAGACATTTCTACTATATTTTTAGGCATTTTTGTATTAGCATATGCTCTAGAATTATTACTACCTATAATCAAATATTCAAATATAATTAGTAACTACCCTCAACTTCAGCTTTTTCCATTTGATTTTCGTTACCTTACATTTCCTCTTTTCTATATATATGTACAAAAGATATCAATTCTACCAAAAACAAAAAATATCTATTACATCCTAATACCAGGAGCTATAGCATTAATTATTAATACAATTATATTCTTTCAAGACATAGACACAAAAGAAATCATAAGAAATTCTATTTGGTTTCAAACTTTTGATTTTATAGGCCTTATGTTTTCTCTTTTTATAGGAATTATAACATATTTATTTATAAAGAAGCATTCTACTGAATCAAAAAATCAATATGTATTTACTCAGAATAAAGAATTACTCTGGGCAAAACAATTCCTTTTAATAGGAATCACCTATACAATAATAGCTTTTAGTCTTAATATAGATGATTTTTATTTTAATTTATCAACGAGTATAATCAATGTTGGTCTACTATATTGGATTTCGATACATGGAGTACGTCAAAGGAATGTCCAAACTTTAATTGAAGTGTCTAATACAAATATTAAAAACACGAATAAAAGAAGTAATATTCAAGTAAAACAAAATAAGGAAGTAGATATAGAGTTGTTTAAAAAAATAGAGGAGTACATTATATCAGAAAAAATTTATACTAAAACGAATTTAACTATTATTGATGTTTCAACAAGTGTTAATGAGCATCCCAAACGGGTTTCACATGTTATAAATTCTATTTCAAATAAAAATTTTAAATCCTATATTAATAGTTTTAAAATAAATGATGCCAAAAAGCTATTAAGAGATAATGACTCTCACAACTTGAGTATTGAAGGTATTGGTATTGAAGTTGGTTTTCAAAGTAAAAGTGTATTTTATGATGCTTTTAAAAAGGAAACTGGCATTACTCCTTCTAGTTATAAAAACCAAAATTAATACTTTGCGGTACTATATCAATTCTTAATTTAAAATTGATAGTTGGTTCGGAAATCGGATTTTCGAACTTAATATACCTCTATTTTTGATTGTTTATAGTTATTCTACGCACCTTTGCAAAAATTTAAAATTTACAAAAATCAATGAAAATTAGAAGATCAATGAAAATTAGAAGTTTATTTAAAATAACATTATTATGTTTTTTTACAATAGTTACAAGTTGTTCTAGTGATGACGATAACCCAACACTAGATGATAGAAGTTTTACTACAGATGCTACAACAGATTTTTTTATAAATAGTGACGGAACTGTAAATATAACAGTGACTGGCGAATTTACAGATTCTGGTATTGCAGGAAATGTAACAAGTCGTGGTTTTGTTTATGGAACGACATCTAACCCAGAAGTAAGCAATAGCAATACCGTATCAGCATCAGGTGCAAATCCTGTACATGCAACATTTGATGGCTTAGACGCAGGGCAAACTATTTTTATCCGAGGTTTTTTTGAAATGAGTGATGGTACTTATTTCTATGGAAATGAAATTCAGACTACTACAAATGTAGATGCAAGTGACACACGTTCTATCACAATAGTAATGAAGCCAGAATTAGTTCTTGAAAATTTCGAAGGTATTTCACCTGAATTGGAAGTTACAGCCTTAGAAAAAGAAGCACCAATAGAAATAGGGTTTGAATATAGCATAAATAATGACTTTTCTAATAGTTCAATTGCTTTAGCCGATGTAACTGGAAATGTTTTCATTACTACTTACGATAAATTTATTGAAGGTTTAATGTCAAGTACTGTTTATTACTTTAGACCCTATGCAAAATATGCTGATGGTACTATAACTAATGGTGGTAATAGTACAGAATCATTTACCACACAATAGGTTTTTATATATTAAAAAACAGCTAAAAAAGCGCAATCCTAAAAGAATCGCGCTTTTTTATAGCATATTTTTTTCGACTCGATTAATTAAGTTATAAGCTAAAACGTTTGCTAACAATGGCTATAAGTACTTGCAAATTAACCGTTAAATCACGTAACTAATCATACACAGAGGCGTTAAACGAACCTTTCCAAAAAATTATGTTAATGCTACAACTTCGTAGCCTTCAACTCAAAAATTAAAGGATATAATCTATCTTTTGTAACATACATACCTGATTCATTTTTTATTAAATCTGCTAATACATCATACGGGCTTTCGTCGTGTTCATTTAAGTAATCTATATGCAACCCCGCCTCGGTTAAAGCAGTAATAACTTCTCCCAGTCCATGGTTCCAACCATATTCTTTACTAATCATTTTTGAGTTATTATTGGCATAAGTGCCTTCATACTCTTCATATATAACATCCTCTTGCATGTACCCGTATTTCATAACAGGCTTATCTTCTAAATAATCAAACATCCAAACTATAGGATGAAATTCTACCATGTAAAACGTTCCGCCTTTATTAAGTCTTTCAGCAATCATTTTTCCCCAAGGCCTTAAATTAGGCAACCAACCTATAACACCGTAACTTGTAAAAACAACATCAAAAGTTTCCTTTATAAAATCAGAAGTATCCAAAACATTACAACACATAAAGTTTGCATCTAGCTTAAGCTCTTCATTTAATTGCTTAGCAAGTTTTATTCCTTCATCACTTAAATCAACTCCTGTACATTTTGCACCTAATCTGCTCCAACTTAATGTGTCTTGACCAAAATGGCATTGTAAATGCAATAAAGATTTACCATTTACATCACCTAAAGCTTTCAATTCATATGGCATTAAAGACGTCTTTCCTTTTTTAAAATCATCTAAATGGTACATTTCACTTTTGGCATGTACTTTTACTTTTTCGTTCCAAGTATTTTTATTGGTTTTAAAATAATCTTTATTGGTTGTCATTTTCAAATTATATCTTTACAAAAATCTAAATTATGAAAAAATTAATCGCCATTATAGGCATAATAAGTCTTTGTTATTCCTGCAATCAAAAAAAAGAAAAAACACAAATCGAAGCTCCTGTATCTGTAGCACAAAAAATTGCTAATGCGCATGGTTTTGAAAATTGGAAAAATGTTGCTGAAATACAGTTTACTTTTAATGTAGATAGAGATAGTAGCCATTTTGAGCGCACTTGGTTTTGGAAGCCAGCACAAGATTTAGTAGTAATGAAATCTAAAGACGAAACGGTTAAGTATAATAGAGCATCAATTGACAGTTTAAGTTTAAAAGCAGATCAAGGCTTTATAAACGATAAATTTTGGTTGCTTGTTCCGTTTCAGTTGGTTTGGGATGATGGTGCAACCATTTCTGATCCTATAAAAGAAAAAGCACCTGTAAGTAACGTAGAGATGAATAAAATTACGCTTACCTATTCAAACGATGGCGGATATACTCCTGGTGATGCTTATGATATTTATTTTGATGAGAACTATTTAATTAAAGAATGGATTTTTAGAAAAGGAAATCAAAAGGAACCATCAATGATTACAACTTTTGAAAACTATCAAGAGTTTAATGGTATAAAAATAGCTTTGGAGCATAAAAAGCAGCCTGAGAACTGGAATCTTAATTTTACAAATGTAAAAGTGATCTTAAAATAATTTTTGTCTTTTCTGTAATTTAAACATCTAGCTTACGACAAAGTTCGTATATAAAGTATAAATAGTTTTTTCCGCATTTGCGCCTATATATATGAAAAGCGCTTCAATCAATGGTTGAAGCGCTTTTCCCTTTTTAAACAGAGTTATTTTAACCTTTAAAATCTTCTTTTACATGCGCTCCATCACAAAATGGTTTATTGTTTGATGCACCACATCTGCAAAAAGCAGTTGTTTTATTTTTAGTCTCAGACGAACCATCTTTATGAGTAACCTTAAGCGTTCCGTAAACCAATAAAGGGCCATTTTCTAAAACCTCAACTTTTGTTTCTAAGGTTTCAGACGACTCATCTCCTTCAGCATTCATGTAAAATCTTAAAGCTCCTGAAGGACATGCTTTTACTTGGTTTATAATAGTTTCAGTGTCTGCACCATCAATTTTAACCCAAGGTCTATCTCTAGGTTGAAATACTTCGGGTAAGCCTTTGGCACAAATAGCAGAATGAATACATTTTTCGGCTTCCCAAACTACTGTAGTTTCTCCATTCGAATATTCTTTTATCTTTCCCATATCTTAAAGTTTTTACTAAATATACAAAAAAGAATATTCTTTAATTTAGTATAATTTATCAGTTCCTTTCTAACTTTATAATTCTTATTTTTGTTAGAAACCTAAATACAATTCACTTTGTCCAAATATAAATTAGGTCTTGAATATGCAAAAGAGCAAGACCAAAATGACGAATTATCACATTATAGAAATCAATTTCACATTCCAAAAGACAAGCATGGACATGAGTTAATTTACATGACTGGCAACTCCCTTGGTTTACAGCCAAAATCTACTAAATCTTACATCAATCAAGAGTTAGAAGATTGGGCAAATTTAGGTGTTGAAGGTCATTTAGAAGCAAAAAACCCATGGCTACCTTATCATGAGTTTCTAACTGAAAGTATGGCAAATGTAGTTGGCGCAAAACCTATTGAGGTTATTGTAATGAATACTCTTACTGCCAACCTTCATTTTATGATGGTATCGTTTTATAAACCAACTAAAACGCGCTATAAAATACTTATTGAAAGTGATGCTTTTCCGTCTGACAAATATGCAGTAGAATCGCAATTGCGTCATCATGGAATTGATGATAAAGAAGGATTAATTTTATGGAAACCTCGCAAAAATGAAGAGCTATTAAGGTATGAAGATTTAGAAGTCATCCTTGAAACTCAAGGCGATGAGATTGCTTTAATTATGATAGGTGGTGTTAATTACTATACAGGTCAATATTTTGATTTAAAAAGAATAACCGAGCTTGGTCACAAAAACAATTGTATAGTTGGTTTTGACTGTGCTCACGGTGCTGGAAATGTTGAGCTTAATTTACACGATTCGGGAGCTGATTTTGCCGTTTGGTGTACTTATAAATATTTAAATTCTGGACCAGGAAGTTTAGCAGGAGCTTTTGTTCACGAACGACATGCCTATGATAAAAATTTAAATCGATTTACAGGTTGGTGGAGTCACAACAAACAAACACGTTTCAATATGCGCGATGAATTTGATGTACTCCCAGGAGCTGAAGGATGGCAGCTTAGCAATCCTCCTATTTTATCTATGGCAGCCATTAAAGCATCATTGGATATGTTTAATGAAGTTGGTATTAATAAGTTAAACGATAAGTCTAAAAAATTAACTGGTTATTTCGAGTTTCTTTTGAAACAATTAGGAGAAGACACTATTAAAATTATAACGCCTAATAATTCTGAAGAGCGAGGATGTCAGTTATCCATCCAAGTTAAAAACGCTAATAAAAATTTACACAACAAATTAACTGAAGCCGGTGTTATAAGTGACTGGAGGGAGCCAGATGTGATTCGCTGTGCTCCAGTACCGTTTTATAATTCGTTTCAAGATGTTTATAATTTGGTTGAGAAATTGAAAGCTATTTTAAATGAATAAACAACAAAACATACTAATCATCGGCGCAGGTCTCTGTGGTTCACTCCTAGCCCTACGCTTAGGGCAACGAGGATATAATGTCACTGTTTATGAGATGCGTCCAGATTTGCGAAAAGTCGATATTTCTGCTGGTCGGTCTATAAATCTTGCTTTTTCAGATCGTGGCGACAAAGCCATGAAACTTGTAGGTATTGAAGACAAAGTAAAAGCGCTTTGTATTCCTATGAATGGTAGAATGATTCACGATAAAAAAGGAAATACGCATTTATCAAATTACAGCGGACGGGAACATGAATATATTAATTCCATTTCTCGTGGTGAACTTAATGGGTTGCTTTTAACCGAAGCAGAAAAACATAAAAATGTTTCTATTTACTTCAATAAAAAATGTAGATCAGTCGATTTTGAAAAAACCACTGCCCTATTTCAAGATTACAAAACCAAAGATGAGTTTATAGAAGATGCTGATGTTATTATAGCTACCGATGGGGCTGGCTCAGCAATGCGAAAAAGCTATTATTTAGGCAAAAAGTTTTTGTTCAGCTTTTCTCAAGATTATTTAACACATGGTTATAAAGAATTAAGTATTCTTCCTAAAGAAAATGGCGATTATAAAACCTATAAAAACGCGCTTCACATTTGGCCTCGTGGATCTTTTATGCTTATCGCTTTACCAAATCTGGATGGTAGTTTTACGGTTACTCTATTTTTAAGTTATGATGAAGGCGAATATAATTTTAACAATCTAACTACCGAAGAAATAGTTTTAGAATTTTTTCAAAAAGAATTCCCTGACACTTTAATATTAATGCCTAATTTAATTGATGATTTCTTTGAAAACCCAACATCGCCTTTGGGTACTGTAAAATGTTCCCCTTGGCATTATAAAGGCAATACGCTTTTAATGGGAGATGCTGCTCATGCTATTGTACCGTTTTACGGACAAGGCATGAATGCCTCTTTTGAAGATGTTGTTGAGTTTGACAAAATATTAGATAAAAGCTTAGGAAGTTGGGAAGATACTTTTACCGCTTACGAAAAGGAACGCAAAAAAGATACCGATGCTATTGCAGATTTAGCTATTGATAATTTTCATGAAATGAAAGATCATGTAGCTAAAACTATATTCCAAGAAAAGCGTAAATTAGAAATGGATTTAGAAAAAAATTTTCCTAATGAATATTCATCAAAGTACTCGTTAGTAACTTTTAATGAAGACATTGGGTATAGAGAGGCTATGTTAAAAGGAAGAGCACAAGACAAAGCTATTTTAAATTTACTGACCGATGGAAAGATAGATTTAAAAGAAGACTTAAAAGTCATTTTAAATAAAGTAAAGCAAGAAACCGAAGCTATTTTAGAAGATGATAAAATTGCTGGATTAAAATAGTAAAACATGAGTAACAAAGTAACACCAAGAGGCGCTTATCCACACACCAAACGGGTTGGTGATTTTATATTTGTATCTGGTACCAGTTCTCGACGAGCAGACAACACCATTGCTGGTGTAGATATTATTGATGAAATGGGAACTAAACGTTTGAATATTGAAGTTCAAACCCGAGAAGTTATATTAAACATTGAAAAAAATCTAGCTAAAGAAGGTGCTACTTTAAATGATGTGGTTGATGTAACATCATTTTTAGTAAACATGAACGATTTTGCAGGTTATAATAAAGCATACGCTGAATTTTTTAATGCCGAAACTGGACCAACACGAACAACTGTTGCAGTACACCAATTACCGCACCCAGATTTGGTAGTGGAAATTAAGGTGATGGCTTATAAGAAATTGTAATTTATATGAGTAATTTTCTCAACAACTTAGTTGAATTAAATGAGAGGGGATTTTCAATATCCTCTCAAGTGTTTAATACAAGTGAATTAGAAAATATATCTGAATTAATTAACTCATTTCTTGAGAAGAATAATTTTCAAAAATATGCCATTAGAAGTTTATTTAAAAACATTCCAAAGCTATTTGAATACATCTCTAGTATTCCTGGATTTAATCATTTCAAAGATTCGGTTCTTTCAAAGGATTATTTTTTAACAAAGTCTATATATTTTAACAAACCTAATATGTCTAATTGGTTTGTCCCTTATCATCAAGATTTAAGTATTAGTGTGAAAAACAAAATTGAAAATAAATATTATTTAAATTGGACTAAAAAAGACAATATTTATGGCGTACAGCCTCCAAATGAAATCTTAAAGAACACAATAACCATGAGAATTCATTTAGACGATACAGATAAAAATAACGGGGCATTAAAAATAATTGAACGCTCACATAATAATGGAATTATCAGAGTTGATGAAAGTTTTGATTCATTAAAATATGGAGAAGAAAAAATTTGTAATGTTTCTGAAGGATCAATTATGTTAATGAAGCCACTGGTTTTACATTCATCAGAAAAATCTATTTCAAATACCAACAGAAGAGTTATCCATATAGAGTTTTGCAATATAAATATTCCAAATAAAATTGATTGGTATGAAAAAATAAATCTGAATTAATGAACATCCAAAACTACATAAACGGAAAATTTATGTCCCCCATTGCTAATGGGTGGATTGACAATTACAATCCAGCGAGTGGAGAAGTATACGGGCAAATACCTAACTCATCCAAAGAAGACGTAGAAAATGCATACATCGCAGCAAAATCTGCTTTTCCAACTTGGTCGCAAACCACATTAGAAGAACGTAGTCGTATTTTAATAAGAATTTCAGAATTACTAGAAGCCAACTTACAACGCTTTGCCGAGGCTGAAAGCAAAGACAATGGCAAACCTATTAGTTTAGCAAAAACAGTAGATATTCCACGAGCTGCAAGTAATTTTAGGTTCTTTGGTAATGCTATTACACAATTTGCTAGCGAAAGTCACGAAAGTGTTGGTCAACAAGCTATAAACTACACACTTCGTCAACCTATTGGTGTGGTTGGTTGTATTTCACCTTGGAATCTACCACTCTATCTTTTTACTTGGAAAATAGCTCCAGCAATTGCTGCAGGTAATTGTGTGGTTGCAAAACCTAGTGAAGTTACACCAATGACAGCTTATCTTTTGAGTGAGGTACTAAATGAGGCTGGCCTTCCAAAAGGTGTTTTAAATATTGTTCATGGATTAGGAACAACAACTGGGCAAGCTATTATTGAGCACCCAAATATTAAAGCCATTAGCTTTACAGGAGGAACAGCAACAGGTGCAAATATTGCAAAAATTGCAGCTCCCATGTTTAAAAAACTGTCATTAGAGCTCGGTGGCAAAAATCCTAACATCATTTTTGCTGACTGTGATTATCACGATATGTTAGAAACTACTGTACGGTCATCATTCGCCAATCAAGGGCAAATTTGTTTATGTGGAAGCAGAATTTTTGTTGAAGCTTCCATATATGAAAAATTCAAAAAAGATTTTGCTAAAAAAGTAACACAACTTAAAGTTGGACATCCTTCTAAAAGTAGCACAAATATTGGAGCTTTAGTTTCTAAACCGCATTTAGAAAAAGTAAAAGAGTACATTCAAATTGCTAAAGAAGAAAATGGAACCATTTTATGTGGCGGAAACGATGTTACTGTTAAAGACTTTGAAGGCGGATATTACTTAGAACCCACCGTTATTGAAGTTAAAAATGATGAATGTAGGGTAAATCAAGAAGAAATATTTGGACCAGTAGTAACCATTATGCCTTTTGATACCGAAGATAATGTTTTACAGATGGCCAACAAGGTAAAATATGGTCTATCGGCTACATTATGGACTAATGATTTAAAACGCACCATTCGAATGAGCAATCAATTACAAGCAGGTATAATATGGGTAAATACTTGGATGATGCGCGATTTACGAACACCTTTTGGTGGCGTAAAAGCGTCTGGAGTTGGTCGCGAAGGTGGTTTTGAAGCTTTACGTTTTTTTACTGAAGCAAAAAATGTTTGTATTAAGTATTAAAGAAATTATGAGAATTTTATTTGTTTTAGTTTTTGCTGGTTTTTTTGTTTGTAATTCATGTAATCAACAAAAAACTGATTGGATTGATAGATCCAAACATGAAGGGTTACATAATATTACTTTATCAGATAAATTCGAAACTTATGCGACAGAAGTCCAACCTGCCAATCTAGAAAATACCATTAAAAATCTTGAATTAGCAAAAGCTTACTTTGACAAGATCTTTGATGAAAATTTAAATTTTGCTGTATTATTTGTTGATAACCAAAACTGGGATAAATATGCTTTTACACCACCTCCTGGAATGCCACAAGCTCATCATGAGGGCAATATTATTTTGGGTATAAATAAATCAGTTATGGCTAATGGTTTTGAACAAGCCTTAAGTCAAATGCCTCCTCAAGCAACCCAAGAGTTAAAGAAATATTTTGGAGAACCTATTAATCTTGATAAATTTTTCAGAGATTGCTTAGCACTTCACGAGCTTGGGCATTTGTATCAATTTTATAAAACCAGTAAAAGCAGTCAAAGAAATTGGCTCAACGAACTTTTTGGAAATTTATGTCAAGTGGCAGCAGCAAAAAGCTTTAAAAATCAAACAACATTTAAACAAATGGACTCTTATCAAAATTTATTAATAAGAGGTAATCAATGGGGAGAATTAAATTATAAAACATTACAACAGTTTGAAAACAATTATTTTGATGTACTAAAATCTGGAAGAAATTATGGATGGTATCAAACCCAATTCTATACAATGGCTAAAGAGTTATATTCAAAATATGGTGATTCACTTGTTACAAAATTTAGAACGTTTTTAATAGATACTGATGTCCAAAAACTAGGCGAATTGAATGACGTTGAACTAAATGAAATTATTAAAAAAACCTTCGGAGAAGATGTTCTCAGTATTTTAAAATGGGATTATCCCAATTCATCAACAGACTAATAATAATTTTGCAATGATAGAAATTAAAGATTCTATTTACTTTTCATCAGATTATAACGATATGGATTTAGAGCTTATCTATACGTTTATTAAAAACTCATATTGGGGAGAAACAAGAACCTTTGAGGAACAAAAAATGGCCTCTGAGAACACCATTAATTTTGGTCTGTTTCATAACGGACAGCAAATTGCCTACACAAGAGTTATGACAGACAAGGTGTTTTTTGCTTATCTTTTAGATGTTTTTGTTATTGAAGATTATCAAGGTAAAGGTTACTCAAAATTATTAATTGATAAAATAATGAATTTTCCAGAGCTAAAGGCGATTGACAAATGGATGTTGGCAACAAAAGACGCCCATACTTTATACGAAAAGTTTGGGTTTACTGCCATAAAAAGTCCAGAAAAATTAATGGAAAAATTAAGCGAACGCGCAAAAATAATATACGAATAAGATGAACTTAAACTTAAATAATAAAAACGCTTTAGTTTGCGGAAGCACTCAAGGCATAGGAAAAGCAACTGCCATGGCTTTAGCTGCAGAGGGCGTAAATGTTACCTTAGTAGCTAGAAACAGGGAAAAACTAAAAGCAGTTTTAGAAGAATTGCCAGAACACAGAAACCATAATTATATAGTTGCAGATTTCTCAAACCCAAGAGAGTTACAAGAACAGGTTATTAAATTTATCGAAAAAAACCATGGGTTTCATATTGTTATAAATAATACTGGTGGTCCAAGAAGTGGCCCTATTTTAACTGCTGCACTTGAAGAGTTTGATAATGCGTTTATACAGCACTTAAAATGCAACCAAGTTTTAGCTCAAGCAACTATTCCGTTTATGAAAGAAGTTGGTTTTGGTAGAATTATTAATATTATTTCTACATCGGTTAAAGAGCCTATTCCTGGTTTGGGTGTAAGTAACACCATTAGAGGAGCTGTTGGTAACTGGAGTAAAACATTATCTATTGAAGTTGGTGCTTTTGGTATTACGGTAAATAACGTGTTACCTGGATTTACCGAAACAGAGCGATTAAACGAGATTATTAAAATTAAGGCTACACAAGAAGACAGAAGCATTGAAGAGATGGCAGAAATAATGAAAAACTATACGCCAGCTAAACGCTTTGCTAAACCAGAAGAAACCGCAAATGTTATCACTTTTTTAGCAAGTGAAACAGCAAGTTATGTTAACGGAATTAACGTTCCGGTTGATGGTGGACGTACAAAAAGTTTGTAACTTTAAAGACAACAAAAAAATAAAATCATGAGTAAAGTATATCCTCCTATAAATTTTAAAGCTTGGATTGATGAAAATAGGCATTTACTAAAACCACCTGTAGGGAATAAAGTGGTTTGGAAAGATGGCGATTTCATTGTTATGGTAGTTGGTGGACCAAATAGCAGAAAGGATTATCACTATAATGAAACTCCTGAGTTTTTCTATCAAGTTGAAGGAGATATTGTTTTAAAAATTATTGATAAAGGCACACCAAAAGATATTCATATAAAAGAAGGAGAGATTTTTTTATTACCTCCAAAAGTACCACATTCTCCACAACGGGGGGCAAATACAGTAGGTCTGGTTATTGAATACCCAAGAGAAAAAGGAGTTCAAGATGCTTTACTTTGGTTTTGCGAAAATTGCACAACTAAATTATATGAAGAAGATTTTACGCTAGATAATATTGAAACTGATATGCCTAAAATTTTTGACAATTACTATAGCGATAATGATAAGCGCTCATGCCCGAATTGTGGTGAAGTGATGCAACCTCCAAAAAAAATTAAATTAGAAGATTAATTTATGAATCATCCATAACTAAATCTTGACACCCAAGAGAATAATTAAATGGATGCTATATGTGCCAAATAAAAAAATAAAATTAAACACATGAAACGAAAACTCCGCATTAACGGACATTCGCATTTACTCCCTTACCCTGAGGAGATTCCTCAATTTATGAAGGAGAAAGAAATATTTTGGGTTGATGATGAACGAAAACATATGCTTCAAAAAGGGTGGAAAAGACCTGTAACACATTCCAGTTTTTTTCTAGATGAAAAGCTAGAATGGATGGAAAGAAACAAGCTCGACCATGCTGTTGTTTTAAATCTATCTCAATTATACGGTAATGGATTACGCTTAGAAGAAATGAAAAAAGCATTGCGCTTTCAAAACGATTTTAATGCTAAAATACAACATGATAATCCTGATAAATTTACCTGTGGGTTTGTAGTACACCCTGGATTTATTCATGGCGCTTTATGGGAAATTGAACGTTGTGTTGAACAATTGGATATGAAAGTTTTATGTCTTCCTACGCATTTTATGGATTCTATTGGGCAATGGCGATCTGTTTTCGATAAAGAAAATGATGCTATTTTTGAAATGGCTGACAGGTACAAATTAGCTATTGAAATTCATCCATACGATGGAGATAAAATGATAAATCTTGAAAATACAGCATGGCGCTTTCATCTTATTTGGATGCTTGCTCAATGTGGTGATGCCTATCATTTTTACACATTAAATGGTATGCAAGAACGTTTCCCCAATATTAGAACTTGTTTTGCTCATGGAGGACAATTGGCACAAATGAATTTGGGTAGACGAATACAAGGTTTTGATGGTAGACCCGATTTGTTTGAAGGGAAACATCATCCGCGAAAAGCTGTTGGCCATCCAAATATTTATTTTGACACTTTAGTACACGATACTGATTCACTAAAATTAATGATTGATCGCCAAGGCTCTAATCAAGTTATTATGGGGCTAGATGATCCTTATCCGCTAGGTGAAATGGAAAGTGATGCGCAATCATCTTACCCTGGAAAATTATTAGATTTAGCTATTGATAGAGATATTATCAATCAAAAACAATACGATGACATATGGGAAGATAATGTCCTTCGTTGGCTATTTGGAGATGATGAAATTGCCAAGAGAAATTTAGTTAAAAAAATATTAGAGTAATACATAATGACTGAAGTATCTGAATTTTATATATTATCACATATTTTCATTTCTTTAGTTGGAGCCATTTTGCTTCTTGCCATTTGGTATAATATTAGGCTTCGTTTTAAACAAATTCTTGAAGAAGATGACACCCAAAAACGCGTTGACAAAGGATTACTTTATCTAAGTCTTGCTATGTTTGTTTGGGTGCTTTCTGGGTGCTGGTCTTACACTGGTAATCTATTTTCTTTCGAAAAAACAATTAGTTTTCAATTAGGCATCTATCTATTTTCCATAATTAATAATATGTTTTTGCTGTTGGCATTATTCTATTTTTATTATGCTCCTAAATTTATTTATAATAACAAAAAGAATGTTAAGCTTATTTTAATTGTTATAGCTATTACTTCTTTTGCTACTTTTTTCCTTTCCTATTTTTTTCAAGAAAATGATACTGCAAATGGAATCAAGTTAAGCGGAATTCCTGATTTATTACTCACAAGTTTTCTATGTTACTTATTAGGAATTTCATTATACAGAACATTTTCGCATAGAGGTTTAAAAATTGTTGGTGTCATATCTATCCTGATAATGCTTTTAATTGTTACTTCACAAGTTTCTAGTGTGTTTATAGAAGTTGGAAATGAGTTTAGTAACAACTTTTTAAAGATAATTGCTAAAGCTTCTTTAATATCAGTATTTTTAGTATTAGCAACTACTTGGGTTATTCGTTTAGCAAATATGCCTAAACCAAACGAAATGACCATCAGTTTTATGGATTGGAGTTTAGTAAAAATTAGTATTCCAACAAAAGGTGTTTTTGATCAAACTATAGATTTTGGTTCAAAAACCACTCAATATAAAAACTTACTCAAGTTTGCTATAAGACGAAAATACGGAGAAGGTAATTCGCAAAGCATATTTATAAGTTTAGGTGGTGAAATAAAAAATCAAACTTACTTGACAAGGATTATTGAGAATATCAATTCCATTTTACAACTAGACGCCACTCAATTATTAGAAAGGCGTGATCTATTTACATTCATAGGAGAGGGCCGATATAGATTGCGTATGATTCCTGATAACATAAATATTGACGTTACTTTACTAGAAGAATTTTATAAAATCCCAGAAAACAAGGAATATAAGTCACTTTGCAACGCTTAAAAACTTCGGTCACAATTAAGCACAATCTATTATAATTTACTATTAATTACTACATCATTCTGTATTGACGGTGTCTTAAAATACATTGCCTTCAAATCAAAAAACAGAACAGATGCATACCATTAAATCTAATGAAGCTTTTGGGCATCCAAAAGGCTTAGTCTACTTATTTTTTGCTGAACTTTGGGAACGCTTTTCATTTTATGGAATGCGTGCCCTTTTGGTTCTTTATATGACCAAACAATTATTGTTCACTGACGATATGGCTTTTGGTGTTTATGCCGCTTATATGTCATTGGTTTATGTAACTCCCATGATTGGCGGTATACTTGCAGACAAAATCCTTGGGTTTAGAAAAGCCATATTATTAGGGGGCATTTTAATGGCTTTAGGACATTTCTTTTTAACTTTTGAGCACCCTATATTCTTTTACGGCTCACTAGGTCTTATTATTGTTGGAAATGGTTTTTTTAAACCCAATATTTCTTCGTTTGTTGGCGACTTATACAAACATGGAGACCATAGACGAGATTCTGGGTTTACCATTTTCTATTTAGGAATAAATTTTGGTGCTGCAGTTGCACCACTAATGTGTGCGTGGGTTGCAGCCTCTTATGGTTGGCATTACGGATTTGTACTTGCGGGTATAGGTATGGTAGCCGGATTGTTAGTTTTTAAAAGCGGACTTAAAAATAATGTATTCGAAAATAAAGGCTTGGTTCCTGATGAAAATCTTTATAAACAAAAACACTTAGGAATCCCTAAAGGGACAATAATTACTATATGTGCATTTTTAGCCGTTCCTATTTTTGCTTTAATTATTAACTACCATCAATTTGAGCATTATCTAGTTTGGATAGTTTCTGCTTTTTTAATTATCTACATCATTTACATCTTAACAACGGTTAGTTTAACAGAAAAAAAACGTTTATTAATTGCTGTATACTTTACAGCTCTTTATGCCCTATTCTCAGCTATTTTTGAACAAGCTGGAAGCTCTTTAACCCTATTTGCAGATAGAAATGTAAACTTAGTAGGCATGGATGCAGCAGGTACAAATAGTATTAACGCTGGTTTTATAATGCTGTTTGCAATCCCTTTCTCTTTATTATGGACCTTTTTAAATAAGCGAAAAGCAAACCCAAATTCTGCTATTAAGTTTGGTTTGGGGTTAATGTTTTTAGGCCTAGGATTTTTAGTTTTTGCTTTATCAGCTCATAACGTTGATGCATTTGCAAAAACTTCAATGCTTTATTTAATTGTTGGATACATGGTGTTAACTATTGGTGAGTTATTCTTATCTCCTATTGGGCTTTCAAAAATGACTGAACTGTCTCCATTAAAATATGTATCATTTATTATGGGTGTTTGGTTCTCTGCAAATTTTTATGGACACTTTTTTGCTGGTAAAATAGCCAAACTAACAACTGTAAATGAAGGAGAAGCCAATATGTTCTCTAAAGGTTTTTTTGGTCAAGTCGTTGAATTTATAACTGGTATTACACCAGAAATTGCTTCCCAAAATAGTGATAACTTTCAGCAGCTTTATTCATACTTATCTGTGTATGCAAGTTTTGGGGTAATTACTATTGTTGTTGGTATCTTTGCATTATTAATTTCGCCAATAATCAAAAAAATGATGTCTGGCGTTCATTAAAAATGAATAGTTGATCGTTTAGGCTGTATCCAAGTTATTATGGACTCGGTGATCCTTATTCGCTTGGTGAAATGGAAAGTGATGTACAATCATCTTTCTCTGGAAAATTACTAGATTTAGCTATTGATAGAGATATAATCAATCAAAAACAATACGAAGACATGTGGGGAGTCAATGTCCATCGTTGGTTATTTGGAGATGATGAAATTGCTAAGCAAACGTTAATTAATAGAATTATAAATTTATTACATACTCATCCAACTTTTAATTTGTTGTGTATAAGTTCTACCTGAAATAACGCTTGTTTTTTGTTTATTTTGCAATGTAATAACATACCTACTATTAAAATATTTTTGAACCTCTTCAACATAAACTGTATTTATTATTACAGCCCTATGCACTCTTAAAAACTCATCTGGTAACTTATGCTCTAATTGAGATAGAGATAGATTAGTTAAGTGATTAGTAGTACTTGTAAATACGGTTACATATTTCTCATTGGCTTCTAAAAAAATAATATCTTCTAGCTTCACAAAAATTAACTTCTCTCCTTTTTTTATAGTAATAGAGGTCATTTTCTTTGTTCCTTTCTTTATAGAGATTTCTTTAATCGCTTCTAAAAGTTGTTGAGTGCTATTAGTGCCCTTAAATAATTTCAATTTTTTAATGGTCTTTTCAATACGCTCTAATCGCACTGGTTTTACTAAATAATCAATGCTATTAGTTTCAAAAGCTTTAAGCGAGTATTGATCATAAGCTGTACAAAAAACTACAATTGGAATAGTCTCTAATTGCTCCAACAACTCAAAACCAGTTAAACCAGGCATTTCAATATCTAAAAATATTAAACCGGGTTGTAATGTCTTTATTTTTTCTTTAGCCTCCATACCATTTTTAGCGGTATCAATAACTTGAAATGTCTCAGGAAAGTTTTCAAGTAAACTAAGCAATCTTTCTCTTGCCAGAGGCTCATCATCAATAATAACAGTTCTATATGGTTTATTCATTATATCACAGTTTTTTCAATAGTAATTTTGATATGCTTTACTGGTGTATTTTCCCAACTAAGTAATGCTTTTTCTTCATAGGTTAATCTCAATAAATCGAATACCGTTTGTAATCCGTGACCACTTACCAAGCCTTCAAGGAATTGAGGTCCATTATCTTCGACTATAATATCAAGACCTATTTCACTATTTTTAATTTTCAGAATAATCTTTCCATTTTTTTCAATTTTAGAAACACCATGCTTTACAGCATTTTCAACCAAAGGCTGAATAATAAACATAGGGATTTTTACAGATTCAACATTTTTATCTACCTCTATTGAAAATTGTAAGCGGTCTCCAAAACGTATTTGTTCAATATCTAAATAATTTTTCACCATGTCTACCTCATCGGCAACCGTGCTCATTTTTTGTCCTTTTTTATTAATGGAGTACTTAAACAAATCGGATAATGACAATGCCATTTTTTCCGTTTTATCAGCATTTTTATGCGCTAAGCTCGCTATTGAATTTAAGGCATTGTATAAAAAATGTGGATTTATTTGCGATTGCAATAATTTGACCTCGGCTTGAGCATTTACTTCTTTTAAACGACTTAACTCTATATCTTTTTGTTTTACTAAAGAGTCTGAAAAGTTTTCAATATACAGTAACAACCCTCTACTCATAGCAAAAGTAAATACCAATAATAAAAATGGATTTAAACTAAACCAAGATGTATTACTATTGTTTTCTAAAAAAAAGATAGCAGCGACCGGAGCAATACAAACAAAAAAAGTAAACACCGTTTTAAGAGTTATTTGCAATGTAAAACTCATGTTGTTTTTAATAATAAATTTATCAAAAAGCATTAAGAACAAAGCAATCAATAATGCAACTATTATAAAAATAACATGAATACTTATATATTGACGCCAATGTTCAAATTCATAAGGCTTAGTCATATAAGTAAATATTTTAAAAACATACAGAATGCATATCATAAAATACAAAACAGGAGCAAAATAACTATAATAAAGGTGTTTATATTTTCTTCTATAAAAAAGGCTAAAACCTAAAACAAAAAGGATTACACCTAACATAATACTTGTCCAAATAGCAAAAACCTTTGTTTTCTCCCTATTTATATAATTGCTTGCATAATTCCAAGGATAAGTTTTATACATATAAGCTTTAAACTCCTTCTTTAAGTTAGGTGAGTATAATTTTTGTAATAAAAACTTATCCAATTCACTAAATTGACTTCCCATACTAACATTCTCTTTGTTATTCAATATCGAGTTTCTAGAATTGACTATTTTATCTTTTTTGCTTTGAAAAAATTGAGCACATGTCATTGTCCTAATAATATCTCTTTGAATTTCTCTTTTTCTTTGTTTCAAAGTAGAACTACTAGTAAATACATATTGTAAATCAGCCTGAAAAAGCCCAGATATTCCATTTTTTTTTGAATAAAATGTAGGCTCTCCTTTGTAAATTTTAAAACCAGAAGTCATATTATAATTAAACCAATTACTGAATCCTTCATTTTCTTCAAAATGTAAATTAATTGTCACTTTTGTTAAATCTGAAAATTTATAATGATTAACATTTTTATTAGTCTCTCTATTTGAAAGAGTATCATTAAATACTTTATCTACATAATTCTTAAGGTAACCAATTTCTTTATTTGGCAACAAAAGTCTTAGTTCTTCCATAATTATATTCATTGCTAGACTATCTTTTGATGTCGCATTGATAAGTTTATATAAAATAGGTCCATTATACTTATACACCCTTTCGCCATAACCGTTAAACACACGCTCTTTAACATACTCCCAATTTTCATCTTTTGGTAAATCAGGATAATTATCATAATGATAGCTAGGGTTTTTACTCGTATCATCAATGATTATTATAGGAATTATTAAAGTAATAATGATTAGTAAAATTATTTTCTTCATAATTGTAAATTTAATCTATTTAAACATCAAAGAAACTTGATAAATTTAGTTATTAAAACTAGTTTCCGACGAACTGCATTATAGACTTTACAAATTGCAATTATGATGATTTAATGAAAACCGATACATAAAAAAGTAATACTTTTGATTTTTAATTAACTTAAATAGACCTAACAGGTCTGGTAAATAGATGCATTTTATACCTGAAAACATTGATGATTATGTTGTAAAACATTCTGAAGACGAACCAGTATTATTACAGCAATTAAATAGAGAAACTTACCAAAAAATATTGCAACCACGTATGCTTAGTGGGCATTACCAGGGTCGTGTATTGAGTATGATTTCTAAATTGGTTAATCCAAAAAATATATTGGAAATAGGAACTTATACTGGATATTCTGCTTTGTGTTTAGCAGAAGGGATACAAGTCAATGGCGAGCTACATACTATTGATATAAATGAAGAGTTATCCGATTTTTCTAGAAAATACTTTGACAAATCTAACTATGGCAATCAAATAGTTCAGCATTTAGGTAATGCCTTAGAGATTATTCCAAAGCTTGATAAAGCTTTCGATTTAATTTTTATTGATGCAGATAAAGAGAATTACTCTAATTATTTTGATGCTATAATTGACAAATTAAATTCTGGAGGCATTATTTTATCTGACAATGTACTTTGGAGTGGCAAAATATTAGAAACCACGTTTAAAAAAGAAGATACTTCTACTCCTGCTTTAATAGAATATAATCGTCTGTTAAAAAATGATAAGAGGGTTGAAACTGTAGTATTACCAATTAGGGATGGTTTAACTATTAGTAGAAAAAAATAACCTTTTTTTAATAGAATCTTGGCAGATTGGTTGCGTTAAGGATTGCAGCGACATCCTTTTTTGTGCTTAACTATAAGTTTGATTTAAAACTTATTTTAAAATATATAGAAATACTTGATGAGGCACAGAAACAAGTTCAGCACAAGAAAGATATAGCGGAAAGCCTGACCACATTTTTGTGGGAACGCCAAAAACCTTCAGCTAGGCTATGGATGCCAAATTATAGTTTACGCTTTACAGAGCCTGTAAAATCATCAAGGTCTTCTTTTACTTTATCCAGCTCTTTTTTTACATCTTTAGTAATGCTTGTATCTATACCGTTGTTTTCAGCAGTTTTGGTAATCTCATGTTTAATATCGTTAGTAGCATCTTTAAGCGTGCGCATTCCTTTCCCTAAACCACGAGCTATCTCAGGTAATTTGTCGGCACCGAAAACCATAATAACGATAAATAGTATGAAAGCTATTTCTCCTCCGCTTATAAATAAAAATGTAGTTTGATAAATCACAGTACAAATATAGTGAGTTGTTTTGGTAGAATAAAAAAAGCCAACTATTAAAGTTGGCTTTTAAATAAAATTTATCCTTTTACTTTATCTTTAAATTGATCAAATTCGCTTTGCTTAATTTCTTTAGGCCAAGAATTGTTTGATGTATCAATATCTGCGGTTTCTTTATTAGGGTCAACAGAAATACTAACAATTTCTTTATCTGATGCTATTGCTTTACTAACTTCATTATCATTAAATCTCCATATTTGAGCAGGATACGTTTCTTTTTTAGATGTTCCGTCAGCATATTTATATTCCACAATAATAGGCATTACTAAGCCTCCTGGTTTTTCGAACGTAATGTTATAGAAATATTTAGGAGCTTTAATGTTTTTTTGTTCTTCAGGAGTAAAATTATCCATTATATACTCCTTAAGAGGTGTTGAATTTTCATCTGGAGTTCCATTTTTCATCTCCTCTTTAAACTCTTCACTGCCTTCTTCAACTAAATAAACTAATGGACGTAAATCGCTTACTTTTCTATTATGCTTTTTTAAATAGTCTTTTATATATTGATTAGGACCAGTTGACACATAGTATTTTTTTACTTCTTTAACACCAATATCTACCCAATCGGTTGTGTAAAACCAACCTCTCCAAAACCAATCTAAATCGAAAGCTGAAGCATCTTCCATAGTTCTAAAGAAATCCTCTGGAGTTGGGTGTTTAAACATCCAACGCTGTGCATATTCTCTAAACGAATAATCAAATAACTCCTTACCCATTACAGTTTCTCTTAGAATATTTAAAGCTGTTGCTGGTTTACCATAAGCATTGTTTCCAAATTGATAGGTATTAAGGCCTTTAGTCATAATTGGAGCGATATAATCTTGATTGCCTCCCATATAAGGTACAATCATATGTGCTGGCCCACGATCAGATGGAAACGTTTTGTGTTGTGGCGATAATGCTTCTGGGTATTTCTCTCCAAAGTCTTGCTCTGCAACATATTGCACAAAAGTATTTAACCCTTCATCCATCCATGTCCATTGGCGTTCATCACTATTCACAATCATTGGGAAAAAGTTATGTCCAACTTCATGAATAATTACTCCCATCATACCATACTTTACACGGTCACTATAATTTCCTTCTTCATCAGGGCGACCATAATTCCAACAAATCATAGGGTATTCCATTCCTTGGCTTTTTGCATGTATCGAAATGGCTTTATGATATGGGTAATCAAAAGTCATTCTTGAATACGATTCTAAAGTACTAGCTACAGCTTTAGTAGACCATTGCTCCCAAAGCGGGTTTCCTTCTTTAGGGTACATTGATACTGCCATTACATCTTTACCACCAATTTTAACAGCCATCATATCCCAAATAAATTTTCTTGATGTTGCAAACCCAAAATCACGTACATTCTCTGCATGTAATTTCCAAGTTTTAGTTTCATTCGAAAATCCTTTTTCTGCAGCTTCAGCTTCTGCTTGAGTTACAATAATAACAGGTTCGTCATAAGACTTTTTTGCTTGCTCGTAGCGTTGCATCATTGTTTTAGAGTAAACTTCTTTTCTATTTACAAGCTTACCTGTTCCATCTAAAATATGGTCAGCAGGCACTGTAATATTTACTTCGTAATCTCCAAATGGTAAAGCAAACTCATCGCGCCCCCAAAATTGCGAGTTTTGCCACCCCTCTACATCACTATATACAGCCATTCTTGGAAAAAATTGAGCTATAACATACGCTTTATTACCATCCTTTGGAAAATACTCATAACCAGAACGCCCATCTTCAACAACATGATCGTTAATGTTATACCACCATTTAATTGAGAATGAGAATTTATCACCAGATTTCATTGCCTTAGGTAATTCTACACGCATCATAGTTCTATTAATCATATGCTTTAACGGTTTCCCGTTTACATCCTTAACTTCAAGAATATTAAAACCTCTTTCTAAAGGTTCTTGCATATAATCAGCTGTAAATTTCGCTGGTGTTTGAACTACGTCTACACCACTTCCTTCAATTAAAGGCGATTTAGAGTCTTTTGCTCTTTTATTTTGTTCTAATTGCACCCATAAATACTTTAAAACATCTGGAGAATTATTAGTATAAGTAATGGTTTCAAAACCAGATAGCTTAGCATTTTTATCATCTAAAACAATATCCATTTTATAATCGGCTTGTTGCTGATAATATGCTACACCTGGCGCTCCAGATGCTGCTCTATACATATTTGGTGTTGAAAATTCGTCATACAATTGCTTAAATTTATTAGTATTTGTATGTCCTTTTTGAGGCTTTTGTTCTTCTTGATTTTGAGCATATGCACCTGTAGTAATAAATGCTACAGACAATAAATAATAAGCAAGTTTTTTCATTATAAATAGTTGTGTTTTATATTCTCTTTTAAAACAATCATTTCTTTATTTTAAAAGTTTTCGAAAATAATAAATTTTAGAGAGTATTAACTTTATTTTAATTAAAGTTTAACAAAGCATTATCTTTTTGTGGAATAAGCAAATAACTTTTCTGTTTAGCGTTTATTCTTGTTTTAACTATATTTTGTTGCTCTTCGTATAAATCAAATAATAGCTGATTAGTAATTTGAAATGTATTAATAGCTTTAACCCCCTCTATTTCTAGATAACATCTCATAATATCTGCATCGTATTCTTTACCTATAAAATTAAATTTTGCGTCCTTATTATTAATCTTAATCTTAATCTTATCGTTTAAATATCTTTCAATGTAAGTGTCAACAATTTCTAGTTCATTTTTATCAGCTAATGTTATATTTTCATCATAACGCTTACGTAATAAATTTTCAAAATCATCAATAAAAATTCTCGATGTTATCTGAACAGATTCTTTTTCTTTTATATAATTTATCTGGGTAACACTAACATAGTATTTATGTGCCGTAGTAAATGCTAATAACGGGATTATTAAAAAAAGGAAAAAAGACTTTGTAAACTTCATGCTATTTTTTTGCTAAAGTAATTATTTTAGGTTGCTAGTTTCAAAAAGCATTCCAAAAACATTTAAATCATTTGGGTGTTACCTAAAGGTCGGGCTTTCCGCTATATCTTTTTTTCGTAGCTCAAAAAAGGATGCCGCTACAATCCCTAACACATAACGAGTAAATCAATCATTAACAATTTTAAGATTAGCTTTATATGCTATTAGTTTTTCTCTTAAAAACTCAAAAATCTCAATATCTGTTTTGCCTTTGCACCTATTGTTGAAATTCTCATCTTCTTGACAGAAGTAAAAAAAATCTATATGCTTACTTTCATCTAGTTCATAAACACTAAAAAAGCTCTCATACAATCTTACTTTTATATTATGCAACAGTTCATCATCTGCTTCAAGTTTTACTCTATTTTTTAACATTTTTGTCCTGCCAGAAACGCCATTCAATATTGGATTTAGAGGAATCCCACCTGTTAGAAGTCCTAAAAGCATTTTTGGTTTAAACTCTCCAGCCTCACTAAGGCGTCGTTCACTTTGTGTTGCAGGTTTGCCTTTATAACCAGGTATTCCAACATCAAAAAAATTAATTGGTGGGTCTCCTTCAACATTTTCAACATCAGACAATAAGTCTCCTGTTAGCACTTTCCCTACTACAACCTCATCCAACTTATTTATTTGTTCTTCAAGTTTTACATTTAGTTTTCTAATTAAAATTGTATTATTACTAATAGTAATAATTTTTTGAATATGCTGAATTGACGAAAACATTATTGTATCATTTAATTTTGCTGTAATTGTAAACTCGCCCGCTTTATTTGTTGTTGTAAAAACTTGTGCCGTTTTATTTATTACATGTATATTTTCAACACTAACATTACTCACTACCTTACCGTTAATTTCAACAGATTGAGATACTGCTATTTGAATATTAAGCAATAGCATAAAATAAATAAATAGTTTAATTTTTTGCATCCTTTAATTTCAAAAACGCATTGCTTTGTTTAATTAAAAAGTCAATTAAATATACTTCGTTTTCATCTTCTAAAAGCTCAAAATTCATTCCATTCTTATCAATAAATGCTAAAAATTGGTCAACCTCATCTAAAGGTATATTAAAGGTTTCATTAAGATTTTTGTTTGAATAAACATCTAGTAAGTCTCTAGGCATTTTTTCTTCTACTTCTTTTTCAAAAAGTTTTTTCCGAATACTTAATGGATTTTTTTTGAATATTAACTTAAGTATTTTACCAACATCAGGTAAATAATTACGAGCTTCAGGGTCTAATATTGATGTTAAGTGATTATTTACAACCGAGTTATCAAAGGCGTTGTCATCATTATACTCATAGTCTATATTCATATTACCCATATCAATAGCTATAGGGTCTACAGTTTTAACATTTAAGATATCTGTTTCTATATTTCCAGAAAGGCCTGACGATAATAAAACAGCATCCAATGTATTAACTTGTTCTACCAAATGTATTTTTAGTTGCTTAGACTCTATTGTTTCAGCATCAATATTTACGGAGACCGTTTCGAATTGCAAAGCAGATATTTCAATAATATCATTTAAAGCTATCTTAATAACAAATTCACCCTTAGCATTGGTTATTGTTCCTTTATTAGATGATGTATTATAAACTGTAACATTTTCTACCTCATTAACACTGGAAGTAATCAGTCCTTTTACTTCTATTCTGTTAATAGTTTGACCATGTATAACAAATGATAATAAGGCAAATAATAAGAAAGCTAATTTTTGTACCAAATTTTATAAATTATTAGAGTGATATAACTTAATATTAAAAAAATCACTGGTATAAAGAACGCATTTCTAATCTTAAAGAAATTAAAAATTGCTTTTAATTTTTTGTTAAAAACTCTGTGCTTTTTTTATTTAGAAGCTCCAAAAACTCTATTTCTTTGCCATAATTCAGCAAAGTAAAATCAAAGTTTTCTGTTTCTACAAATCGGATAAATTCTTCAACTCTGTGTTTAGGAATATCAAAATTATCAACTAAAAACTCAGAGCCAAAATAGTATTTAATTGATTCTACAGGAACATCAGGAACACCCACTTTTTCCTTATTAGGAACCTCTGATCTAAACAAAGGAATTAATAATTGATCTACTACATTAACAATATTCAATCCATTAACCATAGGCTTATGTTGTCTATCAATACTAATATTATCAACTTTTGATATCGCATCATTTTCAAAATTATAATCCTTATTATTCTTTACTCCAAAATACAAAGCATCTAACTTAGGCTTAAACAATTTGGTGGTTTTTATATCAGTTTTTAGGTTTCCAGAAAGCTTATTTTTAGTTACAACAATCTCATCTAATTTATTTATCTCTTCAATTAAAAAAAGTTTAATTTTTTTAGATTCAATAATATCTTCATTTACAATAAAACTTATATTTTGATATTGCAGTGCACTTACTTCAATGGTATCATTCAATGCTACATTTAATTTAAACTCGCCTTTTTCATCAGTAATAGTACCTATACCTGTGGATACATTAAAAATTGTAATGCCAATAATATCACTTCCTTCAACTATAATATTTCCTGAAACTTCAATTCTTTTAACAGTTTGAGAAACTGCACTTATAGAAACAAAAAAAGCAAGAATGACAAGTAATTTTTTCATAGGTTTTTATTTTAAAAATATGATTTAAAAGGCTAATATTAAAGTAAAATTTATTAAATCTTTTATAAAAGCTAATTTTGATTAGTTTTACAGTAAATTATAAATTTCTATGAGAAATATTATTATCGCAAGCACTTCTACATTACACGGAAGTGATTATTTAGATTATATTTTAGATGAACTAACTCATTTTTTTAAAAATGCTCAAACTGTTTTATTCATTCCGTATGCCAGACCTGGTGGAATATCGCATGATGATTATACTAAAAAGGTAGAAATGGCTTTTTCTAAAATTAATAAAAAAGCTGTAGGTATTCATACTTTTGAAAACCCAATAGAAGCCATTAAAAATGCTGAAGCCATTTTTACTGGTGGTGGGAATACTTTTGTTTTGGTAAATCAGTTATATAAAAATAATTTGGTTGATGTTTTAAAAGAAACGATTACAAATGGCACTCCCTATTTAGGCACAAGTGCTGGTAGTAATATTTGCGGACTTACAATAAAAACATCCAACGATATGCCAATAGTATATCCTCCTAGTTTTAATACTCTAGGTTTAGTGCCTTTTAATATTAATCCACATTATTTAGACCCAGACACCAATAGTAAGCATATGGGAGAAACTAGGGAAACAAGGATTAAAGAATTTCATAGTTATAATACACCGCCTGTAATTGGTTTGCGCGAAGGTAGCTGGTTACATGTTATAGATGACTCAATTGTTTTAAATGGCAATTTAACGGCTCGTATTTTTGAATATAACAAAGTTCCATACGAAGTAGAGTCTGGAACACAATTAAATCATTTAAAATAAAAAAGCTTCATATTTCTATGAAGCTTAAAGAGCGGGAGACCAGGTTCGAACTGGCGACATTCAGCTTGGAAGGCTGACGCTCTACCAACTGAGCTACTCCCGCATTAGCGATGCAAATATATACAATCTTATAAACTATTTGCAAGCAAAAACTACAACTTTTTAAAAAAATGATAACCTAAAATTTTAAAACCCTCATTATAATAAAATTTATGCGAAGGAGGATTACTTACATAGGTGTTTAATTCAATTGACTCACAACCTTTTAGCCTTACATAATTATAAATCCATTCAAAAAATTGCTTACCTAAACCTTTTCCACGATAAGTATCATCAATATAAACATGATCTGGTTCAACACTTTTCCCAGAATAATGTCTCGTACAAAACCACAAACCACATATTCCTATTAATTTTTCATTATCAAAAATGCCTGCACACTCATAGTTTTGGGTAATCATTTCTGAAAAACGTTGCTTTAAAACAGCATCTGTATCTTTATTTCCATTTAGCTTTTGAACTAATGGTATAATAGAATTTATGTTTTGTTTATCGATAATTTTAAATAGAAAAGACATTACATATTTTTTGCACGAAGGTAATTATTTTCTAATTATTAAAGAACCCTAATTTTAAACTGAGCAAATTAAAAGAGTGACTTAAAGACTGAAAATTGTGTCTAATATTAACACATAAAAGCAAATTATTTATATAAAGTCTTTTTTTTGTAATTTTAGTATCATAAACATATTCTGATGAGAGGTAGAAATTTTAAAGTTAGGTTATTAATTGGTTTAGCTATAGTAGCTTTTGCATTTATTAAAAAATGTAATAGCAAAGAGAAAAATGAGTATACAGGACGTATTCAAACTATTAACATGACATCGGACCAAGAAATAGCAATTGGATTACAAAATGCTCCGCAAATGGCTCAGCAACACGGTGGATTACATTCAAATAATCAATACCAAGCCTTGGTTGATAAAGTAGGGAACAAACTTATTAATAATAGTATGGCCAAAGATACACCTTACAGGTACGAGTTTCATCTTTTGGCGGATGAAAATACTATAAATGCATTTGCGCTTCCTGGAGGGCAAATTTTTATAACGTATGCACTATTTTCTAAACTAGAAAATGAAGATCAATTAGCTGGTGTTTTAGGACATGAAATTGGACATGTTTTAGGGCGGCATTCTGCAGAACGTATCGCCGAAAGTGACTTTTGGCAAACCGTATCAACTGGAGCTTCAGTAGGAGCAGATATGGGAGGTTTAGTAAGTGGGATTGGGCAGCAAACCTTATTGAAAAATGGTCGTGGTGATGAATTGGAAAGTGACGACCTTGGTGTTTTATTTATGCTGAATTCTGGCTATAATCCTGAAGAAATGATTGGGGTTATGCAAATTTTAAAAGATGCAGCTGGACCAAACCGTGTACCAGAATTTCAAAGTTCGCATCCAGATCCAGATAACAGGATTGAAAAAATTCAAGAATCTATAGAGAAATATAAAAATCAATAAAAAAAAGCCTTGTGAAAACAAGGCTTTTTCGAGTGACTAGCTCTAAATAATTGTTATATGAATTTTAATTATTTTAACTTAATGCTTCTTCAATAATTATTAAAGCCTCTTTGGCATTAGATTGTTTTGCATACTTCTTAGCAGTCATGCCTTTATCAGACTTAACTTTTAATTTAGCTCCTTTAGATATTAAAAGCTTTAAAATTTCTGTTCTATTAAACTTAGCCGCATACATAGCTGGCGTCATTCCATTAGACTTTTTGTTTACATCTTCTCCCAAGTTAATTAGCTTTTTTACGGTCTCAATATCTCCTTTTGCAATAGAAACACAAAAAGGATTCACCTTTACAGTAGTTTGAGTAATAAAAGTAGATTGATTTTCAGTAATGTTTTTTGCGTTAACTGATACTACAGAGAAACATAATGCGATTGCAGAAATAATGATTGATTTTTTCATGATGAAAGATTTTAATTTGATTAATGATTTTGTTTTTTGATATACTAAAGAGACGACAAAAAAATTAATCTGTTACATTAATTAACATAAATAATTATTTTTTAACTTAATTTTTAGAAATCCTTAAGATAATTTATAGATTTCTAAAAAACATTTAAAAACCAATAAAACCAGTAAGTTAAAAGGGTTTTCGCAACTTAGTTTCGTCAAAGTTCTTGTATCTTTGTTAAGAATTAATTTTTTTAAAAATGAATAAAAAAGTCATATTAATGATATTGGACGGTTGGGGAAACTCACCAGATCCAAAAGTTTCTGCAATCGATTATGCCCATACTCCATTTATTGACTCATTATATAAAAAATATCCTTTCGCCACTCTAAGAACCGATGGCCTTCATGTTGGTTTACCAGAAGGACAAATGGGAAATAGCGAAGTTGGCCATATGAATTTAGGTGCTGGTCGCATTGTATATCAAGACTTAGTTAAGGTAAACTTAGCAGTAAAAAACAAAACACTTAATAACGAGAAAGTTTTAGTAGATGCTTTTAGCTATGCAAAAAACAATAACAAAAATGTTCACTTTTTGGGCTTATTAAGCGACGGAGGTGTACACTCTCATATTAATCACCTATTAGGCTTAATTGATGCTGCTAATGAATTTGGGATAACTAATACTTTTGTGCACGCATTTACTGATGGACGTGATGTTGACCCAAAGTCTGGCTATGGTTTTATAACAGCACTTGAAAATCATATTGAAAAAACGAATACCAAACTAGCAACTGTTACAGGACGTTACTATGCCATGGATAGAGATAAACGTTGGGAACGTGTTAAATTAGCATATGATGCTTTAGTAAATGGTATTGGCGAAAAATCTACAAATGCTACGAAATCCATTCAAAAAAGTTATGACGATGATATTACCGACGAGTTTATAAAACCAATTATTCTAACTGATAATGAAGGAAATCCAATTACAAATATTAAAGACGATGATGTTGTAATATTTTTTAATTTTAGAACAGATCGAGGTCGTGAGTTAACTGAAGCTTTAACGCAAACTAATTTTCATGAACAAAACATGCATAAATTAAATTTGCATTATGTAACACTTACCAATTATGATGATACTTATAAAAACATCAATGTTATATTCAATAAAGAAAATTTAACTGAAACTTTAGGAGAGGTTTTAGAAAAACACAATAAAAAACAAATTAGAATTGCCGAAACTGAAAAATATCCTCATGTTACATTTTTCTTTTCTGGAGGTCGGGAAGAACCATTTAATGGTGAATCTCGAATTTTAAGGAATTCACCTAAAGTAGCTACATACGATTTAAAACCAGAAATGAGTGCTTACGAATTACGAGACGCTTTAGTGCCTGAATTACAAAAAGGCGATGTAGATTTTGTTTGCTTAAATTTTGCTAATGGAGATATGGTTGGTCATACTGGTGTTATGGAAGCAGCAATAAAAGCATGCGAAGCAGTTGACGAGTGTGTAAAGGATGTTGTAAATACTGCACTAAATAGTGGCTATTCAACATTATTAATTGCAGATCATGGTAACTGTGAAACCATGATTAACCCGGACGGTTCACCAAATACGGCACATACTACAAACCCAGTACCAGTTATTTTAATTGATAATGATTTAACACAAATTAAAGATGGTATTTTAGGCGATATGGCCCCTACCATTTTAAAACTAATGGGAATACCACAACCTGAAACCATGACTCAGCAGGCTTTGGTTTAAATAAATGAAAAATAAATTATTGTACTTTTGTAACAAACTCAAGTCTTTAATTTGAATGAATTTTAACGAGACACTTATAATAGCTGTAGATTTTGATGGCACTATAGTAGAAGATGCTTATCCGAAAATAGGGAAGCCTATGCTTTTTGCTTTTGAAACCTTAAAAAAATTACAAGAAGAAGGGCATCGGTTAATTTTATGGACCTATAGATCTGGTGAAAAATTAAATGAGGCTGTTAATTTTTGTGAGGAGAATGGCATAGCTTTTTACTCTGTAAATAGTAGTTTCGCTGAAGAAGAATATAGCAAAAACATTAGCAGAAAAATTCATGCCGATCTATTTATTGACGACAGAAATATTGGTGGCTTTATTGGTTGGGGGGAGATATACCAGATGTTAACCAACACGAAACCTAATATTCCAGAAAAGAAAAAAGGGTTCTTTAATTTCTTTAAATAAGCTTAAATTAATTCAAAATAAGCTTTATCAATAGACTCCCTATGATCTGGGTGTGCTATATCTACTAAAGCTTTAACTCTATCCTTAATTGTTTTTCCGTATAAATTGGCTATACCGTACTCTGTAACTACATGATGTACGTGCGCGCGCGTTGTAACAACACCTGCACCTGGCTTTAAACTTGGTACAATTCTGCTAATTCCTTTTTTTGTTGCAGAAGGCAATGCAATTATTGCTTTACCACCCTCGCTTAATGAGGCTCCACGAATATAATCCATTTGCCCTCCAACACCAGAGTACATTTTAGCTCCAATAGAATCCGCACAAACTTGTCCTGTTAAATCTACTTCTATAGCTGAATTTATGGCTACCATTTTTGGATTTTGTTTAATTATCGAAACATCATTTACATAATCTGATGCTCTCATTTCAACAAATGGGTTATCGTCAACATAATCATAAAGTCGTTTTGATCCAATTAAAAAAGTTGCTAAGGATCGACCTGGATTAATACCTTTAAAATTTCCATTAATCACATCTTTTAAAATTAAGTCTATTACACCATCTGAGAACATTTCTGTATGTAACCCTAAATTCTTATGATTTTTTAGCCGCGATAAAACAGCATTTGGTATGGAGCCTATGCCCATTTGTAAAGTACTCTTATCTTCTATTAAACTAGCTACATAATCTCCAATTTTATTTTCAATATCAGAAGGCTCGCCATTGTTATGCACTGGTATTGGTTCATCACATTCAACAAATAAATCAATCTCTGTATGATGTATTATACCATCTCCATGAGTTCGAGGCATTTGAACATTTACCTGAGCTATAACAATTTTTGCACTTTCTATTGCAGCCAAAGTAGCTTCAACTGAAACTCCTAACGAGCAATACCCATGCTTATCTGGAACAGATACATGAATTAAAGCCACATCTAATGACAAAATATTTCGTTTAAACAATAAGGGTAATTCGCTTAAAAAGACTGGAGTGTATGATCCGTTTCCAGCGGCTAATGTATGCCTAACATTACTCCCTATAAAAAAAGAATTAACGTGAAAACTATCTTTTAAATCAGGATTTGCATAAGGTGCCGCACCTTCTACATGTAAATGGCAAACCTCAACATTTCTAAGTTCTTCATATCTATCCGACATTGCTTTTGTTAGCAATTGTGGCGCAGCTGCCGCCGCTTGAACATATACTCTATCATTACTTTTTATAACTTCTACAGCTTCTTCAGCACTAACTACTTTATACATCTTAACTCATTTTATACAGCAAAATTACCTATTATTTAAATTATAAAAACTGTCAAAAGTCATATAAAATCAAAATAGATAGAATTTTATTTTTAAGTATCTTTGCCATTATTTTTTAAGTATGATTATAGTAAAAACTAGTGAGGAAATTGAATTGATGCGCGAAAGCGCTTTGATTGTTTCTAGAACGTTAGGAATGCTGGCGAAAGAAGTTAAACCAGGTGTTACAACCTTGCAATTGGATAAATTAGCCGAAGATTATATTCGCTCTCAAGGTGCTATTCCTGGATTTTTAGGCTTGTACGACTTCCCTAATACACTTTGCATGAGTCCTAACGATCAAGTAGTTCATGGTTTTCCTACCAGTGAGCCTCTTGTAGAAGGAGATATTATATCTATTGATTGTGGCGCTTTAAAAAACGGTTTTTATGGCGATCATGCTTATACTTTTGCTGTTGGTGAGATCGCTCCAGAAACAGAAAAATTACTTCAAGTAACTAAAGAGTCTCTTTACGTTGGTATAAGGGAATTTAAAAAAGGGAATCGTGTTGGAGATGTTGGCTATGCCATTCAAAAATATTGTGAAGATCATGGTTATGGTGTAGTAAGAGAATTAGTTGGTCATGGATTAGGTAGTAAAATGCATGAAGACCCAGAAATGCCAAACTATGGAAAACGTGGTCGTGGTAAAAAATTTATTGAAGGTATGGTGGTTGCTATTGAACCTATGATTAATATGGGAACTCACCGTATAAAACAACACAGAGACGGTTGGACAATTACTACTTTAGATAATAAACCAAGTGCACATTTTGAGCATGACGTAGCTCTTATAAATGGCAAACCAGAATTACTTTCAACTTTCGCCTATATATATGACGCTTTAGGAATTGAAAGTAATGAAGAAGAAGAATTTAGACAAAAGCAGTTTGTATTATAATTTATGACTCACAAATTTTCAGACATACCAGAAAAGGACCTTGTTGAAGGCATAAAAGGAAAATATATCCATACTGATAACAATACCGTAGGGCTTATCAATATTGAAGAAGGAGCTATTTTACCGGCACATTCTCATATACATGAGCAAATAACACAAGTTATTTCTGGTAAATTAGAAATGACAATTGATGGCATTACTAAAGTTCTTGAAGCAGATTCTATAACAGTAATACCTTCTAATGCTATTCATAGTGCGAATGCTTTAACAAACTGTGTTGTAATTGACACATTTTTTCCAGTACGCGAAGATTATAAATAATCGTTTTTGAAAAAACTTTTCAAGATTATATTGAATATTATCCCAAGACCTTTACTTATAAGGTTAAGTTATATTATTCGTCCCATTTTGGCTTTTTTTTTAAAAGGAAACAAGCACATTGATCCTATAGATGGAAAAGGTTTTAAAACCTTTTTACCCTACGGGTATGGTACTCAACGCAACAATGTATTATCTCCTTCAACTTTAAGTTTAGAGCGCCACCGCTTATTATGGCTGTATTTACAAAATAAAACTGATTTCTTTTCTACTAATAAAAAAGTGCTTCATTTTGCTCCAGAACAAGCTTTTTACAAGCGCTTTAGAAGGATGCCTAATCTAGATTATACAACTACAGATTTAAACTCGCCTTTAGCTGATGTAAAAGCTGATATTTGTAACCTTCCTTTTAAAAATGATAGTTATGATGTTATTTTTTGCAACCATGTTTTAGAGCATATTCCTGATGATGCTAAAGCAATGCAAGAATTATATCGTGTTTTAAAACCTAATGGAATGGGAATTTTTCAAATACCACAAGATTTATCAAGAGAGTTTACTTTTGAGGACGATACTATAACAGATAAAAAAGAACGCGCAAAGATTTTTGGACAATATGACCATGTTCGTGTTTATGGTCGTGATTATTTTGACAAACTCCGTTCTGTAGGTTTTAAAGTTGATGAAGTTGATTATACCTCTAAGCTTTCTGATGATGACATCGCAAAATATTGTTTAGCAAAAGGAGAAATTATTCCTGTAGTAACTAAATAAAAAAAGCTGAACTAAAATATATTTAGAACAACTTTTTTATTGATTAATAGCAATAATAAGACACAAAACTTCTAAAAAAGTCACAAAACTTATTCTGGAAAATTATTTAAGTTTAAAGTTTTAATCTCGCTTTTATCGTTTTCAAAAATTAAAAACACTTTAAGCTCTGGATGTGTTTTTAAAAACGTTTTTACTTTTTCAATACCCATAGTTTTGAAAACAGTTGCATAAGCATCAGCCTCCATACAGTTATCTGTAATAACAGAAATGCTTAATAAATTAGTTTTGCTAGGGTAACCTGTTTTGGTATCAATTATATGGGCATAACGGTTACCGTTTTCGTCTATTTTAAACTTTCTATAGGTTCCAGAAGTTGCCATGGCTTCATTTTGTAATGGTATAGCATGATTTATGGATTGTGTCCCATCAAAATTTGGATTTTCAACACCAACTCTCCATTCTAATTTTCTTTCAATATTTATGCCTTGTGCTCTCAATTCTCCTCCAATATCAACTAGGTAGTTTTTTATATTTTCACTTTGCAAAAATTCTGAAATAACATCAACGGCATAGCCCTTTGCTATAGCGTTGAAATCTAGAAACATACCATCTGGCTTAATAATTTCATTATCAATTCTATGAATCTTGTCAAATCCAACAAACTGCATTAAACTATCAATTTTCACACTATCTAAAGCAATGATTTTACCTTCTGGTCCAAAATCCCAAGCATTCACTAGCTTTCCAATCGTTGGGTCAAAAAGACCTTCAGTTTCAACATAAACTTTTTTAGAAGTATCATAAACATTTCTAAAATGAGAATCCATTGTAAGAGATTCATTTCTATTTAATTTAGAAATATCTGAGTTTACTTGATAAGTAGACATAGATTTATTAATAACATAAAATAGACTATCAAATTGTTTTTGATAATTAATTTCAGAATTATAAGTAACTCTATAATATGTGCCAAAAACCGCACCTTCAAGTATGGTGTTTTTTTGTTCTTTTTTACATGAAACTATAAGTAAGACAGTAAAAATTAATGCTAATATTTTTTTCATCTTTTAATTCAAGTTAGTTTCTAAAACTTGTATACCATTATACTCTAACAAATATTCTTCATTTAAATAGATTGGAGATTTTTTGTCATTACTATTTCCTAAACCAACGCCAGCATATAAAACTTTAGCATCTTTTTCTCTGGCATGTTTTTTAAATGACTCCATCCAAACTACATCATAATTGTTAGGGTTGTCAGGTAAAATAACTGCCCGTACAATTACAAAATAATACTGCTTATTTTTATCGATACATACAAATTGTGGATGTTTTTTCAGCTTACTGTTTACAGCAATAAACTCAAAACCGCGTTCTTCTAAATCTTTTCCAACATGGTTCATTGCTAAATTATGTAGCTCTTGTTCTGAAAGTGGTTTACTCATACAGCAAAAATAATATAAAAAAACCCAACACTTTCGTATCGGGTTTTAGTTTTATAAAGCTTGAAGTCTATCCTCCAAAATCATCAAATCTGATATGCTCATCTGGAATACCAAAATCTTCTCCCATTTTCTGAACGGCTTTATTCATTAATGGTGGTCCACAGAAATACAGTTCTATATCTTCTGGTGATTCATGATGACTTAAATAGTTATCAATTACACAGTTGTGAATAAATCCAACAAAACCATCTCCTTCCTCATCATTAATATCTGTTTTAACCTTCCAATTATCACTTTCCATTGGTTCTGATAATGCTAAATAGAATTTAAAGTTTGGAAAATCTTTTTCTAATGCTCTAAAATAATGGATGTAAAACAATTCAGCTTTAGAACGTCCTCCATACCAATACGTTACTTTACGTCCTGTTTTTAAAGTTCTGAATAATTCGTATAAATGCGAACGCATTGGGGCCATACCAGCACCACCACCTACATACAACATTTCACTTTCAGACTCGTTGATAAAGAACTCACCGTAAGGCCCTGAAATTGTTACTTTATCCCCAACTTTTTGGTTGAAAATATAAGATGAAGCAACACCAGGATTTACATCCATCCAGCCTCCTTTAGCACGATCAAAAGGAGGAGTTGCAACACGAACATTCAGCATAATTTTTCGTCCTTCAGCTGGATATGAAGCCATAGAATAAGCACGTTCAACAGGCTCGTCATTCTTCATAACCAAAGGCCATAAACCAAATTTCTCCCAATCTGCTTTAAATTTATCAGGTTCTCCAGGATGATCTTCTGGATGTGCAGAAATATCCATATCTGAATATTTTATTTCACAGTTAGGAATTTCAATTTGAATATATCCACCTGCTTTATAATTCATATCTTCTGGAATTTCAACAACAAACTCCTTAATAAACGTTGCCACATTATAGTTTGAAACTACAGTTGCTTCCCATTTTTTAATACCAAACACTTCCTCTGGAATGGTAATGTTCATATCTTGTTTCACTTTTACTTGACAAGACAAACGTGCGCCTTCTTTTAATTCTTTACGTGTAAAGTGTGGCACTTCTGTAGGTAAAGCTTCTCCTCCACCTTCTAATACATGACATTCACATTGAATACATGTTCCACCACCACCACATGCAGATGGTAAAAATATTTTTTGCGCACCCAATGTTGATAACAATGTACCTCCAGAAGCTACTTCAATTTCTTTTTCGCCATTGATGGTGATCTTTACTGGACCAGATGGTGATAATTTTTGTTTTACAAATAATAATAATGCTACCAACAACAACGTAATGATTAAAAATGCTGTTACTGTTGCTATTACTGTTCCTAATGTTCCTGCTGCCAAAATCATATTACTCAGTTACTTTTATGTTGTTAGCTAATACTTTATCTTCTTTTGTAGAATCTTTAGATTCAACTTTTGCAGTCTTTTCTTCTTTCGGAGCTTCTTCTTCTCCTCCAGTTAACATCCCACCAAAACTCATAAACCCAATCGCCATTAATCCTGTAATGATGAATGTAATCCCTAAGCCTCGTAATGCTGGTGGTACATTTGAATATCTGATTTTTTCACGAATAGCAGCAATGGCTAATATCGCTAAAAACCATCCTATTCCCGAACCAACTCCATAATTTAAGGCTAATCCTAAGGTTGCTATTTCACGAGATTGCATAAATAATGAACCTCCTAAAATCGCACAGTTTACAGCGATAAGTGGTAAAAAGATCCCTAGTGAATTATATAATGATGGTGAAAATTTTTCAACCACAATTTCTACCAATTGTACCATCGTTGCAATGGTTGCAATAAACATGATGAATGATAAGAAACTTAAATCGTAATCTGCATACTCTTCTCCTAACCAAGACAACGCTCCTGGTTGTAATAAATATTGGTCTAACAACCAGTTAAGAGGCACCGTTATGGCTAATACAAATATTACTGCAGCACCTAGACCAACTGCGGTGCTTACTTTTTTAGAAACAGCAAGGTAAGAACACATTCCTAAGAATGTAGCAAACACCATGTTGTCTATAAATATTGATTTGAAAAATAATTCTATATGTTCCATATTTTTAAGTCTTAAGTCTTCAGTTAGCAGTCTTCAGAATTAGCATTTAATGCCAATCGTGGGCTCTTTTACTGATGACTATTTTAATCTTCTACTAATGCTTTATTTCTACTACGTTGAACCCAAATAATGATTCCTACAACTATTAATGCCATTGGTGATAATAACATAAATCCGTTATTTTCATAACCAATAGAATATAATCCTGTTTTTTCAATTGGATCACCTAATACTGGTATTCCTAATAATGTTCCAGATCCAAGTAACTCTCTAAAGAATCCAACTATAATTAGTATAACAGCATATCCTAAAGCATTTCCAATGCCATCCAGAAATGACCTCCATGGGCCATTACCTAAAGCAAAAGCTTCAAAACGCCCCATAATTATACAATTGGTAATTATTAATCCAACAAATACTGAAAGTGTTTTACTTAATTCATAAGCAAATGCTTTTAGTACTAAATCCACAATAATTACAAGTGTTGCGACAACGATAAGTTGAACGATAATTCTAATTTTTGATGGAATGATATTTCTCATTAATGAAATAACTACATTTCCTATTCCTAAAACAAATAATACAGATATAGACATTACAATTGACGCTTCTAATTCTGCCGTAATTGCTAAAGCTGAACAAATACCTAATACTTGAATAGTAATTGGGTTGTTATCTGCTAATGGGTCTAATATTAATTTGCCGTCTTTTTTTGAAAGTAAGCCCATAAATTAATTGTTTTTTAAGTTTTCAAAATAAGATACATAAAGCTTCAAATCACTTCTTATCATGGCAGAAACTCCATCTCCTGTAATGGTAGCTCCAGCAATAGCATCTACTTCGTTATCAGTTTTATTTTCGTTTTTTGGATCCGCGTTTCCTTTGGCTACATTAATTCCTTTAAAACTCCCATTGCTCATTAAATGCTCGCCAATAAAATCATCCATAAAAAAGCGTTGCTTGATATTTGCACCTAATCCTGGTGTCTCGCCTTTATGGTCAAAATATGCGCCTTGCACTACCATACTTTCATCCATAGCAACATAAGCCCAAATAGCATCCCAAAGGCCTTTTCCTCTAATTGGAGCTATATAAAATGTTTTACCATCCTTTTCTCCTATAAATAAAGGCAAACGTCTTGCTATACCAGCTTTAGCATTTGCTTGTTCCTTTTTTACATCAATTAAATACGCTTGGTCGTCTTCAGATACTTTCCCGTCTTGAATTACCAATTGTTTCTTAATATATTGAGAGAATAACTCAGGTGCTTTTTCTGTAGATACAAAATTAGCACTGTTTCCTTCATTTTCATTTACTCCCATAGCATACAAAATATTTTGCTGCTTTTCAATTTCTTCATTTTTTGTTATCATTGGTTTTGTCCAACCAAATAAACCTGCTAAAATAACGCCAACCACAATTACCATAATTATGGCAAATATTATAGTATATGAATTTTTATCTGTTCTATTTTCCATCGTTATGCAACTTTAGCTTTTAAACGTTTCATTCTTTTCTTAACATTGCCCTGTACTACGTAGTGGTCAATTGTTGGTGCAAACACATTCATTAATAGAATAGCTAGCATTACTCCTTCTGGATATGCTGGATTAAATACACGAATTAGAATAGAAATAAATCCTATTAAAAATCCATAAATCCATTTTCCTTTATTTGTTTGCGATGCAGTTACAGGATCAGTAGCCATAAACACGGTACCAAAGGCAAAACCTCCTATTAATAAATGATGCCACCATGTTGTGCTCATTAATCCGTAAAATTTACTGCTTTCAGTTATCCAACCATAATCTATAACTTGATTAAATATTAATCCCATAACTAAAGCTCCTAATACAGAGGATAACATAATTCTCCAGCTTCCAATTTTTGAAAAGATTAAAAATAATCCTCCTAATAAAATTAGTAATGCAGACGTTTCTCCAACCGAACCTGGTATGAAACCTAAAAACATATCCATTACTTCATAACCAGCTCCTTTATTTTGAGCTAGACTTCCTAATATAGTTTCACCAGAAATAGCATCTAGATTTGCTCCTGCTGCAATTTCGTTTGTTCTTTCAACAGCACCTTCAACCCAAACTTTATCTCCACTCATCCAAGTTGGGTAAGCAAAGAATAAAAATGCACGAATAGTTAATGCTGGATTAAGAATATTCATTCCTGTACCTCCAAAAACTTCTTTACCTATAACAACACCAAATATTACTGCCACAGCAAGCATCCAAAGTGGAATATCAACAGGTACAATAAGTGGCACTAACATTCCTGTTACTAAGTAACCTTCTTCTACTTCGTGTCCTTTAATTATGGCGAAAATAAATTCAATTCCTAAACCAACACCGTAAGACACGATTACTAATGGTAATATTTTCCAGAATCCAATCATAAAGTTGGCCATTGTCCAGAATTCTGAACTAAAGAAACCGCTAGCTGCTGCTTGAATTTCTCCAACAGCTAAATTATGTTGGTAACCCGCATTAAACATCCCGAAAATTAAACATGGTACCATAGCCATAATAACAGTATTCATGGTACGCTTTAAATCATCGGCAACTTTTATATGAGTACCATTATGTGTGGTCTCATTTGGCAAGTATAAAAACGTATGGATAGCATTAAATGCTGGTATCCATTTTTTGTGTTTATTCTTTTCTTTAAACTTATGTAAATTTTGTTTTAAACCCATTATCCTATCTCTTTAAGCATTAAGTCTAATCCTGCTCTTATAATTTTTTGGTGTGGTTGTTTAGACACACAAACAAATTCTGTTAATGCAAAATCTTCAGGTGCAACTTCATACATTCCTAAAGCTTCCATTTCATCCAAATCTTGATACATACAAGCCTTTAAAATTTGCATTGGATATATATCTAAAGGAAAAACTTCTTCGTAAGTTCCAGTAGTTACAAATGCACGATGCTCGCCGTTTGTATTTGTATTTAAATCATATTTTTTCTTAGGAGTTAACCAAGAAAATGTTAAAGCTCTAGAAGTAGATACTTTATTGAAAACAGGTTTATTCCAACCAAACAGCTCGTAGTCATCACCTTCTGGAATTATAGAAATTACATTGCTATAATAATCTAAACTACCATCTGGTTTTACTTGTTTTCCTGAAAGTACATTCCCTGAAATAATTCTAGCATTAGCATCTTTTGAAATGCCTTTATCATAAATCATGGTTGCAACTTCGCTTCCAATTTTTGTAACAAAATACCTTGGTTTTTCTACTGAAGATCCAACTAAGGCTACAACACGTTCTGCGTTAAACTTACCAGTTAATAACAACTCACCTATTATAACTAAGTCTTGAGCATTAACTGTCCAAACCACTTCGCCTTTATTAATAGGGTCTATTTTATTAATTTGAGTTCCTACATTACCAGATGGATGCGGACCAGAAACTTTATGAATAGTAGCTCCAGAAAGATTAGCTAATGGCGAATTAGAGTTTTTTCCAACAGAAACATGAACCTTCCCTTCTGTAAGTTTACTAAGAGCAGTAATTGCGGCTTGTAATTCAGCTTCTTTACCTTTCAGTATAAAATCTAAATCAGCAGCTAAAGGTGCACTAGCATAAGCAGAAACAAAAATAGATTTTGGTGCTTTATCCGGGTTTGCAATAACATCATACGGACGTTGTTTTACAAATGGCCAACAGCCAGAAGCTAATAAATGTGCTTTAACTGTATCTGCGGTTGCAGAATCTAAATTAAAACTCTCATTATCTTGATAAGTTTGTGCTTTATCTGCCTCAATCTTTATGGCATCAATGCGTCTTTTTGGTCCACGAACTACCTCTATCACTTTTCCAGATACAGGCGAAGGAAATTTAACAGCTTCATTAGACTTATCAAAAAACAATGTCTCTCCAGCTTTAACTGTAGTACCTTCTTTTGCGATAAGTTTTGGAATAATGCCGTGAAAATCTTCTGGTCTTATGGTGCAGTAGTTACTAACAATAGCTTGTTCAGCAGTTTTTTCAGCTTCACCAATGAGTTTAATGTCCAGACCCTTTTTAATACGAATGTCGTTTGACATATTTATTTTATTGAAATTAGTTGTCTAAAAATCGGTGCAAAAATACGAATTAATACCTAAAAATTCATTCAAAAAAAATCATCTTTATTATTTATATTTATTCTAAATAACATTTTTATATTAGGCATAAAATTTGTATATCTTTACAAAAAAACTAGTAGCATAATGACGTTTAGGTCTTTGTATTTAATTTGTTTATTATTAATTCCTGTATTAACTTTTTCTCAAGTTACAGAAGTTAATCCGCCTGATTATATCAAAACTATTGCCTTTAGAGGCGACACCAGAGAGAGCCAATTACCCATTTTAAAACTTGGGGACTATGTGATATTAGAGTTTGATGCATTAAATGGCGATGAAGAAGACTTTTATTATAAAATTGAACATTTTAATTTTGATTGGACACCGTCTATTTTAGTAAAATCTGAATATATGGATGGTTTTGATAATCAACGTATTCGAAATTACGAAAACTCATTAAACACCTACCAAATATACTCTCATTATAAACTTACAATTCCTAATTTACAAACCAAACGTTTAAAGGTGTCTGGCAATTATTTATTAAGTGTTTTTAATGATGATGACGAGCTAGTTTTCTCAAGAAAATTTATGATTTACGAAGACAAAGCCAATGTAGGCGTAAGTATAAAACGCTCTAGAGATGTTCAATTTATTGAAGAAAAGCAGCGTGTAGATATTGTTATTTCATCAAACGAAATGCAATTAAATAACCCAAAACAAAATGTAAAAACACTAGTAATACAAAACAATAATTTAAACACAGCCATTTCTAATTTAAAACCGCAATACACTATAGGTAATAAACTTATTTATAAATATGATACCGAATCTAGTTTTTGGGGTGGAAATGAATATTTATATTTTGAAAATAAAGATGTTAGAACAGCAAACATTGGAGTGCAACAAGTTGATTTGCAAGATTTATATCATAATTATTTATTCGCAAATACTGAAAGAGCTGGTAAACCATATACTTACAACCCAGATATTAACGGAAATTACTTAGTAACAAATATTGATGCCGACAATCCAAATATTGAAGCAGATTATGTTTGGGTACATTTCTCGTTAATTGCAAACGAGGCTTTAAAAGACAAATCTATTTATATATATGGTAATTTTAACAATTACGCCATAGATGAGAGTACAAAAATGATTTATGATGAATACAATCAAGTATTTACAAACGCTCTATTACTAAAACAAGGCTTTTACAATTACAAATATGTAATTGTAAATAATAGTGATGATATTGAAGAAGGCGCCATTAGTGGAAATTACTACCAAACCGAAAACAATTATAAAGTTATAGTGTATTACAGAGATTTGGGTGCACGATACGACAAAATAATAGGTTTGGGCGAAGGTAGTTCGGTCAATATCTCCAATTAATTGTACCGTTCAACTAATATTTTCAATCATTGATGTTAATTTTTGTTATTCTCAATGTAATATTCATTATTTTAGCCGACTAAACGCATTGTATATCAACAGTTAACATGGTTCAACAAGTTACAAGTGGCATAAAAATTTCGGTAGAAACCAATTTCGAAGGCTCATTTTATAAAAATTATAAAATACAGTTTGCCTTTGGATATACGGTAACTATAGAAAATCAAAGTAAGGACTCGGTGCAGCTTAATGCGCGTCACTGGGAAATTATGGATGCCTTAAATAATGTTGAAGTTGTAACAGGCGAAGGTGTTATTGGCGAAAAACCTGTTTTAAAACCAGGAGAATCGCATACCTATACATCAGGTTGTTTATTAACCTCTCCTTTTGGTGCAATGCAAGGGCATTACAGCATGGTAAACTTTACCACTACTAAAAAGTTTCAAGTTACCATTCCTACATTTAAGTTAAGCGCTCCTTTTGCAATAAACTAGTTCGTTATTACGAATCACTCTTTTTTGAGTGATGGAGCATCTCATCTTAAAATTTTAAACAATATTTATATAAAAAGTTGGGCTTTAAGCTATATCTATTTCTCGTGACTCGAAAAAATAAGGATGCCACTGCAACCCCTAATGCGAACCCTTCGTTTGGTAACAACTTGTGATTAATTAACGTTAATGAAAATAAAAAATCAACTATATTAGTCTTAGTAATGTATATATAGACAACTATTAATCACACGCAAACAATGAAAAATTGGAATAAAATCGGAAAAATAAAAAGTTTAGCGATTTTGATTCTTTGTGTTTTATCACTAATGCTTGTTGATTTTAGCAGAAAAACGGAATTTAGAAATGACTTTTTTATCGGAATTATTATTCTGACTTTTTTATTCTTTGTTTCATTTCTTCCATTAATCACCAAATTTTGGAGTTTACTCGGATTTAAGTTTGAAAAACCAAATTGGAATGAAAACCCAATTACTTTTAAATTCTCAAAGAGCTTGAACTTTTTTCAATTTATGGCTTTTTGGTTTATAAGCTCAGGGTTTATTAACACTTTAATTGTTGGAATTTTTAATCAACAATTTGATGGAGAAAGTAGTAATTTATTTTTTGCGGGAATCAGTCTATTAATCGGAATAAAATTGAGCTTAAAATGGCTGAATAAAAACAGAAAAGAAAAAAATATTACCAACAATGCATAACAAAAATAGTGCTAATTTAGTTGTTGAAACACGCAACGAAATCATGCACAAGGCCGTTAACCTTTCTTTTTAAACTCTATGAAAATGATTGAATATTTATACTTAGGATTTCTTATTGTCTCTATGGTACTCATTTATTTTGCTTCTAAACAATATTACAACACGAAACATTTAATTCATAATGGTATTAAAACGAATGCAAAGGTTATTGACTTGATTAAGATAAGTAGTGATGATGGTTACACCTATAAACCTGTCTTTGAATTTACTGATAAAACTGATAGAAAAATAACATTTAAAAGTGATGTTAGCTCTAGTCCTGCACCTTATAAAATAGGTGAAACAGTTAAAATCGTTTATTCTAAAAAAACGGATGAAAAAAAAGTTGTTTCTTTTTGGGGATTATATAGATGGACAATAATACTTCTTTGTTTCGCTTCTCCGCTATTAATAATTGGAGGTGGATATTTTCTTTATTCAAAAACCTAATCAACAAAGGCTAACAATATGTATAATTCATTGCTGCTGATTTTCCTGTCGGAAAATCAGCCGTGGCTAAACAATAGGAGTTGCTTTTTACTATCTCAATGATTACAACAACGAGTCATACATTAACCTGATATAAAATATCAGAACTCTAACACATGAGTGTTCCATATTTTAACAGAATACTAGAATTTTTTTAAGTTAAAAAAAGACTAATTGTATATATTTTAACTATAGTAGAAATAGAATAAAAATAGTTTAGTGGTCTAATTCACTTTCTATGAAAATAAAACTACTATTTCTAATTCTGATTTTTTCACTTTCCTATATTACTGGATATACGCAAACAGAATCCAATACTAAAAAAAACAAACTTGAATTTTCAACAGGTTACATTGTTGGGGCTTTAAAAAATCTTGAATTTGCACCAATTGCGCGTTACAATTATAATGGTTTAATCTACAAGTTGAATTATGAACGCATAAGTAAAAATCAAAATTTATTTGAAATACAATTAGACTATTTAAATTCGGAATTAAAAACAGATTTTATTCCAACTCTTAATGCAGGCTATTCAAAAACAGGACTAGGCTTTTCGTATTTAAAGCAAATTTATTATAAAAACGCTTTTTCTATACATCTAGGTTTACAAGCACAAACCAATGTGTCAGTATATTCAAATAGCAACTATTACGCTGCGGAGCAAGAGTTTGGAATCGCAAGTCGATTTACTTATCAATTAAACAAAAAGCAATATTTAACGTCAAAAATAATTATTCCTATAGCCTTATTAAGAGTTACGGAAAGTTCTGGTTTTAGTACCTACTCTTTAAATCGCTACCAAAGTGCCTTATGGGTGTTAGAGTACGGCTATACATTTTCTAACAATTTTGATTTAAAGTTAAACTATGATTTTAAATATAATAGACTTCAAATTCCAAATATTTTTAGAGAATTACAACATCAAATTAACTTAGGTATTAACTATAAATTTTAATTAATTATGAAACTCAATACATCTATAATTTATATTTTTTATCTCCTATTTATTTTAATGATAATTTCTTGTGCAGACTCCTTAATTGGTGATAATGGAAAACAAGATGAAGACATTTATTTAAATTACCAAACCAAAACTGATTTAGAATTACCGTTTGATGAAGAATGGTATGTATCTGTTGGAGGAAGAACACACCTAGAAGGAGGCCACCACTTTATTACTCGTGGTTCTGGTCAAAGATATGCGTATGATATTGGCAAAGTAGTAAATGGAAGTTATTTTTCTGGAGATGGCGGTACAAATGAGGATACTTATACTTTTGGAGCACGTTTAAATGCACCTGGCGATGGAAAAATAATAGCTCTAGAAAATAATATTGAAGATAATGTTAGACCCGGCACTGTCAATGAGAACATTAATGATAGTAATCTTGCTGGGAACTATATTATGATAGACCATTTAAATGGTGAATACTCTTTTATGGCACATTTTAAAAAAGGGTCAATAATAGTTTCTGTTGGCGATACAGTTGTAAAAGGGCAAGAAGTTGGTAAGGCAGGAAATAGTGGAAATTCTTCTGGTCCACATTTACACTATCATTTGCAAAACACACCAGAATATCTTAACGGAATAGGTCTTCCTGCTCAATTTATAAATTATTATGCAGATGATAAGTTTATAGAAAGAGGGGAGCCCGTAAAAAATCAAATAGTAAAGAAAAACTAAAAAAACGTTTTATAATAACATGCATAGTTAATGTTTTGGTAATTACATACTCGGAAAATCCTATAGATTGCCCACTGATTCGTTTTCTTTTGCTAACTTAGTGTCATTCTCAAAGCTACAAACCATGGCCAGCACGTTATGCTTCATTAAAGCAATACTAAAAATTAATAAAACATGAAACGTATTATTACAGCATTTGTTTTTACAGGAATTTTGATTTCTTGTAATTCATCAGACAAAACTAAAACCTCTATACAAGAACCCTCTGCGACAGAAACCACAACAGAAACCGCAACAGAAAGCACATCAAATGATATAGATAAACAATTAAAAACTATTGATACTGATGAAGATTTAATTGCTACTGCATTAATGGCTGCTCCTGCAGAAAGCAGATCAGGCTGTAAAGTTATTGGGTATAACATGGCAGGTGAATTTGTGACGTTAAGAGATGGAAATAATGAATTTATTGTTCTTGCAGATAACCCTAATAAGGTTGGGTTTAATGCCGCATGTTATCATAAAAGCCTTGAACCCTTTATGGCAAGAGGAAGAGCCCTAAAAGCTGAAGGCAAAACAGGGCAAGAAATCTTTGCTATTCGTGAAGCAGAAATGAAATCAGGGCAACTTAAAATAATTCCTGGATCGACTTTGCACATCTACTTCGGATCAAAAACAACGTATAACCCTGAAACCTCTATGGTTGAAGATGCTCAACTCCGTTATGTAGTATACATGCCTTGGTCAACATCAGAATCTACCGGCTTACCAAAAGTACCACCGGCTCCAAATCATCCTTGGATTATGAATCCAGGAACACATAGAGCACATATTATGATTTCGCCTTTACCTGAAGATTCTGAGTAATCTTAATGAAGAATTAAAATTACTTATTGTATGTAATCATAAAATCTTGTCGGTTTTCTAGTGGTTCGTTTTCTTTTATTAATTTAGAATAAACAATACAGCCAATCATATACAAATACGTTATATCTAATTTGGTGAAATATGAGATTTAAAAGCTTCATTTTTACAATACTATTTCTTTCTTCGTCCATCATAATATTTGCACAAAAGTTTGAACCAGAAGATGGCAAATGCTTAGTTTTTATTGGGCAAGATTTAGAAGCAACTGGTGGCTTTGATGATTACAATAATGGTTACACTGATTATTTTGACATACCCGCTGGTGTAACAATATATACAAACTTATCTCCAAATAATACATCCTACGGGTACTACAACAAAGGGTTAGACGGTCTTAAAACCAAAGCCAATTGGGGAGCTGGAGATTCTTGGGCTAATCTTTATCTACAAGATTCTACTTATCAAAACAGTGCTATAGCCATTGGGTTATCCTTTGTAAACCATGAAAAAAATGTTTCTATAGGAAAGCTTGATTACTTAATTAAAGATTTAGCTGATTGGATAAAATCTACTAAGCGTCCAATATTTTTAAGGATTGGTTATGAGTTTGATGGTTGGGATTGGAATCATTATAAGAAAAAATATTATTTAAAAGCATGGAAAAGAATACACTCTATTTTTAAAACTAAACAAGTCGATAATGTTGCTTTTGTTTGGCAATCTAAAGGAACAGATTCTAATCAAAATATTTTAGAAGCATGGTATCCTGGTGATGATTTAGTCGATTGGTGTGCCTATTCTTATTTTGGGCAACCGGATCAAGAAATGCTCATTTTTGCGAGGAAACATAAAAAGCCAGTATTTATTTCGGAAGCAACTCCAGTAAGGCAAATAGACAATTTATATTTCGATTCTGATTTAAAAAAAGAAAAACTAGAAAAAACAATATGGAAAGAATGGTTCATACCTTTTTTCAAGACCATAAACAAAAACTCAGATGTAATCAAAGCATTTAGTTATATAAACTCTGATTGGTCTTCTCAACCCATGTGGATTACAAATTCAACATTTAATAAAGTTGACTCTAGGCTTCAGGTTAGTAAATATGTTTCGCAAAAATGGAAAGAAGAAATAGAGAAGCCAAAATACTTAAATGCTTCTGACGAATTATGGAATAAAGGATTAAAAAACTAGAGGAAACAAAAAACTAACTTAAGAATCAAAGCTTCCTCTCAAACCTAAAAACCTTTCCATTCTGCTCCACTTGAAAAAATTTGCAATTGGAATAATGTACAAATAGGTATCCAAAATTATAATTGAAAGTTTTATCCTTAATTTTAAAAATAGCATCAACATCAACATTCCCATATGGAGAAATACGTCTGAATCTATATTCTAACTCATCATCAGTTTTATGTAGCTCAAACCAAGCTCCTGCAGCAATTCCAGAAAGCCATTGTGCTTTTTCATGCAAACCCTCAACTGGTTTTGGTTTCTGTGTTCCTACTAAGTTAACTTTATGGTTTTTCAACTTATCTAAAAAGCAGCGTATATTTTCACTTTTTTGTGATCCTTTAAATTCTGAAATAACACCTGTTTCAGAAACCTCATAAGGATGATTTTCAGTATCAGCCAATAAAACATTACCAACAGTGCTTGGTGTAAACCATTTCGAATTTTTTAAATCCTTTTTTATTTGAGAATCTGTTCCCGAAACTATTAATGTATCGGTAACAAAACGTGCACAATTGCAAGCCTCTTTTATAAATGCTGCGTAACGTACAAAATGCTTGTTTTGCATTTTCGTAATATGCGCTCGAGCCTTTTGGTAATCAATAGACTTACAAACCGAAGCTACTAATTTACCATCACCATGCGTAAGTTTTGGGTGAGTTGCTAAAAACTTTAAAATGGCATCTAAATTTTTAATAGAGTCATTTTCAATTTCAGCTTTTAACGGAAAATGCAATTCGTTATCGGTATCTCTTCCTCTAACACGTCCGTTTGGTTCTGGCGTAATATAACGTCCAAAATCATGATATTCTAAAATGCCAGTTTCTTTATTAATCAACACCAAAGCGGCATGCCCTGCTCGCAAATAATCTTTTTTACCAACGCCTAAAAAACGTAAATAAGGAGAAAACCATTCTTCAGAAACCATTACAATAGTATCTGGATACGCCAAGGTTAAAATAATGCCTGTGTTATTCATTAACAATTTGCGGAATATGGAATGTTTTTGAAGTAATTACGTGGTCTACAAGACTTTCATACTGCATTTTTACAGTATGATTTGTTTTTTCTACTTGAGTTATACTAGTAGTTTTTACAAAATGACGATCCATAACAACGCCATATTCGATATTTTCTTTACCAGCACTTTTATGAAAGTTTATTAATGACTCTTTATTTAATTCATTTCCATTTTTAAAATCTTCAAACCAATTTAATCGTTCGGTTTTCATGGCTTTGGTATATAACGTAGAAGACGACCAAATTTTAGGTTCTAAAGGTAACTTTGTAAAATGTTTCTCAGTTCCGTCCCAAACCAACTCATAAAATTCTAAATTAGAATTCCAATCTGCAATCACCATTGTAAAAGGCTCAATATCTTCAAAATCATATGTATTTACAGTATGTTTCAAAGTATCAGCAACCATAAAATGATTAGCTACCACACCTCTACTCAATCTATATTCAGGTTTACGTTCATGAAACTCAAAACCTCCATTAAGCACACAAATCAATCTGTTTTTTTCGCTAACACCAATCCATGTCCCTCCAGAAATCTCATCTTTTGGAAATAAAACTGTAGTTTCATTAATAGTATAAAATTCAGGTTTTAACGACACTCTATTTGGTGCTTCATCACGATTTGAAGTCAACACAAAGTCATTTTCACCTTTAGGAATTATAGTTACTGTACACATGTAATCGATAGTCTTTAATCAGATTGCCAACTTACAAAAAATAACTAATATTTAACGCCATTTTAATAAACCATCAATTTAATAAATCATTTAAAAATTCGTAATTTTGCAGCTCAATTTTTGACAATTCAATAAAACACACACATTATAATGGGAAAAGGATTTTTTAATGTACCAGTAGCTGTTAACGAACCAGTTAAGGGATATGCTCCAGGTTCACCTGAGCGCGAAGCTGTTCTTTCTGCTTACAAAGACATGTTTAATAGCCAAATTGATGTACCAATGTACATTAACGGACAAAACGTTACTACAGGAAACACAAGAACAATGTCTCCACCGCATGATCATAAACATATTGTAGGCACATACCATTTAGCCGAACAATCTAATGTTGATGCAGCCATTTCTACAGCCTTAGAAGCTAGAAAAAGCTGGTCGTTAATGCCATGGGAACAACGCGCAGGTATCTTTTTAAAAGCAGCAGAATTAATTGCTGGTCCTTACCGCGCTAAAATAAATGCTGCTACTATGATAGCGCAGTCTAAAACGGTGCATCAAGCAGAAATAGATGCGGCTTGTGAGTTGATTGATTTTTTACGTTTTAATGTTCAGTTTATGACTGACATTTACATGGAACAACCAGAGAGTACAAGCGATGCTTGGAACCGTATTGAGTACCGCCCATTAGAAGGGTTTACATATGCTGTTACTCCTTTTAACTTTACAGCTATTGCAGGAAATCTTCCTGCATGCATGGCTTTAATGGGGAATGTTGTAGTTTGGAAACCTAGTGATAGTCAAGTATATTCTGCCAAAGTTATTATGGATGTATTTGACGAAGCTGGTGTTCCTCCTGGTGTTATTAATGTAGTTTTTGGAGACCCTGTTATGATTACTAATACAGTAATGGCTAGTCCAGATTTTTCTGGATTACATTTTACAGGTTCTACCTTTATATTTAAAGAACTTTGGAAACAAATAGGAAACAATATTCATAACTATAAAACTTACCCAAGAATTGTTGGAGAAACTGGTGGGAAAGATTTTATTGTTGCTCATAAATCTGCAAATGCAAAACAAGTAGCAACTGCTATTGTTCGTGGTGCTTTTGAATTTCAAGGACAAAAATGTAGTGCAGCTTCTCGTGCATATATTCCACAAAGTCTTTGGGCAGATGTTAAGAAATATGTTGTTGAAGATGTAAACTCTTTTAAAATGGGGTCCCCAGAAGATTTAAGCAATTTTATTACCGCTGTAATTCACGAAGGTTCTTTTGATAAATTAGCTAAATATATTGATGGCGCAAAAGCTGATGCTGATGCAGAAATACTAGTTGGTGGCGGTTATGATAAAAGCAAAGGATACTTTATCGAACCTACAGTTATTGTTACTAAAGATCCTAAATACACAACAATGTGTACAGAGTTATTTGGTCCTGTAATTACTATTTATGTTTATGAAGACGACGCTTACGCGGAAACTTTAAAACTAGTAGACGAAACTAGCGAATATGCTTTAACAGGTGCTATTTTATCTACCGACAGATATGCAGTAACGCAAGCTACTGAAGCTTTACAAAATGCCGCTGGAAACTTTTATATTAATGATAAGCCAACCGGTGCAGTTGTAGGCCAACAACCTTTTGGTGGAGCAAGAGCTTCTGGAACTAATGATAAAGCAGGTTCTGCTCAAAACTTATTGCGTTGGGTATCGCCAAGAATGATAAAAGAAACTTTTGTTACTCCAACAGATTATCGCTACCCGTTTTTAGGTGAATAAACTCCTAATCGAGAAACAATAAATTTATAAAAGAGACTGCCTTAATTTTAGGTAGTCTCTTTTTTTTAAATCCATTTTGAATTTAAGCCGCTTGCCTTTATCAAAAAAAATGTCGAAATTCGTTTAAAAAGGATTTGTATACTTGAAATTGGCTACAGTTATTAATTTATTCTAAAACAGTTTATAAATTAAAAAAATGAAAGAAGTTCTTTACCCTGTGAATTTAAACGGAAAACTTCTTAAACTTTCAGAGAGAAAAGAAAAATATATCTTAGGTGTTATTTTAACATTCTTATTTAATACACTTAATTATCACTTAGCATATAATGTTAAATGGTTTTCCTCCTTTTTTTTTAAAACATATTTTAATGATTTATTAATGGGATTATGTGCATGGACTCTTGCTTTTTTCTTAATTAATAAACTCAATAATTATATTAATTCAAACAAACCATATTTTATTAGGTATATACTAATGTATGTTTTAGCTTCAGTACCTGCAATTCTAGTTTTGGTAATTTGGACAAAAATGACTTCCTTAGTTATTAACGAACAAAATGTTAATTCGGAATTTTATACTCATACTCTATTAATAATTGCTCTTGAAGCTGCTTTTTTTTGTCATATCTATCTCAATTACAAAACTAAATCAACTACTACTCAAACTTCAAAACCACTCACCTCAAGTAAAATCGAAATGTATCATAGACAAAATAAATTTTACATTGATTCTGCTGAAATATCTTATTTTTTTACAGAGTTTAATTTAACGAAAGCTTTTCATATAGGAGGAAAAAAATATAACCTAAACAAAAACTTAAAACAGTTGGAAGAGACACTAAACTCTGCACATTTTTTCCGGGCAAACAGACAATATATAGTAAATAGAGATGCTATTAAATGTATTTCTAAAGCAGAAAACAAAAAGCTTAGTATAAGAATTAATCATGATAATGACGTTATTGATGTATCAATTTCTCGAACTAAGGCGCCTCATTTTAAAAAATGGTTAAATAAAAAGGTACATTTTAATACCAAAAATGGTACAGTTCACTTAAAGAACAACTAGACTTCTTTATTTCATTTGGATTTAATGTTTCTTTTGTCATAAATAAAAAACATTAAAAATGAAAACGCCAACAATAAGATTTACAAATATTCTGATTACGTTTCTTATATTAATACCTCACATTGCTTGTACACAAACTATAAATGAGCAGATAACCGAATTACTCAAAAATCATTTAGTTGAGAAAGGGAAAAGACCTGTTCATAATATCATGTTATATTTAAAAAATGATTCTAATGATTTTGAATATCACAATGGATTAGGCATAAGAGGAAGAGATAAAACACCTATAAACAAAGATTATCAATACAGAATTGCAAGTATTACGAAGACTTTTATTGCTATTATAATACTGCAGTTATATGAAGAAGGTAAAATAGATATCGATAGCTCTATAACAGATTATATTAAAAAAAAACAATACGCAGGTATAGAAGACCTCCATATCTATAAAAAAGAAAACCATACCAATACAATTACAATAAGAATGTTGCTTAATCATACCTCTGGTATTGCAGATGTGTTTAATGATACTAGGTTCAGATGGAACCTCAGTGTATTCTTTAAGCCTAGTAAACAATATAATGCACAATCATTTTTTTATAAATACTATAAGTACAACTTGAATAAAAATCCTCATAATCTTCCTGGTGCGGGTTATAACTATACAGACATTGGATATATGGTATTAGGGTTTATTATAGAAAGTGTCACTGGAAATAATTTGCCATATGTATTAAGAAATCGAATAATTGTACCATTAAATATGAAAAACACCTATTTTGAATACTATGAACCATCTACTGGCCATGGAAAGCAAATCGATGCTTTTCTTAACCGTATTAATTTCACTAAAAAGGTCAACACATCCTATGAATGGGCTGGTGGTGGATTAATTTCAACAACTAAAGAGTTAGGTGTGTTTTTTGAAAAACTCTTTACTAATCAATTGTTTAAATATGAAAAAACTTTAGATTTAATGATAGATACAAGCCTAGCAAGTAAATTTGGTGTAGATTATGGCTTAGGTATAGCTAAGTATGTATTTAACGATACTGTTTTCTATGGACATTCAGGGTTTTATGGCTCCTTTACCGCGTATTCGCCTGATAAAAAAATAATATTTTCAGCTAATATAGGACAGGTAAATCCGCCATATAATACAGGAAAATTAATAGAACAAATACTTAGCACTGTTGTAAATTAATATAAACCTTTAAAATAATGAGTATTGTTTTTCACTAGAATAAGTAAAATTTACTAGTATTATATGTGTTAAGAAATTCAACTATTGTAGTTTCTTTACTTTGTTGGCTATCAGGATACCGCTTAAATGTAGAGCAATAAAATTTTAAAGAACTCCTACTATTAGATATTACTTAGGAATTAATTCTCTAAGCCCTATAATTGATAGGTATTACATATATTCCTGATTTCAATCCTCGGTTAGAATTGGAATTTAGATTTTAAGAAAGAAAAGATTAGTAAATAATTAGCTATAATAGAGGATACGATTAAACGGGCATTATAAATTTATCTTAAATTTAATCAAAATTGGTTTTATCTAAGGAGGAATTATTAAATTCGAAAACGTGTCCCCTTTTTTAATTTAACAAACGTCTTAACTATATAAACTTTAAAAATATATAATTATGAAAGAATTTATGATGATTTTCGTTGGAGCTGATTATGTTGATTTAGGCTTATCGCCTGAAGAACTTCAAGGTAGAATGGGCAAATGGTTTGCTTGGAATGATAAAATGACACAAGCAGGTATTGTTACTCATGGTAATGCATTAACGCCACAAATACGTCGTGTGGTTGGAGCCAACAGGACCGTAACTGATTTAACATCGGCAGAGGTTAAAGAAATTGTTGGTGGGTACTACATTGTTAAAGCTCAAGATTTTGATGCGGTTCAAAAAATTGCTGAAGATTATCCAGATTATGACCTTGGTGGCACTGTAGAAATTCGTGAAATTATGGTATTTGACCAATAATGGAGCAAAAAAACATAGACCATCTTTTTCGCTATCATAGCGGAAAGATGGTTTCTGTATTAACCCGAATCTTCGGTCTTAAGCATCTTGATATTATTGAAGATGCTGTACAAGACACCTTTATAAAAGCTAGTATTAGCTGGCGCACCAAACAACCCGATTATCCTGAAGCATGGTTAACTCAAGCTGCAAAAAATAGAGTTTTAGATATTTTTAGAAAACTAAAAACGGCACAAAAACACCTTCCAAACATCAATCAAGGAACAGACGCTATTGCTATAAATGAGCTTTTTTTAGATTCTGAAATTGAAGATGCGCAATTGCGTATGATTTTTACCGCTTGTCATCCTAAATTAGATTCAAGAGATCGCATTTCATTTGCCTTAAAAACTGTTTCTGGGTTTAGCATAAAAGAAATATCATCGGCCTTACTTACCAAAGAAGACACTATTAAAAAACGACTATTAAGAGCAAGAAAAACCATAAAAGAATCACAATTAAAATTTAAAATTCCTCAAGGTAAATCGCTTGCGCCACGCTTAGAAAGTGTTATGGAAGTGCTATATCTTATTTTTAATGAGGGGTTCCATTCAAACAAACGTGATATACTCATAAGAAAAGAATTGTGTGGAGAAGCTATCCGTTTAACCCAAATGCTTTTAAAAAACAAGCTTACCAGAACACCTGAAGCTTATGCTTTATGCGCTTTAATGTGTTTTCATTCGGCTCGATTAGAAACCAAAACCAATGCAGAGAACGAACTTTTAGATTTAAAGACCCAAGATAGGAGCCAATGGTATTTTCCGCTTGTAAAATTAGGTAACACCATGATGAATAAAGCCGTTGTTGAACAAAATGAATTTTCTTGTTATCATTATGAAGCTGCAATTGCTGCAGAGCATTTACGCGCAAGAAATTTTGAAGATACTAATTGGGATAAAATTCACTATTGGTATCAATGCTTAAACACTTTACAACCTATGCCAATTCATGTATTAACTATGGCCGTAGTATGCATGCAAAACCAAAATTACACCATAGCAAAAACATATTTAGACGATATTAAGCAAGATGACTTTGAACAACGCAGTTATTTATATTATGGAGCAAAATCTGATTATCATGCTGCAACAAACAACATTGACAAGGCTATTAAATATATTAATTTGGCCTTAAATACTGTAAACAATCAATTAGAAAGAGAGTATTTATTAAAAAAGAAAACAGCACTTTTAAGCAAAAAAAATGATTGAACTTCGTAAGTTTATAATCAAACCCTTAATCTAATAGCATCGATGAAAAAAAGTATAATTCTTTGGTTAATTGCCTTAGCAATAATTGGCTGTAAGCACGATACAGACCCCAATGAAAATTCAAGAGTGCCATTAATTACTTTGATTGATTCTTTAAATTTAAATAAAACCGATTTAAAAATTTTAATTGATAAAAGTGATTATAAATTACTTGTAGTTTCAAATTCTAAAACTATTAGAGAATATAAATCTGTATTTGGAACAAATCCGATTGATGACAAATTAATGGAGGGAGATAGGTGTACACCTGAAGGAAAATTTAAAGTTAGAGATTTATATCCGCATAAAGCTTGGTCTAAATTTATATGGATTGATTACCCTACTGAGGATTCATGGAAAAAACATAGAAAAGCTAAATTAGAGAATCGTATTAGTCAAGACGCCAAAATTGGTGGAGAAATAGGGATTCATGGCGTTCCTAATAATAGTTCTAATTTAATTTCAGAAAAACAAAATTGGACTTTGGGATGTATCTCTTTATCCAACGATGATATAAATGATTTATACGACGTTGTTTATAAAAATATGAGTATTGAAATTGTCAAATAAAAAATACAATTATTCAATAATAATTTTTTTGTTAATTCTCCCTTTAACCGTATTCAATTTTACAATATAAGCACCTGTGCCTACTAGTATTTGCTTAGATGTTTTACTTGTAGTATAATCTATAAACTTTATTTTTTGTCCAATAATATTATATAATGTTACATCTAAAACATCTTCGTAATCTATTCCTATTATTTTTAATTCGGATATCGACTTATCAAAATAAACAAATACATTATCTGTAATTCCAATATCATCAACCGATAAAGATTGTGACTGAAATACTAAAGAAAATCTATCGTTATAAACACCTGCATCTAGAAATATTTCAAATGGATTATTATTTATTAAAAACGTTTCGTTGGTAATATTATCTTTTATATAAAGTGTTTTAGTCTCATTTAAATTTTCAACACCATCAAGTTTAATTCTTGCTATACCAGAGTTTTTAATAACGATTCCTATTGGAAATTCTTCAGTGTCATCAAAATTACCAACTCCTTGAATGACAAACTTTCCTTTGCTAAAAGTCCAATACATATCTTCTTCTGCAACATCAAGCATAAAAGCATCATACCCTAAATCAAATTCATTAGAGGCATTAATATCCTTACCTATAACTATTTGCCTATGATATCCTGTTGGAGAATCAAAAATTAATCGTATTCTAGGAGTATCGTCTCTATGCTCATTATTTGTAATACTGTTTTTCTTATCTGTAGGCTTTAAAAATAATGATGTTGAACCGTCTTCGGTAGCAAAAACACGTTGGCTATTTTTAAATACAATATCGCCTCCATCAACAATATCGACAGCTGCTCCATTATCGTCATCAAAACCATCTAATGCAGTACTTACAAAAAATCCTTGATTAACCGGAATGTATTGTCCTGGAATTTTAGTTCCCAAAGCTGGCCCTCCTGCATTTGAAGTATTATTAATCCTCGCATCATCTGAAATTGCCGCAGCACCTCCAGTTAAGTTTCTTGTTGCATAACCACCAACATAACCTCTCAACTCGTGAGTGTTTTCTTCTCCAAAATGGTCCCAAAAATATAAAGCACCATTAAAAATAGTTCCTGTTGCATTATTTCCACCATCAGCAATACTCATATTATCCAAAATAAATTCTGTTGCATCAATTGCCGATGGATATGGGTTACCTATTAAACGATCGACATCTCCAGTAGGGTTTTGAGCGGTTACATTTTTATTTAATGCTAGTGTTACATCTCCATTATTTGGTAAACCTTTGAACACATAGTTTTGTTGATCTGCAATTGCCACAGCCCCTGATGTGCCTTTCATTGTAAAGCCTTCTCCCACAGCCAAAGATGTTGCTTCGCTAATACTTTCCCAAGAATTATAATCATCTTCTGGTCCATAAAACTTGAATAGCCAATGCGAGCTGATTTCTTTTGCAGTCCCTGGAGGTGGTGGCAAACCTACTCCTGTACTTAAAGCTAAAATAAAATCTAATGATTGATATGCATTTGTATCTGTCCCGTCGTTTAAAACGTCAGATATAGTATGATTAGCATTTGATGAAGAAACTCCTGTACCTCTAGTACTTGTATTTCCTGCTATTGGACCAACAGAAGAAGACCAATAATTATAGTTAAAACCATTTGCAGTTCCTTGCTGATCTTTTTCTAAAAAGCCGCCACTATCTGCATCTATAATACTACTCTCACCTTGAATTAATTGAGATTCGCCTATCAAATCTATAATCCCATCTAATTCTAAGTAATGAGAAATAGTTAATGCTTGCCCTGAATTTGTTTCATCCTGAGTATCAACAGGGTCTGCTATTGTTAAAGTTCCAGCGGTTTGAATTAAGCCTAATAACGATATATCTCTATCTCCGGACGTAATATCATGAGAGATTTCAGCAATATTCCAATCCATTACAGTAGTTCCATCTAAACTTAGCGAATTTGGCACCATTTGATCAGCACTATTACTCCAGGTTGTTCCAGCATCCCAAGCTCCGTTAGCAATAGATACATAAGGCAAAGGTGTGGTTTGATTATCTATTACCTCCTTCGTTTTATTTAAATATTTTAATCGTAAAAAGAAGCGATCATCGGTTAATCCTTCAATAGTAGAACCGTAAAAAGAATTAAAATCATAATACACTCTTAAATTACTCCATGGTATATTCGCTATCTCATTACTTGTAGAGGCTTGTGGTAAAATTTTTCCGTCTACATAATCCGTTCCAGCAATATCAAATCGTTCAATTTCTTGATTCATTAAATAGCGTATCTGATCTTGACTTAATGCTAAATCCCAAACATAAACTTCATCAATCTCACCTAATAAAGGATTTATAATATTATTTTTATCAACATAAACTGCACCTATAGCGTAATTATTAAAGTTTGGAGATGGGTGCACAATGTCCTGGACTGACTTATCTAAAACACCATCTATATACATTAAAATAGTACCACTATGGTACACAAATGTGGTATGATGCCATTTACCATCATCTACATCGACATTTGATGTATATTTTGGTGTAACAGCATCATCAATATACACCTCAATATTACCCGTTGTATTTAGTCTGATTTGTAACTTTTCGCCTTTAGCCATTACTGTTCTATTGCTAGCATTTGCGGCACATTTAATCCAAGCAGAAATTGTAAAATTATCCACATTTAAATTAAGATTAAATTCTCCAACTAGGTAATCCCCTGAGGCTATACTTACTGAATGATTTTCGGCTAAGTTTGATGTTTTACCAAAAGTAAAATACTTTGCGCCATCAAAATCATACCAAGTTTGGAGGTTTACTCCCCCATCTTCAGATCTAAGCGGAATTACATCAATAATATCTCCATTTGCGAAATTAGGGTTATCAGCAACTATTAAAGCATATTCCTCAGTAGCTAGTTTTGAAAAACTACTAAATGCAGCTGATGGAATAGAAATATAAACAGTTTCTACATCGCCATTTACGTTTTCATTTGATTCAACAATTTTCCATATTCTATCAATACGTGTTAACGATGTTGTAATTCCAGAAGCTATAGTTACTGTATTTGTACTAGAACCAGAAAAAGATGCATTATTATTTCCCCAAACCAAAAAATCTCCATCTTTTTTGAATTCATTTGGATTAGCACTGTTGGTTGTAAAAAGCCCGCCTAAACCAATACATACTTCATTAAGCATGTTTATAGTTTTTGATTGTTTTTGATTTAAATCTGAAATTGAATCTCTACCAATACCAGCAACATGGTAATTATAACCAGAGTTAGCCGTAATATCCCAAACTTTTGTGTCGAAAGAGTTAACATAATCCTTTTGCACTTCGGTTGAAGTGCCTAATGTAATTCCGTATTTAACAGCTAAATATGATTCCACTTTTTGTCTATCAGCATCAGATAATCTTTCAGAGAATGTAAATACCTCAGCAACACGACCATTTAAACTGCCTTGGATGTCGAAATTTCTACCAATCCAATAATCACTCCCCGATATATTTGTAAAAGCAACATCTGAAACATTTGACGTTGTTAACACATTAGAATTATAAAGTATATCTTGCTTAGTAGGTGATACTGCAGCATCATTTCTTACATTAATTATTCCAGCACTGGAATAAGATGAACTAATTTCTGCTTCACCATTAAAACTACCTCCGCCATCTACATCTTGATTATATGATAAGGTTTCGTTAGTAAACTCCGTCGAATAATTGCCAAATCCAATACCTGTAATATCTCCTGCACTTCCTGAATCTACGCCTGCAAAAATGGTATTTCTAACCGACGCACTAGTCATAGTAGCATCTGGAATCATAACAATAAATACATCATGGTTATAAAAACCGCTTATTGGTGCATCATTATTATACATGTATTGCTCAGTAGCTCCGCCATCGTTTTCAAATTTTACTACAGGGTTATAATTAATATTATCTGTAGCTGTATCTAAAAAGGTTGGTTCTTTACCAGATACAGTAGCGGCATCTTTTCCATTAGTTCCTAAATCTAACCAACTTGTTAAATTGGAACCAGATGTGACTATTCCTCTTGTAGATTTTAACCACAATTTGAAATTGGCGGTAATACCTCCAGGTCCCGGTATATTTTCGTTAAACATTTCTGCGGTTACATTTAATAGAAAAGGATTCGTATCAGGATCGTTAGTATTTATGCTAATGGTGGCAGACTGAGTACCTGTACCAGCAACTGGTGCAACAAAAGTTACATCGAGATAAATTCCAAAAAACGAAGGTAATCCTACAAATGGTATCCCCTGAGGTGAAGCTGTAGTAAAATCTCCATTATTACTTGTAGCCGACGTAATATTCATTGGACAATTACCAATATTAGCAATTAGAAACCTTCTTGTAACAGATGCTCCTTCGTCTACAACTCCAAAAAATGTTCCATTCGCATCTGAAGTTGTTGCATTGTTATAAGAAATATCAGCAAAAGGATTTCCTCCTAAAACATATATTTCTGGAGAAGAATTAACTTGTAGTGTAAAAGTAAAATCAGGTTGGTTTTTAATTTCAACTGTAACCAGTGTACTAGTAGTTGCACAACCTGGGCTTATATTTTCTATCTCAAAATCTAAATATTTATTCCCTCCTCGACAACCGTTTGGCTTTATATTCTTTTTAGGGTTATTTGGATTAATATCGAAGTCTGTAGTGTTAGATATATCTATATCTTGAATTTTTAGATTTTTACAATTAGAGCCTTCAATGTTAGTAATTGTAAAATCTAAGGTATTACCAGCGTTAATGGTTATAGTAGATCCTTGTGTAACAACTGAACCTCCAATAACTTCAAGCTGCATAACTTGAGTATTACCGGCAAAACAAATTAAGAAAAAAGAGATTAAGAAGTAATTAAAAGGGCAATTGAGACTAGAGGGCTTTCTCATATTAAAACTTTTTAGGGCGTTAAAATTTTAAATGAGAGACTAACGTTTTATAAACAACGCTAAACAAATCTAATGAAAATTCGCGCAAAAATCAAAAAAAGTTGAGAGACACTAGTTGCAACAAATTATTTTTCAATTTAATACAAGATAAATTTTATTTTATTTAACATTGTTTTTTGTATGAATTTACTATATTTCTATATGAAAAAGAATATCCTACTATTAATATTTTTAATCCCTTTATTGTCCTTTACCCAAGCAAAAAAACTTTACAGAAAGGCAATTAAAGCAACAAACCCTAAAGACAAAATAGAGTTATTTACACAAGTAATAAAGTTAGAACCTAAAAATTTTAACGCCTATTTTCAAAGAGGCATTGCCAAAAATGATATAGGCGATTATTATGGAGCTATGATGGATTATTCTAAAATAATTATTTATAAACCCGATGCCGATTCATATTATAATCGAGGTAATTCGAAATTCAGTTTAGAGGATTATTCTGGTGCAAAGCAAGATTATGAAAGTGCTTTAAAACTTGATCCTCAATTTTTTGATGCATTATATAATTTAGCTTATAGTAAATACTATTTAGAAGACTATATAAGTTCTATTGTAGATTTAAGCAACATTATTAAGGCAATTCCAACAGAATATAAAGCATATACACAAAGAGCAAATGCTCTTTTAGCTTTAAAAAAGTATAAATTGGCGTTACAAGATTTTTCGATGGCTGTTTTAATTAACCCTAGTGAAGACACTTATTACGATCGGGGTTTAACACACCTAAACATTAACTATTATAAACAAGCAAAAAATGATTTTAAAAAATGTTTAAGCTATAATTCAAAGAATGTTTCGGCTTATTTTTACCTAGGCGCTTCTCATTTACTTTTAGGTAAATACGACAAGGCTTTATCTAATTTTACTACCACTTTAAAATATGATGCGTTAGATTATGAAGCCATTTTAGGGTTAGCATTAACCTATTACAAAATGAATGATATAGAAAATGCTAAGTTATACTTAAAAAAAGCTCAAACTATGCTATCGACTGATATTAAAAGAGACAGTACAATTGAGCTATTTGCTGATACATATTGGTATAAAAATCAGTTTTACTTTTTCAAACAAAATTTTGAAGCGTTAAGTAAGATTTAATAGACTTGTAAGCTTAAAAATTAATAAACTAAGCATCACTTTAACTCAGTAAGCTTTATAATAGTTTCTTCTTTCCTAGATTTAGAAACGCTTACAGCACTCCCGTCCTCCATAAGTACATATCCTCCATCTTTCTTAACATAAGCTTTAGCATAAGTACTATTTATTAAATGTGATTTGTGTGTTCTTATAAACTGGTAATCAACTAAAAGTGCTTCCCATTCTTTTAAAGTTTTAGAGACCAAAACAGTTTCACCATTGACTAAATAAAATAATGTATAATTATTTTCTCCTTTACATCTTATTATATCATTTATTGGAACAAAATTGAGAGCCTCAGATGTTGGTAAGGCGACTCTTTGAAACTTATTTGTGTTTTTTAAATTGTCTATCAATACTTTTATTCTTTCATTTTCACGTTTTTCTACTACAACTTTTTCCACTTTAAGAACTGCTTCCTTTAATTCTAAAATGGATACAGGTTTCATTAAATAATCCAGAGCACATGTTTTAATAGCTTGTAACATATATTGATTGTAAGCAGTAACAAAAATGACTTCAAAATTTATTTCCTGAAGAGATTTCAACATTGAAAAACCATCTTGAACTGGCATTTCAATATCTAAAAAAACTAAATCTGGTTTATATTTATCAATTAATAATAGACCTTCTTTCGCAGATGATGCCAATGCCAAAACACAAAGATTTGGACAATACCTATTTATCAATCCATTTAAGTTTTCAAGATTATGTAACTCGTCATCAATTATAACACAATTTACTTTCATTCTATTTGGATTTAATAAGCTATCGGCGTATAAATTTCAACAACTGTTCCTGTTAATTTTTCTTCAATATCTGACCTATCTGAAATTTTTAATTTTGCTTTTGTATTATGGCTTTTGTTAATCAATTTAATACGATCTTCTGCTAATTTTAGACCGTAAGAGTTTCGTTTTATTGTTGATTTAACTTTTGCTAAACTAGCATTTATTCCTATACCATTATCTGTTATTATACATAATAAATACTCTTCTTCTAACTTGAATTCTATACTTAATTTTTTGTTATTCTCATTCTCATTTATACCATGAATGATTGCATTTTCAACAAAGGGCTGTACCAGCATTGCTGGAATTTCTACTAGATTTTCGTCTATTTTTGAGTCCACATTAATAGAATAATCAAACTTAAAACGTAGGTTTTCCAGTTCTAAATATTTTTTTATTGACTTAATTTCATCAGATAGAGTCACAAGGCCTTTTTCAGATTTATCTAAGGTCAACCTCATAAGTTGTGAGAACTCTGTTAAATAATGATTTGCCTGATCATGACTCCCTTTATTTATAAGATTTTGAATGGCGCTCAATGCATTGAACAGGAAGTGAGGATTCATTTGAGACCGAATACTCTTTAATTGCATTTCGACAATCTTTCGTTTTAATTGTTCTTTTCTTTTAATTATTATCAACCTCCATCTAACTAACAAATAAACAAATATTGAAATAAAAATGATTAACAAGCTTATAAACCAATTAGAATATTTATGAAAAATAGATTCTTTAAAAAACTTTTGCTTTGTTAAACCAAAAGCTTCAAGAACCATTTCTCCTTTAAACATTTTTATATTCAACAAGAAATAATTTCCGCCATTATATAGTACCAAATTATATCCATTCTCTTTTGTTTTTGCAATATAATCACAAACAAAAACCTTTTCTTTATATATAATCATATCTTTGTTCTTAATACTAATTATATCCTCAGAAGATAACCAGTTCCCTAACAAATCGTCAGGTATTCTTTTAATTTTGTTCTCATCTTTAATAAGTTCAAAATCTTTTCTGTTATAATAAAAATATGCTGACTTATCACTGTTTACAAAAAATTGAAAAATGTTAGAACGAGTTTCATTAATGCATGTAATTGAGATTTTTATATTGTCTTCTGTATTGATATATTTATAATACCAAATTTCATCTTCAACAATCAGGTAATCTTTTGTAATTAACAGACATACTTGCCCTGTTTCATCATCAAACCAAGTCCCAAAGAGGTGTAGAGGTAAATCTTCTGGTAGTAAATCCTTTCCTTGTCCTGCGACAATATTTAACGATAAAAAGATTGTAATATAAAATATTATTATTCTTAAATTCAAATCCTTTTATATGGAGTTTAATTAATTTTTATCTTTTGTAAAATACCCCAAAGAAATGCCCTTAGAATTAAAAAAATAGTTTTCACCTTTTTTACTAGCCAAACTCACTTCATACATACCATCCTTATATAAAATAAAAAACCAATAAGAATCGTCAGGATTCCTCGACCCTCCAACATGATCAATTGGCAAACCTTTAAAATTATCCTCTTCTGGTCCAAATTTACAAAACCCATCAGTTACTTTTAATTTTATATCTGCATTAGACCAATTAGACCAACTTCCTTTTAAAAATGCTGGTACTTTATCTTTCACATTTCCTTTAACAAAAGTTAGTAGTCTATCAGTACGTATTGTTAAACTGTCATTACTTAACCTTAGCACCTCTAGTTTATCAGTCACTTTTCTATTAGTAAATTTTATTTGGTAATTAGAGTTATCTAATATTTTTACATCTTCATAATACCATACTTGGATAGCATTTACTATATAATCTGGGGTAATAATCATCATTAGTGTACCATATTTATCATACCAGTTTCCAAAAATTTCTTTCGGTAAATCCTTTGCCATTAATAATTCTTGATTATTTAAGTGGTTTGTAGCTATGGCCAATTTGGAATTACTCTTAACTATTTGTTTTGTTTGACAACTAACAGAAAAACAAAATGCTAAAATTAAAAATGATAATGTTGTAGTTTTCATAATTTTATGTTTTAACCAAATATAATATCATTTCAATACTAAAATTATACTAAATGAGTATTTGGCGTAAACAAATTAGTATACAACCTAAAAAACCAAGGATTTTGCTTTTACAAATATTCTAACCTCTATATTTTAAAGGCAAATGCACTAATTTTTTAGTTTCAAAAAAGTCTTCGTTATAATAATCGGTTAAATTATAAATAGATGCGGTTTTATAGTCTTTAAGCTCTTCACTTAAATCGCCTCCTTTCAAATATAAAATACCGTTTTTTAAATCGTGATTTTGCTTTTTAGCAATTTTACCTTTTACCCAATGCACAAAGGTTGGCATTGCAGCAACGGCACGACTAATAATAAAATCATAAGTATCATTAATTTCTTCAACACGGCTATGCGTAGTTTTAACATTGGTTAATCCTAAACCTTCCGTAACTTCATCTACTACTTTTAATTTTTTTGCAATACTATCAACTAAATGAAATGAGCATTCTGGGAATAAAATAGCTAAAGGAATACCAGGAAATCCGCCACCTGTACCAACATCTAAAAGTTTAGTTTCATCTTTAAATTGAATTAACTTCGCTATAGCTAAAGAATGTAATACATGACGTAAATAAAGTTCATCAATATCTTTACGTGATACTACATTAATCTTTAAATTCCAATCCTTATACAGGGATTCAAGTTGCTCAAATTTATGTATTTGATCTTCAGTTAGATTTGGAAAGTATTTTAAAATCAGTTGCATCTATGTTAAATTTTCAACAAAAATATACTTTTTATATGCATATTTTTACAAAAAAACGTTATTACTTAACTTGGTTTATACCTATCTTTGTCGCGTATAGGTATAAGCTAAAATAAGTGTAGCATATTTAAAATTAATAGCATGACTAAACAAACCCTTTCTTTCTCAAGAAAAGACTCTACAAAGTTTTTTAAAACGCTTAACAAACGTGTAAACGATTATTTTAAGGAAAACAACGTTAAACGCACAGGGAACTGGAAATTGTACTTAAAAGCAATTGTAATGTTTTCTTTATTAATAGTACCTGTAGTTTTAATTTTAACTAATGACTTACCTGCCTGGGCTCAAATTATCCTTATGATGGTTGTTGGTGTTGGTATGGCAGGCGTTGGTATGAATGTTATGCACGATGCAAATCATGGCTCATTTTCAAGTAAAAAATGGGTTAACAAATTAATGGGAAGTAGTATTTATATCTTAGCTGGAAACGACTATAATTGGAAAGTGCAACACAATGTATTACATCATACATATACCAATATTCAGGGGCATGATGAAGATATTGATGCTGGTAGAATAATCCGCTTTTCTAAACATACAAAGTGGCTAAAAATTCATAAATACCAAAAGTATTATGCTTTCTTTTTATATGGTTTATTAACTGTAAATTGGGCAATAACTACCGATTTCATACAATCGTATCAATACCTAAAAAGAAAATTAGCTTACGGTAAGCTTCCAAACCCAGCAACACAATGGACAAAGTTAATTATTGGTAAAATAGTATATTATGCTATATGGATAGTTTTACCAATATCATTAGGTTTTACCTGGTGGCAAGTTCTAATTGGATTTTTAGTTATGCATTATACCGCTGGCATCATTTTAAGTGTTATTTTTCAATTAGCGCATGTAATGCCTAATACAGAAATGCCTTTACCAGACGAAAAAGGTAATATGAAAAATACCTGGGCTATTCACCAATTATTTACAACTTCAAATTTTTCACCTAAAAGTTGGTTAGTAGAATTTTATACAGGTGGTTTAAATAGGCAAGTTGAGCATCACTTATTTGCTAACATAAGTCATATTCATTACAGAAAAATAGCAAAAATTGTTAAAGAAACTGCAAAAGAGTTTAGCTTGCCATATAATGAATACAACACCTTTTGGAAAGCAGTCTCAGAACATTACAACCAATTAAAAGTGCTAGGGCAAAAACCTGGTCTAGCCTAAACTTCATATATACCTATAAACAACCAAATTCATGAGTTTACTTTCAGAGAGAATTTTAAACATGTCTACCTCTGCCACATTAGCTATGGCTGCCAAAGCAAGAGAATTAAGAGGAGAAGGAAAAGATATTATTGGTTTAAGCCTTGGCGAACCAGATTTTAATACCCCAGACTTTATTAAAGAAGCTGCAATTCAAGCTATTAATGATGATTATAATTCTTATACGCCAGTTGATGGTTATGTTGAATTAAAAGAAGCTATCATCACTAAGTTCAAACGCGATAATGGCTTAACTTATGCATTACCACAAATAGTGGTTTCTACAGGTGCAAAACAATGTTTAGCAAATATAGCAGGGGTTATGCTAAATGCTGGTGATGAAGTTATCTTACCATGTCCGTATTGGGTAAGTTACTCTGATATTGTAAAATTAAATGATGGTGTTCCAGTAGAAGTTAAGACCTCTATCGATACAGATTTTAAAATGACAGCTGCTCAACTTGAAGCTGCAATTACTCCAAAAACAAAAATGATTTGGTTTAGTTCGCCTTGTAACCCAAGTGGCTCTATTTATAGTAAAGAAGAGTTAAGAGCTTTAGCCGATGTATTAACTAAGCATCCAAATATTTATGTCGTTTCAGATGAAATTTACGAGCACATAAACTATGTTGGTGGTCATGCAAGTATGGCACAGTTTGACGATATGTATGATCGCACCATTACGGTAAATGGTGTTTCTAAAGCCTTTGCTATGACCGGATGGCGTGTTGGATATATTGGCGCTCCTGAAAAGATTGCTCGTGCTTGTAATAAAATGCAAGGGCAAATTACAAGCGGCACAAACTGTATTGCGCAACGTGCTGTGATTACAGCATTAAACGAGTCGCCATCTCGAGTACAGTATATGATTGATGAGTTTAAAGTACGCCGCGATTTAGTTTTGAATTTATTAAATGATATTGAAGGTTTTAAAACCAATACTCCAGAAGGCGCTTTTTATGTTTTCCCTGATGTATCCTATTACTTCGGAAAAACACTAAAAAGAAAAACCATAAACAACGCTACCGATTTTTCTTTGTATTTATTAGAAGAAGCCTTAGTAGCTACCGTAACCGGTGATGCTTTTGGAAACCCTAATTGTATTAGAATTTCATACGCAGCCTCACAAGAGCAAATTATTAAGGCTATAAAACGTATTAAAGAAGCTGTTAGTTAAACGCTTATATTACGAAATATTGAAAAGCCACTAATAAAATTAGTGGCTTTTTTAATTTATTAAATAGACAAAAACTAAAATTATAATCAGTATTACTATACAAAAAATTGATATTTGTTTTACTCTAGTTTTGCGTTGCTCTCGTTTTAACTTTTCTCTTATTCTTTTAAGCTCTTGAGGTGTTGCTTTAGGAAAATCAAACTGTTGACTTTTTGACCAATCAAAACTACCTGAGGTTTTTCTAAATCTTCTGCTTTTATCAAGCATTATTGATTTGTTGTTCTTAATTGTAGTTAAAAATGATTCCCCGAATGGCATATTACAGTATTATTAGTTATACAAGAAGAATAAAATTAAGACAGTAATTATTACCCCAAATACAATTAACAATTTTACTTTATGAACTCTATTCTGCTTAAGAATTTTTTCTCTTATTTCGTTTAACTGTTCAGGAGTAGCTGTAGGAAACTCAGCTAATTTAGCATTAGAATAACTTCCTGACAAACCTCCTCTTTCTTTTCTTTTTGATATAAGATCCCTATTATTCTTTAAAGAATTGTTTGCTGCCATCATTGACCCTTCTCCTCCCATGAGTTCTAAAATTTAAAATGAAACTATAATTAATATTTGATAAGTGAATTGACACTCAATAAATTATAATTTATTGATTCAACTCATTATGTCTAAAAGAATGCTTTGAGGTTAACTCAAAAGATTATCAGTTAACAATCGTAAAAAAACCTGCTTTATATATATGTAGCAAATTTTATAAAAATGTTACATTTTTACAAGTATTGAGAAGTTTTTTGAAAGAAAATACAACAAAAAACCATCAATTTTAAAATTGATGGTTTAAATCGAAATGTTTTGTTTAATGAATGGTAATTAATTTAAGCCCTTATTGCCATCAAGAAACAATATACAAATGAATACTATTTATTGATTTCTACATTGTGGTTTTACCACATATTTTTCTTACATTAACACTATACGAAAAAACAATCTATACTTTTGCACCCCCAACCTTTAAAAATAATGACCCTTGTAGCAAAAAAACTAGTTGTTCATGAACAAAAATGGCATCAAACTCTTAATTGTTGAAGATCATAATATTATAGCTCATGCATATGAAAACATTTTGAATGACATACCTAATATTAGCTTTAATATTTCATTTGCAAAAAATTGTGATGAGGCAATAGAAAAAGTACAGCGTATAAAAACTCAAATAGTCATTTTAGATCTTCAACTTCCAATATCAAAAAATGAGCGCTTTGTTTCTGGGGAAGATATTGGACTTTTAATTAGAAAAGAAAATCCTGATACTAAAATATTAGTATTAACTTCTATAACTGACCAAATTAGAATAACTAACATAATAAATGAAATTGACCCTGAAGGCTTTATGATTAAATCGGATATCGATTCCACAGATTTAAAAATCGCAATAAATAAAGTCTTAAACGGTCAGAAATATTACAGTAAAAAAATAGAAGGCTATCTTGACAAAACCATTATTAATGGTATAACAATAGACAACTTTGATAGACAAATATTATATCATCTATCAATGGGTGAAAAAACAAAGGATTTAGCTAAATACATTCCGCTATCTACTCGTGCTATCGAAGTAAGAAAAACGAAGCTAAAAACCTTGTTAGACGATAAAAATGATGATAATTTTAATTTGGTGAAAAGTGCAAAAAAAATTGGAATTATTTAAATTAACATAAGAGGTTATATTACAAAAGTAATTCATAATCTATAAGTGTAACAATCTAGTAATTAATTAGAAGTTTGGTGGTTATCTCAAAAAAGTTAATTAAGACCAGATTAGGTAAAAACCTAATCTGGTCTTTTATATTGGGTAAAATTTAAGAATATATTGCTATAAAAATAACAGCAAAAGCTGATACTTTTAAAATAGTTTCTATACTTGAAGTAAATTGATATTGGCCGATTTTTAAACGCTGTCTCATGCCAAATAGAGATTGTGAAGTTGTATTGTTTAAATTCTTTTTTGCAAGATTTTTGTAATTAGAATTTAATAAGCCTTCTGGCTTGGCGAATTTTTCAATTGCCCTAGGTTCTGGTTCTAAATCTTCTACTTTTAATGTTAATTCCATGTTATTATTTTTAATTGGTTTACATATACTAGACGCATAACTGAATAAAATGTTACATAGTCTTTTTTTTGTAAACCATTAAAAACCAAACAAAAAAAGGCTTAGCATTTATATATACTAATAAAAGCCAAGTTTAGAATATTTCAAAAAAAACAAAAAAGCCAAGCTTTATCTAGCCATTTTTTTTTCTCGTTTGTATTCGTAAATTGATAAAATTCCTGCTAAAACAAAAAGCATTACAGCTTTAAAATAATCATCGACCATTACTACTAAGTCAATATTAACAATTAATATTACCATAACAATTGTTACAATTACTACTTTCTTCAATTTTTTAATTTTTATAAGTTAGGGTACTCCTTAGATGATTCAATACTCATCAATATTTGTACCAAAGCATGCCTCATTTCATAAAAACAAGCTTCAGCAATTGGATTTGGTTAGATTTAGGCTGTGTAAAAATAGTATTATAAAATTACAATACATAATACTACAATAATTAAACGAATAACTTATCGGTTAATTGTGAGAAATGATAAAATTATATTCTACCTATTACGCCAAAAGAAAGGAGTAAATAAAATAAGTACTGTGAAGAGTTCTAATCGGCCAATGAGCATTAAAAAGCTACACCACCATTTCCCTATACTGGGTAAACTAGCATAGTTATTTACTGGTCCAAAATCACCTAAAGCTGGTCCTACATTTCCCAAACTAGACGCTGCTAAACCAATAGCAGATTTAAAATCTATTTCCATCATAGAAAAGCCTAATGCCCCAATAATAAAAGAGAGCATATATAAAATAAAAAATGCCAATACATTAAACACAATATCTCCAGATATAGACCTTTTATTATATCGCACAGGAACAATAGCATTAGGATGTAGTGTACGTTTAAATTCTAAAAATCCGTTTTTAATTAGTATTAAATGACGCACTACTTTTACACCGCCTGAGGTACTGCCAGCCGATCCTCCAAGAAACATAAGCCCAAAAAATAAGACTACTAAAAATGGGGTCCACATAGTAAAATCTGCAGTAACAAAGCCAGTAGTTGTAACTACTGATATTACTTGAAACAACCCATGTCTAAATGCACTTTCTGCTTCTCCCCAAACCATAGGATGGTTTATAGTAGAAGCTGCAATATCTGCTCTAAAATAAATAATACATGCCGCTATAACAGTAAAAACAACAATGAATTTAAAATAAAGTTTAAACTCTTCGTCGTGTATTATTTTCTGGATTTTTCCTTTGAAGGCAAAATAACTTAATACAAAGTTAGTGCCAGCTAAAAACATAAATATTATGATTATGTATTGAATAATAGGCTCATTGTTCCAATGAGCTACACTTGCATTTTTTGTTGAAAACCCACCAGTTGATAAGGTACACAATGCATGATTAATAGCATCAAAAAAGGACATGCCAGCAACCTGTAACAATATGGTTTCTGCAGCTGTATAACCAAAATAAATTAACCATAAACGTTTTGCCGTATCGGTAATTCTTGGGTGCAGCTTATCGGCACTTGGCCCTGGAGCTTCGGCCGCAAACAATTGCATACCTCCTATTCCTAGTAAAGGCAATATAGCAATAGCGAGAACTATAATACCCATTCCTCCAATCCAATGTGTTAAACTACGCCAAAACAAAACACCTTTAGGGACTGCCTCAATATCGTTTAATATACTTGCTCCTGTTGTTGTAAAGCCAGACATTGTTTCAAAAAAGGCATTAGTAAAACTCGAAATACTTCCTGTAAAAACATAAGGTAAAGTACCGGCTAAAGCCATTATAATCCAACCAAAAGTTACAACTATATAACCTTCGCGCTTATTCATTTCTTTTTGATGACGTCGCGTAAATAGCATGACCAGAGCACCTATTACTAGTGTAACTATGCCAGCTAAAAATAATTGAAGTGTAACTCCATCTTTATAAATTAAACTAATAAGTGATGCGAGTAACACAAAACCACCATTAAATAATAATAGGAGCCCGAAAAAATGAAAAATGATTTTGTAGTTTAACTTCATTAAAACGCAGTATTAAAGAAATATTTTTTCTACACCTTTTATAGATTTAAGCAAACTGCAAACCACAACCCTATCGCCTTCTTGAATTTTAAAATCTCCTAAAGCAATTAAACCTACTCCATTTCTGATGACACCGCCAATAATAGCAGATCTAGGAAAATCAATCTCTTTTATAACTTTATTACAGATTACAGATGTTGCTTTGACTTCAAACTCTAACAATTCTGCATTCATGTTATTCAATTTAGTCATAGCTACAACTTCACCTTTACGTATATACCTAAAAATATTATTTGCAGCTAGTAATTTTTTATTAATAAGTGTATCGATACCAATAGACTGAGACAATTCAAAATAATCCATATTCTCAACCAAAGCAATAGATTTTTTTACACCTTTAGATTTAGCCACTAAACAAGACATGATATTGGTTTCAGAATTATCACCTACAGCAATAAAAGCATCCATATCGCTAATACTTTCTTCATTTAAAATGTCTACATTTCTACCGTCACTATTAATAACTAAAACGTTTGGTAAGACATCAGCAATATCAAAAGCACGTTCTTTACTTTTTTCTAAAAGCTTTACTTTAAATCCTTTTTGACTTAACTCTCTTGCCGATTTAAAACCTATTTGAGTTCCGCCAAGAATCATAACATTTTTTATTTCTGTATTTTCTTTACCTGTAAGTTTACAAAGTTCTTCTGCGCCACCTTCAGAGGTTATAAAAACGACATTATCTCCTTCTTTAAACAAAGTATCACCTCTAGGGATGATAGTAAATTGGGTTCCTGCTCGCTGAATAGCTATGGGTACAAAATGAATTTCCGGAAAAATTTTAGCTGCTTGCTTAACCTTTTTTCCCACAAAAGAGGCTTCTTTTGACAAGGTTAAACCCGCCATGGTAAGCGCTCCTTCCTCAAACTCATAATTATCATTAAAGGAAGATGATTTAAGCGATAATTCAATCTCAGAAGCCGCTAAGGCCTCAGGAGAAATGAGCTCATCAATTCCAAACTTGGTAAAACCAACTTCATCCTTATGGTTTATAAATTCAGTATTAGATATTCTAGCAATGGTACGCTTTGAACCTAGTTGCTTTGCTAAAACACAGATAGTAATATTAGTGGTTTCTGAAGCTGTTACACCAATTAATAAATCACTAGTATCTACACGGGCTTCTTTTAAAATAGCAATCGATGTAGCGTCACCTTTAATAACTTTTATATCTAAATGTGTATCAGCGTGGGCAAGACTTTCTTTATTTGTGTCTATTAAAGTAATCTCTTGAGATTCGTAAGACAATAATTTCGCTAAATGAAATCCAACTTCACCAGCTCCAGCAATAATAATTTTCATTATTTGTATATCATAAAAAGTATAACAAATATAGTATAAAATAAATATTGCTACCTTACTAATAGTCAATATAATATTTGTAAACCAATTGCATTATGCTTTTATAAAAGTTTATATTTGCTCAAAATTTTACAGATTTGTCAAAAATAAAGCCTTACAAGAATAGCGAATTAGGAAAAAAGGAACAGGTTACCAAAATGTTTGATACCATTTCTGGTGATTACGATGGATTAAATCGTGTGATTTCTTTTGGTATTGATATTAAATGGCGAAAAAAAGTGGTGAAATTGGTTAAAGAAAAACAGCCAGAAACCATTTTAGATATCGCAACAGGAACTGGAGATTTAGCTATTAATCTTGCTGAAACTAATGCCACAAAAATTATTGGTTTAGATATTAGCAGTGGCATGCTGGATATTGGTAAAGAAAAAATTAAAAAGAAAGGTTTAGAACAGAAAATTGAAATGGTTATAGGTGATTCTGAAAACATGCCTTTTGATGATAACACCTTTGATGCCATTACCGTTGCTTTTGGAGTCCGTAATTTTGAAACTTTAGAAAATGGCTTAAAAGAAATTCTTAGAGTTTTAAAGCCTAACGGTAATTTTGTGATTTTAGAAACATCAATGCCAGATAAAACTCCATACAAACAAGGTTACAATTTTTATACAAAAAATATTTTACCAGTTATAGGCAGAGTATTTTCTAAAGATAGAAGTGCCTATAAATATTTGTGCGAATCGGCATCAACTTTTCCTTATGGAGAAGTTTTAAACAATATTTTACGTAAAATTGGGTTTATTAATGTTGAAGATTTTCCGCAAACCTTTGGAGTGGCAACAATCTATAGAGCATCAAAACAATAAAAATGAAGCACTTTTTTCTGTTATTAGTATTTTTTTTAGTAGTTCAAACCTCTGATGCACAGTTATTCAAAAGAGAAAAGGTTACTTATGATGCAAATCAAGGAAGAGGAACTACTGATAATAATTTGTTACGTTGGGGTTACTTTTTAGGCATCAATAATTACGATTTCAATTTTGATTACAATGAGGATTTACGTGATATTTATGTAAAAAGAAGCCCAGGTTTTAGCGTTGGGTTAATTGGTAATTTACGTATTAATAAATTTATTGATTTACGCTTAGAACCAGGTTTACTAATTACAACCAGAGAGTTATATTATAGCCAAACATATTTTGAAGGGTTTCCAGATTTAAATAATTCAGATTTAAAAAGAGAAGTGAAATCTACTTACATTCATATTCCTTTATTAGTAAAACTTTCTACCAAACGAATTAATAATTTTAAGCCGTTTATTGTTGGTGGAGTTTCAACAGCCTTAAACCTTTCTAGTAACGAAACAAACCCCAATGATAATAGCAATGGCCAATTTAGAACCAAAAAGAACATGTTGTTTTATGAACTTGGTTTTGGTGTAGATTTGTATTTATATAATTTTAAATTCACTCCTTCTATACGGGGGCTTTTTGCTATTAATGATGAGTTGGTAAGGGATACAGACCCAAATAGTCCTTGGACAAGTAATATTGCAAGCATGAAAACACGAGGCGTATTTATTAACTTCACGTTTCAGTAGTTTAATCTGTACGACAAATAATACTCTCTCAATTAACTCCTTCTAAACTCACTTAATAATATAGCTGTTGCTGTTGCTACATTTAAACTTTCGGTAGCTTGCAAATCACCAAATCTTGGTATAGAAATTTTTTCATCTATAGTTGCTTCAACTTGTTTTGATATACCGTTGGCTTCATTCCCCATAACTAAAATTCCAGAATTAGGTAATTGCTTTTTATAAACGGTTTCTCCTTCCATAAAGGCTCCAAAAACAGGAGGTTCTGCTTTGCTTAAAAAATCAGCTAAATCTACATAACTTATATTAACTCTAGTTATAGACCCCATAGTAGCTTGAATAACTTTAGGGTTAAAACAATCAACCGTTTCTTTGCTGCAAAGCAAATCTTTAATACCAAACCAATCGCAAAGTCGAATAATTGTGCCTAAGTTTCCAGGGTCTCTAATCGCATCAAGTGCCACAATCATTCCATTTAAATTTATTGGTTTTGGCTTTGGTATTTTAAAAACAGCCAAAGCTTTATTTGGTGTAGTTAAAAAACTTATACGCTTTAAATCGGCTTTAGAAATTAAAATTTCATCTTTGGCATCAATATTGAATGTTTCTGTCGTATATAATGCTTGAAGTGTTAATTTAGATTGTAATAGTTCTTTTATTGTTTTTGTACCCTCAACAACAAAAAAACCATGTTGCAGTCTATATTTTTTTTGCTTTAAACTCGTTATTAATTTTATCTGGCTTTTAGAGAGCATTAAATCTTTTTTATATTATTCATTTTTTAATTTTATAAAGAAATGAAAAAATATTTATAAGGTTAAATTACGCTTAAATTATTTAGGTGTTTTTCTGAGGAAATAATGTATTTTTGAGTCCATAACATGTATTTATTATTATTTCTTTTAATTAAAACAAACTCTTAAACCCGTAACTTGAATTAAATATAATTTCATTTGCAAAAACGACTCTTAAAAATACTACTATTATTATGTTTTACAGGATACTTTACATCCTGTGATACTGTAAAAAGAGTTGCAGAAAACGAACACTTATTAGTAAAAAACACGGTATATGTAAACGATAAAAAGAACAATACCGAAACCATATCTAATTTATTACACCAAAAGCCAAACAGTAAATTACCATTGATTGGTAATTTAAGACTTAATATTTACAATTTGGCGCGCCCAAATAGAGATTCCATTTTTGAAGCTTGGTTAGATAAAAATCCTAAAAGACGAGAACGCCTAAAAAAAGCATATTCTCAAAAACAAGTAGACAGGCTTAAATCATCGGCTTTAGGATTTAATAATTGGTTAAAAAAAACTGGCGAGCCTCCTGTAATTGTTGATGAGAAAAAAACAGAAAAGACTGCAAAGCGGTTAAAGTCTTATTATAAATTTAATGGCTGGAGTAATGTTGACATAAAATATGACATCAACAAACTGGATAATAAGCGAGCAACTATTGATTATTTTGTAGAACATGGAGAGCCATATATAATAGATTCTATTACAAAAAGTATTTCGTCTCCCGTTATAGACTCTTTATATAAGACAATTAAAAAAGAGGCCTTAATAAAGAAAAACAATCAATATGTTATTCCTATTTTAGGTTTAGAGCGTGACAGAATTTCTGCTGAAATGCGTAACTCTGGCGTGTATCATTTTAATCAAGACTATATTAGGTTTACTGTTGATACGGTTGATACTAATAAAAAAGCCAACATTGATGTTATCATTCAAGATAGAGCTATCAGAACTCAAGATTCTACTATACGAAAACCATTTAAAATTTATAAAATAAAGGATGTAAACGTATTTACAGATCACACTTTTGAAAATAATGATAAATCACCTAAAGAATCTCTTAAATTTAATGGTTATAACTTATATGCTTACGATGAAATAAAATATAAGCCTAAAGCTATCACTGATGCTATCTTTATAAACCCAGGGAGTATTTTCAGAGATATTGATAGAACACGTTCTTATAGACATATAAGTGAGTTGCGAACGTTTAAATATCCAGATATAAATTATTTTGAAAATGAAGATTCTACATTAACTGCAAATATTTATTTAACACCATTAAAAAAATTCGGGCTAGGCTTTAGCGCCGAAGTATCTAAAAGCAACATACAAGATGTTGGATTTTCATTGAGTCCTTCTTTACTTATAAGAAATATTTTTAGAGGCGCAGAAACTTTTGAAATCTCTGGAATAGCATCTATTGGAGCTTCGGATGATGCTGCAAATAATCGCGATCAATTTTTTGATATTAATGAGTTTGGAGTAGACTTAAAACTTACTTTTCCAAGATTATTCTCTCCTTTTAATACTGAAAGGTTAATCCCAAAATATATGTCTCCAACTACCAGAATTAGTTTATCAGCAACGAGTCAAACCAATATTGGCTTAGATAAACAAACTTTTACTGGTACATTTAACTATAAGTGGAATCCAAATGCCATAGTTACTAACAGGCTTGATTTATTTAATGTACAATATGTTAGAAATCTAAATATTGGAAATTATTTTGATGTTTACCAAAACTCATTTACCACATTAAATAATATTTCAAAAACTATAAATTATAATAGTGGAAATGATTTAACTTTTCCAGATCTAACTGATGCTTTTCTAAGTGATGTTCTAAACAACAATACGTCTTTAACTCCTATTGACGACGACTATAAAACCGTATCGGCAATTAACGAACGTAAAAACAGATTGACTGAAAACAACTTAATATTCTCTTCAAGTTTTAGTTTTACTCAAGATAAGCGTCAAAATTTATTTGATGAAGATTTTTCAATATTTCGTTTTAAATTAGAAGCAGCAGGCAACTTACTAGCAAATACTTCAAAACTTTTAGGGTTAAATAAAAATGCCGATGACCGTTACGAGTTATTTAATGTCGCTTATTCTCAATACATCAAAACAGAGTTCGACTATGTAAAACACTGGGACTTAGGAAGAAAAAATGTTTTAGCAATGCGAGCTTTTTTTGGTATTGCAATCCCATACGGCAACTCCTCTAGTATTCCTTTTTCTAAAAGTTTCTTTGCAGGTGGTGCAAACGACAATCGTGCATGGACCGCTTATAGCTTAGGTCCTGGAAGCTCAGAAACTATTAATGAGTTTAACGAAGCTAATTTAAAACTTGCATTTAGTGTAGAGCAACGGTTTAATATATTCGAAAATTTAAATGGGGCAGTATTTGTTGATACAGGTAACATATGGAATGCTCTTGACGATGTTGAAGATGACAATGCTACTTTTACTAATTTCAACTCCTTAAAAGATATTGCTATTGGCTCTGGCTTTGGTTTACGTTACGATTTTAGTTTTTTTATTTTCCGTTTCGATATCGGCTTTAAAACTTATGATCCTTTTTATAGAGACCAAAACCGTTGGTTTAATGATTACAATTTTGGCAACGCAGTATATAATATTGGTATAAATTATCCTTTTTAATTACAAAGAATCACTCTATCTTTTATTAAAACTTCATTAAAAATTATCATTGATTTATATTGAGCTGAGCTTATCTAAACAATTACAAAAATGATGTTTTAACACCATTCAAACTATAACGTTTTAGTTTCATTTAGATAGTTTCATCCAATAAAACCTTAACTATTTATTTAAAAATTGATTACTTTTGAAACCTACTAATTTTTAATCAATTAAATAAAAAATGGGACATAATATAAAACCAGGTGTTGCAACAGGTAAAGAAGTTCAAGCTATTTTCAACCATGCAAAAGCTAATAATTATGCACTTCCTGCTGTTAACGTTATTGGTTCAGATACTATAAATGGTGTTTTAGAAACTGCAAGAGACTTAAACGCTCCTGTAATTATTCAATTTTCAAATGGTGGCGCGCAGTTTAATGCAGGTAAAGGGTTAAGTAACGACGGGCAAAAAGCAGCTATTGCTGGTGCCGTTGCTGGTGCTAAACATGTACATACATTAGCAGAAGCTTATGGTGTTCCAGTAATTTTACATACAGACCACTGTGCTAAAAAACTTTTACCTTGGATTGATGGTTTATTAGACGCTAGTGAAGCACATTATAAAGAAACTGGTAAATCTTTATTTAGTTCTCATATGATTGATCTTTCAGAAGAGCCAATCGAAGAAAATATCGAAATCTGTAAAACCTATTTAGAAAGAATGTCTAAAATGGGTATGACTTTAGAAATTGAATTAGGTATTACTGGAGGAGAAGAAGATGGTGTTGATAATAGCGATGTTGACGACTCAAAACTATACACGCAGCCAGAAGAAGTAGCTTATGCATATGAAGAATTAAGTAAAGTGAGTTCGCAATTTACTATTGCAGCGGCATTTGGTAATGTTCATGGTGTTTACAAACCAGGAAACGTAAAATTAACTCCAAAAATTTTAAAGAATTCTCAAGAGCACATTTCTAAAAAATACAACGTTGAGCACAACCATATTGATTTTGTATTCCACGGTGGTTCTGGTTCTACGGTAGAAGAAATTCGTGAAGGTATAAGTTATGGTGTAATTAAAATGAATATTGATACTGATTTACAATATGCATTTATGAGCGGAATTCGCGATTACATGGGAGATAAAGCTGAATATTTAAAAGCACAAATAGGAAATCCTGATGGAGATGATGTGCCAAACAAAAAATTCTACGACCCACGAGTTTGGTTACGCGAAGGGGAAAAAACATTTGTAACTCGTTTAAAAAAGGCTTTCGAAGATTTAAATAACGTAAATACTTTATAAAAGGTAATTTTACTACAAATACTAAGAAAAAGGCTCTGTATAATTCAGAGTCTTTTTTTTATATTCAACTCAAAAGCAATTAATTACACAACTAAAATCAATAAAATCATTGTGGCATTACCCCAAAATTAAAAAAAGGTTTAATTTTGTCGTCGGGCTTTCCACTATATCTTTTGCAAAAAAGCAAAAGGTTAAGACTATTAACAAATAGTCGAACGGTTGCAATCCCTAATGCAATTCACGATATTAAAGATTATATAATCTAAAAACATAAATCATATGTCTTGGTTTAAAAGAAAAGATAAAGGAATACAAACGAGTACTCAAGAAAAGAAGGACACCCCAAAGGGCTTATGGTATAAGTCTCCAACAGGCAAAATTGTAGATACTAAAGAATTAGAACAAAACTTTTATGTAAGTCCAGAAGATGGGTACCATGTTAGAATTGGCAGTAAAGAATACTTCGAAATTCTTTTTGATGATAATAAATTTAAAGAATTAGATGCTAATTTAGAATCTAAAGACCCATTAAAATTTGTTGACACTAAAAAATACCCAGAACGTTTAAAAGTAGCACAAGATAAAACCAAATTAAAAGATGCAGTACGTAGCGCAGTAGGAAAATCTAAAGGAAAAGACTTAGTTATTTCTTGTATGGATTTTGCTTTTATAGGCGGCTCAATGGGTAGCGTTGTAGGTGAAAAAATTGCTCGTGCAGCTGATTATGCCCTTAAGAAAAAGCTTCCTTTTATGATTATTTCAAAATCAGGTGGAGCGCGTATGATGGAAGCAGCATTATCACTTATGCAATTAGCAAAAACATCTGTAAAATTAGCACAGTTAGCTGATGAAGGCATTCCTTATATCTCGTTATGTACAGACCCAACAACAGGAGGAACAACAGCCTCTTTTGCTATGCTTGGTGATATTAATATTGCAGAACCAGGTGCTTTAATAGGTTTTGCTGGACCTCGTATTGTTAGAGATACTACGGGAAAAGAATTACCAGAAGGCTTCCAAACCTCTGAGTTTTTACTAGAACACGGATTTTTAGATTTTATTACACATAGGCAAGAACTAAAAAACAAAGTAAATCAATACATCGATTTAATAACAAACCAACCTTTAAGATCATAACATAAAAGTGGCTGATTAGTCACTTTTTTCTTTTTAAAAGATACTCTTATAAATCATTAAAAATTACTATATTTGCCGCTCGAAAGAAAAACTTTCGTGTACATAAAAATCATTTACAATAATATTAGCATGTATTTAGATCAAAAAGCAAAAGAAAAGCTATTTAAAAAGCACGGTAAAAATGCAAAAGATACAGGTTCTGCAGAAGGACAAATTGCATTATTTACAGAAAGAATTAATCACTTAACAGAACACTTAAAAAATAATCGTAAAGATTATAATACTGAGCGTTCATTAGTAAAACTAGTTGGAAAGCGTCGTGCTTTACTAGACTACTTAACTAAGAAAGATATTTTAAGATATCGTGCCATAGTAAAAGAATTAGGATTAAGAAAATAATTAAAAGAGGCTTCACAGCCTCTTTTTTGTTTTAAATATAACTCTCACGAAAGAGTATAACTATCGTAAATAAGAAGCTAATTACAGTTTTTCATTGGTCATTACACAACAACTACACAACAACACAACGACCATTGTTTAATTAGAATTAAAAAAATTTATGATTCCACAAGTTTTTAAAGAGGTCATAGACCTAGGTGACGGTAGAGAAATTTCTATTGAAACCGGAAAATTAGCAAAACAAGCTCATGGTAGCGTTGTTGTGCAATCTGGAAAATGTATGTTATTATGTACAGTTGTTTCCAATTACAAACAAGCAGATGTAGACTTTTTACCTTTAACGGTAGACTACAGAGAAAAATTTGCTGCAGCTGGACGTTATCCAGGAGGTTTCTTTAAAAGAGAAGCAAGACCGAGTGATGGCGAAGTTTTAACGATGCGTTTAGTAGATCGCGTTTTACGTCCATTATTCCCAAAAGATTATCATTCTGAAACTCAGGTGATGATTCAATTAATGTCTCATGATGATGAAGTTATGCCAGATGCTATGGCAGGTTTAGCAGCTTCGGCAGCTATTCAATTATCAGATTTTCCATTTGAATGTCCAATCTCTGAAGCTAGAGTTGGTCGTGTAAACGGCGAATTTGTTATCAACCCAACTAGAGCACAATTAGAAGAGTCTGATATCGATATGATGATTGGCGCTTCTGCAGACTCAGTAATGATGGTTGAAGGTGAAATGGATGAGATTTCTGAAGAAGAAATGACTGAAGCTATAAAGTTTGCTCATGAAGCTATTAAAGTACAATGTGCAGCTCAAGTAGCTTTAGCTGAAGCTTTTGGTAAAAAAGAAACTCGTGAGTACGAGCCAGAAAGAGAAGATGCTGATTTAGCAAAGAAAATTCATGATATGGCATATGATAAAGTATATGCTGTAGCTCAAGCAGGTTCTGCTAAACATGAACGTGGTGCTGCTTTTGGTGAAATTAAAGAAGAAATTAAAGCATCTTTTTCTGAAGAAGAGCAAGAAGACTTTGGCGGATTAATTTCTAAGTATTATTCTAAAGCTGAAAAAGCTGCCGTTAGAGATTTAACTTTAAATGAAGGTTTGCGTTTAGATGGTAGAAAAACTGACGAAATTAGACCAATTTGGTGTGAGGTTGATTATTTACCTTCTACACATGGTTCTTCAATATTTACACGTGGGGAAACTCAAGCTTTAGCTACTGTAACATTAGGAACAAGTAGAGAAGCTAACCAAATAGATATGCCATCATACGAAGGTGAAGAGCGTTTTTATTTACACTACAACTTCCCTCCTTTTTCAACAGGTGAAGCACGACCAATTCGTGGAACATCTCGTCGTGAGGTAGGGCATGGTAACTTAGCGCAGCGCGCTTTAAAAGGTATGGTTCCTGAGGATTGCCCATATACAGTACGTGTAGTTTCTGAGATTTTAGAATCTAACGGTTCGTCTTCTATGGCAACGGTTTGTGCTGGTACAATGGCTATGATGGACGCTGGGGTACAATTAAAGAAACCAGTTTCTGGTATTGCTATGGGATTAATTTCTGATGCTGATTCTGGAAAATACGCTGTTTTATCGGATATTTTAGGTGATGAAGATCACTTAGGAGATATGGACTTTAAAGTAACTGGTACTGCCGATGGTATTACCGCTTGCCAAATGGATATTAAAGTAAAAGGATTATCATACGAAATTCTTGTTAATGCTTTAAAACAAGCACGTGATGGTCGTTTACATATTTTAAGTAAAATTACTGAAACTATAGAAACACCTAATGCTGAAGTTAAAGATCATGCACCTACAATGGTGACTAGACGTATTCCTAATGAGTTTATTGGAGCTTTAATTGGTCCTGGCGGAAAAGTTATTCAAGAACTTCAAAAAGAAACTGAGACAACTATTGTTATTAATGAAGATCCTGTTACTGAAGAAGGTATTGTTGAAGTTTTAGGTGTAGGAAGTAAAGGTATCGATGCAGTTATGGCAAAAATCGATTCTTTATTATTTAAACCTGAAGTTGGTAACGTTTATGAAGTAAAAGTGATTAAAATGCTTGATTTTGGCGCTGTTGTAGAATATACAGATGCACCAGGTAATGAAGTTTTATTGCACGTAAGTGAATTAGCTTGGGAACGTACTGAGAATGTATCAGATGTTGTAAACATGGGTGATGTTTTTGATGTGAAGTATTTTGGAATTGATTCTAGAACACGCAAAGAAAAAGTATCTCGCAAAGCAATTTTACCAAAACCTGAAGGTTATGTAGCAAGACCACCAAGAGACAATAATCGTGGTGGGCGTGATAACAGAGGTAGAGATAATCGTGGGCGTGATAATCGTCGTGATGACAGAAGACCTAGAGAAGATAAGAAAGAGGATTAATTTTTAATCTTCAAAACTTTCAAAGCCCGTCAAGTTTAAACTTAGGCGGGTTTTTTATTTAATTAAAAATGGGTTAACAACAGAATATTCAACTGCTTGTATCATATAAAAAATGCAAAAAGGTAAAGTGACTTTTTTAAGACTTTTGCGTCATAATTATATAGATTACAAAAATTTATTTTATTTTTTTGTAACAAAAAGTAAAATTTGTGCGTATAACTAATGAACAACCTATTTATTCACAATTAAATCACAAGAGAATATTAGATGAGACAACTTAAAATTACAAAGCAGGTTACTAATAGAGAAACTGCTTCGTTAGATAAATATTTACAGGAAATTGGTAAGGTAGATTTAATTACAGCCGATGAAGAGGTAGAATTAGCTCAACGCATTAAAGCTGGTGATCAAATTGCTTTAGAGAAATTGACAAAAGCTAATTTGCGTTTCGTAGTATCTGTGGCTAAGCAATATCAAAACCAAGGGCTTACTTTACCAGATTTAATTAATGAAGGTAATTTAGGGTTAATTAAAGCAGCACAACGCTTTGATGAAACACGTGGTTTTAAATTTATATCTTATGCTGTGTGGTGGATTCGTCAATCGATTCTTCAAGCATTAGCTGAACAATCTCGTATTGTACGTTTACCTTTAAATAAAATTGGTTCTATTAACAAGATTAATAAAACATTTGCCTTTTTAGAGCAAAGTCATGAGCGCCCACCTAGTGCTGAAGAAATTGCTAAAGAGCTTGACATGACTATCAATGATGTTAAAGAGTCTATGAAAAACTCTGGTCGTCACGTAAGTATGGATGCGCCTTTAGTTGAAGGAGAAGATTCTAACTTATATGATGTATTAAATAGTGGTGAATCGCCAAATCCTGATAGAGAATTATTACACGAATCGTTACGTACTGAAATTGAGCGTGCTTTAGAAACATTAACACCGCGCGAAGCAGATGTTATTCGCTTATACTTTGGTTTAGGAAACCAGCACCCAATGACTTTAGAAGAAATTGGTGAGACTTTCGATTTAACTCGAGAGCGTGTTAGACAAATAAAAGAGAAAGCTATACGTAGATTAAAACATACGTCTAGAAGTAAAATATTAAAAACTTATTTAGGTTAGTAATTAAATTACGACTAAATTACGACAACAAACAGTTTCACATAACTGTTCGTTTTTTGATTGATGAAAGAACCCTCGGCTGATTACCGAGGGTTTGTTTTTTTATACTATTTTTGCGGCAAATAAAATAACATATCAATATGAGTTCTAAATTAATTGCACCTTCAGTTTTAGCGGCAGACTTTGCCAACCTTCAACGCGATATAGAAATGGTTAATCAAAGTGAAGCTGATTGGTTTCATATTGATATTATGGACGGGGTTTTTGTTCCTAATATATCATTTGGCATGCCTGTTTTACAAGCTATTGCTAAGCATGCTAAAAAAACTATCGATGTGCATTTAATGATAGTTGACCCGGATCGATATATTAAAACATTTGCTGAATTAGGCAGCAACATACTTACTGTGCATTATGAAGCTTGTACACATTTACACCGCACGCTTCAGGCCATTAAAGCAGAAAACATGAAAGCTGGTGTGGCACTAAACCCGCATACTAACATTAACGTTTTAGAGGATATCATTAACGACATTGATTTAGTCTGTTTAATGAGTGTAAATCCTGGGTTTGGCGGCCAAAGTTTTATAGAAAACACATATTCTAAAGTACAACAACTTAAGGCTTTAATTACACGCAAGGGAGCTTCAACACTTATAGAAATTGATGGAGGTGTTACAAATAAGAATGCAAAAGCATTAACGCAAGCCGGAGCCGATGTTTTAGTTGCTGGTAGTTATGTCTTTAAAAGCAATAACCAACCAGAAACCATTAAAGATTTAAAGGCTATTGCTAATTCTTAAAACTGCTTTAACAAATATTTTATTAAATCGGTAGTTGTTACAATACCTACTAAAATAGAGTCGTCAACAACTGGAAGTGCGTGAAATTCATTTTCTGCTAAGATTTCTGCAACTTCTTTAATGGTAGTTTCGCTTGTTACGTTTATTAAATTTTTTGTCATCACTTGCTCAATTGTAAACATATTATAAACCACTGAGTCTACATTATATTCATCATTTGTAGCATCAGCAAAACTTATCCGCAACAAATCGGAATAACTTAACATTCCTATTATTGACTCACCAGTAACTACTGGGATGTGCCTAATATTATGTCTTTTAAAAAGCATTTCTGCTCTTTCTAAATCGTCAGCTCTACTCAAAGCTATAACTTCTTTCGACATTATTTCTGAAACTGGAGTTCTTCTTTTCATGATATTCCATTTTAAAATTCATATACTAAAAGTATAAATGAAAAACAGAAAAAAGTATGATAAAAATCATGATTGAAGACATTTTAATTACCCTAAAATCCAGCTATATTAAAATTAAGCATTTGTTTTACTTTATCGTAAACTTTAGGGAATTGTAATTTAAATTCTTGAGGTGTTTCAATAAAATTTTCAATTATAACAGCAACAAATTCAAACTGATTCGTAAAAGCATATTTTCTAAAATAATCAGAGCCCATTAACTTACTTCTTAAGTCTTCATTTGCTGATAATAATTTTGTTAGCTCTTTAAATGAATCACTAAAAATTGTGGAGCTCACATCACGTTCTTTCATGCTATTTATATGTATGGCATGAGTAAATTCGTGAATTCCTAAATTTAAATTATCATTCTCATCATTAAAACCAGCTATAAAATCTTCCCACGATAATACTAAAGCCTTTAATTTGGGGTTAAATTCTCCTTTATGATAGGCGTTATTAGTGTTTGAATAAAATTTGTTTGGGTAAACCACTATTTTAGAAATAACACCAATATAGAAATCTCTAAATCCAAAAGTTAACATAACGGCAGTAGCCGAAATTAAAACTTTCACCTCATCAGTAATTCTATTACCATCTCTTCCTATAAAATCTTTGTCTTTAATAAATAGTGCTACTCTGTGCTCAAAATACCTCTTTTCCTTTTCTGTTAAGTTTTTATAAAAAGAAAAATGATTTTTTAATATAGCTTTTTGTGACATACTTAATTGTCTTAAAAAAACATAAAAATGATTGTATAATGGCTTTTTATGTTTTAAAACATATGCCATTTCTGTCATTTTAAAAGCATAATGTAGAAACAGCCAACCTAATGCCCCAAATAAAATGGTCAATATAATCTTACTACCATAAGTATAAGATTCATTAATAAATAAAAATAGATTATATAACATACATGTTTTAAAAGATTAAAACTACAAGAATGTATTCATTATTAACATAATAATAGGGTATTTATTTTTCATTTTATAAAAAAAGCGAGCCATATAGCTCGCTTTTTTATAAAAGTGACCGCGAAGGGATTCGAACCCCCAACCCTCAGAGCCGAAATCTGATATTCTATCCAGTTGAACTACGCAGCCGTTATTTATTTTATGATAATTTTTGTCTAACTATACTTGAAATCGTTTTTCCGTCTGCTTGTCCAGCCAGCTCTTTACTTACAATCCCCATAACTTTACCCATATCTTTCATGCCTTGAGCTCCTATATTATCAATAGTCATTACAACTACCTTTTCTATTTCTTCTTCACTTAAAGCCTCTGGTAAAAACTGTGCTATTACATCTGCTTCAGCAATTTCAGGAGCTGCTAAATCCTCACGATTCTGCTCTAGATAAATTGCTGCACTATCTCTACGTTGCTTTACTTGCTTCTGAAGTATTTTAAGCTCTTGCTCTTCAGTTAATTCTTCTTTTGCACCACTTTCTGTTTGAGCTAATAAAATAGCAGATTTAACTGCTCTTAAAGCTGTTAAAGCTGTTTGATCTTTAGATTTCATGGCGCTTTTTAAAGCCGACATAATATTTTGTTGTAAACTCATGTATTCTTTTTTTGATATGCGAAGATAAAAATAATTAAAAAGAAATGCCCGAAAAGCTAAGGGTACTTTTCGGGCACATAAATAAGTAAGTTCTAGTAATATATTAATCTACATTATCGTGTAAAAAAGAATTGCTGCTTCTTAATTGAATATCATCATTATCATCTAAACCTATAGTTGTTCTAGACATATCGGTTTCGGAAGAGTGCTTTGCATCTTCTAAATTCACACCTTGACGTTTGTATGCTGGTACTTTTTCAATGTCATCAATCTTAGCATTATTGAATTTATAATTAAACTCTTTCATTTTACGTCTGCGTTCTTCTGCTCTTTCTATCAACAATTCTGAAATAGGACTGTTCATAGGATCAGCTTCTTCAACTGATGATTCTTCAACGACTTCTTCTTTTAAAACCTTCTTTTCAAAAACAACATCATTATCTATTTCTTCTACAACTTCGTTAGATTCTGGTACTCTTTTATTCATTGCAGATTCTACCTCAGCATAATCATCTAACACATAGCGTACATCTCCTTTCTCATTTGTTTCATTCACCGTGATTAGCTCTACGTAATCTTTAACTGGAATATCTTTAGTTTCTTCATCTAATTGATAAGAAATAATATCCTCTTCGTTTACATCTTCTTCAATGTCTGAAGATAAGGGCAAATCGAATGTTAATGTTATTTGTTGTTCTTCTTCAATATAATCTGAAATCACCTCAACATCTGTTATATCTTCTAGGTCATCAGACATTCTTGTTACTGGCTTGATTATAAAATCTTCTTCTTCAACAATATCGGCTTTAACTTCATCATAAACTACATCAATGTTTTTAATAATTTCTGATGTCGGAATTAGGTTTATGTCTTTTGAAAACACATCAATGTTTTCTGCAATAGAGTCTTCTTTTACAACTGTTTTTTGAGGTTGTTTTATTGGCTCTTCTTCTGATTCTAAGTCTAAAGTATGCCTAACTACTGGTGTCTCTTTCTTCTCTTCTAATTCAACTATAGGTTCAATAATAACAGGTTCAGCAGCTTTTACATTAGCATCTTCATCTTCACTTAATGAATGTACTACTTTTTTGGTTTCTGTATTAGAAATTTCATCTTGTTGCTCCACATTAAATCCAGTAGCTATAATGGTAACTGCGATAGATTCTTCTAATGCTTCATCTTCACCAACACCCATAATAATATTTGCACCATGACCAGCTTCGGTTTGAATATGATCATTTATTTCTCCAATTTCATCAATAGTTATTTCATGCGATCCTGAAACAATTAGTAGCAATACATTTTTAGCACCAGTAATTTTATTATCATTTAATAACGGCGAATCTAAAGCTTTGCGAATAGCATCTTGCGCACGATTTTGACCAGATGCTAATGCAGATCCCATAATAGCTGTTCCGCTGTTACTTAATACCGTTTTTGCGTCTCGTAAATCAATATTTTGTGTATAGTGATGTGTAATAACTTCGGCTATACCACGAGCAGCAGTTGATAGCACTTCATCAGCTTTAGAAAAACCAGCTTTAAAACCAAGGTTTCCATAAACTTCGCGAAGTTTATTATTATTTATTACAATTAAAGAATCTACAACATCTCTTAATTTTTCAATTCCTTTTTGGGATTGTTCAATACGCATTTTACCTTCAAAAGCAAAAGGCATCGTTACAATACCAACTGTTAGAATATCTAAATCTTTAGCCATTTTGGCAATTATTGGAGCTGCACCTGTTCCTGTACCACCTCCCATTCCAGCTGTTATAAAAACCATTTTTGTATTAGTATCTAGCATTGTTGAAATGTCATCGAAACTTTCAACAGCAGACTGCTCTCCTATATCTGGGTTAGCACCGGCTCCTAGCCCTTCGGTTAAATTAACACCTAATTGGATTTTGTTTGGAACACCACTATTTTGAAGCGCTTGTGCATCTGTATTACAGATGTAAAAATCGACTCCTTTAATACCTTGTTGGAACATATGGTTAATGGCATTACTACCACCGCCTCCAACACCAATAACTTTAATAACATTTGATTGATTTTTTGGTAAATCAAATGCGATGCTTTCGAATTCTTTTTTGCTGCTCATAAATTCTGTTTTACTGGGGTTTTATACTTTTATATTTTTAATTCAATGGTTTATAATTACTCAGCGTTATCTAAAAAATCTTTAACGCGTTCTGTTAGCTTATCGAGAAACGACCGTCGTTCTTTAACTGGTTTCTCTTTAATTTCTTCTTCATGATTTTCTTCTTCTTCAATTTCTTTTTGCTGCTGCTCTACTTTTTTTCTCTCTTGACGTTTTAAACCATCCAAAACCAATCCTACTGCTGTTGCATACAAAGGGCTAGTAATGTCATCATCACTATCACCTGCTAAATGCTCGTTAGGATAGCCTATTCTGGTATCCATTCCCGTAATATATTCTACTAATTGTTTTAAGTGCTTTAACTGGCTCCCTCCTCCAGTTAAAACAATACCAGCTATTAGTTTCTTCTTTTGTTCTTCGTGTCCGTAATTTTTAATCTCAACATAAACTTGCTCTACAATTTCTACAACACGAGCATGAATAATTTTTGATAAATTCTTTAATGTTATTTCTTTTGGTTCTCTACCACGTAATCCTGGAATAGAAACAATCTCATTGTCTTTATTCTCACCTGGCCATGCTGAACCAAATTTTATTTTTAAAAGCTCTGCTTGCTTTTCTATAATTGAGCAGCCTTCTTTTATATCTTCAGTAATCACATTTCCTCCAAACGGGATAACAGCAGTATGACGAATTATACCATCTCTAAAAATAGCTAAATCGGTAGTTCCTCCTCCTATATCAATTAATGCTACACCAGCCTCTTTCTCTTCTTGACTTAATACTGCATTTGCTGATGCTAACGGCTCCAATGTAATGCCTTCTAAATTTAAACCTGCGCTTTGTACACAACGACCTATGTTTCGAATTGAAGACACTTGCCCAACCACTACATGGAAGTTTGCTTCTAGCCTACCTCCATACATACCTATAGGTTCTTTTATTTCGGCTTGTCCATCAACTTTATATTCTTGCGGCAATACGTGAATTATTTCTTCACCCGGAAGCATTACCAATTTATGAACTTGATTGATGAGTCTATCTATATCTTCTTCATCTATAACATGTTCCGAATTTGGTCTGGTAATATAATCGCTATGCTGAAGACTACGAATATGTTGCCCTGCTATACCAACGGTTACACCCATAATTTTCATATCAGCAGCAACTTCAGCCTCTTGAACTGCCTGCTGAATTGATTGAATAGTTTGCGTAATATTGTTTACAACACCACGATGTACACCTAAGCTTTTAGATTTACCAATACCTAAAATTTCAACTTTGCCGTATTCGTTTTTACGACCAATCATAGCCACAATTTTTGTGGTTCCTATGTCTAATCCTACTGCTAAATTATGCTCCATGGTTTACGTTTTGGTACACACTACTTGGTTTTCAAATTGCAAATTAACTTTGCTATAATTATTAAGCGTTTTTTCTTTTTGATTTTTTTGATAAAACGCTTTTAGGTTATTAATTTTTTTGTCTAAAAAACTAACATCACCTAATTGAACTAAAAATTTGCATTGCCTAAGTTTCAAGTATATTTTTTTATTAACACTTTGATGAATTTCAATAACATTCTTTTTTAAGAAATCATCCGTATTAATTTTACTTGCTACTTTATAGACATTTTTTAAATTATTTTTTTCAATATAACCAGTAACTAAGGGTACTCTAGCTGAATAATTATCAGATAACGGCATGTATAAACCTTCATCATCAATATAATAAGACGCATTTGTACTTACTCGTGCAATAGGTGTTTTTTGTTCAATTTCTGCATTAAGTGTACCATTTACAGCAACATACACTTCTGCAGTTTTTATCATTGGATTAGATTTTAGGGCATTTTCTAATTCATTCAAAACTAAAGTTTCTTTGGGTACATTTTTAACCCCTCTATAATTTTGTATTAACAATTTACTAACAGTCTCATTTGTAATAAAAAGGTTGTCGTCGCCAATAAACTCAACATTGGGCTTAGTTATTACTCTTTGCCCATTTCTATTTGAAGAAAAGGCAAACAAGAAGACCACTAAACTTAGCAGAACAATCATTTTTATGTAACTCCAATTAACTCGCAACACTTAAGGCCTTTTTTATATGTTTTACTTCCTCTCCTATATCACCGGCTCCTATTGTCAATACAATTTGAGCATTACTTTTTTCTATTTTTGAAAGTAATTCTGCTTTGCTTACTAGCAGCTTATTTTCATTATTCACTTTTCCTAATAACCAATAAGATGTTACACCCTCAATAGGTAGTTCTCTAGCAGGGTAAATATCTAACAGTATTACCTCATCAAATTGCGATAAGCTTTTAGCAAATTCGTCAACAAAATCACGTGTTCTTGAATACAAATGAGGTTGAAAAATTGCCAATACTTTTTTACTAGGATACATTTCTCTAACCGCCTGATATACAGCATTAATTTCTTCTGGATGATGCGCATAATCATCAATAAAAACTAAATCATCAGTTTTTATATGATATGTAAATCTTCTTTTCACACCTTTATAAGATGCTAAAGCATTGGCGAGCTGCTGGTTAGGGCAACCATATTCTACAGCCATCGCCAAGGCTATTAATGCATTCGACAAATTATGTCTCCCAGGCAGGTTAAATTGTAAATTTTCCAGCACTGTTTTTGGCGTTTTCAAATCAAAAACATATGTGCCGTTTTTTATTTTTATATTTTGAATGGTATAATCTGAATTATCTTCAATTCCATAAGTAATTCCATGTAAAGGCAATCCGCTTTTAACGAATAGCTTCCCATTAGGTTTGATTCGTTTCGAAAATGCTTTAAATGATTCGTGCAAAGCATCAGCCTCTCCATAAATATCCAAATGATCAGCGTCCATTGATGTTATGCATGCAAAGTTTGGTGATAGCGCTAAAAAGGATCTATCAAACTCATCAGCTTCAACAACCGAAACCTCATTACCTTTAAGTATTAAGTTAGAATTATAATTTTCACTAATACCTCCTAAAAAAGCTGTTAACTCCACACCACATTCATACATTAAATGCCCAAGAATGCTCGTAGTTGTGGTTTTTCCATGCGTACCAGCAATAGCTAAACAAAAAGTGTTTTCTGTTATTAATCCTAATACTTTAGATCGTTTTAAAACTTGAAAACCATTAGTTTTAAAATAATTATATTCTGCATGACTCTTAGGGATAGCTGGAGTATAAACTACCAGTGTATTTTCAGGATTTAAAAATTTATTATCTATATTTTCTATTGAATCTTCAAAATGTATATCTATACCTAAAACGATTAACTCGTCAATAATAGTTGTTTTAGTTTTATCATAGCCAGATACATTCTTATTATTAGCATTAAAATATCGCGCTAAAGCACTCATACCAATACCTCCAATACCAATAAAATAGATGTTATGTATCTTGTTTAAATTCATTTATTTTTTAAGTAGCTTATCTATTTCGTCTACTATTTCTTTTGTAGCATTAATTAATGCCAGTTTTTTTATGTTTTCTCCTAATTCCTTTTGTTTATCTGGAGATGCTATGAGTTGTGAAAACTTATTCTCAAAATCGACATCTAAATCTTCTTCTTTAATTAGTAATGCTGCATCATTATTTACTACCGCCATAGCATTTTTTGTTTGATGATCTTCGGCTACATTTGGCGACGGAATAAAAACTACAGGCTTACCTACAATACAAAGTTCTGAAACCGAAATTGCTCCTGCTCTGGAAATCACTACATCTGCAGCTGCATAGGCATAGTCCATATTATTTAAAAACTCATAAACTTGGATTCCTTCGGTATTGTTATAAATTTTATACTGCTGATAATACAGCTTACCACATTGCCAAATTATTTGCACATTTTGAGTATCAAAAAAATCTAACTCCTTTTCAATTAGTTCATTTATTCGTCTAGAGCCTAAACTACCTCCAATAACTAACAGTGTATATTTACCATGTTTTAAATTAAAATGGTTTTTGGCATCAACTGTTTTTGTATCAATATCCAACAAATCTTGTCGCACTGGATTTCCGGTTTTAATCATTTTCTCATTAGGAAAAAAACGCTCTAGTCCATCATATGCAACACATATTTTATTAGCCTTTTTAGCCAATAACTTGTTCGTTATTCCTGGAAAAGAATTTTGCTCTTGTATTACACTTGGTATTTTATTTGAAGCTGCTACATATAACAATGGGCCGCTTGCAAAACCACCTGTGCCAATAGCAACATCTGGCTTAAAGGATTTAATAATTTTGCGAGCTTTCCATAAACTACTAATCAATTTAAAAGGAAACATTAAATTTTTTAATGTAAGCTTTCGCTGAATTCCAGAAATCCACAAACCCTCTATATCATACCCAGCTTGTGGTACTTTTTCCATTTCCATTCTATCCTTAGCTCCAACAAATAAAAATTCAGCATCTGGATAACGAAACTTTATTTCGTTAGCAATGGCAATAGCAGGGTAAATATGACCTCCCGTTCCGCCTCCAGATAATATGATTTTATAACTACTCATTTAAATTGTTTCCGATAGAATTTCTAAGGGATTATCCTCATTACTTTCTTTTTCCTTTATTTCTTCTCGTTTAGCACTTACACTAAGTATAATTCCTATAGCCAAGCATGTCATCCAAATAGATGTTCCTCCGCTACTAATTAATGGCAATGTTTGTCCTGTTACTGGAAATAATTCTACTGCAACTGCCATATTAATTAAAGCCTGAAACACAATAGGTAAACCAACGCCAAGAACTAAAAGTTTTCCAAAAATAGTATCAGACTTTTGTGCTGCAATAACTATTCTAAACAACAACCACATATATAAAATCATGATTGTAAAGCCACCTAACAATCCATACTCTTCAATAATTATGGCGAATATAAAATCGGATGACGATTGTGGTAAAAAATTCTTTTGTATACTTTTTCCTGGACCTACTCCTTGAATACCGCCAGAGGCTATAGCAATTTTAGCTTTCTCTATTTGATAATCGGCTTGAGTGTCTTCTCCATTTGAATAATTTTTAATTCTATTTTCCCAAGTAGTCACCTTAACATTTAATGGCCCTGAAGTTAATTTTGCAGCCATCACAAAAAGCACTAAAGCTAATAATCCAGAGCCTAAAATCACTCCTATATAGCGCATAGGATACCCTCCTAAAAAAACCAATACTAAAACCATTAAAAACATTATGGCAGCTGTTGAAAAATTTGAAGGAAGAATTAATGCTAAAATTAAAAATACTGGCACCCAAAGTGGCAATATAGATTCTTTAAAAGTTATTACTCTATCCTTTACTTTAGACATATACCTCGCTACATAAACCATAAGTACTACTAATGCCAATGTTGATGTTTGAAATGACATCCCCACAATTGGTATCTGAATCCACCTACTTGCACTTGCTCCTTCAACAACCGTTCCTTGTAACATTGTAATGCCCAACAACACTAAAACAATAGGAATCATTACTAATGATAATCCTCGAAAATATCGGTATGGTATTTTATGCACGCCATACATTATTGCAAACCCTAAAAACAAATGCATAAAGTGTTTAACAAAAAACGCAAAAGTATTTCCGTTTCCGCCTCTATATGCCAAATTACTAGCAGCACTATAAACAGGCAAAAACGATAGTATAGCCAACAACGCAACTATTGCCCAAATTAAACGATCTCCCTTTATGTTTTTAAATAATGTTTGCACTTATTTTTTATAAATTTCTTACTGCATTTTTAAATTGACGTCCTCTGTCTTCATAGTTTTCAAACAAATCGAAACTAGCACACGCAGGCGACAACAATACATTATCTCCAGCTTCGGCTATTTTATAGGCTATTTTTACAGCTTCGCTCATAAATTGTGTTTCAATTATAATGTCAACCATATTACCAAACGTATTCATCAGTTTTTCGTTGTCAACACCTAAGCAAATAATTGCTTTTACTTTTTCGTTTACAAATTGAAACAATTCTTCATAATCATTTCCTTTATCTGTTCCACCAACAATCCAAACCGTTGGCGTATCCATACTTTCCAAAGCGTAATATGTTGCGTTTACATTGGTGGCTTTTGAGTCGTTTATGTATTGAACTTTATTAATTTTTAACACTTGCTCTAAACGATGTTCGACTCCTTGAAAATTTTCTAAGCTCTCACGAATGGTTTGCTTTCTAATTTTTAATAAATGTGCAACAGTTGAGGCTGCCATTGCATTTTTAATGTTATGTTTTCCCTCTAATGCTAGATTTGTTGTTGGCATAATTATTTGGTTGTTATCTATTGTTATTATAATTTTTTCTTTGTCTAAATACGCGCCATTTTTAATAGTTTTTTTTAATGAAAATGGCAATAATGTTGATTGAACTGGGTGTTTTTTTAAATGATTAGTGACTACTTCATCATCTGCATCATAAATCAAATAATCATGTTTTGTTTGATTTATGGCTATTCTAAATTTAGAAGCGATATAGTTTTCAAATTGATAATCATATCTATCCAAATGATCAGGAGTTATATTAGTAATTACTGCTATATGCGGTTTAAAATCAATAATATCATCTAATTGAAAACTACTGATTTCAAGTACATAATTTTTAAAATCATGTTCCAAAACCTGTTTAGCAAAACTGTCGCCAATATTTCCCCCTAACCCAACATTTAGCTCTTGCTTTATAATATGATGCGTTAACGATGCTGTGGTTGTTTTACCATTACTTCCAGTAATTCCAACAATTATAGCATCAGTATATTTTGATGCAAATTCAATTTCTGAAACCACCTTAATTCCTTTAGTTCGAATTTGTTTTATCAAATCAACCTTATCTGGAATTCCTGGGCTTTTCATGACAGTCTTCGCATTTAGAATTTTTTCTTCAGAATGCTTTTCATCTTCCCATTCAATCTCATTATGTATAAGAACTTGTTTATATTTTTCTTTTATTTTTCCTTTATCCGAAACAAAAACCTCGTATCCTTTTTTCTTTCCTAAAAGCGCTGTTCCCACACCACTTTCTCCTGCTCCTAATATGACTAATCTTTGTTTTGTCATTTCGTTTTCATTTCATATGATTCTCGCCTTCGCGAAAATGACGAATTTACTATCGTATTTTCAAGGTCACTATTGACAGTATCGCTAACAAAATGCCAATAATCCAAAAGCGTGTTACTATTTTACTTTCGTGATATCCCGATTTTTGATAGTGATGATGTAATGGTGACATTTTAAAAATGCGACGTCCTTCCCCGTATTTTTTCTTGGTGTACTTAAACCAACTCACTTGCATAATTACAGACATATTTTCTGCTAAAAATATACCGCACAACACTGGAATTAACCACTCTTTACGAACTGCAATCGCTATAACTGCTATAACACCCCCTATAGTTAAACTTCCTGTATCACCCATAAAAACCTGTGCAGGAAAAGTGTTATACCATAAAAAGCCAATAAGTGCTCCTACGAAAGCCGCGATATAAATAGTAATTTCTTCAACCCTTGGGATATACATAATATTGAGGTACTCTGAGAAAATAATATTACCAGAAACCCATGCAAAAATTCCCAAAGTGAGCACTATTATTGCTGAAGTACCAGCTGCTAATCCATCAATTCCGTCTGTAAGATTTGCGCCATTTGAAACCGCAGTTATTATTAAAATTGATATTAGAATAAATATAATCCACGCATACTTTTCCAAGTCTGGACTAATCCATGTAATTAAATCTGAATAATCAAACTCGTTTCCTTTTACAAAGGGAATGGTTGTTTTTGTTGATTTTACTTCCTCCTTAAATAGTTTTGAAGCTTCTATTTTTGGGTTTTCGGCTAAAAGTTCCTGCTGTACTTCTAACGGAAGTTTTTCTTTCATCGTTACATCATCATGAAAAAACAAGGTAGTACCTATAATAATTCCAAGCCCAACTTGTCCTAAGATTTTGAAACGCCCTTTTAATCCTTCTTTATCATTTTTAAACTTCTTTAAATAATCATCAATAAATCCAATAACTCCCATCCAAAGCGTAGTTACAATCAATAAAATGATGTAAATATTTTCCAATTTAGCGAGTAATAATACTGGTATTAAAGTGGCAAGAATAATAATGATTCCGCCCATAGTTGGCGTTCCTGCTTTTTGCGCTTGTCCATCTAAACCCAAATCCCTAATAGTCTCTCCCATTTGTTTTTTCTGAAGAAAACGAATTATTCTTTTTCCATATATAGTAGATATAAGCAACGATAAAATCATAGCCAAAGCTGCACGAAACGTTAAGAATCCGAAAAGTGTAGCTCCTGGAAATTGGAATTGTTTTTCTAAATATTCAAATAGGTAATACAACATTTATATATTGATTATTTTTTATTTCTGTAATTGCTTTAAAAACTCTTGTACTATTTTATAATCATCAAAATCAAATCTTTGGCCTTTAATTTCTTGATAGGTTTCGTGCCCTTTGCCCGCTATTAAAATGATATCGTTAGGTTGCGCTAACTGACAAGCTGTTTTAATAGCTTGTTTTCTATCGGATATGGTTACAATTTTTTTAAAATTTTGAGGCTCAACACCTTTTTCTATGTCTTCAAGAATAACCTCAGGAGCTTCACTTCGCGGATTATCACTTGTAAAAATCACTTTAGTACTTAATGCTGATGCAATGTGTCCCATTTTTGGGCGCTTAGTTTTATCTCTATCTCCACCGCAACCAACGACGGTTATTAATTCTTCATTTTTAGTACGAATACTATTGATGGTTTCCAGCACATTTTTTAAAGCATCTGGCGTATGCGCATAATCTACAATTGCAGTGATTTTTTCATCTGAAATGATATATTGAAATCGTCCGCTTACACTTTCTAGCTCGCTTATCAATCTTAGAATTTCAACTTTTTCTAAACCTAACAATTCTGCAGTAGCATAAATTGCCAATACATTGTAGGCATTAAAATTTCCGATAAGACGTGTCCAAACTTCGCTATCATTAACCTTAAGCAACAAGCCTCCAAACTGATTTTCTAGAATTTGTGCTTTATAGTCAGCATATCCTTTTAAAGCATAAGTGTATTTTTTTGCTTGTGTGTTTTGCAGCATTACCAATCCGTTTTTATCATCTGTATTCACAAGGGCAAATGCTTTTGATGAGAGCGTATCAAAAAACGTTTTTTTCACATCTCGGTATTCCGAAAATGTATTGTGATAATCTAAATGATCGTGAGACAGATTGGTAAAAATGCCACCTTCAAAACATAATCCCTCAATTCGGTTTTGATGAATTCCGTGAGAACTAACTTCCATAAAGCAAAACTCGACTCCAGCATCATTCATTTCCTTTAAATACTTATTTATAGTTAAAGAATCTGGAGTTGTATGTGTTGCTTTATATACCTTATTATCTACTAATATCTTTACTGTTGAAAGCAAACCTACTTTGTACCCTGCCTTTTTAAACAATTGACTTAACAAACTTGCAACAGTGGTTTTACCATTTGTTCCTGTAACCCCAACAAGCTTTAAGTTTTCTGAAGGCGCATCATAAAAATTAGACGCCATAATAGCTAAAGCACTATTAGAATTATCAACCTCGACATAAGTAATACCATCTATCAAATTATCTGGTAAAGTTTCACAAATAATTGCTATTGCTCCGTTTTTTATAGCAACATCAATGAATTTATGCCCATCAACCACATTACCTTTAATAGCAACAAATAAATCGGTCTTTTTAATGTTTCTAGAATCAAAATGAATATTATTAATAGACACACCAGTACTTCCAACAACAGCGTTGAGAGTTACTTTATATAATATGTCTTTTAATATCATCATGATGCTTTTAAAACAATGGTTTGATTATCTTTTAGCTTTACATTTTTATTGATTGATTGTTGTTTTACAATACCACTACCACTAAGTTTTACTTTTACATTTACATCCATATTTTCCAATAATGCCAAAGCATCCATAGCAGGTAAGCCCACCACATTAGGCATTATGGTTTTATAGGTTTGAGCTGTTTTGTAAAAATTTTCGTATTCTTTTTCAGTTGATGCGGTTTTAACTTCCAAGGACTCTACCTCATCAATAATAGGTGTATCTGTAAATATTTTTTGAGCCACTTTTTTGAACACAGGCCCAGACACATCTGCTCCATAATACCCAATACCTTTTTCTGGCTCATGTATAACTACTATGCATGAGTATTTGGGGTTATCTGCTGGAAAATACCCAGCAAAAGATGAGATATAATTTAATTTTGATTTGTCTCTATAATCCTTTTGACAAGTCCCAGTTTTTCCTGCCATTGAGAAGTTTTTAGAATACAATCTATTACCAGTTCCGTGTTTTTTCTCAACAACATTTTTTAACAATTGCTGAACTTTTGCAACAGTTTCTTTTGAGCATACTCGTTTGTTGATTACTTCTTTTTCAAAAGGCACAATGGTTTTATCAAATTCTTTAACTTCTTTTAAAAACTGTGGTTTCACCATCACGCCATCATTAGCAATAGCATTATAAAAGGTTAATGTTTGTAATGGCGTGAATGACACACCGTAACCAAACGCCATCCATTGCAATGCGATACCACTCCAACGTTTATTTTTTATTCTTGGGTCTGGAATAATTGGACTTGATTCTCCAATAATTGGTAATCCCAACTTTTCATTCAAACTCATATCATAAAGCCTATCAACAAACTTGCTAGGCTTTTCTTTATAAGCATGATCTATAGCCGTTACTATACCAGTATTAGAAGATAACTCAAAAGCTTTAGACACGGTTATTTTCCCGTAACCTTTATGATTCGAATCGTCTACATGTTTACCGTAAAAAGTTAATCTTCCTTTTTTTGTATCTACTACATCACTTGTATCTATAACTTTATCTTCAAGAGCTGCTGTAATAGCCATTAATTTAAACGTAGACCCTGGCTCGTGAGATTCCCATACAGCATAATTTCTCCTTTCATAATAATTACCAAGCGAATTTCTACCTAGGTTTGCTATAGCTTTTACTTCTCCTGTTTTGGTTTCCATAACCACCACACAGCCATGATCTGCTTTATATTTCTCTAATTGTTCCAAAAGTGCATGATGCGCTATATCTTGAATGTTTACATCAATGGTAGTATAGACATCATAACCGTCTTTAGGTTCAATTTCGTTAGCATCACTTAATGGCTTCCATTGCCCTTTTCCTATTTGTTGCTTTTTTCTTTTCCCATCGGTGCCTCTCAAATATTGAATTCCGTAGGCGCCATCAATTCCAGGACGTGTTACATTTCCCTTTTCATCAAAACGTTCGTAACCAATAGTACGCTGTGCAATACCACCCATTGGATGTTCTCGTTTTGTTGTTTGCTCTACTATCAATCCACCTTTAAAAGCACCAAGATTTAGCATTGGAAAATTTCGAATTCTTATATAATCTGAATACCCAATATTTCTAGCCAACAAATAATATCTATTTTTATTAGCTCTAGCTTTTCTAATTTCTTTTTGATAATAGCTTGAAGGTTTTCCTGAGTATTTTGAAAGAGAATCGCTTAAAGGCTTCAAATGCTTTTCGAACGTTTTTGAAGAAGGTGTAATAGCATCTATTCTAATATCATATTTTGGAACCGATGTTGCTAGCAAATTACCGTTTACAGAATATACATTTCCTCTATTTGCAGGAATAATTACATCTTTTACTATGCGCTCACTTGCCATAGCTTTATACTTATCACCTTGCAAAAATTGAATACTCAGCAATTTAAACACCACAGCAACGCCGAAGATGAACATACATCCTGCTATAAAATACAATCGGTTTAATATGCCTTTCTCGTTTACTGCCAAGATTCGCTTTTAATTTTGGGATTTTACTTTTATTTTTTTTGGCGGAATCACCGAAGGCGACAACCCTTTTTCTTTCATTTTACTTACTACAGCTGATTCCATTTTTAGCCGCATCAGTTTTGATCTACCATCAATAAATGCCGAACGCATTTCATTAACTTCATTTTTTAATCGTGCAATCTCATATACTTTTTTATCAGCACTATGCGAACTCGCAATCATAACTATAGCTAATCCAGATATAAAAAGAATCATGCGCCAATTCTTAAACGAATCGTCGCTCACTAAAAATGTTCCTTTTAATATGCTATAAATACTTTTCTTCATTAAATTTTTTCAGCAATTCTAAGTTTTGCACTTCTTGCCCTACTGTTTATACTTATCTCTTCTTTAGTTGGAACAATTAATCCATTTACTTTTTTTAATGGTACTTCAAAATTCCCAAACATGTCTCGCTCTGGCTCTCCTTCAAACAATCCATTTCTTATAAAACGCTTTACCAATCTATCTTCTAAAGAATGATAGGATATAAAACTTAAACGGCCTCCAACTTTTAATATTTCTGGCGTTTGCAACAAAAACTCTTTTAAAACCTCTATTTCTTGATTTACTTCAATTCTAATAGCTTGGTAAATTTGAGCTAACACCTTGTTTTCATGTCGTGGCGGCAAAAACTTTCTCAATACTTTTTTTAATTGTTCACTCGTTTTAATTTCTTCCGTTTTTCTATATTCAACAATAAGCCTCGCCATTGCCGGTGCAGCCCTTAATTCCCCATACTGCAAAAACACTTGTTTCAACTGCTCTTCTTCATATTCATTAACCACATGAAATGCCGACATATCATTTTGTTGATTCATTCGCATATCTAAATCAGCTTCAAATCTTGTAGAAAAACCTCGTTCAGCTACATCAAACTGATGTGAAGACACTCCAAAATCTGCCAAAACACCATCTATCTGCTTTACACCATGAAACCTTAAAAAGCGTTTTACATATCTAAAATTTTCATGTATCAACGTAAATCGTTCATCATCAATTGTATTTTCAAGAGCATCTAAATCTTGATCAAAAGCAAACAACCTACCCTCTTCACCAAGATGTTTTAGTATTTCTTTACTGTGTCCACCTCCTCCAAAGGTTACATCTACATATACACCATCTTCTTTAATATTTAAACCATCAACGGTTTCTTTTAACAAAACTGGATTATGATATTCCATGGTCGTCATCATCTTGTCCCATTACCTCTTCAGCTAAATCAGCAAAGTCTATTGCAGCATCATCAATAGCCTGTTCATACCTATCTTTATCCCAGATTTCAATAATATTTACCGCTGGAGAAATCACTATGTTTTTTGAAATACCTGCAAAACCAATAAGATCTTTCGGAATTAGCAAGCGTCCACTACCATCAATATCTACCATTCTTGCCCCTGCATTAAAACGGCGAATAAAATCATTGTTCTTTTTCTTAAACCTATTAAGCTTATTTACTTTTTGCATCACTGTTTGCCACTCGCTCATAGGATACAATTCTAAACACGGTTGAAAAACAGAACGCCTTAACACGAACCCATCTTCTATAATAGACACCAACTGCTTTTTCATGCCAGAAGGCATCATAAGCCTGCCTTTCGCATCTACTTTACAATCGTATGTCCCTATTAATGAGTTCAAAGCGGTTAGTATTCGTTTTTAGGTTTAAGTTTCAAATATATTGAAAAATATCCCACATTTTACCACTTTACTGCACTTTGTTAATAATTTTTCGATGAAGTACCATTTTAAATAGATAATAAAAAGCAAAAAATATTTTAGTTGCTCACTGTCAACCTGTTACATAAAAGAGTTTTATTTAAACACTTTGTTAACATCTTAATTCAAAACAATTATGCCAGAGCTTAAATTAAAATGATTGAAATATGAATGAAATAACTATATTTGTTTTTAACGAAATAGACTAACCAGTTAATGACGCATCGTTTAAAAAAAGAAAAGAATTATAGCTATATTGAAGTTGGAGAAGGCAAACCTGTTATTGTTTTGCACGGTTTAATGGGTGGGTTAAGTAATTTTGATTCGGTTACTAAGTTTTTTAGCAAAAAGGGATATAAAATTATTATACCAGAATTACCAATTTACACGATGTCTTTACTAAAAACCAATGTAAAAAGTTTTGCAAAATATTTACATGATTTTATTGAATTTAAAGGTTTTGATGAAGTGATTTTACTGGGAAATTCGCTAGGTGGCCATATTGGTTTGTATCACACAAAATTATTTCCAGAAAAAGTTAAAGCTCTTGTGATAACAGGAAGCTCTGGGCTTTATGAAAGCGCTATGGGAGGAGGATACACAAAGCGTAGTGATTATGAGGTTATAAAAAAGAAGGCTCAAGACGTGTTTTATGACCCTGCCGTTGCAACAAAAGAAATAGTTGACGAAGTTTACGAAACAGTTAACGACCGTAATAAACTTATAAAAACGTTAGCTATTGCAAAAAGTGCAATTAGACATAATATGGCTAAAGATTTACCAAAAATGCAAACCCCCACATGCATTATTTGGGGAAAGAATGACAACGTAACTCCGCCAGAAGTTGCCGAGGAATTTAATGAGCTTTTACCTGATTCTGATTTATTCTGGGTTGACAAATGCGGACACGCTGCTATGATGGAACACCCTGAGGAATTTAATCAAATTCTTGATACTTGGTTAACTAAAAGAAAATTTTAAAACAAAACTAAGATTCCCTTCTTCAAGGGAATGACAAAAACACTATTTTGAAAATTAAATCTGCTGAATTTGTAATGAGTAATTCTGATGTGGCTAAATGCCCTAAAAGCAGATTACCTGAATATGCTTTTATTGGCAGAAGTAACGTTGGAAAATCTTCTTTAATAAACATGCTAACTAGCCGGAAAAGTTTAGCAAAAACGTCTGGAAGACCTGGAAAAACCCAACTTATTAATCATTTTTTAATAAATAAAAATTGGCATTTAGTAGATTTGCCTGGTTACGGTTATGCGCGAGTTTCTAAAAGCGCAAAAAAGGTTTTTCAAAAATTTATAACACAATATTTTGCTTTACGGGAGCAGTTGGTTACCGCCTTTGTTTTAGTTGACATTAGGCACAAACCTCAACCTGTCGATTTAGAATTCATGCAATGGCTAGGTGAAAATGGCATACCTTTTTCAATCATTTTTACCAAAGCAGATAAACTAAAACCTAAAGCTATTGAAAATTATGTTGAAGACTATAAAAATGTACTTTTAGAAACATGGGAAGATATGCCTAATTATTTTATAACTTCATCATCAAAAGATATAGGCAAAGATGACGTTTTGAATTACATTGAGAGTTTAAATGAAAATATGCTACCTGAATAACCTCTATACTACATGTTCAAATAACATAAAGCTACAAGCCATACTTTGACTTTACCACAAATAATTATAACTTAGCTGAATACTCTATTAATAGAACACAAAACACATTAAATATATATAGTAATTATGAAAAACTTTTTAGTTGCAGCAGTAGTAAGTATCTTAACATTTGGAAACATTTATGCACAAAACACAGATTTGTTTAACGGTAAAGACCTAGATGGATGGGAAATTTATGGTACAGAAAAATGGTATGTAGAAGATGGCTATTTAATATGTGAAAGTGGAGAAGATAAAGAATATGGTTACTTAGGCACTAAAAAATACTATAAAGATTTTATTTTAACCTTAGAGTTTAAACAATGGAGCAATGGCAATAGTGGTGTTTTCATTAGATCGACTGTTGATGGCACTAAAGTTAAAGGCTGGCAAGTAGAAGTAGCTCCAAAAGGAAAGCATACTGGCGGTGTATACGAATCTTATGGGCGTGGGTGGTTAATAAAACCTGAAGCAGATAAGGAAAATATCCTTAAAGAAGGGGAATGGAATACCATGAAAATTAAGGTTAAAGGATCTAAACTAACCTCGTGGTTAAATGGAACAAAAATGACTCATATAGATGATGAAAAAATAGGTGAAGGTGAAGGTGGAATAGCTTTACAAATTCATAGCGGTGGAGGCGTGAAAATAAGCTGGAAAAATATTAAAATTAAGGAACTTTAATACAAACATTAACTCTTTACATCTAAAGCATCACGAAGCGCATTACCAATAAGCATAAATGCCATAACCAGACTCATAATACAAAGCCCAGGTATAATGGCTAGATAAGGTTTTCCTAATATTATATAATTATAGTGATCTTTAATCATAGCTCCCCAACTTGCCATAGGAGGTTGGGCTCCAATACCTAAAAAACTAAGTCCGCTTTCTATTAAAATAGCTGCAGCAAAATTAGCTGCAGATATTACAATAACTGGCGCCATAATGTTGGGTAAAATATGTTTAGTTATAATTCTAAAATCATCAAAACCTAAAGCTCTAGCAGCCGTAACATATTGCATTTCTTTAGCACTAATTATTTGTCCACGCACCACTCTAGCAACCTCAACCCACATGGTTAAACCTACAGCAATAAATACTTGCCAGAAGCCTTTACCTAAAGCTAAAGTAATAGCAATTACTAATAACAGCGTAGGTATAGACCATGTAACATTAATAATCCACATAATAAAGGCATCTACTTTTCCTCCAAAATACCCAGCCACACTTCCCATAAAAACACCGATAATCAATGAAATAAAAACAGCAACAAAACCAATGAAAAACGAAATTCTAGCCCCAACTAAAACGCGACTTAGCAAATCTCTTCCGTATTTATCAGTTCCAAAAACAAAAGTTTTTTCTTCAATAAAATCTTTAGCAGACTGATTTGGGAAAGCATTAAGATCGATTATTTTTTCAACACCTTTTAAGCCATCAGAGGCATATTCGGTATAATTTAACAAATGGTCTTCTATATTATAGCTTGAAATTGGTATCTCGGTATCTGTATTTATTTTTCCAAAAAAAACTTTATTAAAACCATTTTGGTTATTCTTTACTTGTGATGGAATAGTTAGCATTTGGACTTTAAAACCTGGTTGTTTCGAATGAATAGATAAGTGCATTTGGTTTGCTGCTTGCGAATTATCTGGAGCAAACGCATAAGCAAAGACTGATACTAAACCAACAAATACAATAAAACACAAACTGAAAACGCCCCAAAAGTTCTTTTTAAACTTTTGGAGCGCTAATTGTTTTAATGAGTTAGTATTTGAATTATTACTCATATAATAACTTAATCCTTTACAGTCGCTACCTTTTTTATAGCATAAGACATTTTTAAATCTTCAAGCACATTTAACGCTTCTTCAATATAAACATCTTTACTTAAGCTTTGATGCCATCGTTGACGTTTTTCTTTTAAATCTGTTGTGTCACTTTCAAAAAGGCTTTTTTCATAAGCATGAGACTCAAAAGTTAAGTTAGTTTTATATTTAGAAATAGCATCAAAACGTTTAGATTCTAATTCATTTAAATCATTCGTTGCCTTATATTTTTCATAATTTAACGAAACTACAGTTTCATCAATTTTACTTTTTACCCATTTAGCGTTTTCCTCAATAAGTTTTAACTGCTCGTTGTTACTCATTCTTTGCTTGCTCTTTTCAATGGTTTCATCATAATCAAAATAATTATCCCAAACTGCATAATCGGCAGCATCAATTTCATCCCATGGTAATGGGTTTTCTTTATCTTTTTCGCCTACATCAATAAAGCTAAATCTGCCAGGGACTTTAACATCACTTTTAACCCCCTCTAATTGTACTGAACCGCCATTGATTCTATAATACTTTTGAGTAGTTAATGCCAATGATCCTAAATCACCGCCAGAACTGTTTCTAACCAAATTGTTCAAGTTTAAAACATTTTGAACTGTTCCTTTTCCATAAGTTTGTTTGCTCCCAATTATAATGGCGCGTTTGTAATCTTGCATTGCTGCTGCCATAATTTCTGAGGCTGAAGCTGATATTTCGTTAACCAAAATAACTAGGGGTCCATCCCAAACAATAGATTTGTCTTTATCTTTTAAAACCTCTTTTGGCTTACCTGTTGATCGTACTTGTACTATAGGCCCATCCTTTATAAATAAGCCTGCCATATCTACAACTGCAGGTAATGAGCCACCACCATTATTGCGCAAATCTAACACCAACCCTTCCATTCCTTCAGCTTTTAAACGCTCAATTTCTTTCTTAACATCCGCTGCAGCGTTTAACTTTTTATAATCATTAAAATCTAAATAAAACGAAGGCAAATTAATAACTCCAAATTTCTTATTGTTTTTTTCTACTAAGGATGATTTAGCATAGGTTGCTCCTAATTCTACAATATCTCTTGTTATGGTAATATCTTTAATTGTTCCATCTATCTTTTTTATAGTTAAAGTTACTTTAGTTCCTTTCGGCCCCTTAATTAACTTTATAGCATCATCAATTCGCATACCAACAATATTAACTGGCATCTCTTCATCTTCTTGTTTTACTTTTAAAATAACATCATCGATATCTAATTCTTTTCCTCTCCATGCTGGTCCACCAGATACCAGATAAGTAACTTTTATATAATCCATACGCTTTTGAAGCCCAGCACCAATTCCTTCTAATTTCCCAGACATTCGCTGATCAAAAACTTCTTTATTACGAGGTGCTAAATAGTATGTATGCGGATCGAATTCTCCAACAATTACTCCTACATAATCAGCAAAATAATCTTCACGTTTTTTGTCATCAATATTGTCGTTAAAATATATATCCAGCGATTTCAAAGTAGCTTCGCGAGCTTCTTTTTCAATCTCCTCCTCTGTTTTCATTACATAAGAAGCATCATTTTCTTTTGCTTGTTCTTCTTCACTATAAATATCCTCATAATTAGAAAGTGTTGAAAACTTAAGTTGCTTTCTCCAACGCTCTTTTAGTTGCTTTCTATTTTTAACATATGAGGTTTTTTCAGAATCAGTATCAAAAATCTCATCTTTAGTATAATCAAATGGTTCAGATAATATTTCTTTATATAAAGATTTGGCTTCTTGGATACGCTTTATCATTCGCTCGTGAGTTACATTGAAAAACGTAATGTCTGATATTTTTAATTGATCATCAATAGTCAATTTATATTTTTCAAAATCTTTATAATCCGATTCATAGAAATATCGCTTTAAAGGATCCATAGCCTCAACATAATCTGAAAACAATTCAGCTGAAAAAGCATCATCCATTGCAATAGGATCAAAATGAAGTTGTTCTAAAACACTTTTAATGATATGAATTAGCATTTTGTCTTTATCTGAATCGTCAAATGTTTTAGATGTAAAACTACACGATGCAAAGGCAAGCAAAACCATTAATAACAAAACTTTATAATTCCTCTTCATAATATTTTTCATCTTTTAATCTTTTCTGTTTAGATACTAATATATCTATCTTCAAATAAAAATAATAATTTATTTTCTACTAAAATAAAGAAAAAACCATGCCAATAAAGGCAATTGCTACTAATTTTTTGTTAAAGCAAAGAAATTAAGTGTTTACTGGCTAAATTATGTATTTTAGCGGTGTTTTATAATCCCAATATGTCAAAAAAACCTCTTATTCTAGTAACTAACGATGATGGTATTAATGCGCCAGGAATTAGAACACTGATTAGTGTTATGAATACCATTGGAGATGTAGTAGTGGTAGCACCTGACAGTCCACAGAGCGGTATGGGGCATGCCATTACAATAAACTCAACATTATATGTTTGGCAAATTAATAGCGACAATGAACCTCAAATAGAGTATTGTTGCTCTGGAACACCTGCTGATTGTGTAAAATTAGGTGTTAGAGAAATATTGGATAGAAAACCCGATTTATGTGTATCGGGAATCAATCATGGCTCAAACTCCTCTATTAATGTTATTTATTCAGGCACTATGAGTGCAGCTATTGAAGCTGGCATTGAAGGTATTCCTGCAATTGGTTTTTCGTTATTAGACTACAATTGGAAAGCTAATTTTGAAGCCTGTAAACCTTTTGTAAAAACAATTACCGAAAATGCTTTAAAACATGGCATTCCTAATGATGTTGTTTTAAATGTTAATATCCCAAATGTTTCTGAGGAAAATATAAAAGGCATAAAAGTTTGCAGGCAAGCTAAAGGGAATTGGGTTGAAGCTTTTGACAAGCGTCAAAACCCTCAGGGAAAAGATTATTACTGGCTTTCTGGAGAATTTGTTAATTTAGATGGCGGAGAAGACACTGATGAATGGGCCTTAGAAAACAATTACATTTCTGTAGTTCCAGCTCAATTTGATTTAACTGCACACAAACATATAAGTACATTAAAAAAATGGAATTTAAATGATTAAAAAAGATATTTTTATAGGTTTTTTTGTTGGTCTAGTAGCCAATTGCATTGGGCTAATTACTGCAATATTTATAATATCAAAAAAAAACAACAGTGATTTCACTAGCGTAATGAATGCTGCAGTATCTGAAGGTTATTTAGGTAAACTAATAAGTTTAGGAGCTATTTTAAATCTTGTTGCTTTTTTTATCTTTATAAAAAAGAAACAGGATTATCGAGCAAGAGGTGTTTTATTAATTACTGTTTTCATTGCTATTTTTACCTTTGTTTTTAAACTCTTCTAAATGAAGTACTATATTATTGCTGGCGAAGCATCAGGTGATTTACATGCCTCTAACTTAATGAAAGCATTGCAAAAAGAAGATAGCAATGCTAACTTTAGGTTTTGGGGAGGTGATCTTATGCAAAATGTTGGCGGTACTTTAGTAAAACATTATAAAGAACGGGCTTTTATGGGTTTTGTTGAAGTCATTATGAATCTCAGCAAAATTTTTAAGGATATCTCTTTTTGCAAAAATGATATTGAAACCTTTAATCCAGACGTCATTATTTTTATAGATAATTCCGGATTTAATTTACGTATTGCAAAATGGGCAAAGCAAAAAGGTTTCAGAACCAATTACTACGTTTCCCCACAAGTTTGGGCATCAAGAGCAAGTAGGGTTCATGCTATTAAAAGAGATGTTGACGCGATGTATGTTATTCTTCCTTTTGAAAAGGTTTTTTACAAAGACAAATTTAATTACGATGTTACATTTGTTGGTCATCCGTTAATTGACGCTATTGCAGACAGAACTCAAGTTGATGAATTTAAATTTAGAACAACTCACAAGTTAAACGATAAACCTATTATTGCACTTTTACCAGGTAGCAGAAAACAAGAAATTACTAAAATGCTTTCTGTTATGTTGAGTTTGGTTGACGATTTCCAAGACTATCAATTTGTTATTGCAGGAGCGCCAAGTCAAGATTTTAGTTTTTATAAAACCTTTATTAAAAATTCAAATATTAGCTTTGTTAGTAATAAAACATACGATTTATTAAGTGTTTCAACCGCTGCTTTAGTTACTTCTGGTACAGCTACACTTGAAACAGCATTATTTAAAGTTCCTCAGGTAGTTTGTTATAAAGGCAGCAACATATCTTACCAAATTGCTAAACGTATTATTACTTTAAAATACATTTCGTTAGTTAATTTAATAATGGATAAAGAAGTTGTTACAGAACTTATCCAAAATGATTTCAACAAAAAAAGATTGAAGCAAGAGTTAGAATTTATTCTCGACCCATATAATCGTGCAAAATTATTTTTAGATTATTATGATTTGGAGAAAAAACTTGGTGGTAAAGGTGCAAGCGAAAAGACCGCTAAAGAAATTTTTAAATCTATTAAAACCTAATTTATTTATGAAAAAACTTCTTTTCATAATGCTCTTAATTGCTAGTTTTAGTAGCTGTAAATCTTCAAAATCAAAAACTAAAAAGAAAAATGAAACTGTTGTAAAAGGAGAAACTATACCACTTTTAAAAGCTGATGACATTACCAACTATGCTAAGCAGTATGAAGGTACACGTTATAAATATGGTGGTACTACAAAAAAAGGAATGGATTGCTCGGGCTTAATTTACACTTCGTTTAAAAGTGAAGCTATTATACTTCCTAGAACCACAAAAGATTTAGCAATCACAGGAGATTGGATAGATCTAAAAGAAGTTAAAAAAGGTGATTTATTGTTTTTTGCTACCAAAAAAAACAGTCGTAAAGTAAACCATGTAGGTATTGTAACGTCTGCACAAATTGGTCGTATAGAGTTTATACATTCAACCTCAAGCAGAGGTGTTATAACATCTGAGCTGTCCGAACGCTATTGGTATTTTGCTTTTGTACAAGCGAGGCGTGTTTTGTAAATCCTTTTTAGTAACTTTCACTAATGAAGTTACTTAATTTCACAATCATTAAATTAACGTGTTTCTTAATTATAGGAATTATAATTTCATATTTATACCCTATATCTATTCATTCAAGTTTATACCTAACTACTGCTCTTTTAATCTTATTATTTATATGCTTTTTAATAGCCAGAAAGCAATTTATTAAAACCATTTGGTTTGGAGTTTTTGCTTATATTTTAATGATTTCTGTTGGGGTATTAACCACTTCTTTTCATAATCAAAAAAACTTTTCGAATCATTATTCTAAACTTGTTTCGCTAGAAAAGGATACAGCGAAAACCGTAACATTTAGAATTAGAGAAGTTTTAAAACCAGGAAATTACTATGACAAATATGTTATTGATATTTTAAATATTAATAACGTAACTGTCTCAGGAAAATCTCTATTAAACATTCAAAAAGACTCTACTCAATCTGTTTTAAAAGTAGATGACATTATTGTTAGTAATACGGCTTTTCAAAACCTTATTCATCCGCTAAATCCTTATCAATTTGATTATAAAAAATATCTTGAAAAGAAATATATCTATCATCAAATATTTGCTAAAAATAACTCGCTTTTAAAAGTAAGTACAGATACACATACTCTTTTTGGTATTGCAGATGATATTAGAGAATACATCAATCTAAAATTAAAGCCTTATCATTTCAAACCAGATGAGCTTGCCATAATTAATGCTTTATTACTTGGGCAGCGGCAAGATATTAGTGAAGAAGTTTACACCAGTTACACAAATGCTGGTGCTATACATATTTTAGCTGTGTCGGGGCTACATGTTGGTATTATTTTAATCATTTTAAGCCTTGTTTTTAAACCTATTGAACGCTTAAAACATGGTAGACTAATAAAAACCATTTTATTAGTTTTCTGCTTATGGTGCTTTGCTTTAATTGCTGGATTATCGGCATCGGTAACCAGAGCAGTAACTATGTTTAGTATTGTTGCCATTGCTATAAATTTAAAAAGACCAACAAATATTTATAACACCTTAGCAATTTCTATGTTTGTTATATTACTTTTTAAACCCATGTTTTTGTTTGACGTTGGTTTTCAGTTAAGTTACTTAGCTGTTTTTGCTATTGTAGCCATAGACCCTATACTCTATAATTTATGGAAACCAAAAAACTGGTTAATAGACAAATATTGGCACACTTTAACGGTAACAGTTTCTGCTCAGTTTGGAATTATACCAATTAGCTTATTTTATTTTCATCAGTTTCCTAGCCTATTTTTTATATCAAATTTGGTTATTATTCCATTATTAGGAATCATTTTAGGATTGGGAATTCTTGTAATTCTACTTGCAGTAACAAACTTGCTCCCCAATTTCATAGCAGATGTTTATGGATACATTATTAGTGGTATGAATAATTTTGTTGGCTGGGTATCTAAACAGGAATCGTTTCTTTTAAAAGATATTGCTTTTAGCTTATTATATGTTTTAGTTTCTTATTTAGCTATTATAACACTTATAAAGTTTTTGAAGAAAAGAAATGTTTTCAATTTAAAGCTATTATTAATTTCGGTGTTAATTATTCAATGTGCGTTTATTTATTCAATATATAAAAAGTCTTCAAATCAGTTTATTGTATTTCATAAAAGCAGATATACCTTATTGGGGAACAATAGTAATAATAGCCTATTAGTAGCTCATGATTTTGATAGTTTAACACAATTAAAAAACAAAATAATTAAAGATTTCACCATTGGAAATCAGATAAAAAGTATAGAGAAAGACACTCTGAAATCTGTCTATATTTTAAATAACAAGAAACTTTTAGTTATAGATAGTTTGGGTGTTTATAATATAAAATTGTTTAAACCAGATTATGTATTGCTGAGACAATCTCCCAAAATAAATTTGAATCGATTAATAGACTCTATAAAACCAAAACATGTAATTGCTGATGGTAGTAACTACAAATCTTATATTGAAAGATGGGAGGCTATTTGTAAAAAAAGAAAACTCCCTTTTCACCAAACTAGTAAAAAGGGAGCATATATTATTAATTACTAAGTTTTATTAATCTTTAAAATTAGACACAAAAGCTTTATAATAGGCATTAAACTCTTCTTGAGTCTTAATGTTTTTATGGTCATCTTTTTTAAACATCTTTAAATACAGTTCCAATTGGGATGGCTTCTGATATCCTCTAATAGGAGCAATAACTTCTCCTTTATCATCAAAAAACACAATAGTAGGATAAGCACTAATTTGTAAATATCTTGCTAAATCATGAGCCGAATTACGTCTGTTAGCATTTGCAGGGTTGTAGTTAGGATTTGTAAATGACTTCTCTTTATAGTTTACTACATCATTTCCTTCTCCGTTAAACTTAACGGCGTAATAATGTTCATTTACATAATCAGCTACTTCTTTCTTTTGAAAAGTGTTTCTGTCTAGCATTTTACATGGTCCACACCAATTGGTATAAACGTCCATCATAATTTTTTTAGGGGTTTTCTTTTGAAGCTCTAGAGCTTCTTGAAAAGTCACCCAATTTATCTCTTGAGCAAAGGCATATAAATTTAAAAAGCCTAAAGCTAACATTAAGTATATTGTCTTTTTCATAATCTTATGGGTTGCAAAAGTTGTTCCGAACTTACAAAAAAAGCTCCTAATTAGGAGCTTTTTGAATGTTTTTTAACAATTTTTTCGATTAACGAACACCATGCATTAGTTTTTTAACCATAGGATACATTATTACAGATAAAACTGCTAATCCTAAAGACAAGCCTGTTAGTATCCAAAAGAAATAACTTATACCATGTTCCTTAGCAATTCCTGTAGATGCCTCTCCAAACATTCCTGCTAACTTCATTCCAATAGCGATAGCTAAATAGTAAATTCCAAACATCATTGCTATCATTCTACCTGGAACAAGTTTACTTACATAAGATAGAGAAACTGGCGATATACATAACTCTCCCATAGTATGAAAGAAATAAACCAAAACAAGCCATATCATACTCACAGATGCCGTTTTAGCGCCAGGCTCTATAGATGAAGAACCAATAGCAACACATGCCATACCTAACCCTAATAAAACCATGCCTATTGCATACTTCATATTTGCATTTGGGTTATACTTACCTTCCCACCATTTTGAAAATAATGGTGCTAGAGTTATTATAAATAAAGAATTTAGAGTTCCAAACCAACTGGCATCTATTTCTGCAACATCACCACTTAATTTATCATTTAATCTAAATATTGCAATTGCCCAAATAACTAAAAAACTAAACGCCAATACTATATTAGACCATGAATATTTAGCAAAAGTTTTTTTAAATAATTTAAATAACACCCATGTAATTACGCCTAATGGAACAACTGTAAGTAAAACATCGACTATTTTAAAAATTATTGCAGAATTGCCTTCTAAAATTCTATCCGTGTAATCTCTTGCAAAAATAGTTAATGACCCTGGAGATTGTTCGAATATTGCCCAAAAGAAAATAGTTACAAAACAGAAAAACACAACTGCCAACATTCTATCTCTTGTTGTTTTTGCATATTTTGGGATTCTTATAATTAGTAAAACAACAAAAATTAATAGCGCCGTTAAAATAGCTACATTCTGTCCATCAAATCCAAAAATTTTAAATCCAAATAAATTATACGCTCCTTCTGAAATTTTAGATATTGGATCATTTAATATCCAACTTAACCCTAAAGTTGATGAAATAATTATCAAAGCCATTTCAAAACGCGTGAAAGGGTTTAATTTTTCACCTTCTTTTAAAACAACCTTTTCTTCATTTCCTTTTTCAGGTTTTAAACCAATATTGCCAAAAATATTTTGTGCCAACCAAAACTGAATTAATCCAAACAACATAAAAATACCAGCAACACCAAAACCCCAAGACCAACCTATCTGTTCTCCTAAATAGCCACATAATAGAATTCCAACGAAAGCTCCAGAGTTTACACCCATGTAAAATATTGTATAGGCGCCGTCTTTCTTCTCAGGCCTATCTTTATACATTTCAGATATAATTGAGGTCATATTGGGCTTAAAAAAACCACTACCAAAAACCAATAATGTAAGTCCTGTATAAATAAAGAAAGGTGTTTCTATCGCCATACAGCCATGACCTAATGTCATCAACAAAGCTCCTACTAGAACTGCATACCTGAAACCAATAATCTTATCAGCAAAGTACCCACCCAATAATGTTGATAAATACACAAGGGAAACATATGTTCCGAAAATGGCATAAGCCCAACTTTCTGGCCATTCCCAACCTCCGTTAAAAACTTTGGCTGTAAAAAACATTATAAGTAATGCTCGCATGCCATAATATGAAAAGCGTTCCCACATTTCTGTGAAAAATAATACAAACAACCCCGAAGGATGCCCTAATACATTCGATTTAAAAAACTGATCGGTAGAATTTTCTGCCATACTAAGAATATTAAAAAGTTTAAAAGAAAAACCTCATAAAGAAGTTTATGAGGTTTATTATTTTTAGTCTATTAGTTAGTTATCTGCTAATTCGAAGCCTTCAGCTTCTTCGTTCATCGTACGTTCATTATCCTCAGCGCCATGAGTAAGTGTTTCTAGTTTCTTTCTAAAAGCCATTACCAACAACCCAAAAGCAACACAAAATACTGCTATTCCCGTAAAAATTGTAAACTCGCCTAAACTTTCAGAAGCTTCACCTAACAAACCTGCTAGTTTATTTCCAAAACCCGTCATAGCAAAATAAATTCCCATCATCAATGAAGCATATTTTAATGGTGCTAATTTTGTAATATACGATAGCGCTACAGGAGAAATACATAATTCCCCTATAGTATGAAATAAATAAGCTAGAACCAACCAATACATTGCAGAACCACCCACTCCATCTACAAATGGTCCATTAGTTTCAAATTGAGCAGCAGCAGCTGTCATAAAAAAGAAACCTGTCCCCATAATAATAAGCCCAACTATCATTTTAAATAGAGAGGTAGAAACCTTTCCCTTTAATTTTCTATTAGCCCAAAATAAAGCAACAGAAGTTCCTAAAAAGATAATAAACATTGCATTCAATGATTGAAACCACGATGCTGGTACTTCCCAGCCCATCAACATTCTATTCGTATTATCTGAAGCATAGATATTCATCAGACCTCCAGCTTGCTCAAAAGCTCCCCAAAAGACTATTACTAATAAAAATGATATAAATAAAACAACTACTCTGTCCTTTTCTATTTTAGTAAGCGGTTTTTTCATAGCCTCTTTATCAGATTCATTTTTTGAAGTCCCTAAAAAGTTACCTACATGCTTTAAATGCTTTTGACCTAAAACATATTGCAATAATCCTAAAGCCATTCCAATTCCAGCAAGCCCAAAACCATAATGCCAGCCATGAACTTCCCCTACATAGCCCACTATTAAACTTGATAAAAATGCTCCAACATTTATACCAATATAAAATATTGTAAACCCTTTATCTCTTCTTATATCTCCTTGCTTATATAAACCTCCAACCATTGTAGAGATATTTGGTTTTAACATTCCTACACCAGCAATAATTAAACCCAAGCCTGTGTAAAAAGCCCACATTTCCTCAACAGCAAGAATGCTATGACCAGCAACAAGGAGCAATCCACCATATAAAACAGATTTTTTCTGTCCTAAAAACTTATCAGCTATCCAACCTCCTGGAATAGACATAACGTAAACTAACATAGTATAAGTTCCGTAAAGAGATAATGCTTCTCCATTAGTCCAACCTAGCCCAGCGTTTTCAGCTTGAGTTTGAGCGACTAGATATAATACTAATATTGCACGCATTCCATAATAAGAAAAACGTTCCCACATTTCTGTGAAAAAGAGAACATATAATCCTACTGGGTGTCCAAATAATTCCTTTTGTTTAATTGCAGCTGAATTTGCCATAAATTTATTATTAGTTAGTAATTAGTTTATTATCCTTTAATTTCTACTTTCTTTGCTTCACTTTCTTTTGCTTTTTCTCGCTTATCTCCAAGTTTCTCATTTATAAAAGTAGTCATTTTTTTATAGAGGTGTAATCTTGTATTTCCACCGTAAATACCATGGTTATCATCTGGATAGACACCCCAATCAAATTGCTTATCTGCTTGAATTAAAGCCTCTACCAATCGCATAGTGTTCTGCAAATGTACATTGTCATCTGCAGACCCATGAATTAATAAATAATCGCCCTTAAGTTTATTGACATGATTTATTGGCGAATTATCATCATAACCACTCGCGTTTTCTTGCGGTGTAGTCATGTATCTTTCTGTATAAATAGTATCATAAAAACGCCAGCTACTAACGGGTGCTACAGCAATTGCCATTTTAAACACATCATTCCCTTTAAACAAAGCATTACTACTCATAAATCCACCATAACTCCAACCCCAAATACCTATTCTGCTAGCATCAATATATGGTAATTCTCCTAATTGTTTTGCTGCTTGAATTTGGTCTTCAACTTCGTATTTCCCTAATTGGTTTTGTGTTACTTTTTTAAATGCTGCTCCTTTAAAACCTGTACCACGACCGTCTATACAAACAATAATATACCCTTGTTGAGCTAAATGTTGATACCAATAATCGTTTGCACTATTCCAACGGTTAGCAACTTGTTGAGATCCTGGTCCAGAATACTGATACATTAACAAAGGGTATTGTTTTGAAGCATCAAAATTTGCGGGTTTAATCATCCACATATTTAAATCGTTTCCATTTACATGAATGGATGTAAACTCCTTTTTAGAGGTTTTATAGTCAGAAAGGTTTTTTGATAACACATCGTTATCTTTAATACTTTTAATTAGATTCCCAGAAGCCGCACTATTTAAAGTATACTCTGGCGGTGTTGTTGCGCTAGAAAATGTATTTATAAAATATGAAAAATCTGCACTAAATGAAGCTCCGTTAGTGCCTTCGCTTTTTGTAAGTCGTTTTTTGTCACGACCATTAAGCTTTATAGAATATACATCACGATTTATTGAACCATTTTCTACAGATTGGTAAAAAATTCTATTTGTGTTTTCATCATAACCATAATAGTTAGTAACTTCCCAATTGCCTTTTGTAATTTGGTTTTTTAACTTCCCATCATTTGAATAATGATAGATGTGGTTGTAGCCATCCTTTTCGCTTGTCCAAATAAAGCTGTTGTCCTTTAAAAACGTTAAGTTATCCGTTACATCAATGTAAGCATCATCTTTTTCAGCAAGAGCTAAAGTTGATGTATTTGTTTTGGCATTTATCATCCATAAATCCAATTCGTTTTGATGCCTATTCATATATTGAGCACTTAATATATCAGGGTTTTTAGACCATTCAATTCTTGGGATATAAAAATCTCTATATGTTTTATCTACCTTTACTTGATTAGTTTTTTTAGTATCTAAATCATAAATATGAAGTGAAACCAAAGAATTCTTCTCACCAGCTTTTGGGTACTTAAACACTTGTTGAGTTTGATATAACCCGGTTCCATAAACATCCATAGAAAACTCTGGCACATTAGTTTCATCAAATCTTATAAATGCAATTTTGTTACTATCTGTATTCCACTCAAAAGCACGAACAAAAGCAAACTCTTCTTCGTAAACCCAATCCGTTATACCATTAATAACTTTATTTTTTTCGCCATCAAAAGTAATTTGATTTACAGTTTTTGTATTTAAATTTTTAATGTATAAATTGTTTTCAGATCCGTATGCAACCTTATTTCCATCAGGAGAAAATGTAGGTTCTTGAATTTTATTTTCAGAAATTAAGGTTATCGACTTATCTGTTGTATCATAAACATAATAGTTCCCTAAAGTTGATCTTCTGTATATAGATTCTTCATTTGTTGCTAAAATAATTTTGCTTTCATCATTGCTAAAAGAATAATCAGTAAAATAATTTAACTCTTCTATATCAGAAGAGCTTACCAATGTTTTTATCTTTTTTAAAGTCTTATAATCATAAATGTCTACTGAAGTAGATCTAGTCTTCCTATCAAAATTCAGTACTGAATATTGTTGTCCATTTTTCATGGAGTGCAAAACATCCATTCCTTCCGTTCTAAAGGTACCATTCCAAATTTCTTCGAGGGTAATTTGCTTATTTTGAGCCGATAAAGTTATAGTTAAGAAAAGACAAATAAATAAAGGTAATCGTAGAATTCTCATTAAAAATTATTTTTTTGACAAAATGATGTCAAGTTTACTAAAAATTATGCAAAAAACCGTAACTATTAACAGTTAAATAAGCGAATGTAATAACTATGCCTTCAATTTTCATACCAAGAATAGTATATTTGCTCCGTAAAACAGTTGATAATGAGCAAAACGATTTCTGGGTTTTCTAAGCTTTCCAAGTCTAACAAAATTGATTGGATTGTAAATACATATTTTTCGAATACTGAAGAAGCAAAGCGCATTTTGAAACAGTATTGGAATAATAATGAAAAATTACAACAGTTACATGATGAGTTTATTGAAAACACAGTAACCAACTATTATTTACCCCTTGGTGTTGCTCCAAATTTTTTAATTAATGATACACTTTACACCATCCCGATGGCTATTGAGGAAAGCTCGGTTGTTGCAGCAGCAAGTAAAGCTGCTAAATTTTGGTTAGATAGAGGAGGGTTTAAAACTAAGGTGATTTCAACTACTAAAATTGGTCAGGTACACTTTATGTATCATGGTGATTTTAAAAAGTTACAAAGCTTTTTTAACTATGTAAAACCTATCTTAATCAAAGATGCTAAACCTATTACCAAGAACATGGAAGCTCGTGGTGGAGGCATTATTGATATAGAGTTACGTGACAAAACAGAAGATATAAACGGGTATTATCAATTACATGCCTCTTTTGAAACTTTAGATGCTATGGGTGCGAATTTTATAAATTCGTGTTTAGAGCAATTTGCAAAAACATTTAAAAACAAAGCTTCATTATTTGAAGGCTTTTCAGAAAAAGAAAAGCAAATTCAAATAGTAATGAGCATTTTATCAAACTACGTTCCTGATTGCTTAGTAAGAGCCGAAGTAAGTTGTAAGATTGAAGATTTAAGCGACAATGATTTGATTTCGGGTGAAGATTTTGCTACAAAATTTATACAAGCAGTTAATATTGCTGAAATAGAACCATATCGTGCTGTAACCCATAATAAAGGCATTATGAATGGTATAGACGCTGTAATTTTGGCAACAGGAAATGATTTTAGAGCTGTTGAAGCTGGAGTACATGCTTATGCTTCTAGACATGGAAAATATAGTAGTTTAACACATGCCAAAATTGTAGATGGTATTTTTACCTTTTGGACAGAAATCCCCTTAGCATTAGGTACTGTTGGCGGGCTTACTAATTTGCACCCGTTAGTAAAATTAGCCTTAGAATTATTACACAAACCATCAGCCAAAGAACTTATGCAAATTGTTGCTGTTGCTGGTTTAGCACAAAACTTTGCTGCTTTACGTTCATTAACCACAACAGGAATTCAACAAGGACATATGAAAATGCACTTAATGAATATTCTAAACCAGTTTGAAGCTAACGAAAAAGAAAAAGAAATCTTAACTGAGCATTTTAAAACCAATACAGTAACCCACAGCGCTGTTGTTGAGGCGATAAAAGAGTTAAGAGTTAAAAATTAGAATGGAACGTTTTTATAGCAACGGAAAATTATTGTTAATTGGAGAGTATTTAGTGCTTGATGGTGCCTTATCATTAGCTATTCCAACAAAATATGGGCAATCCTTAAATATTGAAGCTATTGAAGCATCCAAACTCGTTTGGAAAAGCTTAGATGAAAAAGAAAATATTTGGTTTAAAGATGAATTTTTAATTGGTGAAACTATCAAGTCCAGGTCGGTCGATTCTAGTAATGACATTAGTGAGAGATTGATTCAAATATTAAACATTGCTAAAAAACTTAATCCCAATTTTTTAAATACAGAAAATGGCTTCAAAGTAACAACAAGATTAGACTTTCCTAGACAATGGGGCTTAGGTACATCATCAACATTAATAAATAATATAGCACAATGGGCAAATGTTGATCCTTATCAACTTTTGAAACAATCTTTCGATGGTAGTGGTTACGATATTGCTTGTGCAAAACATAGCCTACCAATAACCTATCAATTATTTGTAAAAACTAATGAAGTTTCTTGTGATACTCAAAATAATACAAGAGCCATTAAAGAAATAGCTTTTAATCCTTCATTCAAAGACCATTTATACTTTGTTTATTTAAACCAAAAACAAAATAGTCGTGATGGTATTGCGCGGTATAAAAACAATATTTCAGATTTATCAGAATCTATTTCAACAATAAGCACTATAACTCAAAATATAATTTTGTGTAAAACGCTTGATGAATTTATTTTACTAATTGAAAAACATGAATACATCATTTCAAAAATCATACATCAAGATCCAATTAAGAAGCGTTTATTTAGCGATTTTAATGGCGGAATAAAAAGCCTTGGTGCGTGGGGTGGCGATTTTGTTTTAGCTGCTTCAAAAAACAACCCTACAGGTTATTTTAAAAAGAAAGGATACCAAACGGTTATCTCATTTGAAAACATGATACTTTAAAGCATAAAAAACCTCGATAAACGAGGTTTTTTTTATATAATCTTTATTAGATTAGTCTTTATTGAACTTGAGTTTTAGCTCTGTTATCTTCTATATCAGCAGCTTCTTTTAAAGCATTGTATAACTTTGCAGTTACCACATTTGTTTTTAAAGTTTCTACTTGATTGGCAAAAGATTGGTAATTATCTAACTCTACAGCTGGAGTTACTTTAGTTACCTGAATCATATAAACTCCATTAGCACCATCAATTAACTTAGATGTTTCGTTTTCATTTAAACCAAAAGCAGAGCCAACAATAATTGGTTCTCTTCCAGCCCCAGAAAGCGTTGGTGTTTTCATTGTAATAGCCGAAGCTGTTCTTACTGTCGTATTTTCAGCTGCTGCTAAATCTTCTAAAGTAGTAGCCGTTGTTCTATCTCTAATAATTTTAGCTTTTTTCTCTTTACGTATAGCAGGTATTGCTGTAGCTGATGCATCTTCTACACTTTTCAATCCTTCTTTATGTTTTGCTACTAACTGTGCAATAACATAGCCATTTGGTATGTTAAAACGCTTAATATCACCTACTTTAGCATCTTCTTCAAAAGCCCAGCGCACTATTGGTCTTTGATTACCAACACCTGGAATATTTTCGTCTAACGCTTTAATACCATTCACTGGTCTTACAGTAAATTTATTTTCGGTTGCTGTCTCTTGAAAATCTTTATCAACAACTGTTATTTCGAAGTTTGAAGCATCTCTAAATACTTTAGAAATTGTAGCTTCAGATGGTTCAATTTCGCGAGCAATAGTTCCTATTTTAAGGGCATTTTCAAAACTCTCTTTATCATCTACTCTTATAATATGATAACCAAATTGTGTTAAAACTATATCTACACTACCTTTTTCGTTTGTAAATAAAAAGTCTGCGAAATCAGGATCAAAACTTCTTGGGTTAAAAGTTGAGTATCTTATCCAACCTATACTACCATCTTTTCCTTTTGTCCCATCAACATTTATTTCATTTGCGACTTCGTTAAATTTACTTTTACTGTTCTTAACTAAAGGCAATAAACTATCAACTAGCTTTTTTGCGTCTTCTTTTGTTGTTGTTGTTTCGGCAGTAGCTGCTAATGAGCCTACAAAAGGAACAATAATATGGCTAGATTGAACTGAATCTGCTATTTTTTCATAACTAATTGCTTTAGTCACTTTAAAATATCCGTTGTCTTTATATGGTCCATAAATTTCACCTTCATTAAGATTAAAAATACTATCGGCCACAACAGTAGGTAATGATGATTTGAAAACAAAACGATCATTAAACTTTATATCAGAATTAGAATTAACAAAATCTTCGTTATCAGTAGTTTTAGAAAAACCAGTAATGGTTTCGTTAGCTTTTAATGCTTCACTATATTCTTCTCTATCATTTAATAGCTTTACCAAATCTGCTTTTATAGCGTTTTCGTCTTCAACTGTAGCGATTTCTTTAAACTCTACATATCTAATATCTCTTGAAGCTTCAACTTCAAACTGTTTTTTGTTTTTATTTATATAATCTGAAATATCTGATTTTGAAACAGCAATTGTACTATCTGCAACTGAAGTGTAAGGTACTTGCACGTACTTAATATCTACTTTATTTCCTTGCAATTTATGTTCTAATTCGCCTTCAGCAAGAGTTCCTGTTAAACCAGCTTTTACTAAATTAAAATAGTTTTGATTTAAAGCATTATTAGCTAATTGCTTTTCGTAGTTTACCCAATCAGCAAAAGTTAATGGTTGTCCTGCTATAAAACCTGGTTGTGGCGATAATTCTTTAAGATTAGCAATAAACTCATTTAACTTATTTTCATCAAACAACCCTGCTTCATTTAAAAACTCTGGATTGGTAGCCATTGCTGTTTTAAGCAAATCTCTCATTTGGTCCTTTTCAATAGAAATACCTAGAGTTTCGTATTGTGTTTCCATAACAGCTTGCCTTACTTCTTGCTCCCAAACACTGTTCATTACTTGAGTATTAGTAGCTGTTGCTCCAGCACGTTTTTGTGCTACTTCTACTTTTTGTAAAAAATCTTCACGAGTAATATCTTTACCATTAATTGTAGCAACAATATTTTGCGATTTTGCTGTAAGTGCATCACCATTTTTAAATAAATCTGCTAAAACGAAAGAGAATAACGCCAATGCTATAATTAGTATTAAAAATAGTGAACGTTGTCTAATCTTATTTAAAACTGCCATTTGTAATTTAAATTTAAAAAATCCTTAGTACGGGATTTAGCTTATTAAGTTGTTTATGTAATAATCAAATTTTGATTAAATACAGTGCGCGAAAATACCATTTTCTATTTAATAATAAAAGTGTAAAGAGGCTTTAATTGTATTAAAATATTCCAATTTTAATCTTCTTCTAAAAGTTTAAGTTCTACCAAATCAATTTTAGTGTTTGATACCTCTAAAATAGTAAACTGAAATCCATCAATAATAACAATTTCATCTTTTGCTGGAATCTCTTCAGTGTGATTAACAATTAATCCGCCTAAAGTTTCATAATTTTCACTATCTGGTAGGTTCAATTTATAAGTTTCGTTTAAATGATCCACTTCTAAACGTGCCGAAAATGTGAACGTTTCTTTATCAATTTTTTCTTCAATTAAATCTACTGAGTCATGTTCGTCCTCAATTTCACCAAATAGCTCTTCAACAATGTCTTCAACAGTCATAATACCAGATGTACCTCCATACTCATCTAAAACAACCGCAATACTCTTTCGCTTTTTAGTGAGCACATTTAACACATCTTTAATTAGTACGGTTTCTGGAATAAACTCAACAGGTAGCATTGCCGATTTTATAGTTTTTGGTTTTTTAAATAGTTCAAAAGAATGCACATAACCCAAAATATCATCAACCGTTTCTTTATATACTATAATTTTAGTACAACCTGTTTCTGTAAAAAGAGCGTTTAGTGTTTTTATTGACTCGTTAATTTCTACTGCAATAATTTCGGTTCTGGGCACCATAACTTCTCGTGCTTTAACTTCAGAGAATTCTAATGCATTTTGAAATATTTGAATTTCAGAATCTACCTCATCATGAGCTTCAACCGATTCCATCTGTTCACTTATATAATTACCTAATTCTACTTTTGTGAAAGCTAGTTGAATTTGGTCTCCATCGGTTTTAAAAAAATATTTAAGAATAAAATCAGATATCCAAATAACAAAATCTGAAATAAAAGTAAATAATACATAAAAAATATAAGCTGGTAATGCTAAAACTTTTATAAGTGTATTTGAATAAATTTGAAAAAACACCTTTGGCAAAAATTCTGCTGTAATTAAAATAACAAAAGTTGAAATAACGGTTTGCGACAATAAACTGAAGTCTGTTAGCATGTAGTTAACAAAAACTGATGTTGTTGGTAACATGGATTGAAACCAATTGACCAGTAAATCGCCCATAAAAAATCCATAAATAACCAATGCTATATTGTTGCCAATTAACATAGTTGTAATAAACTTTGATGGTTTTGCAGTAAGCTTACTTAATATTTTTGCAAGAATGCCGTCTTGTTTTTTCTCAATCTCGATATGGATTTTATTTGAAGAAACATAAGCAATCTCCATACCTGAAAAAAAGGCCGATAATATTAATGATACAATTATGATAATAACATAAATGCTCATTTATTTTGAATTGTTTCTGTTTTCAAATTTTTTACTAAACTTTTTTCTAAAGAAAAACATGAAAATAGCTAGTGCTCCTAATAATATTGAAGGGTAATAAATTTCGCCATTATCCATATATCTTGAAATGGCGTCATATATAAATAATATAGCAAATACGATATAAGCATATTGAAAAATCTTTGAATATTTCATTTTTTGAGTTGTAATTTAAATTGCCACAAAGATAATTAAAATAGAGAAGCTGGGTTTGAAGAATTTTGAGTTATTCATCAAGTGTAATTATACCTGTTACTTCAAGCACTTCAGCATTAGTAAATTTTGAATCTGAATCAAAACCATTGCCATTAATCAAATCCTGGCCTTGTCTAAATTTAACAGGCTTATTAGTAAATATCCACTCTTTTTTCTTATCATAAAACAATTGTTCAGCATACAATGTATCGTTTGTACTTGTTGTTATTTTTACATTGCCTTGTAAATCTATAAGATTAGTATTAATGTAATTAATAGCATAATCAGCAATAACTACATTTTTTTTATTATCCTCATCTAATAAGTCTAATACAATACCGTTAGGAAACTCAAAAAAAGGAAAAGCTCTATTTTGATAATCTAACATTTTTGGGCTTAAAAGGATAGCTTTAATCTTACCTGAATCTGTATATTTCAAATTAATATTTTCAGCAACTCCAATAGGTTCATTTTCAGAAACACCAATTTTCTGGATCTCTTTAAAGTTGTCTTTACATGAAAAAAACATAGTCACAGCAATCGCTGTGACTATGTTTAGTATATAGTATTTATATGTTCTAGTTTTCATTTAAACTTTAGGCACTGTAACTGAAGCTCCAATCCAACAACCAATTCTTATAGTTTGTCCTGAATTCGCAGCGCTAAATATATCTGACTTAGATGGTGCTTTAGCCGAATAACTTTTAGCTGATTGCGCAGAAGCCTTCTTTAATGTTGGATCTACTCGTCCTGCTTTTCTAGCTTCATCTGCAGCTAACCAATATACTGCTCTTTTATTAAAAGTTGTATCTCCACATCGGTTTGCACTAGCAGCATACATGGTTGCTATAGCTAAATGTGGGCGACCGTTTGAAGGGTTAAGTTTTAATGCATTTCTAAAATACCCTCTTGCTTTGCCATATTTACCTTTCTTTTTAAGAATTGTACCTATTCTGTATGCTAACTTTGATTTTTTGAAAGTATCTTCTTCTAAATCATAAGCTTCATTAAAGTAACCTTCTGCTTCTGATGTTTTTCCTTTTTTCATTAAAATACCAGCAACAAAAACTTTAGTATCTGCAGATGGAGATAATTCATCATAAGCCTTTACTAATCTCTCATATAAAGGATCATCAGTACATTCTTTGTAAAACATTCTACTTACTGCACGCTTTAACCAAACTGCATCATTTTGATATTCCTCAAAATCTTTAGTGTAAAGCGGTATTAAGTTTTCACAATTTGCTCTTTCTCCTAATTCAGAATCAATACTTCCTGATACTTTATCATAAGCTGTTAGTACTTGAGAATAGTATTTCTTATACTTTTTTTCTTTAGACGCTAACGCCGTACCTGCATCTTCTTTTTCAATCAATTTATTAAGTTTTCCTGAAGCTAATTTTACTTCATCTTCAATCTTTTCAGCAACATCATCATATTTATTAAATAAATCTTTAGCTGGTTTTTTACCTCCGTCGTATAATGCTACCATTAATTTAAAATAAATATATAAGCTTTTAGGGTTTTTAAACGTTGCTTTATCTAAGTTATAAGCTGCATCAAAACATTCATAAAGTTCTTGATCTGTCTTATTTAATATGCTTTTATGGTCATACATTAATTGACACCCTTTGGCAGCATATTCTCCTTTAGGAGTTTTGCTCGCAAAATGAGTTCCTCTTTCATCCCATAATTTTAAAAGATCATTTACAAAAGCAACTTTTTCGGTTCCTGTAGATTTTTTAATTTTATCTCCTAAAATTTTCTCGCCATATACGTATATAGCTCTATTAAATTTTGGGTTTCTTTGTCTTAGCTCCATAAACGGTTTATAAGCCGCTTCGTAATTTTTTGCTTTAGCATACTCTGTCATAATTGATAAAGTTGCCATATCTTCTTCATTACTTTGAGAGTTTACCAAATTTAATCCAATGAATAAAAATGTAAATAATAATGTAATTTTCGCCTTCATGATAATAATTTTATGTTGTTAGTCGTACTTCCTTTTATTGAACCATCTGTCGTTCAAAGATAAGCTTAATTGGAAATTAACAAAATTCTCTTGAATTAAGTTGCTATTTTTAGTTCCGCGCTTACCTATTTCGAAACCTAAATTGGCATTAGAAAACATTCTAACGTCTCCAACTGGTAATCCTACTCCAAAAGATATGCCAAACTCTTTTATTGATTCGTTATTTATATTTAACCCTGTTTTTTCTGAGCGAATACCAGCTCTATATACAACACGTTTAAAATACCCATTAAGCGTATTATAGTTAGGAATAAAAAAACCTCCAAAAGAGATGGTTGATGCATCTTCAAACTTTGTTGCACTACTACTATATAAAGCATTAGAAAAATTGCTTGTTTTTTGCGATGTATATTCTGCGCCAACAAACCATTTTCTCGGCTCCCCTATACCAGCTCCAAATGAGAATTTAGATGGTAAAATTAAATCTGTTTCTTTTAAACCACTAGCTTCCAAGTCTAATTCAATAGTGTTTATTACAAATTCTTGTCCTGTTGAAGGGTTAATTGTAATTGTAGAAAAAGAACGCTCGTTTTTTGATGTTAAGCTACTTTCTGGCGTGAATGTAACACCAGAAACAAATTCTAATTTTTCACTTAGCATCTTTTTATATGATAATCCAATATTAAAATTTAACCCGCTTAAATCTGACCTATTTGCTTCACGAGCTTGATATTGAGCAAGTACTCCTTCATCATCATAAAGAAATTCAATAGTGGCATTTTGAATATTTCCAAAGTTATAATGAGCATCAACTCCAATACTTAATCCTTTCGCTAACATATAACCAAGTCCTAAATAGGCTTTATTAACACCGCCTTCACCTCTAAATCTATTTACTGGATCTCCAGCTCCATTAAGAGATTCTAATTTATAACCAACAGATGTATAAGGCATTAAACCGAAGCCTAAACCAAATTTACCCATAGGAACAGATAAAGCTAAATAATCAAATGTAGTTGCCGAAGCTTTATCACTACTGTTATTGCTTTTTAAGTCTATGCTTGAATAACTACCTCCAACAGTAAATTTAACTGGTCTGGTTTCGTTATTAAAATAAGTCAAATTTTCTCCTGCATAAGATGCTGGGTTACGTAAATTAGCATGAATACTATCTGTATAAATACTTAATCCACCCATACTTCTATTCTCAACTGTTCCCTTAAATTTAAGGCTACCTATACCATAAAATGAATAAGGCGAAGCAGTTCCTTGTTGTGCGTAACTCTGAATTGCAATAAAAGCAATAAAAACTATTACAAGTTTTTTTATCATTAGTTTGAATTAAATTGTAAAATATAGTTTAGTCCCTCTAATAGAAAATTAGAGTTGGCAAATATGCTACTTTTTAATTGTTTTGACAAGAAATTAGCATCGCCACCTGTTAAAATAACTGTTAAATCTGAATATTTTTCTTCATATTCTTTAATTACCCCATCAATTTCTTTTAAAATACCATTTACTACCCCAGAGTGTATCGAATCATTCGTTGAGTTTCCAATTACAGAATTTGGGATTTCTGTTTCTAATAACGGCAAATTAGCCGTTAAATTATTTAATGATTTATAACGCATACGAATTCCTGGAGATATGGCTCCTCCTAAATAGTCATTACTATCTGTAATAAAATCATAAGTAATACATGTTCCTGCATCAATAATTAAAACATTTTTTTTGGGGAACTGATTAACCGAAGCACTAACCAAAGCTATTCTATCTATCCCTAATGTTTTTGGTGTACTATATAAATTCTTAAAGGGTAATTTAGTGTCAGAATTCAAAAGAATTAAACTTTTATAATGTTTAGCTATATAGCTAATATCTTTGTTTTTTAATTTTCCAACCGAAGCTATAATTACTTTTGTAATAGATTTATATTCTTTTTTTAACGAGTCAATATATACTATAAGGTTCTCTAGTTTAATAACATCCTTTTTTTTTAACCTATCTGCCTTAAAAACAGCAAGTTTAACGTAAGTATTTCCAACATCTATAATTAAATTCATATCTCTTTAAAACGCTAAATTTACAAAACCGACAACAATAAAATTCTTAATTATTTTATAATATTAGTATTTAAATAAAAGCACATTAAATAAATGCCGATAAACTATAATTTTTTGTATTTTTATTTTGGCGAATAACAAAAATGAATATATATTTGCAACCGCTTTGGCGAGGTACCTTAGCTCAGTTGGTAGAGCAAAGGACTGAAAATCCTTGTGTCCCTGGTTCGATTCCTGGAGGTACCACTTTAAAAACTCATAACAATCTAAATTATTAGAAAGTTGTGAGTTTTTTGTTTTTAAATGCAGCAACAATTCTCTCAACTTTGTGTCTGGTCTAATCATAGTAAGTCTAAATCTACTACTTTCCATATACTAAACACTCCCTACAAGAGTTGACTACCCTCCATAAAGGCTATAAAAATGCAAATTGGGATTTGTTTAATTCTGAGTATTTGGTATTTACACTATCGTCTATTACTTCAAATTCAAAACCATTGGTTTTAATTTATTAGATGACTGGAGGTTTTTTATACACTAAATCTGGGGTAGAATTAATGTTTTCTACAATTAGATTTGAAGAACTTTGACTAGTTTTCATGAAGATTATAATACTCGAGAGTATTATAAAATGATATTAAAACTGAATAAATCATTTCAACTTTCACTTTTTTGTCGTTTAGTGCTCTATTTGTAATTAACTTTAAAATTTCGTTTCTAGATTTTATAAGATTGATTTTAAAAAATGTGTTATTAAAATCTGTTTTTTTCAATAATTTTATTTCATTAGCTTTTCTATATGCATTGTACCAAGAATTGGAATGCAATGCTTTTGGAATACACATTTCCATCTCCAAAATTGATTCTTGAGGTAACTTTAACTTGTTAGATATTTCTTCTAAATTGTAATTTTTATATCTCATTTTTAAGAAATTAATTTCAGAACGATCAAAACTTTTTTTATATAAACCCAGTTTTCTATTATTAGCTGCCAATTGTAAGCCACATTTCTTTATGAAAGTCTTTAGAATATTTTGAAGTGTAATTAAGTCTATTTGAGAAGCCTTTGAGTATTCTTCTATAATAATAAGCGCATAATTTGATGATATTTCTTTAATAGCCTCATCTACGTAATCATACTTACTCAAAATCTCTAAATTGAAGGCTTTTATAATAGTGTCAGAACAATATTTAGTTTTTAATTTTCTTCTAACCCTTTTTTCTATAATTAAAACCTTTTCTTTTTCTAAACCTAAAAAATTTGATATGTAGCTATGGCCAAAGTTATGAGCAAAAAGCTTTAAAAAATATAATTCGTATTTATTTAACATGCCGATAATAACATATTTGATTTGATTTGGTTTTCTTTTGTCAAAAATTTATTTTTCATTTCATTCTTTTCGATGATTCCTTCAAGAATCTTAAGTGTTTCTGAATACAAATCGTTAAGATTATTTTCAGAAATATGATTATATTCTCTGTCTAGGTATAAATTGTAAGCAATTCCAAAAGCTATATGATTTGTATTTTTTAAAAAATAATTATCTACAACAAATAGTCCAATATTATAAGCTTTATCTATAATATTTAAATCGTTTATTATACCTAACTTTCTTTTTATTTCTCTTTTCCTTTCAAAAAAACTTGAATTATTTTTTATGGATAATTCATTTATAATTTGATCTATACTAAATCCAAGAGCATATCTTTTAATAATAAACATGTCTGTATAATTTAGTATTTCTATTCCCATAAGTTCCATGCAATTAATTTTTATCTATTATGTTAAGTTTTTAAATATTTTCTTTTTCTATACTTTGTTTTAATAAGCTTTCTAATATTTGTTTCAGCAAAGACATCTCTTTTTGTTAACCATTACTTACTTATCACAGCGTTTTTCAGCCTATTAAATATTAATATCAAAAGTTATTGATGGGTTAAATGAACAAAAAAGGCTTCATTAACAAAATGATAATGTAATAAGTGTACACATATGTAATATAAATGGGGCTTAAGCCTGTTTTAACGGAAAAACAGCTTTCAACCCAATAAAGTCAATGCTTTTCCATTGAAAAAGAGAGAATGGATATAAATTAGTTTGACCGAATGAATGAAATACAGTTGATTATATATTGTAGAATTATTTCTTGACTTGTAACAAAGCGTCAGTGTAACCATTAACAACTCATTAAAATTAAAAATTACCTTTATTATTTTATGTTCAGTATCTAAAAGTCACTTATTTTGATTAGCTTTATTTTTATAATTATCGTTCAATCTAAAAACAATTTTAATTAAGTGACATTTATAAAAACTTCTCATATCGTCTTTTTTATTTCTACAGTAATACTAATAAACATAGTACTCCGCAATACAAACAAAAAAACTAAATCGTATGTTTCTATTAACAAACAAATGCATTTAGACACTGTACTAACAGGGAAACAACTGGCCAATATTTATTGTAAAGTATGCCACGAATTTCCTGAACCTAAACTACTAGATAAAAGTACTTGGGTTAATAATGTACTCCCAAATATGGGGCTTCGAATGGGGATAAAAATCCCTGGTGTAGATGCTTTTGCAGGCACTCCAAAAGAAGACATAAACATTGTAAAATCATTAAACATATATCCAGAAGAGCCTATTTTAACAAAAAGTCAGTGGAGTAAAATTATAGAATATTATGAAAGAGAAGCTCCTATCCATCCTATTGATAAAGAATTAGAAACTCCAATAATAAATAAATTACCTCAGTTTAAAGCTGATAAAATTTTTGTTAACAATAAAGGCTTTCCAAGAACCTCTCTTCTAAAATTTGATGAACTAACCTCTCAGCTTTATGTTGGAGATGCTAGTAATTTGATTTATATACTCGATAAAAAAATGAAACTTAAAAGGACCTTAAAAGGGCCAAGCCCTGCCGTTGATATAGATTTCCCAACAAACAAAGCTCCTAGAATACTTACTATAGGCAAATTTAGTCCTTCAGACCAAAATTTGGGTGAATTAAGTTCAATGTTTAGCACAGATAATAGCCCAAGAATTAAAATACAAAATCTTCCAAGACCAGTAAATTTTAGTACGGCTGATTTAAATGCAGATGAAAAAGAAGATGTAATTATCTGTGGTTTCGGACATAATCGTGGCAAACTTTTATGGTATGATAATTTCGATCCCAATAAAAGATATGTTATAAAAAACGCTCCTGGGGCAAGAAAAACCGAAGTTTTTGACTTTAATAATGATGGCAAACCAGATATTATGGCTTTAATGGCGCAAGCAAATGAGCAAATTTCGATTTTTTACAACAGAGGAAATAATAAATTCGAAGAAAAAATAGTACTAAAATTCCCTCCAGTTTATGGAGTTAGTTATTTTGAATTAGCAGATTTTAATAATGATGGCTATAAAGATATTCTTCTTTCTAATGGTGATAATTGGGACTATTCAGTAATAAGAAAAAATTACCACGGTGTTAGAGTATATTTAAATGATGGGCATGATAATTTTGAGAAAGCATTCTTCTATCCACTCTATGGTGCAAGTAAAGCCATGGCACGAGATTTTGATAACGATGGTTTTTTAGATATCGCAGCTTCTGCTTTTTATTATGATGATGACAAACCAGAGCAGTCTTTTATATATTTATCAAATAATGGCAATATGACTTTTAAAACATTTTCTACACCTGAAGCAGCATCAGGGAAATGGCTAACTATGGATGTTGCAGACTATGATGGCGATGGTGATATTGATATTTTTTTGGGATCATATTTTCATACATTTGGAGAATACTTCAAACAGGTCTCTAAAGGCGTTTCAGAGTTCCCTCAATTATTAGTACTTACTAACAATCAAGAATAACACTCTTTGTTTTAAAAGGTTCAAATCTGATTACAATAGGGTAACCTAACATCTTTACATATCACATTATACTCTAATAAAGATATAAAAGTTTTATCTACACAAATATAATATGTAGTTCGTAGGCTTAAACACCACTAGCGTAACCAAATACTTTGCATTCGTAGAAAAAATTTAATGATACATTTAATTTTTAGTATCTTTAAAAAGATTCCAAATTGAATTCTATCTGAGGTTTTTACTGAATATATTAATAGTCCCAAAAAGTGTTACATATAAACCAACCATTTGTATTTCTCCTACTTGTAATACGGCTATTAAATATAATTTATGAATTTTCGATTAAAAATCATGCTACTTGTACTACTAGCAGCATGTAGCTTCACCCAATGTGCTAAAAGTCCAACTAAAACTCTGCCTCAAGGAGATCCTGAGAATGGAGGGTTATTTATTCCTGATGATTTTGAAGCTATAGTGGTTGTAGATAGTATTGAAGGAAAAGCAAGACATCTTACCGTTAATAAGTTTGGGACTGTCTTTGTAAATTTAAGATACTCAAAGAATGGAGAAGCAATTGCAATATTAAAGGATACAACTCAAAACGGAAAAGCAGACATTATAGAAAGATATGGTAACCTAAAAAAGCGAAGCTCTGGTTCTAGAGGTGGTTATTCCACTGCAATGAAAATATATAACGGATATTTGTATTATAGTTCTGAGTTGGTGGTATATCGATACAAATTAGACAAAAAAGGAGATATTATACCTAGAGAACCAGAAATAGTAATGGTTGATGACCATGCACATAAACAACACCAACATATAGCTAAACCCATTGCTTTTGATAATAAAGGCTATATGTATGTAGCTTTTGGAGGTCCCTCAAATGCTTGTCAAGTTGAAGGAAGAACGCCTGGATCTCCCGGTATAGACCCTTGCCCGCAACTAGAAGATCATGGAGGCATTTGGCGCTTTGACGCCAATAAAACTGGGCAAACTCAAAAAGACGGTTTTAAATTTGCCACAGGAATTAGAAGTGTTGTAGGTTTAGACTGGAATCCAATTGATGAAACGTTATATGCAGTAGTCCACGGAAGAGATGACCTATATCGCCTTTTTCCTGAAAGATATACGCCATGGGAAAGTGCTTTATTACCTTCTGAAGAATTTATAAGGGTTACTGAAGGTTCTGATTTTGGTTGGCCATATTGTTATTATGATCAGTTACAAAATAAAAAAGTATTAGCTCCAGAGTATGGAGGAGATGGAAAAATTGTAGGAAGATGTGAATCTTGTGATGATCCAGTGATTGGTTTTCCAGGGCATTGGGCCCCTAATGACTTAATGTTTTATACCGGAGACCAACTTCCTGAACGTTATAAAAATGGTGCTTTTATTGCCTTTCATGGCTCTACCAACAGAGCGCCATATCCCCAATCAGGTTATTTTGTTGGATTTGTTCCTTTTAAAGATGGAAAAGCCACCGGGGAATGGGAAATATTTGCAGATGGTTTTGCCCAAATGGATCCCATAGTTAGTGTATATCGAGCAGTCAACAGGCCTATGGGTATTTCAACTGGTCCAGATGGCTCCATATATATTAGCGACTCTAACCAAGGAAAAGTTTGGCGAGTTATGTATAAAGGAGATAAAGCAAGCTTTGAAAAAAAACAGCTTGCTGCTATGGAAGAACGAAAATCAGCTACTAACATTAGAACTCCCGATGAAGAAAAAGATAATTTATTGTTTGGAAAAAAGATTGTTTCAAGAGGACATGAACTATATCTTAAATATTGTGCTGCTTGTCATCAAGATGATGGTCATGGAGCAGGAGGAAGATTTCCAACCTTAGTTGATACAGAATGGGTTACAGGAGATAAAGCAAGGTTGATTAAAGTTATTCTTAGAGGATTAAAAGGAAATATTGAGGTTAAGGGTGAGTCTTTTAGCGGCTTAATGCCACAACACAGTTTTTTAAAAGACGAAGAAGTTGCAGGTATTTTAACATTTATTAGAACAAATTTAGGTAATAATGCGTCAACTATAGAAGTAAATGAAGTTAGTGCAGTGAGAAACAAACTTGAGCAAGAGCACAGTCATGACTAATGATACAGCTATAAATTGTAAAAAATCTGCCACCACTAATTAATATAAATCAATTAAGTATGATCAAATTAAACAAATATTTTCTAGTAAACACCTACTTTCTCCTTCTCATTAGTTCGCTAGCTTTAGCTCAGGATTTTGATGTTTTAATAAAAGGAGGACATGTAATTGACGCCAAAAACAATATAAATGGTATCATGGATATTGCTATTACCGATGGTAAAATTGCTAAAGTAGCCCCTAACATTTCTAGCACTAGTTCTAAAAAAACTATAAATGCCAATGGTCTTCTTGTAACTCCTGGCCTTATAGATATACATGGTCACAATTTTTTCGGCACCATAAGAAAAGCTTATTTGAGTAATAGTTTTAGCAGTTTACCTCCAGATGGTTTTACATTCAGAAGCGGCGTTACTACTATTGTTGATGTTGGTGGTGCCGGATGGAAAAATTTTGAAACTTTTAAAGAACAAACCATAGATCAATCCAAAACCAGAGTATTATCATTTCTAAATATTATTGGCTCAGGAATGAAAGGTGGATCTGTTGAACAAAATATATTAGACATGGATCCTGAAGCTACAGCAAAAAAAGCCAAGCAATATCCGGGTATCATCGTTGGTGTTAAACTTGCACATTATTCAGGCCCAAATTGGGAACCTACAAATCTTGCTATTAAAGCAGGAACTATAGGAGACATTCCTGTTATGATAGATTTTGGAGGTAGCGACCCAGAATTAAGTATGAAAACGTTACTATTAGAAAAATTAAGACCAGGTGACATTTTCACCCATTGTTATGCCAATGTAAAAGGTAGAACCGCCTTAGTTGATAAAAAAGGAAAAGTTAGACCTTATGTCTTTATTGCTCAAAATAAAGGCATTGTCTTCGATGTTGGTCATGGAGGAGGAAGTTTTGTGTTCTCTCAGGCAGTTCCAGCTACAGAACAAGGTTTTTGGCCAAATTCTATGAGTACAGATTTGCATACTGGAAGCATGAATGCAGGTATGAAAGATCTCACTAATATCATGTCTAAATTTTTAAATATGAATATGCCTTTGGAAGAGGTTATAAAAAGTGTTACCTGGAGTCCAGCAAAATATATCAAAAGAACCGATTTAGGGCATTTATCTGAAGGGGCTGTAGCCGATATTACTTTACTTAAACTATCAAAGGGTGATTTTGGGTTTGTAGACACTAAAGGGTTTAAAATTAACGGAACTCAAAAGTTGACCTGTGAGTTAACACTAAGAGAAGGCAAAGTCGTTTGGGATCTAAATGGTCATTCCAGTACCTTATGGAATGATTAGTCTCAAAAAGCTTAGTTAAAAAAAACAGAATACTTAAAACTAAAATGTAGATGAAATTAATTTTCAAATTTTTATTAATCAGTGCGCTTATTTGTTTATCCATTACTATCGTAATGATAGCTGTAGGAAAAGGGTCCAATGCAGGCATACCACTTATGCTATTTTTTCTTCTTTTAGCACTATCTGTAAGAGGCACCAAAAAATTTAAAGGCTTTTCATTTACCATATTAATCTTTGCTGCAGTAACTGTATCGATGTACTACCCTACATATTTTACAAATGTCGGGAGTTTTAATCTAAAAAAACTCATCGTTCCATTACTTCAAATCATCATGTTTGGAATGGGAACTGCAATGAGTATGAAAGACTTTGCAGGCGTTGTAAAAATGCCAAAAGGAGTATTAGTAGGACTCGCTTGTCAATTCACTATAATGCCCGTTTTAGGCTTTGGCATTGCAACTCTTTTTGGTTTTGCTCCTGAAATTGCCGCCGGTGTTGTATTAGTAGGGTCTTCGCCTAGTGGATTAGCATCTAACGTTATGGCATATCTAGCAAAAGCAAATCTTGCATTATCAGTAACACTTACAGCTGTATCAACAGTTTTAGCCCCATTAATGACACCACTATTAATGAAAGTGTTTGCCGGACAATTTGTACCAATAGATTTCTGGTCAATGATGCTTAGTATATTAAAAATTGTAATACTACCGATAATAATAGGGTTAATTTTCAACCACTTCTTTCACGGTAAAGCAAAATGGTTAGACAAAGCAATGCCAATAATTTCAATGGCTGGAATAGCTTTTATTATAACAATAATTACTGCAGCTGGAAGAGATAGTTTGCTTACAATAGGATTATTACTAGTATTGGCAGCCATCATTCACAATATAGCAGGCTATTTCTTAGGATATTGGGGTAGTCGTGCATTAAAAATGAGTGAGCAAGATTGTAGAACAATAGCACTAGAAGTAGGAATGCAAAATGGAGGGCTTGCATCTGGAATTGCTCTAGAAATGGGTAAAGTTTCAACAATAGGATTAGCACCAGCAGTTTTCGGTCCTTGGATGAATATATCCGGTTCATCATTGGCTACCTGGTGGAGAGATAAAAGTTCAGACAAAGAAATAACTTCAGATGAAGATTAATAATATTTAAACAAAATAATATGAAAAGAATAAAACTAACAATCTTACTCGGAATATGTTTACTAATGATAAATATATCATTCTCTCAAACTATCACACGAGAACAAACTATATTTCTTACACCCTTATGGGAAGGAGAACGTTTCCCTGATGGACGTCCAAAAGTTTCCGATGATATTCTAGAAAGAATGAAAAGCGTTGCTATTGAAGAGGCTTGGGGCGTATTGAGAAATGAAGGTTATCATAATCAATTTGAAGGTGATTGGAAACCTTTGCACGAGGACATTCCAATTGTTGGTCGAGCACTTACAGCACAATACATGCCAAATAGGCCTGATGTAGCAGAGCAAATTAAAAAGAAAGGGAAACGTGACGGACGTGTTGGAAACACTAACTCCTGGCCAATAGATATGTTAGTTACTGGCGATGTTTATGTTGCTGATTGTTTTGGAAAAATTGTAGATGGAACATTAATTGGTGACAATTTAGGAAACGCTATATACGCTAAATCTAAAACAGGAGTTGTATTTAATGCCTCAAGTCGCGATATGGAAGGGCTTTCAAAAATTGAAGGCTTTAACGCATTTGTTAGAGACTGGCACCCATCATTCCTTACAGAAGTGATGTTAATAAGTTTAAATACACCCATAAGAATGGGAGCAGTAACAGTGCTTCCAGGAGATATTGTTTTAGCAAAAAGAGAAGGTGTTATTTTTATTCCAGCCCATTTAGCTGAAAAAATAGTGATTACTTCAGAAGTTGTTAGATTACGTGATTTATTCGGAATCACTAGACTTAAAGAAGGTGTATATAGTCCAGGACAAATTGATAACAAGTGGACTGATGACATTGAAAAAGATTTTTCAAAATGGCTTAATGATCATATAGATGAATTACCCGTACCTAAAGAACAAATAAAAGAGCTACTAAAAAAGAGAATGTGGTAGCTTTAGTAAGTTTCTAAATCATTTCAAATTTTGCGCAACAGAATAACTCACTAAATATTTATAACAAATGAAAAACATAGAAAACAAAACAAGTAGAAGGTCATCCTTAAAAAAAATGGGAATGGCTGTAATTGGAGCTTTAGGCTTAGGCATGTCAAATAATGTATTGGCAAAAGAATCAAATCCAAAAAAGCAAGTTCTAGACAAACCAGAAAATGATCAAGACATCCCTTTATTCTCAGGAGCAGTAAGACATGGAAACACATTATACATTGCAGGTAAAGGAGCTCATTTTGAAGGAGACATAAAAGCACATACCGACCACGTTCTAAAAGAACTTCAAAAAGGATTAGAGAAAAATGGTTCTTCTATGGAGCAAGTATTAAAAGTGAATGTATATCTACATGACTTAGAAGATTATAAAGGAATGAATGAAGTGTTCAGAGGGCGTTTTGGTAAAAATCCTCCAGTTAGAACTACGGTTGCAACATATGGCGGTGTACCTGGAAAATCATTGGTAGAAATGGATTGTATTGCAGCAGTTGATTAACAATTAATAAAGTAAATTATGGCAACACGAAGAAGTTTATTAAAAACGCTTTCTATGCTACCTTTAGCAGGTAGTCTATTAGGCACAGAATGGTTACATGGGCAGTCAATTAGTAAAACAGTTTTAGAACCCGGAGCTCGCAATTTTTTTAAAGAATTAGGACTTAGAACGTTTATTAATGCCGCAGGCACTTATACTTCTATGACGGGATCATTAATGCACAAAGAAGTCACAGAAGCTATTAGTTATGGAGCAACTGAATATGTTAATCTGGATGAATTGCATGACAAAGTAGGAGAAAGAATAGCCGAATTATTAGGTTGCGAATATGCAACAGTATCCTCAGGAGCTTTTGGAGCAATGACTATTGGTGTTGCAGGAATAATGGCAGGTATGGATAACGAAAAAGTTGCACAACTTCCAGATGTAACTGGTTTAAAACATGAAGTTATAGTTCAAGAATCTCATAATATAGGTTACACCCATGCATTACTTAATGCGGGAGCCAAAATAATAAATGTAAAAAACACAAAAGAGCTAGAAAAAGCCATAAATAGTAAAACAGCTATGCTTTGGTTTTTAAATGCTAACACTGAAAGCGGACCAATAAAACACGAAGAGTTTGTTGCTTTAGGGAAAAAACATGGTATTCCTACATTCATTGATTGTGCTGCAGATGTACCACCTGTAGAAAATCTATTTAAGTTTACTAAAATGGGATTTGATTTAGTTTGTTTTTCAGGTGGAAAAGGCATCAGAGGACCACAAAGTGCTGGATTACTTTTAGGTAAAAGAAAGTATATAGAAGCAGCAAGACTTCATACGCCACCACGCGGTACTACTATTGGGAGAGGTATGAAAGTTAACAAAGAAGAAGTTTTAGGCATGTTGGTTGCCTTAGAATTATATTTACAAAGAGATCATGCCAAAGAATGGAAAATGTGGGAAGATCAAATTAAGCTAATAAGTGACAGTGCAAAATCCGTAAATGGTGTAGAAACTGAAATTCACGTTCCTCCACATGCTAACCATGTGCCTTCTTTAAAAGTGAAATGGAATCAAAACATCATTAAAATGACTCCATCAGAAGCTAGAAACAAATTAAAGAATGGTCACCCTTCAATCGAAACCGTTGGTAGTGATAAAGAAATTGGTATTACTACTTGGATGATGGAACCTGGTCAAGAAAGATTAGTTGCACAGCGATTAAAAGAAGTATTGTCTAATTTTTAATAATAATTCTAAATGAAAAACATTAAAACATTTTGTATCACTATTGTATTCCTTTTTTCTATAGGTTGTTCAGAACAAAAAAAAGAACAAAACGAAGAAGTCAAAGTGAGTCAAACTATTTCTGATGATTACAATCCCGAGACAAATTTAGAAAAGCTAAATATCAATTTAAGCGAGCCATCAAGTCCTGTTGCTAACTATGTAAATGCAGTTAAAACTGGTAATCTTATATTCTTAGCTGGAAAAGGGCCGTTACAAGCAAACGGAGAAAATATAACGGGAAAGTTAGGATCAGATTTAACAATAGAACAGGGTTATGAGGCAGCAAGGGTTACTGCAATAAATCAATTATCGGTACTTAAAGCTACACTTGGTAATCTAAACAAAGTAAAAAGAATTGTAAAAGTTTTAGGTATGGTAAATGCTTCTCCGGAATTTACAGATCATCCAGCTGTCATAAATGGCTATTCTGATTTAATGGTTGAAGTTTTTGGTGAGCGTGGAAAACATGCTCGTGCAGCTGTAGGAATGGGTTCTCTTCCTGGAAATATAGCAGTAGAAATTGAAATGATTGTTGAAATAGAATCTGAATAAACACCATATATAATCTTCTTCTATATTAAACCAAAAAAAAACCCTTCATAAATAAATATGAAGGGTTTAAGAAAGGCAACGACCTACTCTCCCACAAATGCAGTACCATCGGCGCTAATGGGCTTAACTTCTCTGTTCGGAATGGTAAGAGGTGAGCCCCATCGCTATAACCACCTTAAGTTATAGCTGTTTGCTATTAGTTTTTAACCTTTAGCAACAGCGTTCATC